>NZ_JADBEK010000001.1:11728778-13093168 GCF_014873145.1 Nonomuraea angiospora | reverse complement strand
CGCAGGCTGTTGCTCACCACGAACACGCTTGAGAACGCCATCGCCGCGCCCGCGATCATCGGGTTGAGCAGGCCCAGCGCGGCCAGCGGCAACGCGGCCACGTTGTAGGCGAACGCCCAGAACAGGTTCCCCTTGATCGTCTTCAGCGTGCGGCGGGACAGCCGGAGCGCATCGGCGGCCACCCGCAGATCGCCGCGGACCAGGGTCAGGTCCGAGGCCTCGATCGCGGCGTCCGTGCCGGTGCCCATCGCCAGCCCCAGATCGGCCTGCGCGAGTGCGGCGGCGTCGTTGACCCCGTCGCCCACCATGGCCACGACCCTGCCCTCGGCCTGCAGCTTCTTGACCACCTCGACCTTGTCGGCGGGCAGCACCTCGGCGATCACCTCCTCGATGCCCACCTCGGCCGCCACCGTCCGCGCCACCGCCTCGTTGTCGCCGGTCAGCAGCACCGGCCGCAGGCCGAGCGCCCTGAGCTGCTCGATCGCCTGCCGGCTGGTCGGCTTGATGACGTCGGCCACCACGAGGACGGCACGGGCCTGTCCGTCCCAGCCGACCGCCACGGCGGTGCGGCCCTTGGCCTGCTCTTCGGCCAGCTTGCGCTCCAACTCGACGGGCAGGTGCTGGGACCATTCCGCCAGCAGCTTGGGCCGGCCGACCAGCACCGCGTGGCCGTCCACGATCCCCTGCACGCCCAGCCCTTCCACGTTGGCGAAATCCTCCACCGTCGCGTCCGACTGGGCCGCGCGGGCGATGGCCTGGGCGATCGGATGCTCCGAGGCGTGCTCCAGCGCGCCGGCCAGCCGCAGCACCTCCTCCCGGTCCTGCCCCTCGGCCAGGTGCACCGCGACCAGGGTCATCTTGCCCTCGGTGACCGTGCCGGTCTTGTCCAGCACGACCGTGTCCACCTTCCGGGTGGACTCCAGCACCTCCGGCCCCTTGATCAGAATGCCCAGCTGAGCGCCCCGGCCGGTGCCCACCAGCAACGCGGTCGGCGTGGCCAGACCCAGCGCGCACGGGCAGGCGATGATCAGCACCGCCACCGCCGCCGTGAACGCCGCCGCCACCCCGCTCCCGCTGCCGAGCCAGAACCCCAGCGTCCCCACCGCGAGCGCGATCACGATCGGCACGAAGATCCCCGAGATCCGGTCGGCCAGCCGCTGCACCGCCGCCTTACCGGTCTGCGCCTCCTCCACCAGCTTGGCCATCTGCGCCAGCTGCGTGTCCGCGCCCACCCGCGTGGCGCGGACGATCAGGCGGCCGCCCGCGTTCACCGTCGCCCCGGTCACCGGATCCCCCGGCCGCACCTCCACCGGCACCGACTCGCCGGTCAGCATCGAGGCGTCCACCGCAGAGCTGCCTTCGAGGATGACGCCGTCGGTGGCGATCTTCTCACCGGGCCGCACCACGAAGGTGTCGCCGACCTCGAGCTGGTCGGTGGGGATGCGCCGGCCGTCGGCCAGCTCCACCTCCTTGGCCCCCAGCTCCAGCAGCGCCCGCAACGCCGCCCCCGCACGCCGCTTGGAGCGGGACTCGAAGTAGCGGCCGGCCAGGATGAACGCGGTCACCGCCGCCGCGGTCTCCAGATAGATGTTGCCCGAGCCGTCGGTGCGCTCGATGGCGAAGGAGAACGGGTGCGTCATGCCCGGCGTGCCCGCACTGCCGAAGAACAGCGCCCACAGCGACCAGCCGAAAGCGGCCAGCGTGCCGACCGAGATCAGCGTGTCCATCGTCGCCGCGCCGTGCCGCAGGTTCGTCCAGGCCGCCTTGTGCAACGGCCAGCCCGCGTACACGACCACCGGCGCCGCCAGCACCAGCGACAACCACTGCCAGTTCGTGAACTGCAACGCCGGGATCATCGCCATCGCGACCACCGGCACGCTCAGCACGACAGCGGTGATCAACCGTTGCCGCAGCGGCTTCAGCTCGTCCTGAGGCTCCTGCTCGGCCGCGGTCCCGGACTCGGCGGGCGGGGCGGGCAGCGCGGCCGTGTAACCGGCCTTCTCGACCTCGGCGATCAGCTGCTGCGGATCCACCTCCGCGGGGAAGGTGACCTTCGCCTTCTCCGTCGCGTAGTTCACCGTCGCGCTCACGCCTTCGAGCTTGTTCAGCTTGCGCTCGATCCGGTTGGCGCAGGACGCGCAGGTCATGCCACCGATCGACAGCTCGACGGCCCTGCCTTCAGTCAGGGAGGACATCACGTCTCCTTTCTTCGTGTCCTGCGATCAATGCGGGTGGTTGCCGCCATGAGAAGGGCTTGCGCTCGGCTCCGCCGCGGGTTTGGGCTGTCCGGCACCGGCCTGAGCGGTGAAGTCCGCGGTGCGGACCTTGCCGTCATGCTGGAAGTCCAGGAACAACCGGTAGTCGCCGCCGCTGGGCACCTCCGCGTAGAAGGTGATCTCCGGCCCCGCCTTGACGCTCTCCTCCGGATGCACGTGCAGGTAGGCCAGATCCCCGGCCCGCAACGCCACCAGATGCCCGTATGCCCCCAGATACCGCTGCAGGTCGGTCACCGGCCTGCCGTCCTTGCTCACGCTCAGCGTCAGCTTGCTCGCCTGGCCGGGCACGAGATCACCCGCCAGGGAGACCGTGTAACCATCCACCGTCGCCGTACGAGTCACCTGGGGAAGGGGCTGCGGCGCGTAATCCCCTGCCACCAGCAGATCCGCGCCAAGAGTCAGACCGCTCCCGCCGGTGGGGGCGAAGTCGGCGAAGGCCCGGTAAGCGCCCGGGTCCTCCAGCGTCAGCTTCACCGACCACACGCCATCGGCACCCAGGTCCGGATGCACATGCTGGAAGCTCCCCAGATCCCGCGACACCACGATGAAATGCAGCTTCTTGTCATGCTCGACCTGATAGTCCGTCACCGGCCTGCCATCGGGGCCCGTCACCGTGAAACGGAAATCGGTCGGCTCGCCCGGCTTGACGGTGGTCAACGGGTTCAGGGTGTAACCACTCTCGGACACTTGGAGCCCCCCAGGGGTATCATCCTTCGCTGCCGTAGTGGCCTCCGCATGACCGCCATGACTGTCGGCGGCGGGAGCCGAATGGGTCGTCCCGTGTTCCGGCTTCGCCGGGGCGGGGCCGACCTCCCCCACCGCGCTGCCGACCCCCAGGGCGCCGCCGAAGACGACGGCCAGCCCCAGGACGTACGCACCCAGTTTGGTCGCCGCGTTCATGACTGGTTCGCCACCTCGTAGCCGGCCTCCTCCACGGCCGCGACGATCTCCGCCGCGTCCACGGGGCCGTCACTCTCCACGGTCAGCAGGCCACTGGCCAGATCGACCTCCACGGAGGTGACCCCAGAGACCTCACCGACCTCCTCCTTCACCGAGCTCACGCAGTGGCCGCAGGTCATGCCCTTGACGGTGTAGGTAGCAGTAGCCATATCGATCAACCCTCTCCGGTGATGCCTGTCGACTCCTGCAACGTACCATACCCCCCTACCGTATTCCAATCCGAGGGTTTTCCGAGCTCATTCATCGTCCGCGCCCACGAAAGAGCAGCTCGCCCGCAGGTTCGCCAGATCGCCACCGCCCCTGCCCCGCCGAGGCGAAGCCCAGATGGGCGATCGGGGCTGACAGCCGGCACGACTATTAGTCGGCATAGTAGATCACGCGTCAGCTCCACCCGAAGGCACAACCAGGGCGGAGCCGTCATTGCAGCTCAACGCGAATTACGGTGTTTACACAATGGACTCTTGCATCTACGGAGCGGACCTATAGAGTCACGTGCAACGCACGCCCTCCCCGATGGGGTCATCTGCACCTCTCATACCCCCCGGAGGTTTAGTTGTACCGAACCACGGCCGCCCTGCTCTCCCTCGCGCTCCTCACGGCCTGCGGATCCAGCGCCAGCACGACACCCACCACCCCCGGCACCCAGCAGGCGAAGAGCATCACCGTCGCCATCTCCTCTGACGAGGGCACGCTCACGCCGTTCACCAACCAGACCGGCTACCCGGGCAACAACCTGGTGAAGCTGCTCTTCGACACGCTGGTGATCGTGCGGGGCGACGGCGTCTCGCCGCTCCTGGCAAAAGAGATCAGGACCTCCGACAACAAGACGTTCGCCCTGCCGCTCCGGCCGGGCGTCACCTGGCACGACGGCAAGCCGCTCACCGCCGACGACGTGGTGTTCAGCGTCGAGTTCTACCGCAAGAACATGGAGGGCGACTCGTCGATCGACGTCCGCCCGATCGCGAAGGTCAGCGCCGACGGCGACACCGTGACCATGACGCTCAAGGCGCCCGACCCCGAGTTTCCGCGCCGGATCCTGGCCGACATGGCGATCCTTCCCAAGCACCTTTGGGAGTCGGTGCAGAAGGTGAGCACGGCGGGGGTGGACAAAGCCGTCGGCAGCGGGCCGTACAAGCTGGCCAAGTACGACAACGCCCGCGGCTACACCCTCACCGCCAACCCGACCTATGCCCTGGGCAAGCCCAGAGTGGATTCGATCAAGGTGGCCGTGATCCCGGAGGAGTCCACCCAGTTCGCCGCCCTGCGCACCGGAGAGGTGCACATGTCCGCGCGCATCGTGCCCCCGCAGCAGCTCGCCACGCTGGAAAGGCAGCCGGACATCGGCGTGGTCAAGGGCACCGAGTTCGCCTCGACGCTGCTGGCGTTCAACACGACCAGAGCGCCGTTCGACCGCCCCGAGGTACGACGGGCCCTGGCCAAGGCCGTCGACACAGCGGATCTGGTCAAGACGGCGCTGCTCGGTCAGGGCACCCCGGGCAACCCCGGCTTCATCCACGCCGAATCACCCATCAAGGGCGACCCGCTCCCGCCGATCTTCGACGCCGAAGCGGCCGGGCGGGAGCTCGACGCTCTCGGCGCCAAGCCGGGACCGGATGGCATCCGGGTGCTGGACGGCAGGCCCATGGCGTACGAACTGCTGGTGCAGAGCACCTCGACGGACCGGCTGCGCAGCGCCGAGCTGATCCGCGACATGCTCAAGAACGTCGGCGTCGCGGTGAAGGTCACCTCGCTCGACTCCGACTCCCTCGACGCCAAGGTCTGGCCCGACTACGACGTCCGCAAGGGCCGCAACTACGACATGTCCATGTGGGGCTGGTCCGCTCCCGTCATGCTCAGCAGCGGCACCATCGCCCAGCTCCTGGCCTCCGACCCGGACGACGGCAGCCTCAACGTCGTCGGCTTCAAGAGCCCGGCCGTCGACGAGACGATCGCCACCATGACGGCCGCGCCCACGATGGAGGCCAGAACGGAGGCGGCCAAGAAGCTCCAGGCCCAGATAGCAGAGCAGATGCCGTTCCTCACCCTGTACTACCGCAACGGCGCCTACGCCTTCCGCAAGGACGTCTACAGCGGCTGGACCTGGCAGAACGGCGCCGGCGCGGTGAACAAGTTCTCCCTCGTCGACTATCGCCTCGGATGACGGCCGTCCAAGCCGTCCGCCGCGGCTACCCCCGCTACCTCGCCGGCAGGCTGGCCGAATACCTCTCGGTCCTGCTGGTCGCGCTCACGCTCAACTTCGCGCTCCCCCGGGCGCTCCCGGGCGGCCCGCTCAAGCTGTTCGGCAGCCCGGAGGCGCTGGCCAGGCTGACCGCCGACGAGCGCGCGCAGATCGCCACGCAGTACGGCTTCGGCCGGCCGCTCCCCCAGCAGTTCCTCGACTACCTGACCGGCGTGTTCACCCTGGACCTCGGCACCTCGCTGTCGGACGGCCGCCCCGTCATCCAGGCGCTGGCGGACGCGCTGCCGTGGACACTGCTCCTCGTGGGCACCAGCACCGCGGTGACCGCCGTCCTGGGGGTGACGCTGGGCGTCGCGGGCGCCCTGCGCCGCCGCCGGGGCAAGGGCTCCGGGCTGCTCGGCGCGGCCGTGGTCGCCGACTCGGTCCCGCAGTTCTGGCTGGGCATGCTGCTGATCGTCCTGTTCGGGGTGAAGCTGCGGCTGCTGCCCACCTACGGCGTGTCCGGGCCGGAAGGGGTGACGGCCGGCGGGGTCCTGCAGCACCTGGTCCTTCCGGTCGCGACGCTGACCGTCACCGGCATGGGATATCTGTTCCTCTACACCCGCTCGTCCCTGCTCACCGTGCTGACCAGCGAGCCGGTGCAGCATGCCCACGCCCGCGGAGTGCCGTACGGCAGGCTCGTGCGCAGGCACGCCCTGCGCCCGGCGCTGCTGCCCGTGCACACGATCCTCATGCTGGAGATCGGCTTCCTGGCCGCCGGGGCGATCGTGGTCGAGACCGTCTTCGCCTATCCCGGGCTCGGGCGGCTCACCTTCGACGCGATCACCGCCCGCGACTACCCGCTCATGCAGGGGGCGTTCCTGGTGCTCACCGTCATGGTGGTGCTCATGAACGCGCTGGCCGACGCGACGTACCCGCTGCTGGATCCCCGCGCCAGAACCGGAGGCCGGCAATGATGTTCCTCAAGGCGCCGCGCCGGAACCTGCTCGGCGCGCAAGGAGTGATCGGCGTGGGCGTCCTCGCCGCGATCGTCGCCATCGCGGTGTACGGAGTCACCCTGCCCGACGGCGCGGGGCGCGAGCGGGTGGCCGAACCGTACGCGCCGCCACGGGCGGGCTTGCCGCTGGGCTCCGACGATCTCGGCCGGGACCTGCTCGACCAGCTCGTCGTGGGCGCCGGCACGTCCCTGAGCCTGGCGTTCATCGTCGCCGTCTGCACCACCCTGCTCGCCGCGATCGTCGGCGGCGCCGCCGGGATCGGTCCGCGCTGGCTGTCGGTCTCGCTGATGCGCGGCGCGGACGTCCTGCTGATCCTGCCCGAGCTGATCCTCTACATCCTGGCGGCCGCGTTCCTCGGCCAGTCCTTCGGCGTCCGGGCGGCGATCCTGGCGCTCATCCTGTGGCCGGTCCCCGCACGGGTGCTCCGGGCGGGGGTGCTCACCGCCTGGTCCCGGGGCCATCTGGAGGTGTCGCGGGCCATGGGCGCGCCGGCCTGGTGGTTGCTGGCCCGCCACGGCACGTACCTCATCGGGCCGCTGCTCATCCCGGTCTTCGTCCGCACCGCGAAGGTCGCCATCATCTACGACGCCACCCTGTCCTTCCTCGGCCTCGGCGACCCGACCTCCCCGAGCTGGGGCACCACGCTCTACTGGGTGCAGACCAACGGCGTCTTCCTGTCCGACGCCTGGCTGTGGTGGGCGCTGCCGCCCGGCGCCGCCATCACGCTCACAGTGCTCTGCCTCGCCCTGATCGGCGTCGCGGTGGAGGAACGGCTCAACCCTGCCCTGCGGGAGGCTGCCCGATGACCTTGAAAGTGCGTGACCTGACCGTCCGGTACGGCGGCCTGGCCGCCGTCTCGCACGTCAGCCTCGACATCGCCGACGGCGAGATCCTGGCGCTGGTCGGCGAGAGCGGCTGCGGCAAGACCTCGCTGGCCCGCACCCTGCTCGGCCTGCTCCCCGCCACGGCGCGGGCCGGCGGCTCCGCGCTGCTGGGCGAGCACGAACTCGTCGGACGGACCGACTGGACAGGTGTGCGCGGCACCCGCGTCGCCACCGTGCCGCAGGGCGCGATGACCGGGCTCAGCCCCGTGCACCGCATCGGCGCCCAGCTCGCCGAGATGCTCGCCCTGCACGGCGGCACGGCCCGGCCCGCCGACCTGCTCGACCGCGTCGGGCTCCAGCCGATGATGCTCAGGTCATATCCGCACGAGCTGTCCGGCGGGCAACGCCAGCGGGTGGCCATCGCGCTCGCCCTGGCCGGCGAGCCGGACCTGCTGGTCGCGGACGAACCCACCACCGGCCTGGACGCCATCACCCAGCGGCAGGTCCTCGCCCTTCTGGCCGAGCTGGGCACCAGCATGCTGATCGTCTCGCACGACCTGTCCGGACTGCTGCCGTACGCCGACCGCGTCGCCGTCATGTACGCGGGCCGCCTCGCCGAGGTCCGCCCGGCTCGCGCGCTGTCCCCGTCTTCCGCCCACCCCTACACGGCGGGGCTGCTCACCGCGACCCCCGTCGCCGACCGGCAGGTCGCGTGGGGCAGCATCCCCGGCTCCGCACCCGCACTCGGGCACGCCCTGCCCGGCTGCGCGTTCGCGGCCCGCTGCCCGCTGGCCGTCGAGCGTTGCCACGAGGAGACGCCGTCCCTGGTCGCACACGGACAGGCGCAGGTCGCCTGCCACCGTCACGACGAGCCGGACCTCCCCTCCTACCCGAACGTGCCCCGCGTCGACAGCCCGCCGGGAAGCACCGTGGTCAGCGCGTCGGGCATCCGGCACACCTACCGGGCCCGCTCACGTGTCGTGGACGCGCTGCGCGACGTCGACCTCGAGATCAGCGCGGGCGAGATCGTCGGTCTCGTGGGCGAGAGCGGATCGGGCAAGAGTACGCTCGCCCGGATCCTGCTCGGTCTCATCAAGCCGACCGCCGGTCGCGTGACCCTCGAAGGCCAGGAGCTGACGGCCGGCCGCGCGCTGCGCCGCCTGCGACGACGGATCGGCTTCGTCCACCAGGACCCCTACGACTCCCTCCACCCTGGCATGCGGGTCGCGGCGCTGGTGGCCGAACCGATGGCCGTGGCCGGAGTGCCTCGCGGCGAGCGACTCGGCCGCGTCCGGGAGTCGCTGAGGGCCGCCGGGCTGCCGGACGATCCGGAGTTCCTCGCCCGCTTCCCCGGACAGCTGTCCGGCGGCCAGCGCCAGCGGGTGTCCATCGCCCGAGCTCTCGCCGGCAGCCCCGCGCTGCTCATCGCGGACGAGGCCACCTCCATGCTGGACGTCTCCACTCGCGCGGGGATCGCCACCACGCTGCGGTCCCTGGCCGGCGAGCGCGGCCTCGCCGTCCTGCTCGTCACCCACGACCTGGGCGAGGCCGTCCAGTCGTGCGACCGCATCCTGGTCCTCCAGGCAGGCCGGGTCGTTGAGCACGGCCCGGCCGAAGACCTGGCCCGATCCCCGTCCCACGCCTACACGACCCGGCTCCTCCGGGCCTCCACATGAGACTTCCTACCCTATACCCGTTCAGGGTATCATTCACTACTATGGAGATACGTAGTTCGGTCCTGCTGTGATGGACGTCTTTTCCCGGCTGGAATCGTTCGGGGAGCGCTTCCGGCTTGAACGTGGCCTGACGCCGCACGACGGCTGGATCGCCTGCGACCGGCTGCTCGACCCCTCATCGGCGGAGCTCTCCCGCGTGCTGGAGGCGGAGCGCGCGGCCAGCGGCCAGAAGTCGGATCATGCCACCGCGCTGACCGTCATGGCCGTGTACGCGGGCACCGTGACCGCGTCCGCGTTGCTGGCATGGGCACTCGACCGGGTGGTCGTGGACATGCGACCGCACAACGTCGCCATCCGGCTGTCCGAGCACCACGGGTTCGAGGCGGTCGCCCTACGCGAGCCGAGCGCCGTGGAGGCGCCCGTCGGCACGCTCGTCTCCTGGGTGCTCGACGAGCATCTTCTCCCGCTCGCGCACGCCATGCGGACGCGCACCCGGGCGGGCTTGCGCCAGCTCCATGGCGGAGTGGCGCACGGGTGCGCGGCGGCATTCTGCATCGCCAGCCGACGCGGCGGCGACGTCGATCTGCTGCAACGGGCCTACGAGGAGTTCCTCGCCGCCTCCACCGGCGGCCTGGAGAAGCTCGGCGAAGTGATCAGGCTGCGAGAGGGGGATCGCGAAGGGCTGTTCTACCTGCGCAACACGTGCTGCCTCTACTACACCTCCGACGAGGCGGTGAAGTGCTCCAGCTGCTGCCTGGACAGCATCGAGGACCGCGTGACCGCCTACCGCCGGGTCCTGGCGAACGGAGTGGTCCCCCACTGAGTCGCTTCTCAGCCGCCGGGCGGGATGTGGCGCAACCGGAGGAGCGCGAGAATCGCCGCGCCGCCCGCGATGACCGCCGCGATGCCGGCCGCCACGTTGAGTCCGCCGGCGAAGGCCTCCCGAGCGGGGGCGAGGACCTGCGCGGCCAGCTCGCCCGGCAACCCCCGCGCCGCCGAGACCGCGCCGTCGAGGCTGTCGCCACTGGCCGCGACGGCTTCTGGTGGCAGGCCGCCGGGCAGTTCGCCGCTGATCCGGGTGCGGTAGACGGCGGCGCCGATGCTGCCGATGACGGCGATGCCGAGCGAGATGCCCAGGTCGCTGCAGGTCGTGGCGAGTCCGGAGGCCGCGCCCGCCTTCTGCGGCGGCACCGAGCCCACGACGAGGTTGGTGGTCAGCGCCATGGACGGCGCGACCGCCGGATAGAGCACCATGAAGCCCGCGACCAGCAGCGGCAGCCCGCCGACAGCGCCGACCTGGGTGAGCATCAGGTAGCCGATCACCTGGACGGCCAGCCCGGCCGCGATGAGATGGCCCGGGCGGACACGCCGTACCAGGATCGGGGAGACCGTCGAGACCAGCACCAGCAGGGCCGCCCCCGGCAGCACCCACAGCCCCGCCTGCAGCGGGGAGAGCCCCTCCACCAGCTGGAGATACTGCGTGACCAGCAGGTACACGCCGCCGAGCGCGACGGCGGCCAGCAGGAAAACACCCAGCGCACCGCTGACCGCGCGGTGGGCGAACAGCCGCACGTCCAGCAGCGGCTCCGGCAGCCGCAGCTGGCGCAGCACGAACCACACGCCGAACCCCACCCCGGCCACGACGCTCACCAGCGCCGTCGCGAGCGTGCCGGCCTTGCCCAGCTCTTTGACGCCGTAGACGATGGGCAGCAGCGTCGCCAGCGACAGCGCCACGCTGAACAGATCGGGCCGGCCCGCCGCCGGGTTGCGGTTGTCGGGCAGCAGCAGGAGGGCGCCGATGGCCACCGCCACCATGACCGGCACGGCCACCAGGAAGGCCGCCCGCCAGGAGAACGTGTCCAGCAGCGCCCCGCCGAGCACCGGGCCGAGGCCGGTGCCCACCGAGATGCCGCCCGACCAGACGCCGACGGCGACGCCCCGCTGCCGCGCGTCGGCGAACGTGGCGAAGATCAGGCCCAGGGTGGCGGGCATCTGGGTGGCGGCCGCGACTCCCAGGACGGCCCGCCACAGGATCAGCAGAGCCGGGTCGGAGGTGTTCGCGGCCACCAGCGAGACCACGGCGAAGACGACGGCGCCGGCGATCAGCAATCGGCGATGGCCGATCCTGTCGCCCAGCGTGCCCATGGTGACCAGCAGCCCCGCCATCAGGAAGCCGTAGATGTCGATGATCCACAACGTCTGGGTGCTGGTCGGCCGGAGCTCCTCGGCCAGCTGGGGAATGGCCAGGAACAGGATGGTGAGCATCATGAACAGCAACATGGCGGGCAGGACCAGCACCACCAGGCCGAACCACTGCTTGGGACCGGCGCGCCGGCCGTCGTCGATATCCGGGGATGACATGAACGTGTTCCTTCAGAGAAGAGCCGCGAGGGAATTGACGTCCCAACGCTAGAAAGACCCGGGCGGCCGTCGAATCAGTGAAATCGCCGGTCTCAGGCGGACCGCTCGGCGAGGACGAGCCGGATGAGCTCGGCCCGCGAGGTGATGCCGGCCTTCTGGAAGACCTTGCGCAGGTGGTAGTCCACGGTGCGCGGGCTCAGGAACAGTTGCGCGGCGATCTCCCGGTTGGTCGCCCCCTCCGCGACGGCCAGCGTGATTCGCAGCTCCTGCGGGGTGAGCGTGCTCAGCGTGTCCGCCTCGGGCGCGCGGGTCCGGGCCGACTCCCCGGTGGCGCGCAGCTCCTCCAGCGCGCGCTCGGCCCAGGGGAGGGCGCCGATGCGGCGGAAGGTCTCCGCCGCGGCGCGCAGGTGTTCCTGAGCCTCGGAGCGTCGCCGGTCACGCCGCAGTCGCTCGCCGAACAGCAGCTCCGTACGGGCCTGCTCCAGCGGGGCGTCGCACCTGGCGTGCAGCCGCAGGCTTTCGGCGTAGTGGACGTCGGCGCCGCCGTCGGCGCGGACCAGTGCCCGGCAGCGGGCCGTGAGCGCGCCCAGCTCCGGCGAGGCGATACGTTCGGTCCACTGTGCGTAGCGGGCCGTGGCCGCGGCGGCCCGATCCCGCTCGCCGGCGCGGACCAGGGCCTCGACGAGGTCGGGGACGATTCCCATGCCCAGGTCAGGGGGCGCGCCGGCGTCCCGGCCGGCGACCGCCTCGAAGTGCCGTACGGCTTCGCGATGCCTGCCCGCGACCAGCTCGATGAGCCCGAGCGCCCGCCTGGCGTGGAACACGGCGTCGGCCAGGTCGCGACCGCTCGCCTCGGCCAGCACGCCGACGGCCAGCTCGCCGGCGTCCGCCCGGCCCCGGATGGCGGCGCACAGCGCGAGCAGCCCTCGGTTGCGGCAGCCCGTGTTCGGCTGGCCGACCTCGGCGGCGAACTGGCAGCCCTCCTCGGCGTGGGCCTCCGCGAGCCCCAGCCTGCCGCGCGAGATCTCATCGGCGGCCTGGTAGCCGAGGTTCCACGCGAGCGCGCCGAGCGCGCCGCTGTTGCGTGCCAGCTTCCCCGCGTTGCGATACAGGCGCCCGCTCAGCTCGCGGTCGCCGAGCTCGCGGGCGATCGACCCGGCCAGGGTCATCGTGATCGGATCGGTGAGCGACTCGACCGCTGCGCGGTCGCGCACGGCCGCTCCTGGATCGCGGCCCGTCCGTGCCCGGCCGGCGTCCCGAAGCAGCAGCAGCACCGCGTCCTGCGGGTCGTCCGGCGCCAGCGTGCTCCCGTCCAGCCATTCGGCGAGGTCCGACCAGGCCTGTGGCCGGTTGGCGCGGACGCCGAGGTTGCCGTACATCGCGGCGGTCGGGGTGAAGCGGCGCCGGTCGATCCGCAGCGCGCGTGGGAGCCAGGGCTTGATGAGGTCCATCGCCTCCGCCGGGGAGCCGGCGAACTCCGCCACGACCGCTCGCATGACGGCCACGGAGATCCGGTCCGTCTCGTCCAGGGAAGGCTCGCGCTCGGCCCGATCGAGCAGCTCGGCGGCCGCAGCGGTGAACCCGCCCTGGGCGGCGGCGTGCGCGGCGGTCCACAGCCGCCGTCCCCTGCGCGGGCCGTCAACCGTGAGCTCGGCCGCCCGCGACAGCGAGGCCATGGCCGCGGCCGGGCCCCCGCGCAGGGCCGCCTGTTCGGCCGAGTGCTCGAGCTGGTCGGCGGCGTGCTCGTCGTGCCCGACCGCGGCCTGCCCGAGGTGCCAGGCATGGCGGTGCTGGTCGGCCGGGGCGTCGAAGGCCGCGGCGAGGGCACGATGGATCGCGACGCGCCGGTTGGCCGTGGCGCTGTGGTAGATCGCGGATCGGATCAGCGGATGCCGGAACACCAACCGCGTCCCGTCGTGGGTCAGCACGTCGTCCAGCTCGGCGCGGTGCAGCACGTCGGTGGCGATCCCCATGGAGGCGGCCGCCCTGTCGATGGTCTCGACGCCGCCCGAGCCGTCGGCGGCGATCAGCTGGAGCAGCGGCAACGACTCGACGTGCCGCGCTCGGATCCTGGCCAGGAACGAGCGCCGTAGCCGATCGGTCATGGCCGGCGGCTCATGCGTCCCCTCCGGCGGGATCGTCGTTCCGGCGAGCTCGAGCAGGGCCAGGGGATTGCCCCCCGTGACCGCCAGCAGCCGATCCTGCGCGCCCTCGCTCAGGCCCGGCTCGCCTGCGCGTCCGGCGAGCAGGGCCCTGGCCGCTTCGGGTCGCAGGCCCGCGAGCGGGATGCGGCGCAGGTCGGGCAGGTCGGTGCTGTGGCCCTCGTCGGCGCGTGCGGCCAGCACCACCGCGACGGGCTCGTCGTCCAGCCGGCGGGCGACGAACGCCAGGGTCTTCAGCGTCGGCCGGTCGGCCCAGTGCGCGTCGTCGACCACGCACAGCACCGGCCTCTCGCCGGCCGCCAGGGACAGCAGCGACAAGGTCGACAGCCCCACCATGAACGGATCGGGCGGCGCGCCGTGCGCGCGCCCGAACAGGACGCGCAATGCCCGCGCCTGCGGGTCCGGCAGCTCGTGGACCCGTCCGAGCACGGGGAGTAGGAGCTGGTGCAGCGTCGCGTACGCGAGATCGGCCTCCGGCTCGACACCCACCGCGCGCAGCACCCGGAACCCGGCCGCCTGTTCCGAGGCGTGTGCCAGGAGGGCGGTCTTCCCGATCCCGGGCTCACCGTGGAGGATCGCTCCGCCGCCGCGCCCCTCGGCGGCGTGCCGCAGCAACGACTCCAGCAGTTCGCTCTCGTCGTCTCTCCCCAGCACACGCCGAGCATAGAAAGCACCGGCAGCCGTGACAAAGCGGGCCTGATGCTCAAGCCCGGGCAGCCGATCGCGGCTGTCGGGATCGTCAGTTGCCGGTGGTCAGGACCATGCGGAAGCGGGCGCGGCCGGAGAGCATCTTCTGGAACGCCGCCTCAGCCTCCTCCAGCGGGACCTCCTCGGTCCACGCCCGGACGCCGTTCCGGGCGGCGAACCTCATGGTGTCCTGGGTGTCGACCGCGATGCCGGAAGCGTGCCCACGCACCCGCCTGGCCGCGCCCACGAGCTGCAGGGGCGTGATGTCCAGCGCCTCCATGTCGACGCCGACGACGATGAGCTCGCCGCGCCGGCCCAGCCCGTCGATCGTCCGGGACATCGCCGTGGCGTTGGTCACCGTCGCCAGCACCACCTTGGCTCCGCCCTGGGCCTGGAGCGCGCCGGCCATGTTCTCGGCGGCGGTGTCGATGTAGCGGGCGGCGCCGAGCTGGTGGGCCAGCGACGCCTTCTCGGGGCCGCGGGCCATGGCGACGGTGTCGAAGCCCATCTTGGCGGCGAACTGCACGCCCAGGTGCCCCAGGCCGCCCAGACCGAGGATCGCGACGGTGTCGCCCGGTCGCGCCGAGCTGCGGCGCAGCGCGTTGTACACGGTCACGCCGGCGCAGGCCAGGGGCGCGGCCTCCACCGCCGTGAGCTCGTCCGGGACCGCGGCCAGGGCCACGGCGGGCACCACGACGGAGTCGGCGAACCCGCCGGCGTACGCGACGCCCGGCACCTGAAGCTCGGGGCAGAGGATGCCGTCGCCCTCCCTGCAGGCGTCGCAGTGGCCGCAGCTGCCGCCGTACCAGCCGACCGCCACGCGGTCACCGACGGACCAGCCGGCGACGTCGCCGCCGATCGCGTCGATGCGTCCCGCGATCTCGTGCCCCGGCGTGACGGGGAAGGTGGCGCCCGGGAGGTGTCCGGCGGTGATCAGCTGGTCGGAGTGGCACACCCCGCACGCCTCGACGGTGACGCGCACCTGGCCCGGGCCCGGCTCCCGGGCATCCACCCGGACCAGGGACAGGTCGCCGCCGGGCTCGGTGACCTGTACGGCACGGTGCGTGGCGGAAGAAGACATGCCGTCTCCTCTTCTTACGGAAGCAGCGGCCTCGCAGAGAGGCCCTCTCTCGCGCACCCTTTCCTGTCCACCGGCCGTCGAACCTGGTCAGAGCGGGTTTGCCAGGCTTTGAGGACGAGGTGGGCCGGAGCGCACGGTCATCCGGACGGCCGTGCGCTCCGGCCCCGCCAGGACGCGGACGCCGCGCTCGTCGACGTTGCGCCGGCGGACCTCCGGGCGGCGGACCTGACTGGACGGATTGTCGATCATTGACCGGTCTCCTCACGATCCGTCCAGACGGATGCTGAAATTTCGGGAATGTGGGTCACGATGGCGGGCGTGAATCTCAACGGCCGCAAATTCGTGATGGTGAGCTCGACCGCGAGCGCAGTCGACCCGGACAGCCCGACGGAGTTCCTGTACCAGGAGGCTGACGGGGTGGTGTGGGGCAGTTACTCCGGCGACACCGTGACCCACGGGCGTTTCGTGGGCATGCGCGACGGCGCCCAGGTGGCGATCTCGTACGCGCACGCGCTGAAGGCCGGCGGGAAGGCGGGCGGCCAGAGCAGCAGCCGCATCGAGGAGGGGGACGACGGGCTACTGCGCCTGGTGGAGGAGTTCAGCTTCGACGGGGACGACACGGTGCACGTGAGCGTGTGCAGGGAGGTCGGCTGATCACTCAGTCGTCCTTGCGGAGGGCGGCGCGGCCCTCGGCGGCGCCGACGAAGCGCATCTTGCCGAGCGGCACGCCGCCCTGCGCCCCTTCCTGGGCGGGCCGCCGGGCCGGGCGGGCCCGGTCGCGATCACGGTCGCGGTCGCTGGGCAGCACGTACGGCCGCCTGAGCACCTCGTCCAGGATGAACACGGTCTCCGTCGCCTTGACGGCCGGGATGTTGGCCAGCCGGTCGGTCACCATGGTGTGCACGGCGGCCACGTCGGACACGCGTACCTGGATCATGGCGTCGTGCTGCCCGGTGGTGATCGCGCAGTACTCCACCTCCGGCATCCGGGCCAGCTCGGCCCGGAACTGCTTCCACATCTGCTGGCGTACGGTCACGAAGATCAGGGCGGTGATGCCGAGCCCGGCCCGCACGTGGTCGATCTCCGCGGTGAAGCGCTTGATCGCGCCGTCGGCGCGCAGCGCCTCGAAGCGCGTGTAGGCGTTCGCCCGGGAGATGCCCACCCGATCGGCCAGCGCGGCCACCGAGATCCTGCCGTTCTCGCGCAGGACCTCGAGGATCTTCATGTGGATGTCGTCAAGCTCGAGACCGATGCCGATCCGTCCAGGCTGACCGCCGCCGCCGACACCATTTCTGGAAATTTCACTCATCATTACCTCATCGACCTTTATATACGTCTTACCGACCGCACAGTGCCTGGACGTTCTGCCGCACAATCCTCGACATCTTCCTGCCGAACGTCCAAATCTTGGAGGACCCATCATGGCGACCCGCTCGCAGACGGCGGCTGTGCTGCTCGCCGGTGCACTCGCCCTGGCCGCCTGCGGTAGCGGCGGCGGCTCCCAGACACCCGCCGCGTCCGGCGGTGGGGGCAAGACCCTCGTCATCGACACGTCCTTCGACCTCAAGACGGCCGACCCGGGCCGCACGTACGAGCCGACGGGGCTGATCGTCGGCAAGGCCGTCTATGAGACGTTGCTCACGTTCGACGGCGCCGACGTGACCAAGCCGGTGCCCGCGCTCGCCGAGTCGTACGAGCTGAGCAAGGACGGCAAGATCCTGACGCTCAAGCTGAAGAAGGGCGCCACGTTCGCGGACGGGTCGCCGCTGACGGCGGACGACGTGGTGTTCTCGCTGACGCGCGTGCGGGACATGAAGGGCACGCCGTCGTTCCTGCTGGACGGCGTCGAGGTGGCCAAGACCGACGACTCGACGATCACGCTGACGTCGAAGGCGCCCAACCCGGCGCTGCCCTACATCCTGCCCAACCCGGCCCTCGGCATCCTCAACAGCAAGGTCGCCAAGGAGCACGGCGCCACCACGGACGCCCAGGACAAGGCCGAGCAGTACCTGAACTCGGCCTCCGCCGGCTCCGGCCCGTACATGATCGAGTCGTTCAACGTGAGCAGCCAGGTCACGCTCAAGGCGAACCCCAAGTACTACGGCACCAAGCCCGCCTACGACAAGGTCGTCATCCGCAACGTCGAGGCCGCCACGCAGAAGCTGAACGTCCAGCGCGGCGACAGCCAGATCGCCCTCAACCTGTCGGGCGACCAGGTCACCGGCATGCCCGCGACCCTGCAGGTCAAGAAGACCGCCTCGGCGAACGTCATCTTCCTGCTGGCCAACCAGGACTCGGCGATCAGCAAGACGACGACCAACCCCAAGTTCGTGGAGGCGGTCCGCAAGGGCGTCGACTACGCGGGGCTGCTGGAGCTGGCCGGCGAGGGCTCGGCGCAGGCGCCGGGCGTCATCCCGTCGCAGCTGCTCGGCGCGCTGCCCGCCGACCAGGCGGCCAAGCGGGACGTCGAGGGCGCCAAGGCGGCGCTGGCCGCCAGCGGCGTGTCGAACCCGACCGTCAAGCTGGAGTACCCGAGCGAGCTGACCGTCAACGGCCTGTCCTTCCAGCCGCTGGCCGAGCGCATCCAGGCCAACCTCAAGGAGGTCGGCATCACGGTCGACCTGCAGCCCGCGCCGGTCACCACGGCCCTGGACAACTACCGCAACGGCAAGGAGGAGATGGGCCTGTGGTACTGGGGCCCGGACTACCCCGACCCGAGCGACTACCTGGCGTTCCTGCCGGGCAAGACGGTGGGCCTGCGGGCCGGCTGGAAGGCGGGGGCGGCCAAGGAGATCGAGGCCGCCGGTGACAAAGCCGCCACGGCGATCGGCGACGACGCCCGCAAGGCCGCGTACGTGGACGTGCAGACCAAGCTGAACGCCTCCGGCCCGTTCGTCCCGCTGATCCAGCCCGGCCAGAACATCGTGACGGCGGCGTCGGTGACCGGCCTCGAGTACCACCCGGTGTGGACGGTGGACGTGGCCGACCTCGGCGTGAAGTAAGGGAGCCTCACAGGTGTCCGACATCCCGGGCGAAGCCCGCCGGGGCCGGACGAGACGGACCCATCCGCTCGTACGCTTCCTGATCCGGCGCATCCTGCTCGCGGTCCTGATGGCCTGGGGCATCACGCTCGTCACGTTCGTCCTGACGAACCTGGTGCCCGGCGACCCCGTGGCCGCGAACCTCGGCCAGCGGGCGCTGGGCGATCCGGCGATCGTGGCCCAGTGGCGGGCCGAGCACGGCCTGGACAAGCCGCTCTGGGAGCAGTACGTGCTCCACCTCCAGGGCCTGGTCCACGGCGACCTCGGCACCAGCCAGCAGAGTCACCGGCCGGTCAGCCAGGACCTGGCCGAGTTCGTCCCGGCGACGCTGGAGCTGGCCGGGGCGGCGATCCTGGTGTCGCTGGTGCTGGGCGTGGCGTTCGGGGTGATCGCCGCGCTGCGCCGGGACCGGCTGTCGGACCACGCGCTGCGCGTGCTGAGCCTCATCGGCATCTCGGTCCCGACGTTCTGGCTGGCGCTGGTGGCGTTCTACGTGTTCTTCTACCGGCTGCAGCTCACCCCGGGCAGCGGCCGGGTGGACGCGGCGCTCAACGGCGCGGTCCCGGCCGTGAGCGGGCTGCAGACCGTGGACGCGCTGCTGGCGGGCCGGTGGGACGTGTTCTCCTCCGCGGTCGGGCACCTCGTGACGCCCGCGCTGGTGCTGGCGCTCTACACGATCGGCCTGCTCACCCGCTTCACCCGCTCGGCGGTGCTGGAGGTGCTGGGGCAGGACTACGTGCGCGCCGCCAGGGCCAAGGGCCTGCCCGGCCGGGTGATCCTCTTCCGGTACGTGCTGCGTTCGGCCCTGGTGCCGATCATCACCGTGGCGGGCCTGGCGTTCGGCAGCCTGCTGTCCGGCACCGTGCTGGTCGAGGCGATCTTCGCCTGGCCCGGCGTCGGCCAGTACGCGTACAAGAGCGCCACCACCCTCGACCTGCCCGCCGTCATGGGCGTCGGCCTGGTCGTCGGCGTCGTCTACCTGGTCATCAACCTGATCGTGGACGTCCTGTACGGCGTCATCGATCCCCGAGTGAGGCTGCAATGAGACGGCGGGACCCCCTGGCCCGCAAGGGTCTGCTCGCCCGGCTGCCCGAGGCGTGGCGGCAGCCGCTGGCCGTGGTCGGCGCCGTGCTGGCGGTGGCCTGGCTGGTCGTCGCGCTGGCCGCCCCGCTGCTGGCGCCGCACGACCCCCTCGCCCAGGACCTGCCGCGGCTCGCGCCGCCGGGGCCCGGGCACTGGTTCGGCACCGACCAGCTCGGCCGCGACATCCTGAGCCGCGTCATGTACGGGGCGCGGGTGTCGATCCCGCTGACGCTGCTGCTGGTCGTGCTCTCGGTGCTGATCGGCGGCCTGCTCGGCGCCTGCGCCGGGTACTTCGGCCGGTGGGTGGACGAGACGATCATGCGGCTGGCGGACCTGGTGTTCGCGTTCCCGACCGTGATCCTGGCCATGGTGGTGGCCGCCGCGCTGGGCGCCAGCCTGACGAACGCGGTGCTGGCCGTGCTGGTGGTGGCCTGGCCCGCGTACGCCCGCGTCACCCGGGGGCTGGTGCTGGGCGTGCGCGAGCGGGAGTTCGTGCTGAGCGGGCGGCTGCTGGGCTTCTCGGTGTGGCGGTCGCTGCGCGTGGACGTGCTGCCGAACGTGACCGGCCCCGTCCTCGTGCTGGCGACGCTGGACATCGGCACCGCGCTGCTGCTGCTGTCCGGGCTGTCGTTCCTGGGCCTCGGCGCCAAGCCGCCCTCCCCCGAGTGGGGGGCGATGGTGGCCTCGGGCGTGGAGGTGTTCGACAGCTGGTGGGTGGCGACGTTCCCGGGGCTGGCGATCCTGACGGTGGTGCTGGCGTTCAACTTCCTCGGCGACACCCTGCGGGACGCGCTCGACCCGCGTACGGCTCGCGCGATCAAGGAGCGTGCACTGTGACCGAGCGAAGCGAGGGAACAAGACAGCACAGCGACCTGGTCGCAGGTCCGACGAAGGAGGACCTGTGACGACGCTGGACATCGCGGGTCTGAAGATGTCGATCGGCGGCAAGGAGATCCTGCGCGGCGTCGATCTCGCGCTGGAGCCCGGCCGCGTACACGGGCTGGCCGGGGAGAGCGGCTCGGGCAAGACGATGACGGGGCTGGCCGTGCTCGGGCTGCTGCCGCACGGCGCCCGCGTGTCGGGCGCGATCCGGCTCGGCGAGCGCGACCTGCTCACCCTGCCGCCCAAGGAGCTCAACCGGGTGCGCGGCGGCGAGGTCGCCATGGTGTTCCAGGACCCGGCGACCAGCCTGCACCCGATGCTGACCATCGGCAGGCAGCTCACCGAGCACATGCGCCACCACCTGCGGCTGGACAAGCGCGAGGCGCGGGCCCGGGCGGTGGAGCTGCTGGGCAAGGTGCGCATCCCGGGCGCCGAGGAGGCGTACGGGCGCTACCCGCACCAGTTCTCCGGCGGGATGCGCCAGCGCATCGCCATCGCCATCGCGCTGGCCTGCTCCCCCAAGGTGCTGATCGCCGACGAGCCGACCACCGCGCTCGACGTGACCGTGCAGGCCGGCGTGCTGCGGCTGCTGCGCGGGCTCTGCGACGAGCTGGGGCTGGCGGTGCTGCTGGTCACCCACGACCTGGGGGTGATGTCGGCGGTGGCGGACGAGGTGAGCGTGATGAAGGACGGCCTCGTCGTGGAGTCGGGGCCGCGCGGACAGGTGCTGCGGGAGCCCGAGCACGCCTACACGCGTTCCCTGCTGGAGTCCCTACCCGACGCGGAGGCGCAATGACTCTGTTGGCCATCGACGACCTGGTCGTCGAGCACCGCACCCCCGGGCGTCCCGCCGTGCGGGCCGTGGCGGGGGCCAGCCTGACGGTCAACCCCGGCGAGGTCGTCGGGCTGGTCGGCGAGTCCGGGTGCGGCAAGTCGACGCTGGCCCGCGCCGTCTGCGGGCTGAACCCGATCACCGCGGGCTCGATCGCGTTCGACGGGCAGCCGGTCACGCCGCTCGGCCTGCGGCGCAGGAAGCTGACCGGGATCCAGATGGTCTTCCAGGACCCGTACGCCTCACTCAACCCCAGGCGGCGGGTCGGCGACCAGATCACCGACGGGCTGCGCACCTCGGGCGACACCACCACCTCGCCCGCCGACCTGCTGGAACGCGTCGGCCTGCCGCGGGACTTCGCCGGCAGGCACCCGCACGAGTTCTCGGGCGGGCAGCGGCAGCGCATCGCCATCGCCAGGGCGCTGGCGGCCCGGCCGCGGCTGCTGATCGGCGACGAGCCCATCTCGGCGCTGGACGCCTCGGCGCAGTCGCAGGTGGCCAGGCTGATGCGGGACCTGGCGGTGGACTCGGGCGCGGGGCTGCTGTTCATCAGCCACGACCTGTCCGTGGTGCGGCTGATCGCCGACCGGATCGCCGTCATGTACCTCGGCAAGATCGTCGAGGTGGGCGACACGGCCGAGGTGTGGGCCGATCCGCGGCACCCGTACACGAAGGCGCTGCTCCAGGCCATCCCCAAGCCGGACGGGATGGGGGTGCTGCCCGCCGAGCTGGCCGGTGACGTGCCGGACCCGGCGAACCCGCCGGGAGGCTGCCGGTTCAACCCGCGCTGCCCGTCCGTGATGGACGTGTGCCGCGTGAAGGAGCCGGACTTCGGGCCGGTCGCCTGCTGGCTGCACGAGCCGAAGTGACGCCCGTCCCCGACGCCGCCCCTGCCCCGCGGGCGGCCGCGGCGCGGCTGGCGGCGGTGCGGGCGGCCATGGGCGAGGCCGGGGTGGACGCCCTCGTGCTGCGGCCCTCGCCGGACGCCCGCTTCCTCGGGAGCTTTCTCGGGGGTGGTCAGGGCAGGTTCCTGGTGGTCACGCAGGACGTGGTGGCCGAGACCGGCGATCCGGCCGGGGCGGTGCCCGCGGGGGCGCGCCGGGTCGGGGTGGATCCGGAGATGCGGGTGCGGGAGCTGTTCGGGCTGGCGATCGAGGCGGAGCTCGTGCCCGCCTCCTCGGTGCTGTGGCCGCTGCGGCTGCGCAAGGAGCCGTACGAGGTCGAGGCCGTCGGGCGCGCGGTGGCCGCGGCGGAGGGGGTGCTGGGGCAGGCGCTGGAGCTGGCCTGGTTCGGGGCGACCGAGCGGGCGATGGCCTACCGGCTGCGGGTGCTGCTGGCCGAGTCGGGGTGCGAGGAGCTGCTGTCGCTGCGGGTGGCGGCCGGGGAGCACACGGCGTTCCCCGCGCACGTGCCAGGGGAGCGCGTGATCAACCCCGGGGACGCGCTGGGCGTGTCGGTGTGCGGGCGGTGGGGCGGCTACTGCGCCGAGGTGTCCAGGGTGTTCGCCGTGGCCGAGCCGCCGGACGACTTCGAGGCGATGTACTCGGTGGTGCTGGCCGCCCACCGGGCCGGGCTCGCGGCCGTGCGGCCCGGCGTGCCGGTGGACGAGGTGGCCAGGGCCGTGGGCGAGGTGATCGACGGCAGCGGGTACGGGCGCTTCGCGGCGGCGCACGTGGGCCGGGGCGTCGGACTGGGGCACGACGAGGGGCCGTGGCCGGGCGAGGACGCCGTGTTCGAGCCGGGGATGGTCTTCTGCCTGGAGCCCGCCATCTACGTGCCCGACCTGTTCGGGGCCCGGGTCGCGGACGTGGTGGTGTGCGCGGACGACGGGCCGGTGCCGCTGGGCGCGTACCCGCACGCCCTCCACGTGTTCGACCGCTGAGGCGGCCTGGCGGCCTCTCCCGTGCCGTGACGGTGTGTGATGATCCACCGCGAAGGGTAGTCCAGAATCATGCTGCGCATCGGCACCTGGAGGTCCGCCGGGTCGCTCGACGTGGTGGTCTGCGGCTGGCACGACGGCGGCCCCGGGCCCCTCGAAACGGGCATCAAGCTCATCTACGGGGTGGGCGGCCCGATGCCCGACTTTCCCGGACTGCGGGTGGGCGCCCTCGCGGCGACGTGCGCGGAGGAGATCGCCGAGGCCCTGTCCCAGGGGATCGACGTGGTGGCGACCGCGCCGGGCTGCTCCCCCGCCGCACCCGTCGTAGGGGCGGGCATGTGGCACTACGGCTGGACCGGGAACGATCCGGGCGCGCTGGCCGGGGCGACCGTCGCGGGGCTCGTCATGGCCGCGCAGCCGGGGCCCTGCTCGGTGCAGATCTGCCGCGACGGCCGCAGCTCGCTCGACGGTGACGTACGGGCGGAGGCCGCGCGCGCCTGCCTGGCCGGGACCGTCCCCCTGGAGTCGGTACGCCTCAGCCAGGAGGCCCCCAGCAGGCTCCTCATCACGCCCTGTTAGCCGCTTCCACCAAAGCCCGGCCCCGGCTTGGTGAACCCGGACGAATCGCGGCCGCCCCGCCATCGAATACCGTCGCCTGGGAACGTCCGAGACGAGGAGCGGCAGGTTGGTCGAGGTCAGGGAGCTCCATGAGATGGCGGAGTTCGAGCAGGTGGGGGCGGTGTTCGACGACATCTGGCACTTCGGGACCAGCGCCCCGCCCATCACGATCGAGCTGATGCGGGCCCTGGCGCACGCGGGCGGCTACGTGGCGGGCGCTTTCGAGCGCGGCCGCCTGGTCGGCGGCTCGGTCGGGTTCCTGGCCGTCGGCAACGCCCTGCACTCCCACGTCACGGGGACGGCGGCCGGGCGCGGCATCGGGTTCGCGCTCAAGCTGCACCAGCGCCGGTGGGCCCTGGAGCGCGGGCTGGAGCGGATCACCTGGACGTACGATCCGCTGATGCGCCGCAACGCCCACTTCAACCTGGCCAAGCTGGGCGCCCGGCCCAGCGAGTACCTGCCCTGCTTCTACGGGGTCATGGACGACGCGATCAACCGGGGCGACGAGTCCGACCGGCTCCTGACCGTCTGGCCGCTGTCCGACCCGCGCGTGGAGGCGTTGGCGCGGCGGGAGCCGCACGTGGGGGCGTCGGCGCGGCGGGAGCCGCGCGGGCCGGACGGCGTCCCGCCGGACGGCCTGCCGCCGGGCACCGTGGTCGCGCTCGCCGACGTGGGCGGGCGGCCGGTGGCCGGTCCGGTGGACGCCGGAACGGTGCTGGTGGCCGTGCCCGCGGACATCGCGGGGTTGCGCGACGCCGACCCGGGAACGGCCAAGGCGTGGCGGCACGCCGTACGCGACGTGCTGGGCGGCCTGATGGCCGAGGGCCGCGCGGTCACGGGGTTCTGCGGGAAGTCCTACTACGTAGTGGAGAGACTGTGAAGATCACTGGAGTCGAGCTGCGGCGGATCGCGATGCCGCTGGTGGCGCCGTTCCGCACGTCGTTCGGCACGGAGACGGCCCGCGACGTCCTGCTGGTCAGGGTGGTGACGCCGGACGCCGAGGGGTGGGGCGAGTGCGTGGCCATGGGCGAGCCGCTCTACTCCTCCGAGTACACCGACGGCGCGGCCGAGGTGATCCGGCGCTTCCTGCTGCCCGCGCTGCCGAAGACGCTGGACGTGCACGACGTCGGCCGCGCGCTGGAGCCCGTCAAGGGCCACCGGATGGCGAAGGCCGCGCTGGAGACGGCGGTGCTGGACGCGCAGCTCAGGACGGCGGGCGAGTCGTTCGCCCGCTTCCTCGGCGCCTCCCGCACGCGGGTGCCGTGCGGGGTGTCGGTCGGCATCATGGACTCGATCCCGCAGCTGCTCGACGCCGTGGGCGGCTACCTCGACGAGGGGTACGTCCGCATCAAGCTCAAGATCGAGCCCGGCTGGGACCTGGAGCCGGTCCGGGCCGTGCGCGAGCGGTTCGGCGACGACCTGCTCCTCCAGGTCGACGCGAACGCCGCCTACTCGCTGAGCGACGCCCGCCGCCTGGCCCGGCTCGACGCGTTCGACCTGCTGCTGATCGAGCAGCCGCTGGCCAACGACGACCTCGTGCAGCACGCCCGGCTGGCCAAGCAGCTCAGGACGCCGATCTGCCTGGACGAGTCGATCGAGTCGGCCGAGCACGCGGCCGCCGCCATCGCGCTCGGCTCCTGCTCGATCGTCAACATCAAGCCCGGCCGGATCGGCGGCTACCTGGAGGCCCGGCGCATCCACGACCTGTGCCGGGCGAACGGGATCGCGGTGTGGTGCGGCGGCATGCTGGAGACCGGCCTCGGCCGGGCGGCGAACGTGGCCCTGGCCGCCCTGCCGGGCTTCACGCTGCCGGGCGACACCTCGGGCTCGCGGCGCTACTACTCCACCGACATCACCCGGCCGTTCGAGCTGTCCGACGGCCACCTGGAGGTGCCCGCGGGGCCGGGCCTGGGCGTGGACCCGATCCCGGAGGTGCTCGACGCGGTGACCACGAGCACGGAGTGGATCACGCTCTGACCCTGGGCCCGGTGGGCAAGGCGGGCCGGGCGCCGGACCGCGGGCTCAGACCTTGAAGTAGTGTCCCGCGTTCAGGTCGGCGATGAGCCCCGGCCGGCCGGGACGCCAGTCCAGCAGCTTCTGGGTCAGGGCGGAGGAGGCCGGCATGTCCAGCGTGACGAAGGGGGTCAGCCAGCCGAAGTGCTCGCCCGCCTCCCCCGCGGTGATCGAGGTCACCGGCACGCCGAGCCCGTGCCCGATGACGGCGGCGACGTCGCGTACCGGCACGCCCTCCTCGGCGACGGCGTGCAGCCGCGCGCCCCCGGGAGCCTCCTCCAGGGCCAGCCGGTACACGCGGGCGGCGTCCAGCCGGTGCACGCTCGGCCAGCGGTGGCCGCCGTCGCCCACGTACGCGGCGACGCCCTTCGCCCGGGCGATGCCGATCGCGGCCGCGACGAACCCCGGGTCGCCCTCCCCGTGCACCAGCGGCAGCCGCACCAGCGAGACCCGCACCCCGCGCTCCACGAACGACAGCGCCACCTGCTCGGCGGCCCCCCGGGGCGAATGCGTCCCCGGCTCGTCCTCCTCGGTGCCGACGCGGCCGGGCGGGAGCAGGCCGGTGCCCGAGGTGACCACGAACGGCCGGTCGGACCCCGCCAGCGCCTCGCCGAGCGCCGCGATGGCCCGCCGGTCGGTCTGGTTGGCGGCCTCGAAGTTCGCGAAGTCGTGCACGAAGGCCAGGTGGATGACGCCGTCCGCGGCGGCGGCCCCGTCGCGCAGGCCGGCGAGGTCGTCGAGCGAGCCGGGGTGGGGCTCTGCTCCCGCGGCCCTCAGCGCGGCGGCGGCCTCGTCCGTACGGGCCAGGCCGGTCACCCGGTGCCCGGCCCCGATGAGCTCACGAACGACGGCGGAACCCACGAAACCCGTGGCGCCGGTGACGAAAACACGCATGATGATCTCCTTCTTCAGCGGTGTTCCCATCGTCGGAGCCGGTGCCGTACGGCGTCCAAAGCCTGTTCCTCATCGGGCGATACGTTTCAGGCATCACCGCAGTAGGCTGCGGGATATGCCCGACTCGCCCGATCTCGATCTGCGGCTCGTGCGCTACTTCACGGCCGTCGCCGAGCACCGGCACTTCGGCCGCGCCGCCGAGGCCCTGCACATCACCCAGCCGTCGCTGAGCCGGCAGATCCGCGGCCTCGAACGGCAACTGGGCGCCCGCCTGCTCGACCGCACCCCGCAGGGCACGCGGCTCACCGAGGCGGGCGAGGTCTTCCTGCCCCGCGCGAAGACGCTGCTGCGCTCGGCCGCCCAGGCGGCGGCGCAGACCCGCGCCGCCGCCCGGCCCAGCCGGATCACGATCGGGTACACGGCGGGCCTCATCGTGACGCCGGCCGTGCGCGAGCTGCGCCGGCTGCACCCGGACGCCGACGTGCGCACCTCGCACGTGGCCTGGAACGAGCCGCGCCCCGCCCTGCTCGACTACCGGGTTGACGCGGTGGTGACCCGGCTGCCGTTCGCGACTGACGGGCTCGACGTGACGATCCTGTACGACGAGCCGCGCATGCTGCTGCTCCCGCGCGACCACCGCCTGGCGGGCAGGGCGTCCGTGACGCTGGACGACATCGCCGACGAGCCGCTGCCCCGGCTGGCCGACCCGGACCCGGCCTGGGAGGCGTACTGGCGCATCGATCCCAGGCCCGGCGGCCGCCCGGCCCCCGACGGCCCGCTCATCGCCAGCATCGAGGACAAGTTCGAGCTGGTCGCCGCCGGGGAGGCGGTGGCCATCGCGGCCGGCCCGATCTTCGTCAACCTCCGCCCGGACCTCGTCTCGATCCCCCTGGAGGGGGTCGAGCCGAGTCACGTCATGCTGGCGACCCGGGCCGGCGACCGCAACCGCCTGGTGCCGGCGTTCCGCAAGTCCGCCAGGGCGCTGCTCACCGGCTCGCAGGAAGCCCTGAGACCGTCGGAGGCGGAAGGCGGCTGACGTACGTCACGCCGGGTTCGGAGTCAGACGGGCTCGCCCAGCTGCTCGGCCAGCCGCTCCAGGCCGCCCTTGATGAGCTGCCCGTACTCGTCGTCGCCCAGCGCGCCGATCCCGGCCCGCGCCTGCTGGAGGTGCTCACGGGCGCGATCGAGGTCGCCCAGCTTGCGATAGCACTCGCTCAGGTTCAGGTGCAGCGATGGGTACAGGCCCGCCACCGGAAGCGCCACCCCTGCCTGCGCCACCTGCTCATCGGTGACCCGATCGGCGGCGGCGAGCGCCCGCAGATCCCACATCAGCTCCTCGTGCACGTCGTCCTGTACGTCGGCCATCGAGTGGGCGAGGACGCAGACGTGCAGCGGATCGCCCTGCTCGCCGCCGATGTCATCCCAGATCTGCGCGAACAGGTCGCGAGCGGCTTCGGGCTGACCTTGGTGGTGATTCAACTCCACTCCCTGGCCGATCCGGGTCATCGTTGGGTCGGCGGTCATGGGCGGCTCCTTCGTCTTCGCGGGCAACCGCGGTCAGCCTACTCGCCTGACGCCGCTTGATGACCTTGAAGCTGCACAGCGCCGCAGGGTGAGATGATCTCCGCGGACGGGCGGCGAACCTCGGACTCGCGCCCCGCACCTGCTCCTGAAGGATCACCCCCCACTCCGGAGGCAGCACATGCCACAGCCAGATCCCCATCGGCCCCTGATCGGGCGCAGAGCCTTCGGCCTCGGAGTCGCCGCGGCCTCGTTGACCGTCGCACTCGGTCCCGCCCTACCCGCGGACGCGACGACGCCCCGGCGGACGGCGGCACCGTCCGGCGACACGACCTTCGACGAGACGACGCTGTGGGACAACACCGTGGATCCGCTGGAGAGCTACCACGTCCACGGGCTGGCCGTGCTGCCGGACGGCACCGTCCTGGTCGTCACGGAAGGCCGCCACGAGGTCTGCGATGCGGGCCCCCGAGACCTGCTCATGCGCCGTAGCCCCGACGGCGGCAACACCTGGGAGCCGACCCGGACGCTGGTCGCCTCGGCCGGAGGCCAGTCGTGGGGGAACCCGGCCTTCGTGGTCGACCGGCTCACCGGCGGCATCTTCCTGTTCTACATGCTCTCCACCCGGCTGCCGGAGAACACCGGCTGCTCCGGCGACAAGGGCGACCTCTTCATGATCTCCAGCGAGGACGGCGGTCGCACCTGGAGCGCGCCGCGCGGGATGTCGGGCCTGTTCGACCGGTTCCCCTACGCCTGGACGCTGCACGGCCCCGGCCCCGGACACGGCATCCAGCTCGACAACGGCCGGCTGCTGCTCAACTGCGCGCACCGCCGCGAGGTCACCGGCAACACCGTCCCCGAACGCCGCTACGGCGTGGCGTCGATCTACAGCGACGACCACGGCCAGACCTGGCAGGCCACCGGGGAGGTGCCCGTCTCCACCGCCTATCCCATCAACGAGGCCAGGCTGATCCAGCGGTCCGACGGCACGGTGCTGATCAACGGCCGGGCCGCGGCGGGCGGCAACCGGCAGCGGATCGTGTCGGTCAGCGCCGATCGCGGGCTCACCTGGTCGCCGCCGCGGCTCGACGGGGCCACCGGCACGTTCAACGCCGTGGACGCCAGCCTGCTGCGCTACACGGGCGGGCCGGGCACGTCCGAGGTGAGCCGGGTGCTGTTCAGCCGGCCCGACTCCCCCGTCCGCACCAACCTGACCGTGTCGATCAGCTACGACGACGCGCGCTCCTTCCGCTACAGCAAGGTGATCAACGAGGGTCCCTCGTACTACTCCGAGCTCGGCCGCCTCCCCGACGGCCGGATCCTGCTCCTCTACGGCCGCGACGGCGACGACCCGAGCTTCCCCCGCCGCGTGGTCATGAGCCGGTTCTCGCTCGAATGGCTGAGCGGCGGCCGGGACAGCCTGTCCGGCGGCCCCGGCCACACCGAACGACTCATCGACCTCACCACCGGCGCCGCCACGTCCGGCGGCACCATGTCCGCCGTCCAGGACCCCGTGGCCCGGGGCGGGAAACGGGTGGTGTTCACCACGTCCCAGACCGGCACGTACTTCGAATACACCGTGAACGTCCCGGCAGCGGGAACCTACGAGCTGCTGCTGCGCTACTTCCGCAGCGCCGACGGAGGTCTGGTCACCGTCTCGGCCGACGGCGTCAAACCCCGGGCCGCGCTGGTGGACACCACCGCCGACCGGGCTGACGGCTACGACGTCGCGCAACTCGGCAGCCTCGATCTGACGGCCGGCTCGCACAAGATCCGGTTCACCGCTTCCGGGGTGGGCCGCGGCGGCGGCAGGCTGGTCTCTCTGGACACGCTGAGCCTGATCGACGCGCCCTCCCAGCCCGACGTACGGGAAGAGGCGGTGGTCGACAACGACGAACTCGGCTACGAAATCATCAGCGGCACCTGGACGGCCGGCACGGGCGTGCCCGGCTACCGGGGCGGCGACTACCAGTACGCCCCCGCCGGCACGGGCGGACGCGTCGTCCGGTGGCGGCCGGTGGTCCCGCTCACCGGCGACTACGAGGTACAGGTCTCCTACACCGCGCACGCCAACCGCGCCAGCAACGCGCCCTTCAGGGTCCGTCACGCCAGTGGGACAACGCTCGTGCGCGTCGACCAGCGCAGGAGCGGAGCGACGGAGCCGCGCGGCGGTTCCTGGGTCTCGCTCGGCACGTACCGCATCAGCGAGGGGGTGGGCAGGGTCGAGCTGAGCGACGACGCGAACGGCGTGGTCATCGCCGACGCCGTCCGGCTGCTCCGCGCACCCGGATAAGGAAGTGGCGCCCGCTGCCGACCTTGATCGGCGCCGACAGGACGACTAGCCTGATCGCCTGCTGCCGGAAGGCCGGGGCCATGGAGCTGGGGACTGACTGACTGACGATGAGCGCGGAAGAGGATTTCAAGCAGGTCGGCGCCGAGCTGGCCGACCTGGGCGTACAGATCTCCAGGATGATGGGGCGTCCCGCGCTCAAAGATCAGGCGGGGAAGGTGTTCGCGAGCCTGCAGCGCGACGGCGCGATGGTGTTCCGGCTGGTCAGGGACACCCCCGAACACACAGCCGCGCTCCAGCTGGCCGGGGCGTCCCTGTTCGACCCCTCGGGGCGGGGCAGGGTGGTCAAGGACTGGGTGGTCGTGCCCCACTCCTCGGCCGAGACGTGGACGGATCTGGCCGAGGCCGCCCTCAGCCGCCCACGCTGATCAGCAGGCCACGCCGACGTCGCCCGGGTCGAGGTAGACGACGTCGGCGTCCTTTTCCATGCCCTCTGCGGCTTGCCGACGCGACGGCCGGCCGGCGAGACCCCAGCGCCGACGGCGGCCTTCACCGGCGTCGCGGGCCGGCCAGGGGCTGCCGTCGTCCGCGATTCGCAAGGTCTGAGCGACATTTATCGCAGGCCATTCTTCCGGAAGCTGGGCGAGAAATATCCGGTGCCGCCCCGATGGCTTTTTCGCGGTCGGCGAGGCAAGCCCGGCTGATGTCGCAGGACGTTAGAGTGCCGCTCTTCCATTTTTCTTCCGCTCTTCTTCCGTCCCAGGTGAGCAGCGTTATTACCGCCCGGGAAGCCGCTTTCCTCCGCCGATTCAATGGAGCGGATCGCTATCGTGAGCGGCTTCAGAATTAGCCGTCACACTCGAAGACCGAGCGAATCTGCTATACCTCTCAGGGCCGCGCGAAATGCGTGTGGCATTAACGATCGCGACAATCACCGCATCGTCGAGAAGCCCAACGTTCCGGAAAGAGGTCCGCATGTCCATGTACGAGCCGCAGGCACCCGCCCACTTCCAAGACGGGCGCGCCGCCGAGGCCCCGCAGAGGCCGGCGAACTTAACCCGAGCGGCGTACACGGCCATCGCCGCCGCGACGCTCAACGTGATCAGCTCCATCGGGATCATCGTCTCCGGCACACAGGCGATCAAGGAACAGATCGCCGCGAACGCGGACATGGGCTCTGGCCCCATCAGCCCCGACGACGTCGACATCCAGAGCGACCGGTTCGAGGGGCTCCAGATGATCTACTCCGGGCTCGCCTACAACACGATCTTCTGGTCGCTCGTGCTCATCCTGCTCGCCTGGCTGGCGCTGCGCGGCGGCGGCGCCGTCCGGGTCTTCGCCACCATCATCGTGATCTTCTCCGTGCTGTTCAAGGTGGTGGGCCTGTTCATCACCCTGCCCACCCTCACGCTGGTCGCCGACGTGCTCGTGGCCGTACTGGGGCTGGCCGCGGCCGTCTTCTTCTTCGGCTCCGGCGGCAAGGCCGCCCGCCAGGGAAGGTGACCCGCTCCGCCTGATGGCAGGACCGCTGCCGGAGCCGGGGCCTCGGCTCCGGCAGCTCGCCGGCCGGGCCGGCCAGGTGGTGCGCACCTCCACCTCGTCGGTGAACGACCAGGCGCTGCCGGCCGGCTCGACGGTGATCCGGACGTAGCGGGCGGTGGTGTTCAGCCCGAGGAGGCGGTACGCGCGGGCCTGGTCGGCGTCCCCGGCCGCGGGGGCGGCCACGGAGCCGGCCGCCGTGTACGACGATCCGTCGGCCGACACCTCGTAGGTCACCTTCTTCGGCAGGAAGATGCAGACGCTCCTGGTCCGCAGCCAGTCGCTGCGCAGCTCCTTGACGGTCTTCTGCGCGCCGAGGTCCACGGTGATCGAATAGCCGGCGCCGGTGTTGCGGCCCTGCCAGGCGGCGTCGCCGTACGACGCCGTGCCGTACGCGCCGTCGATCAGCTCGCCACCGCTGTCGGGATAGGACGGGGAGGCGGCCTGCGACACCGTGTACGGCCGGCCCGCCGCGAGGTTGACCGGGTTGCCCGGCGCGGCCGGGGTCGTGGCGGAGGCCGGGCCGCTCGCGGCCGACTGGTTGCCGGCCGCGTCGAAGGCCCGCAGCGTGTAGGTGCAGGCCGTGGACGGGTCGAGCCCCGCGTCTGTGAAGGTGGTGGCCGTGCCGTACAACGTCTTGACCAGCGTGCCCTGTCGGCCCGGAGCCGAGTGGCGGGCCGGGCGGCGGTGATCGCGTTCTTGGTGGCCGCGAACCAGGCGGCGAGCCGGCTCGCGGTGGCGTGTCCCGCGCCGACGCCGTCCTGCGGGGCGATCACGTCGATCGGGCTCGTGGCCAGGATCGTGGTCCACATGCTCTGCCACTGCGCGGTGGTGAGCCCGCCGGCGGTGTTGAGGAACGGGGAGATCACGACGGGCTTGCCGGGGCTGAGGGCGTGCAGGTGGTCGGCGGCGGAGAGGGCGGCCCCACCACGTCGGTCGTCGTGGACTGGCCGTAGAGCGCGGACGGGTAGACGGCAGTCCGGGCCTGGCTGTCGGCCGTCCACTGCAGGACGAGCTGGTCCATGCAGGCCCGTTCGAGGTATCCGAGCTCCTGGTCCCAGGCGGCCGGGGTCCAGGTGTCGCCGAGGCCGGGCTGCAGGAACGACCCGGCGAAACGCGGAGTGGCGGCGCACGTGGCCGCACCGGCGGGGCCCGCGACGGCCGGCAGGCCCCATGACGAGGGACAAGACGGCTAGAACGCGGCGCATGACGATCCGTTCTCGAGATGGGACAGGGCTTCCAGGCCCGCGCCGACCAGCCCCGCGTCCGCGCCGAGCGCGGCCGGGAGTATCGGTGCGGCGGACGGGCCCGGCAGGGTCTCGGCGCGGTAGGCGGCCTCCATCGGCCGGAGCAGCGCCGGGCCGAGCATCGAGACCCCGCCCGCGATGACGATCGCGTCGGGGTCGATCAGGTTGGCGGCGCCGGCCAAGACGCGGCCCAGGAGCGTCGCCGCGTCGGTGATCACGCGGGAGCCGAGCCGGCCGATCTCGGCGAGCGGGAGCGCCCGACCGGTCTGCTCCCGGTAGGCGCGTTCGATCGCGGGTCCTGACGCGTGCGCCTCGACGTGGTCGAGCGCCCCGCACGAGCAGCGCGCGCCCGCCGTCGTCGGCGCGGGGAGGTGGCCGATGCTGCCCGCGGTCCCCGAGACCCCCGTCCGGACCCGGCCCTCGACGCACACCGCGCCGCCGATGCCCGTTCCGATGGCGACGACCAGCGCCGTACGGGCGTCGCGGGCGGCCCCGGCCCGCGCCTCGGCGGCTCCGGCGGCGTGGCAGTCGTTCAGGACGACCGTGGGGAGCGCGAGCGTGCGCTCGGCCGCGCCCTTGACGTCGGTGCCCGCCCAGCCGGTGAGCAGGTCGGTCGCCGAGGCGATGCGCCCCCGCGGATCGACGGTGCCGGCGGTGCCGATCCCGCAGACCGCGGCCCGCCCCACCAGCGGCCGGGCGAGCTCGAAGACGGTCTCGAGGATCTCCGGACCGGCGGGGGTGGCCATCCTGCGGTGCTCGGCGAGTGTGCCGTCCGCTGCCACGAGCCCGGCCGCGATCTTGGTCCCGCCGATGTCCACGGCCAGCGCGAGCGGCACCCCGCCGTCGGGGCGCGTCATCGCGAGGCCGCGGCGGCCAGGCGCCGCGTGATGGAGATGGGATCGGTGATCGCGCCGCCGACCACGACGGCCCACGCGCCTGCCGCGAACGCCTGCCGTACCTGGTGCTCGGTGCGGTAGCGGCCCTCGGCGATCACCCGCACCCCGCGCGAGGCGAGCGCGCCGACCAGGTGCAGGTCGGGGTCGTGCGGCGTGGGCAGCTGGCGGGCGGTGTAGCCGGACAGCGTGGTGCCGACGACGTCCGCGCCCGCCTCCCAGGCGTCCAGGCCCTCGTCGAGGGTCGAGACGTCCCCCATGACGGGCAGGCCCAGCGCGTGGATCTCCTCGATCAGCTTCGGCCCCGGCCCGGGTGTCTCCGGCGTGAGGTCCACGGCGATCATGTCCGCGCCGGCCTCGGCGAGCCCGGCCGCCAGCTCCAGCGTCGGCGTGATCACGTACCGGTGGCCGTGCCTGACCTTGTGCAGGCCGATCACCGGCGAGGTCGTACGGCGGCGCACCGCCGCGACGTCCTCGGCGGAGTTGACCCGCAGCCCGGCGGCCCCGCCGAGCACGGCGCACTCGGCCAGCCGGGCGATCACCTCGGGATCGCGTAACGGATGCCCGGCCGGAGCCTGGCAGGAGACGACCAGCCCGCCGCGCAGCTCGTTCATTTGAGCGCCCCCGTGGAGACGCCGCCCACGAAGTAGCGCTGACCGGCGATGAAGATCAGCAGGGCGGGGATCGTGAACATGACGCAGGCGGCCATCAGCGGCCCCCAGGCGACGTCGTGCTCGGCGAAGAAGGCGTACAGACCGATGGACAAGGTGTACTTCTCGCTGTCGTTGAGGTAGATGAGCGGGTTGAGGAAGTCCGGCTCGATCGCCTCGCCCTCCGGCCCGGACCAGAGGCAGGAGAACGTGATCGTCGTCCTGCCACCGGATTCGGCGGCGTCGCCGGAGCAGGCCGCCAGCGCGGCAACGAGCACTAAGGGCATGCCCACTTTGGCGATCTCCATCTCTCGCTCCACGTAAAATGCCGTATTTGCTGTGATCGGTATAGGCCAGCCGACGGGAGATGGTCAAGATATTGGAGTACACCAATTCTGGGTTAAACTCCTGGGCCATGAAGACGGAACGCCCCCCGGCCAAGTCTGAGCAACTCCGTCAGCACCTGGTGGACCTCCTGCTCGGCGGGCTGACCCCGCACGAGCGCCTGCCCACCGAGCGGAGCCTGGCCGAGGAGTTCTCGGTCAGCCGGCTCACCGTGCGCCGGGTGCTCGACCAGCTCGAGCGGGAGGGGCGCGTCTACCGGGTCCAGGGGTCCGGCACGTTCGCGAGCGAGCCGCGCATCCACAAGTCCGTCGAGCTGACCTCCTTCAGCGAGGACATGCGCTCGCGCGGCCTGCGTCCCGGGTCGCTCGAGGTCGGCTCCGAGCGGATCCCGGCGGGCGCCGACATCGGCTACGCGCTGCAGATCAGCCCGTCGTCGCAGGTCCTGCACATCCGCCGGGTCCGCACCGCCGACGACGAGCCCATGTGCCTGGAGCACTGCTACCTGCCCGGCGAGCTCGTGCCCGACGACCTGGGGCCGGAGGAGCTGCACGGCTCGCTGTACGAGGCGCTGTCGGCCCGCTACGGGCTGACCCTGCACCGGGCGGAGCAGACGATCAAGGCCACCGTGCTCGATCCGGACGACGCGCAGGCCCTCGGCGCGCCGCCGTTCTCCCCCGCCTTCCTGGTGCAACGCACCGGCTTCGACGCCCGCGGCCGGGCCGTCGAGCGCGCCGACTCGCTCTACCGGGGAGATCGCTACTCCTACCAGCTCACGATCTACCGCGACCCCCAGTAAAAAGTCCCACCGCCACGCACATCGCCCTGCTGCCCCTCGACGAGCGCCCGGTCAACACCCGCCTGCCCGCCGACGTCGCGGCCATCGCCGGCGCCCGGCTCAGACTGCCCGATGCCGGGCTGCCGCCGTCGATGCGGACCCCGGCAAGGCCGGGCCGCTCGGCGACCGGCTGCTCTACCAGGACGTCGACGCCTCGGTGGTCTGCGTGGAGACGCTGGTGCACGGCGGCCTCATCCCATCCAGGACCAGCGCCGGCGACACGCTGACCGTCCTCGACCGGCTCGGCGTGCTGCGCGAGCTGCGCCGGGCCCGGCCCGGCCTGCCCGTCGCGGCGGTCTCGCTGGTCACCAGGGCCGGCGACGGCTATCGCGGCGACGAGGAGCCGCCCTGCTGGCCGAGGTTCGGCCGCGAGCTGCACGCGTACGGCGGGCTGCTCCACCGCGCGCGCCTGGCCGTCGTCACCGGCGGCGAGCCGCCCGCCGACGAGCTCACCGGCCGGATCCCCGCCGATCAGTGAGAGGGTGGATGATCGCCGCTCGCCCCGCCAAGTGATGGACTACTATCATTTTCGAAGGGCGTTTCCGGAACATCGGCCTCTCCAGGAGATGACATGAGCGATCCTGTGACTTTGCCCCTGCATATGCGGCGCACCGCGTTCGACCCCGTTCCCGAGCTCGCGAAACTGCGCGACGGCGTGGGCATCGAGCGGGTGCCCACGCCGTTCGGGCTCGAAGCCTGGCTCGTCACCCGCTTCGCCGACGTCAAGGAGATCCTCGGAGACGCCGAGCGGTTCAGCAACAGACGCCCGCCGCACCTCCCGGCCCCCGGCACGCAGGGCCTGACCCCCGAGCAGGTCGCGAAGATGCAAGCGGGCAACCTGCTGCTGTTCGACCCGCCCGAGCACACCCGGCTGCGCAAGATGCTGACGCCGGAGTTCACCATGCGCCGCATGCGCCGGCTGGAGCCCCGCATCCACGACATCGTCAACGACCACCTCGACGCGATGGAGCGCGCGGGCTCGCCGGTCGACCTGATCAAGACCTTCGCGCTGCCCATCCCCTCGCTGGTGATCTGCGAGCTGCTCGGCGTCCCGTACGAGCACCGCGAAGACTTCCAGCGGCGTACCAACGCGCTGCTCGACATCTCCAGGTCCGCCGAGGAGCGCACGGCGGCCTCGCTGGAGTCGCGCGCCTACATGTCCGAGCTGGTCGCCCGGGCCAAGGCCGAGCCGGGCGAGGACATGCTCGGCATGCTGGTGCGCGAGCACGGCGACGACCTGTCGCACGACGAGCTCGCCGGCATCTCCAGCCTGCTGCTCCTGGCCGGCCACGAGACGACCTCCAACATGCTCGGGCTCGGCACCCTGGCCCTGCTGCGCCACCCCGACCAGCTCGAACTGCTCATGAAGGAGCCCGAGCGGATCGGCGCCACGGTGGAGGAGCTGCTGCGCTGGCTCAGCATCGTGCACTCGGGCGTGGCCAAGGTGACCACCACCGACGTGGAGATCGCGGGACAGCACATCCCGGCGGGCGATCTGGTGATGCTGTCGCTGCCCTCGGCCAACCGTGACCCGGCCTACATCGCCGACCCCGACAGGCTCGACATCACCCGCGGCGAGATGGGCCACGTCGCCTTCGGCCACGGCGTGCACCACTGCCTGGGCGCGCCGCTGGCCAGGATGGAGCTGCGCATCGCCTTCCCCGCCCTGTTCGAGCGCTTCCCCGGCCTGCGCGAGAGCGGCACCCCCGCCGAGTTCCGCTCCTTCCACATCGTCTTCGGACTGACCAGCTTCGAAGTCGCCTGGTGAGCCCGGGGCGCGTCGGCTGCTAGCGTTCACGTGTGCACGAGCAGCGACAGCGAGCCGACGCGCTGCGTAACGCGGACAAGATCGTCCGGGCCGCCATCGCGAGTCTGCGCGAGCACGGCCCGGACGTGTCACTCGAGGAGATCGCCCGGCACGCCGGCATCGGCAGCGCCACCGTCTACCGCAGGTTCGGCGACCGCGACGGCGTGATCAGGGCGGCCTTCCAGACCTACTTCGCCGAAGAGGTCGAGCCGCTGGTCCTGGCCGCCCGCGACGCCGACGACGCCGGACGGGCGCTGACCGAGGCGCTGACCGCCTCGGTCGAGACTCTCGCGGCGCACCGCGCGCTGCTGCGGGCGGCGCGCATGTCGGGGGCGTTCACCGTCGACATCGCCGTACGGTTCATGGGGCCGCTGGGCGTCGTGCTGGCCAGGGCCCAGCGGCAGGGCACGATACGCCGCGACCTGATCGTCCGCGACCTGGCCGCCATCCTGGTGATGGCGCTGGCCACCATGCATTCCGGCGACCCCGAATGCGGCGATCTCCGGCGCTACCTGGCGCTGCTGCTGTCCAGCCTGCGGCCGTCGGACGACGAGCTCCCGCCCCCTTCCAACCGGTCGCACCACATCCTCGACTCGTCCCCGGCTTCGCGGCAGATCGGACACTGAACCTCACGCTGATCGCGGCCTCACCCAGGACGGGCCGGACGTTCCGGACCAGGCCGGTCTCATCTGCCCCTGGGTGAGCGCGGCCCGGTGCCAGACTTGCGACAGTGTGGGCAGGCCGAGCTCCACCACGGCCCACGTCCGGCGGTCACGGCTCCGGCTCCGGCGCGGATCCGGCCGAAGGCCGCCAGGCCTGGTGTCACCGTAGTCCGTGACGACGGCGGGCCTTGGGACGCATGGACGCCTGGACACCTAAGGTCCTCTCCTCGTACGCGCTGTCCGGCACAGCTGCCCTGCCTCACGCGGGTCCCCCACGCGGGGGATGCTCACGGACGCCGCGCCCGCGAGCATCGGAACGCGCCAAGCGAACACCACCTGCCCGACCGGAGGCCCCCGCATGACCACCACCCTCGGCGAAACCCCACGGACCGGACGGCTTCCGGTCATCCTGGCGAAGCTGCACGGCCGGACGGCGGCGGGCGTGCCCCGCTGGGCCGTGTGGGCCGCCTACGCCACCACCCTGGCCCCGCTGCCCTCCGGCATCTGGCGGATCGCGGCCTTCATCTTCGGCGCGCCGCTGCTGGAGTACGGCGCGGCGCCCCCGCCCGGCCACGGGCCGATGTTGATCGACGCCGGGTGGTGGTACATCGTCACGCTCAGCGTGGTCAGCGAGGCGGCGGCGTTCCTCACCGTCGGACTGGTCGCCCGGTGGGGTGAGGTGTGGCCGCGCTGGATCCCCGGGCTGGGCGGCCGCCGGGTGCCGGTCCTGGCGGCCGTCGTCCCCGCCGGCCTGGGTGCGGCGGTGCTGCTGGTCTTCCCGTACGCACTGGTCATGTTCGCCTTCGGCCGGATGATCAACGGGAGCCCTGGGGGGTTGATCGTGCACGGCTGGCAGACCGTCGCCTTCTGGGTCACCTACGCGCCGCTGGCCGCCTGGGGCCCGCTGCTCGGCGTCCTGACCGTGCACTACTTCCGGCGACGATCATCTTAGGTGCGTTGCCTCGGTACTACCCGCCTGAGCGGACGGCTCCGGTCGAGCCCGGGCAGGCCGAGCCCGTGCAGCGCGACACGGGCCGGGCGGCCGAGCAGGGGACGCGCCGCCTGGCGACGGCGTCCTCAGCCGTTGTCGGGCATGGCCCATTCGACGAACTGGATGATCACGCCGTTCGGGTCAGTGATCTGGAACAGGCGTTCACCTCAAGGCTCTTCGCGCAGTGGCATGGCGATCTCGACTCCGGCGTCGCGCAGCCGCTTCTCCTCGTCCTGCAGCCCGGTGGCGACGGTGAGGGCCAGGATCAGCCCGGTGGCGTGCTGGTCGCGCTGCTCGGGCGGCAGGACCTCGATGCCGCGGGCGAGTAGGACGACGTCCATCGCGTCGGGGCGGGTGAGGGAGGCGAAGCCGTCGGCGGCGGCCCGAACGGTGTAGCCCAGGTGAGTGGTGAAGAACGCCTGTGAGGCGGCGACGTCGTCGATCGTGAGCGAGACGGCGGACGCGATGATCTGCAAGAAGGTCTCCCTGTCGGGTCAGGGCCGGGACGGAGGCGTGAGGTGCCGACGCGGGTCAGTAGCCGCGGCGGCGGGGGACGTCGCGGGCGACACGGGGCTCGCGTCGCCCGCGGACGGCACGGTCGGAGGGCAGGATCGCCGCCCGGCGCATCCAGGACCTCACCCTGGCCGGACACTCCAACGACGAGATCGCCCGCACTATCGGCGCCGAAGCCACCCAGGCGTTCGATCTGCTGGAGGCCGCCCTGGCCGACTACGCCGCCTGAACCCGCCGACGCCGGTGAACGGCTCTCTTGTGTCAGGGCCGCCCACCGGTGTGGGTGGTGATCGTTGCCGCGAGGGACGGCACGACCGCGCGGGGCAGCGCATGGCCGAGACCGGGCACTGTGACGAGAGCGGCGCCGGGGATGGCGCGCGCCAGCCGGGCGGCGTGCGGCGGCGGGGTGACGGGATCCTCCGGCGCGTCGATCACCAGGGTGGGCACCGAGACGTTCGCGAGTTCGGCCCCGCGCTCCAGGCCCGACTGGTCGGCCAGGGCATGGGCGGCGGAGCTGCGCCAGGTGCCGCTGTGGGCGGCGATCCGGCGTTCGAGATCGGCGAACTCCTCGGCGGCGAAGGGCAGGACGTCGCCGTTGAGGACCCTCCAGTGCTCGACGCGCCACCGCAGCTCCGCCTCCGGGTCGCGTCCTTGTCCGAGCTCCGCCCACAGAGCGAGCAGCCGGGGATCGGGCCCGGGCAGGTCGTCGTCGGAGATGCCGGGGTCGGGGGCCGCCCCGCCGATCAGCGTGGAGCCGAAGATCGTGGCGCTCATCAGGCGGTCCGCGTGGTCGAGGAGGAGCAACTGGACCAGGGTGCCGCCCATCGACATCCCGACCACGTGAGCACGTGCGATCCGCAGCGCGTCGAGGACCGCGATCGCGTCGTCGGCCAGCGCCCGGATCGGGTAGGGACGCTCATGGAAGGCATGGGTGGAGCGTCCGGTGTCACGGTGGTCGTAGCGGACGACGAAGTGGTCGCGGGACAGCAGCTCGACCAACTCGTCTGGCCAGGTCAGCCCGCTCGCGTTGGCTCCCATCACCAGTAACAGGGCGGGACGCTCCGGATCGCCGGTCATCTCCACCCAGAGCCGATAACCGGCCGCGACCTCGACGAAGGTCTCAGCGTGGCGAAATCCACCGGTCTGCGGGCCGGTCACTCGGGCCATGGCTCACTCCTCATGGGTGGGGTTCGAACCGACGATAATGCGAGACGAAACGTATCGTCTCGCGTTATCGTACAGGAAGGCCCGGGGCACGCCGGACCTCGGCTCAGCGGCCCCAGGCTCCCGCGGCGGCGGCCGCCCTGACCTGGTCGGGCAGCAGCCCCTGCGCTATCTCGCGGAGTGGCGGATGACCATCGCCGCCGGCGGCTTCCCCTTCGAACGGCTCCGCGGCATGCCGCCCAGCGCGGCCCTGGGCAGGTCCGCCACGGACTTCCGAGCAGACTTTCACGTTCCGCAATGGCGGAAGCGGCAGAGGTTGAGGGCTCTGCAGTGACAACGTTCACGACTTGGCCCGGTCAAACCCAGCGCGGAAAGTGAGGGGGACATTCATCCCATAGTGGGGAATTTCCATGGCCACTCCTCTCCAGATCCCCGTGCCGTCGGAACGGACGTCCGCGACCATCCGCCGTTACCACGACCAGGACGGGCCGATCTTGCGCGTCGAGCTGCCGGGCCAGGTGCCCGCCTGGCTCGTGACCTCGTACGAACTGGTCAACGAGGTCCTGACGAACGACGACACGCTGTTCGCCAAGAACCCGGCGAACTTCACGGCGCTGAACGACGGCACCATCCCGGCCGACTGGCCGCTGCGCCAGCTCATCGAGGGAGAGCACCTGCTGATCCAGGACGGCGCGGACCACCGGAGACTGCGGGGACTCATCAACCGGGCCTTCACCCCCGCCCGCGTACAAGGACTGGCCCCGCGCATCCAGCGAATCACCGACGGACTGCTGGACCGGATGGCCGGCCAGAGCGGCGCGGTGGACCTCGTGCGCCTCTTCACCGAGCCGCTGCCGGTCATGGTGATATGCGAGCTGTTCGGGGTGCCGCAGGGCGAGCAGCAGCAGATCCGCGACTGGAGCCACACTCTGCTGCAGCACACCACCTCGCCGGAGGAGATGCTCGCCGCCAACGCCGGGTTGCTCGGGTATCTGGCCGCCTTCATCGAGCGCAAGCGTGACGACTCGGGCGACGACCTCACCACGGGGCTGATACGTGCGCAGGAGGACGACGGCGACCGCCTGTCCGACAGCGAGATGATGTGGATCCTGTGGCTGGTGCTCATCGCCGGTCACGAGACCACGGTCCACCTGATCGCCAACACGGTCGTCGCGCTGTGCTCAGACCCGGAGCAGCTGGTCTTCGCGCGCGCCAAGAACGCCTGGGAGCAGGTGGTGGAGGAGGCGCTTCGCAGCAGGAACTCCGTGGTCAGCGTCATGTTCCGATATCCGCTGCGGGACGTGCGGCTCGGCGGGGTGACAGTCGGGGCGGGCCAGCCCATCATGATCGGCATCTCCAGCACCGGGACGGACAGGGCCAGGTTCGGCGGGGAGGCGCAGCGGTTCGACGCGGTACGGGAGCCGGACGCGCACCTCGGATTCGGCCGTGGTCCGCACTTCTGCCTGGGGGCGCCGCTGGCCAGGCTCGAGGCACGCATCGCGCTGGCGTCGTTGTTCGGCCGGTTCCCCGATCTCCGGTTGGCGGTCGAGCCCGGCGAGCTCCCGTACACCTCGTCACTCATCACCGAGGGGCCCACGACGCTGCCAGTGCTCCTCCGCTAGACGGACCCGGTCATGAGCTTGGTGGGCAATGGCGGGTCATCGCGAGGCGGACGACGATGAGTTTCCGACGCTGCCGAGGTCAGTATCGGCGACACATCGACGACGTAGGGACGACGACATGACACTGGACCTGTTCGCAGGCGTACCCGTCACCGACTATGCCGCGGCGCTGCCGTGGTACGAGCAGTTCTTCGGTGGGCCGCCGTCGTTCCTGCCGAACGACATCGAGGCCGTGTGGGAGGTGGCCGAGCACCGGTACGTCTACATCGTGCAAGATCCGCAACGGGCGGGGAACGCGCTGGTGTTGTCGTTCGTCGACGACCTCGACGGACGGGTCGCCGAGATCGCGCGGCGAGGCATCGAGCCCGCGAAGCGCGAGAGGTACGACGATGGCGCGACCAAGGTGACCTACCGGGACACGGACGGCAATGAGATCAGCTTCGGCGGCGGCCCGGGCTGACGCCAGATGGCGATCTCGCGGGTGCGCCGTCGCCGGCGGCAATGCGTGCGGTCCATACCGGAGGAGTGCCCGCCTTGACCGTGCGTGTCGCGCCGTCAGGAAGGTTGAAGTGCGATCGGCGACGCTCTCGCCACACGTCCCCCCGCGTGCTCATCCTCACCGGCCTCGCCGGTGCCGCGCTGCTGAAGTGGCGATCGGATGAAGTCGGCACGTGGCGCTGATGTCGTCACGGCATGGTGTGGTCTGAAACCTGCCGGTATCCGCCCTACCACCATTGCTTGGCTGGTTCCGTACCCATCAGTCCCAACCTGAACGGAACCATGTCCACGATCACCCACGCCCGGCCGCGCTCACCGCTCGTCAGCTGGCTGGCGGTCACCTCGCTCACGCTGGGCATCTTCGCCATCGTCACGAGCGAGATCCTGCCCATCGGCCTGCTGACCGACATCGGCGCCGATTTCGGCATCTCCGATGGCACCACCGGGCTGACCATGACCCTGCCCGGCATCGTCGCCGCCGTCGCCGCACCTGTCGTTACGCTCGCCACCGCCCGCCTGGACCGCCGGGTGATGCTGTGCGCGCTCATGGCGGTGCTCGCGCTCGCCGACGTCCTGGCGGCGGTGGCGACCTCGTACTGGCTCATGCTGGTCTCCAGGGTGCTGGTCGGCCTCACCATCGGCGGCTTCTGGTCGATCGGCGCGGGGCTGTCCGCCCGCCTCGTGCCGCCGCGCTCGGTCGGCACCGCCACCGCGCTGATCTTCTCCGCCGTCCCCCTGGGCTCGGTGCTCGGCGTGCCGGCCGGCACCTTCATCGGCCACCTCGCCGGCTGGCGAACCGCCTTCCTCGTCCTGACCGCGCTGTCGGTCCTCGTACTGATCGCCCTGCTGGTGCTCCTGCCGCCGCTCCCCGCCCGCGAGGTCACCAGCGGGCGCGTCCTGCTCGGCCTCCTGCGCGGACGGGGAACCAGGATCGCCCTGCTGGCCACGTTCCTCATCGTCCTGGCGCACTTCGGCACCTACACCTACGTCACCCCCTTCCTCCAGCACGTCACCCACCTCGACCCGGCCGCCGTCAGCGCCACCCTCCTGGCCTACGGCATCGCCGGGACGGCCGGGAACTTCCTGGCGAGCAAGGCGATCGCGACCGCCCCACGAGCGGCCTTCCTGGCCTGCGGCGGCCTGATCGCCCTCGCCACGCTCCTGCTGCCCGCGACCGGCACCTCCACCGCCGGCGCCGTCGTGCTGGTGGTGGTGTGGGGGCTGGCCTACGGGGGCGTCCCGGTCTGCTCCCAGACCTGGTTCATGAACGCCGCCCCCGGGACGCCGGAGGCCGCCACGGTCGTCTTCACCTCGTCCTTCCAGGCGACCTTCGCCCTCGGGGCGCTGGCCGGGGGCCAGGTGGTGGACGCTTTCTCGGTCTCGACGGCGATGATCTGCGGCGGGCTGACCGCCCTCCTCATGGCCGCATCTTTGTGGTCGCTCACCAGGCCCCGCTGAAGAACCTCCCCGCGCCCTCGGGACAGTGCCCGGAACCGGCAGGTCCTGGCGACGATCGCCAGAGTGATCGCCCTGGGTGACGGCCTGCCGAAGGGGCTCCTGTCCCGGTGCCAAACACGTGGCGCGGCGGTCACCAGCGTGTCGTCAGGACCCACGAGGTCGACCGGACCGAGCAATGCGTATATGATCGAATACTCAGCGTCACCTTCTTGACGGCTGCTGAGGCAACCCACCCACCCCGTTTGCAGATGCAACGTGCAGAAGGGACCAACACCTGTGCGCGAATCCGCCAAGGCAGCTCTCACCGCCTTCACCCTCACGTGGTGCGTTCTCGCTCCCGCCCTCCCGGCCCAGGCCGCGGCCCCAGCGGGCAACGCGCCCACATGCGTGACCGTCTGGCAAACCACGGGCAGGATCACCAAGACCGGATACGCACGCAACGACTGCGGCCGGACTCTCCGGCTGAACATCGTGTGGGCGCGCGGCACCGACGGCGAGTGCTACACCGTCCGGCCCGGCGAAACCATCTCCTCCAAGGTCGCCAGGGGTGTCCGCACCTTCGACGGGGCCGACACCTGCTGACGTCCGCTGCAGCCGGCCGCCACGTAGCGGTGGACGATGACCGGTGAACGACCGTGAAGACCTGCCGACCGCGCGACCTGCCCATCATCGCCCGGGCCCGGCCGGCCAATGTCGCTTCTCAGCGGGTGGCCATGCGCGCCGGTCTGGTGCGGGCCGAACACCGCGACACCTGCGGCGAGGACGGCCTGGACTGGGTCTTCGTCACGAACCTGTCGGGCTGAAAGGGTTTTTTCGGAGAACCTCCCCCTGGCATGCTGCCGTTCATGAACGAGGTCCGGATTCGGCCCGCAGTCGACGACGATCTTGAAGGCGTCCTGGCGCTGGCTCCCCGGCTCGCCGAAGGAGTGGCGGCGTGGCGTGATCCCGAGGGTGCCGAGCGGGCGGCGCGGCAGTGGCTCACCGGATCCCTCGACGCGGCCAAGACCCAGCGGGGAGCGGTGTTCGTCGCGGTGGACGGCGAGGACTCGCAGGTGGTCGGCGTGGTGTCCGTCCAGTGCCAGCGGCACTTCACCGGCGCGATGGACGCCTATGTCGGCGAACTGGCCGTCCATCCGCGAGCCGTCCGTACGGGAGTGGGCCGGCAGTTGATGGCCGCCGCCGAGGACTGGGCCCGGCAGCAGGGTCTGCGCCATCTGACCCTGGAGACGGGGGCGGCCAACACGGCCGCCCGGCGGTTCTACGCCGCGCTGGGCTATCTCGAAGAAGGAGTGCGGCTGACCCGCTCTCTGGAGACCGCAACATTTCCGTGACAAGAGGTTGTCCATTTGGCGGGGGGCCGTTCGTGGTGATTCTGTACAGCGGGCCCGCTGTACGCCGAACTCACCCGCGAAGGGGACACCGTGAAGTACATGATGCTGATCAACGCCGCCACCACCGACGAGCAGGACGACCCGTGCACCGTCGAGGACTGGATGGCCTACGACAAGGCCGTGCGCGAGGCGGGGATCTGGGTGTCGGGCGAGTCGCTGGCCGATCTGGTGACCGCCACGACCGTGCAGGTGGACAGGGACGGCAGGCGGACCGTGACCGACGGGCCGTACGCCGAGACCCGGGAGGTGCTGGGCGGCTTCTACGTGATCGACGTACCGGACCTCGACGTGGCGCTCGACTGGGCGGCCCGCTGCCCGGGCGCGCGCGGCGGCGGGTCGGTGGTCGTACGCCCGGTCGCCGACTTCAGTGCGTGAGATGTCTGGCGTCCGTGAGGTCGAGGCGGTCTTCCGGGAGGAGCGCGGCAGGCTGCTGGCCGCGCTCGTACGCCGGTTCGGCGACCTCGACCTCGCCGAGGAGGTGACCTCGGACGCCATCGAGGCGGCGCTGCGGCACTGGCCGGTCGAGGGCGTGCCGCCCAAGCCGGGCGCGTGGCTGATGACGACGGCGCGGCGCAAGGCGGTCGACCGGCTCCGGCGCGACCAGGCCTTCGCCGCGCGGCTGGCCATCCTGCAGGTGGAGGCGGAGCGGGCGGCGCCCGCCCCGCCGGCCGACGCCGAGGGCGGCGAGCTGCCGGACGAGCGGCTGCAGCTGTTCTTCACCTGCGCCCACCCCGCGCTGCCCGCCGAGGACCGCGGGGCGCTGACGTTGCGCTGCCTGGCGGGGCTCACCACGCCGGAGGTGGCGCGGGCCTACCTGGTGCCGGTGCAGACGATGGCCAAGCGGATCGTCCGGGCGAAGAAGAAGATCCGCGAGGCCCGCATCCCGTTCCGCGTGCCCGGCGCGGACGAGCTGCCGGAGCGGCTGCCCGGGGTGCTCCAGGTGATCTACTCGATCTTCACCGAGGGGTACGCGGCCAGCTCCGGTCCCGACCTGCAGCGCCTGGACCTGGCCGAGGAGGCGATCCGGCTGGCCCGGATCCTGCGCCGGCTGCTGCCCGCCGAGCGGGAGGTGGCCGGGCTGCTGGCGTTGATGCTGCTGGTTCACGCGCGCCGCGACGCCCGTACCGGCCCCGACGGCGAGCCGGTGCTGCTGGACGAGCAGGACCGTGGCCGCTGGGACCGGGACCTCATCGAGGAGGGCTCGGCGCTGGTGGTGACCGCACTGAGCGGCGGCCCGCCCGGCGTGTACGGCGTGCAGGCCGCCATCGCCGCCCTCCACGACGAGGCGGCGGACCTGGCCACGACCGACTGGCCGCAGGTCGTGGCCCTGTACGACGTGCTGCTCGCGCTCGACCCGTCCCCGGTGGTCGCGCTCAACCGGGCGGCGGCCGTGGCCATGCGCGACGGGCCGGAGACGGGCCTGGCGCTGCTGGACGAGCTGGCCGGCGAGCCACGGCTGCGCGGCTACCACCCGTACCTGGTGGCCCGCGCCGACCTGCTCCACCGCCTCGGCCGCCTCCCCGAGGCCGCCGCGGCCTATCGCGCGGCCCTGGAAGTGGCCGGGAGCGAGCCGGAGCGCGCCCACCTGCGACGTCGCCTGGCCTCCGTCGAGGAGACCTGAGAAATTTCGCGGGCGGCTGTCCATCCGGCCGCACCCCGTTCGTGGTCATGCCGTACGGGGCAACGGCTCGGAACCATCGATCGAGGAGATCCGACATGGGGCACGACGACATACTCGCCTGGACGAAGGCGGAGCGGCTGAGTCTCGCCGCCTTCCTGGAAGACCTGGACGCCCACGAGTGGGACGCCGCCTCCCTCTGTGAAGGCTGGACGGTCCGGGACGTGGCCGCTCATTTGACGCTCTCAACGCGTACCACCCTGTTCGTGGCGATCAAGGGCGCGATCCGGGCGCGGGGCGACTTCAACCGCATGGTCGCCGACCTCGCCCGGGAGCGGGCGGCCCGCTTCCAGCCGCCGGAGCTCATCGCGCAATTGCGTGAAACGGCCGGCTCGGCACGCCGCGCTCCGGGCGCGAGCCCGCTCGACCCGCTGGTCGACGCGCTCGTCCACGGCCAGGACATGGCCCGCCCGCTGGGCCGTACGCGCGAGATGCCCGCCGGACCGGTGGTCGCGGCGCTCGACCACGTGGTGGCCAGCAGGTTCTACGGCGGCCGGGAGCTCCTGCGCACCACGCGGTTGATCGCCACGGACGCCGACTGGTCGGCGGGCGAGGGACCGCGCGAGGTGCGCGGCGCGGCGGCCGACCTCCTCCTGCTCGCCACCGGCCGCCGGGCCGCCCGCGAGGACCTGCGTTCCACCCCGTGATCGACGGCCCCGGGGACAACCACCACACCCAGCAGGCTGCTCCGTAGTCGGTGGCCGGCGGCACGAGGAGCGCCGCGAGTGGCGAAACGTCCGTCAGCGACGCCAATCGCCCGGCCAGAGCGATCCGGCAAGTTCGATCGCCATTCACCTGGCGATTCTTCCGACGCCTGACGGGATCCGCAGGACGAGCATCGGTTTACGCGCCCCGGGGCTGGCGGCGTCTTCGACGCCTATGCGCTATGAGTAATTCATGTCAGAATGACCTGGGTTCTCAGCCATGTGCAGGGTGCAGAAAAGGAGCATTAAATGGCTGAACATCGAGTACGCCTGGCGGCGTTGACGATGGGCGTCGTCAGCATGTTGGTGGCATCCGGCGGCGTCGCGGACGCGTCCGCCGGTCGTACATACCGGGTCACCTACCAGGGGCCCTTCAGCGCCGACACCACCTGCAACGCATACAGCGCCGCGCTGAACGATCCGCCAGACGTCTACAGTTCTCCCTGCTTCTACTCCGAAAGCGGCGTGCCCGGCTACAAGCTCCTGCCAGGCTGGTATTTCCGCTACCAATACTCCATCGATTGAGCAACCGGATCCTATTCCATTGAGCGGCGATCTCCTTACCCAGGGTGACCCGGCTCGGAAATCTCGCTCATTGTGAACTACTGGCATGCTGTCGACGGTGCCTGATGGCACTGACCCGGCCGCGCCTGGCGTCTATCGCCATCCCGAAGAATGTATTTGTGCACCAGCCTGAAAATAGCCCGAAAGGTGGCCTGGTCCGCGCTGCCGAACGCGGCATCTGGGCCGAGGTGCCGGGAAAGCGAGGAGGTCGCCCAGCTCGCCGCGATCAGCGTCGACTGCTACGCGTGGCTGGGGCAGGGCCGTGTCCGAACGTCCGCTTCAGTGCGCGCAACGCCGGCCCGCGCACTGCGCCTCGACGACAACTGCGGAGGCAAGCGCCAGCTACGAGGCGAGTAAGTCGAAGTGGAAGCCGATCACAAGTGCGAAGAAGCTGACGACGCGCCACCAGATCAGAGCCTTGCGATGCTCAAGCACCCACGCTATGCCGTTGAAGGTGCTCTCGAACAACTTGCTTCTGGTGACAGCGAGAGTCACCCACACCACGGCGAAGACGATGCCGATGACGAGCACGATCAGCGCGAGGCGCTCGCGGCCCGGGCCGGTGGCGACGTCAACGACCGCACCCATGATGGCAGCCGCGCATGTTACGAGAGCCGTGAGGGCAGCGGCCCATACTGAGGATCTGTTCGTCGGCGACTTCGGGATGGCCCGAAGACGGCCGCCGTATTCGCGGATTCGGTCGGGGCCGAGGATGTCCAACACGACTGTCATGCCGCCAAGGAAGGCGAGGATCTTTCCGAAGCGGCCCCACCACAGCATGCTCATGCCGTAGAGGGTGGCGTCTTGAAGTGCGGGATTGCCCGACAACCACATCTGCAGGGCGTCCAGGTAACCGATGTCCGCCATGGGCTGTAGCGTAGAGGTGACTTGGGTCCCGCGCTTGGCAAGGACGCGATATGTATCGTCAGCCCGCTTGTCAGTCGCTCTGGGGGGCTTGGTAGGGCGATCTCCCTTTCCGGTTCGGCTTCCAGAAGGCCCGAAAGGCATGCCGGTCCGGGGTGGGTGTCAGTCGGCCCACCGCTTCGACGGTCAACGGGTGGGCGCGCGATGGCGCCGGAGGCGCGGGGGGGGTGCGCCGTCAGGCGCCTGGATAAGAGCGCCTGAGCTCTTCGCGCGAAGCGCCCCTGGGGAAGACCTTTGGCTCGGGGCGGGGTGTCAGCAGGCCCACCGTCCAGCAGGGCAACGGGTGGGTGGCATCGGTCCACCTACCGCCGGGAATATTCGGTTGCGGTCGCTTGCTGACGACTCCACTATGTTCCTCATGTTCCTGCACGCTCTCCTTGCCACGCCCGCCGTGCCGGGTGTGCTTGAGCGTGCCTGCGACGGCCTGGAGCGTTGACCTCTTCCCGTGAGTCCTGAGGTGACCCGGCGGGGGGAGGTTGTCGGCCCCGAGCACGGGTCACACGGAAACCAGGTCTCAAAGGAAGGAACCATGGCCAAGCAGGCCTACGTACGGAACAAGCCGCATCTCAACATCGGCACGATGGGGCACGTCGACCACGGCAAGACCACGCTGACCGCCGCCATCACGAAGGTGCTGGCGCAGCGCGGGCAGGCCACGTACACGCCGTTCGAGCGGATCGACCGCACGCCCGAGGAGGCGCGGCGCGGGATCACGATCAACATCTCGCACGTCGAGTACGAGACCGCCACCCGCCACTACGCGCACGTGGACATGCCGGGGCACGCCGACTACGTGAAGAACATGATCACGGGGGCGGCGCAGCTGGACGGCGCGATCCTCGTCGTGTCCGCGCACGACGGGATCATGCCGCAGACCCGGGAGCACGTGCTGCTCGCCAAGCGGGTCGGTGTCGAGCACCTGGTCGTGGCCGTCAACAAGGCCGACGGCGCGGACCCGGAGCTGACCGACCTGGTCGAGCTGGAGCTGCAGGAGCTGCTGGCCGAGCACGGCTACGACGGCGTCCCGATGGTGCGGGTGTCCGGGCTGCGGGCGCTGGAGGGCGACCCGGTCTGGATCGCGTCGATCGAGGCGCTGCTCCAGGCGGTGGACGAGCACATCCCCGTGCCGGTGCGGTACGTGGACGCGCCGTTCCTCATGCCGGTCGAGAACGTGCTCACGGTCACCGGCCGGGGCACGGTTGTGACCGGGGCCATCGAGCGCGGCACCGTCCGGGTCGGTGACACGGTGGAGGCGGTCGGGTTCGGTGAGGCGTTCGGCGCCGTCGTCACGGGCGTGGAGACGTTCGGCAAGACGATGGAGCGGGGCGAGGCCGGTGACAACGCGGCCGTGCTGCTGCGCGGGGTCCGCCGCGAGCAGGTACGGCGCGGCATGGTGCTGGCGGCGCCCGGCAGCCAGCGCGCCCACCAGTCCTTCACCGCCCGCGTCTACCTCCTGACCGCGGAGGAGGGCGGGCGGCGCAGGCCGATCGCGTCCGGCTACCGGCCGCAGTTCTACCTGCGGACGACGGACGTGCCCGGGGAGCTCACGCTCAGCGCTGCCGCCGTCGTCGCTCAGCCGGGTGACACGGTGGACGTGGCGGTCGAGCTGGGCAAGGCGGTCGCGTTGGAGCCCGGGCTCGGCTTCGCCATCCGCGAGGGCGGGCTGACGGTCGGCGCGGGCACGATCCTCACCGTGCCCGACGACTGACCGGCCCCCCAGACGGCTCCCCCAGACGGCTCCCCAGAAAGAGGGGAACAGGCGCGCCCGGCCCCGGAAAGAGCCGGGGCCGGGCGCGTCCGGTCAGGGGCGGGAGCCTGTTGCGAAGCGGACCGTGCGGGGAAGCACGAAGCGGTCCTGGGGCAGCGCCGCCTCCAGGGCCGCCCGGGCCTCCTCGCGCAGGTGTTCCGGGATCGCCTCCAGCGGGGCCCTGCGGGCGGCCGACCAGAGCCAGTCCCACACCTGCCCCGCCTCGACGACCACCTCGAACACCACGTCCTCGTGCCGTACCCCGGTCAGCCCGCCCGCCTCGAACAGCCCGGTCAGCTCTTCGGCCGTACCCAGCGTGTGGCTGAACGGGGCGCCGCCCGCCCCCGAGGTGTACGGCTCCAGCGCCCGCCCGACCAGGTCGAGCAACTCGACCTCGACCGGGCTCGACCGGACCAGCAGGCTGGCCGACAACCGGCCCCCGGACCGCAGCAGCCCGGTCATGGAACGTACGGCGGCCAGCGGGTCGGGCAGGAAGTACAGCATCATCCCGGCCAGCACGACGTCGAACCGCTCGCCGGGCAGCAGTTCCTCGGCCCGTTCCGCGTCGCCCAGCAGGACGGTCGCGTGGCTCAGGCCGTGCCGCTCGACCTCGGCCGTGGCGGCGGCGACCATGCCGGGCGCGAGGTCCAGCCCGACCACCCGCCCCGTGGGGCCGACGGCCTGGGCGGCGGGCACGAGCGAGGCGCCCGTCCCGCAGCCGGCGTCCAGGACGCGGTCACCCGGCCCGGGTGCGGCCTGGCGTACCAGCTCGGCGGCCACGGGCGCGAAGAACGGCACCCCCACCTGCTCGTACGTACCGGACGCGCGGTCGAACACACCGGCCAGGTACTCCTTGGCATCCATCACATTCCTCCCGTTGAACGTCAGTGAACGGTCAGCACGAAGGCTGCGCGGCCCGGAACAGGGGCCGCGCATGATCAGATCCGTCGGTCAGCTGGGCTCGAAGCGGAGCCTGAACGTCGTCCGCCCGGCCCTGAGGTCGTAGACGGGAAGGGCGCCGGGCCCGCAGGTGGCGGTGCCGATGCCCTGCTGGGCCAGGTCGAGGCCGAGGTGTACGCGCCCGCCCGGCACCAGGTCCGGCCGGTGCCGCGCCCGGTCCAGATCGAAGGCGCTCCACGGCCGCGCGGTCAGCCCGAACACCGGGAACCCGCGCACCTTGAAGGCGCCCAAGTCGGCCCAGCGCACGTCGGCCCGGTGGCCGTTCTCCTGCGGGAACACGTACGGCGTCTGGAACTCGTCGAGGCTCGCCCGCCAGCGGCCGACCCTGGCGGCCATGCCGGTGTCCGGGTACGCCTCCCCCGGCCCCCTGCCGAACCAGGTGACGTGCTCGACCGCACCCGCGGGCAGCGTCATGTCCAGCCCGAGGCGCGGGATGGGGTCGGCCCAGTCGCCTTCCGGCTCGACGTCCAGCGTCAGCTCCAGGCCGCCGTCCGAGGCCGTCCAGGTGTAGGTGGCGCGCAGGCCGAGGTCGGTGGCGGCCGGCGCGACCCGGGTGCGCACGGTCAGCGCGTCGCCGATCTCGACCTCGTCCACGCGGTGGGTGAGGCGGTGCAGGCCGAGCCCGCGCCACTTGCCGGCCAGCCCGCCGTAGGTGTCGTTGTCGGTGGGCGCCCGCCACAGGCCGAGCCGCGGCCCCTCCACCTCGACGCCGAACAGCCTGATCAGGCGTCCGGTCTCCAGGTCGAAGGCCGAATCCCCTGCGGAACCCACGGAGATCTCGCCGCCGTCGCGGACCAGCCCGGCGGTCCACGTCGCGGGCGCGCCCTCGACGGCTTCGCCGATGAGCGGCGACAGGAGCGCCTGGCCCCAGGCCACCTCGTGGCCCGCCCCGGCCCACGGCTGGTCGGCCGCCAGCACCGCGCGTACGGTGAGCCACACCTCTCCGGGGCCCGAGCCGGCGGGCAGCTTGACCTCGCCGCCCTCGGCGGGCACGGTCAGCCGGTGTTCGGCGACCGTCTCCCCGTCCGCCTCCACCGTGGCCAGGAACTCCAGGTGCGACAGGTCCGCGAAGCCGTGGCCGTTGACGACGCGCACCACGCCGTCCCCGAACTCGAACCGCACCGGCTCGTACACCTTCTTCAGGTCGATCAGACCCGGCGACGGCGTGCGGTCGGGGAAGACGAGGCCGTCGATGACGAAGTTCGAGTCGTGTACGGGCTCGCCGTAGTCGCCGCCGTAGGCGTACTCGTACTCCGGATGCGCGAGCCCGTGGTCGATCCACTCCCAGATGAACCCGCCGGCCAGCCGCGGGTACTTCTCGAACAGCTCCTGGTACTCGGCCAGCCCGCCGGGCCCGTTGCCCATGGCGTGGGCGTACTCGCACTGCATGAACGGCATGCCCCGCCGCCGCGCGTCCAGCTCGGGGTCGTCCAGCGGCGCCTCCTCCTGCCGCCCGATGAGCTCGACCTCGGCGTGCGAGGCGTACATGCGGGAGTAGACGTCGGTGTGCGCGCAGGACCGGTCGCCCTCGTAGTGGATCGGGCGGGACGGGTCGCGTTCGCGGGTCCAGTCGGACATGACGGCCAGGTTCCGGCCGACGCCGGCCTCGTTGCCGAGCGACCACATGATGACGCTGGGGTGGTTCTTGTCGCGTTCGACCATGCGGCGCATGCGGTCGAGCAGCGCGTCGGCGTAGCGGGGGTCGTCGGTGGGGTTGCCGCGCCAGCCGATCATGCCGAAGCCGTGGGTCTCGAGGTCGCACTCGTCGATGACCCACAGGCCCAGCTCGTCGCACAGGTCGAGGAAGTCGGGGTGGGGCGGGTAGTGGCTGGTCCTGACGGCGTTGACGTTGTGCCGCTTCATCAGCAGCACGTCCTCGCGCATCGTCTCGTACGTCAGCGTGCGACCGCTCTCCGGATGGAACTCGTGCCGGTTCACGCCCTTGAACAGCAGCGGGCGGCCGTTGGCCAGGAGCACGCCGTCCACGATGGAGATCGTGCGGAAGCCGACGCGCAGCCGTACCGTCTCCTCGGGGAGGGTGAGGACGGCGTCGTACAGGCGGGGCGTCTCGGCCGTCCACGGCTCCGCTTCCAGCGTCACCTCGGCCCCGGGCGCGAGGTCGGCGACGCCCAGCTCGGGGACGCTCAGCGTGCCCGAGCCCTCGAAGCTCAGCGTGCCGCGCCCGTCGGCGTAGGAGGCGCGTACGAAGACGTCGGCGGTGGAGCGGGTGAGGGTGACGTCGCGGAAGATGCCCGGCAGCCACCACATGTCCTGGTCCTCGAGGTAGCTGGCGGCCGACCACTGGTGCACGCGGACGGCCAGCACGTTGCGCCCCGGCCGCAGGTACGGGCCCGCGTCGAACTCGGCGGGCAGCCTGCTGCCGGTCCAGAAGCCCAGCTCGTGGCCGTTGAGCCAGACCCGGGCGAAGGAGTCGGCGCCCTCGAACCGCAGCCGGCCGCCCGTCCACCCCTCCGGCAGGTCGAACACGCGGCGGTAGTCGCCCGTCGGGTTCTCGTCCGGGACCCGGGGCGGGTCGACGGGGATCGGGAAGTCGACGTTGGTGTAGGCGGGCGCGCCGTGCCCGTGCAGGTTCCAGTGGGACGGCACCGGGAGCTCGTCCCAGCCGGCGTCGTCGAAGGCCGGCTGGGCGAAGTCGTCCGGGACGTTCGCGGTGGGTGAGAGGCGGAAGCGCCACGTGCCGTTGAGGTCGAGGGCGGGCGCGTCAGAGCGGAGTGCTGCCCGGGGTTCGAGCAGTCCCGAACCGGGGGAGAAAGTTTCGAGATCCATCGCGGTCGAGCCTAGAGGTTAGAGATGGTTTCGTCATCGATGAGTTTTCTGTCCACACATGGGCGGAACATCGTTCTCCTTCACCCTCCGAGCTCGTAGACGCGGTGGGCGTTCTCCGCGCCCACCATCCAGGCCACCCGCATCGCCTGCTCCACCGACCACTCCCCCTCGGCCACGAACCCGCCCAGCACCCGCGCCATCGCCCGCCGCCACAGCAGCGCCCCGAGATGGTGCAGCTCGGCCGGGCCGAAGCCGTCGGAGGAGAACAGCAGCTTTGCGAACGGCGCCACCTCCAGGCTCTCGGCCACCAGCGCCACGCTGCGCGCGCCGGTGTAGCTCACGCCCAGCCCCACGTCGAAGAACACGTTGGGGTACGCGTGCGCCAGCAGCCCGGCGTGCCGCTGGTACGGGTAGCAGTGCAGCAACAGCAGCGGCACCCCGGTCGGCTCGGCCAGCTCGATGAGCCCGCGCAGCAGCAGCGGGTCGGACCGGCGCAGGTCGACGTCCGGGTCCCCGAACCCGATGTGGAACTGCAGCGGCAGGCCCCGTTCCAGCCCCGTCCAGATGAGGTGGCGCAGCAGCACAGGGTCGGACAGCCGCCCGCCCCCGGCGGACAACCAGCGCCCGGCGGCCTCGGTGACCTCCTCGCGAGTGGGCGGCGCGGGGTCGAAGTCGAGCCCGCAGCGGTAGGCGGCGACGGTCTTGAGCCCGCGCGCCGTACGCGTGCGCTCCCACAGCGCCTCGGCGAACCGGTCGGCGAACGCGCCAGCCCCGCACCCGCCGGCGGCCACCTGCTCGGCCACCCTCTCCAGCCGCACCACCTCGTCGGCGGGCACCCCGGTGACCTCGGCCATGCCGGAGGGCCCGAGCAGCTCCTCGCCCCGGTAGCCGGTCTCGACCAGGTAGTGCCCGATGCCGCTCGCCCCGAGCAGCAGCCGGTTGGTCTCGTCGGCGCCGAGCCGGGCGCGCCTGGCCAGGTACTCCTCCGGCGCGCAGTACGGGTCGAGCCCGAGCACCGGCGCGCAGTGCCGCAGGATGGCGTGGCCCACCTGGGAGTCGAACGGGGTCATCCACGACGGCACCGGCCGGTCCGACTCGGTGATCAGCTCCTCGAACGCGCGGCGCGACAGGTCGTGGGACGTGACGCCGTGCACGTGGTGGTCCACCAGCGCCATCTCCTCGATGGCCCGCACGAAGCCGGCGGGCATGAGGTCGAGCTCACCGGACATCGGCCGCGTCTCCCCAGGTCTGCGTACCCGGTCAGGATAGGGAGCTACCCGGGTCAGGAGAGGTTCACGCGCCGCCGTGAAAAGTTGTGGCCATGGGTGACAAGACAGACGAAAACTGTTTTAATCCCGCCTAGGTCCCAGAATGACCGTTTTCCTCGAGCGGGAAAGGCGGGGTCCGTGCGAGCACCAGGTGGCGAAGTAGTCATCACCGGCGGTCTCGGTTTCATCGGCTCACATCTGGTGGACGCCTACCTCGCGGCGGGCCATCGCGTACGGATCATCGACTCGAACGCCGGGGCGGTCGTGGACGGCGAGGACTACGACACCGACCCGCGCTGCACGGTCATCAGGCAGCGCGTGGAGGACCACCTGGCCTCCGGCGGCGACTTCGCGGGCGTGGACCGCGTCATCCACGCGGCCTCCTACGTGGGCCCGGCCAGCATCCTGTCGCGCTCGGGCCGGCTCGGGCACGACATCATCGGCAGCACCGCGCCGGTCATCGAGGCGTGCGCCGCCGCCGGGGTGCCGCTGTGCATGTTCAGCTCGGCCGAGGTGTACGGGCGCAGCGGCGTGCTCGACGAGAAGGACGACATCGTCGTGCCGACCCAGTACAACACGCGCATCGAGTACGCCGTCGCCAAGACGCTGGCCGAGGCCATGGTCTGCAACAGCCGCCGGCACGGGTTACGCGGCATCGTCATCCGCCCCTTCAACGTGGCGGGCGCGCGGCAGTCGCGGGCGGGCGGGTTCGTGATGCCCACGTTCGTGCAGCAGGCCCTGGCCGGGCGGCCGATCACGGTGTTCGCGGGCGGGGAGCAGGTCAGGGCGTTCATCGCGGCCAGCGACCTGACGGCGTTCCTCATCGGCTTCATGGACGCGGCCCTGGACGGCGACGACGTCATCATCAACGTCGGCAACCCGGCCAACGCCGTCACCGTCATGGAGCTCGCCGAACGCGTCAAGGCCCTGCTCGGCAGCCCCTCCCCCATCGTCGGCGTGGACGGCCGGAGCGTACACGGGCCGCACTACGCCGAGGCTGAGTCCTTCCACAAGATCCCGGCGCTCAGGGCGGCCACCGATCTGGGCTGGCGGCCCCGCGTCACCCTCGACGAGCTCATCATGGCCACCGCCGACTACTACCGCGCCCGCGAGGACCGAAGGGCAGTGAATGCGCCGCTTTGACCGCGTCCTGGTGATCTCCCCCCACGCCGACGACGAGGTCCTGGGCTGCGCCGGCCTGATGGCCGCGCAGGCCGAGCTCGGCGCCGAGGTGCACGTCCTGTATCTGGCGGTGGACGGCATGCGCCACTACGGGCTGGCCGGGGCCACGACCTACCAGCAGCGGCTGGACGAGATCGAGGCCGTGCGGGGCCTGCTCGGCTTCACCTTCGAGATCGCGTACGGGGACCGCGGGCTGACCGAGCGGCTCGACACGCTGCCGCGCCGGGAGCTGGTGGACCTGTTCGAGCACGCCCTGAACGAGCGGCGGCCCGACCTGCTGCTGCTGCCCAGCTTCGCCGACTACGACCAGGACCACTGCGCGGTCTTCGACGCCGGGTTCGCCGCCGCCCGGCCGATCGCGCAGCAGTTCGGCAAGTGGCTGGTGCCGAACGTCTTCATGTACGAGATGTCGAAGATCCAGTGGGCGTCCGAGCCGATGCCCCGCTCGACGGCTTACTGCGATATTTCCACTTATATGGGGCGGAAGCTGGAGGCGCTGCGGGCGTATGCGAGCCAGCACCGGCCCTCGCCCCACATCAGGAGCGACGATTCGGTGACGGCGCTGGCCACGTTACGCGGAGCGGAGATCGGCGTCGCTCACGCGGAGGCGTTCGGGGTGCTGAGGGAGGTCCTGTGAAGACGTTCGCGTTCGCCACCGGGATGGAGTTCGCCGCGCCGGCCGTGGACGTGCTGGTGGCGCAGGGCACCCCGCCGGCGCTGCTGATCGGCTACCCGCCCGCGCTGCAGCACCGCTCCGGGTTCGCGCCGCTGCGGGAGGCGTCCGAGAAGCACGGCATCCCGCTGCTGGAGACGTCCGACATCAACGACGGGCGGGCGTACGAGCTGGTCAAGGACATGGACCTGTTCGTCATCGCGGGGTGGTCGCAGCTGGTGCGCGAGCCCCTGCTGTCGGCGTGTCCCCTGGGGTCCATCGGGCTGCATCCCACGCGGCTGCCCGAGGGGCGGGGTCGGGCCGCGCTGCCGTGGACGATCATCAAGCGGCTGGAGACGAGCGCGGTCAGCCTGTTCTTCCTGGACGAGGGGGCCGACACCGGGGACCTGATCGCGCAGCGCGAGTTCACGGTCAGCCGGCGCGACGACGTCGGCGCCGTCTACCGCAAGGTCACCGAGATCAACGTGGACCTGCTGGCGACGTACATCCCGCTGCTGCTGGAGGGCCGCGTGGTGGCGCGCCCGCAGGGGCCCGGCGGGTCGTGGTGGGAAAAGCGGCGGCCCGAGGACGGGCTGATCGACTGGTCGCGGCCCGCCTCCGACCTCTACGACTGGGTACGCGCGCTGGCCTCGCCCTATCCGGGGGCGTTCACGTCCGTCTCCGGGCGGCGACTGTACGTGCACAGCGCAGACCTCATCGAGCACGGCGGCACGGAGCCGGCCGGGACCGTGCTCGCCCCCGTGTGGTCCACCGGGACCGGCGGGGTGCTGGTGGCCTGCGGGTCCGGACTGCTGGTGGTGCGCGAGGTGCAGTGGGAGGGCGGGGACCGGCGCGACGCCCTGGACCTCGTCGAGTCGGGCGAGCTCACGGTAGGCGCATGCCTGGGCACGTGAAGCGGGGCGTGCGGCTGAGCGGGGCCGTGATGGCGCATCCCCGGCGCATGGAGGCGGCGGCGCGGCTGGCCGGGGGCGTGCTCGACGTCGTCACCGACCCCGATCCGGGCGGCCGGCCCTCGGCGTTCCGCACCTCGCTGCTGGCCTGGTCGAGCATCCCCGGCGACTCCACCCACCACTTCCTGCTGCACGACGACATGGTGCTCTCCAGCACGTTCTTCCAGCGGGCCGAGCGCGCCGCCCGCGCGATGCCGCACGCCGCGCTCGCCCTGTTCGCGTTCTGGAACTCGCGCAACGGCGCCGCCGTCCGCCAGGGGGCGCTGGCCGGGGCGCGGTGGGTGGCGGGGGCGGGCGAGTACACGCCGGTGGCCGCCCTGCTGCTGCCCAAGGAGGTCGCCGAGGGGTACGTGGAGTGGGCCGCGGGGCGGGGCGACACGTGGCCCGACGACGTGCTCATGGGGCGGTACCTGCGCCAGGCCGGGGTGCCGGTGTTCGTGGCGGTGCCCAGCCTGGCCGAGCACGAGGACCTGGCGAGCCTGGTGGACAACGACTTCCAGGGGGTGCGCCGCTCACCGTGCTTCTTCGCCGACGACCCGCTGGCGGGGGTGGGCGAGGACGTCGTGCTGGACGATCTGCCGGTCATCCCGTTCTTCAAGCGGGGTGTCGCGCAGTGCGCCGTACGGGTGCCGGGGTCGGGGCGGTGGCGGGACCTGCGGTGCGAGGACTATCTGGCGGGGCTCGGGATCGACGCGGGCGCGGTGGTGGCTCGGGCGGGTGCGGGGGCGTATGGGGGGCTGTGGCTGACGGCGTACACGATGGGGGTCGTGCACGGAGGCCGGGGGCTGGGAGACGCTCGGGTCGTGGACGAGGCGCTGGCCACGATGGGGCCGGGCGGGTTGTGCCACGAGCTCTCGGGGCGGGAGCTGGGGCGACTGTCGGCGGAGCTGCACGAGGTGGCGCGGGCCGGCCTGGAAGCGGGCCTGCACGACGCGGCGCGGCCGGATCCGGAGACGGGCCTGGGGACAGCTCTGGAGACGCTCCCGTCGGATCGCCCGTCTCACGCCGTGACCTCGCCGTCCCCGGCCGATGATCCGCCGCGCGCCGTGACCTCGCCGTCCCCGGCGGATCGCCCGCCACGCACCGCGACTTCGCCGTCCCCGGCGGATCGCCCGCCACGCACCGCGACTTCGCCGTCTCCGGTCCCCTTGATCGCGGCCCCGGGATCGTCCGGGGCGGTGGCCGTGAGCGGTGCCGAGACGTTCGTTCGGGAGCACTTGGCGCACGCACTCACCGACCGGGGCCTCACCCTCGCCACCGTGGACTCCGGCGTGCCGGTGGTGCACGTGTGCGCCCTCGGCTGGTCCCCCGGCGCCGACCCGGAGGAGGAGCTGCGGCTCGCGCGGGCGGCCTTCGCGGGCGGGCGGGGCGGGGTGCTGCTCAGCTCGGTCCGCGTCTATCCGGAACGGAAGTGGGTGGACGAGGAGACACCCGTGTCGCCCGCCGACCCGCCGTTGTCGCGGGCCCTGCTCCAGGTGGAGGCGGCCGCGCCGGGAGCCGTGGTGCTGCGGCTGGGCGAGCCGTACGGGCCCGGCATGCCGCAGCGGGGGCCGGTGGCGGACCTGGTGCTGCGGTCGTCGCTCAACCGTCCCGCGCCCATCTGCGGGCGGCCGGTGCAGCTGGTGCACGTACAGGACGTCGCCGGGGCGGTGCTGGCCGCGCTGGAACGGGGGGTCGCGGGGCGCGTGTACAACGTCGCCAACCGGAAGCGGCTGCGCATGGGCGAGCTGGTCGAGGCGGTGTCCCAGGCGGTGCGGCCGATGGACGTCGAGACGTCCGACGAGCCTCCCGGGCCGCTGGTGAACGTCGAGCGGGCGAGGGTCGAGCTGGGGTGGCGGGAGGGTGTGACGCTGGACTACGGGCTGCACACGTTCGCACAGTGGCTGGCCTACGAGAGCGACCGCTCGTAGCCGGGCTGAGCTACGGCGCGAGAGCGACCACGCCCAGGTGGGTTGAGCAACGGCGAAGGGACCGCTCGCAGGCGGGCTCGGTGACGGTGGCCGGTGTCTGCTCTACGACAATGACCGCCAGCGGAGGGCGCCCTCGGGTGCGGCGCCGATGAGCCGTCCCGCATTGGCGGCCAGGACGGTGTGCCCTTCGGCGGGGCCCAGGTCGCTCCAGCCGGCCTCATGCCGCTCGGCCGTCCGCACGAGGATCCGGTCGGCCGAGATGGCGAACAATCGGCCGTTCATCGCGGTCAGGCTCACTGCGCCGGCGGCCGGACCGACGATCCTCCAGTCGTGGGTGCCGAGCTGCCGGATGGGCAGGTGCCACAGCTCGTCCCCGGAGGTGACGGCGAACAGCCCTTCGTCCACGGCGGCCAGGGCGATGGTGCCCTCGGGTGCCCGGCTGACGTCCCGCCACGGCTTCGGGGCCGGCACGGGGTCGCGGTAACGGATGGTGCCGTCCGGGGCGACCCCGTACAGCCCGGCGGGCGGGCCGCCGTGCGCCTCCCGGGGTGCGGCGAATGCGATCGCGTCGGTCTCGTCGATCGTCTGCCATGGGAGGTTCTGGCCGCATACGTCCCTGACGGCGAGGCTCCCGTCGGAGCAGGCGGCGTAGAGGCGGTTCTCGCAGCACACAAGCGCCCGCACGACGACGGCACCCCTCGGCTCGACGTCCGGCAAGGGGGCGAGGCCGCCGACTGGAGAAGTCGACGCGGCGGAGGGCGGCGGGGGTGGGGAAGCGGGTGTGGGGGTGGGGCCGATGAAGTCCCAGGTCGGGGTGGTGGGTGGGTGGGAGAGGCGGTTGAGGACGTTGCGGGTGATGGTGGCCAGGGCCGGGTCGTCGAGGGTGTTGCCCCAGTTGATGGTGCCGGCGTTGAAGACGGTGCCCGCGCCGAGGCGGTGGAGGCCCATCGTGGCGGCCCCGCCCTTGCCGTAGCGGCGCCAGTGGGACAGGTCGGCGGTGGCGAGGACGACGAAGGACGGTGGCGTGCCGTCGCGGCCGGTCGCCCGGGGGACGCCGGCCACCCATTCCAGGTCGGCCGCGTCCGTCTCGTAGCCGATCGCGCCTCTCCCGAACGTGTCGCCGTCCGCGAGCCCCGTCCCCTCGAAGACCCAGTGGCCGGCGAATCTCGCGGTGTAGGACTCCAGGGACATGACGCGCGAGTCCACCCAGCAGCCGGCGCCGTTCCTGAAGGAGAGGCCGGTGAGGGTGTTCTCGGGACGGTTGACGGGGTCGCTCGGCCACTCGACCGTGACCCTGCCGGAGTCGGTGGCGGCCATGGGGTCGGCGGTGGCGTCGCGGTAGCAGACCATGGTACGGAGGTCGTCCTCGAAGCGGACCTGCCACCAGCAGGTATTGCCGGAGAATATGGCGATATTTCCGCCACGGCGGGCAAATGCCTCCACCGCGTCCCGCATCTCCCACGACCAGTACTCGTCATGCCCGTTGATGACCAGCAGCCGGTAGCGGGAGAGGAGGTCGAGGCCGCCGTGCAGGTCCAGGCCCGAGCAGTAGTCGACGGTGTAGCCCGCCGGGCCGAGCCAGCGGAGCAGGCCGAGCTCCCACTCCTCGATCTGCGGCCCCGCGCCCGGCCGGTCGAAGGTGACCTTGACGGCGCGGTCGGGCTGCTCCGACTGGTAGAGGCCCTCGCCGGGGACGCCGGGCCGGTTGTACGCCTCCCAGGTGGGGAACGGGATCGAGACGATGATGGGCGAGGCGGGCACCGCGCTACGTACGACGAAATATGCGCTGGTGTCGCGGTAAATGGCTCGATAGAGGGAGCTGGGCCAGTCGTCGCCGATCTTCAGGGTCCAGAGCTGCCCGCCGGATTCATCCAGGCTCGCCCCGCCTGACGGCACGTCCTCCATGACGGCCCGGCCCGACGGCACGTCCTCCACCACGATCGGGCCGCCGTCGCCGGTGCCGAGGAGATGGAAGCGGAGCTGCTCCCCCTGCGCGCACGACGTCGCCTCCGCGTACAGGCTCATGTACGGGCCGCCTCCACGATCAGGCCTTCCAGGTCCAGCAAGTACTGTTCGATGCCCGGCGGGGGCAGCAGGGCGGTGTCGGCGTAGCAGGAGATCTCCATGCGGCCGGGCTCGCCGCCGACGTGCAGGCGGAAGTCGCAGATGTTGCGGTCCATCGCGTCCGTCCTGGCCACCTCGGTCTTGCCCTCCAGGGCGGCGACCTGGCCGTCCTCCTGGACGAGCCGCTGGTCGTTGAAGCAGCCGAACGGCCGGATCCCCGGCCCCACCCGGGTGACCGCCTCCTCCATCGCGTACGGGTCGTACTGCGCCTGCCGGTACGCCCGCAGCGCCGTCCCCCACGCCTGGCGCACCAGCGCGTCGAAGGACTCCGTACGCAGGTCCAGCACCACCAGCGCCTCCTGCGAGATCGTGGACACCACGTCGCGCCGCGCGGCCGCGAAGCGGTTGTTCACGATCACCCGCATCCCGCAGAACCGCTGCCCGGTCAGCCCCCCGGCCAGCCGCATCGCGCCCGCGAGCAGCACCGTCGAGGAGCTGACCCGGTTGCGGGCGGCGACCGCCTGAGCGGCGGCGGCCAGCGCGGGCGAGCGCATCGTGGCCTCCACGAAACGCGGCTCCCCCGGTACGTGCGAGGACGGCGGCACGGGGTCCATCCGGGCGTACTCCTCCAGCCAGAACCCGATCGCCTCCCCCGACACGCGCCTGCCCTCGGGCGAGTGCTGCCAGGCGGCGAGCTCCCGGGGTGTGGCGCCGCGCAGGGGCGGCAGGGAGTCGCGGAGCAGGAGCAGGCGGAAGTCCTTGACCACGAGTTCGGCCGCGTGGCCGTCGGCGGCGAGATGGCAGAGCACCAGGACGATATGCCGGACATATCCCCCGGCCACCACGAACGCCACCCGCAGCGGCCACTCCTCCCAGTACGCGAACGGCTCGGCCGCCAGCCGCTCGCCCACCTCCTCGGCCAGAAGCGACCCGACCGCCTCTGAACCGGCCTGCCCCGACTCCACCACCTCGTACGGCGGGCACGCCGTCGGCCAGATCCGCTGGAGCGGTGCGTCGGGTGGTCCGGTGAGCCGGGTGCGGAGTGACTCGTGCCGGGCCACCAGCCGTTCGAGGGCCAGCGCGGCGCGCTCCACGGTCACCGGACGTTTGGGCGCGGCGAAGACCCGGGCGATGTTGAGGTAGCGCTCCTGTGGCGCGGCGGCGACGACCGCCCGCCAGATGTCCTGCTGCCCCCAGGTCAGCGGCCCGTCCCGGCCCGCCGGCGCACCGGGGTCAGCCATGGAGCCGGACGTAGTCCACCAGCGCGTCCAGGCTGTCGATGGCCGTGGGGTCGAGCTCCACCCCGAACTCGGCCTCCACCGCGTCGATCAGTCGTAAGTAGGCCAGTGACGTGACGCCGAGATCGCTCAGCCGGGACTGCCCGGACAGCACCTCGGCCGGATCGACCGCCCCGTCGGCGGCCTTGGCGATCATGCCGGCGAGCCGTTCGTGAAGCTCCCCATCCATCAGCACCTGGTGAACCCTCCCTCGTCGGGGAATCCGGGGCGAGTGTGTCACGCGGTGCCAGACGTCGGCAAGCGCCTGTAGGTAAGGGCTTGACGCATGTGTGCATTTTTTCTAGCGTCAAGCGGCACGACGAAAAAAATTCTGGGGGTGGTTCCGTCGGCCCTTCCAGTGCCCGATCTCCTGACGTCCCGAGCCGCCACCGATCCCGACCACACCGCGCTGATCGTCGCCGGCCAGGGCAGCCTGACCCTGGCGGAGTGGGACGAGCGCTCCACCGCCGCCGCCCGCGCGCTCCCGGGGCCGCTCAAGGGCGATCGGGTCGCGCTGGTCTTCGGCGCCCGCGAATGGCTGGACTACGCGGTGAGCTGGATGGCCGTGCTGAAGGCGGGCGGCGTGGCGGTGCCGCTCTCGGACCGGCTCGCCCCGCCGGAGCTGGCGTACATGATCGAGGACTGCGGGGCGACCACGGTCGTCCACGGCGGCGCGGAGCCGGTGCTCCCTCCGGGAACGGCCGCCGTCCCGCTGGCAGAGCTCCTGCCGGGACCGGCCGCCGTCCCGCTGACGGAGCTCCTGCCGGGAACGGCCGACCGCGAGGAGACGGTGGCCCTGGATCCGCTCTCGCTCGCCCAGATCCTCTACACCTCCGGCACGACCGGCCGCCCCAAGGGCGTCGCCGCCACCCACGCGAACCTGGCCTCCCCGCCCGTCCACCCCAAGCGCCGCCCGTTCGCCCATTCCCGGCATCTGGTGCACGCCTTCCCCATCGGCACGAACGCCGGCCAGGTGATGCTGCTCCACGCCCTCACCGCCGCCCCGGCGGTGGTGACGCTCCCGCTCTTCACCCCGGCCCGCTTCGCCGCCCTGATCGAGGAGTACGCGGCCGGCACCGTCTTCGTCGTCCCCGCGATGGCCGCCGAGCTCCTCAACGCTCGCGTGCAGGACCGCCACGACCTGTCCAGCGTGCTGCTGCTCGGCTCGGCCGCCGCCGCGCTGCCCCCGTCGGTCGCCGCCGGCCTGACCGCCGCGTTCCCGAACGCGACCGTCGCGAACTACTACACCTCCACCGAGGCCGCCCCGGCGCAGACCATCATGATCTACGACCCGGACCGGCCCGGCTCGCTCGGCCGCGCGGCGGGCGGCTCCCGGCTCAGGATCGCGAACGCGGACGGCACCCCCGTGGCGCCCGGCGAGACGGGCGAGGTGTGGCTGCGCGCCGCCGCCCATCCCCGCGCCTACTACAACACCGGCGAGGACGGGGCGTTCCAGGGCGGCTGGGTGCGCATGGGCGACCTGGGCCGTCTCGACGACGAGGGCTACCTGTACCTCGTCGACCGGGAGAGCGACGTGATCAAGTCGGGCGCGTTCAAGGTCTCGACGATCCAGGTCGAGTCGGCGCTGCACGAGCACCCGGCCGTGGCGGACGCGTCGGTGTTCGGGGTGCCGCACCCGGTGATGGGCACGGCGGTGGCCGCCGCCGTGGTGGCCACCGGGCCGCTGGCGCTCAGCGACGTACGGGCCTTCCTGAGCACCCGGCTGGCCGGGCACGAGCTGCCCACGGTGCTGCTCACCCTGGACACCCTGCCCAGGAACGCCGCGGGCAAGGTCATCAAGCGGGAACTGCGCCGTATGGCAGAGGAGTGACGATGGTCCTGGCATCGCAGGCCCAGCACGGCATGTGGATCACCGAGATGATGCACGGCGGCGGCACCGCGTACCACATGCCGTTCGCCATGTGGTTCGACGGCCCGCTGGACCGGGGGGCGATGCTGAAGGCGTGCGAGTCGGTGCTCGCCCGCCACCCGGTGCTGGGGTGCGCGTTCGAGGACCGCGACGGGGAGCTGCACCTGGTGCCCGCCGCCGACCGGCCGCCGATCGGGTTCGTACGGGCGGCGGACGTGGACGGCCTGGTGCGCGAGGAGATCGCGCGGCCGTTCGACCTGGGGCGGGGGCCGCTGGCGCGGTTCACGCTGGCGGAGGTGGGGGCGTCGCGGCATCTGCTGCTGTTCGTGGGGCACCACCTGGTGTTCGACGGCATGTCGAAGGACCTGCTGGTGCGCGACCTGGCGGCGGCGTACTCGGGCGGGCCCCTGCCGCCGCTGCCCATGCCGTACGGGAGCGCCGCCGCGACCCCGCCCGAGGCCACGGCGTACTGGCACGAGCACTGGCGCGACCGCTCGACGGTGGTCATCGACGGGGTGGCCGGGACCGCGCGGACGGCCGGCCGGGGCGAGACGGTCCTGCTCGACCTGACGGATGAGATGTCCGGATGGGAGGGGGTGGGGGTCACGCGGTTCGAGCTGTTCCTGGCGGCGGTGCACGCCCTGCTCTTCCGCTACGGCAACGCCGAGCCGGCGGTCGCGGTCGCCATGTCCACCCGGCGGCCGGAGACCAGGGAGCACATCGGCCTGTTCGCCACCGAGTTACCCCTCTACTCCGCGCCCACGCCGGACACCACGCTCGCGGAGCTGGCCCACGACCTGCGGGCGCGGCTGCGCGACCTCAACCGCTTCCGCGACATCCCCGCGGCCAGGGCGGCGGGCGGCATCCGGCCGCGCCCGGCGCTGGCGCCGGTGTCGATCAGCTTCCGGCGGCGCGCGGCCGACGTGGTCTTCCCGGGCCTGGGCCTGGTGGCCGAGTGGAAGATGTCCAACCACATGGTCAGGAACGTCCTGCACCTGCAGGCCGTGGACGGCGACGACGGGCTGCGGCTCACCCTGCACCACAGCCCCGACGTCATCGGGCGCGAGCACGTCGAGCGGGCCGGGGAGCACCTGCGGGCCGTGCTGGCCGCCGACCCCGGCCTCCGGCTCGCCGACCTGCCCCTGCCCACCGCCACACCGACGCCGACGACGGCGTCCGAGCCAGTGCCGACGTCCGCGCCGGGCGAGGCCCCCACGGCGGACGGCGAGCTGGTCGAGCAGGTACGGCAGATCTGGATGGAGGTCCTGCGGATCGAGGAGCTCGCCCCCGACGAGGACCTGTACGACCTCGGCGGCCACTCGCTGACCATCACCCAGATCAGCGCCAGGATCAGGAAACGGCTCGGCGTCGAGGTGCCGTTCGACGTGTTCCTCGACGATCCGACGGTCGCCGGGGTGGCGGCGGCGGTCAGCGAGCTGCGCGCATGATCTCCCTGGGCCAGGAGCGGCTCTGGTTCCTGCACCGGCTCGACCCGGCCGACCCCGCCTACCGGGTGGCCGTCGTGCGCCGGATCTCCGGCCCGCTCGACGCCGACGCCCTGACCGGCGCGTTCGGCGACGTGGTGGCGCGGCACGAGTCGCTGCGCACCCGCTTCCCCGACCACGACGGGCAGCCGGTCGCGATCGTGGAGCCGCCGGGTCCCGTGCCGGTCGAGCGCGTCGACCTCGACACCCCCGAGCAGGCCGCGCGGCTGCTCGAAGAGCGCGCGAACACCCCTTTCGAGCTGGGCTCCGCGCCGCCCCTGCGCGTCACCCTGGTCCGGCTCTCCCCCTCCGACCACGTGCTGTGCGTCGTGCTGCACCACATCATCGGCGACGGCTGGTCGCTGAACGTGCTCATGGACGACCTGGCCACGTGCTACGCGGCCCGCCTGGACGGCACCCCGGCCGGGCTGCCGGAGCTGGCCACGACCTACGCCGAGTACGCCGACGCGCAGCGCGAGGCCGACGCGGACGCGGACGCGGAAAGGGACCTCGACCACTGGACGGCCAGGCTCGGCGGGGCCGCGCCGCTGGACCTGCCGGTGGACCGGCCGCGCCCGGCCCGGCGCGGCAGCGCGGGCGGGGAGACCTGGTTCGACCTCGATCCGGAACTGGTGGCCTCGCTGGCGCGGCTCGCCCGGGCGGAGCGGTGCACGCTGTTCATGGTGCTGCTGGCCGCGTACCAGGCGCTGCTGGCCCGCCACACCGGGCAGGACGACATCGTGGTCGGCACGCCCACGGCCGGGCGGAGCCGGCCCGAGCTGGAGCCGATGGTCGGGCTGTTCGCCTCGACGCTGGTGCTGCGGGGCGACCTGTCGGGCGATCCGGCGTTCACGGAGCTGCTGCGGCGCACCCGACGGACCGTGCTGGAGGCGATGGCGCACGGCGAGACGCCCGTCGAGCGGGTGCTGTCGGCGCTCGACATCGAACGCGACCTCAGCCGCACGCCGCTCTTCCAGACCATGTTCGGGCTGCACAACGCGGCGGTCGGGTACGGCGAGGCCGCCACGTTCGCCGGGCTGGCCAGCGAGCCGTTCCCGCACGGGACGCCGCCCGCGATGGTGGACCTGCGCGTGGACCTGTGGCCGGACGGCGGCGGGCTGCGCGGCGCGTTCGTCTACAGCGCCGAGCTGTTCTCCCGGGGCACGGTGGAGCGGCTGGCGACGCGGTTCCTGACGCTGCTGGGCTCCGTCGTCCGCCGTCCCGGCGCGCGGGTGTCGGAGCTGGAGGTGCTGCCGCCCCAGGAGCGCCGGCTGCTGGACTCCTGGAACGACACCGCGACCGATGTCCCGTCCGGCACGGTCGTGGACCTGTTCCTGCGGCAGGCGGAGCTGCGGCCGGACGCCGTGGCGGTGGAGTGCTCCGGGCAGGCGCGCACCTATGCCGAGGTGGCCGGCCGGGCCCGGCTCGTCGCGGCGGGGCTGCGGGCGCGCGGGGCGGGGCCCGGGTCCGTGGTGGCGGTGTGCCTGCCGCGCTCGGCCGAGCTGCCAGGGACGCTGCTGGGCGTCATGATGGCGGGGGCCGCGTACCTGCCGGTGGACCCGGCGCTGCCCGCCGGGCGCGTCGCGGCCATGCTCGCCCAGGCGGGCGTGCGGGTCGCGCTGGCCGGCCCGTCGGCGCCCCTGCCCGGGAACGTCGAACGGATCGCCCCGGCGCCCGAGGCGTCCGGCCTTCTGGACGCGGCGTCGGGCCCCTTGAACGCGGCGTCCGGCCTTTTGGACGCGGCGTCCGGCCCTTCGAACGCGGCGTACGCCGGGGCCCCGGCGTACGTGCTGCACACCTCGGGCTCCACCGGCACGCCGAAGGGCGTGGCGGTGCCGCACTCCGCGCTGGTCAACCTGCTGGCCGGGATGGAACGGCTGCTCGGCTCCCGCCCGGAGGACGTGTGGCTGGGCAGCACGGCGCTGTCGTTCGACATCGCCGGGCTGGAGCTGTACCTGCCGCTGGTGACGGGCGGGCGGCTGGTGCTGGCCGGTGACGACGCCGTGCGCGACGGGGTGGCGCTGGCCCGGCTGATCGGCGCGTCCGGGGTCACCCACGTGCAGGCCACGCCGTCCGGGTGGAGCATGCTGCTGTCCGCCGGGCTGGACCCGTCGGGGCTGGTGGCGCTGGCCGGGGGCGAGGCGCTGCCGCTCGCGCTGGCCCGGCGGCTGCGCAGGCGGGTGGAGCGGCTGCTCAACATGTACGGGCCGACCGAGACCACGATCTGGTCCACCGCCTGGGAGGTGCCGCCCTCCCCCGACCGGGTGAGCATTGGGCGGCCGCTCGCGAACACCACGGTACGGGTCCTCGACCGCTCCGGCTCCCCCGCGCCCGTCGGCGTCCCCGGGGAGCTGGTCATCGGCGGCGCCGGGGTGGCGCTCGGCTACCTGCGCTCGCCGGGGGAGCCGCCCGAGGCGTTCCCGGGCGGGTGGTACCGCACGGGCGACCGGGTGCGGTGGCTGGCCGACGGCACGCTGGAGTTCCTGGGGCGCGGGGACGGCCAGGTCAAGCTGCGGGGGCACCGGGTCGAGCCGGGCGAGATCGAGGCCACCCTGGAGCGGCACCCCGGGGTGCGCCGGGCCGCCGTGGTGGTGCGGGGCGGCGACCTGGTGGCCTACGTGGTGCCCGCCGTCCCGGACGATCTGCTGGAGCGGGCGGCCGAGTGGCTGCCCCCGTACATGCTGCCCTCGGTCGTCGTGCCCCTGGAGGACCTGCCGCTGACCCCCAACGGGAAGGTGGACCGGCGGGCGCTGCCCGAGCCCGCGCGGCCGGCGGCCGGCCGGGGCGGCGCGCCGGTGACCGCCAGGGAGCGGCAGGTGGCGCGGATCTTCGCCGAGGTGCTGGGCACCGGCGACCTCGGCGCGGACGACGACTTCTTCGCGCTCGGCGGCCACTCGCTGCTGGCCACCCGGGTCATCGCCAGGCTCGCGGCGGCGGGCACGGCGGCGCCGCTGCGGGAGCTGTTCACGCATCCCACGGTCGCCGGGTTCGCCGCGACGCTGGACGAGCCGGCGGGCGAGCCGGGCAGCCCCCTCGTGCCGCGCCCGGCCGGCACGCTGCCGCCGCTCTCCCCCGCCCAGGAACGCCTGTGGTTCCTGCACCGCCTGGATCCCTCCGACGCCTCGTACAACATGTACATCGTGCGCAGGCTCCAAGGGCCGCTCGACGAGGCGGCGCTGGAGCGGGCGCTGACCGGGCTGATCGCCAGGCACGAGTCGTTGCGGACCCGCTTCCCCGAGGTGGACGGGCGGCCGGTGGCCGTGGTCGAGCGGCCCGCACCCGCCAGGATCGAGCGGCTGGAGGCCCGCGACGAGGCCGAAGCGCGCGCGCTCGTCGCCGCCCGCACGAACGCCCCGCTCGACCTGGGCGCAGCGCCGCCGCTGCGCGTCACGCTGGTCCGGATCGGTCCGGACGACCACGTGCTCTGCGTCGTCCTGCACCACATCGTGGCCGACGGCTGGTCGATCACCGTCTTCCTGGACGACCTGGCCGCCCTGTACGCCTCCGCCGAGCTCGCGCCGCTGGCCGTGCAGCACGGGGACGTCGCCGGGTGGCGGCGGGAGCAGGACCGCGGCGCGGCCCTCCACTACTGGCGCGCCCGGCTCGCCGACCCGCCCACCCTCGACCTGCACACGGACCGGCCGCACCGCGCCGGGGCGACGCGTGGCGACTTCCACCTGCTGGAGGTGCCGGGCGAGCTGCTCGCCCGGCTGGAGTCGACGGCTCGCCGGCATCGGGTGACGCTCTTCATGGTGCTGCTGTCGGCGTACCAGATCCTGCTGTCGCGGCACACCGGGCAGGACGACGTGCTGGTCGGGTCGCCGACGGCGGGGCGGGACCGGGTGGAGCTGGAGCCCCTCATCGGCTACCTGAGCACCACGCTCGTCCTGCGCGGCGACCTGTCGGGCGACCCGGCGCTGGAGGAGCTGCTGGCCAGGACACGAAAGACCGTCCTGGACGCGATGGCCCATCATGACGTGCCGTTCGAGCAGCTGCTGGCCGAGCTGGACGTGGAACGGGACCTGGCCAGGAAGCCGATGTTCCAGACCCTGTTCACCCTGAACAGCCAGACCGCCGACGGCGAACGCGACCACCTCGGCCCGGTGCGGATGTCGTTCTTCGACGACGGGTACCGGCAGGCCAAGTTCGACCTGACCGTGGAGGCGTGGCGGTCGCCCGGGCGGCTGCGGGTGGCGTTCGGATACGACGCGGGGTTGTTCGACGCGGAGACGGTGGCGGAGCTGGCGGAGCGGTTCGCGGTGGTGCTGCGGGGGGTGGCCGACCCGGGCAACCGGCGGGTGCCCCTGTCGCGCCTGCCCGTACTGACGCCGTCCGACGAGGCCCTGCTCGCGTCGCTGGACCGCCCTGCGGCGGGCCCTCCGATGGGCCCTCCGATGGGCCCTCCGATGGGCAGCGTGGGGACCGTCGGAGGGCTCATCGCCGAGTCGGTGGCGGCGCACGCCGGCGAGGTGGCCGTGAGTTGCGGCGCCGAGGCCGTGACGTACGCCGAGCTGGAGCGGCGGGTGGCGCGGCTGGCAGGGGAGCTGGCCGGGCGGGGCGCGGGCGAGGGGGACCTGGTCGGGCTCCGGGCGGGCCGCTCGGTCGAGGCGGTGGTGGCCATGCTGGCGATCTGGCGGGTGGGCGCCGCCTACGTGCCCCTGGACCCCGGGTACCCGCCGGGGCGCCTGCGCGCCATGGCCGCGGGGACGTCCCTCATCGTCGCGGCGGGGATCGAGCCGGGGGCGGGCCCCGCGGAACGCAGGCCCGGCCTGGCGTACGTGATCTACACCTCGGGCTCCACCGGCACCCCCAAGGGGGTCGCCGTCGAGCACGCCGGGCTGGCCGAGCGGGTCCGGTGGATGCGCTCCGCGTACGGCCTGCGCCCCGGCGACCGCGTCGTCCAGCTCGCCTCGCTGAGCTTCGACACCCACGCCGAGGAGATCTTCCCGGCGCTGGCCGCGGGCGCCACGGTCGAGCTGCTGCCCGGCGGCGGCGCCACCCTGCCGGACCTGCTCGCCCGGCGGGCCGACGTCACCGTGCTCGACCTGCCCACCGCCTACTTCCACCACCTGGTGGACCTGATCGACGAGATCCCGTGGCCGGACCGGCTGCGCCTGGTGATCCTCGGCGGCGAGCAGGTGCGCGCGCAGGCCGTGGCCCGCTGGCGCGAACGCTTCGGCGACCGGGTGCGGCTGCTCAACACCTACGGCCCCACGGAGACGACGATCATCGCCACGTGCGCGGAGCTGGCGGGCGGGGACCCGCATCCGCCGATCGGCCGCCCGGTGGGGGCGACCCCGGTCCAGGTTCTCGACCGCCACGGGGCGCCGACCCCGCCGGGCGCGCCCGGCGAGCTGTACGTCGGCGGGCCGGGCGTGGCCCGCGGCTACCTCAACGCCCCCGATACGCCGTTCGTGACCCTGCCGGAGGGCCGCTACTTCCGGACGGGCGACCGGGTGCGGCTGCGGCGCGACGGCCGGTTGGAGTTCCTCGGCCGTCTGGACGACCAGGTGAAGGTGCGCGGGTTCCGCGTCGAGCCGGGCGAGGTCGAGCACTGCCTGCTCGCCCATCCCGCCGTCCGGCAGGCGGCCGTGCTCGCGCGGGAGGGCGACCTGGTGGCCTACGTGGTGCCGCGTGGGGAGAGCGGTGTGGCGGGCCTGGCCGAGCACGTGGCGCGGGCGCTGCCGCCGTACCTCGTGCCCGCGCGCTGGGTGCTGCTCGACGCGCTGCCCCTCACCCGCAACGGCAAGCTCGACCGGGCCGCGCTCCCCGAGCCGGACGCCCCCGTTGGGAGCGACGGCACGCCGCCCAGGACCGACGCCGAGGAGCTGGTGGCCGACGTCTGGGCGGAGGTGCTGGGCGCGGACAAGATCGGCGCGTTCGACGACTTCTTCGCCCTCGGCGGCCACTCGCTGCTCGCCATCCGGGTGGCCGCCCGGTTGCGCGCCCTGGCGGGGGTGGACCTGCCGATCCGTACGCTGTTCGACCGCCGTACCGTCGCGGCGCTGGCGCAGGCTGTCGAGGAGGCGCTGGTGGCCGAGATAGCGGGGCTGTCCGACGAGCAGGTCATGAGACTGGCGGAGGAGGGCCCATGACCGAGTTGACGCAGGCCCAGCGGGCGCTGCTCACCCAGCGGCTGCGCAGGCGCGGCGGATCGCGGCCGGCCATCCCCGCGCTGCCCGCCGACCGGCCGCCGCCCCTGTCGTACGCGCAGGAGCGGCTGTGGTTCATGGAGCAGTACGCCCCGGGGAACGCCGCCTACACGATCCCGCTGGTGCGGCGGGTGCGCGGGCCGCTCCGGGCCGACGCGCTGGCGGCGGCGCTGCGCAGGGTCTGCGAACGCCACCAGCCGCTGCGCACCCGCTTCCCGGCGGGCGCGGACGGGCAGCCGGACGTGCTGGTGTCGGACGAGTCCGAGGTCCCGCTGACCGTCGCCGCGGCCGGGTCGGCGGAGGAGGCCAGGGAGTTGGTGGGGCCGTTCCTGGCGGAGCCGTTCGACCTGGTGGCGGGCCCGGTCATGAGAGCCCTGCTGGTACGGCTGGCGCCCGACGACCACGTGCTGGCGCTGGCCGTGCACCACATCGCGGCCGACGGCTGGTCGGCGAACCTCCTGCTGCGCGAGATCCTGGCGTTCTGCACCGGCGGGACCGCGCCCGAGCTGCCGATCACGTACGGGGACTTCGCCGCCTGGCAGCGCGAACGCGCGGACGGCGACGTCGGCTACTGGCGCGACCGGCTGGCCGGGCTGCAGCCCCTGGAGCTGCCGGCCGACGCGCCGCGGCCGCCCGAGCTGACCTACGCCGGGGCGGCGCACCACTTCGCGATCGCCCCCGAGCTGGCCGAGCGGCTGGACCGGCTGGGCGGGGAGCATCGCGCGACGCCGTACATGGTGCTGCTGGCGGCCTTCGCGGTGCTGCTCGGGCGGTACGCGGGGCAGGACGACGTGGCGATCGGCTCGCCGGTGGCCGGGCGGGCGCTGCCCGAGCTGGACAACCTGGTCGGGTGCTTCGTCAACCTGCTGGCGATGCGGGTGGACCTGTCCGGGGATCCGTCGTTCGAGGAGCTGCTGGACCGGGTGCGGGAGCTGGCCACGGACGCGTACTCGCACCAGGAGGTGCCGTTCGAGCGGCTGGTGTCGGAGCTGAACGTGGCGCGGGAGCCGTCCAGGTCGCCGGTGTTCCAGGTCCTCCTCGCCATGCAGAACTACGGCGGCGAGCCGGAGCCGGGGCCGCTGACGCTGGAGGGGTTCGAGCCGGGAGTGTGGGCGACCCGCTTCGACCTGGAGCTCTACACCGGGGGCGGCGGGGCGTTCCTGTTCGTCTACAACACCGCGCTGTTCTCCGCCGAGCGGATCGAGCGCATGGCCGGGCACCTGGTCACGCTGCTGGAAGGGGTGGCGGCCGATCCGGCGGCGCCGGTGTCGGAGCTGGAGCTGCTGACGCCGCGCGAGCTGGACGAGCGGCGGCGCTGGAACGACACCGCCGTCGACCTCGGCCCGCCCGGCCTGCTGCACGAGCCGGTCATGTCCGGCGCGGACAGCGGGGCCGTGGCGGTGCGGCATCCCGGGGGCGAGATCACGTACGGGGAGCTGCGCCGCCGGGTGCGGTCGCTGGCCGCCGAGCTCAGGGCGGCTGGGGCCGGGCCGGGCCGGTTGGTGGCCGTCGTGATGGAGCGGGGCTGGGAGCAGGTCGTCGCGGTGCTGGCGGTCAACGCGGCCGGGGCGGCGTACCTGCCGATCGACGCCGACCTGCCCGACCAGCGGCGCTTCGAGCTGATCGAGCGCGGCGGATGCGCGATCGCCGTCACCCAGCCCTGGCTGGAGCTGTCCTGGCCCGCCGGGGTGACCCGGCTCGCGGTGCTCCCGGACGCCGACGCCCCGCCCTTCGACTGTCCCGCCTCCCCCGCCGACCTCGCGTACGTGATCTTCACCTCCGGCTCCACCGGCGCCCCCAAGGGGGTGATGATCGAGCACCGGGCCGCCCTGAACACCGTCCGCGACCTCAACCAGCGCTTCCGCGTCGGCCCCGCCGACCGCTTCCTCGCGCTGTCGGCCCTGAGCTTCGACCTGTCCGTGTACGACGTCTACGGCGCGCTGGCCGTCGGGGCGACCCTCGTCATAGGCGACCCGGCCGCCGACAAGGACCCGGCCGCCTGGGCCCGCCTGGTGGAGCGGGAACGCGTCACCGTCTGGAACTCCGTGCCCGCCCTCATGGAGCTCCTGGTGGACCACGCCGAGCACGAGGGCGCCGACCTCGGCTCGCTGCGCCTGGTCCTGCTGTCGGGCGACTGGATCCCGCTGACGCTCCCCGACCGCATCCGCGCCCTCGCCCCGGACGCCGAGGTCATCAGCCTGGGCGGCGCCACCGAGGGGTCGATCTGGTCCATCTCGTACCCGATCGGCCGGGTGGACCCGGCCTGGACCTCCATCCCGTACGGCCGCCCCCTGGCCAACCAGACGTTCCACGTCCTCGGCCCCGGGCTGCGGGACATGCCCGTCGGCGTGCCCGGCGACCTGTACATCGGCGGCGCGGGCGTCGCCACCGGCTACTGGCGCGACCCCGAGCGGACGGCCGCCTCCTTCCGCACCCACCCCCGCACCGGCGAGCGCCTCTACCGCACGGGCGACCTCGGCCGGTACGCCGCCGACGGCGTCATCGAGTTCCTCGGCCGGGCCGACGCCCAGGTCAAGATCCGCGGCTACCGGATCGAGCTGGGCGAGATCGAGACCCATCTCGCCCGCCACCCCGACGTGACCGAGTGCGTGGTCACGACCGACGGGCGGGGCACGGGGGCGCAGCTCGTCGCGTACGTGGTCACGCCGCGCCTGGACCCGGTGCGGCTGCGCGCCCACCTCGCCGAGACGCTGCCCGCGTACATGATCCCCGCCCGTTTCGTCGCCCTCCCGAGCCTGCCCCTCACGTCCAACGGCAAGGTGGACCGCCGCCGCCTCCCCGCCCCCTCCGCCGCTCCGGCAGGAACGCGCACCCGGCCGGAGACCGACACCGAACGCCTGGTGAGCGCCGTCTGGGCGGAGGTGCTCGACGGGGCGGACTTCGGCGTCGACGACGACTTCTTCGACGTCGGCGGGCACTCGCTGCTGGCCATCAAGGTCGTGGCGCGCCTGCGCAGGCGGCTCCCGTCGCCGGTCGCGGTGGTGGACCTGTTCAAGCATCCGACGGTGCGCGAGCTGGCCGCGTTCGCCGACGGGGGCGCCGCCGGGCCGCGCGGGCTGCTGCACGAGCTGACGCCGCGCCGCGCCCGTGCCGAGCTCACGTACGTGTGCGTCCCGTACGGCGGGGGCGCCGCGGTGGCCTATCAGCCGCTGGCCGACGCGCTGCCCGCCACGCACGCGCTGTGGGCGGTCGCGATCCCCGGGCACGACGTGGGGCTGGAGGATGACCGGCTGCCTCTGGAGGAGGTGGCCGACCGGTGCGTGCGGGAGATCCTGGAGAAGGTACGGGGGCCGCTCGCGCTGTACGGGCACTGCGGGGTCGGGTCGGCGCTGACGGTCGCCATCGCGCGGCGGCTGGAGGCGGCGGGGCGGCGGCTCGAAGCGGTCTACATCGGGGCGATCTTCCCGTTCGCCCGGCCGGGGAACCGGGTTCTGGCGGCGCTGTCCCGGGTGGCGCGGCGGGAGTACCTGCGCAGCGACCGCAGCTACGCCAACTGGCTGACCTCGATGGGGCTCGACATGAGCGAGCTCGATCCGGGACAGGCGCGGCACATCATCAGGAACATGCGCGAGGACACGGAGGCCGCGGAGGAGTATTTCACCGGGCTGTTCGAGAGCGCGGTGGAGCCGTTGCGGGCGCCGGTGATCAGTGTGGCGGGCGAGCGGGATCCGGCTACCGAGTACTTCGAGGAGCGGTATCGCGAGTGGCACTTCCTGAGTCCGACGGCCGCGGTGGTGGAGCTGGATGAGGCCGGACACTTTTTCCTGAAATATCGGGCGCAGGAGCTGGCCGAGATCGTGACCCGCACCCACCTCGCCCTGGAGACGGGCGAGCCGGCGTCGGGCCCGAACTGGCGCCTGCACGACACCTCCCACCTCATCCCATCCGCACGGCCGGCCCCGGCTCGGGGATCGCTCGCCGGGCCGCAACCCAGCATGCGGCGGTTCCTGGCCGTGGCCGGGGGCCAGCTGCTGTCGATCATGGGCTCGGCACTGACCGAGTTCGCCATTCCGATCTGGATCTATCTCACCACGGGCTCCCTGGCCCAGTTCGCCCTGCTCGCCGTGCTCGGCCTGGTGCCGGGGATGGTGGTGGCCCCGCTGGCGGGCGCCATCGTGGACCGCAGCGACCGCCGTACCGTGATGCTCGGCGGCGACTTCGCCGCACTCGGGACGCAGCTCCTGCTCGGCGTGCTGCTGTGGACCGGCAACCTGCAGACCTGGCACGTCTACCCGCTGCTCGCGCTGCTGTCGGTGGCGCTCACGTTCCAGCGCCTCGCCTACAGCTCGGCCGTGCCGCAGCTCGTGCCCAAGCGGCACCTCGGCCACGCGAACGGCATCGTGCAGATGGCCGGGGGGATGACGCAGCTCATCGTGCCGCTGGCGGCCGCCGGGCTGATGGCGGTCGTCGGGCTCGGGGGCATCCTGGTCCTGGACGTGGTCAGCTACGTGTTCGCGATCGCCGTGACGCTGCTGGTGCGCTTCCCCCGGGCGATGGCCTGGCGGCGCAAGGAGCCGGTCATGACGGAGCTGGTGGCCGGGTTCCGGTATTCGTGGGGGCAGCTCGGCTTCCGGCGGATGCTGCTGTTCTTCGCGGTCCTGAACGTGTTCCTGTCGCCGCTCTTCCTGATGATCTCGCCGCTGGTGCTGTCGTTCGCGGGGCTGCAGGACGTGGGGCGGATCTCGTTCCTGTCGGGGCTCGGGGTGCTGCTCGGCGGCCTGGCGATGACGGTGTGGGGCGGGCCGGGCCACCGGCGGATGCGGGCGGTGCTCTGGTGCACGCTCGCGCTGGCCGTGTTCTGCCTGGTCACGGGGTTGCGGCCGGATCTGGTGACGATCGGGATCGGGGCGTTCGGGATGTCGTTGTGGGTGACGCTGCTCAACGGGGTCTACGCCACGATCGTGCAGGTGAAGGTGCCGCAGCGCTTCCACGGGCGGGTGTTCGCGCTGAACACGCTGATCGCCTGGTCGACGCTGCCGCTGGGGTTCGGGCTCGTGGCGCCGTACGGGGCGGCGGTGTTCGACCCGCTGCTCGCCCCGGACGGGCCGCTCGCCTCCACCGTCGGCGCGCTGATCGGAACGGGGGCGGGGCGGGGGGTGGGGTTGATGTACGTCCTGTTCGCGGTCGCGATGGCGGTGCTGGCGGTCGTGGCGCTCCGGTCCCGGCTGCCGTCCCTGGTGGACGACGCCGCCGACGCCGCGCCCGACGACCTGGTCGGCCTACAGTCCCTCGAACGACGCCGCCTCTAGCCCTTCCTTGAGCGCCTGGAGGAACAGGACGGCGTCCCTGCCGTTGACCAGCCGGTGGTCGTAGGCCAGCCCGATCACCGCCACGGTGCGCTCGCCCTCCCGCTGCGGCGAGGTGAGCGCGAGGGCGCACGCCTGGCCCGGGAAGACGATGGGGACGGCCATGACGATGTCACGGTCGTGGTGCAGGGTGACGACGATGTTGCCGCCGTCCAGGTGCTCCTGCCTGAACCCGCCGCGCTGGGCCAGCCTCCGGAAGCCGGCCAGCTCCCCGGCGATCTCCTCGATCCCCTTGTCGTGCGCGTCCCGGATGACCGGCACGTACAGGCCGGTGCCGAGATCGATCGTTACGCCCACGTCGGGGGCGTCGGGGACGGCGGCCGTGTCCTCGTCCAGGAGGGTGGCGAAGCACAGCGGGAAGTCCTGGTGCAGGCGGGCGACGGCGGCGATGAGGAGGTCGGGCAGGCCGACGAGCTTGCGCAGGCGCTTGGTGAGGTCGCGGGCGGCTGCGGTGGCCTTGCCTACGTCGACTTTTATGGCGGTGTAGGCGGCGGGGATCGTCCGATGCGAAAGGCTCACCGTCCTTCCGACGGCCCGCTGATTCCCGCTCAGCCGCTGCACGCTCTCCCCGGCCGGCACGCCGGAGTCAGGCGCGGCACCGGGTGACGCGACAGCGGCCGACGTGGCGGGGGCGGGCACGATACTCGGCGCAACGGCGGCGGGCGGGACGACGGCGGGCGGCGTCTCGCCGGGTGGCGTGACTGCGGGCGACAGCGCGGTGGGCAGGGGCGATGGGGGTGTCTCCGGGACGGCAGCCTCCGCGGACAGCGCGAGTCCTTGAGTGGCAGGCGGCGCCGGCGGGGGTGCGCCCGTTGCGGCCAGGCGCTCGACGTCGGCGCGCCGCACCACCTTCACGGGCAGGGCGCGCACGCGGGCGGGGTCGATGCCCAGCTCGTCGATGAGCGCCTGCGCGGGCGCCGTGATCAGCGGCGCCGTGGAGGGCAGGGCCTCACCGGAGCCCGCCGCGACCGGTGCGGGATGGGAGGTGATGCGGGCGATGGGCTGGCCCGGGGTGCAGTCGGCGCCCGCCGGGACGAGGTGGACGAGGATCCCGTCGTGCCCGCTGACCAGCTCCTCCACCGTCTTGGACGTCTCCACCGACGCCACCACGTCATCGCCCCGCACCGGCGCGCCGTCCGCAACCAGCCATTCCAGCAGCACGTACGCCGAGTCGTTGGTGTTCAGCTTCGGCACCCGGATCTCAGCCATCCAGCCCCTCCAGCACGGCACGGCGGATCGTGGAGTCCTGGACGAGCACCTCGCGCTCCAGGTGGGCGGCCGTGGGGATCACGCTGTCCGCCGAGCTGACCAGCCGGACCGGGCGCCGCAGGCGGCCCCAGAGGCGGGTGTGCAGGTCGGCGGCCACGTGGTCGCCCCAGGTGCCGCCCGCGCTGCCGTCCTCGGCCACGCACACCAGCGGCGCCCGCCCGAGCAGCGGCAGCAGGTCCGACAGGTCGAGGGGGTATAAGCGCGAGGGGACCATCAGGACGCCGGTCAGGTCGTGGTCGAGCAGCAGGGTTCGCATGGCGGCCAGCGCGCGATGGGCGACCCCGCCGGGGGTGATGAGCACGTAGTCGAGGTCGCCGGAGGGGATCTCAAGGCCGCCGGGTCCACCGGTGTCGAGGCGGACCACCGCCACGTCGCCCACCAGTTCCCACGTGAACAGCTCGTCCACCTCGTACATCCGCCGCGTGTAGAGCACCTTGTCCTCGAACAGCAGGCACGGCTCGCCCAGCGCCAGCATGCGGTCGAGCACGGCCCGGTTGTCGTGGAAGGGCGACATCTCGAACAGCGACAGCCCGGGGATCCCGATGAAGTGCTTCTGCGGGCTCTGGCTGTGGGTGGGGCCGTAGCCGCGGTGGCCGCCGGACGGGCACCGGATCACCAGCGGGAGGGGCACGCGGTGCCCGTACATGGAGACGGATTTGCCGGCGAAGTTGAGGATCTGGTCGAAGGCGAGCGCCGCGAAGTCGGCGAACATGATCTCCACGACCGCCTTGCCGCCCGCCAGCGCCAGCCCCGAGGCCGCACCGACGATGGCGCCCTCGCTGAGCGGGGTGGTGAGCACGCGGCCGGGGAAGCGGGTGGACAGGCCCTTGGTGATCTTGAAGGCGCCGCCGTAGGGGTCGAGGAGGTCCTCGCCCAGGACGTACACGGAGGGGTCGTCCTCGAGGAGGCCGTGCAGCGCGCGGTTGAGGTTCTCGCCGACGCGCGCCCGGCCCGCGGCCGCCCCGCCGACCGTCACGCCGCCCGCCAGACGGACGGCGGCCGGGCGGCGACCTCGGCCGCGATCCGGTCGATCCGGGTACGGGCCTCCGCCTCGATCCCGGCGGACTGTACGGGGTGCGCGGCCTGGTAGGCGGCGTACCAGTCGAAGCGCGGGAAGCCGGGCGGCCGGGTGTCGTCGCCCTTGCTGTGGGGGCCGAGGCGGTGGGTGGCGAACTCCACGACCAGCGGGCACGACTCCGCCCGTACCCGGTCGACGAGAGGCGCGAGCTGGGCGCGGATCTCGTGAATGTCCACGATGTCCACCCGGTGGTGCGCCACGCCGAACGCGTGCGCCCGCCCCTCCACCGTGCCCGCCATCTGCAGCCCCGTCGGCGTGGACTGGGCGATGCCGTTGTGCTCGACCACGACCAGGAGCGGGAGCCGCCAGAGCTGGGCCAGGTTGAGCGCCTCGTACACGGCGCCCTCGCCCCAGGTGCCGTCGCCGATGTAGACGCACGCCAGCGCGCCCGGCTCGTACCGTTTCAGCCGCAGCGCGACCCCGGCCGCCACGGGTAGGCTCTGGCCCTGCACGCCGGTGGACAGGTAGCGGTCGCGCTTCAGGTGCTGGCTGCCGCCGACGCCGTCGCAGATCGCCCCCTTCCTGCCCATGATCTCGGCCAGCAGCCCCTCCGGGTCCTCGAACCTGGCCAGATAGTGGCCATGGCCCCGGTGGTTGCTGAAGATCCAGTCGCTCTCGCGCAGGAGCGTCCGCAGGGAGACGGGGACGTACTCCTGGCCGAGGCAGGTGTGGGTGGTGCCGTTGAGCTCGCCGCGCTCGAAGAGCGCGAGCAGCTTCAGCTCGAAGGATCGGATCAGCAGTAACAGCGCCAGGTCGTCGTCAGAGAGTTTGTCCATTGAGTCTCTCGAGCACCAGGAGAACCTCCTGAAAGGCTAACAATCCGCATATTTCCCGTCCAGGGCCGTCTCCAAGCCTCGATGGAACGGTCCGATTCTTCCTCGAACGGATCCCTGACCGAGATCACCGCTCATTACTCTGGCACCCGATCCACCGCCCCACCGACGGGAGCAGGCCGATGTTCTGGCGTTATCTGAAATCGCAGCTGGTCGTCCTGCTCTGCGGAGGGCTGGTCGGCCCGATCTTCGTGGTCGTCTACCTCGCGCTCGGCCCGGCCGAACGCGAGGAGATCCAGTGGATGTTCTACGTCGGCCTGCTGATCACGGTGTCCGACGTGCTGGTCGCGGTGGCTCTGGCCCGACACGGCGCGAAGGCGGCCGCCAGGACCGCCGCCCTGGAGCGGTCCGGAGTGCTGACGCTCGCCCGGATCACGGGCATGTCGGAGACCGGCACCAGGATCAACGACCAGCCGCTGATCAAGCTCGGGCTGCGCATCGAGGGGCCGGGGTTCGGGTTCGACACCCAGGACCGCGTGCTGGCCGGCGTGACGCGGGCGGGCAACTTCACCGCGCGCAGGCTCGTCGTACTCGTCGATCCGGCCACGCACGAGCACCAGATCGACTGGGAGCGCAGCGCCCTGGTGAACGGGCTGATGCCGGCGACGTTCAACCTGGCCGAGGAGAACAGGACCTATGACCTGAGCGGCCAGGCCGGACCGCTGATGGAGATCCTGCAGCTCCTCAAGGCCAACGGCATCCCGCTGAACGGCATGATGGACGTGCGCTCCAAGCCGGAGCTGCGCCGGCAGATCCAGGACGTGGTGCGCCGGGCCGCCGCTCAGCCGGCGGCCGGCGCCGCCTCGCCGGTGTTCCCGCCGTCCGAGCGGTCCGCCGCCCAGCGCCTGGAGGAGCTGGAGGCGCTCCGGACGACGGGGGCGATCACGGACGACGAGTACGCCGCCAAACGCCGGCAGATCATCTCCGAGATCTGAGGGCGCCTACTTCGACAGGTAGAGGGTCTTCCAGGTGCCCGCGTACTGGCAGACGAGGGACGGCTTGGCGGACTTGCCCTCGGCGCAGACCTTGAGCTCGACCTGGTAGACGTCCTGGTAGGAGAACGAGAAGCGCTTCGGGGTGCGGTAGGAGCAGTCGCGCACCGCGTGCTGCCGGAACGGCAGGTTGCTCCCGGAGCGGTAGGTGATGCGGAAGACCGCCCAGCCGCAGGTGGCGGCGGGCCGCGTGTGGTCGTACACCTTGCCCGAGACCCGGACGACGTCGGCCGTCGGCAGGTCGGCGTGGTCCTCCCCCGTGGCCGTCAGAGTGCCCACGGCGTGGGCGGCGCGCCCCGGCGCGTAGTACGGGCCCCACGCGGCCGAGTCCGCCGCGGTCGCGGCCTGGGCGGCCGGGGCGACGGTCGCGACGGTCGCGACGGCGGCGATGGTGGCGGTGGCGGCGATGGTCAGGCCGGTGAGGATGCGGGAGATCGTCATCGGGGGTCGTCCTTTCTTGGCGAGATGACGACAATGTGCGATAAGTCGATTTCAGCTGACTTGCCACCGAACGACGTACGCTTTCAAGCGCCTTGCGAGCCCGGCCGGGCGTTGCCGTCCTGGTAGTGGATCACGTCGCCGCCCGGCTCCCAGAACGTCTCACCGGCCTCGACCACGCGCTCCGGCTCGCCTTCGAGCTCGAACCGGATCGCCCCCTCGATCACGTAGCCGAAGGCCGGCCCAGAGTGGCGGTGCGGAGCGAGGCCGGGGCGGCCGGGAGACCACTCGACGCAGGTCAGGCCGTCACGTGGGGCACGGACGGCTCCGGCGGCAGGCCGCACCATCGCGCCAGGGCGGAACGCAGGCCGAGGACACGGGTGGCGGGATCCGCGGCGGTGCTCGCCCGGGAGGAGACGGCGGCTCGCTGTCATGAGTGGATCTTCATGGTACGACCGGGCGGGCCGCCGCGGCGGCCCGCCCGGTCGTGGGTCAGGCGGCGGCCTTGGCCATCAGCGCCACGGTGGCCTGGCGGGTGACGCCGCTCACCGTGACGGCGACCGTCACCTGCCCGCGCCGCAGCGCCGTCAGCGTCCCCGTCGAGGGGTCGAGGTAGGCCACGTGCCACGGCTTGACGCCGTCGCGGTCGCCGACGTACAGGTTGGGCGAGCCGGACCACGCCGCCGAGACCGGGTAGGCCGCGGGGACCGTACGGCTGCCCTGCTTGACCGCCGCCGTCACCGCGCCGGGCGCGCCGATCGCTACGGTCGCGGGGGCGGTGAGCACGAGGTCGTCCAGGTGCGGCCGGACCTGCGTGCCGATCCAGTCGGGCGCGTCGGCGAACCAGTTCCGCCGCACGTGCTCGGCCTCGGCCCGCGTCACCGGGTCGACGCCCCACAGCGACCAGCCGGTGAACCCGCCGTCGTCGGGCGCGGTCGCCGGGTTCTTGCCGGAGTTGCCGTTGATGAAGTACGGCACCGCGTCCACGTGCGAGGCGTGGAACGTCCCCACGTGCGCCCCGATGTAGGCGGCCCCCTTGCCGGTGGTGCGCTGGAAGTCCGCCAGCCAGCCCTCCACCAGGGCCGCCTCCTTGCGGTCGCCGAGCTGGCTGCCCTTTCCGGGCGTCGGGTCGCGCGGCGGCACGTGGAACAGCACCGCGACCGAGCCCACCGACGCGTCGCCGGCGGCCTTGTCCAGCTCGGAGCGGAGCATGGCCACCTGGTCGTAGCCGCCGCCGCGCAGGTTCAGGCGCGAGGTGTCCAGGGTGACGAAGCGGGTGCCCTTGTGGTCGAAGGTGCCGTACGTGTCGCCGAAGACGGCCTTGAAGTTGTCGATCTTGCCGCCCATGACCTCGTGGTTACCGGGAATGTAGTGATATTCCACGGTTCCGCCGAGCTCTTCGTCGAGGATCTTCTTGGCCAGCGCGAAGTCCTCCGGCGACGCCTCGTCCACCAGGTCACCGTTGATCAGCAGGAAGTCCGGCTTGGCCGCCTTGATCTCCCGCAGCGTGCGGCGCGCGTTCTTGACGATGTCGCTGTCCGGGTCGCGCGCCACGAACTGCGCGTCCGACATGACCGCGAACCGCCACGGCATCCGGCCCACGTCGGCCTTGACCACCGGATCGGCGACCTTCGGCGCGGCGGGGGCGGAGATCGACGGCGGCACCTTGGCCACCAGGCCGTCGATGAGGATCTCGTTGGTGTACTTCGCGTCCGCCTTGGTCTCGGCCACGTAGAAGCGCCGCAGCTTGAGCGGGTAGTTCACGCCCGGGGGCACGGCGAACTCGACGTACTTCCATCCGGTCCACGTCATGTACGGCCCGCGCAGGATCTGCGACTGGCCGAGCGCGTCGTAGAACTCCAGGCTGGGCCACTCGCCCTTGCCGGTGGAGTTGATCCAGAGCCCGAACGCCTGCGGCTGGCCGTCCACCACGATCTGCTGCGGCGGGCTGGCGTACGCGGCCCGGGTCGCGGTCGAGGTGGTGAAGTCGTAGGAGAGCTTCAGCCCTCCCCCGCTCTGACCGGGCGCGGCCGACAGCGAGCCGGTGGCGCGGGCGGCGGCGAACGTCCACTTCGCCGCGTCCTCGAAGTCGGCGACCGGCTTCTCCTCGAACCCGACGGTCACCGGCACCGCCGTGCCGATCTTGCCGACCTTGGCGGTGATCAGGCCGGACCCGACGGCCTTCCTGGCCTTGACGGTGAAGTAGCCCTGCTCGGCCGCGGTGACCTCGAACAGGCTCTTGTCGTAGTCGAGCGTGAGGTCGGAGGGCTCGACGGGCGCGGAGTTGCCGTTGCGGTCGTAGCCGACCACACCGAAGGTGGCAACACCGTCCGCCCCCGCCAGGCCGAGCCGGTCGGCGGTGGCGCCGAGCCGCTGGAGCGGCTGCAGGACGGTCAGGTCGATGGTGCCCTTGGCGCCGCTGCGGGAGGCGGTGACGGTGGTCTGGCCGGGCACCAGGGCGTGGAACCTCCCGTCGCGGACGACGCCGTGCACGGCCGGGTTGGCCCGCCACGACGGCGTGCCGGCGGCCGGGCCGTACGTCTCGTCGTATCCGGCGGCGGTCAGCCGCCGGGTGAGGCCGGGGAAGACGCGGTCGGGGCGGCCGCCCGCGACCGGGCCGACGCCGGGCGCCTTGGCGGGGTCGCTCGCGGTCTCCAGCCAGAAGCCCTTGAGCTTGCCGCTGCCCTCGGGCGCGTAGAGCGCGAGGCCGTTGGGCACGTGGCGCTCGCCACCGTCGGAGGGGCTGTTCTCCACCTGGACGTCGGCGGAGCCGGGCTCGCGGGCGAGCATGGTGGAGGAGCCGCCGCCGTCGAGGTTGAGGGCGTTGGCGGCGCCGAGATCGACCATCATGGCGGCGAGCTCGTTGAGCGTGACGCCGCGGCTGTCGACCTGGCGGCCGTCCACGGTCAGCAGGTACATCTTCCTGCCGTCGGCCGAGAACCCGACGGCGGTGCGGGGGTGCGCGGCGGGGTCGGTGGAGTTCTGCACGACCCCGTCCTTGACCAGCACCCAGTTGCCGCCCACGGCGGCCTTGACCTGGCTGCCGTCCGACGACTTCGGCTGGTACTTGACGTCCACGCGGTCGCCGGCCTTCAGGGCGGACAGGGCGGTGGCCCCGGCGTCGCGGCCCAGCAGGATCGTGGTCCCGGCGGGGATGGGGCCGGTGCCGGCGGACGCGCGTACCTCGGTGACCACCCCGTCCACCAGGACGACCTCGGCGACGGAGGTGGCGCCCTCGACGGCGCGGGCCCGGTTGAACGAGCCCCACAGCGGCGTGAACAGGCCGACGCCGCCGCTCTTCACGATCTGGTTGAACTGGGTGAGCGCGATGGGCGAGCCGCCGGCCGGGGTGGCGGTGCCCTCGAAGTACATCTTGAGCACGCGGCCGAGACCGTCGCCGGTGATCGCGACCGCGTTCTCGTGGCCCGTGACGGGCGACTGCACCAGGGAGCCGTCCTGCACGCCGATGCCCTGGGCGGCGCCGGAGTTGTTGATGTCGAAGAAGTCGCCGTTGACGGCCGCGACGGCGTGCGCGCGCTTGGCGGGCCCGGACAGCGGCTCGGTCTTGGACACCTCGCCGGAGTACAGGTAGTCGGCCTTCGCGCCGCCGAGGTCGGCGGTGACCGCGTCCGCGCGCAGCCAGCCGAGCGCGTCGTAGGTGTCGAACGAGGTGAGCGAGATGCCCGGCGCGACCGGCCGGGTCCTCTTGGCCGTCTCCAGCCGCTGCCCGGCGTCCTGGGCGAGCAGCGTGGAGGGCGGCGGGTAGGACGACGCCTTGAGCGCGTCCTCTACGGGGGGCGCGGGATCGGCCTGCGCCGGGGCCGCGGCCAGGGCGAGCGGGCCTAACGCGAGCGCCGCGGCTGTGAGGATTCTGAGGGACTGCACGACCGAACTCAATCGCTCGTGGATATAACTTTCAAGACTTGAGAGTGAACTAAAAGAAAATTTCAGATCTTGTCGGCCCTCCATCAGGGCTTGCAGGATGGTACGCGTGGATCGAGAGGCGCTCTACCGCGACCCGTATCCCGTCTACGCCCGGGCCCGCGCCGCGCCGGGGCTGACCTTCGTCGAGGAGCTGGACGCCTGGCTGGTGGCCCGGCACGCCGACGTGCGCGAGGTGCTCGGGCGCCCGGACGACTTCTCCTCCAAGGGCGCGCTGCGGCCCGACGTCATCCCGGACCCGCGGGCGTTCGCGGAGCTGGCGGGCGCGCCCGGCGGCGCCCCGGTGGTGCTGAGCACGGACGGCGAGGCGCACGCCCGCTACCGCCGGCCGCTCACCCGCGGCCTGTCCCCCGCCAAGGTGGCGGCGGCGCTGCCGTTCGTCCGGGCGACCGCGGGCGACTTGGTCGCGTCGTTCGCCAAGGCGGGGCACGTGGAATGGATGTCCGCGTACGCCAGGCCGCTGCCGGCCACCGTGATCGGCCACCTGCTCGGCCTCGACCCGGCCGACGTGCCCGCCGCGATCCGTGCCGGCGGCCGGGCCGAGGACCTGCTGTTCACGCCGATGTCGCCGGACGACCAGGTCGCCGCGGCCCGCGAGGTGGCCGCGCTGCGGCACCTGTTCGCGGCGCACGCGGCCAGGTCGAGGAGCGCCGAGAGCCTGACCGGCGAGCTGTCGCGCGGCCTGGCCCCCGGCCCCGGCGAGCCGACGCCGGAGCAGCGCGACGAGATCGTGGCCAACACCCAGAACGTCATGCTGGCCGGCCACCTGACCACGACCGCCCTGCTCGGCACCGTCGTGCACCGCCTGCTGCGCGAGCGCGGCCAGTGGGAGCTGCTGTGCGGGCGGCCGGAGCTGGCGGGCGCGGCGATCGAGGAGGCGGCCCGGTACGAGGCTCCCGTGCAGGGCTTCCGCCGCACCGTCACCAGGCCGCTGGAGCTGGCGGGAACCGCGCTCGGCAAGGGCGAGACGGTGTTCGTGTCGTTCGGCTCGGCCGGGCGGGACGAGGCGGTGTTCGAGCGGCCGGACGAGTTCGACATCGCGCGGGAGCCGGCGCGGCACCTGTCGTTCGGGCACGGCGTGCACGGCTGCCCGGGCGCGCTGCTGGCCCGCGAGCAGCTCAAGGTCACCCTCGAGCTGCTCGTACGCGAGCTGCCCGGCCTACGTCTCGCCCGCGAGGACGTCGTCATGGCGGCCACGCTCATCCACCGGTCCCCCGAGGAGCTCCACCTCCGCTGGTGAGTCCGGCTCCTCCGCCGAGCGCACGCCCGCGTGCAGCACCAGCGGCACGGCCAGCGCGACCGCCATGGACAGCACGGCCGTGCCCGAGTCGTTGACCAGCATGCCGACCACGCCGCTGACCAGCGCCCCGACGAGCCCGGCCCGCAGCATGGGCGCCCGCGCGAACGCCTTCGGCACGATGCCCGCGCTGATCTGACCGGGCCGCAGCACCGCGAAGATCAGGAACGCCAGGCCGGCCAGCACGATCGGCATGAGGTTCGGGGAGAGCATGGTGTTGAGCATGGCCCCGAGCTTGCGCCCGATCATGGGCAGGAACGTCCCGTCGATCACCTGCCCCACGAACCGCCCCAGGTGGGTCTGCGAGGCGGGCGGGCGCAGGTGGTCGAGCACCGCGATGATCGACACCGCCACCCCGCCCAGCGCGCAGAACGCGGCCAGCTTCACCACCGACACCCGCTTGCCCGCGACCAGCAGCGCGGTCACCGCGATGCCCGGCACGAACGCGATCACGCCGCCGAAGTCGCTGCCCACGCCGGGCCAGCCGGCCAGCAGCATCGCCCCCACGCCGAGCCCCGTCACCCCGGCCACGGCCAGCCGCTTGCGGCCGACGCGGACGAAGTGCTCGGCGGCCACGGCGGTGACCATCAGCACGGCCGTGGCCAGCAGCGCGAACGGGATGTTCGCCAGCCCGTAGTAGCGGCCGCCGACCACGGCGGTGTAGCCCATCAGGCTGTTGAACTGCAGCGTCGTCCCGGTCAGCAGGTCTCCCACGAGCACGGCGGCGGTGGTCGCCGCGACGGCCGCGGGCGGGCCCAGCGGGTGGCGCCGCCACGGGCCGCCCAGCGCGACGGCCGCGATGATCGCCGTGCTCGCCAGCACCCCGCCGATCAGCGTCGGCACCGGGTACGGGCTGCGCTCCCACGGCACCAGGTTGACCGCGTACGTGGAGACGGGGACGGAGGCCAGCACGATGGCGGCCACGCCGACCGCGCCCAGCCGCCTGCGCCGGGACAGCAGGAAGTAGGCGAGGCCGTAGAAGGCGACCTGGACGATGGCGAAGGCGGTGAAGAAGACGCCGGTCGTGCCGCGTACGGCGGTGCCCTTGAGGTCGGCCCTGCGCAGGTCGTCGATCGTGGTCCGCTCGCCCAGCTGCCACGGCAGCCCGATCATGGTGGCGGGCGGGGCGATGCCCATCGCGTCGAGGAGCGTGGGCGTGATGTCGGGCAGCACGACGATGTCCGCCCGCCGGGTGGAGTTGGCCCCCACCGACGGCCCCGCGACCTGGCCGTCCGGCGCGGCCGCCAGGCCCGGGCGCTTCCACATCGCCACGCGCAGGTGCGGCACCGATCCGTGGTCGCCGATCCCGGCCAGCACGATCTCGGTGTCCGGGGGCAGCTTGTCCAGCGCCGCGCCGACCTTGGCGTCGGCCTCGCGGACCAGGGCGCGCCGCCGCTCCGGCGCGAGCAGCTCGGGCTCCAGCGGCAGCTTGCCGTCCACGATGTACGGCTTGACCAGCACGTCGACGTCCACGGCCAGCATCCGGCAGCGCGTCCAGTCGGCCAGCCCGGCGGGCTCGGCGGCGTACAGGTCGACCTTGCCCGTCCGGTCGGCCAGGGCCAGCGCCGCGCCGGGCCCGACGGCGGCCGTGCACTGCCCGGCGGCGTGCACGGCGGTCCCGAGCGTGCCCGCGTAGGTCCCGTCGCGCAGCTGCAGCAGCCCGGGGACCTCGGAGACCACGGCCCCGGACCCTTGCGCGACCGGCTCGGGCGGCATCCCGCACCGGCGCCCGACCGCCGACCGCACGCCTGACGCGACGGTCAGCCACCCGTCGTACGCGCAGGTCACGGTGCCCACGGCCTTGACCGACAGGGACCCGATCCCGCTCTGCCCGGCCAGCCGCCACAGGCGGGGCGTGTCCGCCGGGTCGAGATCGTCCCACATCAGCCCCGGCACCCCGATGAACGCCACCGGCCCTCCGGCGTCCTCCTGCCCCGCCTGGGACGAGGCCGCCTGGGCGGGCGGGGCGGCCCACCACAGGGCGGACGACACCAGGAGCAACAGCACCCACCTCACCGACCAACCCCCGCTCTTGTTGGAAACGCCCGAAACCCTACCGGTCCGGGGGCTCAGGCGAAGGGCTTCACGACGATCAATCGGCTCAGCGCCGCGTCGTACTCCGGGTCGAGCCAGTAGTCCGAGTGCCAGCGGGCCTCGGGCAGGGGCTCGCCGGGGGCGGGCCGGTGCGGGTCCCAGCAGAACACGTCCACGCCGTTCGGGAATGATCGGGGGGCCAGGGGGTCGACGCGGCCGAAGACGGGCCCGCCGATGGGGTCGCTCAGCCGGTAGAGGTTGTACCAGGGGACGGCGGCGCGTACGGCCGACAGCCCGCCGGCGCCGAAGTAGGCGGGGAAGAAGGCGGCGTACAGGCGGCGCAGCGAGTAGGACAGGTTGGCCAGCGCGAAGAGCAGCAGGAGCAGCCACAGGGCGATCGTCTTACCGCCGGAGGTGAGGCCGCCCCACGCGTACGCCTCCCGGTGGCGGGAGTCCGGCACGTCCGCGTGCTCGCCGTCCGGCGGCCCGTCGGTCCACCAGCGCCGGTAGAACCCGGTGGTGCCGTCGCCCGCGACGATCCAGGGGTGGGGGTGGTTCAGCATGCCCTCGGGGGGTGTGCCGGAGACGCCGTGGACGCGCAGCTCGGTCACTCCCGAGCGGGTCTCGTCGAGGAATCCGTCCATGCCGACATGGTCCGCCCGGGTGTTCATCACGTACAGTCACGAGAATGTCACACGTCCAGGGTGTGGCCTCACGAGACGGTGACGCCGAGAAGGTGCCCGAGCCCGAACGTCACGGCGGCGGCCCCCGCGCCCAGCGCGAGCTGGCGCAGCCCGCCCAGCCACCACGGCCGCGCGGTCATGCGCGCCACCACCGCCCCGAACCCGAACAGCGCCAGCACGCTCACGATCATGGCGACCACCAGCCCGGACGCCCCGAACAGGAACGGCACGAGCGGCACCAGCGCCCCGGCGGCGAAGGCGCAGAACGACGACGCGGCGGCCACGTACGGCGAGGGCAGGTCGTCGGGGTCCACGCCCAGCTCCTCCCGCACGTGGACCCGCAGGGCCTGCTCGGGATCGGCCGACAGCCCCTCGGCCACCTTCCGCGCGAGGTCCTCGTCGAGCCCCTTCGCCCGGTACATCGCCGCCAGCTCCGCCTGCTCCCCCTCGGGGTTGCGGGCCAGCTCCCGCCGCTCGACCGCGATCTCCGCCCGCATCAGCTCGGTCTGGGACTTCACCGAGGTGTACTCGCCGGCCGCCATGGAGCAGGCGCCCGCGATCAGCCCCGCGACCCCGGCCACCACCGCGCCGCGCCCGGCGCCGGCCGCGCCCACGACTCCGGCGATCAACGCGAGGTTGGACACCAGCCCGTCCATCGCCCCGAAGACGGCGGGCCGCAACCACCCGCCGGTGACGTCACGGTGACTGTGGTGCTTCTCCGGCGAATAAGGCTGAGTCAGCTCAATAGTCACGAAAGTGCCTCCATTCCCATATTTCATTGGAAATGTAGGCATAGATCATCAAGATCCGCAACGAAGGAGAGGCTTCCCTGACCTGCGAAGAAGCCCCCTCACGGGCGGCGCCCGGGTGCCGGGCGCCGTCGTGAACCGGTCAGGCGTGAGCTGGGGCCGGAGCGGTGCGCTCCGGGGCGCGGATGAGGCTGACGCAGTCGTCGATGGCCTCTTCCAGCAGGCGGCGCAGCAGCGTGTCCGGGTCCGGGATGCAGGCCTGGACGATGCCCACCACCGAGAGCTGCACCGCGTTCGGCGCCGCGTACCGGCGGAAGCCCTTCTCCGTGATCCGGGCCGCGCGGCTGAAGCGCCGGGCCTGCTCGGCCGCGTGCGGCACCTCCTCCATCGCCCGGCGGCTGCGCTCGCCGAGCTGCCCCGGCGGGGCCCCTTCGAGCCTGGCGATCATCTCCTCGGCCGCGAGCACCGACACCGCCAGCGCGAGCTGGCGCTCGGCCGCCGCCACCGGCAGGGCCGTCGTGGCGCAGCGCAGCGCGATGCGGGCGTCCACCCTCAGGTCGTCGCTGGTCAGGCCGATGATGGTCGGGACGAGGTGGACGAGCTGGGCGCGGCTTTCGTCGCTGGTGTTGTCGTTGACCAGGCGGGCGAGTGCGGCCAGCAACGGGTGGGTGCAGGCCGGGTGGTCGCTCCACCGCTCTCCGGCCAGGTAGGAGGCCAGTTCCATGAAACAGGCACCGCGTTTCGGATTGCGATGTCTGCCGCGGGACAGGACCGGCATGTGATCAAGGTGATTGTCCACGGGTGCTCCACTGCTCCACGCGATCGCCGTCCATCCAGTTTGCGCTGTCGCGATCGCCAACGCCAGTGATGTACGTTCTTCGTCCTGAATGTTCCCCCTACCCAAGCCGTCCCACCTCTATCCCGGGTGGGTTTTGGCGACGAACACCGCCACCGTGCGGGCCGGGACCGTGAGCGTGCCGGTGTCCGGGTCGAAGGCGGACTCCCGGACGACCGGATCCCCTGAGGCGGCCTGCACGGGGTGCAGCGCCACCGCCCGCCCCGCCAGCCGCTCCATCGGCTGGGCCTGCGCGGCCGGGGTGGCGTTGAAGACCACGGTCACCGACGACCAGCGCGGGTCCAGCCCGGACGTGTCCACGTGCATCGCGATCACGCCGTCCGCCGCGTCAGCGAACGTCAGCCGCTCGCGCACCTGCGATCCCAGCGCGAACGCCGGCGACGAGGCCCGGATCCGCAGCAGCTCCCCGAACCCGGCCCGGCACTCGCCGATCGCCGCGCACCCCGGGAGCAGGGCCGGATCCGCCAGCAGCGGCCCGGCGTAGGGCCATCTGGACTCGTTGTCGGCCTTGGGCGGCAGCCCGCCGCCGAACCCGTTGCCCAGCGAGCAGTCCCACAGCAGCCGGTTGAACCAGTCGCCGGAGTCGAAGGAGTTGCGGTCGAGGGACTTCGAGCGCAGCCGCTCGCTGCCCGCGTGCACGAACGCCGCCCCCTGCGCCAGCAGCACGGTGGCCAGCGACAGCACCTGCATCCGCACCCGGTCGGCCATCGGCGTCGGCTGCGGCAGCTTGTAGGCCAGCGCGTCGAACAGCGTCTCGTTGTCGTGCGCGTCCACGTACGACACCGTCTCGCCCGGCTCGGCCGCGTACCCGGCGGGCGCGCCGTTGAAGTCGATCTCCGAGCCCTTCTTCCCGGAGGGCAGCACGTAGTCGCGCAGGTTCCCGGCCAGCCCCAGCTTGATCAGGTCGGTGTAGCCGGCCAGCCGGGCCCGCTGCTGCTCGGCCGTGCCGTTGGCCGGGGCGCCGTTCGGCGCGCCCGCCAGGCCCGAGCCGAACCCCTGCACGCGCGGGTCGGCGTCGAACGGGGCGCCGCCGCGCACCGCGTCCCGCAGCCGGTCGTTGAACGTGCCGATGCCGGTCCCGGCCAGGTTGGCCTGCGTGGCCTGCTCGAACCTGGCCCCGTCGGCCACCTCGCCGAAGTTCCAGCCCTCGCCGTAAAGGATGATCGACCTGCCGTCCACGCCGTCCCGCTCCACGGTCAGCTCGTCGAGGGCGCGGCGGACGGCGAGGAGGTTGGCCTTCGGGTGGTGGCCCATGAGGTCGAAGCGGAAGCCGTCGATCTTGTACTGGCGGGCCCAGGTGACGACCGAGTCGACCACCAGCCGGCCCATCATCGTGTGCTCGGGCGCGGTGTTGGGGCAGCAGGTGGAGTCGGCGACCGCGCCGTCCGCCAGCAGGCGGTGGTAGTAGCCGGGCACGATCGGGTCGAGCACGCCGGTGGAGTGGGTGTGGTTGTAGACCACGTCCATCACCACGCGCAGCCCGGCCCCGTTGAGCGCGGCGACCATGGCGCGGAACTCCTTGGTCCGCTCGTCGGGGTCCGTCGCGTACGAGCCCTCGGGCACGGTGTAGTGCAGCGGGTCGTAGCCCCAGTTGAAGGAGTCGGTCGCGGCCGTGCGCGCCACGCACTCCTGCTGCCGCCGCGAGTCGGGCGGCAGCGCGGCGAAGTCACAGTCCGGGTCACAGGCGGGCTCGGTCCTGTCGGCCCGGCGCTCGGGCACCGTGGCGAAGTCGAACACCGGCAGCAGGTGCACGTGCGTCAGCCCGTCCGCCGCCAGCGCCCGCAGCTCCCGCGTCCCGGCGGAGTCGAGGCCGAAGGCCGCGTACGTGCCGCGCAGCCCGGCCGGGACGGTGGCGTCGGAGGCCGAGAAGTCGCGCACGTGCAGCTCGTAGATCGTCGCCCGGTGCAGGGGGACGGCCGGGGGCTTGGCGAGCCGGTCCCAGCCGGGCGGCTTGAGCGCGGGGCTGTCGAGGTCGACGAGCCTGCTGCGCCCGCCGTCCGGGGTCACCGCCAGGCCGTACGGGTCCGTGACCTCGTTCGTCCCCGAGTGGAGGGTGACCAGGAACGTGTACTCGCGACCCCACCAGGCCGGCAGCCCGCGGACCGACCAGACGCCGGTCTCGTCGTCGCGCCGCATCGGGTGGACGCTCCGGCCGGGGCCGTACAGGGCCAGCTCGACCTTGCGGGCGGTCGGCGCCCACAGCGACAGCCTCGGGATCACCCGTCCCCTGGGGCCGAGCGGCGCGGCGGCGGCCCCGGCGTAGAGGTCGTCGAGCACGCCGGGGAGCTGCACGCCCGTCGCCGCCACGAGCTCGCCCGAGCCGTCCCGCGCCAGGGCCAGGACCCGCTCGCGCAGCGCCTCGCGGACGAGATCGGCGTCGCGCGGGTCCACCTTCAGCGCGGTGTACGACGCCAGGTGCGGCCAGGCGCCGCGCTGCTCGTCGCTCAGCGTCCCGGGCGAGAGCCGGATGACCCGCTCGCCGCACGCCAGGGTGTGCTCGAACGACGGGTCGACCTGCCACGCGACCGTGTCGCGGTCGATCCAGTGGGCCCTCGCCTCGCCCTCGCGGATCACGACGCTTTGCAACCCTTTCTGGAAATTTCTGAAACCGCTGGGACCGCTCCCCGACCGGAGGGCCGGCGGGCGCGCGGCCGGCAGGGCTCCACCATAGGAGATCACCTGCGAAAACGTCGGGGAACCCGCGGTGCGGCGGCCGATCCGCCGGATCCGTGGATCAAGGTAACAACTTGCAAAACCTTACGTACCCATCTTTCAAGGAGCGTCACCTCGGCGTAACGTCCGGCGTGTTCCCCCTCCGGAAGATGAGGAGAAGGACATGCGACGACTCTTACCCGCCGCAGCGGTCGTTGCGGCACTCGCCCTGGCGGTCTCCGCCTGCGGCGGCGGGACTACGGCACCCCCGGCCACGACCGTCTCCGATCCGTCGAAGGTCAGCGGCGAGATCACGTGGTGGGACACGACGCGGCCGGACAGCGAGGGGCCGACGTTCCAGGCGTTGATCAAGGCGTTCGAGGCGAAATATCCCCAGGTCAAGGTCAAGTACGTGAATGTGCCCTCCGACCAGGCGCAGGGGCAGTTCCAGACCGCCGCGCAGGCGGGGGCGGGCGCGCCGGACGTGATCCGCTCGGAGGTGGCCTGGACCTCGCAGTTCGCGTCGCTGGGCTACCTGCAGCCGCTGGACGGCACGCGGGCGGTGGACGACGAGGCCGGCTTCCTGCCGGGGCCGCTGAGCAGCACCAAGTACAACGGCAAGACGTACGCCGTGCCGCAGGTCACCGACACCCTCGCCCTGCTCTACAACAAGCGGCTGCTGAAGCAGGCGGGGCACGAGGCGGCGCCGAAGACGATCGCCGAGCTGAAGCAGACCGCGCTCGACGTCCAGGCCAAGACCGGCGCCGAGGGGCTGGCGCTCAACGTCGACTCCTACTTCCTGCTGCCGTTCATCTACGGCGAGGGCGGCGACCTCCTCGACGTGGCCAACAAGAAGATCGTGGTGAACTCGCCGGCGAACGTGCGGGCCATCCAGACCGTGGCCGACCTGATCAGCTCGGGCGCCGCACCCAAGCCCGCCACGACGGAGAGCTACGCCAACGCGATGACCGCCCTCAAGGAGGGCAAGGCGGCGATGATCTACAACGGGCCGTGGTCGTTGTCGGAGATCTACCAGGGCAAGGAGTTCAAGGACCGGAAGAACCTGGGCATCGCGCCGGTCCCGGCCGGCTCGGTCAAGGCCGGGGCCCCGACGGGCGGGTGGAACCTGGCGATCTACGCGGGCTCGAAGAACATCCCGGCCGCCTACGAGTTCGTCCGCTTCATGACCACGGCGGAGGCCCAGGCGAAGATCGCCAAGGAGATCAGCCTGCTGCCGACCCGTACCTCCGCCTATGCCGATCCCGACGTGCAGGGCAACTCCGACGTCGTGGTCTTCAAGCCGATCATGGACACCGCCGTGCCGCGGCCCTGGATCCCGGAGGGCGGGCAGCTGTTCCAGCCGCTGCTGGAGGGCTACCAGGCGCTCGTCGGCGGCAAGTCCGCGCCCGCCGACGTGCTCAAGAAGGTCGACGAGCAGTACCGCGGGATCATGAAGGACTGGGGCTGACCGGTGGCGGTCTCGACCGGACGCGTGGCGGCCGCGGGCGAGGGGGCTCGTGGCCGTCACGACAGGCCAGGGCGGTTACGGCGCGCGCTGTCGGCCCACTGGTACGCGTGGGCGATGATCGCGCCGGTGGTGGTCGTGATGGCGGTGCTGATCGGCTGGCCGCTGGCGCGCGGGGTCTACCTGTCGCTGACGGACGCCACCGAGGCGAACATCGGCCGGACCATCGGCGTGAACGTCATCCCGGCCACCTACGAGTTCGTCGGCCTGGACAACTACCTGCGGATCCTGACCTCCGGCCTGTTCTGGGACAAGCTCGCCTGGACCGTCGTGTGGACGGTGGTCTGCGTGGGCCTGCACTACGGCATCGGCCTCGGCCTGGCCGTGATGCTCAACCGCCGGCTGCGCTTCCGCTCCGTCTACCGCGTGCTGCTGATCCTGCCCTGGGCGGTGCCCGCCTTCGTGGCCGCCTTCGTCTGGCGCTACCTCTACAACAGCGACTACGGCGTGATCAACGGCTTGCTGAAGGCGGCCGGGCTGCCCGCGGTGGGCTGGCTGGACGACCCGACCACGGCCAAGATCGCGGTGATCGCGGTGAACGTGTGGATCGGGGTGCCGTTCATGATGGTCGCCATGCTCGGCGGCCTGCAGTCGATCCCGGCCGAGCTGTACGAGGCCGCCGAGGTGGACGGGGCGAACGCGTGGCAACGGTTCCGGGCGATCACCCTCCCGGGGCTGCGCCAGGTGTCGTCCACGGTGATCCTGCTCGGCACGATCTGGACGTTCAACATGTTCCCGATCATCTTCCTGGTGACGCGGGGCGGCCCCGGAAGCGAGACCGAGATCCTGGTCACCTACGCCTTCCGCGAGGCCTTCACCGGCGTGCGGAACTACGCGGGCTCGGCCGCCTGGGGCGTGATCATCCTCCTCATGCTGGTGGTGCTGGCGATCGGCTACCGCCGCACGTTGCGTAGTCAAGGAGATCCCTGGTGAGCACGACGACGCGCACGCACGGGCCAGGGCGGGGGCGCGAGCGCGGGCAGGGGCGGGGGCAGGGGCGGGGGCGCGGCGAGCGAGGCCCGCTGGCCTCGATCGGCCTGCACGCGGGCCTGCTGCTCGCCGTGGCCGTCTCGCTGTTCCCGGTCGTTTGGCTGGTGCTGACCTCGCTCAAGCCGCGCGACAGCTGGCTGTCGGCGGAGCTGCGGCTCTTCGACCACTCCTCGCTCGACAACTACGTCCGTGTGCTGAGCGCGACCGAGTTCCCGCGGTGGCTGCTCAACAGCGTGCTCGCCGCCGGTCTGACCATGCTGGGCGGGGTGTTCCTGGCCGCGACCACCGGGTACGCCGTCAGCCGCTTCCGCTTCCCCGGGCACCGCTCCGTGATGTGGCTGCTGCTGATCACCCAGATGTTCCCGGTCGCCATCCTCATCGTGCCGCTCTACAACCTGATGGCCGGACTGGGGCTGCTCAACCAGATCCCCGGGCTGGTGATCGCGTACATGACGATCTCCGTGCCGTTCTGCGCCTGGATGATGAAGAGCTACTTCGACACCGTGCCGGTGGAGATCGACCAGGCCGCGATGGTGGACGGGCTGACCCCGTTCGGCACGTTCTGGCGGGTGGCGCTGCCGCTGGCGCGGCCGGGGATCGCGGTGACCGCGTTCTACTGCTTCATGACCGCCTGGGGCGAGGTCGGCTACGCCACCGTGTTCATGTCCCAGGAGGACAAGCGCACCCTGGGGGTCGGGCTGCAGCAGTTCGTCGGCCAGCACTGGTCCGACTGGGGGCTGATGACCGCCTCGGCCGTGCTCATCGCCATCCCGGCGGGCGCCGTCTTCCTCCTCGTCCAGCGCCACCTCGTCACCGGCCTCACGGCCGGCGCGACGAAGTCCTGAGATGGCCGGATTTTTTCGGATAGTGGCTCACCGGCCACTGGTGACGGTCAGGCAGCGCTGGCAATAATTGCAGACGCCGCATAAACGCGGACGCACTGCAATGGAGGGTTTTGTCATGCCTGTCGGGCTTCTCGCCCTGGCACTCGGGGGCTTCGGCATCGGGCTCACCGAGTTCGGGATCATCGGTCTGCTGCCGGAGGTCGCGGCGGACTTCGGCGTCAGCGAGCCGGTCGCCGGATATCTGGTCTCTGGTTACGCGCTGAGCGTGGCCGTCGGCGCCATCGGACTCACCGCGGCCATCGCCCGGTTCGACCGCAAGAAGGTGCTGCTGGCGCTGATGGTGCTGTTCGCCGCGGGCAACCTGATCTCCGCGATCGCACCGGTCTACCCGGTGCTGATGGCGGGCCGGGTCGTCGCGGCGCTGTGCCACGGCGCGTTCTTCGGCGTCGGATCGGTGGTCGCCGCCGACATGGTCGCGCCGAACCGGCGGGCCGGCGCCATCGCGCTGATGTTCGCCGGGCTGACCGCGGCCAACGTGCTCGGGGTGCCGCTGGGCACGCTGCTCGGCCAGCAGCTCGGCTGGCGCTCGACGTTCTGGGCGATCACGGTCATCGGCCTGGTCGCGCTGGCCGGGATCCGGCTGCTGGTCCCGCCGACGCCGGCGCCCGCCAGGACGAGCCTGCGCGGCGAGCTGGCCGCGTTCCGCCGGCCGCAGGTCTGGGTCTCCACCGCGGTCACCGTGCTCGCCTTCGGCGGCATGTTCGGCGCGTTCACCTACATCGCCTTCACGCTCACCGAGGTCAGCGGCTTCGCCGCCGCCACGGTGCCCTGGCTGCTGGTGCTGTTCGGGACCGGCACGTTCGCGGGGAACTTCGTCGGCGGCAAGCTCGCCGACCGGGCGCTGAACACGTCGCTGGCCGCGATCCTGGCGCTGCTCACCGCGGTGCTCGCGGTGTTCGCGCTGACCGCGCAGAGCCAGGTCATGACGGTCGTCTCGCTGCTGCTGATGGGCGCGGTCGGCCTGGCCACCGCGCCCGGGCTGCAGCTGCGGATCATGCGGTACGCCCAGGACGCGCCCACGATGGCCTCCGGCGCCAACATCGCGGCCTTCAACGTCGGCAACGCGCTGGGCGCCTGGCTGAGCGGGCTGGCCCTGGGGGCCGGGTTCGGGTTCGTCTCACCTCTCTGGGTCGGCGCCGGGATCACCCTGGCCGGACTCGCCGTCCTGCTGGCCGGCTCGGCCCTCCCGAACCGCGGAACGCCGGCCACCACCGAACCGGCCCTCCCGGACCACCGGACGCCGGCCACCACCTGATCGACCCTCCCGAACCATCGGACGCCCGCCATCTCCTGATCGACCCTCCCGAACCATCGGACGCCCGCCATCTCCTGATCGGCCCTCCCAGATCACCGGGCACCGAGCGCCGCCTGACCACGGGGCCTCGCACCCGCGCAGGCGCCGCGTCGACGGCGGCCGAGGGGGCGGACCGAGGGGGCGGAGGCCGGATCGGGTGGGCGCGGGCTGTCACCCGGTGCGGACGGTGGCCGAGCCGTCATGACGCCCGCCGCCTCCGGCACTCCTGGCCCGCAGCAGCCGGGATGGCCCTGGACGGCGCGGCCCCAGCAGGCGGCTGAGAGGCGCGGGCTGCCGGACCGCCGGACGCCGAGTGCCGTCGGCTCGGCCGATCGGACCGCCTCGCCCATCGGACCGCCTCGCCCATCGGATCCGGCACCCTAGCCCGCCGGATCCGGCGCCCCGGCCCGCCGGCAGGTGGCGCGGCGCCCGGAGACGGCGAGGCGGCGGACGGACGCGGAGAGGCGGCGGACGGAGGCAGCGGGGCGGCGGACGGCAACCGCGGAATTGGGACCGGGCGGCACCGATCACCCGAAGGCCGCGAACTCCGTCACAGAGGCGCCCGCCTCACGAGGACCCGGCCCTCGGGGACCAAGGCCGACCGCTCCCACGTCCAGGTCGGCACGGTGATCATCTCGGCGGGGCCGGGGATGGCGACGGGCGTGTCCAGCAGGACGGAGTGCGGGGTGAGCCGCAGCCCGCCCTCGGGGATGACGACGCTCTCCAGGGGCGTGCGCAGGCTCGGGCCGTCCGGCTCGTCCAGGTCGCTGGGCACCCAGGTGTCCTCACCGGCGAAGGCCGTGAACGCCAGCGCGCCGCCGGGCGCCGCGCCGGAGTGGCGCAGCGTCCCGGCGGGCAGCCAGCCGTGCTGCCCGGCCGCGTACGTGATGCCGGAGACGCACAGCTCGCCCTCCAGCAGCACGAACTCCTCCCCCGCCAGGTAGTGGCCGCGCCGGGGCCGGGCCCAGCCGGGCGGGAAGCGGACGAGCGAGGACATGCCGTCCAGCCGGGTCTGGCGCACCGGCAGGTTGGAGCCCGGGATCAGGAAGTCCCGGGTGGGCAGCTCCGCGTCGAGCAGGTCGATCAGCACGTCAGCGCCTGCGCCGCCGCTTCTTGAGAATGGAGCGGACGGTCAGCGCCGCCACGATCAGCACGATCTGGCCGCCGAGCACGATGCGGTTGACGTCGACGGCGGGCCGCCAGCTGACCTCGCCGTCCTTCAGCACGTAGACGCCCGCGGGCGTGGCGCTAAAGCCGAAGCCGCCGCCGCTGCCCCCGCCCTCGCCGCTCTCCCCCTTGCCCCGGCCGTCCCCGCCGCCGCCCCCTTGGACGATCCGGGCGACCGGGATGACGACGACGTCGCCCTGCTGGACGGGCTCACCGAAGACGCGCTTGACGGTCGCGGCGTCCTTCGCCTGCTCGACCACCTTCATGATGTCCATCCCACCATCGTCAACCACGGCTCGCCCCTCTCGCCACCGGGGTCGCTCCGGCGTCAGTCGAACGTCGTCGAGATCTCGTGCCAGCCGCCCGGCGCGATCTTCGCGGCCGCCTCGGGCCCCCAGGAGCCCCGCTCGTACGGCAGCGGCCGCTCCGGCAGGTCCAGCACCCGCCGGACGATCCGCCACGACTCCTCCACCAGGTCGAACCTGGCGAAGCGCCGCGGGTCGCCGCTGACGGCGTCGGCCAGCACGCGCTCGTAGGCGGCCTCCATCGGCCCGAGCACCTTGGTGAAGTCGACGCTGACCGGCACCGGCCTGGTGTGCTGCTTGCCCGGCTCCTTGGCCAGCAGGTCGAAGGTGACCCCCGCGTCCGGCTGGAGCCGGAACCTGATGAGGTTGGGCCCGGGGGGCGCGTCGCCTCCGTGGAACATCGTCACCGGCGGCTTGCGCAGCTCGGCGACGATCTCCAGGTCGGTGGTCGGCAGCCCCTTGCCGGAGCGGATGCACCACGGCACGCCGGCCCAGCGCCAGTTGTCGATGTAGGCGCGCAGGGCGACGAACGTCTCGGTGGTGGAGCCGGGCCGCACGCCGCCGGTGTCGAGGTAGCCGGAGTATTGGCCACGTACGACGTCGGCGGGGTCGATGGCCTGCACGGCGCGCAGCACCCGCCACTTCTCGTCGAGCTGGGCACGGGCGTCGGTGGACGGCGGCGGGTCCATGGCGAGGATGGCCAGCAGCTGCAGCAGGTGGTTCTGCACCACGTCGCGGATCGTGCCGTTGGCGTCGTAGAAGGCTCCGCGGTCGCGCACGTCGAAGTCCTCGGCCATGGTGATCTGGACGCTGCGGATGTGGCTGCGGTTCCAGATGGGCTCCAGCAGCGTGTTGGCGAACCGGAACACCATGAGGTCCTCGACCGGCTCCTTGGCCAGGAAGTGGTCGACCCGCCGCACGTGGTCCTCGTCGAAGTGCTTGAGCAGCTCCTCGTTGAGCTCGCGGGCCGAGGCGAGGTCGTGGCCGAACGGCTTCTCCACGACGAGCCGGGCGTCGTGGTTGAGCCCGGCCCCGGCCAGCCCCTCGGCGACCGTGGCGAACAGCGCCGGCGGCACCGCGAGGTAGTGGACGAGGAAGCCCTTGCCCGCCGTCTCCTCGCGGAGCCTGGCGAACGTCTCGGGGTCGCGGTAGTCGCCCGCGACCAGCCGCAGGTTGCCGGCGAGCTTGTCGAAGGCCGCGTCGTGCACGCCGCCGACGGCCTGGCGGGCGTGCTCGCGCAGCCCGTCGAGGCCGAGGTCGGTCTTGGCCACGCAGATGATGGGCAGGTCGAGCCGGTTGTCGGCGGTCAGGCGGTAGAGGGCGGGCAGGATCATCTTGCGCGCGAGGTCGCCGGTGACGCCGAACAGCACCAGCGCCCCCGCCCGCTCCACCCCCCGCCTGTGCTCGTTGGCGGACGCGTGGCGCATGTCAGGCCCGCCTTCCGCGCAGCTCGCGGTATCTGCGCACGAGCTGTTCGGTGGAGGCGTCGGGGAGCCCGGTGGGCGGGTCCTCGGAGGTGAGCGCGGGCGCCAGGTCGAGCGCCATCTTCTTGCCCAGCTCGACGCCCCACTGGTCGAAGGAGTCGATGCCCCAGATCGTGCCCTCGACGAACACGATGTGCTCGTAGAGCGCCACGAGCTGGCCCAGCGTCGAGGGGGTCAGCTTGGGCGCGAGGATCGTGGAGGTGGGCCGGTTGCCGGGCATCACCTTGTGCGGCACGATCTCGGGCGGCGTGCCCTCGGCGGCGATCTCGTCGGCCGTCTTGCCGAAGGCCAGCGCCGAGGTCTGGGCGAGGAGGTTGGCGGTGAGCTGGTCGTGCATGCCCTCGCGGTCCTCGAACGGCTCGGCGAAGCCGATGAAGTCGGCGGGCACGAGCCGGGTGCCCTGGTGGAGGAGCTGGTAGAAGGCGTGCTGCCCGTTGGTGCCCGGCTCGCCCCAGAAGATCTCGCCGGTGGCGACCGGGACGGGGGTGCCGTCGGCGCGCACGGACTTGCCGTTGGACTCCATCGTGAGCTGCTGCAGGTAGGCGGGGAAGCGGTGCAGCCGCTGGCTGTAGGGCAGCACGGCGCGGGTCTCGGCGCCGAAGAAGTCGTTATACCAGATGCCCAGCAGGCCCATCAGCACCGGCATGTTGGCCTCGAACGGGGCGGTGCGGAAGTGCTCGTCGATGGTGTGGAAACCGGCCAGCATCTCGCGGAACCGCTCGGGGCCGATCGCGATCATCAGGGAGAGGCCGATGGCGCCGTCGTAGGAGTAGCGGCCGCCGACCCAGTCCCAGAAGCCGAACATGTTGTCGGTGTCGATGCCGAACTCGGCGACCTTGGCGGCGTTGGTGGAGACGGCCACGAAGTGCTTGGACACCGCGTCCTCGCCCAGCGCCTCGACCAGCCAGGCGCGGGCGACGCGGGCGTTGGTGAGCGTCTCGAGCGTGGTGAAGGTCTTGGAGCTGACCACGAACAGCGTGGTCGCGGGGTCGAGGCCGGCGAGGTTGCCGGTGATGTCGGCGGGGTCGATGTTGGAGACGAACCTGGCCGCCACGCCCGCGTCGGCGTAGTCGCGCAGCGCCTCGTAGGCCATGGCGGGGCCGAGGTCGGAGCCGCCGATGCCGATGTTGACCACGGTCTCGATGGGCTTGCCGGTGGCGCCCTTCCACTCCTTGGACCTGACCCGATCGGCGAAGGCGCTCATCTTCTCGAGCACGGCGTGCACGTCGGCGACGACGTCCTGCCCGTCGACGACCAGCTCGGCGGAGCGCGGCAGGCGGAGCGCGACGTGCAGGACGGCGCGGTCCTCGCTGACGTTGATGTGCTCGCCGCCGAACATCGCGGCGATCCGCTCGCGCAGCCCCACCCGCTCGGCCAGGGCCACCAGCAGGTCGATCGTCTCGCCGGTGGCGCGCTGCTTGGCGTAGTCGAGGAAGAGGTCGCCGGCGGTCACGGTCATGCGCCCGGCGCGGCCCGGGTCCTCCGCGAACAGCTCCCGCAGCTGCCTGCCCGCCAGCTCCTCATGGTGCTTGCCGAGAGCCGCCCACTCCTGGCTCTGGGTGATGTCGCCGTTCACGCTTCCTCCTCGTGTCGCCAAACCGGATCACCATTGTCCCCGCCGACGGGGAACCCGCTCGTCTGACCGACGCACGAGTGTCGTGCTTCGTTAGGACCGGGCGTCAGCCAGCTTCGCAGATCTGCCATGGGAACCGCTTACCCACGGGGGTTCATTCCGCGCACGGCGGAGCGGAGTTTTTGGGGCTCAGTGGGATTCGCGGCCCACGTGGTCGCCGCTGGAGCCGATGAGGAAGTCGAGGTCGGCGCCGCGGTCGGCCTGGGTGACGTGCTCCACGTAGAGGCGCTCCCAGCCGCGTACGGGCCGGGCGTGCCCGATCTTCACCGGCTCTCTGGCGGCCAGCTCGGCGTCGGGGAGGTCCACGTCGAGCCGCCGGGCGGCCACGTCGAGCACGATCGGGTCGCCGGTGCGCACCTTCGCCAGCGGACCGCCGGCCGCCGCCTCGGGCGCGGCGTGCAGGACGACCGTGCCGTACGCGGTGCCGCTCATGCGGGCGTCGCTGATGCGCACCATGTCGCGCACGCCCTTCTCCAGCAGCTTGGCGGGCAGCGGCAGGTTGCCCACCTCGGGCATGCCGGGGTAGCCCTTGGGGCCGCAGCCGCGCAGCACGAGCACCGAGGTCTCGTCGATGTCGAGGTCGGGCGAGTCGAGGCGGGCGTACACGTCCTCGATGCTGTCGAAGACGACGGCCCGGCCGCGGTGGCGCAGCAGCTCGGGCGAGGCGGCGGCGGGCTTGATCACCGCGCCGCCGGGGGCGAGGTTGCCGCGCAGGACGGCGATGCCGGCGTCGGGCAGCAGCGGGTCGGAGCGGCGCCTGATGACGCTCTCGTCCCAGATCTCCGCCCCGGCGAGGTGCTCGACGAGGGGGCGGCCCGTGACGGTGATCGCCTCCGGGTCGAGCAGGTCCTCGACCTCCTTGAGCACGGCCGCCAGGCCGCCCGCCCGGAACAGGTCGTCCATCAGGTGGCGTCCGGCGGGCTGGAGGTCCACGAGCAGCGGCACCCCGGCGCCGGTGCGGTCGAAGTCGTCCAGGGTGAGGTCCACGCCGAGCCGGCCGGCGACGGCCAGCAGGTGGACGACGGCGTTGGTGGAGCCGCCGACGGCGGCCAGGGTCACGATGGCGTTGAGGAACGAGGCCCTGGTCATGACCTGGCTGGGGCGGCGGCCCTGAAGGACGAGGTCCACGGCCAGGCGGCCGGTCTCGTGGGAGCGTTCGAGCAGGCGGCTGTCGGGGGCGGGGGTGCCCGCGGTGCCGGGGATCGTCATGCCCAGGGCCTCGGCCATGCAGGCCATGGTGGAGGCGGTGCCCATCGTGTTGCAGTGGCCGCGGCTGCGGATCATGGACGACTCGGAGCGCAGGAACGCCTCGCGCGACAGCGTGCCCGCGCGTACCTCCTCGCTGAGGCGCCACACGTCGGTGCCGCAGCCGAGCGGCGCGCCGCGGAAGTGCCCCGTCAGCATGGGGCCGCCGGGCATCACGACGGCGGGCAGGTCCACGGAGGAGGCGGCCATGAGCAGCGACGGGATGGTCTTGTCGCAGCCGCCGAGCAGCACCACGCCGTCGATGGGGTTGGCGCGCAGCATCTCCTCGGTGGCCATGGCGGCCAGGTTGCGCCAGAGCATGGCGGTGGGGCGCACGTTGGTCTCGCCCAAGGAGACGACCGGCAGGTTGAGCGGCACACCGCCGGCCTCCCAGACGCCGTTGGCGACGCTCCCGGCGACCTCGTCCAGGTGGGAGTTGCAGGGGGTGAGGTCGGAGGCGGTGTTGGCGATCGCGATGTGCGGCTTGCCGCCCTCGAACGCCTCGCGGGGCAGGCCGCGCCGCATCCATGCCCGGTGGATGTAGGAGTTGCGGTCGTCACCCGAATACCAGCGCGAACTCCTGAATGCCATATTCGGCACCTTATCCGGCGTATAGGGGATTCAGCACGTTCTGTGGAGGAAGCAGCAGAGGATGGACCATATCGACGCGTACTGGCGGGCGGCGAACTACCTGTCGGTCGGGCAGATCTACCTGCTGGACAATCCGCTGCTGAGCGAGCCGCTGCGGCCCGAGCACATCAAGCCGCGCCTGCTCGGCCACTGGGGCACCACGCCGGGGCTGAACTTCTGCTTCGCCCACCTCAACCGGGTGATCCGGGAGCGGGACCAGGACATGATCTACATCGCCGGTCCCGGGCACGGCGGCCCCGCCGCGGTGGCGCACGCGTGGCTGGAGGGCACCTACTCGGAGCGTTATCCGGACGTCTCGCAGGACGTGGAGGGCATGCGGCGGCTGTTCCGCCAGTTCTCCTTCCCCGGCGGGATCCCGAGCCACGTGGCGCCCGAGACGCCGGGGTCGATCCACGAGGGCGGGGAGCTGGGATATTCGCTCGCGCACGCGTACGGGGCCGCATTCGACAACCCCGACCTGGTCGTGGCCTGCGTCATCGGCGACGGCGAGGCCGAGACGGGCCCGCTCGCGGCGAGCTGGCACTCCAACAAGTTCACCGACCGCGACCGCGACGGCATCGTGCTGCCCATCCTGCACCTGAACGGCTACAAGATCGCCAACCCCACCGTGCTCGCCCGCATACCGGAAACCGAGCTGCTCAAGCTCATGGAGGGCTACGGCTACAGCCCGCACGTGGTGGGGCCGGATCACCAGGAGATGGCCCGCACCCTGGACACGGTCTTCGACCGGATGGCCGCCTACAAGCAGGGCAGGGCCGACCGGCTGCCGATGATCGTCCTGCGGACGCCGAAGGGCTGGACGGGGCCGCGCGAGGTGGACGGCAAGCAGGTCGAGGGCACCTGGCGGGCGCACCAGGTGCCGCTGCCCAACGTCCGCGAGAACGCCGCCCACCTGGCCATGCTCGAGCAGTGGATGCGCTCGTACCGGCCGGAGGAGCTGTTCGACTCCGGCGGCGCCCCCGTGCGGGAGGTCCTGGAGACCGTGCCGCGCGGCAACCGCCGGATGAGCGCCAACCCGCACGCCAACGGCGGCGAACTGCTGGAGCCGCTGCGGCTGCCGGACTTCCGCCGGCTCGCGGTCGAGGTCAAGGCGCCCGCCGGGCAGTCGAGCGAGCCGACGCGGGTGCTGGGCGGGTTCCTGCGCGATGTGATCATCGCCAACCCGCGGACGTTCCGGCTGATGGGGCCGGACGAGACCGCGTCGAACCGGCTCTCGGCCGTGTTCGAGGCCACCGACCGGGCGTGGAACGCCGAGGTGCTGCCGACGGACGAGCACCTGGCCCCCGGCGGCCGGGTGATGGAGGTGCTGAGCGAGCACCTGTGCCAGGGCTGGCTGGAGGGCTACCTGCTGACCGGCAGGCACGGGCTGTTCAACTGCTACGAGGCGTTCATCCACATCGTGGACGCCATGTTCAACCAGCACGCGAAATGGCTGGAGTCCTCGCAGAAGATCTCCTGGCGGCGGCCCGTCGCCTCGCTCAACTACCTGCTGTCCTCCCACGTGTGGCGGCAGGACCACAACGGCTTCAGCCACCAAGACCCGGGCTTCCTCGACGTGGTGATCAACAAGAAGGCGTCCGTGGTGCGGGTCTACCTGCCGCCGGACGCCAACACGCTGCTGTCGGTCGCCGACCACTGCCTGCGCTCGCGCGACTACGTCAACGTGATCGTGGCGGGCAAGCAGCCGGTGCTGGACCTGTTCACGATGGAGGAGGCCATCGCGCACAACACGCGCGGCCTGGGCATCCTGCCGTGGGCCTCCACCGACGAGGGCGTCGCGCCGGACGTGGTGCTGGCCTGCGCGGGCGACGTGCCCACCCAGGAGACGCTCGCCGCCGCCGCGATCCTGCGCGAGCACCTGCCCGAGCTGAGAGTACGGGTCGTCAACGTGGTGGACCTCATGCGCCTCCAGCCACCCACGGAGCACCCGCACGGCATGTCGGACGCCGAGTTCGACGCCCTCTTCACCGCCGACAAGCCGGTCGTGTTCGACTTCCACGGCTACCCGTCGCTGATCCACCAGCTCACCTACCGCCGCAACGGCCACGACAACATCCACGTGCGCGGCTACAAGGAGGAGGGCACCACGACGACGCCGTTCGACATGGCCATGATGAACGACATCGACCGCTTCCACCTGGTCATGGACGTCATCGACCGGGTGCCCGGGCTCGGCACCACGGCGGCGCACCTGCGCCAGCGCATGAGTGACGAGCGGCTGCGGGCCCGCGCCCACACGCGGGAGACCGGCGAGGACACCCCCGAGATCAGGTCGTGGACGTGGCCGGGCGCATCCTCGTACTGAACACGGGCTCGTCGTCCATCAAGTACGAGCTCGTCGACGTCCACACCCGAGAGCGCCCGGCCAGGGGGCTGGTGGAGCGCATCGGCGAGGAGGGCGGGCGGCTGACCCACCACGCCGCGGGCCGGCCTCCTTACGTGTCGGAGGAGCCGTTCCCCGGGCACGAGGCGGGGCTGACCGCGGTCATGAAGGCGTTCGAGGCGGCGGGGCCGGAGCTGGACCCGGTCGCGGTCGGGCACCGCGTCGTGCACGGCGGGACCCGGTTCACCGAGGCGGTGCTCGTCGACGACGGCGTGATCGGGGCGATCGAGGAGCTGGCGCCGCTCGCGCCCCTGCACAATCCGGTCAGCCTCACCGGGATCCGGGTGGCGCGCGGCGCCTTCCCGGGGGTGCCGCAGGTGGCGGTGTTCGACACCGCGTTCCAGTTGGCGCTGCCGCCCGAGGCGTACACGTACGCGGTGCCGCGCGACTGGCGCGAGCGGCTCGGCGTGCGGCGCTTCGGCTTCCACGGCACCTCCTGCGCGTACGTCTCCCGCCGCGCCGCCGCCTTCCTGGGCCGCGATCCGGCCACCCTCAACCTCATCGTGCTGCACCTGGGCAACGGCGCCAGCGCGACCGCGATCTCCGGCGGGCGCAGCGTCGACACCTCCATGGGCCTGACGCCCCTGGAGGGGCTGGTCATGGGCACCCGCTCGGGCGACGTCGACCCCGCGCTCACCGGCTACCTGGCGCGCGTGAACGGGATGGACGCGCGGCAGGTGGAGAGCGGGCTCGACCGCCACGGCGGCCTGCTGGCGCTGGCCGGGACGGGCGACATGCGCGAGGTGCGCGCCCGCGACGACGCCGAGGCCCGGCTGGCCCTGGCGGTCTACACGCGGCGCATCCGCAAGTACGTCGGCGCCTACTACGCGCTGCTCGGGCGGGTGGACGCGATCGTGTTCACCGGCGGGGTCGGGGAGCACGACGCGGCCACCCGCGCCGAGTCCCTGTCCGGGCTCGACCGCCTCGGCGTCACCGTGGACCCCACGCTCAACCAGGCGGAATCGGCGCGGGAACGGGCGGTCTCGCCGTCGGGCGCGGAGGTGGCCGTGCTCGTCATCCCGACGGACGAGGAGTGGGAGATCGCCCGCCAGGCCCTCGCGCTGATCACGCGGGGATCATGACCGCCGGCGCGCGACGGCCGGCACCCAGAAGTCCACCGTCGTGCCCGCGCCGGGCGCGCCGCGGATGCTCCACCAGCCGCCGGCCGTCTCGGCCCGCTCGCGCATCTCGATCAGCCCGAAGTGGCCGTCCCTGCCGTCGCGGCGGGTGATCCCGACCCCGTCGTCGCGCACGCGGACGTGGACGCCCCCGTCGAGCGAGGCCAGCTCCACGGCGACGGCCACGGCCCCGGCGTGCTTGCGGACGTTCGTCAGGGCCTCCTGGCAGATGCGGAAGACGGTGATCGCGGTCTCGGCGGGCGGCTCGCCGTCCAGGCGGTTCACCAGCTCGTACGCCACCCCTGCCATCTCCCGCTCCAGGTACGAGGCGACCCCCTCCGCCAGCCCCTCACCGGGCAGGCGTAAGCGGAAGGCCAGGTCGCGCAGGCGCCCCACGGCGGCCTCGACGGCGTCGCCGAGCGCGCGGACGCCGGCCGCGTGCTCCTCGGGCAGGCCGTCCTCCATCGCCCGCAGCCGCATCCCGACGGCGACCATGGACTGGATGGTGTCGTCGTGCACGTCGGAGGCGATGCGGCGGCGCTCGCGCTCCTGGGCCTGGACCAGGCGGGCGAGCAGCAGGCCGCGCTCGTCCAGCGCCCTGGCCATGCTGCGCCGCTCGGTCAGGTCACGCGTCACCTTGCCGAACCCGCGCAGCTCGCCGCGCCCGTCGCGCAGCGCGGTGATGACCACGCTGGCCCAGAACCTGGTGCCGTCCTTGCGGACCCGCCATCCCTCCTCCTCCCAGCGGCCGTCCGCGGCGGCCGCCTCCAGCCCCCTGAACGGCTTGCCGGCCGCGACGTCCTCGTGCGGGTAGAAGACGGAGAAGTGGCTGCCGATGATCTCCTCGGCCGTGTATCCCTTGATGTGCTGGGCTCCGGCGTTCCAGCTCACGATCCTGCCGCGGGGGTCGAGCATGAAGATGGCGTAATCGCGGATGCTCTGGACAAGTAGCTCCATATCCGCTTGTGGAAGGTTATCCACGGCCATACTGCAGCTTTTCACGACGTGGCCCGATGGCCCAAACCTGCCCGCCAGGTTCAGCTGTCGGTAGCGCGGGCCTGGAGCGGGGCGAGGCGGGGCGCCAGCTCGCACCACACCACCTTTCCGCCCTCCTCTCCGTCGGCGGGCGTGATCCCCCAGCCGATGGACAGGAGCCGGACGACGTGCAGCCCCCAGCCGTTCGACGGACCGGGCTCGCGCGGCTCGGGCAGCCGCTCCCCCGCGTCGCCCACCTCGATCCGCACCCGTACCGCGCTGCCCCGCATCCTCAGGGACGGCGGGCCCTCGCCGTGCACGAGCGCGTTCGTCACCAGCTCCGACACCACGAGCAGGACGTCCTCGTGGTGGCCCCGGTAGCCGCACTCGGCCAGGGCCCGGCGCACGATCCGGCGCGCCGCCGTGATGCTGTCCATCTCCTTCGGCAGAGGCGTGTCCACCTGGTACTGCCCGGTCTTCTCGCTGACCACCCCTCTACTTTCGGGGAGCCATTATCCGATCACGAGACGCATCCGCCCCAAGGCGCCTGGTACACCTGTGGGACGCGAGATGGTGCAAATGCGTCAGTCGAGCAGCCCTTCCCTGCGCGCCAGCGCGACCGCCTCCAGCTTGGACCTCGCGCCCAACTTCTCCAGCACGTGCTGCACGTGGTTGCGCGCCGTGTTGCGGGCCACGCCGAGCCGTTCGCCGATCTCGCGCGCGCCCATGCCCTCGGCCAGGAGCAGCAGCGTCTCCCGCTCGCGACCCGTCAGCGCGGACCCCACGCGCCCCGCGCGACCGGTCAGCCGGTCCAGCACCCCGGGCAGCAGCCCGGGCGCGAACACCACCCCGCCGGCCGCCACCTCCCGCACCGCCGATTCCAGCTCCCCCAGCCGGGACGACTTCACCACCAGCCCGGCGCCACCGGCCGCCACCGCCCGGGCCGCCACGGAAACGGTCGCCTCGCCGGTCAGCACCAGCACCCGCGCCCTGGGCGCCGCCGCCGCCAGCCGCCCGATGGCCGCGATCCCGTCGCCGTCGGGCAGCCGCCGGTCGAGCACGACGACGTCCGGCTGGAACCTGCCGGTCTCGGCCACCGCCCCGGCGACGCTGCCGGTCTGGGCCACCACCTCGATGTCGGGCACCCGCTCCAGCGCCAGCCCGATGGCCTCGGCGACCATGGCGTGGTCCTCCACGAGAACCACCCGGATCGAAGGGGGAGTCGCCATGTCTGCCTCTGTCCGCGGTCTCCCGGCCCGCACGGGGCGCACGCCTGCCCGGCGCCATGAGCAGTGTCCCACGGCCCGCGCCCGTGGCCAACGGCGCCGTACGCTCACGGCTTCCAGGGCAGGCGGCGGTGCTTGAAGGTCGGGTACTTGGTCTCCCAGTAGCGCCAGCCCTCGACCCTGGCGGGGATGTTGGCGTATCCGCTGGCGACCCTGACGTCGCGGCACGTGCCCATCACCCGCCAGGCCGACCAGCCGACGCGGTAGCCGAAGACCCGGTACCACAGATGGCCGTACATCCCCTTGGTGATCTCCCGGCTGTATTCGTGGCCGGTGAAGACCATGTGACGCTCTTCGAGGTGCGGAAGGCCCATCCGGCGGAAGTGGCGGAGCTGGCGGACCAGGTTGGCGGCGTTGACGCCCTCCGGCCGCTCGGTCTCGATGTCGAACGCCCGCTCGTTCTCGGTCTCCAGGAACGCGCGGACCTCGTGCTCCCGGGTGACCGACGCCGTGACCGTGCCGCCGGGGCCGTCCACGTAGTTGGTGCGGGGCAGGAAGAAGTTCCGCGGAGAGAGCGTGTGCACCTTGAAGAACAGGTGCGGGCTGCATCTGTCACCGTGGATGAGAGGGAAGCGGCGGTGGCGGCGACGGCGGTCGAGGTTGTCGGCGGTTCCGGGGGTGGTGGCGGCGGGGGCGGTTTCGGCGGTGCCGGCGGCTTCGCCGGATTCGGCGGTGCGCTCGATGCTCTCGGGATCGTCTTGCGCTCTCGCCGCCGGCACCAGGGCGGCGACCAGGGCCATCGAAAGTGAGCCGCTCATCGCCCATCTCATCGCGTGACGCGCCTTGGTCCGGGTGGAATTGGCTGGGGCAATTGTCCGTGAATTGGGAGTGGACATGTACCGTACCTTTCGGGATGCGTCAGGCCAGGGTCCGGCTGTGCCGCCCGCCGAGCGGGCCGACAAGATCGGTACGATGGTTACAGTTGCGGCGAGGCGCTCTTCAACGCCACGCCGCAGGCGAATATCCCATGCTGGGAAAGCGCCGGTGAAAAAGTGTCAATAGCAGGCCGTCTCTTTCACAAACGCACATCGCGCTGTTCCGGCGTCGCGGGGCCCTTGTCCCGAAGCGTCGGACAAGAGCTGGATGACCTGCTACGACGCCGATCGCGGGGCCGCCCGGACCGGCCAAATGGGTAATTCCCGATGGAAATCTGAGAATTTCTCCCGACCTTCCAGGAGAATATCGGCTGTGTCCTCCGCGTCGTCAGTGCTGCGCCTTGTGCGGGCCGTCGTGTTCGCGACGGTCTGCGGCGCGGTGTCGGCGGGCGGGCACGCGCTGGCGGGCGGCGGCCCGGTGCCGTTCCAGGTCTATCTGGCCGGGGTGCTGGCCGCGCTCGGGCTGGCGTACCTGGTCGACGGGCGCGAACGCGGCCCCGCGGCGGTGCTGGTGGCGACCGTGAGCACCCAGATGCTGATGCACCAGCTCTTCGAGCGGCTCACGCCCGCCGCCGACGCCGGTCCGGCGCACGGGCATCCCGCGCCCGGCATGGCGCTGGTCCATCTCACGATGGCGGCGCTGACGGCCTGGTGGCTGCACCGGGGCGAGCGCGCGCTGTGGCTCATGATCCGCCTGTACGGCGCGCCGCGGCCGATCGTCGCGCTGCCCGCCGCCGTCCCGGTCGAGGCCGGCCGGCCCTCGTGGCGGCCGGTCACCCCCTACCTGACCGCGTACGCGGGAAGGACCGTTTCCGGCGCGATCCTCAGGCGAGGCCCACCCCACGGGCCCGGGCGCTTCGGCTGACCCACAAGTCCCTTGGCGCGCCCGGCGGGGCGCGTACCCTTGCCTGTGTCCGGACGGCGCCGCGCGCGCGTCCGGGAGATCGTTCTGGAGACCCATCATGGCGTTCCTGCCACGGCACATCATCGGGGCGGCGCTCGCGTGCGCCCTCATCCTGATATTCCCGGCGTCGCCGGCGTTCGCGCACGACGCGCTCAAGAGCAGCTCGCCTGCCAAGAACTCCCAGGTCGGCTCGGTCGACGAGATCGAGCTCGAATACAGCGCGAGCGTGAAGTTCCCGTTCGTCGTGCTGCACGACGCGGCGGGCAAGGAGGTCCTGCTCGGCAAGCCGGTGCTCGACGGGCCGAAAGTGCTCACCGACGTCCCGCAGCCGCTCCCGCCGGGCCCGTACGTCATCGCCTGGCGGGTCGTTTCGTCCGACGGGCATCCCATTGAGGGCGAAATCCCCTTCAGCGTGAAAGGATCACCTTCTCCATCGGCTTCGCCCTCGTCCATCGGCGGGGGGCCGACGGCGAGCACGCCGCCCCAGGCGGTCGGGTCCGCCGCGGCGGCCGGCGAGCGGCCCGCGGCCTCCGCGGGGGTTCCCGGCTGGATCTGGGGCGGGCTGGCGGTGCTTGTCGTGCTGGGCGCGTTCGTTCTGATCCGGACCGCGCGCCGCGGCCCAGATCGGGAGGAAGTTGATGCGGATTGAGGAAGCCAGACAGATCGCTCGGCAGTGGGTGCTGGAGGAAGGCGCCGCGCTGCCGGGCTTCGACGGGGCCTTCCTGACCGGGTCGGCCCTGTGGGCCGACCCGGCCGCCGAGCTGGCCGCGACCTCGGACGTGGACGTCGTCGTGATCGCGGACCAGCCCGCCCGGCTGGGCAAGTTCGCCTACCGCGGGGTCCTGCTGGAGGTCTCCTCCGTCTCCGAGGTGGGCTCCACGCACGAGGTGCTGAGCGACTACCACCTGGCCGGCAGCTTCCACCTGCCCTGCGTGCTGGCCGACCCGTCCGGGCGGCTGACCGAGATCCAGCGGGTGGTCTCGCGCGACTTCGCCGAGCGGCCGTGGATCCTGGCCCGGTGCACCAACGCCATGGACCGGGTGCGCGGGTTCATCAACGGCATCGACGAGCGGGCGCCCCTGCCCGACCAGGTCAACTCGTGGCTGTTCGGCACCGGGGTGACCACCCACGTGCTGCTGGTGGCGGCGCTGCGCAACCCCACGATCCGGCGCCGCTACGTGGCTGTGCGCGAGCTGCTCGCCGAGCACGGCCGGCTGGACTTCCACGAGAGCCTGCTCGAACTCCTGGGCGCCGCCCACCTGAGCGCGGCCCGGGTCGAGCGGCACCTGGCCGTGCTGGAGAAGGTGTTCGACGCCGCGGCGGCCGTCCGCGTCCCCTCCTACCCGTTCGACTCGGACATCACCCCGCCGGCGCGGCCCATCGCCATCGACGGCACCCGCGAGCTCATCCGGCGCGGCCTGCACCGGGAGGCGGTCTTCTGGCTGGTGGCCACCTACGCCCGCTGCCTGGCCAAGCGGGCCGCGGCGGGCGAGCACGGGTACGAGGACGGCTTCCGCGAGCTGCTGGCCGACCTGGGGGCGGAGACGCGCCGGGACCGGCGCCGCAAGGGGGACCTGGTCCTGGCGGCGCTGCCCGGCGTGTGGCAGACCGCGATGGCCCTGTGTTAGGGCCTCAGGCCACGTAGGGGGTGGTCCGGCGGGCGTCCCGCAGCACCCTGCTCCACCAGCCGAGCTGATCGAGCAGCGCCTTGGCGGCGACGTCGGGCCCCTCCGGGTCCAGCAGCTCGCCGTCGGGGCCGAACCGGCTCCAGTGCTGGTCGAAGCTGATCGTGTTGCGGATCGTCACGGCGTGCACCTCGGCGAAGACCGGCCGCAGGTGCTCGGCCGCCCGCACCCCGCCGCCGAACCCGCCGTAGGAGACGAGCGCGACCGGCTTGGCCATCCAGGCCGTGAAGTGCCAGTCGATGGCGCTCTTGAGCGAGGCCGGGAAACTGTGGTTGTACTCCGGCGTCACCACCGCGAACGCGTCCGCCGCCGCCAGCCGCGCGGCCAGCCGCCTGAGCGCCGCCGGGCGGGACTCCACGTCGGCCAGTTCCTCGGGGGTGGCGGGCATCACCGCGGGCAGCGGCGTCAGCGCCAGGTCGATCACGTCGAGGTCGAACAGCCCGTGCGTGCGCGCCCGCTCCGTGAGCCACTCGGTGATCCTGGGGCCGAACCGCCCTTCGCGAACGCTGCCGGTGATCACTGCCAATGTCATGTTCTCCATGCGTCACAGGCTCGTGGACGCCGGGCAGGCGAGGGAGGCCGGGCTGAGACTGGCCCTCGCGGGGCCACGATACGGGCCGGGCTGCGGGCCTAGACTCGTGGACCGTGGGTGACAACGAACTGGGGGCGTTCCTGCGCTCCCGCCGGGAGGCCGTCAAGCCCGAGGACGTCGGGCTGCCCGGCGGCCCGCGGCGGCGCACGCCGGGGCTGCGCAGGTCCGAGCTGGCCACTCTGGCGGGCCTGAGCGTCGAATACCTGACCAGGCTGGAGCAGGGCCGCGACCGCAACCCGTCCACGCAGGTGCTCATCACGCTGGCCGAGGCGCTGCGGCTGACGCAGGAGGAGCGCGTCCACGTGCGTCAGCTGGCCAAGGTGGCCAGCGGCGACGTGCGGCTGTGCCCGGGCGCGGCCCAGGCTCCGGCCCGCAGGGTGCGCCCGACGGTGCGAGCGGTGCTCGACCGGCTCGAGCCCGCGCCTGCCGTGCTGCTCAACCGGGTGAGCGAGGTGCTCGCCCGCACCTCGGGGTTCGAGCGGCTGTACGGCCCGGTGGGGCTGCTCGACGGCGATCCGCCCAACCTGGTCAGGTACGTGTTCGCCGACGCGCGGGCCAGGGCCGCCTACCCCGACTGGGACCGCGTGGCCGACGAGCACGCGGCCGCGCTCAAGCTGGCGGCCACCAAGGCCGACCCGTTCACGGAGGAGCTGGTCGCGGAGCTGTCGTTCGCGGCGGGCGAGGCGTTCAGCGGGCGACTGGCCCGGCCGCCCGTCCCGCTGGCGCCGGCCCCCGTGCAACGGCTGGCGCATCCGGTGGCCGGGGAGCTGCGGCTCCAGCGCGAGCAGCTGGAGCTCTCCTACGACGACCAGCGGGTGGTCGTCTACCTGCCGGCCGACGCCGCCACCTCGGCCGCGCTCGACCGCCTGACCGGCCGCCTCCCGGGCGCCCTGCGCGCCGTCAGCGGCTGAGCGCCGCTACGCGCGGCGCAGCGACCTGGTCAGGCCCGCGGCGATCGTGGTGGCCAGCACCCAGCCGGCGGCGATCAGCCCGTACGCGAGCCACTGCGTCCCGCCGAGCGGGTTGAACGCCTTCTCCTGCCCGAAGTCGACGATCGGCAGCAGCAGGTCCAGCGTGTAGACGAGCGGGTGGAACGGCGGCGCCTCCCCCGCCTTCAGCGGCGGCGGCGCGGCCAGGCCGAACACGGTCGTGCCCACGGCCAGGAGCGCCAGCAGCCAGGCGGCCGCGCGTAAGGGGCGGAAGCCGTACCCGACGGTGACGTCCTGGAGGTGGCCCCAGAGCCCGGCGTACCACGGGAGGGTGGCGCGCCGCCGCTGCTGGCCGGCCAGGAGCGTGTCGCGGGCGTCGGCGTCGCGGCCCAGCCGCCGGTACATGGCGGCGAGCTGCTCGTACGCGTGCGGCAGGTAGCCCTCGGGATCCCTGCTCAGCCAGCCGAGCCGTCCGGCGGCGGGCAGCATGGGGTCGAGCACCTCGTACGCGAGCCCGTCCATGCGCATCGCGTCCGGCCAGACGCCGGGGTCGTCGCGCAGGACGCCGATGCGCGCGTGGCGCAGCTCCACCGTGCCCCGGACGGGGACGGCGGTGCGCAGGGCCAGCTCGCGCGCCTCCACCCGCCAGCATTTGAGCGCCACCTGGCCGGGGGCCTCCAGCGTGGCGTCGTCGAAGCACAGGCGGCTGCCGACCTGGGCGTTGGTCAGCCGGACCCGGCCCTGCGCCGAGAAGCCGGCGCAGAGGTTGAGGACCTTGCCGACCGTGATGCCGTTGGCGGTCAGGGCCGAGCCGCCGGGGTTGGCCAGCCGGGCGCCCTCGAAGTGGGCGGGGCCGGTGACGGAGGCGTCGAGCAGGCTGATCTCGCCCTCCACGCTCATCCCCTCGCGGGCGTGCAGGGCGCCGTCCACCGTGAGGCCGTCTCCGAACAGGGCCACGCCGCCCGGGTTGCGGAGGGTGGCGCCGTCGAGGTTGAGCGAACGGGCGACGGCGGCGCTCTCCAGGCGTACCTGGCCCTCGGCCTCGACCAGGGACAGGGACAGGCCGCCCTCGGCGTTGAGCCCGCCCCCGCGCACGGCGAGGCCGCCCGGGTTGCGCAGGCGCGAGCCGCGCAGCGTGATCGGCCCGCCGACGCGGGCGAAGCGCACGGAGATCTCCCCGTCGGCGGTCACCCCCCGCGCGAACAGGCCCGCCTGGGCGGTCAGGTTGGACGCGCCGAAGGCCATGCCGCCGGGCGCGTGCAGGCGGGCGTCGTCGAGGTTGACGGCGGCGCCGATCCGCGCCGCCGTGAAGAAGATCTCGCCGTGGCTGCTGAAGCCGTCCTGGGCCGCCAGGTTGCCCCCGATGTCGAGGTGCTCGCCGTTGACGACGGTCCCGCCCGGGTTGTCCAGGTGGGCGCGGTTGAGGTTGAGGTTGCCGCTGACGCGCGCGCCGGACAGGCGCAGCTCGCCGGTGACGTGGCAGCCGGCCAGGCGCAGGTTGCCGTCCACCTGGATGTTGGAGGCGATCAGGCCGGGCAGCGTGGAGCCGCTCAGGCTGAGGAACCGGGTGCGCGCCTGGTACAGGTCGGGCGCCTCGTCGAAGGCGCACTGCTCAAGGGTGATCGGGAAGCCGATCTCGGCGAAGGCCAGGTGGAGCAGGCCGGTGATCCGGGCGCCGATGAGGCGCAGGGCGGGCTTGGGCCCGTGGTGCTCGCCGAGGAGCACCTCGGCCAGGGCCTGCGCGCGCACCGCCGGGTCGAGGTCGCCCGAGCGCAGGTCGACCTGCCCGCCGTGGGGCAGGGCTTCGGCCACGGCCCGCTCGGCCGGGAGGAGATCGGTGATTTTCACACGGACATACTGGGGCCGTCCGCCCGGGATCCGCAGCCGATCGCGGGGGCCGACTACTCGCGCACGTCGAGCCCCAGGGCGCCGGCCACGACCGTCGCCTGGAAGGGGTCGATGATCGCGTTCTTGAGCGTGACGGTGAGCGGGTCGAGCGTGCTCAAGTCGCTGCCGCGCAAATCACACCGCGTCAGGTCGGCGCCGCGCAGCGACGCCCCCGACAGGTCGGCCCGCAGCAGCTGGGCGCCCTCCAGCCGGGCGCCCGACAGGTCGGCCTCGCGCAGCCGGGTGCCGCGGAAGACGCTGCCCCGCAGGTCGGCGCCGGCCAGGCCGGCGTAGGACCAGTCGCCGCCCTCGACCTTGAGCAGCCCGTACGTGCACCCGTCGAACACGCTGCCGGTCAGCTTGCACCCGTCGAACGTCGCGTCGAAGAACGAGCAGCGCGTGAACGCGCAGTTGACGAAGCGGGCGTCGTCGTGGACCGACACGTTGAAGCGCACGTTGCTGAAGTGGCACTCCTCGAAGGAGGAGCCGTGGTCGACCAGCTCGGTCATGTCCACGTCCTGGAACAGCACCCGGCGATGGCTCTCGCCGGAGATCTCCACGCTGTCCCAGTCGGTGGACCAGATCGTCTTCTCGGTGGGCTGGGTCATGCGAACAAACTAGCGGATCAGGACCGCTTGGCGATGGAGGTGATGAGCGGTTGCACGAGCTTGGCCGCCAGGGGCCCGAAGGCCGCCAGGATGAGGACGTACGCCGCCGCCAGCGCGCCCAGGTCGGGATGGGCGCCCGCGCCCACCGCCAGGCCCGCGATGACGATGTTGAACTCACCGCGCGGGATGAGCGCGATGCCCGCCCGCGCCTGGCCGGCCTTGCCGATGCCCGCCCGCCTGGCCGCGTACGCGCCGGTCAGCAGCTTGGTGACCATGCTGACCACCGCGAGCAGCGCGGCCAGCCCCGCCACCGGCAGGATCTTCGCCGGATCGGTCTGGAGACCGAAGAAGACGAAGAACACCGCCGCGAACAGGTCGCGCAGCGGCGCCAGCAGCGCCTGCGCGTCCTCGGCGAGTTCGCCGGACAGCGCGATGCCGACCAGGAACGCGCCGACCGCCGCCGACACGTTCAGCTGCTGGGCGAGCCCGGCCACGAGCAGGGCGAGCCCGACCACCTTGAGCAGCAGCACCTCGTTGTTGGGGCTGGACACGAACGACTCGATGAAGCGCCCGAACTTGAGCGCCACGACCAGCACCGCGCTCACGGTCAGCAGAGCAACGCCGACGGCGACCGCCCCGCTGGCCAGGCTCAGCCCGGCCAGGATGGTCGTCAGGATCGGCAGGTAGACGGCCATCGTCAGGTCTTCGAAGACCAGCAGCGACAGCACCGTCGGCGTCTCCCGGTTACCGATCCACCCCAGGTCGGACAGCACCTTGGCGGTGATGCCGGAGGAGGTGGCGTACGTGACGCCGGCCATGGCCACGGCCGCGACCGGGCCCCAGCCCAGCAGCAGCGCGCAGATCGCGCCGGGGGCGGCGTTCAGCACCAGGTCGACGATGCCCGCGCGGATGTTGCCGGTCAGGCTGGTGACCAGTTCGTCGGCGTTGTACTCCAGGCCGAGCGTCAGCAGCAGCAGGACGACGCCCAGCTCCGCGCCGACGCCGACGAAGTCGTCGCTGGTCGCCAGCGGCAGCACCCCGCCGGTACCGAACGCCAGGCCGGCGATCAGGTAGAGCGGGATGGGAGAGATGCCCACGCGCAGCGCGAGGGCGCCCAGGATTCCCAGGGCGAGGACAATGGCACCGAACTCGAGAAAGAGGATCGCGGTGTGATGCACCCGCGGTCCTACCCGTCCGCCAGGATGCCGGCCACCTCGGCGGTGGTGTCCTCGCTGCCCACGACGACCACGACGTCGCCCGCGGCGAACACGAAGTCGGGGCCGGGGCTGGCGAAGACCCGCCCGCTGCGCACGACTGCCACGATGGAGGCGCTGGTACGGGTCCGCACGCGGGCGTCGCCCATGGGACGCCCGGCGTAGGGGGAGCCGTCCGGGACGGGCATCTGCACGCTGACCAGGCCCTCGACCTGCTCGTGCAGCTGGTTGAGCCGCTGCACGATGCGCGGGGCGCCGAGGAGCTCGGCCAGGGCGTCGGCCTCCTCGTCGTTGAGCTTGACCACGTGGCAGACGGCGTCGGGGTCGTCCGCGTCGTAGATCACCAGGTCCCGGCGGCCGGTGCGATGGGACACGACGCCGACCCGCTGCCCTTTACGGGTGGTGAAGTCATGCCGTAGCCCGATTCCCGGCAGCGCTGTCTGTTCGACCTCCACCTATCCCCACCCGTTCAGATCCGCCTATTTGCGACTAAACCCTACCAACACCTGCTTATGGCCTCTGCTCCGCAGCGGCGGGCTCGGTCGCCCTCGATGCCGCCGCGCGGAGCGGGCGTCCGGCCTCGTGCAAGTGCCGCATTGCCTGGCCCCACGACGCGAACAGGCCGCATTCGACGTAGTCGACGCCCAACTGCTCGCAGTACTCGCGGACGATGGGCTGCGCCCTGCGCAGGTTCGCGGTCGGCATGCTGGGGAACAGGTGGTGCTCGATCTGGTAGTTCAGGCCGCCGAGCGCGGCGTTGACCAGGCGCCCGCCGCGTACGTTGCGGGAGGTCAGGACCTGGCGGCGGAGGAAGTCCAGCTCGTCCTCGGCGGTCAGGACCGGCATGCCCTTGTGGTTGGGCGCGAACGTGCAGCCGAGGTAGACGCCGTAGCAGGCCTGGTGCACGACCACGAACAGCAGCGCCATGCCGAAGGGCAGCACCAGGAAGACCGCCCCCAGGTAGGCGAGCACGTGCGCGCTCAGCAGCGCCCCTTCGAGCCTTCTGCTCTTGAGGGAGGGGCGGCGCAGCGCGCGGAAGCTCGACAGCTTCAGGTTCAGGCCTTCGAGGGTGAGCAGCGGGAAGAACAGGAACGCCTGCCAGCGCCCGATGAACCGGGGCAGCCCGCGCGCCTCCTCGGCCTGCTTCTGCGACCAGATCAGGATGTCGGGCGCGACGTCGGGGTCGTGCTCCTCGTGGTTGGGGTTGGCGTGGTGACGCGTGTGCTTGTCCATCCACCAGCCGTAGCTGAGCCCGACGGCCAGGTTGCCCACCAGCAGCCCGGCGATCCTGCTGGTGCGCCGCGACCGGGAGATCTGCCCGTGCGCCAGATCGTGGGCCAGGAGCGTCACCTGCGCGAAGGCCACGGCCAGCAGCACCGCGACCGGGAGCTGCCACCAGGAGTCCCCGACCAGGGCGAACAGCGCCCAGCTTCCGGCGAACAGGCCGGCTACCAGCCCGATCCTGGCCACGTAGTAGCCTGGCCGCTTGTCCAGCAGCCCCGCCTCGGCGATGCGGCGTGACAGCCTCGCGAAGTCGCTGCCGCGCTGAACGGCGGCGGTCCTCACAGTCCCCACATTTCTCTCCGATGCTGACGAGTCGTATGCGATCACTCATCAGCATCGCGAGAGACGGCGGTCCGGCGGACCCCCGCTATCACCCGTTCTCTTGGTAGGGCACGCCCTACCATCGGGGGCGCCCGATGGGCGCCCCCGCCGCCTGGGGACAGGGCCGGTCCATCGCACTCAGCGTGGCACTGGACGACCTCACCTGATGGGGAATGGCGGGCGGCGGGGACACCGGCTCAGATCGGCTGCAGGGCCGCGGCGTCGCCGTAGATGTGCAGCTCCGGCCGGAAGGCCGCGAGGTAGGCGCCCCGGTCGTGGAAGGTCGAGGCCAGGGCGTCCCCGTAGTCGATCAGCTGCCTGTGGGCTTCCCTGCGGGGCTCGTAGCGGGCGGACAGCAGCCGCTCCAGCAGGTCCGCGTCGCCGCCGGCCGCGCAGATGACGTCGGCCAGGAGCTCGGCGTCGTGCAGCGTGTAGCTCATGCCCATCCCGGTCATGGGGTGGCAGGCGAACGCGGCCGAGCCCAGCAGCGCCGCGTTGCCCTTGTGGTACTCCGCCACCCGCATCGAGGAGACCTTGATCGGCTGCCAGGTCGCGGGCTGCAGGACGTTGAAGGCGTCCGAGCTGTCGGTGACGAACTTCTTCAGCTCGTCGAGCAGCGCGGGGATGCCGTCCTGGAAGATCTCCTTGTCGTCCTCGGGGGGCAGGCCGACGAACACCCTGGCCTGGTCCCGGTTGATCGGATAGAGGTAGGCGAACCAGCCTTCCGAGCTGAAGTACAGCCGGTTGAGCTGGGCGACGCTGGCGGTCAGCGGGACGGTGGCCACCCGCATCAGCAGCCGGTCGTACGGCAGCGTGCGCTGCTCGATGTCGAGCGCCTGCCGTACGGCCGACCTGGTGCCGTCGGCGCCGATCACGACGCCGGCCCGCAGCCTGCGCCCGTTGGAGAGCGTCAGCTCCTCCACGCGCCCGTCGCCGACCGCGATCTCGTCGATGCCGGCGTCGAACCAGAACTCGACGCCCTCCATGACGCAGCTCGTGTAGATGAGCTCGACCAGCTCCCGGTAGGGGCGGACGAGGAAGCCTCCCTCCGGGAAGCGGCACTCCTGGATGGGGTCGCCGTCGTGGTAGTAGCGGACGGTGTCGCGCCTGAGGCCATGGCGCCCGACGAGGTCGGCCAGCCCGTGCCGGGCCAGCACCCGGAGCCCGGGGGGCTTGAGGAAGTCCGCGCCGGCACTGGGGATCGACGGTCCCTGCTCGATGACGACGACGCGCTGTCCGCGGCGACCCAGCAGCAAGGCGAGGAAGCAGCCGCCGAGCCCGGCGCCGACGATCGCTACGTCGCACGATGTGGTTGCCATGACGAGAGCCCTTTCGAATGGTTGAACTAGTTCGGGTTCCCGCGGGAACCGGCGAGCGGGCCTGGCTCGGCCGCCCGCGGCCGCGGGATGTGGTCCGTGGGGGGTGTGCGGGTCTCGGCAGGCAGCAACGCGTCGGCCTCCGCCGCCACGGTGGCGAGAGTCATGCGCAGCTCCAGCAGCATCCGGCGCGGAACCTTGATCATGACGTCGCCGGGGTCGGTCCGCAGCCGGGTGATCTTGGTGAGGGCCAGTGCGCCGATCAGCACGGAGATGGCCACGCACAGCGCGAGCGCGCCGGCCAGCCCCGCGAAGGGACCGGTCATGAACGGGTGGTCGATGACGACCGACACGACCGCGACGCCGACGGCCCCGCCGACCATGCGCGCCATGGTGGCCGCGCCGACGGCGGAGGCGTACTGGTGGGGACGGGCGGCCAGGGTGGTGGCGACGGAGGTGCCCGGCGCGAGCGCGCCGACGCCGATGCCGACCACGACGCTGGCGATCAGGCCCCACACGGTGGGCCCGGCCTGCGTCAGCACGAGCACGCAGGCGCCGCCGCACAGCAGCGAGCCGGCGTAGATCAGCCCGTACGCGCCGACCCGCTTGACGATCCGCCCGGCCAGGAAGCTCGTCACGACGACCGCCACCGACGTGGGTGTCAGCCACATGGCCACCTCGAGCATGGGGTAGCCCAGGTGGAGCAGGTAGAGCGGCTGCACGGTCAGCAGCCCGTACGACAGAGCGCCGAAGCCCCAGGTCGCGAGCCAGCCCCAGACGAACCTGGGACGCCGCCACAGGGCCAGGTCGATCGCGGGCAGGCGGTGGTGCTTGGCCTGCGCGAACGCGCCGCCCAGCAGGGCCAGCGCGGCCAGCGCCAGCCACACCACGTCCATGCCCCAGGCCATCGCCTTGGAGATGGCCAGCACGATGACCGCGATGCCCGCGGCGAGCAGCCACGCGCCGAGGACGTCCGGCAGGCCCCTGGCGCCGGCGCGCTTACCCGGCGGAAGCGCGGCGCAGGCGATCAGGAGCGCGACGCCGATGACGACGTCGGGAACGAACAGGGCCCGCCAGCCGACGGAGACGACCAGCCAGCCGCCGCCCGCCTGCATGAGCAGGCAGCCCAGCCCGGAGGCGGAGCTCCACAGAGCGATCGCACCGCGCCGCTGCGACTCCGGCAGCTCTCCGAGCAGCAGCCCGAGGCTGGCCGGGATCATCGCCGCGGCGCCGGCGCCCTGGACGGCCCGTGCCGCCAGGACGTACGACCAGGAGTCCACCAGGACGGTGGCGACACCGCCCAGGACGAACACCACGAGCCCGACGGCCAGGACCCGCCGGCGGCCGAACAGGTCCGCCCAGCGGCCCGCGCTGGCCAGCAGCGCCGCGATCGGGATGAACGCCGCGCTGGTCAGCCAGACCAGGTCGCCCAGCGGCATGCCGGCCCCGGCGGGTGTGTACCGCAGGACTCCGACTGCCAGGGTGGTGGCCGTGGTGTCGGCCATCACCGTCAACATGACACCCGCACCGACCAGCCGCAGCATCACGGCGTGACGACGGTCGATGGTGCTCGTCCCCCGCGCTGGTGACGAACGCACGTGGTCACCTCCAAGCTATGAGTGGTCTCCGCCGACCGGCACACTCCGGTTGTGCGACCGGCGGAGGTGGGTCGTTCGGTTATGCGCCGTAGCGGCCGGGCGAGAGCATGCCGTCCGGGTCGAGGGCGGTCTTGAGCCGGTGGAGCATGCCCAGGCTGGCGGTGCTGGTCTCCGACCACACGTCGGCCGCCGCGTGGTCGATGTCGGAGCGGTAGATGGCGCACCCGTGGCCGCGCAGCAGGCAGTTGCCGTCGTTGCGGAGCTGGTGGGCGCGGTAGGAGGCGTCCGGCACGCCCCGCTCGAAGAAGATCTGGATGACGCCGTTGGCCATGTGCCGGCTGACGAGGTTCCACTCGACCATGAGCGCGGTGGTGTGCGCGTCCACGGCCGTCTGGAGGGCGGCCAGGATGTGTTCGGTCCTGCGGGCGTGGGTCGGCATCAGCGGCATCAGCGCCAGGAAGCCGGTCTCACCCGCGTCGATCTGGTCGCAGGAGCTGACGCGGAGGGCGTTGCGCACGCCCAGGCAGGTGGGGATGCCCTGGGACATGAGCGCCCTCGGGTAGAGCGGGTCGTCGGGGCCCACCTCGGCCGCGTCGACCACGCGCAGCGCCTCGGCGCCCTCGACCTCGATGAGCGCCTTGCGCAGCAGCTCCTCGGCCAGCTCCACGGTGGCGTCGCTGCCGAGCAGCGGCCCCATGACGGTGAACAGGCCGGGGTCGACGCCCTTGGGCAGGAACCAGTCGCCGTGGCTCGGGACGAGCGCCAGCTCGCGCACGCGCAGCATCCCGTCGGCGGGGTTGCCGCGGCGCAGGAACCCGGCCATCGCGTCGAGCGCGACGCCGACCTGGTCGCGCGGCATGCGGCCGTAAACGAGGCCGACGGTCTGCGGACGCGGCACGAGGGCGACGGCCATGGCGGTGACGATGCCCAGGTTGTGCTGGACGAAGGCGGACGTCAGGTCGGGCCCCGCGACCCGGCCGTGGTAGCGCCCCGCCGGGTCCAGCCCGCCGGTGGTGACCACGCTGCCGTCGGCCAGCACGGCCTCCAGCCCGGCCACGTCGTGCACCCGGGAGCGGAAGGTGCCGTCGCCGCGGTCCAGGGCGTTGCCGACGACGGAGGTGTCGGCGCAGGAGTTGGTGACGTTCAGCATCCAGGGGGTGTCGTGCAGCACCGCGGCGAGCTGGGCCTGGGTCACCCCGGGCTCGATGACCGCGTAGCCGGCCTCCAGGTCGAGGCTGCGGATGCGGTTCATGCCGCTCAGGTTGACGACCAGGTTGTCGTCGGTGACCGGTACGGCCGAGCCCATGCCCCAGTTCCTGCCGGTGCTGATCGGGTAGAGGCGGCGGCCGGTCCTCATGGACTGCCGTACGAGCGCGCGTACCTCGTCGAGGCTGCGCGGCGCGTCGACGCCCGCCACGGAACGCGGTTGGTGACCCCCGACGTCGTGCGACTTCAGCTCCAGTCGCTCAAGGTCCTGCATGACTCTCCTCTTTCGGCTCACGCGGTGTGCTGGAGCAGGTCGTCGATGGAGCCGATGGCCTGGTTGGACATCTCCCTGATGCCGAGCAGCCGCTGCTCGACGTACTCGTCGGGCTCGGCGGCCGGGTCAGCGAGGTCGAGGGTTCCGAGCGGCGCCGACTGCACGGGGACCTCGTGCAGTCCGTAGGGGTGCCGGCGGGGCCGGACGGTGTCGGTGTCCCGGGTGTCGCGGATGGTTCTGGCGGGCAGGTGCGGGGGGGTTCGCATGACGGGAGCTCTCCTACCGGACTCGATGGGGTTTTTCCGGGCGACCGCTCGCCGTTGAGCGGATCTGGGTCAGCGTGCGCCCTCCCTGTGGTCGAGGTGGTCGACCACCGGAGTGACGGCCGCGGGGGTCGCCCGCGGCACGCCGTGGTTGATGACGCTCGCGGCGATGCGGCGCTCCGCCAGCCCCATGTGGGGACGGCCGGCGGTGCCACCGGTGCTCGGCCGGGCGCCGGCCGAGCCTCGGATCATGGAGCTGGCGTGCACCCATCGGCGCGACTCCAGCAGCACGTCGCGCTGGGCGCGCGACAGGTTCGAGTGGCGGGCGTACTGCTCGCAGACGGCCCGCGCGAGCACCCGCGCCATGACGAGGTGCTCCGCGCAGGCGGCCGAGACCTTCGCCTCCAGCCCGATGACCTGGGCGAGGAGCAGCTGCAGGTGGGACAGTCCCGAGCTGCGCTCGAACCCGTCGAGCTCGGCCAGCCGCTCGGGCCAGCGCAGCCGCCGTTCGATCGCGGCGTTCACGGCGGCGACGATCTCCGTGGCGGGCTCGTCCGGGCGCCGGCCTTCGAGCTGCACGGCCCGCTGCGCGGTCGACTCGAAGTCGGTCAGCCTGCGCAGTCCGCTCTGGAGCAGGCGTACGCGGTTGTGCAGGCAGGCGGCGCTCCACCCGAGGACCAGCAGCCGGTCGGCGTCGGCCTCGCAGTGCCAGCCGACGAGCGCGACCTCGCGCGCCATGCGGTGGTAGAGCACCCAGGATTCCTGCGCGGCCACCGGCACCGGGGTGTCGATCCACACCTGCAGGCCGCCCGGGGGTACTTCGTCTACGCCGACGTCCACGCCGGCGGGCGCCACTCTGGCGCAGATCCGCTGAACCACCCGTTGCTGGGCGGCTGTCTCCGGCGCAAGGGGCACCGGGCCTGGCAGCACTCGCTCTGGGGCCACTCTCGCCCTCGGCTCGATGCTCATCTGGGGGCCACCTCCCGACCCACGACCTACGTAAATTGACACTTAATAGTGCCGTCCCGATCGTCGTCAGAGAGGGGTTTCCTGTCAACTGGTACTTAACAAAACCGGCATGGATCACGCGCCGCCAGATCGCCGGCAGCCGTGAACCCGCGACTTCCCGCAGGTGAATCCGGTGTTACGGAGCGTGGATCATCTAGAGTCCGAACGGTTCGGTCAGTTCGGGAGACACGCGGGGAGCGAGCCGGTGTGGGTGCCAAGATCCGTGGTCGTGGCCTTGTCGGTGGCCGTGGGACTGCCCGCGCCGCCTGACGCGACGCAGGCGGCGGCCGGTTACTGTCAGCTACCGGATCACTCCCAGCCGTCCATCCCGGACGAGGCTTACCTGATCGATACTGCTTCCTCACCAGACTGGATTCATCCCAATCCGCCGCCCGTCGACCGCGAGCCGACGGAGTCCGAACGGCTCGACTTCGCGGGCTTCCCGAACGTCTCGGTCCTCGACGTCGCGGGCCCCGGCGGGGCGCCCCGGCAGAAGGTGATCAGCACCTTCACCACGAACGTGGACCAGATCGTCACCCTCACCAACTCGCTCGCGGTCTCCGACGACGGCGGGCTCACCTTCGGTCCGGCGAACCTGACGCCGCTGCGCGAGGCCCCCATCCAGCTGCTCGACGGCCGGTACTTCGCCACCGAGTACTACCTGCAGGTCACCGGCCCGCACACCGGCACGCTGGGCGTGCTCACCACCTCGTCGCTGGAGGACGGGGAGAGCTGGGTGCGCTCGGAGGCGGCGGTGACCACGCCCGGCGAGCTGCTGCCCGGCGGGGCCACGCACGGGCTGCCGGTGCAGCTCGCCGACGGCACGATCCTGATCACGATGTACGCCCAGTACCGCGACACGGGGACGTACCAGGCCGAGCTGTACGCCAGCCGGGACGGCGGCCGGACGTTCGAGCGGCGCGGCGTGATCGCGCCGCCGTCCGACGGGTTCGTCTACAACGAGGCGAGCGTCGCGCAGACGATGGACGGCAGCCTGCTGGCGGTGCTGCGCCGCGACGGCGGCCGGTTCTCCACGCTGCACCAGAGCCGCTCCACCGACGGCGGGCGCACCTGGTCGCCGGTCGGCGAGCTGCGCTTCGCGGGCCAGGACTGCGTGGTGCGCGGCGTGGCGCCACGGCTGCTGCTGATGCCGGACGGGGTCCTCGTGCTCAGCGCCGGGCGCCCGGACAACTGGCTGGCCGCCTCCCCCGACGGGCTCGGCGAGGAGTGGCTGGAGCCGCGGGTGACGTACCACAACCGCGACGGCATCTGGCCCGTCCACGGCTCGTCCGGCTACACCGGGATCGCGGCCCTCGGCCCGCACCGGCTGATCCAGGTGTTCGACAACTGCAAGCTGCCCGGGGTGCGCCCCGACGGCCTGCTGGACGAGACCGCCTGCCCGGCGCACGGGCGCTTCGAGAACCGCGGCTGGTACGCGATCAAGCGGCAGCTGTTCACGATCGACCCTCCCGGCCCCGGCCTGCTGGACCTGGCCGCGATGCGCCGGAGCGGCCGGTTGAGCGTCGAGACCACCATGCGCTGGACCGGCCGCCCCAGGAGCCGCCCCGGCGGGGCCTTCGACGGCAGCACCGGCTACTGGTCGAGCGCCGTCGGCCAGGGCCGCGGCCGGTACGTGCTGCACCTGGACCGCCAGTACGCGCTGACCCGGATCGGCCTCAGCCTGCGCCCGGGCCATCCGGCCGGGGCCCGTGTCTACGTCTCCAAGGACGGCCGCTCGTGGGGCGAGCCCGTCGTCACGATCAAGGACCGGACGGACTACGCGATGCGGTACGAGGAGATCGACCGCACGGGCCGGCACATCAAGATCGTCACCGAGCCGGGCTCCGACTGCGAGCCTGAGCTCGGCCGGACGTGCAGCATGCTCAACGAGATCGAGCTCTACTCGCCGTGAGGCGTCTCCGGTCCCGGGGTCGTCTCCGTGGGCGTGCCGATGGACGACCCGGTGGGCGTCCCGGTGGGCGAGCCTGTCGGTGTCTGCGTGCCCGGGCCGCCCCCGCCCTGCCGCAGCGCGGTCAGGTGCGCCGTCAGCGCCGGCTCGGCCATCCTGGCCAGCGCCACGACCGTCGGCGAGGTCCCGTGGGAGATCTCGAACTTCGTGGCCGCCAGCGCCTCCTGGTGCGCGTTGATCATGGCGGCCGTGAAGTCCTGGTCGAACTCGTCGGCCGGCGAGTCCTGCAGCGTGGCCAGCATGGCGCGCTGGTCGGCGCTCGGGGACATGGGCAGCGGGATGTGGAGCCGCGTGGCCGCGTCGGTCACCTTGGTGTCGAGCTTGGTGTGGTCCACGACGAGCATCTTGCCGATCGACTTGATCCGCGCCGAGCGGCCCTTGCCCACCGCGAGCTGCCCCGCCTGGACCTCGGCCAGGTTGCCCTCGTGGATGCCCCGCATCCAGGCCTTGTCCTGCTCGGACGGCTGGGTGTCGGTACGCGGCACCAGGCCCGCGGTGTCCGTCGGCACGTCGGCACAGCCCCCGAGAGCGGCCAGGGCCAGGGCGGCCAGCAACAGTGTGCGCATGAGCATTTCCTATGACATGGTGAAATGGATCCAATACAGAGCGTAATCATCCCTTCCCCCAAAACCCGGCATCCCACCTCCGGGCGCGTCCACCACCCCACATCCCGGACACCGAGCCGACCGGCCGCGTGGGCCGTCGTCGATAATGACCACGACCACGAGACCGACGTGACCGGAGCCCGGATGACCCAGCCAGACCCCCGCCCGCCGCACCAGCGCAAGCGGGACACCCTCGACCGGCTCGAGAACGACGTGGACGCCTGGGTGGCCACGGCGGACGAGGGCGGGGTGCCGTACCTGGTGCCGTTGTCGTTCCTCTGGGACGGCGCGACCCTGCTGATCTCCACCGTCAGCACCAGCCGGACCGCCCGCAACCTGCTGGCCTCCGGGCGGCTGCGCGTGGGCGTGGGGCTGGTGCGCGACGTCGTCCTCGTCGAGGGCACGGCCGAGGCCATCCCCGAAGCCGAGATCCCGGCGGAGGTCGGCGACGCGTTCGCGGCGAAGACGGGCTTCGACCCGCGCACGGAGCCCGAGTCGTACCACTACTTCCGCATCACGCCGGTGCGGCTGCAGGCCTGGCGCGAGGCGAACGAGCTGCGCGGGCGCGACCTCATCCGCGACAGCGAGTGGACCGTCGTCTGAAGATCCGCGACGGCGGGTGGACGGGCGTCTGAAGATCGCCGACGGCGGGCGGGCGGTCAGCCGAAGGTGACCGCCAGGGTGGTGTGGCGTTTCGGGATGATCGTCGCCTTCCCGTCGTCGCGGGCGAGCCCGGGGTAGGCGCGGATGCGCAGGTCGCCCACCTCCGGGCGGCCCGCCTCGTGCCACGCCCGCACGTGCCCGGCCAGGTCGGCCGCCAGCGCGGCACCGCCTGGCCCGTGGCCGTGGGCCGCCAGGCCGGGGCCGGTGGGTCCACGGCCGCGGGCCACGTGCGCGCCCTGCCCTCCGAGCAGCGCGATGGCGTCACCGTCCACGAGGCCGGCGCTCATGCCGTACCCGTGCCCCAGCTTGCCGGTCAGGACGCAGCACCGGGGGTCGCGCAGGGCCAGCCACAGCGTGACGCCCGGCCCGTACGCCACCGCCTCGCCCCCGCCGACGGCGACCTCGGCCGGTTCGGCGTCGAGCGCGGCCAGCACGTCGCCGATCTCGCGCCACTCGGGCAGGCCCAGCATGAGCTCGGGCTCCTGGCGCAGCACCACGGTCGCCTCCGGCCCGGCGAACGCCCCGCGCAGCCGCATGAACCCGCACGGCGCCACCGACCCGCTGGCCCAGTGGTCACCGGCGCGTTCGAGGGCCACGGACACCTGCACGCCCCGCAGGTCGAGCGGCGCCACCAGCCGCCCGCCCGCGCCCAGCTGCTCCAGCCACGCCGGGGCCAGGTCCCACACGCCGACCGTGGCGATCACGCGGTCGTACGGGGCCCGCTCCGCGTACCCCTGGGCGCCGTCCGCGCACACCGCCTCCACCCGCGCCGCCCCGGCGGCGGACAGGTGCCGTGCGGCCCGCGCAACGATGTCCTCGTCGATGTCGACGCTCACCACGTGCCCGGCGGGCCCGGCGAGGTGGGCGAGCAGGGCCGCGTTGTAGCCGGTGCCCGCGCCGATCTCCAGCACCCGGTGCCCCGGCTCCACGCCGAGCTGGTCGAGCATCGTGGCCATGATCGCGGGCTGCGAGGACGAGCTGATCGGCCGGCCCGCGTCGTCACGTTTGGTGACGATGGGCTCGTCGCGGTAGGCGTCCACGGGGTCGACGCCGGGCACGAAGAGGTGGCGCGGCACCGCCAGCAGCGCGGCGGCCACGGGATCGCTGATGTGCCGGCGTTCCCGCAGGTGCGCCACCATGGCCTGCCTGTGCTCAGCGAAGTCCATGGCCCCCATTCTCCACAGGGAGCTCCAGGAAATCTGGGTAAAGAAACAGTCAGGAAGGGTTGAGCTGGAAAGTTGGGGGAAGGGCAGGCAACTCCTGAACGTCGACCGTGAGGAGGAGCCGTAGTGCTCACCCTGACAGCCAACGCAGCCCAGGCGATCCGCGATCTGACCTCGTCTGCGCCCGAACCTTCTCAGAGCGGGATCCGCATCTCGTCTCAGGGAGAGGGCGCGAGTTCGCTCACCCTTACGCTGGCCACCGCTCCGGAGCCGGCGGACGAGGTCGTCGAGGCCGAGGGGGCGCGCGTTTACCTCGACCCCGTGGCCGCCACCGTATTGGAGGACAAGTCACTGGACGCCGGAGCCGACGACCAGGGAAGCGTGTCGTTCCTGGTCAAGGAACAGACGGCGTGACATGGGCGCCCGCCGTGCCGCACCGGCACGGCGGGCGCGCCCGTCAGCCGTCGCTGAGAAGCTTGTGGAGGTAGCGCAGCTGCTCCTCCGTCTGGAAGCCGCCGCCGCCCTCGTGGCCGTTCCAGGGCCACACGGAGATCTCCTTCGGGCCCTGCCAATGGTTGTAACCGGCGAACACCGTCGACGGCGGGCAGACGTCGTCCATCAGCGCCACCGAGTAGAGCGCGGGCACCTGGCCGCGGGCGGCGAAGTTGAGCCCGTCGAAGTATGACAGCGTGCGGAAGACCTGGTCGGCGGTGTCCCTGCGGGTGGACAGGAACCGCACCAGCTCCTGGTACGGGTCCCTCCCGGTGATCTCGACCGCCCGCCGGAAGTGGGTCAGGAACGGCACGTCGATCAGCGCCGCCTTGACCGCCGGGTGCAGCGCGGCCGTGGCCTGCGCGATGCCGCCGCCCTGGCTGCCGCCCGAGACCACGACCCGGCTCGCGTCCACCGCCGGGTGCTCAAGTGCCGCGTCCACGGCTCTGACGGCGTCGGTGAAGACGCGCCGGTAGTAGTAGTCGTCCGGGTCGAGGATGCCCCGGGTCATCATGCCCGGCGCCTGCGGCGAGGCGCTGCCGTGCGGGTCCCCGGTCGCGCCGGGACTGCCGGTGTTCGCGCCGCCGTGGCCACGCGTCTCCATCACGAACACCGCGTACCCGGCCGAGGGCCAGAACAGGTGGTCCTTGGGGAACCCGCGCCCGCCGCTGTAGCCGATGTAGTGCATCACGCACGGCACCGGGCCCTCCACGCCGCGCGGCACCAGGAACCACCCGTTGATCCGGTGCCCGCCCCAGCCCGCGAAGGACACGTCGAACACGTCGACGGTGGCGAGGGGCAGGTCGTACGGGACGTACTCGGCGCTCAGGTCGAACTCCCTGGCCTCGCCCAGGGTGCGTGACCAGAACGCGTCGAAGTCGGCGGGCTCGTCGCGTTCGGGGAGGTAGCTGCGGAGTTGCTCAAGCGGCAGGTCGAACAGTGGCACGGAATCTCCAGCCTTGTAGAGGTACGCTGATATTTCACCTCATCGCGTCGGAAAGCGCTATCTCACCCCGCGCCCGGAATCCCATCCCCCTGACCGAAACCCGTGGCGTGCACTAACGTCCCCTTGTGGCTTCTTTCGCCAGACTGGCCGGGCGGGCAGTGGCGGGCGCCGGGGTGCTGGCCCTGTCGCCGGTCCTCGGGCTGGCCACTTTGGCCGGGATGGCGATGGTGGGCGCGCAGGCGACCACGTTCACGGTGACGGGGCTGGCGGTCTTCGCGTCGGTGTTCTTCCTGGGGCTGCTGCTCTGCGTGCCCAGGCCGAGGGCGGCGTGGGGGCGCTGGTTGCGGGCGCTGGTGATCCTCGGGGTGGAGGCGGCCGTCGTGTGGCCGGTCGCTCTCGCCACGCTGCGCCCGCCGCAGCCCCCCGCTCCCCCGGCGCCGGTGGCGGGGCAACGCGAGTGGCGGCTGCCGACGGGCTCGGAGCTGGCGTACGTCCGGTTCGCGCCGAAGCGGGTCACGCGCCCCGACCCCGTGGTGTTCCTGCACGGCGGGCCCGGCGTGGCCGACCTGGCGGCCGCCTCGGCCTTCTTCGGGAAGCTGACGGCGGACGGCTACCAGGTCTACGTCTACGACCAGCTCGGGGCCGGGCGCTCGGCCCGGCTGCGGGACCCCGGCGAGTACGGCCTGACGCGCGACGTGGAGGACCTGGAGGCCATCAGGCAGACCGTGGGCGCCGACCGGCTCAACCTCGTCGCCCACGACTACGGCGCCCAGCTCGCCACCGCCTACCTGGCCGCGCACCCCGACCGGGTCGCCAAGGCCGTGCTGGCCTCCCCCACCGGGCTGCCGCCGGAGCGGAAGCCGGACGGCGAGGTGGAGCTGGCGGCGATGTTCGGGCGGGGCGGCTCGCCGGACCCGCGCCTGCTGGCCGTCTCCACGCTGCTGCGGGTGGACCCGCGGGCGGCGCACGACTTCGCGGGCGACCGGGAGCTGGACGCCTACCTCGGCCTCGTCCGGCAGGGGGCGCCGCACCCGTGCCCGGCCGCCGCCGCGACCGGCTCCGGGGGCTACGTCGGCCTGACCGGGCGGACGGCGCCGTCCTCGCTCCCGTTGAGCCTGTCCGAGGCGAAGGCCCCGGTGCTGATCGTCAAAAGCCCGTGTGACGAGCAGGGCTGGACGTCGGCCATGGACTACCGGCGGGCGCTGCCGTCGGCCACGCTCGCCTACCTCGGCGACGAGGTCTCCACGGACGCCTATGCGAGCCAGGCGTACCTCGGGGTCCTGCGGGCGTTCCTGGACGGCCGCCCGGTGCGGGCGTACGAGGGCGAGCGCCCGCCGCCCGGCTACCGCGGCCCGAGCTGACCGCCGCGCCGGGCGCGGCGGTCGGCTCGGGAGGCCCGGGGTCAGCGGGAGGACGGGCGGCGCTCGGCGTCGCAGCCGCCCGCCTTGGTGCCCGCGACCTTCCACTCCGCCCCGGGGAACGGGCTCATGAAGTGCGTCAGCAGGTCCACCGCGTAGTCCGGCACCTGGTCCCCGGGATCCAGCAGCGACACCATCTGGGGCCCGTCGGCGCCACGCAGCGTGATGGAGCTGGACCCGTCCCCGGCCGCGAAGCCGGGCTTGGCGTCCACCGTCACGCACGCCAGGCTGATCCCCGCCGCCTTGATCTCCTGCTTGGCCCCGATCCGCCGCATCCGCTGGTCGTAGCGGCGCAGCGCGAGCGAGTCGGTGGGGGCCAGCCGCACCGAGTCGTGGAAGACGTCGCTGCCGACCTCCCTGCTCAGCCGCACGTCCAGGGAGACCTCGGGCCGCAGGTCCACCCCCTTGGCGGCCACCTTGAGCCACCCGTAGTTCCCCTCGAAGCCGGGGGCGACGTACCCGAGGGCCGGGGGCGCCTTCAGCCCGAACGGGACCTTGCCGGGCCGGATCCGCAGCCACGACACGCGCTGCGCGTCCAGCGACAGGTCCTTGACCGCGCTCGCCGCCAGCCCGAACTTCCCGCCGACGCTGTAGGTGAGGAAGCCCGTCGTGTACGGGACCTCCTTGCTCACGGAGATCTGCTGCGGCGCGACGGCGTCCATCCGCAGCCCCGCGTGCAGCGACAGGCGGCCCGTGGGGACGGGGCGGGAGACGAGGTCGAGCGACTGGTCGGGGTTCATGCGGATCGTGGTGTCGGCGGCCAGGTCCTTGACCGCGAACGACACGTCCCCGAGCCTGCCCTGCGGGTCCACGAGGCCGCCCTCCACGCCGAGGTAGCCGTCGAGGGTGCTGACGTTCGACTTGTACGTGAGCGCCGGCACGCTCAGCCCGGCGGCCGAGGCGTCGGCGTCCACCCCGAACACGGCCGGCACGTCCGCGAAGCGCAGCTCGCCGGTGCCCTTCCCGGCCAGGGTGACCTTGGCGTCCAGGCGCTTGACGGCCGCGGAGTTGTTCACGCGGATGCGGGTCTGGGCGCCGTAGGTGCCCTGGACGGACACCGAGGCCGGCACGGGGTCGATCGACACGTGCCCGCGCAGGTCACCGGCCTCGGCCTGCACGTCGAGCGCGCCGAGCGTGGCGGCGGGCTCGATGCGGTACGCGGCCTGCACGGCGTTGCCCTGCGCCACGCCGAACGGCCCCAGCGACATGCTGGTGATCCGGGAGGGCAGCCCGGTCAGGGTGGCCCTGGCCTTGACGGGCACGGGTGACAGGACGCTGCTGGCGAGATAGACGCCGAGGCTCTTGCGCCGCGGGCTGAACCCCGAGAACGCGAACGTCTTACCCGGCAGGTCCACGGTCACCTGGTCCGGCAGGCCGCTCACGTCCAGGTATCCCTGCAGCCCGAAGCAGCCGCGATCCGGTGTGCAGAACGGCCCCTGGGAGCAGCCCGCGGATCCGGCCGCGCAGCCGCCGTCCACGAGGGACACGCCGCCGGGCACGGCGGGCGCGGCCCGCATGCGGTCGAGCGCCCCGGCCTTGCCGAGCCAGGCGCGGGCGCGCACGTCCAGGCGCGAGCCGGCGTAGGTGAGCTTGCCCCCGTCGGAGGTGACCGACAGGCGGCCGGGCACGGGCCCGAGCGTGCCGATCAGGCCGAAGCGGGCGTCACCCTGCGTGACGTCGGCGTCCACGGCCAGCCTCTGCCGGGCCGAGCTGAAGTCCGCGTTGAACCCCTGCGCCGCCGGGGTGAACCCGACCTGCTTGAGCCCCTTGACCAGCACGCTGGCGTCCAGGTCGCCGGTGGCCTGGCTGTAGTGCGCCGACAGGTGCGGCCCGGTGGGCGCCTTGGCGCCGTCGTGGTTGGTGAACGCCAGCTCCGCCGACCCGACCGGCCCGGACAGGCCGCGGAAGCGGTACGACGCCGGGTCCCACGAGGCGTCGAAGCGGGCCGGCACGCCGCTCACCTCGGCGGCGGCCCTGGCGTACCGGTCGCCGAGCTTGGCCCTGGCCAGGGCCGAGACCTTGGTCACCGGCGCGTCCGCGGTCCAGGTGAGGCTCCGGGCGCCCGTGTCGGCGACCAGCTCGACGCTCTTGCGCACGCCCTCGACGGTCGCCTCCAGGTCCTCCCCGGACGGCGAGGTCACGTGCGCTTTATTGGCATAAATCCTGATCTGGTCAATCTTGTCGGACGTGGCGACCTTGACGGTCGAGCGCTCGCCCAGCTCCCACGACGCCTTGACGTCGTCGCGCACGCCCAGGACGGTGCCGTCGATGGTGGGGCCCGTCTCGAGGTTGGCGTAGGCGGCGCGGATGGTCCGGATCACGCCGCTGGCCTGGTATTCGGCCTTGCGGCCCGCGGGGTCGAGGGTGACGTCCACGGTGGAGGGCGTGTTGGAGATCTCCAGGCGGGCCACGTGGGTGCCGTCGATGCTGGCCGCCCCCACGAACGAGCGCCCGCTGGAGCCCACCTCCAGGTGGGCGTGCGGCACGGCCCCGTACGTGACGTCGAACCCGGACAGCCCCGACAGCAGCCCCGACACCCCCACCGCGTCACCCTTCTTGATCATGGTGACGTGGCCGCCGCGCGGGGTGGAGACGGCGCCCTCGTTGCGCTGGAGCACCACGGCGAAGCGGCCGATGGGCGAGCTGGTCGTGTGCGTGACGCGGTGCTCGGCCAGGTCGTTGACCAGGCGCACCGTGGCCGGCAGGTCGCTCAGCTCGGTCTTCAGCACGGTCTTGGCCGCGGCCCGGTCGAAGAAGAGCAGGGAGGCCGCCCCGGCCCGGCCCTTGGCGGACTCGACGGTCAGGGTCTGCTTGCCGTCCGCGGCCGCGTACTTGGCGGTCAGGGTCGGCGGCACCTTCCTGACCTGGGCGCTCAGCACCCTGGCCAGCTTGCCGTCACGGTAGGTGAAGCTGTGCAGCCGGGCGCGGGCGATCGAGGACGGGCTGGTGAAGCGGACCTCGCCGTCCGACAGCCGCACCGCGGCGCGGGCGGGCATGCGGTCGAGCACGGCCTGGGTGAACTGGCGGCCGGTCACCGCCAGCGCCTCCAGCTTGGCGGGCGCGGAGGCGTGGACGTCCAGGGAGGGCGAGTCGAGCGCGGCGGTCACGCTGAGCTTCTCGGTGGCGGGCGTCTGGCGCAGGCTCACCACGCTGCGGCCGGTCAGCCCCGCGACCAGGGCCGCGGACCTCCCGGGATCGGTACGCTTCACGCTGGCCTTGACCTGCCTGCCCGTCAGGTCGACGCCGAACGTCCCCCAGTCGAAGGCCGACAGCGACGCGCCGTGCCGCAGGCCGTCGAACCCGACCGACACCTTGCCGTCGTACTCGGCCCAGACCAGCGCCTTGACCTTCGCCTGCGACAGCCGCTTGACCGCGAACCCCAGCCCGGCCGACCCCGCCACGGGGTCGGCCGTGGGCACGAGGTCGGCGGCCAGGTCGGGCCTGCCGTCGCCGGTGACGTCGGCGACGGCCGGCGTGGCGACCGGCTGCGAGATCGAGCAGGAGACCGGCACGGCCTCGCTCTGGACGCAGAGCCGGTACGTCAGCCCCGGCACGGCCTTGCCCAGCTCGCTCAGCCCGTCGAAGGCCTTGAGGATCGGCGCCAGCGGCTTGATCAGCGTCAGCGGCTCGGCGTCCGCGGTGTCGGGCAGCACGCTGCGGACGTCGGGCGCCTGCCTGCCGAAACCCTGTTCCTCCTGGACGGAGGCGGCCTCGGCGGTGACCTCGTCGACGAGTCGCGGCCCGGCGGGCGTGGTCACCTCGGGCTCGTCGGGCCCCACCCGCCCGGTGCCCGCGGGCCTGACGGCGAGCGAGGGCCGGGTGGGAACGCTGACCGCGGCGGCCGGCGGCTCCTGCACGGCGGGCACGGGCTGGACCCTCACCTGGGTGTGGGCCTGCGTCTGGGCTTCGGCACTCGGTGGCAGGGCCACCAGGACTGTGGCGCTTGCGATGGACGTCGAAGCGAGCACGCGCGCAAGGGCGTGCGGCATGAAACGTTCTCCCCCGGACCGGTCTAATTCATCCCATCAGAAACATAGGTCACGATGCGACCACATCTCCTCACAGGTAGTCAAACCCGCCTGGACATGGGACCCCAATTTTCGGCCGGGTTGAGTCTCCACCTAGGGGAGGCGGGAAGGTGGGGGCATGGCGCTCTACTCCATCGGTGACCTGGCCCGGCGCACCGGGCTGACGGTCAAGACCATCCGGTTCTACTCCGATCGGGGGATCGTGCCGCCTGCCGACCGCGGCCCCACCGGCTACCGCCTTTACGACGTCGACGCCGTCGCACGCCTGGAGCTCGTACGGACGCTGCGCGACCTGGGAGTGGACCTGCCCACGATCCGACGGGTCGTGGAGCGCGAGGTCTCGCTCCCCGAGGTCGCCGCGGCGCACGCCGAAGCGCTGGCCGTGCAGATCCGCACGCTCCGGCTGCGGCGCGCGGTGCTCACGGCGGTGGCCAGGCGCGGCTCCAGCCCCGAGGAAATGGATCTCATGCACAAACTGGCAAGACTCTCCGAGGACGAACGCCGCCGTCTCGTCGACGACTTCCTGGCGGCCGCCTTCGACGGCCTGGACACCCTTCCGGGGTTCGCCGGGCCCATGCGCTCGATGACGCCCGAGCTGCCCGACGACCCCTCGCCCGAGCAGGTGGAGGCGTGGGTGGAGCTGGCCGGGCTCGCGCAGGACGCGGACTTCCGGGCCGCCGTCCGGCGTACGGCCGCCCGGTACGCGGCCGAACGGGACGAGGCAGGGCACGCCGGCGAGCCACCGCGCCCCGATCCGGCCGCGCTGGCCCGCGACCACGCCCGCCCGGCCCTGGCGGCGGGCCTCGCCCCCACCGCCCCCGAGGCGGACCCCGTGGTGGCGGCGGTCGTGGCCGCGTACGCGCGCGACCGCGGCCTCCCGGACGGCCCCGCCCTCCGGCGGCGGCTGCTGGAGCGGCTGGAGGAGGCGAACGACCCGCGCAGGGAGCGCTACCTGGAGCTGCTGGCGGTGATCAACGGCTGGGCCGCCCCGGACCCGCTGACCCCCGCCCTCGACTGGTTCACCGAGGCCCTGCGCGCCCGCCTGGAGTGAGCCGTCCGCCGCCTCGTGAGATCAGGCGGAGCCGGCGGGCTGGACCACCGCGTCGGGCCCCGGGAAGACGAGCTGCTCGTGCCCGTCCTCGAATCGCACCCGGAACGGCGGCGTGCCGTTCTCGCCCCGGATCTCGACGATCTCGCCTATCCGGTCTCTCTGGCCGACGACTTTGCCATGGACGATCAGGTGGTCACCGACGTTCGCGCGCATGATGGGCTCCTCTCAGCCGGTCTTGGGCAACTTCGAGGTTCCTTCCCACCTTGTCCCCGCGGAGCTGCCCCGCAAAGGGCATGCCTTTCTCATGTCGAGTCAGGAGGAGATCTTCGTGAAGGTGATCGTCTTCGATGCGATGGGCGTCCTGTACCGGTACGGCAACGTCCAGGGCCGGGTGCTCATCCCGTACCTGCGGGCCCAGGGCTGCGCGGCGCCGGAGGAGGAGATCCGCGCGGCGTACCGGTCGGTGACGCTCGGGCGGATGACCACGGACGAGTTCTGGCCGGCACTCGGCCTGACGGCGCGGGATCAGCACTACTGCGGGGAACACCAGCTCACCGACGGCACCCGCGAGGCCCTGGACGAGCTGGCGGGCGACGGGTTCGAGCTGGCGTGCCTGAGCAACGACGCGGCGGCGTGGTCGGCGATCCTGCGCCGCCGCTTCGGCCTGGACCGGCGCGTCCGGCGCTGGTTCGTCAGCTCGGACCTCGGGGCCCGCAAGCCCGACCCGGCCGCCTACGAGGCGGTGCTCGGCGAGCTGGGCGTGCCCGCCGAGCAGATGCTGTTCGTGGACGACCGGCCGGTCAACCTGGTCCCGGCGCGCTCGCTGGGGATGCGTGCCGTGCTGTTCCGCAGCGACGACACCGGTGTCCCGTCCGAGCCCTGCGTCGAGAGCATGCCTGAGCTGGTCGCGGCTGCTAAGGCAGGAGGCCGTCCAGGGCGGCCAGGTCGTCGGGGGTGAGCTCGACGGCGGCCGCGTCCAGGTTCTCCTCCAGGTGGGCGAGCGACCCGGTGCCCGGCGTGGGCAGGATGACGGGCGAGTGGTGCAGCAGCCACGCCAGCGCCACCTGACCGGCGCTCGCCCCGTGCCGCCGCGCCACCTCCGGCACGCCGTCGCGGGCCAGCGAGCCGTTGCCCAGGGGGAACCACGGCAAGAACGCCAGCCCGCGCTCCTCGCACGCCCGCAGCACCGGCGCGGACTCGCGGTCCAGCAGGTTGAAGCGGTTCTGCACCGAGGCGATCTGCGTGATCTCCAGCGCCCGCTCCAGCTCCTCCACGGTGACCGTGTCGAGGCCGACGTGCCGGATCTTGCCCTCCTGCCGCAGCTCGGCGAGGGTGCCGAGCTGGTCGGCCAGCGGCACCTCCGGGTCGATCCGGTGGAGCTGGTAGAGGTCGACGGTGTCGGTCTTGAGCCGGCGCAGGCTCGCCTCGCACATGGCGCGCAGCCGCTCGGGCCGCCCGGAGACGTGCCAGACGTTGGGGCCCGTGCGGACGACGCCGCCCTTGGTCGCCACCACCAGATCGTCCGGGTACGGGTGCAGCGCCCGCGCCACCAGCTCCTCGGCGAGGTCGGGCCCGTAGTTGTCGGCCGTGTCGACGAGCGTCACCCCGCGTTCCACGGCGCGGCGCAGGATGGCGACGGCCTCGTCCGGGTCGAGGCGCGGCCCCCAGTAGCCGGGGCCGGTGAGCATGCCGGTGCCGTACCCGAGCCGGTTGACCCGCAGCTCGCCGGCGATGTCGAAACTCTGACTGATCACTGTGCCCTCTCAGTAGCTGTGGCTCGCCGTGACGTCGGCGGAGGCCGACACCGCCCGCTCGGCCGCGCCGCCGCGCAGCGCCAGCACGATCATGGACAGCGTGTCGACGATGGTGAGGTGGGCGAGGCGGCTGGCGACCGCCTCCATCCCGAAGACGAGGTCCTGCCCGCCGCCGACGAGCACCCAGGTGCTCTCCTCGGCCAGCGGCGAGCTGGCGTAGCTGGTGATCGCCACGACCCGCGCCCCGGCGGCGCGGGCGCGGCGGGCGGTGTCGACGGTGGAGCGGGTGGCCCCGCTGTGGCTGATCGCCAGGCAGACCGACGGCTCCGGCAGCAGCTCGGCGGCCAGGTGCGCGGTGAGCGGGTCGGGCGGCAGGTCCACCGGCAGGCCGAGGGCCCGCAGCCGGTAGGCGGCGTCGACGGCGACCGCTCCGGACAGGCCGGTGGCGGCGAACAGCACCCGGGCGGCCCCGTTGAGCGCCTCGGCGGCGGCGCTCAGGTCGTCGCGCGACAGCGTGGCGCCCAGCCCGCCGAGCGCCTCCCGCGCCGCCCGCACGGTCGCGGCCAGCGGGTCGCGGTCGTCCTCGGGCTCGGGCGCCCGTGGCGCCTCGCGGGCCGAGGCGATCTTCAGCTCCTGGTAGCCGCCGAACCCGAGCCGCCGGCACGCCCGTACGACGGTGGACGCCGACGTGCCGGCCAGCCGCGCCACGTCGCTCACGCTCAGGTGGACGAGCCCGGCGCCCTGGTCGAGCACCACCTGCGCGACCCGCGCCTCGGCGTCGTGCAGCCCGGAGAGCCTGGCCCGCACGGTCGCCGGGAGGGAATTGCGTTCCATGGCGGCAGAGTAGCAGAGAACGAAATTCCGCCTTGGTACGGTGGTGGCCATGCGTCCCATGGAGCAGCGGACGATCCTCGTCACCGGCGCGACCGACGGGCTCGGCCGGGCGCTGGCGGCCGACCTGGCCGCACGCGGCGCGACCGTCCTCGTGCACGGCCGCGACGACCGGCGCGGCCACGAAACGCTGGCGGAGATCCGGGCCGCCGTCCCCGCCGCCCGGCTGCACTGGTACCGCGCCGACCTGGCCTCGCTCGACGAGGTGCGCGAGCTCGCGCAGGCCGTCTCGGCCGACCACAAGGACCTCGACACGCTGGTGAACAACGCGGGGATCGGCACGACCGTGCCGGGCGGCGGGGTGCGCCAGGAGAGCGCGGACGGCCACGAGCTGCGCTTCGCGGTCAACTACCTGGCCGGCTACCTGCTCACCCGGCTCCTGCTGCCGGTGCTGCGCGAGTCGGCCCCGTCCAGGATCGTCAACGTCAGCAGCCTCGGCCAGGCCCCGATCGACTTCGGCGACGTCATGCTCGCGGCCGGCTACAGCGGGGTGCGCGCGTACTGCCAGAGCAAGCTCGCGCAGGTGATGTTCACCGTGGACCTGGCCGAGGAGCTGGCGGGCACCGGGGTCACCGCCAACGCCCTGCACCCGGCCACGTACATGCCGACCAAGATGGTCGCCACGCCGGTCAGCGACCTGCGGGAGGGCGTGGAGGCCACATCGCGGCTGGTCACCGACCCCGAGCTGGACGAGGTGTCCGGGCGCTTCTTCGACGGCCTGCGGCCCTCGCAGGCGCTGGAGCAGGCGTACGACGCCGGGGCGCGGGCCCGGCTGCGCGAGCTGTCGGAAAACCTGTCGAAGGGGCGGCCACCGGCTCACTAGCGTTTGCCGGTGCACATCTATCTGGAGACCCCGCGGCTGATCCTGCGCCGCTTCACCGAGTCCGACGCCGACCACCTCTTCGCCCTCCACAACGACCCCGAGGTCATGGAGTTCCTCAACGGCGGCAAGCCCACGCCGCGCGAGGTGATCGTCCGGGAGACGCTGCCCAGGTTCATCGACTCGGGTTTCTTCGCGGCCCTCGAGAAGCCGTCCGGGGCGTTCCTCGGCTGGTTCCACCTGCGCGCGCCCAAGGACGTGCCGGACGACGAGCCGGAGCTGGGCTACCGGCTGCACAAGTCGGCCTGGGGCAAGGGGTACGCGACCGAGGGCTCGCTCGCGCTGATCGACAAGGCGTTCCGCGAGCTGGGCGCGCGCCGGGTCTTCGCCCAGACCATGGCCGTCAACGTGCGCTCGCGGCGGGTCATGGAGAAGTGCGGGCTGCGCTTCGCCCGCACGTTCCATCCGGAGTGGGAGGACCCGCTGCCGGGGACCGAGCACGGCGAGGTGGAGTACGAGCTGACGCGCGCCGAATGGGAGGCGCGCTGACACGCTGACCCCGACCTGGTGCACTGGTCGGACCAGTCGCTAGGGTGCCTCGTATGGGATATGACGCGCTGTTCCGCCTGGATGGGCGGCGGGCCGTGGTGATCGGGGCCGGGAGCGGGATCGGCCGGGAGGCGGCGCTGGCGCTGGCCGCCCACGGGGCCTCCGTGGTGTGCGCCGACCGCGACCTGACCTCGGCCGAGGAGACCGCCGCCGCGTGCGGCGGCCACGCCCGGCTGCTCGACGTGCTGGACGCCGCCGAGGTGCGCAGGGCCGCCGGGGAGGAGCCCGCCGACGTGCTGGTGTTCACGGCCGCCACGAACGTCCGCAAGCGGCTGCTCGACTACTCCGGCGAGGAGTTCGACCGGGTGGTGGGACTGAACCTGCGGGCCTCGTTCGACGTGGTGCGCGCCTTCGGGGCGGGCATGGTCGAGCGGGGGCGCGGGTCGATCATCGGGTTCGCCTCGATCCGCGCGTCCGTGACCGAGCCGGGGCAGGGCGTCTACTCGGCCACGAAGGCGGGGCTGGTGCAGCTGCTGCGGACGGCGGCGGCCGAGTTCGGGCCGCACGGGGTGCGGGTGAACGCCATCGCGCCCGGCGTGGTGGAGACGCCGCTGACCAGGCAGATCAAGGACAACCCCGACTGGTACGCCGCGTACGCGAACAAGAGCGCGCTCGGCCGGTGGGCGACGGCGCCGGAGATGGCCGGCGCGGTGGTCTACCTGGCCGGCGACGCGGCCAGCTTCGTGACCGGGTCGGTCCTGTACGTGGACGGCGGCTGGACGGCCGTGGACGGCCGCTTCGACCCGCCCAACTAAGAAGGAGCCGGCGACCGGGTTCCGCGGCCCGGTCGCCATGACCACCGGCTAGGCGGGCCGGATGATCGCCATCCTGGTGACGGTCAGCTCCTCGATGGCGAAGCGGGGCCCCTCGCGCCCGATCCCGGAGTCCTTCACGCCGCCGTACGGCATGTTGTCCGCCCGGAAGCCCGGCACCTCGTTGACCACCACTCCCCCGGCCTCGATCCGCTCGATGGCCGCGAACGCCGTGGCCAGCGACCGGGTGAACACCGAGGCGTGCAGGCCGTACCGCGACTCGTTGACGGCGGCGAAGGCGGCGTCGAGGTCGGGCACCGGGCGCACGCACACCACCGGCCCGAAGATCTCCTCGTCCCAGGCGGCGGCCCCGTCGCCGACGCCCGCGAGCACGGTCGGCGCGATGGCCCGGCCGTCGCGGTGCCCGCCCGTGACCACCTCGCCCCCCGACTCCGCGATCCACTCCAGCACGCGGTCCGTGGCGGCCTCGTCGATGAGCGGGGCGACGCGGGTCTCCGGCAGGCGGGGGTCGCCGACCGTGACGTTCTTGACGCGGTCGGCCAGCAAGGACACGAACCGCTCGCGTACGGGCTCCTCGACCAGCACCCGCTGGACGGAGATGCACGCCTGGCCGGAGGCGTAGTAACCGCCGCGCACGACGGCGTCGGCGGCGGCCTCCAGGTCGGCGTCGGCCGCCACGACGAGCGCGGCGTTCGACCCCAGCTCCAGCAGGACCTTGGTGGGGGCGGCGTTGCGGGCGATGGCGTGCCCGGCGGCGGCCGAGCCGGTGAACGAGACCGCGCCGATCCGGCGGTCCTCCACCAGCGTCCTGCCGACCTCGACGTCCCCGGTGACGAGCTGCACGGCGGCCGGGGGGAGCGCGTCGGCCGACCGAATGAGGTGCACCAGCCAGAGCGTGGCCAGCGGGGTCGCGGGCGCGGGCTTGACGATCACGGGGCAGCCCGCGGCCACGGCCGGCGCGATCTTGTGGGCGGCGAGGAGCAGCGGGTAGTTGAAGCCGGTGATCCCGACGACCACGCCGATCGGGCGGCGCGTCCAGAACCCGACCAGCCCTTCCCCCGAGGGCAGCAGGTCGAGCGGCACGGTCTCGCCGTGCAGCCGGGCGACCTCCTCGGCGGCCGTGACCAGCGTGACGAGCGTCCTGGCGACCTCGACCTTGCAGTCGGCCAGGGGTTTGCCGGTCTCGAGGACGAGCAGCCGCTCGAACTCCTCCCGGTTGGCGGCGAGCGCGTCGTGGGCCTTCATGAGGGCGGCGCGGCGGGCGTGCGACGGGAGCGCCGCCATGGCGGGCGCCACGGCCAGGGCCGCGTCCACGGCCCGCCGGGCGAGGCCGGCGTCGCCTCTCGGGGCCGCGGCCACGAGGGAGCCGTCGTACGGGAAGGTGACGTCGTCGGTCTGCGCCGTCTCCACCCATCCGTCGCCGATGGGCAGGCCGGACGGCCATGCGGTGTCGATGCTCATGCTCGCTTCCGTTGGGCGCTGGGGAACACGTCGAGGTAGGCGGGCGCGTCCTCGTGGCCGGTGGCGGCGAGGACGGCGTGCGCGATGGCGCGGCTGAACACGTCGGCCCCCGCTGCCAGGACCTCCCGCAGGGTGTCGTGGTCGGGCTCGGGGCCGGCGCAGGTGGCCAGCCCGAAGATCGTGTCGCCGTCGGTCATGGTGTGGGCCGGCCTGATCGCCCTGGCCAGGCCGTCGTGGGCGACGGCGGCGAGCTTGCCGCACTGGGCTTTGGTGAGGGTGAGGTCGGTGGCCACCACGCCGATGGTGGTGTTGAAGGAGGGGGCGTTCTGGGGGCGCCAGGCGTCGATCTCCGCCTGGAGCGGGGGCTGGAGGTGGTCGAACTCGCCCGGCAGGCCGTACCTCGCGCCGGCGAGGGTGCCGTCGCGGGGGTCGAGGACCGAGCCCACGGGGTTGGCGACGACCAGGGCCGCCACGGTGGCGCCGCCGGGCAGGACGACGCTCGCCGTCCCCACCCCTCCGGCCAGCCCACCGGCCCGCGCCCCGGCCCCGGCCCCGACCGACCCACTCGCCGCCCCACCGTCGAGCGCCCCGCCGTGCGCGCCCGCCCCGCCGTCGGGCGTGACGGTCCCTTGGAGGGAGGCGCCGGTGAACGGAGCACCGCCGTCGGGGGTGACGGTCCCTTGGGCCGACGCTCCGGTGGAGGGGACGACGCCGTCCGGCGCACCCGCCCCGCTTCTCCGCCAAGGGACCCCCGCCACGGACGGCGGGGAAGCGGCCACCCCGCCGTCGGAGGTTACGGTCCCTCGGGCGGGGACTCCGACGGAGGGGCCGGCGCCGTCCGGTGAGGCGCCGTTCGGGGTGGCGGCATTTGGGGTGGCGGCGTTCGGGGTGGCGGCGTCGTAGGCGGCGGTGCCGAAGGCGGCGTCCGGGACGGCGCGGAACGTGCCACCGCGCCCCAGGTCGAAGATGACCGCCGTCGGCACGATGGGCACCACCCCGCCGGCCACCGGATACCCGATGCCCGCGTCCGCCAGCCGCTCCACCACCCCGCACGCCGCCGACAGCCCGTACGCGCTCCCGCCCGTCAGCACCACGGCGTGCACGCGCGACACCAGGTTGCGCGGATCCAGCAGCTCGGTCTCGCGGGTCCCGGGAGCGGCGCCCCGCACGTCCACCCCCGCCACGGCCCCCGAAGGAGGGGCCAGGACGACGGTGGTGCCCGTCCGGTAACCGCCGCCCACCCGCTGCGCGTGGCCGACCCGGAGCCCCGCCACGTCCGTCAGCGAATTGGAAGGCCCGGCGCGCATCAGAAGTCCCCGCTGAGGAAGCGCCGGGCCGCCTCGGCGAAGACGCGGGTGCACTGGACGATCTGGGCCACCTCCACGAACTCGTCCGCCTGGTGCGCGATCCACTTCCCGCCGGGCCCGTACACCACGGACGGGATCCCGCCCCAGTGCGTCAGCACGGTCCCGTCCGTCGACCCCGGCACCCCGCCGTAGACGGGCTCCGCGCCGGTGACGGCACGGTGGGCGGCGGCCAGGGCGGCCACCACCGGGTCGGACACGGGCACGTCCACCGGCGGCCGGTCCACCAGCACCGACACCTCGGCGGCGACCCCGTCGTAGGAGGCGAGCGCGGCCACCCGGTCGGCGATCAGCTTGTGCTCGACCCCGGGGATCGTCCGCACGTCCACGAACACCGAGGCGGCCGCCGGGATCACGTTCACCTGCTCCTCGGAGCCGGCCCGCAGCACGGTCGGCGTCACGTACACCTCGCCGAGGTGCTCGTGCGCCGGGTGCCGCCCCTGCAGCTCCTCCTGCAGCGACCCCAGGCCCACCAGCAGCGAGCCCACGGCGGGGAGGGGGTTGCGGCCGTGCTGCGGCATGGCGCCGTGCGCCATCTTGCCGGCGAAGTCGACGCGCAGCCGCAGCGCGCCCTTGGCCACCGCGCAGATCTCGCCCGCCTCGGGCTCGGCGACGATCGCGCCGTCCACGTCGGCGGTCAGCCCCTCGGAGACGAAGTGGTGCGCGCCGATCATGAGACCTTCCTCGTCGGCCAGCGCGCACACCTTGATCCGCCCGGGGAACGGTCCAGCCAGCTGCAGGGCGCGGGTGGCGTAGAGGGTGGCGGCCAGGCCGGACTTCATGTCGGCGCTGCCCCGCCCCCACAGCCTCCCGTCGCGGATCTCCCCGCCGAACGGGTCGACGGTCCAGGTGGACAGGTCGCCCTCGGTCACCACGTCCGTGTGGCCCTCGAACATCAGGGTCGGCCCGGCACCGCCGCCGCCCTCGACCACGGCCACCACGTTGGGCCGGTCCGGCTCCACCTCGTACACGGTGGGCTCCCAGCCCCACTCCCGCATCTTGGCGGCCACCAGCTCGGCGGCGGCCCGCTCGCGCCGCCCGGGGTCGTTGGTGCTGGGGATCCGCACCAGCTCCTGGGTGAACCCCACCACTCCGTCGGCATCGACGTCGATCAAAACAATCCCTCCAGAGTCGGTACGGCCTGCAGCAACGTACGCGTGTAGGCGTGGGCGGGCGCGGCCCAGACCTCGTCCACCGGCCCGCTCTCCACGATCTCCCCACGGCTCATGACCGCGACCGTCTCGCACACGTGCCGCACCACGGACAGGTCGTGCGAGACGAACACGAGCGTGAGCCCCAGCTCGTCCACGAGGTCGGCCAGCAGGTTGAGTATCTGCCCGCGCACGGACACGTCCAGGGCGCTCACCGGCTCGTCGGCCACCAGCACCTTCGGCCGGGGCGCGAGCGCGCGGGCGATGGCGATGCGCTGGCGCTGCCCGCCGGAGAACTGGTGCGGGTACCGTTCGGCGGACGAGGCGGGCAGCCCGACCGCCTCCAGCAGCTCGCTCACGCGGTCGCCGGCCGGCAGGCCGAGCGCGACGAGCGGCTCGGCGACCAGGTCCCGGACGCGCATGCGGGGGTCGAGCGAGCTCATCGGGTCCTGGAAGACGATCTGCAGGTTCTCGCGCAGGAAGCGCAGCCGCCGCTCCGGCCGGCCGGCGATCTCCTGCCCGTCGAACCGGATGGACCCGCCGGTCGGCTGGTCGAGCCCGCACAGCAGGCGCAGCAGCGTCGACTTGCCGGAGCCGGACTCGCCGACGATGCCGTACCGCTCCCCCCGGCCGACAGTGAGCGACACGTCCTTGAGCGCGTGCACGGCGGCGCCCGGCCTGGTGAGCGAGGTGCGGGGCCGGTGGTAGACGCGGCTGACGTCGCGGGCCTCAATCAGCGGGGTGCCAGCATGCGTGGGCATGGCCGTCTCCTGTCAGCGCGGGTACGGTCTCGCACTCGGGGGTGGCGTGCGGGCAGCGGTTGCGGAAGACGCAGCCGCCGGGGAACTGCCCGGCCGGCGGCACGCTGCCCTTGATGGTGGGCAGCCGGGTGCCGCGCGGGGTGAGCCTGGAGGCGGCCAGCAGGCCCTCGGTGTAGCGGTGGCGGGGCCGGGTGAAGACCTCGCGGATGGGGCCGCTCTCGACGACGCGTCCCCCGTACATGACCAGGACCCGCTCGCACACCGACGCCACGACGGCCAGGTCGTGGGTGATGAACAGCAGCGCGGGCGCGACCTCGGCGATCAGCTCCAGCATCTGCTTCTGCACGGTGACGTCGAGCGCCGTGGTGGGCTCGTCGCAGATGAGCAGGCTCGGCTGGTTGGCCAGGGCGATGGCGAGCATGACGCGCTGGCGCTGGCCGCCGGAGAGCTGGTGCGGGTACGCGCGGGCGATCTGCGCCGGTTCGGGCAGGCGTACGCGTTCCAGCAGGTCGAGCGCCTTCTCCCGGGCCTGCGCGCGCGGCGTGCCGTGCAGGGTCATGACCTCGGTGACCTGGGCGCCGATGCGCATGAGCGGGTTGAGCGCGGTCATGGGCTCCTGGAAGACCATGGAGACGTCCTGGCCGCGCAGCCGCTTCAGCCTGCTCTCGGGCATGCCGACCAGGTCGTTGCCGCCCATCGTGGCCTTGCCCGAGGCGGTGACGCCCTCGGGGAGCAGGCCCATGAGCGACAGTGCGGTCAGCGACTTGCCGGACCCGGACTCGCCGATCAGCCCGACCCGCTCGCCGGGCCCGATCGCAAACGACACCTCGTGCACCAATTCGAGGGAGTCGGCCCGTACGGTCAGTCTCTCAACTCTCAGCACGGACCCTCCTCAGCTTTGGGTCGAGGTAGTCGCGCAGGCCGTCCCCGAGGAGGTTGAAGCCGAGCACCGCGAGCGCGATCGCCAGGCCGGGCCAGAGCGCCAGGCGCGGGGTCGAGAACAGCAGCTCCTGCGACTCCTGCAGCATCCGCCCCCACGACGGGGTGGGCGGGCGGGTGCCGAAGCCGAGGAACGACAGCGCCGCCTCGGCCAGGATCGCGATCGCGAACGACACCGACGCCTGCACGATGAGCACGGAGCCGATGTTCGGCAGGACGTGGCGCATCGCGATGGCCGGGCGGCGCCGTCCGGCGGCCCTGGCGGCCAGGATGTAGTCGGTCACCATGACCTGGAGCGTGGCGGCGCGGGCCACCCGGGCGAACGCGGGCACGGTGGCCACGCCGATCGCGATCATCGCGGTGAGCGTGCCCGGCCCGTAGACCGCGCCGAGCATGACGGCCAGCAGCAGCGCAGGGAACGCGAACACCAGGTCGTTGACCCGCATGATCAGCTCGGAGAGCCAGCCGCGCGGCGTCATCCCGGCGATCATGCCGAGCGGCGTGCCGATGACGGCGGCGATGCCGACGGCCACGACGCCCACGTAGAGCGTGGTCCGGGCGCCGACCATGATCTGGCTGAAGGTGTCACGGCCGAACTTGTCGGCCCCCAGCAGGTAACCGCCGCCCGGTTGCCGCAGCTTGCGCGCCGCGTCCACGAGCGTCGGGTCGTGCGGCGTCCAGAAGAACGACACCACCGCCGCCAGGGCCACGAGCCCGACGAGCACGCCGCCGACCAGCAGCCCGGCGTTCATCCGGCCCCTCATCGCAGCCTCGGATCGAGCACGCGGTAGGCCACGTCCACCACGAAGTTGATCAGCAGGACGGCCGCCACCAGCACCATCACCACACCTTGGACGAGCAGCAGGTCACGCCCGGCGACGCCGTTGAGCAGCAGGTCGCCGAGCCCGGGGATGACGAAGACCCGCTCGACCACGACCGCGCCGATCAGCAGCGTGGCCAGTTGCAGGCCGAGCACGGTGACGACGGGGATCGAGGCGTTGCGCAGGCCGTGCCGCCACAGGGCGCCGGTGCTTCCCCGGCCCTTGGCGCGGGCCGTGCGCAGGTAGTCCTCGCGCATGACGTCGAGCACGGCGCTGCGCACGTACCGGGTCAGGACCGCGCCCTGCACGAGGCCGAGTGACAGCCACGGCAGCAGCAGGCCGAGCAGCCACTGCGCCGGGTCCTCGGCGATCGGCACGTAGCCGCCGGACGGCAGCGCCTGGGCCTGCACCGCGAACACGAACACCAGCAGGATGCCCGCCAGGAACGCCGGGATCGCGATGCCGACCTGGCTGAGCGCGCTGATGGCCGCGCCGAGCGGGTTGCGGTGGTGCACGGCCGCGAACGTGCCGAGCGGCACCGCGATGACCAGCGCCACCAGCATCCCGCCGAGCACCAGCACGGCCGTGACGCCGAGCCGGTCGCTGATCTGCGGGCCGATGGGCGAGCTGGTCACGTACGAGGTGCCGAAGTCGCCCTGCAGGAGCCCGCCGAACCAGTCGAAGAACTGCACGACCGGCGGCCGGTCGGTGCCGAACTGCTTGCGCAGCGCCGCCACCGCGTCGGGCGTGGCGTTGACCCCGAGCGCGACCTCCGCCGGGTCGCCGGGCAGCAGCGCCATGAACGCGAACACCACCACGCCCGCCACGGCGGTGCTCGCGACGAGCACCGCCAGGCGTTTGATCAGGTAAAGCGTCACTGCTGCTTGGAGAGCGCGGTGAAGTCGAAGGACTCCGCGATGGCGTTCTTCGGCAGCCCGGTGACGCCCTTCTTCGCCACGATCAGGTTGGGGAAGAGGAAGAGCCAGTCGGCGGCCGCGTCGTCGGACAGCAGCTTGGCGGCCTTCTTCAGGTCGTCGCTCTGCTGCTGCTCGGTGCCCTCGTCGGCGGAGGCCAGGAGCTTGCCGAACTCGGGGTTGTCGTAGCGGAAGTAATACGACTTGTCGGCGAATATGCCCATGTCGCGGGGCTCGACGTGGTTGATGATGGACAGGTCGTAGTCGCCCTGCTTGAACACCACGTCCAGCCAGCGGGCCGGGAACTCCAGGGGCTCGATGTCGGCGGTGATGCCCACCTGCGCGAGCTGCGACTTGACGACCTGCGCGCTGGCCACCGCGTACGGCAGGTTGGGGATGCGCATCTTGACGTTGAGCGTCTTGCCGCCGAGCAGTTCCTTGGCCTTGGCCGGGTCGTACGGGTAGTCGCCGGTGCGGTCCTCGTACCAGGGGTCGGTGGGCGGCACCATCGAGCCGATCAGCTGGCCGCGCCCGGCCCAGGCGGTCTCCAGCAGCGCCTTGTGGTCGATCGCGTAGCGGACGGCCTGCCTGGCCTTCTTGTCGTCGAACGGCGGGCGGCTGTTGTTCATGGACAGCACGACCTCGCCGTTCGTGGTGCCCTCGACCGTCTGGAAGCGGTTGGGGTCGGCGAACTGCTGCAGCGACTCGGGCGCCTGCACGGCGGAGATGACGTCGATGCCGCCGGTCAGCAGCGCGTTGTTCATCGCCGTGGCGTCCTTGAAGTACTTCAGCGTGATGGACGACAGCGGCGGCTTGGTGCCCCAGTAGGAGGCGTTCGCGTTGAGCTGGATGGAGTCGCCGCGCCGCCAGGAGCCGAGCGTGTACGGTCCGGTGCCGACGGGCTTGTTGGCCAGGTCGGCGACCCCGGTGCGGCTGAACATGGCGCCGAGCCTGGTGGCCATCGAGTAGAGGAAGCCGTTGCTCGGCTTCTTGAGCGTGACGACGGCGGTGGAGTCGTCCTTCTTCTCCACCTTGTCGACGACGTCGAGCTGCGCCTTGATCTTGAGCTTCCAGTCCGACTTGACCCGGTCGAGCGAGAACACCACGTCGTCGGCCGTGAACGGCGCCCCGCTGCTGAACTTCACGTCCTTGCGCAGATTGAACGTGTAGGTCTTGCGGTCGGGCGAGACGTCCCACTTCTCGGCGAGCAGCGGCACGATCTTGCCGTCCTGGTCGAGCTTGACCAGGCCCTCGTAGACGTTGACGAGCAGCGCCTGCGGGATGGCGGCGCCCTCCGTCGAGGTGAAGTCGAGGTTCGCGGGCTCGGCCACGAATCCCACCGACAGGGCCTGGGACTTGGGGGTGCCCCCACCGCCGCCGCCGCTGGAGGTGCCGCCGCAGGCGGCCGTGCCCAGCAGGAGACCGCCGGCGGCGATCCAGATTCCGATTCGCCTCATGTGTTACTGCCTCCTGGCTAGTGCACTGGTCGGACCAGTAGGCTACGCACATTGCCAGTCGACGGCGGCTCGGGTCAAGGGGGCTTTCATGGGTGGTCCGAGGTTCGAGCCGGTGCGTGCCGTACGCGCTTATGAGCGGGTGGTGGAGCAGGTCGAGGAGGCCATCGAGAGCGGCTCCCTCTCACCGGGCGAGCGGCTGCCGAGCGAGCGGGAGCTCATGGTGCAGTTCTCGGTCAGCCGGTCCACCGTGCGCGAGGCGCTGCGGGTGCTGCAGGCGCGCGGCCTGGTGCGCTCGCGGCCCGGCGACCCCAACGGGGCGGAGGTGCTGCCGTTCTCGCCCGCCACGCTGCACAAGTCGATGACCACGCTGGCCAGGGTGGAGGAGCTGTCGCTGGCCGAGCTGGTGCAGTTCAGGATGGTGCTCGACTCCTCGGCGATCCTGCTGGCGGCCCGGCTGCGCACCGACGCGCAGTTCGCCGAGATGGAGTCGGCCGTCGCGCGCATGCGGGCCGCCGTGGAGACGGGGCAGGATTCGTTCGGCGAGGCCGACGTGGCCTTCCACGACGTGGTGGCGCGGGCGAGCGGCAACAAGCTCATCCAGATCTGCACGGACGTGGTCCGCTCGATCGTGCTCAAGCTGATCTCCGAGAAGATCGCTGACGCGCCCGACCGGGAGGCGCTGATGCGGCAGAGCATCCGGCACCACGAGGAGGTGCTGGCCGCCATGCGCGCCGGCGACGGCCCGCTGGCCGCCCGCCTGTCGAGGAAGGCGATGTACGACTATTACGCCGGCTACATCCCCGCCGCCGAACACCCCACCCTCACCGCCCTCCTCGACTGATCCCCCGCTCTCCGCACGCCTCCCCCGTACTACACGTCATTGACGCCACACCTCTCTTATGTAGAAGATTTCCCTACGTACACGCGCCTGCGGATGGGGACGCCCATGTCGTCCGAGTCGTTCAACGCCAGCGTCTTTCTCGTGGACCGCCAGGTCGAAGCGGGCCACGGCGACCGCATCGCCATCACCGGCCCCGCGGGCACGCTGACCTACGCCCAGCTGGCCGGCCACGTGTCCAGGTTCGCGGCCGGGTTACGCACGATGGGCGTCCGCCCCGAGGAGCGGGTCCTGCTGGTCATGTCCGACCGCCCCGAGACCGCGATCACCATCCTGGCCGTCATGCGCATGGGCGCGGTCGCCGTGCCGGTCTCCACCATGTACAACCCCGCCGAGCTCGCCACCCTGGTCCGGGACTCGCGGGCGAGGGTCGTCGTGGCCACCCCCGAGTTCGCGCCGGCCGTGCGCGAGGCGGTGCGGAGCGCGACCGACGTGGCGGTGCTCGTCCTCATCGACCCGCCGCCGGCGGAGGGGGAGACGCCGGTGTGCCTGTGGTCCGACGTCCTGGAGTCGGGCAGGGCGGCGGGCCTGCCCTACGACTCCTGGCGCGACTCCCCCGCCCTCTGGCTCTACACCTCCGGCACCACCGGCGCCCCCAAGGCGGCCATGCACCGGCACGGCGCCGTCCAGGACGTCTACGAGGGGTACGGGCGGCAGGTCCTCGGCATCCGCCCCGACGACCGGTGCTTCTCGGTCGCGCGGCTGTTCTTCGCGTACGGCATCGGCAACTCCCTGTTCTTCCCCCTGGCCGCGGGCGCCACGGCGGTCCTCGACCCGGCGCGGCCCGCCCCCGGGGGCGTGGTCGCCAGGGTGATCGAGGAGCGGCCGACGCTGTTCTTCGCGGGCCCGACGTTCTTCGCGGCGCTGCTCGCCGCCGACCTCCCCGCCGGCGCCTTCCAGTCCGTACGGCTGGCCGTCTCGGCGGGCGAGGCGCTGCCCGCCGAGATCCACCGCCGCTTCACCGAGCGCTTCGGGGTGGACATCATCGACGGCCTCGGCTCGACGGAGGCGCTGCACATCTTCATCTCCAACCACCCCGGCCGGGTACGCCCGGGCAGCTCGGGCACCGTCGTGCCGGGCTACGAGGCCAGGCTGCTCGACGACTCCGGCGCGCCCGTCAAGGACGGGGAGCCGGGCCACCTGTACGTCCGGGGCGACTCGGTGGCCACCGGCTACTGGTGCCGCACGGCGACCACCCGCCAGGTGTTCCAGGGCGAGTGGCTGCGTACCGGCGACACCTACATCAGAGACGAGGACGGCTTCTACCAGTGCCTCGGCCGCTCCAACGACATGATCAAGGCGGGCGGCATCTGGGTGTCGCCGATGGAGGTCGAGTCCCGGCTGCTCCAGCACGAGTCGGTGGGCGAGTGCGCCGTCGTGGCGTACATCGACGAGGACGGGCTGGAGAAGCCGGTGGCCTGCGTGGTGTCCGCCCCGGGCCGCACGGTGGACGCCGGCGAGCTGATCGGCTTCTGCCGGGAGGGCCTGGCCTCCTTCAAGCGGCCGCGCGAGGTCCTGGTGCTGGACGAGCTGCCGAAGACGGCGACCGGCAAGATCCAGCGCGTGGTGATCCGCCAGATCGCCGCCGACCTCCTGGGCAAGGCCGCCGGCTAGGAGGGCGGCGTGGCCGGTTTCGTCCCGTAGACGGTGACGGCGAACGGGCGCGACGTGGCCGTGTAGACCTGCTCGGTCAGGCGTGAGAGCGCCGCGTGCGAGTTCAGGTAGTGGTGCAGCCGGTCGGCCTCGGGCCACGGGTGGACCGCCACGAGCACCCCGTCGGGCACCAGCAGCTCGCTGAGCTGCGCCGACGCCCGCCGCAGCCGCTCGTGGCGGCCCAGGTAGTAGAGGGTCTCGGAGCAGATCACCAGGTCGAAGCGCTGGTCGGAGCGGTGGGTGAGGATGTCCGCGCGGATGAAGCGCACCCGCCCGTCCTGCGGCGCCCGCTCGCGCGCCCGCGCCAGGGCCCGCTCCGACACGTCCACCCCGATGACCTCCGCGTCCGGGTAGGTCGCCGCGAGGACGTGCGTGAACACGCCCTCGCTGCAGCCGACGTCGATGATCCGCCGGTACGGCCGGGCGGGCAGGTGCTTGAGCGTGGTGCGGTACTTGTCCTGTTCGTAACTGTCCGTGGCGAGCTTCCACGGGTCAGGGGTCCGGTGCAGCCAGTCGAAGACGTAGCTCAGGAGCACCGCCTGCCCCGCCGGAGCCGGCAGGGACAGGGCACGGAAGAACGTACGGTGCAGGATCTCCGGCAGGCTCGGCATGCGGCCTCTCTCGGTCGAGACGCCCAGGGTCTGAAGGGGAAGTCGTCACCGAGAGTGAATGCCCGCTAATCGCCGACCTGACTCAGCTGTGCGATCAGAACGCGTCGCGCAGCTCCCGCTTGAGCACCTTGCCGGAGGCGTTCTTGGGCAGGGCGTCCACGAACACCACCCGCTTGGGCGTCTTGAACGCCGCCAGCCGCTCCCGCAGGAACGCGATCAGCTCCTGCTCCGTCACCCCGCCCCCTTCGCGCAGCACCACCGCGGCCGTGACCGCCTCGATCCACGTGTCGTCCGGCACCCCGAACACGGCCGCCTCCGCCACGTCCGGATGCTGGTAGATGGCCTCCTCCACCTCGCGGCTCGCGACGTTCTCGCCGCCCGACTTGATCATGTCCTTCTTCCTGTCCACCACGGACAGGTAGCCGTCGGCGTCCATGACGCCCAGGTCGCCGCTGTGGAACCAGCCGCCCCTGAACGCCTCGGCGGTCTTGTCCGGGTCGTTCCAGTAGCCGAGCATGGCGTGCGGGCTGCGGTGGACGATCTCGCCGACCACGCCGGGCGGCACGGGCCTGTCCTGGTCGTCGACGACCCTGGTCTCGACGTTGAGGGCGGGCCTGCCGGCCGAGCCGAGGCGGGTGAGCTGCTCGTCCGGGCCCAGGATGGTGGCGACCGGGGCCATCTCCGTCTGGCCGTAGAAGTTGAACAGGCGCACGTCCGGCAGGCGAGCGGCGATCTCCTTCAGCACCTCGACGGGCATGATGGAGGCGCCGTAGTAGCCCTTGCGCAGGGACGACAGGTCGCGGCGGTCGAAGTCGGGGTGGCGCAGCAGGCCGATCCAGACGGTGGGTGGGCAGAAGAGCTTCGTGGCGCGCTCGCCCTCGATGGTGGCCAGGATCGACGCGGGGGTGGCGCCGGGCAGGATGATGTTGGTGGCGCCGAGGTAGACGCCGGGCGTCAGGAAGCAGTGCAGCTGGGCGCAGTGGTAGAGCGGGAGGGCGTGGATCTCGACGTCGTGGTGGCTCATCTCGCCGTCCACGACGCAGGTGACGTACTGGGCGATCAGGCTGCGGCTCGACAGCGTGGCGCCCTTGGGCCGCGACTCGGTGCCGCTGGTGTACATGAGCTGGATCGGGTCGTCGTCGGCGATCTCCACCTGCGGCTCCGACGCGTCGTCGAAGGCCGCCCACTCCTTGAACGACTCCCAGCCGTCGGCCGTCCCGATCACGCCGCGCACCCGGACCTGCGGCCCGGCCGCCGCCGCGGCCACCGGCAGCAGCGCCTCCTCCACGAGGATCCCGGTCGCCCCGGAATGCTCAAGGATGTACGCGACCTCCGCCGTGCCCAGCATGAAGTTGATCGGCACGGAGATCGCGCCCAGCCGCGCCAGCGCGAAGTACGCCACCACGAACGCGTGGTTGTTGTGGCTGAAGACGGCGAACCGGTCGCCCTTGCCGACGCCGCGCGCGGCCAGGGCGTTGGCCGTGCGGTTCACCGCCAGGTCGAGGTCGGCGTAGCTCTGCCGCAGGTCGCCGTAGACGACGGCGGTCTTGGCCGGATAGCGGGCGGCCGAGCGACGGAGGAGATCACCAATGGCGTGCCGGCGAGTCGTCATGCGGACTTCCCTTGCGATCGCAGAACGATGATCGGCGATCGTACCTGACAAAGGGGTCAGTCCAGTGGATCCCACGCAATACGGTCGTAATGCTCGAGAACGCTCGCCATCAGCGTGTCGTCCTGGGGCAGCGGGATGCCGTCCACTCCGCCGACCGGCCAGACGCCCCAGGAGTTGCAGAGGAAGACCTGGTCGAACCCCTGCAAATCGGCGACCTTCAACGGCCGCCGCTCCTGCGGGACGTCCATCCGCTCCAGCAGTTGCATCGTGATCCCGCGCAGCATCGGCGCGTCCGGCCAGACCAGGCGCCCGCCGGCGAAGCCGCCCACGTTGGTGATCGAGCCCTCGCTGATCAGGCCGTCACCGGTGGTGAGCAGCGCCTCGTCGAAGCCCTCGCGCTCGGCCTGCCGCCCGATGTGGGTCTGCATCATGCCGGACGCCTGCTTGATGTGCGGCAGGTAGCGCTGGCCGACGACCGACTTGACGCTCACCGGACCGGTGGGCGGCTCGTGGGGCGGGGCGGCCACGGCGATGACGCGCGGGCCGTCGGCGAACTCCACCACGGACACGCGTACGCTCGCGTCCCGCACGTCGTCGCCGAGCACGGCCGCGATGGAGCCGAGCACGGCGGCGCGGTCGACCGGGACCCCGAACAGCTCGGCGTTGGCCGCTTCCAGCCGGGCCACGTGCAGGTCGAGCCCGCGTACCCGGCGATCCCTGACCTGCATGGAGGTGAAGTGGCCGTAGCGCGCCTGCCACATGAGGCGCGCGTCGGCGTCCACCAGCCTGCCCTCGAAGGCTGCGCGTTCCGTCACGCGATCTACTTTACGTACACGCCCGCCGACCAGCGCACCGGGCGGTGGGTGTACTCGCCCCAGAAGCCGATCTTTCCGGTGATCGTCACCCGGCTGCCCTTGGGGACGTCGTACTCGCTCAGGGCCATGGGGTAGTCACCGCTCTTCCAGACGTTGCAGCCGCCGACCATCGGGGCGTCGGTGCCGTTGACCCGGATCTTGAACCACATCCGCGCGGCCAGATCACCCGTGCAGAGCTGGTCCATGCCGATCTTTCCGCTCGCGCTCTTGACCACGAGGGTGAAGGACGAGTCCCGATCCGACACGCCCGCCGCCGAACGGGCCAGCTTCCACCCGTCCACCCGGTCGGGGAAGTCCTTGACCGGCTCGGGCTCGACCCGCCGGGCGGGCGGCGTCCACTCATAGACGGCCACGTTCCAGGTGGCCACCTTCGGCTCGGGAGTCACGCACGGCCCGTCCTTCTTCCGCTGGACGCAGCCCCGGCCGACGACGGTCGTGTCGAACGTGACCGTGGCCTCCGTCGCGCCGCGCCGGACCAGGGACAGCGGGCGCAGCTCCATCGCCTTCCCGCACGGCAGGACCTGGGCCCCGGTGTCGGCGTTGCCGTTCACGGAGACGCGGGGCGTGTTGACGAAGTCCTCTCCGTCGCACGTCATGGCCACGTCCAGCGGCTTGCCGGAGACCGGCACCGTGAGCGAGACCTTCTTCGCCCCCTCCTTCTTGATCGTGCCGACGGCCAGGCGGCGGTACGCGGTGCCGTCGCCGGCGGTGAACTTCTCGGGCAGCCCGGCGGGCATCTCCTGTACAACCCGGGCCGCGGAGATCACCTCGGGCGCCGTACCAGGGAGGAGCAGGACGCCCACCACGGCGCTCGCCACGAAGGCCGCCGCCGCCGCTCCCGCGCCCGCCGTCGCCCGCCTGCGCAGGCGGGTCCTGCGGATGCGGGCGCTGACCTGGTCGTGCCGGTTCGGGTTGCCCGGCGAGGGGGCCTCGGCCCGCTCGCGCAGGACGTCACGCAGGTCTTGCACGGTCATCGGTGCAGCTCCTTCACGATCGACTCGTCCACTCGCAGCTTGGCCAGCGCCTTGGCGGTCTGGCTCTTGACCGTGCCCTCCTGGCAGCCCAGGATCGCGGCCACCTCGGCCACCGGCAGGTCCTCGTAGAAGCGCAGCACGATCACCGCGCGCTGCCTGGCGGGCAGCCGCCCGACCGCCTGCCACAGCTCCTCGCGCCGGCCCGCGTCGTCGTGCGCGGGCTCCTCCGGCAGGTCCCCGCTGGGCAGCTCCCTGCGCCACCGGCGGCGCCACCAGGAGGTGTACGTGTTCACCAGGGTCCGGCGCACGTACGCCTCGGGCTCGTCGATGCCCGGCCAGGCGAACCACGCCTTGGCCAGCGCCTCCTGCAGCAGGTCCTCCGCGGTGGCCCAGTCGTGGGTCAGCAGGTACGCCGTGCGTAACAGCCGATCCGACCTCGCCACCACGAAGTCTTGAAATATCGCCCTATCCGCCAACGTGATATGCCTCTCGTGAGAGTCTGCTGCCGGTAGTGACGCATCGACCGCAACCCCAGGTTGCCCACGACTGACAACAGCGGGGCGAGCGCACCCTCGACAACGGCAGGCGGCGGGTGGGGGGTCAGGAGCCGGCGCGGGTGACCGTGAACGGGGCCAGCTCGCCCAGGCCGCGGACCGACAGCCGGTTGACGGGCCGCAGCCGGAACGCCCGGTCCCCCTCCAGTTCCTCGGCGAACTGCGGATCCGCCAGGATCGTCCCCGGCAGCGACAGCGCCGTGAGCCGGCTGGCGAGGTTGACCGTGGTGCCGAAGACGTCCCCCATGCGCCAGATCACCGGCCCCGCCGCCAGCCCCACCCGCAGCTCCGGCATGTCCTTGATCTTCGCGTGCGTCTCCACCAGCCGCAGCGCGATCTCGGCCACGACGTGCGACCGGTCAGCCACGAACAGCACGGAGTCGCCCAGCGTCTTGATCACCCGCCCGCCGGTGGAGGTCACGATGTCGGCCGAGCGCCCCTCGAACCTGTCGATCAGCCTGGACAGCTCGCTCCCCGTGATCTGCCTGCTCAGCCGGGTGAACGCGACCAGGTCGGCGAAGCCGACGGCCAGGCGTACGGCGCTCATGTCCTGCTCGGCGATGCGCCCCGCGGCGGCGGCGAGCTGGCGCTGCCAGGCGTAGACCAGGAGGCGGGCCAGGTCGGGCACCACCCGCTCGGCCCGCCGGCGCCAGGCCCGCGGGCGTTCGGCCAGCGGCACGCCGGCCTGGTCGAGCGCCTCGACGCCCAGCTCGGCCTGCGACTCGGCCAGCCGGGCCGTCGCGCTGCCGATCGAGCGCGCGACCAGCAGCATGTGCTCCTCGTCGTAGACGCCCGAGCTGACGAGCGCGAGCATCGTCCTGAGCGCCTCCACGTCGGAGTCGGTGAACTCGACCGCGTCGTCGGACACGTTCGCGAACCCCAGGGCACGCCAGTAGCGCCGCGCGCGGTAGACCGGCACCCCTGCCATGTAGGCCACCTGGTGGCTGGTATAGCGCCGCGGCTCGCGCAGAAAGGCCTCTGTCAGCCCGTCCTCCCCATCCACGCCCGCCACGCAGGCAAGATAACACCCTGTGGGCCAGGTCACGCCCCCGCTCCCGCAAGATCCGCTTTCGAGGGCCCCGTCACAGGTGGACGTACTCGTGGTCGAACGGACGGCCGTCGATACTGTTGCGGGGCGGCGCCCCCAGGCCGCGATCTTGCCGGGCTCGCAGCCGCGGCGCATCACCGATGCGAAGGCCATTCGTGCAGGGCGTAGGGCACGCTGTTCACGACGTTGGCGATGGCCGCCGCCGGATAGCCGACCATGTCGCGGGGCAGGCCGTCCAAGGGCCACCAGGCGATCTCGGAGCATTTGTCCGGTTCGGCGTTGTAGGGCTCCCCGGTCCACGTGTCGGCGGCGAAGAAGAGGCCGACGCGTTCCGGAGCCCGGTGCATGACGTGGGCGAACCTGAGGTCCGCCGGGTCGATCGTCACGCCGACCTCCTCGCCCGCCTCCCTGACGGCCGCCTCGGTCGCCGATTCGCCCGCTTCGAGGTGGCCTGAGGGCAGGTGCCACAGCCCATCGCCGTACCCGGTGCCGGCCCGCCGGCCGAGCAGCACCGTGGAGTCCCGGAGGAGGAGGACGTGGACGTCGACGATCGCCCGGAAGCGTTCCCTCGGCAGCGCCCGGGCCGGGGTGAGGGGTGGGCGGCGGTCGAGGGCCTGGGCCCATTTGACGGCGACGGCGGCCACCTGGATCAGCTCGGCGCGCAACCGCTCCGGATCCGACTCCGCGAACGCCTCCAGCACCTCCTCCGCCAGGATGTGCCGCCACGTCAGCGTCCCGGCCTCGTCCGCCGCCTCCGTCTCGGACCTGGCCCGGCCGGACTCGGCCAGCGCCCCCTCGTGCCCGGTGCCGTCGGGCAGGAGCTGCATGCCCCACCGCACGTCCTGGGCCACCCGCTCGGCGGTCACGTCCGCGAGCACCCTCGCCAGCGAACCCGGCACGCCGGCATCTCCATCGTGATTCATGGCCACCAGTCTGGCGGGGTTCAGGGGGTGGCGGGGCGGAAGCCCGGGCCCAGGTCGGTGGTGCCGGCGCGGGCGTGGTCCCGGAAGGCCCGCACGGCCGGGGGAAGGCGCGTGTCCCGCAGCCAGCTCACCCCGATGGTCCGGTGCAGCGGCGGGGACAGCGGGATCTCCACCACGCCGGCCGCGGTCGGGTCCGCCGCGGGATGGGTGGAGCGGGGCAGGACGGCCACGCCGAGCCCGGCCGCCACCAGTCCGCGTACGGTCTCCGTCTCCTGGCCCTCGAACGCGATCCTCGGCTCGAACCCGGCCGCCGCGCACAGGTCGTCGGTGATCTGGCGCAGGCCGTACCCCGGCTCCAGCGTCACCAGCTCCTCCCCCGCCAGCTCCGCCGCCCGCACCCGCGCCCGCGCCGCGAGCCGGTGGGACGGGGGCACGGACAGCACCAGCTCCTGGTCGGCGAGGGGAGCACCGTCGAGGTCGGGGGCGTCCACGGGCATGGGCGCGACGAACACCAGGTCGATGCGGCCCTCGCGGAGCTCCTCGATCATGTCGTGGCGCGAGCCCTGCACCAGGCTGAAGCGGATGCCGGGGTGGTGCTCGCGGAAGCCGCCGATGAGGGACGGCACGAGGGTGCGGCCCAGCAGGTGGAGGAAGCCCAGGACGATGCGGCCCGAGGCCGGGTCGATCTCCTCGCGGACCTCGCGGGCGGCGGCGGCCATCGTGGCGAGGGCGCGGGCGGAGGCGGAGGCCAGGGTGCGGCCCGCCCGGGTGAGGCGGATGCCGCGGCCGGAGGGCACGACGAGCGGGGCGCCGACCAGGTCCGCGAGGGCGGCGAGGCGGCGGCTGGCGGTGGGCTGCGGGATGCCGAGCAGCTCGGCGGCGCGCGTCACGTGACCCGTCTCACCCACGGCGGCCAGCAGAGCCGGCGCGGGCGCCAGCCGAGCCGCCAGCCGCTCATCCGCCGATTCATCCATCACAGTATGAATTATCGCATATTCCTGCATTAGACGTATTTATTAGCCTTGCTTAGCGTTGCAGGTGTGGTGGTTCTCGAGGCTCCTCCGGTTCGTGACACCCGGCGGGTCAGTGCGGCGGTGGCCGCGGCCGGGGTGTCGTCGTTCGCCCTGCTGTACGCGCCGCAGCCCGTGCTGCCGCAGCTCGCCGCCGGGTTCGGGCTGGATCCGGGCAGCGCCTCGCTGACCATCGGCGTGGCCACCGGAGCGCTGGCCGTGGCCGTGCTGCCGGTGGCGTGGCTCGCCGGGCGGGTGGGGCGGCGCAGGGTGATCGTCTGGTCCGTGCTGGCCACCGCGATCATCGGGCTGCTGCTGCCGCTGGCCCCGTCCTTCTCCGTGCTGCTGGCGATGCGGGCGGTGCAGGGGGTGGCGGTCGCGGGGTTCGCCGGGGTCGCGGCGGCGTACCTGGCCGATGCGGTCGGTACGGCACGGCTGCCCGCCGCGGTGGGGGCGATGATCGCGGGGAACTCGGTCGGCGGGATGCTGGGCCGGCTCGGCGCCGGGTTCGCCGCCGGGCCGATGGGGTGGCACGGCTCGCTGCTGGTGGTGGCGGTGCTGTCCCTGGTGTGCGCGCTGTTCGCGGCCCTCACGCTCCCGCACGACGAGGCCCCGGAGCCCACCGGATCCAGGGGTCCCGAGCCCGGATCGGAGATCCTGGGGCGCGGGTCACCGGATGCCGGGCCCGTCCGGAGGGCTCGGCTCGGGGCCGGGCTGGTCGGGCTGGCCGGGCCGTTCGCCGTCGGAGCGCTGGCCACGGGGGCGTTCGTGGCGCTCTACAACGCCGCCGGCTTCCGTCTGGCCGCCCCTCCCCTGTCGCTCGCCCCCGCCGCCGCCTCCCTCGTCTTCCTCTCCTACGCCATGGGCACCGCCTCCTCGGCCGCCGCCGGGCGCCTGGCGGCCCGGCTGGGCTGGACGAAGGCGCTGGTCACGGCCCTTGCCGTGACGGTGGCGGGCGCCGTGCTCACCGCGCACCCGTCGCTGCCGCTCATCGCGACCGGGTTCGCCGTACTGACCGCCGGGTTCTTCGCCGCGCACGCCATCGCCAACGCCTGGGTCGCCGCCGAGGCGCCCCCGAGCGCCCGGGGCCGCGCGGCCGGCGTCTACACCCTCTGCTACTACCTGGGCAGCGGCCTCGGCGGCACGGCCGGCGGCGTCGTGTACGGGCACGCGGGCTGGGCCTGGCTGATCGGGCTCACGTCGGCCTGGCTGGCGCTGGCGGTCCTCGCCGTCCTCATGACCCGCCGCTCAAGGTGAGGATCCCCCCGATCTCCGCCCAGGAGAGGGTGGTTCAGGAGGCGGAGCGGATCGAGCGTTCGAGGGAGTCGGTCAGCCACAGGTGCGTGGCGCCCAGCGTGGCCGCCTCCTCGCTCACCTCGCCCACGAGCCGCCAGTAGCGCCAAATCCGCGGGTCGCTGTCCGCCGCCACGTTCGCCAGCAGTTCCCGGCGGAACGCCGGGGTGTCGCCGCCGCCCCGCACCGACGCGTGCGCCGCCACGAACCGGTCGAGCTCCGGCCCCACCCGCGGCTCCTCGCCCGCCAGCACCGGGGGCAGGGCCAGCGCGCACGCCTCGGCGACCCCGTTCATCAGCTCGTCCTCGTCGGCGATCAGCTCGACGTTGACCCGCGCCCTGGCCAGCAGGTCGCGCAGCAGGGACCGGTCGCCGACCAGGCCGACCAGCTCGGCGTACGCGACCACCTGCGGCGGCGTCGGGTCGGCGGGCGGCTGGGGCACCGCCATCGCCACGAACCCGGCGAACATCTCCTCCGACACCGGCGCCACCATCGTGCGCCGCCAGAAGTCGACCAGCGCGTCGCGGGCCGCGTGGCCGCGTTCCACCGCGGCCAGCAGGTCCAGCCGGGCCGCCCGCTCGTCAGGGCTCGCCTCCTCGACCGCCCGCAGGGACGCCCGCCGCCAGGCGAGGTCGGCGAGCCGCACGTCGAGCGCCGCCCGCTCGGCCGCGACGGCCTCGGCCATGGAACGCTCGCCGCTGAGCACCCCGGTGATGGCGGGCAGTCCCAGCCCGAGCCCGCGCAGCCGCCTGACCAGCCCGAGCCGCTCCACCGCCGCCCGGTCGAACCTGCGGTGCCCGCCGGCGCTGCGGACCGACTCGATGATGCCCTCGTCGCAGTAGTAGCGGATGGTCCGCACCGGAACGCCGGTCAGCGCCGCCAGGTCCCCGATCCCCAGCGTCTGCTCGCGCAGCGTCTTCGGCCGAGCTCCGCCCGGCATCCTGAGACGGATGTCCTCGCTTCGCCGCGGATCCGTCTCAGGCACTTGAACCTCCACTGGACTGGAGTTTCTACCGTACCGGCGGAAGAGATCGAGAGGAGATTCGTCATGACGACGCTGGACACCGCGCGGATGGTCGAGGGGCTGCGGGAGCAGACGGCCGGGTTCGCCCGGGCGGCGGCCGGAGGGGATCCGGAGGCGGTGGTCCCGACCTGCCCGGAATGGCCGCTGCGTACGCTCGTGGGGCACATCGGGCAGGCGCACCGGTGGGCGGCCGAGATGTTGCGCAAGGGCGAGCCGCTCGCGGTGCCCGACCCGGGGCAGGCCGCTCCGGGCGCGCCGGCGGGGTGGGAGCGGTGGCTGCGGGACGGCGCCGAGGAGCTGATCGGCGCGATCGGGCAGGTGGGGGCGGACACCGAGGTGTGGACGTTCCTGGGGCCGCGGCCCGCGGCGTTCTGGCTGCGCAGGATGATGTGCGACACCGCCGTCCACCACTACGACGCGGCGGCCACGACGGGGGCCGCGTTCGGGATCGCCGGCGACCTCGCGGCCGATGTGATCACCGAGGGCATGGAGCTGCTGGCCTCTCCAGGTTCGGAGTCGCTGAAGCCGAGCCTGGTGGGGCTGCGCGGCCGGGGCGAGCGGCTGGGGGTGCGGCCGGACACGGGCGACGGCTGGGTGGTCGTCAGGAGTCCCGGGGGGTTGTGGTGGGAGCGTGGGCCGGTGGAGGGGGACGCGGTGGTGTCGGGGGCCGTCGCGGACCTCATGCTGGTGTGCTCGCGCCGCCTGCCGCTCGGCGACCCCCGGGTGGCGGTGTCCGGGGACCGTGCGCTGCTGGAGCACTGGCTGGCCCACCTGGCGTTCTAGCCGTTCCCGCACCTGAACATGCGTGCGTTCTCACGTGTCCAGGTAGCGGAGGATGGCCAGGACGCGGCGGCTGTAGTCGGGGTCGCGGGGCAGGTCGAGCTTGTCCACGATGGCGTTGACGTGCTTCTCGACCGTGCTGAGCGAGACGTGCAGGCGCTCGGCGATGGCCGCGTTCACGAAGCCCTGGGCGAGGTGCCGCAGCACCTCGCCCTCGCGCGGGCTCAGGCTGCTCAGCGGGTCGGCGTGGGTGGTGCGGGCCAGGAGCTGCCGCACCACCTCGGGGTCGAACGCGGCTCCGCCGGCGCGTACGCGTTCGAGCGAGTCGAGGAAGTCGGCCACCTCCGAGACCCGGTCCTTGAGGAGGTAGCCGAGGCCGCGCGTGGAGCCGGCCATCAGCCTGGCCGCGTAGTGCGGCTCGACGTACTGCGACAGGACCAGCACGCCGACGCCGGGGTGGCGGTCGCGGATCTCCAGGGCCGCCCGCAGGCCGTCGTCCTTGTGGCCGGGCGGCATGCGGACGTCGACCACGGCCACGTCGGGGCGGTGGTGCTCGACGGCGGCGAGCAGCGCGGGGGCGTCGCCGACGGCGGCGACCACCTCGTGACCGGCGTCGCCGAGCAGCCGGGTGAGCCCTTCGCGCAGCAGCACGGAGTCGTCGGCCAGGATCACGCGCACGACGAGCCCGCCTCCGCCCCGGAAACGCCCGCGGACGGCCCCGAAATGCCCCCGGACGGCCCGGAGACGCCCTCCGGGGAGCCGCCTGGCGGTGTCTTCGGGAGGGTGGCGGCGATCTTGGTGGGCCCGCCCGGCGGGCTCTGGACCGTGAACTCCCCGTCCAGCGCCAGCACCCGCCGGCCCAGCCCCGACAGCCCGCCGCCCGTCGGATCGGCCCCGCCCGTGCCGTCGTCCGAGATCACCACGCTCACCGCCCGCTCGTCCTCCGTCAGCACGACCAGGATGTCACGCGCCCCGGCATGCTTGATCGCGTTGGTGATCGCCTCCCTGGCCACGAAGTAGAGCGCGGTCTCCACCTCCGACACGGGCCGCCCGGCCAGCCCGTCGTGCACGGTCACCGGCACGCTCGACCGCTCGGCGACGCCCGCCAGCGCGGCGCGCAACCCCAGCTCGTCGAGCGCCGTCGGGTAGATGCGCCAGGCCACGCTGCGCAGCTCGTCGAGGAGCTGGCGCGACTCGGTGTACGCCTGGGCGACCAGCTCGGTGGTCGCCCCGGGGTCGGCGCTGTGCCGGGCGCGGCCCAGCAGCATGGCGAGCGCGACGCCGCGCTGCTGAACGCCGTCGTGGAGGTCGCGTTCGATCCTGCGCCGCTCGTCGTCCACGGCCCGGACGATGCCGGAGCGGGTGGCGGTCAGCTCGGCGATCCGCCGGCGCATCAGCTCGTGGCTGCCGGGGCCGAGGAAGTGGTCGGCCAGCCGCCGTTCGAGCGATCCGACGGCCAGGGTCATGAGGGCGGCCAGGGCGAGCAGCACGGCGCCGCCGGTCAGGCCGAACATGCCGCTGCTGGTGACGATCCTGACGCCGGGCAGGTTCACCGGCACCGGCTCGGCCTGCCCCCAGGTGAGATCCCACAGGCCGCCGACCAGCAGGAGCCCGCCGAGGAAGAGGACCATCGCGAACAGGTAGCCGCCCAGGACCCCCAGGACGGCGCGCGCGGCGAGGAAGCCGTAACCGCCGTCCCGCCGCACCACCTCGTGCCCGAGCCAGCGGGACAGCCTGGCCCGCTCCAGGGCCATCAGCCTGTCCAGCCCTCGCACGACGGCGGGCCGGGCGGCGGGGACCAGGCAGGCGGGCCACGCCACGCACAGGAAGACCAGCTCGACGAGGCCGAGAGCCGTCCCGAGGACGACCCCGGCCAGCACCCGGGCTGCCCTGCTGCCTGACACGGGCGTGAATTCTAGGCGCGATCCCCTGATGACACGTACCGCTCCACGCATCGCGGCCGCCGCGTCAGGCGTCGCGGCGGCGCAGCACCGCGTGGCCCGCCGCCAGGGCCGCCGCCGTCCAGGCGAGGAGCCAGGCCAGACCCTCCCCCGCCGAGTACGGCATCGGCCCGCCGGTCAGGTTGTCCGCGCTCCCCATGAACGCCAGCCCGGCGAACGTCGGCATCCGCAAGGAGGCGTCCAGCGCCGCCTGGCTCCCCGTCGTCAGCAACATCAGCGGCACCCCCATGAGCAGCATGAACACCACGGTCAGCGTGCCCGCCGCGCTGCGCATCGCGGCGCCGACGCCGAGCGTCATCACCGACACCAGAGCGAAGAACGCCCCGACCCCGAGCAGGTCCGGCACGACCTCGCCGATCGGCGACACGACGAGCCCGCCGAACAGGGCGCCGGACAGCACGACCTGGACGACCACCGTCGCGACGGCCCCCGACAGCACGCCCGCCACGGCCATCACCGGCGCCACGACCAGCGCCTTGGCCGCCAGCACCACCCCGCGGGCGGGCGTGGCCTGCAACGTGGCCCGGATGCTCCCGGACGAGTACTCCGAGGTGATCGCCAGCATCGCCAGCGCCACGAGCGCGAACTGGACATACGACGTCGCCGACACCACCGCCTCACTGGCCGTCACCCGCGCGCCGGCCCGGCCCTCGCGCAGGGCGTCGGTGGCGCTCGCGCCGCCCAGGGTGAGCGCGGTCACCACCATGAGCGCCGCCGCGCCGGCCAGGCACCACCACGTGGACCTGACCGACCACAGCTTCGCCCACTCGGACCCGATCGCCTGCCACAACGTCCTCACGATCCCGCCCCGTACTCGACGCTTCCCGCGGTCAGCTCCTGGTAGGCCTGTTCGAGCGAGGCCTCCCGGGTGCGCAGCTCGTGCAGCCGGATCCCGGCCTCGTAGGCCAGGTCGCCGACCGTTTCGAGGGTGGCGCCGGTGGCCTCCAGCTCGTTCTCGCCGTACCGGTCCACCGCGATCCCGGCGGCGCGCAGCCGTACCGCGAGATCGCCGGCGTGCGGGGTGCGGACGAGCACGGCCGTCAGGGAGCTGCCCGCGATGACCTCGGACAGCGGCGCGTCCGCGATGAGCCGGCCCTTGCCGATCACGACCAGGTGGTCGGCGGTGAGCTGCATCTCGGTCATGAGGTGGCTGGAGACGAACACCGTCCGGCCCTCGGCGGCCAGCGAGCGCATGAGCCCGCGCCCCCAGCGCACCCCGTCCGGGTCGAGCCCGTTGACGGGTTCGTCGAACATCAGCACCTCCGGATCCCCCAGCAGCGCCGCCGCGATGCCGAGCCGCTGGCTCATGCCGAGCGACAGCGCCCCGGCCCGCTTGCGCGCCGCCGCGGCCATGCCGACCGTCTCCAGCACCTCGTCCACGCGCCGCCGGGGGATGCCGTTGGCGCGGGCCAGCGCGACCAGGTGCGCGTGGCCGCTGCGGCCCGGGTGCAGCGCGCGGGCGTCGAGGAGCGCGCCGACCGTGCGCAGCGGGTTGATGATCCGGTGGTACGGCACGCCGCCGATCAGCGCGGTGCCGGAGGTGGGCCGGTCGAGGCCGAGGATCAGGCGCATCGTGGTCGACTTCCCGGCTCCGTTCGGGCCGAGGAACCCCGTCACCGTGCCCGGTCTCAGCTCCAGTGTCAGGTCGTCGACCGCCGGGCGGTCGCCGTACCTCTTGCTCAAAGCCTTCAGACTGATCACGCCGCCTCACGCTAGGTGGCGCCGGGCCCGGCGGGTATGGGGGCGACCCGCCGACTTCGATGGCGGGAAACCGTAAAAGCCCTACGATTCCTCACATGTTCGGCATCATCCGTCCCTGTGGTGAGCACGGGTGCCCGTCGCTGCGTGCGGCCTGGCGGGCGCACCTGTGCGGGCTGTGCCTGACCGTGCGCGTTACGCGGGTTCCGCGCCGCCGAGGTGGTGGACGCGCGGGCGTCCGGGGCGCGGCTGGCGGCGGCGGTGTCGCTGGCCCTGGGCGCGGGCAAGCTCCGCGACCAGGTCGCCGACGGCGATGCCGCTCTCGGGCCCTTCTCCGGAGTGGCCCGGCGGCGGCTGGCGGCGCGGTGGGAGGCGGGCGCGGCGGTGCTCGCCGGGCGGCCGGGCAACGACGCCGCCCGCGGCCTCACCCTGGCGCTGCGGGAGGTGGAGTTCCGGGATCGCCACCTGGTGGACACGCTGCTCGGCACCGAGGTGCGCCGGGCGGTGGAGCGGGCGTTCCGGGCATCGTACGAGCGGCCCGGCTGGATCCGCAAGACGGGGGCCGTGATCGCGGCGTCCAACACCTGCGCGGCGGCGGCCAGGCGCGCGCGGCGGTCAGATGCTCGCGGCGGCCAGGTACGCGCGGCGGTCAGGTACGCGCGGCGGCCAGGTACGCGCGGCGGTCAGGTGCCGAAGACCGTCCTCGCCAGGTCGTACGACTGTCCGGCCACGTCGTCCTCGGCCCGCCGGAACGCCTCCACGATGGCGTCCGCCAGCGCCTGCGAGCCCAGCCGCATCGCCCGCGGGTCGATGCGCAGCCCGGCCAGCGAGCCGGTGGGCTTGAGCTCGACGACGACCTGCCCGCCGGCGCTCTCGCCACGCCCCCGGGTCTCCTCCAGCAGGCGGCTCACCTCCTCCAGCTCGGCCGTCCGCGCCGCCATCTCGGCCAGCGCGCGGTCCAGCTCCGGGTCTCCGGTACGGGGTGTGGTCATCGGTGTTCCTCACTCACTCAACGCTTGAAGATGAAGGCCCTGGGCGCGTGCGCCAGCGCCGAGCGGAGCGCGCCCTGCTCCGACATCGACCCACCGGCGACCAGGGGGTAGATGGTGGCGGCCGAGAGCGTGCGGCGGAAGAACTTGCCCGCGGGGTCCGAGCCCAGCAGCGTCTCGGTGACCTTCGTGGCGGGGAAGAACCTGCGCACGTCGCTCAGCGCCTTGATGCCGCCGTTGTAGGCCATCTCGGCGGCGAAGTGCTTGCCCGCGTACTCCCAGAGGTTGCCCATCGGCTGTCCCGTGGCGGCCGAGCTGCCCGCGTGCACGCCGGTCTTGAGCGCGGTCCACAGCACGGAGTCGGCCAGCGCGTCGAGCCCCTCGCGGACGAAGTAGTTGCCGACGCGGCGCTTGCCCATCCGCGCCTCCAGGATCATCTTGGTGATCTTCTGGAAGAGCGTGCGCTCCAGCTTGGCCCTCGACACCAGCCATCTGAACGCCTTCTCGGCCGCGACCCTGGCCGCGGGGTAGACGAAGCCGAACATCATCGTGAAGGCCATGGCGGCGAGGTAGGTGCCGATGATCCGGAGCTGTTCGCGGTGCTCCTCCACGGCGTCGGCGTACTCCTCGCAGCCCGCCGCCAGGTCCAGCAGCTCCTCCTGGAGCGCGGCGTAGCGGGGGGCGAGCTCCTTCGGCCACACGTCGGCGAAGCGGTCCACGATGCGGCTGTCGTTCGCCCTGCGCGCCTCGGCGACACCGGCGTCGGTCTTGTGGGCGACCTTCCCGATGGACTCGGCCAGCGCGCGCAGCGCCTTGGCACGGTCCCGCAGGTTGCTCACGTCGGCCACCGGCACGTGCACGTCGGCGAACCAGGCCAGCGCCTGGAAGGGGTCGAACATCAGGCGCCTTCCTTGCGCGGCGGGGCCTGCGGGATCGGCGGCGCGGGAAGGTCGGGGATCTTGGGCAGCGTGCTGATGATCTGCTGCTCCAGGAAGTCCCAGAACTTCTCGAAGTCGCGGAAGTTCCCCGCCGAGCTGAAGTTCTTGTCGGCGATGCCCCGCATCGCCTCGGTGAGCGAGTCGTAGCCGTCGCTGTACCACTCGGCGAACGCGCGGCCGTCCTCGTCGCCGCCGACCAGGTCGGAGGTGGTGGCCAGCGAGGTGGAGCCGCGGTGCAGCGCCACGACGTCGTCGCCGGTCTTGTCGAAGAGCTTGGCCAGGCGGCGGATCGAGGTCCAGTGGATCTCCAGGCCGCCGCTGGGGGCGTTCGGCGGCTGGACCGGCTCCTGGGTGGGGGCCGGGCGCGGGGAGGGCTCCTGCGCCGGAGGGGTGGCCGACCAGGTGGGCGCCGGAACGGGCACCCAGGTGGGCGTGGGGGTGGGGGTCGGCCCGGGGGTGGGCGTGCCCGAAGGAGCCGGGGTCGGCTTCGGGGTGCCCGTGGGGGACGGCGTCGGGCTCGGTGACCCCGTGGGCGTGGGAGCCGGGGTGCCGGTGGGGGACGGGGTGCCGGTCGGGGACGCGGTGCCGGTCGGGGACGGGGTGCCCGTCGGGGACGCGGTTGGGGACGCGGTCGGGGACGCGGTCGGCGTCGGGGAGGACGTCGGGCTGGGGGTGGTCGTTGGACCCGGCTCACCAGACGAATCAGCCATCAACCCTCCAATCACTACAAACAAACACGACGAGTAACATGCGACACTAACGTTGACAAATTTCCCAGATGTTAACAAGTGGCTACGGATTGTTCATCCACGCCGGCGCCACTTTGAGCAGCTCGCCCAGCTCGTCGAGCGGCTCGCTGTCGACGGTGCCCGTACGCGCCCGATCCTCGACGCGCCGGCACAACTCCGCCTCGCGGGCCGCCCCGACGGTCGCGCAGCTGCCCTTGAGCCGGTGGGCCAGCGCGGCCACCTCCGCCACGTCACCGGTCCGCGCCGCCAGCCGCAGCTCCTCGTACGTCCGCGTCGCGGTCGCCAGGTACGCCTCCGCCACGTCGGCGAGCGCCTCCGGCGACAGGCCCACCAGCTCGGGCGGGAGCCCGGAGTAGGCGGCCCACTCCGGGATCATGGCGAGCACGCGCGACCAGTCCACCGGCTTGGCCAGGTGGTCGTCCATCCCGGCCGCCAGGCAGCGGATCCGGTCGTCCGGCATCGCCGCCGCGGTCATCGCGATGATCGGGGTGTGCGCGTCCTCGCGCCGCCTGATCTCCTCGGTCGCGGCCAGCCCGTCGAGCACGGGCAGCTGGCAGTCCATGAACACCAGGTCGTAGGCCCCGGCCAGCACGGCGCGCACGGCCTGCTCGCCGTCGTCCACCACCTCGACCTCGTGCCCGGCCTGGCGCAGCACGAGCATCGCGACCTGGCGGCTGACCTCGTCGTCCTCCGCCACCAGGATCCGCGCGCCGCCGTCCAGGCCCGCGAGCTCCACGCCTTCGCGCGGCTCGCCGGGGCACTCGGCGGTGACCAGGGCGTTCTCCACGGCGGCCAGCAGGCGGCGGCGGCTCAGCGGCCGGGTGATCGACTGCACGGCCCGCTCCCCCACGGCGCCGGGCCAGGCGAAGCCCGACCGCCCGGGGGTGACGACCACGACCACGCTGGTGGCCTGGAGCAGCGGATCCGTGAGGATCACGTGCGCGGTCGACTCGGCGTCGGTGCCGAGGTCGAGGGCGACGACCGCGAGCTCGTACGGCCGCCCGCCCGCCGCCGCGGCCCGCAGCAGCTCCAGGGTGGAGTCCGTGCTCTCCTCCACGTCGAGCCCGGCGCCCGCCAGGAACCGCACGGCCAGCGCGCGGTCCTCGGGCCGCGGGTCGGCGACGAGCGCGCGCCTGCCCTGCAGGGCCTCGACCGACGGCTCCGACCAGGTCAGCACGTCGACCGGCAGGCGCACCCAGAACCGGCTGCCCACGCCCTCCACGCTGTCGAGCCCGATCTCCCCGCCCATGAGCTCGGTGAGCTGCCGGCCGATGGCCAGCCCCAGGCCGCTCCCGCCGGTCCTGCGCGTGATCGGCGAGTCGACCTGCCGGAAGACCCCGAACACCCGCTCCCGGTCGTCGGGCCCCACCCCGATCCCGGTGTCGGCGACCGAGAACCTGAGCACCGCCCGCGCGTCCCCGGGCTCGCCCTCCTCAAGGGCGACGTGCAGGTCCACCCCGCCCTGGACGGTGAACTTCAGCGCGTTGCCCACCAGGTTCGTCAGGATCTGGCGCAGCCGCGCCGGATCGCCCGTCACCTGCCGGGGCACGCCGTCGTCGAGCCGCAACGTGAGCCAGAGCCCCTGCTCGTACGCGTGCGGCGCGAACGGCGCGACCACCTCGTCGCACAACCGCGGCAGGTCGAACGGCACGGCGTCGACCTGGAGGTGGCCCGCCTCGATCCTGGACAGGTCGAGGAAGTCGTCGAGCAGGCGCAGCACGTTCTGGGCCGACTCCTGGGCCGTGGTCGCGTAGTGGCGCTGCTCGTCGTCCAGCCGGGTGCCCATGAGCAGGGAGTTCATGCCGAGCACGCCGTTGATCGGGGTGCGGATCTCGTGGCTGATCTTGGCCAGGAACTCGGACTTGGCGCTGGAGGCGCTGACCGCCTCGTCCCTGGCGGCGGCCAGCTCGGCCGCGTACCTGGCCAGCGTGGCCTGCGCGCGGCGGCGGCCACGCGTGGTGTGGATCTGCAGGCCCAGGCCGATGAGGATGAGCAGGGCCAGCAGGGCCGCGACGGTCATGACGTTCGCCCTGAGCCGCTCGGCCGAGGCCAGCGCCTCGGCGGCGGACACCTCGGCGGTGACCGTCCAGCCGATGCCCGGGATCGGCTCGGACGCCGACAGCACCGTGCCGTCGACGCCGCTGAACATGCCGTTCCAGGTGCGCCCGGCGAGCGCGGCGTCCACCCGGGGGTCCTCGCGCAGGGAGGTGAGCGCGAGCAGCTTCCTGCCGGGGTCGGCCACGAGCACGCCCGCCCGGTCGGTGATCAGCAGCCTGATGTCCTGGGCCTCGGCGGCCTCCTTGGCGAATTCCTGGATGGCGTCCAGGCTGTAGACGACGGCGAGGATGCCGAGCATGCGCTTGCCGTCGGCGCTGGGGATCGGCGCGGCCACCGCGACCGCCCTGGACACGTCGATCATCGTGGGCGTGTACGCCTGGGAGATGTGGGCCGCCCGCCGGTCGCGCACGGCGCGGTACCAGTCGGTGGCGGTGAGGTCCTGGGGCAGCACGGTCTTCGGCTCCGCGCCGAGCATGCGGCCGTCCGACGAGACCAGGATCAGCCCGCTGATGCCGTCACGCAGTTCCTTGAGCTCCCCGAGGTGCGCGCGCATGGCCTCGGGGGTGGCGCGCTCCACCGTGTCGCGCACGCCGGGCCGCTGCGCGAACGCGGTGACGACCTGCGCCAGGGAGCCCATCTGCTGCTCGACCACGACCCGGCTCACCGAGGCGGTGAGCCTGACCCGGTCGTCGACCTCGTCGCGCACGGCGTTCTCCGACAGGGAGATACTGGAGGAGGTCAGCAGCGCCAGGGGCAGCAGGCCGAGCAACGTCCACAGGGCAGTCACCGCGAGCACCCATCTCACCGGCGTCCGTCCTCCCCCCTGTCTGTTCGGCTACAGATTAAGAGGAAGAGGGCATCGGCGGCGGATCATGGTGAGCAGAACGCGCAAAACTTGAGCGTTTGTAACAAAACCTGCCTAAGCTCACTCTGATTTGTAAAAACTGCACCTGGACGAGGAGTGGCGGTGCCTGAGCCACGGGACATCACCGTTCTCATCGTGGACGACGACCCGGTCGTCACGGCGGCCCTGCACGCGCAGGTGAACAGAGTACTCGGGTTCAGGGTGGTCGGGATCGCGCACACCGGGCAGGCGGCGCTCGCCGCCGCCGGCCGCTTCGCGCCCCGGCTGGTGCTGCTGGACCTGCACCTGCCCGACCTGCCGGGGCTGGAGGTGGCGCACCGGCTGCGGCGGCCCGAGCAGCCGCCCATCGACATCATCGTGATCTCCGGGCGCAAGGAGTCGGCCACGGTACGCGCCGCCATGCAGCGCGGCGCCCTCTACTACCTGGTCAAGCCGACCAGGGCGGGCACGCTCGAACAGACGCTGCTGCGCTACGCGGCCACGGCCGAGCAGCTGGAGTCGGGCGACCGGTTCGCCGAGCAGCAGGAGATCGACCGCATCTTCCGCACGCTCCACCTCGACCAGGGCGTCCGGCCGAAGAGCATCTCGGCGGCGACCGAGCAGGCCGTGCTGGACGCGCTGGCCGCCGTCCCGGAGGACGTGTCGGCGCACGAGCTGGCCGGGATGATCGGCGTCAGCCGCGCCACCGCCCGCCGCTACCTGGAGCATCTGGCCGATCGCGGGCTGCTCGAAGGCCGGCCGAAGTACGGGCCGACCGGGCGCCCCCAGCACCGTTATCGAGTGCGATGAGAGGGCTCAGGGCGCTGCTCGCCGTCCTGCTCTGCCTGGCCGCCGCCGGATGCGGGAGCGACAACCCCTTCCCCGAGGGCTCCACGATGGCGCGGATCAGGGAGCGGGGCGTCCTCGTCGTGGGCACCAAGTTCGACCAGCCGATGTTCGGCTACAAGGACCCCACCGGCGGGCGGATCACCGGCTTCGACGCCGAGATCGCCAGGCTCATCGCGAAGGACCTCACCGGCAGCGAGCGCAACATCCGCTTCGTCGAGACCGTCTCGCGCGAGCGGGAGAACTTCATCTCGCAGGGCGTGGTGGATCTCGTCATCGCCACGTACTCGATCACTCCGGCCCGCGCGCGGCTCGTCGCCTTCACCGACCCGTACTACTACGCCGGGCAGGACCTGCTGGTCAGGATCGCCGACACCACCATCCAGGACGTGTCGGACCTCAGCGGCAAGACCGTCTGCACCGCCACGGGCTCGACGTCCGTCGACCGGCTGCGTTCCCTGGTGCCCCGCGCCACCCTGGAGATCGTCGACGCCTACAGCATCTGCGTGCCCGCGCTCACGAACGGGCGGGTCGACGCCATCAGCACCGACGACACGATCCTGCTCGGCCTGCTCGACCAGCATCCGGACATGTTCCGGCTGGTGCTCAAGCCCTTCGGGCGCGAGCCGTACGGCATGGGGGTGCGCAAGGAGGACACCGTCTTCCGCGACTACCTCAACGGGCTGATCGCCCGCTGGCTGCGCGACGGGCAGTGGGACCGCGCCTACAAGGACACCATCGGCGTGTCCGGCGTGACGTCCGACTCCTCCAGGCCCGCCACCCCCTGACCCTGATCGATCTCAGATCGATCAATCCCTGAGCAGAACGCGCACAAGCCTTTCGGTGACACATACGGCTCCTACGGTTACGCCATCGCTGACCGAGACAAGGAGCGTGACGCATGACCGAGGCCGACCTGATCGTCCTGGACCAGGTCAACAAGCGCTACGGCGACCACCATGTGCTCAGGGACGTCAACCTGAAAGTCAGGCAGGGCGAGGTCGTCGTGATCATCGGCCCGTCCGGCGCCGGGAAGTCGACCCTCTGCCGGGCGATCAACCGCCTGGAGACGATCGACTCCGGCACGATCACCCTGGACGGTACGCCGCTGCCCGCCGAGGGCAAGGCGCTGGCCAAACTCCGGGCCGAGGTGGGCATGGTGTTCCAGTCCTTCAACCTCTTCGCGCACAAGACCGTCCTGGACAACGTCGTCCTCGGGCAGGTCCACGTGCTGAAGCGGCCGAAGGCGGAGGCCGTGCGCAAGGCCCAGGAACTGCTCGACCGGGTCGGCATCGGCGGCCAGGCCGCCAAGTTCCCCGCCCAGCTCTCCGGCGGGCAGCAGCAGCGGGTGGCCATCGCCCGAGCGCTGGCCATGGACCCCAAGGCGATCCTGTTCGACGAGCCCACCTCGGCGCTCGACCCCGAGATGGTCAACGAGGTGCTCGACGTCATGACCTCGCTGGCCCGCGAGGGCATGACCATGGTGGTCGTCACCCACGAGATGGGCTTCGCCCGGCGGGCGGCCGACCGGGTCGTCTTCATGGCCGAGGGCGAGATCGTCGAGCAGAACACCCCCGACGCGTTCTTCGGAGCCCCGAACAGCGAGCGCGCCCAGTCCTTCCTCGCCAAGATCCTCACTCACTAAGGAGCCGTCATATGTTCGGCAGGTCCCTTTACGCGACCTTCGCAGTGGTCGCGCTCGCCACCACCGCCACGGCCTGCGGCAGCGCCGAGGCCACCAACGCCTCCATCGTCGACAAGGCCAAGAACGACAAGAAGCTGGTCATCGGCGTCAAGGCCGACCAGCCGGGGCTCGGCCTGCGCACGCCCGACGGCAGTTTCGCCGGCTTCGACATCGAGGTCGCCAAGTACGTGGCCAAGCAGCTCGGCGTCGAGGCCAAGGACATCACGTTCAAGGAGACCGTGTCGGCCAACCGCGAGGCGTTCATCGAGCAGGGCCAGGTGGACATGGTGGTGGCGACGTACTCGATCACCGACGCCAGGAAGCAGAAGGTGTCCTTCGCCGGGCCGTACTTCGTGGCCGGGCAGGACCTGCTGGTCAGGGCCGACGACACCGCGCTGACCGGGCCCGAGACGCTGAACGGCAAGAAGCTCTGCTCGGTCGCCGGCTCGACCCCGGCGCAGAAGGTCAAGGCGGAGTACGCCAAGGAGGTGCAGCTGCAGGAGGAGCGGACGTACTCGGCGTGCGTGGACCGCGTCCTCGGCGGCCAGCTCGACGCGCTCACCACCGACAACGTCATCCTCGCCGGCTACGCCGCCCAGTACGGCGGCAAGCTCAAGGTGGTCGGCAAGACGTTCAGCACCGAGAAGTACGGCATCGGGCTGAAGAAGGACGACACGACCGGGCGCAAGGCGGTCAACGACGCGCTGGAGAAGATGTTCTCCGACGGCAGCTGGACGAAGGCGCTGCAGGCCAGCGTCGGCGCCTCCGGCTTCACCCTCCCGCAGGCCCCGGCGCTGGAGCGCTACTGATCCATGGAAGCGCTGCTGTTCGAACGCGACACGATCTTCGCCGCGTTCTGGATGACGATACGGCTGACGGCGGTCAGCGCGCTCGGCTCTCTCGTGCTGGGGACGCTGCTGACCGCCATGCGGGTGGCCCCGCTGGCCTCCCTGCGCGGCGCGGCCAACACTTACGTGACCATGATGCGCAACACGCCGCTCACGCTGGTGCTGATGTTCACCGGCCTCGGGGTCGGCGCGCAGCTCGGCGTGGAGCTGTCGGACGACATCGCGACCAACAACTTCTGGCTCGCCGTCATCGGGCTGACCGCCTACACCTCGGCGTTCGTCTGCGAGGCCCTGCGGTCGGGGCTCAACACGGTGCCGGTCGGGCAGGCGGAGGCGGCCCGGTCGCTCGGGCTGGGCTTCACGAAGACGCTGGGGCTGATCACGCTGCCGCAGGCGTTCCGCGCCGTGGTGGCGCCGCTGGGCAGCATCATGATCGCGCTGACCAAGAACACCACGATCGCCCTCGTGGTCGGCGTGGGTGAGGCGTCCGTTCGGATGCGGGAGATGATCGAGACGTACGGGGACCAGGTCCTTGAGATCTTCCTCGGCTTCGCCGCCGGGTTCGTGCTGCTGTGCCTGCCGATGGGGCTGCTGTTCGGCTGGCTGTCGCGGCGGATGGCGGTGGCCCGATGAGCTACGCGAACCTCTACGAGCCGCCCGGGCCGCGCGGGATCCGGCGCAACCGGGTGCTGGCGGCGGTCGTCGCGCTCGTGCTGCTGGGGCTGGCGTACGTGGTCTACGTGCGCTTCGACGCCAAGGACCAGTGGGCGGCCGACAAGTGGACGCCGCTGCTGCGCGGCGACGTCTGGGCCACGTTCATCCTGCCGGGGCTGGCCGGGACCATCGGCGCGGCCGTGGTGGGGGTGGTGCTGGCGGGCCTGTTCGGCCTCCTCTTCGCCACCGCCCGGCTGTCGGACCACCGGTGGATCCGGGTGCCCGCGGCCGCGGTGGTGGAGTTCTTCAGGTCCGTGCCGCTGCTGCTGCTGATCTTCTTCGCCTTCTTCGGCTCGTACATGCTGATCGGCGTGAACATCTCGGCCTTCGCCGCCGTCGTCTTCGGGCTCACGCTCTACAACGGCTCGGTGATCGCGGAGATCATCCGGGCCGGGGTGCAGAGCCTGCCGCGCGGCCAGTCCGAGGCGGCTCAGGCCATCGGCATGCGCAAGGGGCAGGTGATGCGCCTCGTCCTGCTGCCGCAGGCGTTCCGGACCATGATGCCCGCCATCGTCAGCCAGTTCGTGGTGCTGCTGAAGGACTCGGCGCTGGGGCTCATCGTGGGCTTCGACGAGCTGGTGAACCGGGGGTTGAACGGGATCGCCGCCAACTTCAAGAACACGATCCCGGCGGCGATCCTCATCGCGGCCATCTTCATCCTGATCAACTTCTCCCTCGACCGCCTCGCCACCCGCCTCTCCACCCGCCTCGGCACCACTCGCTGACCCGCCTGCCGGCCGCTCCCCTGGCCCGCCGCTTCAAACCGGCCCGCCCCTTCAGTCGGCCCCCCGCACGGCCCACCCCCTCGCCGTGCCCGGCCCGCGCCCGTCGCGCCTCGCCCACCGGCGAAGCACCGGGCGCCCACCACACCCGGCACACCCACGGCCGGGCGCGGTACGCCGATCCGCCTCACCGGCCCCGGCACCACCCGCCGAGCCCACCACCAGGCCCGGCCTCACCAGGAACCCGCGGCCCGGACGGTGGACCACCGTCCGGGCCGCGGTCCATCACGAGCCACGGGTCCTCAGGCGCAACCCGCTCCCTTCCGAGGGGAACTCAGGGGCGGAGGCGGCGGCGTAGGACCGGCAGCCAGGGGGCCGCGGCGAGGGCGGTGAGCAGGATCAGCAGCGGCGTCCGCCACCACCACGAGACGGTCGCGGCCGGCGCCGACGGCGGCCTGGCCACCCACGGCCGGGCCGTCTTCGCCCAGGCCAGGAACGCGTCGCCGATGGGCAGCAGCCCGAAGGCGTACCGCTTGGTCCAGGGGGTGTCCACGGGCAGCCCCGCCAGCTCCCCGTAGCCGGCCAGCGCCGAGGCCAGCGGAGCGTCGGAGTGCGCCTGCGCCGCACCGAGGGTGACCACGGTCGCCGACAGGCTCACCCCGAGCGGCAGCGGCCCGGAGTCCACGTCGGCCGGCCCGTCCACGCCCTGCGGGTACTCGCGCACGGCGGGCCCGAGCCCGAGCGGGGTGACGACGTACAGCTCGCGGAAGCGCGCGTACTGCTCGGCGGCGAAGGCCGGATCCACGTCCACCAGGAACCGCTGGATCATGCTCTGCGAGCTGCCCCGCGCCACCTCGGCCGGCGCGCCACCACCGGGGTCGGCGCGGTGCGGGAGCAGCCCGGTACGCGGGTCGAGCCGCCGCCTGACCTCCCGCAGCCAGCGTTCGACGGTCCCGCCGAACCGGGCCGGCAGGATCGCGTCGTGCAGCCGCAGCGACGCCACCGCCACGGTCGAGTCCACCGGCCAGGCCTGCCCCGGGTACGCCGCCAGGTACGGCGAGCCCCCGGCGTCGAACGACGCGTCGAACGCGGCCCCGAGCGCGGCGGAGTCCTCCGCGAACCGGCGCACCTCGGCCGGATCGCGCCGTCCGGCCGGCTCCAGGCTCAGCACCCCGCCGCGCAGCCAGTTGGACCACCCCCGGTAGAAGACGCCGTAGGGCGGGATGAGGCCGGGGCTGAACGGGGCCCGCCCGGCGGGCGCATCCAGCCGGCTCAACGCCCAGCGCGCCTCGCGCAGCGCCCGTGACCGTCCGTCCGCCGGCTCGCGCATGCCGAGCTCGACCCAGCTCAGCCCGTACAGGGCGTGCAGGAAGAAATACCCCTCGGGGAAGAGCGCCTGCGCCTCGTCACCCGCGCCCGCGTCCAGGGCCGCGCGCAGGAACGCCAACTGCCGCCGCACCCCGGGCGGCTCCCCCGCCGTGCCCGCGGTCGCGGGCACGGTCAGCCGTACGACGCCGGCCAGCGCGCACGCGCTCACCACGACGGCGAGGAGCAGCCGCGCCCAGCCCCATGCCCGGCGGGCGGCTGACGGCGGCTGGGACATCCGATGATCTTAGCCCCGCAAGTGGGAGCCCTGCCGTGGAAAGTCCGATGTGCATGGTGTTCAGTGGGACACTCAGCCGACGACCGTCGAAAAGGATCCCATGCCGCTCTCCCCCGGCCCCTTCACCGGCCGTACCATCACGAGCCTCGCCCAGGACCTGCGCGAAGGCCGGACCACCGCCGTCGAGCTCGCCGAGCAGGCGCTCGAGGCCATCGCCGAGCGCGACCCCGAGCTCGGCGCGTTCGTCACCGTGGACGCCGACGGGGCGCTGGCGGCGGCGCGGCGGGCGGACGCCGAGCTGGACACGGGCACCTACCGGGGTCCGCTGCACGGCGTGCCGGTGGGGGTGAAGGACCTCTTCATGGTCGCGGGGCTGCCCGCGACGATGGGTTCGCGGCATTTCGCCGGGTACGTCGCGGACTCCGACGCCGAGTCGGTGACCCTGCTGCGCCGCGCGGGCGCCGTCGTCGTGGGCAAGACGACCACCCACGAGTTCGCGTACGGTCCCACGGGCGACCGCTCGGCCAACGGCCCCTCGCGCAACCCGTGGGACCCGGAGCGCATGTCGGGCGGCTCCAGCGGGGGCAGCGCGGCGGCCGTGGCGGCGGGGCTGGTGCCGCTCGCGCTCGGCACCGACACGGGCGGATCCGTCCGCATCCCGGCGGCTCTGTGCGGGATCGCCGGGTTCAAGCCGAGCTATGGGGCGATCTCGGCTGAAGGCGTCTTCCCCCTGGCGCGCAGTTTCGACCACGTCGGCGTCCTGGCCGGTGACGAGCAGGACTGCCTGCTCGCCTACCGCTGCCTGGCCTCCGCCCAGCTGCGCGAGGACCCCGGTCCCTCGCGGGTGGCCTGGCTGGATCCGTCGGAGCTGTTCGACGGGGATCCGCGCGTGGTGGACGCGGTGCGCGCGGCCGCGGAGTCCCGCCTGGCCCGCTCGGGACTGGACGAGGTGCGGCTGCGGGCGGGGCTGGGCGAGGAGTTCCGCGAGACGTACACGGTGATCCAGAGCTGTGAGGCCGTGGCCGTGCACGCGGCCCGGATGGCGCAGGCGCCCGAGCTGTTCGACCCCGAGCTGCTCGAACGCCTCCGCACGGCGGCCGAGGTACCCGGCTGGCGGTACGTCGCGGCGGTGGCGGCGCGCTCCCGGCTCGCCGAGGCCGCGGCGGCGCTGTTCGAGCGGCACGACGTGCTGGCGCTGCCCACCGTGCCGATCACCGCCCCGCTGCTCCAGCAGCGCGAGACGGAGGTGGACGGCCGGACCGTCGCCGTGCGGCCCGCGCTGCTGGCGATGACGAGCCTGTGGAACGTGCTGGGCCTGCCCGCGCTGACCGTGCCTGCGGGCACGGTGGACGGGCTGCCGGTGGGGCTGCAGCTCGTGTGCCGCCCCGGACGCGAGCTGCGGCTCTTCCAAGCGGCCGGCATGGTGTGAAAGCGGCGCTCCTGCGGGGGCGCGGCGTGGACGCGGCGCCCTGCCGAGGCCGCGGCGTGGAAGCGCCCCCGAGGAGGGCGCGCTAGAGGGTCGTGCGCCCGCCCGCGTCGGAGGAGCCCGGGATGGCGGCGGCCAGCTCGGGGATGCGCGCCCGGTAGCCGTCGAGCAGCTTGCGGGCCGTCGCGACCGAGTCGACCAGCGGGTGCAGCGCGAACGCCTCGACCGCCAACCGGGCCGAGCCGGACCTGGCGGCCTCGATGGCGGCCTGCTCGACACCCTTCACCTGCTGCATGAGACCGAGGAAGCGGCCAGGCAAGGGGCGGGTGGCCAGCGGCCGGACGCCGGCCCCGTCCACCGCGCACGGGATCTCGACGACCGCGTCCGCGGGCAGGCCGGGCACCGCGGCCCCGTTGCGCACGTTGAGGATCATGGACGTGGGCTCGCCGCGGGCGATGGCGGCCATGAGGGCCAGGGCGATGCCCTCGTACCCGCCGGCCTCCAGGTCGGCGGCGTCGCGCGCGCCCGCGGAGGTGGGTTCGCGGGCCTCGGCCATGTACGACTCGTCGCGCAGCCTGCGCGCCCTGACCCACTCCGCCAGCGCCTCCTCGGGACGCGCCCGCACGGCGGCGTAGAAGTCGTCCTGCTGCCGGACCAGCGACTCCCCGCGGGTCTGCCCGGAGATCGCGGCCACGGACTCCCGGGTGAAGTAGTAGTAGTACAGGTATTCGTTGGGCAGCGCGCCCAGCGTGCGCACCCAGTCGGTGCCGAAGATGCGCGCCTCCTCGACCTGCCGCAGCGCCGCGTCGTCGGCCAGCAGCCCGGGCAGCACGTCGCGTCCTTGATAGGTGAGGCCGCGCAGCCAGCCGAGGTGGTTGAGGCCCACGTAGTCGGGCGACACGCGCGAAGGGTCGAGCCCGAGCGCGACGGCGGCCCGGCGGATCAGGCCGATCGGGGAGTCGCAGATGCCGATCACGCGGTCGCCGAGCACGTGCCGCATGGCCTCGGTGATCATGCCTGCGGGGTTGGTGAAGTTGATGACCCACGCCTGGGGCGCGAGCGCGGCCACCCGCTCGGCCACGTGGAGCGCGACCGGGATGGTGCGCAGGCCGTAGGAGATGCCGCCGGGGCCGGTCGTCTCCTGGCCGAGCAGGCCCAGGTCGAGCGCGACCCGCTCGTCGGCGGTGCGCCCGGCCAGGCCGCCGACCCGGATGGCGGAGAAGACGAACGCGCTGTCGCGCAGCGCGGTGTCCAGGTCGGTGGTGGTCAGGACCTCCGGCGGGTCGTCGTGCCCGGCGGCGAGCTGGCCGAGCACGTGCCGGATGGCCTCCAGCCGGTCCTGCGACACGTCGTACAGGACCACCTGCTCCACGCGCGGCTTGGCGGTCTCGCGCAGCAGCGCGCCGTACACGAGCGGGACCCGGAAGCCGCCGCCTCCGAGAACGGCCAGTCTCATCGATACCCTTTCAGGTGAGCAGGACCTCGGCGCCGGCGGCGGCGCAGTTGCGCAGCGTCGCCTCGTCGGCGCCCTGGTTGGTGACGATCACGTCGATGTCGTCGGGCCCGCACACCCGCAGCGCACCGGTGCCGGGAAACTTGTGCCGGTCGACGAGCAGCACCACCTGGCCCGCCGCCGCGATCATGGCGCGCTTCAGCGGCACCTCGGCGAGCGTGGTGTCCACGAGCTGCCCGTCGGGCCGCACGCCGCTGGCGCCCAGGAACACGCGGTCGGCGACCACCTGGCTCAGGGCCGCCTCGGTCAGCACCCCGACCAGCGAGTGGTACGGCCGCCGCAGCGCGCCGCCGAGCAGCAGCAGCTCGACCTCCGGGTCGGTGCGCAGCACGTCGAGCACGGCGAGGCTGGAGGTGACCACGGTGACGCGGCGCCCGCGCAGCCGCCGGGCCAGCCGCATCGTCGTCGTGCCGATGTCGAGCAGGACCACGTCGCCGTCGCGGACCAGCTCGGCGGCGCGGACCGCGACCGCCTCCTTGTCCTGCTCGTCCACCTCGGCCACCTCGGCGAACGGCCGGTCGGCGTCGGCGTCGACGGTGACCTCGCCGTCGAGGATCAGGGCTCCACCCCGCACGCGCCGCAGCGTGCCGTCGCGGTCGAGCACCTCGAGGTCCCTGCGGATGGTGGACGGGCTCACGCCGAGCTGGCTGGCGAGATCGCTGACACTGGTGGCGCCTGAGAGTCGGACCCGGCGCATGATCTCGGCATGCCTGAGGCGCTGAAGCACGGCGCGAGTGTATCAGTCAAAATCGCGCAGGAGTATGCAGCTTCAGCCAAAAACTCCCAGAAGAAGACTTGAAGTGCGTGAGCAAACGTGCAAGATTGCGCAGAGCTGTATACGTGTCGGGGAGGACTCATTCCCGTGTCTAATCAGGTGTACGACCCTCTCGCCGCCGAGCGCAGCCCGGAGGGGCCGCAGTTCGACGTCTTCCTGGCGGGCACGGTCTTTCTGGACATCATCTTCACCGGTCTGCCCGCGATGCCCGCGGCCGGAACCGAGATCTGGGCCGAGGGCATGGGCTCGTGCCCCGGCGGCATCGCCAACCTCGCCATCGCGACCAGCCGGCTGGGCCTGCGCACCTCGCTGGCCGCCGCGTTCGGCGACGACGACTACGGCGACTTCTGCTGGCGCACGCTCGAGGAGCAGGAGTCGGTGGACCTGTCCAGGTCGCGGCGGTTCGAGCACTGGCACTCGCCGGTGACGGTCTCCATGGCGGTCGACCGCGACCGCAGCATGGTGACCCACGGCCACCCCTCGCCCCTGCCGGCCTCGGAGATGATCGGCATGCCGCCTCAGTCCAAGGCGGTGATCGTGTCGCTGTCCACCGACGATCCGCTCGACTCGCCGGACAGCCCGTGCAACTGGGCGGAGCTGGCGCGCCGCGACGGCTCGCTCATCTTCGCCGACGTGGGCTGGGACCCGTCGGGCTCCTGGTCGGCGTCCCTGCTGGATCAGCTCGCGCTCTGCCACGCGTTCATGCCCAACGCGGTCGAGGCGATGGCCTACACCGGCGCCGACACCCCGCGCGACGCGCTCTACGCGATCGCCGACAAGGTCCCGGTGGCCGTGGTGACCGACGGGGCCAACGGCGCCATGGCCATCGACTCCGTCAACGGCGAGGAGGCGTTCGTGCCCGCTCCGCGGGTGACGGCGCTCGACCCGACCGGCGCGGGCGACGTCTTCGGCGCGGGGTTCGTGCTCGGCACGCTGTCGCGCTGGCCGCTGGCCGACCGCCTGGCGTTCGCGCAGCTGTGCGCGGCGCTGGCGGTGCAGCAGTTCGGCGGCTCGCTCGCGGCGCCCGGCTGGGGCGACATCGCCGACTGGTGGCACGAGGTCCGCGACTCGGCCGACCACAGCGGCGCCTACGGCAACTCGCTGGCCCGCCGCTACGCCTTCCTCGACAAGCTGGTGCCCGCCGTGCCGGTGGGCGCCGTGCGCCGCGCGGCCGCGACCATCGCCCGGTACGCCGACGTCGGCCCCAAGGTTCCCACCACGCGGCCGAACCCACCCGAGGACGAGGGCCCCGACACGCCTCGCGTGCCCGCGCAAAAGGAGTAACACCATGAACCCCCCGCTCCGAGCGCTCGCCGTGCTCGCCGCCAGCGCCCTCGCCATGACGGCGTGCGCGCCCGGATCCTCCGCCCCGCCCGCGGCCACCTCCGCGCAGCCCTCCGCCTCGTCGGTGCGCACCGACGCCGCGGCGCTCGGCAACGTCACCCTGACGATCTGGGACCAGGAGGTACGCGGCGGCCAGGCCGCCCAGATGAAGCAGCTCAACGACGCCTTCCAGGCGAAGTACCCGAACATCAAGATCAACCGGGTGAGCCGCTCCTTCGACGACCTCAACACGACCCTGCGCCTGGCCCTGAGCGGCAACGAGCCGCCCGACATCGTGGAGGCCAACAACGGCCGCTCGTCGATGGGCGCGTTCGTCAAGGCCGGGCAGCTGCGCCCGCTGGACGCCTACGCCGAGGCGTACGGATGGAAGAAGCGCTACCCGCAGTCGGTGCTGCGCTATTCGAGCTACAGCGCCGACGGCAAGACCTTCGGCGACGGCAACCTGTACGGCCTGCCGCAGGTCGGCGAGGTCGTCGGCGTCTTCTACAACAAGGCCAAGCTGGCCAAGCTCGGCCTGCAGCAGCCCGCGACGTGGGCCGACTTCGACGCCGCGCTGGCCAAGGCCAAAACCGCCGGCGAGGTGCCGATGCAGCTGGGCAACCTCGACAAGTGGCCGGCCATCCACGTGTTCGGCACGGTGCAGAGCCGCGGCGTGCCCGCCGACCAGATCAGCGCGCTGGCCTTCGGCCGCAAGGGCGCCTCGTGGAACACGCCGGAGAACACCAAGGCCGCCGAGGAGCTCGTCGGCTGGGTCGACAAGGGCTACTTCAACAAGGGCTTCAACGGCCAGGGCTATGACCCGGCGTGGCAGGCGTTCGGCAAGGGCGAGGGCGTCTTCCTCATCGGAGGCACCTGGCTGCTCGCCGACCTGCAGAAGGCGCTGGGCAAGGACCTGGGCTTCATGCTGCCGCCGGGCACCGCGGCCGGCGCGCCGCCCGTCGCCACCGGCGGGACCGGGCTGCCGTTCGCGATCACGGCCAAGAGCCCCAACCCCGACGCGGCGGCGGCCTACATCGACTTCATCACCAACGCCGACGCGATGAAGGTGCTCACCACCACCGGCAACCTGCCGGTCGCCGACACCGCGCAGCAGAGCGTCCCCGCGGGGCCGCAGCAGGACGTCTTCACCGCGTTCGGCACGGTCACGGCGAAGGACGGGCTGGTGCCGTACCTCGACTACGCCACCCCGACGTTCGCCGACACGCTGGGCGCGGCGCTGCAGGACCTGCTGGCCAAGAAGCAGACCCCGCAGGAGTTCCTGGCCACGCTGGAGAAGGACTACAAGACCTTCGTCGAGAGCAACGGGTGAGCTCACCGATGTCCGGGGGCCGGCCTCCGGGAGAGCCTCGCCGCGTCGCCTACCTCTACCTGCTGCCGGCCTTCGCCGTCTATGCCGTGTTCCTGCTCTACCCGATCGGGCGCGCGGTGCAGCTTTCGCTGTACGACTGGGACGGCCTGTCGCTCGGCCGCTGGGTCGGCCTGGACAACTACCTCGCGATCGTCGCCGACGAGGGGCTGCGGGCGGCCTTCGGCCACGCGCTGGTGCTGGTCGTGTTCTACGCGGCCGCGCCGCTGGCCATCGGGCTGGGGCTGGCCGCGATCCTCAACCACGCCAAGGTGCGCGGCCTCGGCTTCTTCCGCACGGTCGTGTTCCTGCCGCAGGTGGTGGCCATGGTCGTGGTGGCCGTGGCCTGGCGGCGGGTCTACGCGCCCGACGGCACGCTCAACACGCTGCTCGGCGCGCTCGGGCTCGACTCGCTGACGCGGGGCTGGCTGGGCGACTACACGTTCGCGCTGCCGGCGGTCGGGGTGGTGGGCACGTGGTTCGAGAGCGGGCTGGTGACCGTGCTGCTGCTGGCCGGGATGAGCCGCATCCCGGGCGAGCTGTACGAGGCGGCGCGGCTGGACGGGGCGGGCGCGGTCAGGGAGTTCTTCGCGGTCACGCTGCCGTCGGTGCGCGGGGAGATCGCCGTCGCGCTGACGCTGACCGTGATCGCCGCGCTGCGCACGTTCGACCTGGTGTACGTCACGACGCGCGGCGGGCCCGGCGACTCGACGTCGGTGCCGTCGTACGAGGTCTACCACCGGGCCTTCGGGCTCAGCCAGATCGGCTCGGCCGCGGCCATCGGCGTCACGCTCACCGTGGTCATCTTCGTGATCTCGTTCGGGATCAACCGGTTCGCCGACAGGAGGGTGTCGTGATCTCGCGGGGCGAGCGGGTGGCCAACTACGTGATTTTGTCGGTGTTCGCCGCCTTCACGCTCTTCCCCATCGTGACGATCCTGGGCGCCGCGCTCGGCCCCGCCGACAGCGGGGGGACGTCCGGGCTGGGGAACTTCGCGGCGGCGTGGGAGATCGGGCGGTTCGACACGTACCTGCGCACCAGCCTGGCGGTGTCGTCGTTCGTCGTGGTCGTGAGCGTGGTGCTGTCGATCCTGAGCGGGTACGCGTTCGGCACCATGCGCTTTCGCGGCCAGTCGGTGTTGTTCTACCTGTTCATGCTCGGGATCATGATGCCGAGCGAGGCCATCGCGGTGCCGCTCTACTTCGACCTGCGCTCGCTCGGCCTGATCGACACGTTCTGGTCGGTGGCGCTGCCGCAGGTGGCGCTGTCGGTGGCGTTCGGCACGTTCTGGATGCGGGCCTACTTCCGGGCCTCCAACCGGGCCATCGTGGAGGCCGCCCGCATCGACGGCGCCTCGACGTGGCGCATCCTGTGGCAGGTGCTGGTGCCGCCGGCCCGGCCCGCGGTCGTCACGCTGACCGTGCTGGTCTTCATGTGGACGTGGAACGAGTTCCTCATCCCGCTGATCATGGTCACCAGCGAGTCGCTGCGGACCGCGCCGCTGGGGCTGGCCTTCTTCCAGGGCCAGTACACCTCCGGCTTCACCCTGCTGGCCGCCGGCTCCGTCATCGTCGCGACCCCGGTCGTGATCTTCTACTTGTTCCTCCAGCGTCACTTCGTCCGCGGCCTGCTCCAAGGGGCGGTCCGCGAGTAACTGTTCCGGAGGTTCCATGCGTAAACGCCTGTCCCTGGTGCTGGCCACCATGGTCGCGCTCGCCCTCTCACCCGCCGTTCCCTCCGTAGCCTCCACAGCCTCCTCTGCGGCTCCCGTGGACCTGGACGCGCTGTTCGTCGGGGCCCATCCCGACGACGAGGCGTTCAGCCTGTCCACGCTCGGCCAGTGGAACGAGGACCACCGCGTCCGCACCGGCGTCGTCACCGTCACCCGCGGCGAGGGCGGCGGCAACGCCGTCGGACCCGAGGAGGGCCCGGCGCTCGGGCTGCTGCGCGAGTCCGAGGAGCGGGCGGCGGTCGGCAAGGCGGGCGTGCGCGAGGTGTTCAACCTCGACGACGTCGACTTCTACTACACCGTGAGCGCCCCGCTGACCGACCAGATCTGGGGCGCGGACACCCTGGAGAAGGTCGTGCGGGTGGTCCGCCAGACCAGGCCCGAGGTCATCCTGACCATGGACCCGGCGCCCTCCCCCGGCAACCACGGCAACCACCAGCAGGCGGCGCGGCTGGCCGTGCAGGCGTTCTACGCGGCGGCCGACCCCAAGGTGTTCCCCGAGCAGATCACCCGCGAGGGCCTGCGCCCGTTCGCGCCGGCCCGGCTGCTGCTCGGCGGCGGGCGCGGCACCTCCCAGAACGGCCCGTCCTGCGCCTCGACCTTCCGCCCGAACAACCCCGCGCAGAACGTGTACGGCGTGTGGAGCGGACGCCCCTCCCAGGCCCAGGGCAAGACGTGGGCCGCGATCGAGCGCGACGCCCAGCGCACGTACGCCTCCCAGGGCTGGGCCGTCTTCCCCGACATGCCGTCGGACCCGAACCAGCTCGGCTGCGACTTCTTCACGCAGGTGGATTCGCGGGTGCCGTTCCCCGAGCCCGGCAGCGCGGCGGCGGCCGCGCCGACGGCCATCCTCGACGGCGCGCTGACCAGGGCGAGCGGGGCGGTCCCGCTGGGCACCCTGTTCGGGCTGCGCGCCAGCACGTTCGACGTCCGGCCCGGCACGCCGTTCACCGTCAAGGTCAGCGCGACCGCGCCGTCCCGCGAACCGCTGGGCCGCTCGTCGGTGAAGCTCGGCGTGCCCGCGGGCTGGCAGGTCAGCGGCTCGGGCGAGCTGGGCGGGCTCTCCGCCGGGCGCACCGGCACGGCGACCTTCACCGTCATCCCCACCACGGGCACCGGGCGGGCGCGCGTGTCGGCCACGCTGACCACCGAGCGGGGCCGCGGCTACACCGACCGGCAGGTCGAGATCAGCCCGCCCGTACGGGCCGGGCAGCAGCTCCTCCCCCAGGTCGCCCAGTACGAGAAGTGGACCTCCGAGGTCGGCGTGCCGCAGCTGCGCGGCATCGTCACCCCCGTGCTCACCCTGCCCTCCGGCGGCTCCCGGCAGGTCGGCGTCGTCGTGACCAACGTCAGCGACGCGGCCAGGTCGGGGACCGTGCGCGTGGACCTGCCCGCCGGGTTCACCGCGGACCGCGCGGAGGCGCCCTACAGCGACCTGGCCGCCGGGGCCTCGACGACGGTGCCGTTCACCGTCACGAACTCCGACCCCTCGTTGAAGACGTCCAACCAGGGCGGCGACTACGCCTACACCATCAGCGTGGACGGCGCGGTCGCGAGCAAGCCGGCGCTCGAACTGGTCCCGGCGGCCTCCGTGCCGCAGGCGTCACCCACCGTGGACGGCGTGGCGGGCGACGGCGAGTATCCGGGACCCGCGCTCGACATCTCGCGGCTGTGGGAGGGCACGGCCTGCTCCTCCCCGGCCGACTGCTCCGGCACGGCCCGGCTCGCGTGGCACGACGACACCCTCTACCTGCTGGTCCAGGTGCAGGACGACGTGCTCGGCACCCGGCTGGCCGCCGCCGACTGCAAGCGGCACTGGCGTACCGACGCGGTGGAGGTCACGCTCGACCCGCGTGGCACGTCCGAGAACACCTCCACAACCTTCAAGGCGGCCGTGCTGCCGGTGACCGCCGAAGGCCCGCCGTGCTTCCTGCGCGACGCCGACAACCGCCAGGGCCCGGGCGAGCAGACCGCTCCCGGCATGCGGGTGGCCTCGAAGGTCGCCCCGGGCGGATACACCGTGGAGATGTCGATCCCCCTGGAGCTCCTGCCCGGCTCCGTGGACCCCGCCCATCTCGGGCTGAACATCCTCGTGTACGACTCCGACACCCAGGACAAGACCGGCCAGACCCGGATCGGCTGGTCGACGTGGGGCGGCGTGCAGGGCGACCCGTACCGGTGGGGCGTCGCGGCCCTGACCGGCTACCGGCCGCCCGCGGACCGGCCGGTCCCCGACCCGGTGATCCCCGACACGGCCCTGTCCAGCCTGGACTCGCCGCAGTCGCTGGAGCAGGCGGTCCGGGTGCACGTCCCGCTCGCGGGCGGCCCGGCGGCCAAGGAGGCGGAGAGCGGCCAGGCCGTCTCCGCCACCACCGGCCAGCAGGAGGTGAAGGTGACGCTGCGGGCTAACGCGCCCGGTAAGGCGCACCTGTTCGTCCGCGACGACCAGGGGACGGCGGGCAGCCGCGTCGTCACGGTCTCCCGCAAGGGCGTCACGACCGTCACGGTGCCCCTGACCCGCGCCCTGGCCGCCCACCCGGCGGTGGTGGCGGGCTGGGAGGCGCCCGGCGGCGGCACGGCGGCCTCGCAGGTGAGAGTCCGCTGAAAGGTCGGCCGCCCGCCCCAGGGGCGGGCGGCCACCCGATCGGCGGCGTCAGGGTTCGGGGCGGCGGTGCGGGGTGGACTGCAGGTAGGTGAGCACCGCCATCACCCGCCGGTTGTGGTCGTCGGACGGCGGCAGGCCGAGCTTGGCGAAGATGTTGTTCGTGTGCTTGGCGACCGCCTTGTCCGTGACCTGGAAGCGGGCCGCGATCGCGAGGTTGGACAGGCCCTCCGCCATCAGCGCCAGCACCTCCCGCTCCCTCACCGTCAGCTCCCCCAGCGGCTCGTCACGGCTGCGGCGGGTGAGCAGTTGGGCGATCACTTCGGGGTCCATCACGGTGCCGCCGGAAGCCACCTGGCGCACCGCGTCCACGAACCTGTCGATGTCGCCGACCCGGTCCTTGAGCAGATAACCGACCCCGCCGGACCGGCTGGAGAGCAGCTCGCGGGCGTACAGCTGCTCCACGTACTGGGACAGGATCAGCGCCGGCAGGCCCGGCACCAGGCGGCGAGCCTCCAGCGCGGCGCGCAGCCCCTCGTCGGTGTAGCCGGGCGGCAGTCGTACGTCGACCACGGCCGCGTCCGGGCGTTCGCGGGTGAGCGCGTCCAGCAGCATCGGGCCGTTGTCGACCGCCGCGACGACCTCGAAGCCGTTCGCCGACAGCAGGCGGATCAGGCCGTCGCGAAGGAGGGCGAGGTCTTCGGCTATGACAATGCGCACGGGAGCTCCATGGTGAGTTCGGTCGGGCCGCCGGAAGGGCTGCGCAGGATGAGGAGGCCGTCGAAGGCCGACAGGCGCTTGTCGATGCCGCGGAGGCCGGTGCCGGCGGCTCGGTCGGCCCCACCGCGGCCGTCGTCGCGTACCGTCACGCGGAGGATGCCGCCCGCGTGGGCGACGCGCAGCCACCCACGGGAGGCGCCGCTGTGCTTGGTCACGTTGGTCAGCGCCTCGGCGACGGCGAAGTAGACCGCGGACTCGACCGGTGCCTCCAGGCGGCCCGGCAGGTCGATCTCGACCTCGACCGGCAGCGGGCACAGCAGCGCGGCGGCCTCGAGCGCGCCGGCCAGGCCGCGGTCGGTCAGCACCGGAGGATGGATGCCGCGGACCAGGTCGCGCAGGTCGGTCAGGGCCTCGGCGGCGACCTGCCTGGCCTCGTCGACCATCAGCTTGACCTGGGCCGGATCGCGGGCGCTGCGGGCCAGACCCAGGTTCATCCGGATCGCGACCAGCTTGGCCTGCGCCCCGTCGTGCAGGTCGCGTTCGATCCGGCGCAGCTCCGCCGCCTGCGCGTCGACCACCTCGGCCCGCGACTCGGTGAGCTGCCTGATCCGCGCGGCCGGGGTCGCGTCCGGCAGGAGCAACATCGCGGACAGCCGCGCCTGTCCGGTCCTGAGCAGGGGCAGGGCCATCAAGGTGAGCGCCGCGATGGCGATGAGGGAGATGCTGAAGGAGAGCACGGTCAGCATGGCCACGTTGACCACCCGCACCCGGAAGAAGATGTAGTCGAAGGCCGCCAGCAGCGCCCAGATGACGAGCGTGGGGGCCGGCCAGGTGCAGGCGTGCACGGCCAGCCAGGCCAGCTCCCGCCGGGTGCCGGAATCGCGCAACGCGGGAAGCAGCCGGGACCGCGCGTCCAGACCACCGGCTCGCGTATCCGGGCTGCCGGCCCGCCACGGGCTGTCCGGGTCGAGCACCCCGATCGCCCAGGACCGCTGGAGCCGGGCCAGGGACCGGACGAGCGCGAGCACGCGGCCCAGCAGCGGCAGGCCGATCCCGGCCAGCGGGACCAGCACGACGCCCACCAGCAGCAGGGCCGTCAGCACGAGCGCGGCCACACCCGTGGCGGCGTTCAGCAGCAGCCCGCCGACCACGGCGAACGCTCGGCGAATCACGATCACGACAGCAGTCTGCCGGACCGACAGCGTCCAGACGGTAGGCCTAGGCCTACCGACAAAGGTGGGGAAATACGTCCGGCGCGGTGGGCGCACCCCCATCGAGCTCGGCCGCCCGGGCGACGAGGCTGACGACCGTGATCGAAGTGAACGAACTGACCATGAGATACGGGGACAAGGTCGCTGTGGACGACCTGTCGTTCACCGTGAAACCGGGGCTGGTGACCGGCTTTCTTGGCCCGAACGGCGCGGGCAAGTCCACCACCATGCGCGCCGTCCTCGGCTTGGAAGTGCCCACCGCGGGCAAGGCGCTGGTGAACGGCCGCCCGTACACGTCGATACCCCGGCCCATGCGGTCGATGGGGGCGCTGCTCGACGCCGGGGCGGTGCACGGGGGCCGCAGCGCGTTCGCGCACCTCGCCTGCCTGGCCCGCAGCAACGGCATCGGGCGCGCCCGCGTGGCCGCCGTGCTCGACCAGGTCGGCCTGACGGACGTGGCCGGCAAGCGGATCGGCGGCTTCTCGCTCGGCATGCGGCAGCGTCTGGGGATCGGCGCGGCGCTCCTCGGCGATCCAGGGGTGCTGATGCTCGACGAGCCGCTGAACGGGCTGGACCCCGAGGGCATCCGCTGGCTGCGCGACCTGCTGCGGTCACTGGCGGCCGAGGGCCGTACCGTGCTGCTGTCCAGCCACCTGATGAACGAGATGGCGCTCAGCGCCGACCACGTCGTCGTCATCGGGCAGGGCCGACTGATCGCCGACACCGCCATGACCGCCCTGGCCGGGCACTTTCAGGGCGACGTGCTGGTCCGCACGCCCCATCCGGAGCGGCTGACCGACATCCTGCGCGCGCACGGGGCGACGGTGGCGGTCGAGGACGACGGCGCCCTGTCCGTGCGTGATCGGGACGCGGCCGAGATCGGCGTGCTCGCGCTGGCCGCGGGGATCGCGCTGGCGGAGTTGTCTCCGCGCGGCGCGTCTCTGGAGGAGGCATTCATGCGGCTCACCGCGGACAGCACCGAGTACCGGACCACGCCGAAGGAGGCTGTGCGATGATCGACGTGATCGCTTCCGAGTGGATGAAGCTCCGCTCGCTGCGTTCGAACGTCTACCTGCTGGCCTGCTCGGTGTCGGCCATCGTGGCCTGCGCCGGGATCGCGTTCCTGATCGGCCGCGGCTTCGACGACCAGACGATGGAGGAGCGGATGGCCTTCCCCGGCAACGGGGACGGCGTCGGCAACGGGATCGCGGTCGCCTACTTCGTGTTCGCCGTGCTGGGCGCCCTGGCGATCACTTCCGAGTATGGCACCACGATGATCCAGGCGAGTCTGGTGGCGGTGCCGCGCCGGCAGGTGCTGCTGCTGGCCAAGGTGCCGCCTCTGGCCGCAGTCGCGCTGGTGGCGGGTCAGGTTCTGGCGTTCGTCATGCACGCGGCGTCCATGGCGGTGCTCGGCGACCGGGCCGACCAGTTGCTGCGTGAGGGTCAGACGCTGGGCACGTCGCTGTCGGAGCCGGGCGTGCTCGCCTCGGTGGTCGCCGCCGGGCTGTCGATGGCCGCGATCGCGCTGATCGGGCTCGGTGTCGGAGCCGCAGTCCGCTCCACCCCCGGCGCCCTGGTCGTGATGGCCGTGATCATCGTGGTGTTGCCGGTGGTGGCCAAGACGCTGCCCATGCCGCTGCGCGCGCAGGCCGGCTCGTTCATGATCGAGAACCTGCCGTCGCAGATCGCCGGGGTCGGCGGCGGGACTCTGCCGCCTGCCGCCGCGGCAGGACTGCTGATCGGGTACGTCATCGCCGCGCTGACGGCGGGCGCGACCGTGATCGCGTTGGCCGGGCGCCGGATCAAGGTGCTGGCGGTCGGGGCGGCTGCGGCTGTCCTGGTGTCGGCGGTGCCCGCCGCCGCGGCCGGTTCGCCGGCCCCCGCATCGACGCCGGCCTGGGCGGACTGCGCGGACAAGACCCTGTTCAAGGAGATGCGCTGCGCCTCGATCAAGGTGCCCGTGAACTGGGCCAGGCCGTCTGGCCGGAAGATCGACCTGACCGTCGGCCTGCTGCCGGCCACCGGTGCCCAGCGCCGGATGGGAACCGTGTTCGCGATCCCCGGCGGACCAGGCTACTCGGGCGTCAAAGCGCTGAGCGAGAGCGCGGGCAGCTTCGCCGAGTTGCGCAATCGTTTCGACGTGGTCAGTGTCGAGCCCCGCAACACCATCGACAAGGGCATGCTGTCGACCGACTGTCTCATGACCGGCCCATGGCTCACCTGGCCCGGCACCCGCGCCGAGTACGCCGAACTGGGCCGGCGCAACCGGGCGGCCGCCGAACGCTGCCGCGCCGCCGACCCCGAGGCCTTCGACCACATGGATTCGGCCTCCGTGGCGCGGGACATGGAGGCGATCCGCGTCGCGCTGGGCGAGGAGAGACTGAGCTTCATCGCCAACTCCTACGGCGGCAGACCCGGCATCGAATATTCCCGGCTGTTCCCCAGCCGGGTGCGCGCGATGGTGTTCGACGGCGCGGACAGCCCGTACATCGACCGCGCGAAGAGCTGGCTCCACCAAGAGGAGGCCTTCACCCGCTTCGCCGCCTGGTGCGCGGCGACCACCACCTGCGCGCTGCACGGCCAGGACGTCGGCGAGGTCTGGCAGGCGCTGATAGCGCGGGCCGACCGTGTCCCGGTGCCGGTCAGGGGCGAATCACCGCAGGCCGCCTACAGCGGGTTCGACATCAAGGAAGCCGCCAGTGCCAGCATCATCTCTCCGGGCGCGGAGCCCGAGTTCCCCCGATGGACGCAACTCGCCGAGGCGATCAAGCGTGCCGACGGCGGTGACGCCTCAGGGTTCGCCGACTACGTCCGGCAGAGCATGAAAAGCCCGAAGCTCCCCGCGGGTGTCGGGATGAACATGACCCACTGCCTCGACGGTAAGGGATTCCGCGACTACGCGGAATACCGCAAGAAGCGCCGCGAGGGCGAGCGCCTGCTGCCGAATGTCGCCGGAACCGAGATCTGGCACCAGCTCGGCTGTGTCGGCTGGCCGACCCCCGCCACCAATCCGCCCGCGCCGCTGCCTGTCAAGGGACTGCCGCCCTACCTGGGCGTCGGCGCCTGGGCGGACTTCGACGGGTCCGCGGACATCGCACGGCGGGTGCCCGGCTCGGCCACGGTCCAGTACCAGGGGTTCGGCCACGCCCTCTACAACTCCGGCAACTCCTGCATCATCTCCCACGTCAACCGCTACCTGATCAACCTGCGCCTCCCCGCGCGGGGCACCTCCTGCCCCAAGGCCACCACCTGACGGCCGGCCGGTCCTGACGCTGGAGCAGCCACGCGAGCGTGGCCAGGTCGAACGTGCGGGCCTTTCGCGACCTATGGCAGTTGCAGCACGATCGAACTACACGATCCCCTGGCCGCGTCGGCCTTCGGCACCGGCTCGCCGGAAAACCGCTAATCTGCCCGGATGCCGGAACCACTCACCCTCGCCAACCTCCTTGACGACGCCGCGATCCTCTCGCTCGAGCACCAGCTCCACCTCGAGGAGGTGCTCGGCGAGCACGACTGGAGCGTCAACCTAAGGGAGCAGCGCTTCGAGTTCACCGGGAGCCGCACGATCAGCTGCACCGGCTTCCACCTGCTCGGCACCGCCGCCCCGGGACCGGACTCGTGGCTGTGGGCCTGGGCGAATCCGTCCGGCTTCCCGGAGGCGCTGACGGCGCTCTCCGCGACGCTGCGGGACTTCGGGCAGCAGTACGACATCGCGGAGCTCGCCTCCGCCGAGGTCCCGTTCGGCGCGCTGCCCGGCTCCCCCGCCGAGCCGCACTTCGCCGCGGCGATCCTCACCGAGGCCGCCAAGGCCGTGACGGGCCGCTGGAGCGCCTACAACGGCGACGCGGGCGGCGGCACCCGGGCCGCGTTCCTCATCGAGCATCCCGACTTCCGGCTGCCGCCGCCGGAGCCCGCTCGCCTCATGCGCGTCCTGCAGCAGGCGCTCACCCTGCCGCTGCTGACGGACCACCGGCGCGCCGTGCACAGCTACGCCGTGCGCCGCGGCCTCGGCGTCGCTCCCGGCCAGGACGCCGATCAGCTCACCCTCGCGGGACCCGGCTTCGAGGCGCTCGTCGAGTTCGACCCGCTCGGCCGCGTGGCCAAGCTCTCCGGCACCTTGTCGGCACCGCGCGGCGCCTGACGGATGCGGCCCCCTGACCGCTCGCGGCGGGGGTCGTTTCGGTAAATTCATCCCTCGGTGCCGTATCGAAGGAGCCCCGTGAGCATTCCCGAACTGACCGACGTCCATCCGGCGTGGCTGCCGCCCGAGGCGTTCAGGGCGATCGGCTCGCGCCGTACCGTCGTGCGGGCGGACGGGCCGCTCGCCGAGACCGTGCGGGAGGAGGTCGCGCAGGCCGCCGCCCGCCACGGCGGCGGCGTCACCGACGGAGGGCCGTCCGACCTCGTGCTGACCCTGTCCGACGCCGAGGGCGAGGACGGGTACGCGATCTCGCGGCGGGACGGCGTCACGACCGTGGCCGGCGGCGATCCCGCCGGGCTGCTCTACGGGTTCTTCCACGTCGTACGGCTGGGCGAGGCGGCGTTCGAGGGCGAGCGGCCGGTCGAGCACCACCGGCCCGCGATGCGGCGGCGCATGCTCGACCACTGGGACAACATCGACGTGCACCCGGTGATGGGCCAGGTCGAGCGCGGCTACGCGGGCGGGTCGATCTTCTGGGCGGACGGCGCCCTGCGCCCGGACCTGACCAGGGTGCGGGCCTACGCGCGGCTGCTGGCCGCCTCCGGCGTCAACGCGGTCGCGATCAACAACGTGAACGTGCACGCCACCGAGGCCCACCTGCTGACCGACCGGCTCGGCGAGGTGGCCGCCATCGCCGCCGAGTTCCGCCCGTACGGGATCCGGGTGCACCTGTCCGTCAACTTCGCCTCCCCCATCGCGCTGGGCGGCCTGTCCACCGCGGACCCGCTCGACGCGGACGTACGCAGGTGGTGGGCGGAGACCACGGAGCAGGTCTACGCAACTATTCCTGACTTCGGCGGATATGTCGTGAAAGCTGACTCGGAGGGCCAGCCGGGCCCGTTCGCGTATGGGCGCACCCACGCCGACGGCGCGAACATGCTCGCCGAGGCCCTGGCCCCCTTCGGCGGGGTCGTCCACTGGCGGGCCTTCGTCTACAACCACCGCCAGGACTGGCGCGACCGCTCCACCGACCGCGCCCGCGCCGCCTACGACCACTTCGCCCCGCTCGACGGCCAGTTCCTGGACAACGCGATCCTCCAGGTCAAGCACGGCCCCATGGACTTCCAGACGCGCGAGCCGGTCTCCCCGGTGATCCTGGAGATGCGGGGGACCCGCCTGGCGGTTGAGCTGCAGGTGACGCAGGAGTACACCGGCCAGCAGCGGCACGTCTGCTACCTGGCCCCCATGTGGAGCGAGATCCTCGCGTTCGAGAACGTCGCCGAGGCGGGCGACCTGGTCGCGGTCTCCAACGCAGGCGACGACCGCTACTGGACCGGCCACCCGCTCGCGCAGGCCAACCTGTACGCGTTCGGCCGCCTCGCCTGGGACCCGGCCCTCGACCCGGCCGCAGTCCTCGACGAGTGGATCGACCTCACCTTCGCCCGGCCCGGCGAGTCGCTGCGGCGCACCCTGCACGCCATGATGGACGGGTCGTGGCGCACGTACGAGCGCTACACCGCGCCGCTCGGCGTCGGCTTCATGGTGCGCCCCGGCCATCACTACGGCCCGGACGTGGACGGCTACGAGTACACGCCGTGGGGCACGTACCACTTCGCCGACCGCGACGGCGTGGGCGTGGACCGCACGCGCGCCACCGGCACCGGCTTCACCGGCCAGTACCCGCAGCCGTGGTCGGACGTCTACGAGTCGCTCGAGCGCTGCCCCGACGAGCTGCTGCTGTTCTTCCACCACGTCCCGTACGGGCACGTGCTGCACAGCGGCTCGACGGTCATCCAGCACATCTACGACACGCACTTCGCGGGCGCGGAGGAGGCGGCCGAGACGCGGCTGCACTGGGAGAAGCTCGCCGATACCGGCGCGGTGGACCCGGACCTGTACGCCCGGGTCAAGGAGCGGCTCGACGAGCAGGTCCGCTGCGCCGAGGAGTGGCGCGACCAGATCAACGCCTATTTCTTCCGCAAGTCGGGCGTGCCCGACGCGCACGGACGGCACATCCCCTAGCAGTGCTCTGTCAGGTCAGCGTGTCGTGGGTTGCTGGGGCGTTGCGAGGTGTTTGAGATGGCGGAGCGCCCGGGGGGCGGCTATCCCGGCGGCGGTTCCGGGCGGCCGTTGGCGATCCAGGCGGGGTGGAAACGGCGGAAGATGATGCTCATGTTCTTGTCGCTGCCCGAGCTGTTCTGCTCGCCCCACTCGATGGCCGCGCCGACCTGATTGTCGGCGGTCTGCAGCATGCTGGAGTAGCCCCCTTCGACCCCGTTCACGTTCGGCCTGCCGTCCCGTCCCTTCGGCTGGGGCGCGGGAAAGTCTCCGAGCAGGCGGGTGTACGGCCAGCCGACGCCGTCGTCATAGCTCATCCAGACGCGCATGGGGGTCCGGCTTCGGGAGTCGCCGCCCGGGTGGGGGCCGAGGAACAGGATCCGGTTCGGCGACCCGGCGAAGCGCAGCGTCGAGGCCTGGCAGTCGGGATCGGGCAGGACCCGGCCGTCCGGCTCGAGGTGATCGGCGTAGCCGGAGAAGCCGCCGTCGAGGGTGCCGGTGGCGACCAGCCGCTTGAGCAGCGGCGGATCGCCGGCGTTGGCGAACCTGGCACGATCGTTGCGATAGAGGTCGCCGCTGAACCGCTGCAGGATCGTGGCCTCGTCGGTCTTGGTGACGCCGGTGTTCGTCAGCTCCTGGTAGCGCCAGTCAGTATCCCCTGGCCGCTTGTAGATGTTGCGCCACTTGGCCGGGATGACCAGGGTTCCGTCGGTCATCTTGATGCCGGCGCCGGGGCCGATCGAGTCGTTGAACCATTTCCTGTTCAACGGATCGCTCGGGTCCTTGTGCGGTTTGAGCGTGTCGGTCTTCTCGGTGAGGGTCCAGCCGCCCGTGGGCAGGCCGTTGGCGTCGGTGGCCGACGAGGCCAGCCACACCTCGCGGTCGTCCCAGCTGTCGAAGTCGCCGACGCTCTTCCAGCCGGCCGCCATCCGGTTGAAGAACAGGTAGACGGTCTGCCCGTCGAAGACCGCGGTGGGGTTGCCGACGGCGTCCGGCCACCCGGTGGCCACCGCCTTGATCCCGGACCAGGTGCCGGGTTTTCCGGAGTCCCTGGAGGTCTTGTAGATGAGGTCGATGTTGCCGTAGTCGTCGTTGTCGCCGACCCGGCCTTCGGCGAAGGCGATGACCGTGTTTCCCTTGGTACGGATCACGGCCGGCGCGCGGAAGGAGTGGTAGTCGACCCGGTAGGCGCCGCTGACGTAGGCCTCGTTGCCTCCGTCGAAGAGCACTTCTGCGGAGGGTGTGGACGCCGCATCGGCCGGAGCCGCTACGAGGAGGCTCGCGGCGACCAGTGCGACGGCTGCGAGCGATCGGACACGTAAAGGTCTCACCGTCCGAAAAGTACAACCATCTGTTGATCTTTGGAAATCTGGGACAGAAGAGACAGCAACTGGCTAGGCGGTGAAGCGCTCCCGGACCTCGGCGATCATCGGGCGGCTGTTCCACAGCAGCGCCGCGGCGAACGCCGAGGCCAGCAGGGCGGGCGCCAGCTCGGTGGCGACCATCGTCAGGCCGCCCGCCACGACCAGCAGGGACGCGTTGGCGAGGGCCGCCTTCGGGTGGCGCACGAGGAAGTACGACGCCAGCCGCGCCACGTCCACCGCCCGGAACGCGAACAGCGACGTGATCACCAGGGCGTTGGCGGCCCACAGCAGCGCCGCCAGCGCGACGAGCACGAGCAGCACCGCCCACCACCCCGGGACGCCGGCGACGGCGAAGTTCGCCAGGTTCGTCCCGACGACGGCCAGCGCGACGAGCCACGGGACCCAGATCTTCAGCACGCCGCCCACGTTGGCCTTGTAGCCGCGCCAGAACGCCGCCGCCGGATGCAGGTCGGTCAGGTCCCGGCCGCGGTGGCGCAGCGCGTAGAGGGCGGCGGACAGCGCGGGGCCGAGCGGCAGCGCGCAGGCCGCCACCAGCGGCACGTTGGCGGCGTCGCCGCCGAGCAGGGTCAGCGCGATCAGGCCGGGCGCGGTCGCGACCAGGAACAGCCCCTCGACCACCAGCAGGCTGTAGATCAGCGTGGCCGCGCGCGAGAGCGGGCCCTCGCCGAACCGCCGCCGCGCCGACACCTCGCTCATCGGCTCTCCTCTCCCAGGCCGAGCAGCCGCCTGTCGTCCCACCACGGCGGCGTCCGGTCCACCACCGGTGTGAGCTCGACCAGCGTAACCTCGTGGCGGTCGAGCCGGAGATCCAGGTCCACCCGCCCGTCCTCGACGGGCAGGCCGCGGTGGGAACGCGCGGGCTCGGCCGCCTCCCGCAGCACGTCGAGCTCCCTGGGCCGCGGCGAGCTCGGGCGGCCCAGCTCGCGCCACGCCGCCCACGCGTTGCCCTTCTCCTCGCTCACCGACGAGCGCAGCTCGAACGCCGAGGCGGCCTCGCCGATGGGGATCGACAGCCGTACGGTGTGCCCGTCCACCGCAGGCGCGCCGGTCACGTCCGCAGGCGCCCAGGCCAGCACGGTGACCCGGCCGTCGCCGTCCCGGGTGACCAGGTGGTCCTCCCCGCGCGCCAGGATCTGCTCGCCCATCCGGGCCATGAACGCGTACAGGTGGTAGGTGGGCTTCTTGATCTGCCGGTGGGTCAGCAGGCCGAAGCCGCCGTGGAAGATCGAGGTCGGGATCCCCTGCTCCTCGAACATGTCGCTGAAGGTCCAGTAGGAGAAGGAGTCGACCAGCTCTCCCCCGGCCGCCAGCACCGGCGCGAGGTAGGCGGCGTGGAAGGCCGTGTCGTGGACGGGGTTGTCGGGCCGGTAGGAGGAGTTGAACTCCGTGATGTGCACGGGCAGCCCCTCCAGCGGCCCGCCCGCGAGCTGCCGCCGCGGCGTGGCGAACTGCTCCAGCAGCTTCGACGCCGGCGCCAGCGTCTGGTGCACGCCGAACGGCACGTGCTGGGCCGGGCCCGAGGTGTACGCGTGCCGGCTGACGAAGTCGATGGGCAGCGAGCGCCCGGCCACGAAGTCGGCGAAGCGCGCGAGGAACTCGTCGGAGCCGGGCGAGATGGCCGGGCCGCCGACCTGGAGCGAGGCGTCCACCTCCTTGACCGCGTGCGCGCTCACCTCATAGAGGCGGTGGTAGGCGTCCTGGTCGGCGTCCTGCCAGAAGTCCTTGAGGTTGGGCTCGTTCCACACCTCGATCGGCCAGGTGCGCACCTCGTCGAGCCCGTACCGGTCGACGAGGTGCGCCACCGTGGCCCGCACCAGCTCCGCCCACTCCCGCCAGGAGCTGGGCGGCGTGACGTTGCCCTGCCACCAGAACACGGTCTGGTCGCCGGAGGCCAGCCCGGAGGGCATGAACCCCAGCTCCACGAAAGGGCGGATGCCGAGCTCGAGGTAGGCGTCGATCACCTGGTCCACGTACGTGAACGAGTGGCGCACGTGCCGCGCGCCCGCGTACTCGTACGGCTGGTGGACGCCTGCCCCATCGCTGAGCAGCCCGTGCCCCCGGATGTGCCGGAAGCCGATCTCCCGCTGGATCAGCGCCAGCGAGTCCTGGTAGTCGCGGCGCAGCGCCAGCTCGAAGCGGCCGGTGCCGACACAGAACCGCCAGGCGTCGGACAGCCGCCCTGAGGCCTCCGAGGGCACGCGCATCAGCCGTGGTCCTTCTTGAAGCGCTCGTAGGCGGTGTTGACGAGGTTCATGTAAGAGGTCGTGTTCTTGGCCTCCAGCTCCTTGACGTAGGCGTCCCACTCGCTCAGGTCACGCTCGCCGAGGACGAACTTGAGCGTCTGCTGGGTGACGTAGTCCTTCAGCGGCGTCTCCCACAGCGTGGCCTGCTCGCGCTCCTCGTCGTTGAACGGGTGCGGCGGCTCGACCGGCCAGGGCTTCCTGGCGTTCATCACGTCCTGGAAGGCCACCTCCTCCTCGGAGAAGGTGGAGTTCAGCAGCTTGGTGGTGCCGCCGTAGGCGAACACGCCGTTGGAGAAGCCGAAGTCCTTCTGCAGGTGCTTGGGCGCGCCGGGGTTGAGGCCGACGAAGTCGATGTCCTTGGCGATCTTGTAGTTGCCCGAGGCGTCCTTGGTGTACGTGGTGCCCTCGACGCCCCACTTGGCGAACTCCTCGCCCTGGTCGGAGTACCAGAGCCAGTCGATGAACTGCATCATGGCGACGAAGTTCTTGTTCTCCAGCGCCTTCTTGGAGATCATGACGCCGTTCTCGAGCCGGGTGCCGATCTTGTAGTCGCCGACCGGGCCCATGAGCACCGGGATCTTGGCGACCTTCGCGCCGGGGACGAGCTTGCTCAGCGTCGGGCGGTAGTCGTTGACGATCGACTGCGCGTTCGCGCTGATCACGAACGACTTGCCGGAGTTGAACTTCTGCTTGGCCTGCTCGTCCTGCTGGGTGAAGCTCTCCGGGTCGAGCAGCTTCTCCTTCACCAGCTTGGCCAGGTACTCCAGCATCTGCTTGTACTGCGGCATCGCGCCGGTGTAGACGAACTTGCCGGCCGTGGCGTCGAAGGTCGCGTGCTGGTACTCCCAGCCGCCCTTGGCGCCGTAGGCCTGGGCGACGAGCTTGAACAGGTTGCCGCCGGGCGTGGGGACGCCGAACCGGTCGGTCATCGGGTAGAGGTCCGGGTACTCCTTCTTCAGCGCCTTGAGCACCTCGTACAGCTCGTCCCAGGTCTTCGGGACCGCCAGCTTGTGCTTCTCCAGGATGTCGGTCCGCACCGCGAGGGAGTAGTCGGCCCAGACCTCCTCGTGGAGGCCGGGGAGCAGGTAGATGCGGCCGTCGGCCTGGCGCAGCGTGTCCAGCTCCGGCTCCATCTTCCACTTGGCGACCTTGTCCTTGAAGTTGGGCATCAGGTCGAAGTAGTCGCTGACCGGCAGGATGGCGCCGGAGGAGACGAACGCCTCCTCGGCCGGGTGGTAGGTCTTCGGGATGATCAGCGGGGCCTGCCCGGAGCCCACCAGCAGGCCGCGCTTCTTGTCGTAGTCGCTGAGCGGCACCTCCACCGGCTTGAGCGTCACGTTGGTCCGCTTGGTCAGCTCCTGCCAGAACAGCCAGTCGCTCTTGTCCGGGTAGAACGGGTGGTTGTTGTAGAGCACGTCGAACGAGATCGGCTCGGTGGCCTTGAACTGCTGGTTGACGCCGTAGTTGGCCATCGCGGCCGCCTTGTTCGCGGACACGTCGGCGGCCTTCTTCGGAGCCTCGTCCTCGCCGCAGCCGGCGACGGCAAGAGTGAGCGCACCCAGCCCGAGGAGTGCCTGACGGCGGGAGATGTGCTGCATGGGGGGATCCTTTCGGATGGACAGTGGTTAACCCTTGACCGCGCCGAGCATGACGCCCGAGACGAAGTACCTCTGCACGAAGGGGTAGACCGCCAGGATGGGGAGGACGGTGAGCATGATCGTCACCGACTGGATGTTGGCCGCCGCCGCCGACGCCTCGCTGAGCGACGCGCCCGCCGACTCGGCCCCGGTGGCGCCCGCGATGAGGTTGCGCAGGTAGATGGTCACCGGGAACATGTCGGTCTTGTTCAGGTAGAGGAACGCGGTGAACCACGAGTTCCAGAACGAGACCGCGTAGAACAGCACCATCGTGGCGATGACCGCCTTCGACAGCGGCAGCACCACCCGCCACAGCACGCCGTAGGTGTTCAGGCCGTCGATCGCGGCGGCCTCCTCCAGCTCCTGCGGCAGGCCCTCGAAGAACGCCTTCATGACCAGGAGGTTGAAGACGCTGATGGCGTTGGGCAGGACGATGGCCCAGATGGAGTTGGTCAGCCCGAGGCCGTTGACCAGCACGTAGTTGGGGATCAGGCCGCCGGAGAAGATCATGGTGAAGACGGCGACCCAGATCAGGAACGTGCGGCCCTTGAGGTGCTTCTTGGACAGCACGTACGCGTAGCACGTCGTCAGCAGCATGGCGATCGCCGTGGCCACGACGGTGTAGACAATCGTGTTGCCGTAGTTCGTCCAGAACATCGAGTCCGACACCACGAGCTTGTAGGTCGTGATGTTGAACCCGCGCGGGATGAGGTTGACCTGCCCGCCGACGATGTAGCGCTCCTCGCTGAAGGAGCGGGCGAGGATGTTGAGGAAGGGATAGAGCGTGACGACCACGACGCCGGTCAGGATGACGGCGTTGACCACCTGGAAGGCGCGGTAGCCACGGGTCTTCTCGAAGGTCACCACAGGCTCGTCCCTACTGTGCGGCGGGAGATCAGGTTCGCCGAGAGGATCAGCACCACGCCGACCAGGGCCTCGAACAGGCCGATCGCGGCGGCGTAGCTCAGGTTGCTGGACTCCACACCCATCCGGTACAGGTACGTGGAGATCACGTCCGCGGTGGGATAGGTCAGCGGGTTGTACAGCAGCAGGACCTTCTCGAAGCCCACGGCCATGAACGTGCCGATGTTGAGGATCAGCAGCGTGATCGCCGTCGGCCGGATGCCCGGCAGCGTGACGTGCCAGATCTGCCGCCACCGGCCGGCGCCGTCCATCCGGGCCGCCTCGTAGAGCTGCTCGTCGATGGTGGTCAGCGCGGCCAGGTAGAGGATGGTGCCCCAGCCGACGGTCTGCCAGACCTCCGACGAGACGAAGATCGTACGGAACCACTCCGGTTTCTGCAGGAACGCGGTGGGCTCCCCGCCGAACACCTTGACGATCTGGTTCACCGGCCCGTCGATGGCCAGCATCTGCATGACGATGCCGGCCACGATGACCATCGACAGGAAGTGCGGCAGGTAGGACACCGACTGCAGGAACCGCTTCACGCGCCGGTTGCGCACCTCGTTGAGCAGCAGCGCCAGCACGATCGGCAGCGGGAAGCAGAACAGCAGGGTCAGCGCGCCGAGGACGAGCGTGTTGGTGAAGACCGTCCAGAACGACGGGTCGTTCAGGAACATCTTCACGTACCGCAGGCCCACCCAGCTTTCGCCGAAGATGCTGCCGCCGGGCTCGAACTTGCGGAAGGCGATCACGTTGCCGAGCATCGGGAGGTACCGGAAGATCGCGAAGAACAGCAGCGGCAGGATCGCCAGCGAGTACAGCTGCCAGTCGCGGCGGATCGCGTGCCGCCAGGTGCCGGGTTTGGCCCGTCTGCGCCGGCCGGGCGCCGGCGCCGCCGCCCCCACGTCTCGCGGCGGATTGTCCAACGACGTTGTGCTCATCCCGCTCCTTCCCGTGTGATCCGAGCCGTGACCAGCAGGTTCCGGTCGTGCCCCAGCTCGCGCTCGGCGCCGGTCAGGCGCAGCGGCACGGCCGCCACCGATTCGGTCATGGCGTCCGCGCTGGAGCGCGCGAAGCGCAGCTCGACGTCGCCGGGCTCGACGATGCGCCGGCCGCGCACGCCGGTGAACGACGCGGCGTCGGCCGGGACGGTGAACTCCACGCGGGCGGCCTGCCCGGCCTCCAGCGGGACGCGGGCGTAGCCGACCAGCCGCACCACCGGCCTGGTGGTCTGCGCGACCGGGTCGTGCAGGTAGAGCTGGACGACCTCGGCGCCGGCCCGCGATCCGGTGTTGCGGACGCTCACCCCGACGGTGACCTCGCCGTCCACCGGCCACTCGGCCGCGCCCGTGTCGAGGGGCTCCCACTCGAACGTGGTGTAGCTCAGCCCGTGCCCGAACGAGTAGGCGGGCGTCGGGTCCACCGACGACACCTGCGTACGGCGCCCGAGCCACGGCGACAGGTAGGTGGCGGGCAGGCCGCCGGCGTCGCGCGGCACGCTGACCGGCAGGCGGCCGGTCGGGTTGACGGCGCCGGTGAGCACCTCCGCCAGCGCCTGGCCGCCCCGCTGGCCGGGGAAGAAGCCGTAGACGACGGCCGCGGCCGCGTCGAACTCCGGGCCCAGCGCGTACGGCCGCCCGGCCAGCAGCACCAGGACCACCGGGGTGCCGGTCGCGAGCACCGCCCGGACCAGCTCGGACTGCACGCCCGGCAGGCGCAGGTCGGCGGCGTCGCAGCCCTCGCCCGAGGTGCCGCGCCCGAACAGCCCCGCCCGGTCGCCGACGGCGAGCACGCACACGTCGCTCTCCTCGGCCGCGGCGACGGCCGCCGCGATGCCGGAGGTGTCGTCGCCGGTGATGCCGCAGCCCGGAACATACGTCAGATCGGGGATCAGCGTGCCGAGCGCCTCCCGCAGCGACGGAATGTCGATGCCGAGCCCGTGCTCCGGGTGCGGGCCCACGTGCGCGGGGAAGGCGTAGCAGCCGAGCATCGCCATCGGGTCGTCGGCCACCGGGCCCACGAGCGCCACCCGACGGCCCGGGGCGAGCGGCAGGACGCCGCCGTCGTTGCGCACCAGCACGATGGACTCGCGCGCCAGGCGCAGGGCGAGCTCCTGGCTCTCCTCGTCGTCGAGCCGCACGTCGGCGGCGTCGCCGGGCAGCGGCCGCCAGTCCTCGTCGAGCAGCCCCAGCTCGGCCTTCTGCGCCAGCACCCGGGCCAGCGCGCGGTCGATGAGCGCCTCGTCGACCTGTCCCGCCTTCACGGCCTCGATCAGCGGGGCGCCGAAGGTGTCCACCGTGGGCAGCTCGACGTCGATCCCGGCCCGCAGCGCGAGCCCGGCCGCGTCCGCGGCCTCCGCGGCGACGCCGTGCAGCTTGTGCAGGAACCGGATGGAGAAGTAGTCGGCGACCACCGTGCCCGCGAACCCCCACTCCTCGCGCAGCAGCCGGGTCAGCAGGTCCTCGTCGGCCGCGACGGGGACGCCGTCGATCTCGGCGTAGGAGTTCATCACCGACCGGGCGCCGCCCAGGCGCAGGGCCATCTCGAACGGCGGCAGGATCACGTCCGCCAGTTCCCTGCCTCCCATGTGGGCGGGGGCGAGGTTGCGGCCGCCCCGGGAGGCGGAGTAGCCGGCGAAGTGCTTCAGGGTGGCGACGAGGCCCGCCCCCTCGATCCCGCGCACGTAGGCCGCGCCGACCGTCCCGACCAGGTAGGGGTCCTCGCCGATCGTCTCCTCGGTGCGGCCCCAGCGGTAGTCGCGGGTGACGTCGAGGACCGGGGCCAGGCCCTGGTGGACGCCGGCGGCCCGCATGGACCGGCCGATCCGCCCGGCCACCTCCTCGATCAGCTCGGGGTCGAAGGAGGCGCCCCAGCTCAGCGGCGTCGGGTACACCGTCGCCCGCCAGGCGGCGAAGCCGGTCAGGCACTCCTCGTGGACCTGGGCCGGGATCCCGAACCTGCTGGCGGCCACGATCTGGGCCTGCGAGGCGGCCAGCGAGCGCGCGCCGGCGACGGGATCGACCGGCGCCGTGCCGAACGGGCGGGTCAGCTGGCCCAGCCCGTGGGCGATGACGTCGCTCCACTCCACCCCCGCCATGTCGGCCTGGTGCGGGGCGACGCCTCCCCCTGACGCGTCGGCGCCGACCCAGACGCCGACGAGCTGGGCGATCTTCTCCTCCAGCGTCATGAGCGGGATGAGCACTTCGGCCCGCTCGGCGGCGGTCAGCCGCTTGTCCCGCCACTTGTCGATTGGTACCTGGCCCCTCATGCCACCCTTTCGGCTCTTGGCCGGCTTGCTGCCGAAACTTTCGAGGAATTCCCGTTAATATTGCGGCAACTTATGGGTCCGGCTTTCGGCGTGTCAAGAGGGTGCAAACTGTTATATTTGCGCTGATCACCGCAGGGTCGGGCCTGCGTTCGACGCTGGCATTTCCAGAAAGTTTCCGGGTGCTCAGATGACAAGTTGCCGTCCGGCCACGCTCAGGTCAGGGACTCCGTCAGAGTGCGGGCCGCCCGGATGACCAACGTGCCGTACTCTCCGCGCAGCCCCGCTCCCGGACCGCCACCGGCTCGGCGCCCAGCGCCCCGGGGTCGATGATCGTCGTGTCCGCGTACGGCGCGAGCTCGGGCAGCGGCGCCGGACCCGATCCACCCGGCCTCGTGCAACATCCTCAGCGAGCGCCGCACCGTGCTCTTGAGCAGGCCCAGCACCCGGGCCGGCTCCCGACCCCGGCGGCCCGGCGGGCGCCGACGCCCTCCTGCCTGCGCCCGGGGTTGCGGGGCGTTCAGGATCGGGCCGACTCCCGGCGGTAGCGCTCGATCCAGGCGGCGTTCAGCTCGTCGGCCTGGCGCCGATGGCCGGCCACGATCGCGCGTCCTGGGGGCAGGTCGAGGCCCAAAAAGCCGAGGATCTCCCGGGTCACCCCCGCCGGGTCCGCGTCGAGGTCCTCGTACCGCACCCGGTGAGGCCGCACCCCGCACGAGGCGAACCACCGCTCCCACGCGGCGTTGTGCTCATCGATCCGCTCGATCAGCGCCCCGATCTCGACGGCGTCGTAGCCGGGCTCCCGCCCGCTCGGCTCGGCGCCGCCGATCTCGCCGGAGCCGCCGACGTACCAGGCGCCGGTCTGCTCGGCGCGCGACCAGGACACCGCCTGAGCCAGGACGTCGTCGCGCCGCAGGTAGACGAACCGCGTGCGGCCGAAGGCCCGCTCCAGCAGCCGCACGTCCTGACCCGCCAGGCCGGGGTGGACCGGGCCGAGCCTGCCGACCACGTGGTCCAGCGTCCCCCACATGAGCTTCGCGCCGAACACGCCGTTCTCCGTCCGGCCCGCGGCCAGCGCCGCCCGCACGAACTCGCCGTAGCCGGCGGCGGCCGTGAGCCCCCAGCGTCCGGCCCAGAGCTGCTCGTCGGGCTCCCGGAAGTACGCCTGCGGCCTGCCCGCCACCCCGGTGGACGCCAGCAGCCCGAGGAGCAGGGAACTGCCGGTGCGCGGGGTGGCGCAGACGAAGTACGAGTCCACGGTCGGCATGGTCACGGCGTCCAGGTAAAACGATCAGACAGGTCCCCCGCAACCCGATTACGCGTCGTACCCACCGGTGCGGCCTCCCTCGGGAAATGAGTAGGCCCTACTCATGCCGCCCCGCCCGATCCTGCCTACTTTCGAGGCAGAGATCGTTCCCGAAGGGCAGGAAGACATGAACAAGACACTTCGCATCGCGGCGACCGCCGCGATGGTCGTGGCCGGGTCGGCCCTCGTGGCCCAGCCGGCCTCCGCGAGCTCGTGCCAGATCCAGCCGTACGGGCTGATCGGCGACTACTGGCGCTCGCTCGGCGGGGAGAACGCCATCATCGGCTGCGCCACCGACGAGGAGCGGGGCGTGCCGAACCGCAACGGCCGCCGGCAGAACTTCGACGACGGCCAGATCGCCTGGTCGCCGGACCAGGGCCCGAAAATGATCGTCGCGGCCTACTCCGCCAAGGTCAACGGCAGGAACGGCCTGGTCTTCCGCTGGGGGCCGAGCACTCCCTTCAACTACGACTACTACAGGGTGACGCTCAGCGGCGGGCTGAAGGGCGAGCTGAAACTGAAGGACCAGCCGCGTACGCGCGGCCGTCTCGTGGTCTACCCCGGCGCGGGGAAGCGGGTCAGCTTCAGCGTCATGGGCTGCGACAACAAGTTCCCCTCCGACACCTGCCGCCAGGGGTGGACCATCTGGGTCTCGGCCACCTCCAGCTAGGCCCCGCCGGGGCCATGAAACCAATTCGTGGCGTACGCGCCGGCGAGCGTCGTCCTGGTCGAGCTCGGCAACCATCGGTGCGCTGGCCGCCCCGCTGGTGGGAGTGATGCTGATCGTGCTGGCATACCTTGTCTGGCGGCGTCAGCTCGACCACTATCAGAGCGTCGGCCACTGATCAGTAGGAGTAGCCGCTCGCCGCCTGGGCGGCGCTGCAGGCGCGCTCGGAGGGCGACATGGGAGCCGCCCACGACCGCCACGGGCTCCAGACCTGCACGGTCGAAGGCCACACCCGGGCGAACAGGCAGTCCCCGTCCGGCTCCCGCAGGGCGATGCCGATCTTGCCGTCGAACACGGCCACGTCCTGGCGGATCCGTGGATCAAGGTTCAGGGCACGCACCGCACGGCGGGCGGCCTCGAGATCGAGAGTCGTGGGCAGGTGCTTCTGCAGCCACGGATAGGTCTGGGCCGGCAGCCCAGCCGGTGGGCGGAAGACGCCGGGCTTGCCTTCAGGGCAGTCGATCTCGGTGACGTTCACCCTTCGGTCGGCTTCGGTGACCCTGGCATCGTTCCGTACGGGGTGCTGGAGCATCACCTCCAAGTCGAAGCACAGGGACACCGACGCCCCGGGCGGCACAACATCTGCTGGAGCCATGGGGCCCCGGGGGGTGCGGTCTCTTCCGCGGACTTTGATCCGCACGCGTCCCGGGTCATCGCGGCCATCGCCGGAGACGTCGTAAACCGTGAGATATTCCTCGTCCTGCGTGAGGTAGTAGCCGACGTCCTCAGGAACCCACGGGTCGAAAGCCTTCAGCTGGTCGGCGACCTGGTCGAGATGATCCTGCGCGTCCCGTACGGCCGGGTCGGCGGTGCACGCGGTGAGCGTGAGCAGCGATGCCAGGACGAGGAGCGTGAGTCGGCGCACATCTCCTAAGACCCTGCCCCGGACACTCCTGTTCGCGCCGGTCACGCAATGCCGCGATTTCGTGATCAGCGGCTGCCGCTTACCTTCAGACCTGCCTTCAGGCCGCGCCGAGCCACAGATCCGGGCCGAACACCTCGTAGTGGATGTCGCGCGGCGCGACCCCGGCCGCGATGAGCTCGCCGCGCGCCGCCCGCATGAACGGCACGGGCCCGCACATGTAGACGACCGCGCCCGCCGGGATGTCCACCTCCTCCAGGGACATCCTCCCCGTACGGGGGTGGCCCTCCTCGTACCAGAAGATCCGCTCCCCGCCCGGCAGGGCGTCGGCCAGGCGTTCCATGTCCGCGCGCAGGGCGTGGGCGGCCGGGGAACGGTCGGCGTGCAGCACCAGGACCCGCCGAGGGTCGCCGGTGAGCGCCAGGTGCTCCAGCATCGCGGTGATCGGGGTGCAGCCGATGCCCGCCGAGACGAGCACGAGCGGGGCTTCGCCGCCGTCGAGCGCCACGTCGCCGAACGGCGCGGACAGGGTCAGTTCGACACCCTCCCCGGCGGTGGCGTGCAGGAGGCTGGACACCTCGCCGTCGCCGGCCCGCTTGACCGTGATGCGGCGCAGGCCCCCGACCGTCGCCTCGCGCCCGGCCGCGGTGAGCTGCAACCCGCCGCCCCGCCCGCGCCTGGCCTCCACCACGCCCAGCTCGCTCAGCCTCGCCACGGCCTTGGCGGCGTGGGTGTAGGGGACGGCGAGCAGGTCGGCCGCGACCCGCGTGGTCAGCAGGTCGTGCGGATCCGCCACGGCCAGCCGCATCACGATGCGCAGGGAGATGTCGGTGAAGGCGGTCAGGCGCATGCACCCACCGTAGGCGGTGTCCCGCAGTGGTACGGCGATCTGCTGCGCTTCGAGGCTGGGGCCGGCTTCGTCTATCCTCCCCAGCTATGGATCTTCGAGGCAGGACCGTCGTCGTGGCGGGCAGCTTCCGTACCGAGTCCGCCGCGAAGCTGAAGGCGCGGCTCCAAAAGGCCGGGGCGAGCGTCGTGGACGAGGTGTCGCGCTCGGTGGACATCGTGTTCGACGGGTACGACGGCAGCTACCCGAACGAGCGCGTCCGCGCGGCGGAGCGGCTGGGCGTGCCGGTGTTGCCGGTGACGGAACTGCTGGCGCCGGCCGGGCGTACGGGTTCAGGGGATTTCCCCGATCTGGAAGCGGTGCGGGACGATCCCGCGGCCCTGCTCGACCTCCTGGAGGACACCGACTGGTCGGCGTTCGAGCCGGAGCGGGACCTGCTCCCGCTGCGTGACCTCCTGGCCGGTGTGGAGGAGCGGCACGGGGTCACCGGCGCGCACCTGCTGGCCACCGAGCGCCTGCGCGAGCGCGGGGCGCGGCTGCGGCACCCGTACACCAGGTTCGGGGGCGGCTTCCAGGACTACGCGCTCAGCCCGTGCGGGCGCTACCTCGCCACGGGCCGAGGCCTCACGAAGGACGACTACGACGGCACCGGTCCGCTGCAGGTGTGGGAGATGGCCACGGGGCGCGTCGTCAACACGATCGACGTCATGTACGGGGTCGGCTGGCCCGGCCGCCGCGACACCGTGCAGTGGTCGGCGGACGGCACCCGGGTCGCGCTGGCGTTCTGCACGAACAACGTCGGAGTGTGGGACCCGTTCGGCGCGCGTACGAACCCGTACGGGAGCGCGGACGTGACGGACGGGTACGACGCCGCGGCCGTCTTCGCCCTGGCCCCCGACGGCCGCCGGGCCTACATCTCGATGAGCAGCGAGCACGAGATGATGGGCTGCGTCGCGGCGCTGGACCAGGGCAAGGTCTTCTACAACGACTACCGCCACCACAACACGGGCCCCGAGCCGGCCATGCTGACCGAACCGCTGCCGGAGGAGGCGAAGGAGCGGCTCAAGGACGACTACTTCTCCTTCCGCCGGGTGCGCTGGTCCCGTGACGGCGGGCGGCTGCTCGGGGACGACGACACGTGGGCCGCCGTGGTCGATCTCCCGGGCGGGCGGATGCGCTGGCTGGCGCTGACCGCCGGCCCGGTCGCGTGGAGCCCGGACGACCGGTACGCGGCGGCGCTCACGCCCGGCCGCCCGCGCCGGCTGACCGTCTTCGACGCCGGCACCGGGCGGCCGGTGGGCGACCCCGTGGCCCAGGCCGAGGGGTCGCTGCACTGGGGCATGCGCGGGGCCGAGGCCCGGCTGGCGGTCGTGGTGGAGGACGGCGGCGGTGTCGACGTCCTCGACGCGTACGGCCGGCACCGGTACCACCTGCCCATCGCCACCACGAGGCGCATCGGCCGGTACTTCCACGACGGCCAGGAGCGCCCCTGGGCCTGGGAGAGCGCCGGGGACTTCGGCGCGTGCCTGACCGCCGACGGGCGGGCGGAGGTCTGGTCGCTGGGCGGCGAACCGGCCCTGGTCGGGTCGATCGAGACGCCGGACGGGACGGAGGCGGTGCTGTGGGGCGCGGACGGGGTGCTCGCGCTGATCGGCGCGCAGACGCTCCGCTTCGTCGGCGCCTTCACCGGCGCCGTGCTGGGCGACTTCGTGTTCGGCCGTTACTTCGACCCGGAACGGAGTCCGCTCGACGACGATTGCGCGACCCTGCACGGGATGTTCCGGGCGGACGCCTTTCCCCTGACGCCCCTGGCGGACTCCTCGTGGTGCGCCATCGCCGACCCCGCCGTCGGTCCCGCCGCGGCCCTGGTGATCGCCGACGAGGACCGCCTGAACTCCCCGGACGACCTCGACGCCGTCCTGGCCTGGACCGTCGGCCGCCGCTTCTCCTGGCCCGTCCGCTGGGGCCGGCTCGACCTCGTCACGAGCGCCGACGCGGCCTCCGCTCTCCTCCGCCGGACCTGACTGAACGCGACGTTCACAATGGTGATGGAGCCGCGTGAAAGACCCCGCCGGACGTGCCGGGCGGGGTCGTGGTGTGCGTTCAGCAGGGCCTGGGCGGGGATGGTGCGTTGGCTGGGAGGCCACAGGTGCCGGCACGGGACGATCGGGTGGCGGCGGCCTTCGCAGAACACCTCCTTGGGATCTGCCCCTCGCCTGTCACTTCTTGGAGATCATGACCTCGTGGCCGTCCGGGTCGGTGGCCTTGATGTAGGTGCCCCAGGCCTCCTCCACCGGGTCGGTCACGGTGACGCCGACCTCGCGCAACTGACGCACCGTCCCGTCGATGTCATCGCAGGCGAAGGTGAGATAGGCACCCTCGCCTGGCTTCTTACCGAACGCCTCCGCGCTGTGCAAGGTGATCGAGGTCTGTCCATTCGGTGGCTTGACCTCCACCCAGCGCGCGCCTGGCCACATCTCGGCGTCGACGGTCTTGGTGAAGCCGAGCTTGTCGACGTAAAAATCCACCGACTGCTGCTGATCGGCCACGTACATGACGGCGACGTTGATATGGGTGATCATAGATATCCCTTTCTGTAGAACCGGACCAGCTCTGGCCCCGCGCAGACCGACGAATTCCTGGCGCGCATTTCAGCCGTATGGGCTCGTGGGCGCGGGACCATGTCGCCGATTTTCGGCGGCTGAGCTGGTCAGGCGGTGCCGTGGGGGTTGTCGATGACGTAGCGCCATCGGCCGTCGGGGCCGCGGCGGACGACGTCGGTCGCGGTGCCGCTCATGTCGATCTCGGTGCCGTCGCGTGCCGTGCCGCGCATGGACCAGTCGACGATGAGCAGGGCGATGTCGCCGGCCACGTACGAGTGCCTCGGACGAGCCTCGATCGGCAGCCCGAAGCTCTGCAGGTGCTGGTTGGCGGCGAGGCGCGCGGGGCCGGTGACGGGATGGCCGGGCACCGGTACGAGGACGGCACCGTCCTCGTAGACGTGGTCGATCGCCTGGGGATCACCGGCGTTCATGGCCGCGACGAAGCCGGCCGCGGGGCCGTCGGGGGCTCCGGCGAGAAGCATCTGAGGCTGAAGTTTGTCATGACTATCCATGACAAAATGATCATATCACATTTCGGCCCGCGGTCGCGGCTGCTGTACGGGCACGCGCCGGTAGGAATCGTCTGTCCGTCGAGCCATCACGATCGTGGTCACTTGTGGGACAGGAGGCGGTCGACCAGCGCGGCGAGGAACGCGTCGCGCGCCGCAGGCCGTCCTGCCCCGCCGTGGACAGGGCGATGACCAGGCGTAGCACCGCCGGCCCGTCGGGGGCCACCGCCCACCAGCGGCTCCTCGCCTTCCTCGGCCGCGCCGTGACCTCCGAGACTGCGCGCTGATCACCCAGCCGGCCTGCCCACGCCGACAAGGACTACCCCAGCAGAGGGTCCCCGGTTACGCCGGAGGCCAGCTCGCCCCCGGGCCGAGCTCCCCGGCGATCCCCGCCCGCATCGCCTCCAGCGTCCGCCGCCGCGCCCGCGCCTTGGTCGCCGCGTGCGCCCTCATGTTCAGGGCGGTCAGCGCCTCGGCCGTCTCGCGGGCCACGTCGGACACCCGGGCCGGCTCCACCACCCGGTCCAGGAATCCGGCCGCCACGCCGTCGTCGGGTGAGAACGTCTCGGCCAGCAGCACCGCCCGCGTGAAGCACGCGGGCGTCAGCCGCTGCCGGAGGATCTCCACCGCCGCGTGCGGCATCGTGATGCCCAGCGCCACCTCGTTGGCCACCAGCCGGTACGGCCCGGCCGCGCCCACCCGGTAGTCGGCCGACAGCAGCAGGAACGCGCCCATCGCCACCGCGTGCCCCGTGCAGGCGGCCACCACCGGCGTCGGGAACGACAGCAGCCGCTCGGCCAGCTCGAACCCGCCCCGCACCAGCGTCAGGGCCTCCTCGCCGCCCGCCGCGAGCGCCTTCAGGTCGAACCCGGCCGAGAAGACCCCCTCCCGGCCTTCCAGCAGCACGACCGCCGAGTCGGCGGCCGCCCGGTCGAGGGCGGCGCCGAGCTCGGCCAGCAGCTGGAGCGAGACCGCGTTCACCTTGCCGTCGTCCATGGTGATGGTGGCGACGGCGTCCTTCAGTTGATAGCTGACGAGTGAGCCCATAGGGCTTAGAATAATGTTCTGGAGGCTAGCCGTCACGCAGTCCCGCGAACAGGTCCTCCTCGTGGTCGGGCGCGTCCACCTTGCACAGCTTCCGCTCGAACGCCTCGTGCGAGAACGCCTGCTGCTGCACCTCCTCGGGCATGCGCAGCAGGAAGATGTTCTCGCCCTGGCTCTCGTGCGCCCTGAGCGCCTTGAGCTTGCGCTCGACGAACGGCGCGATGTCGACGACGCTGGTGACCCGCTCGTCGGGGGTGCCGAAGTCGTCGGACGGCTCGAAGCCGCCGAGGTCGATCCCGTTGGCCCGCATCATCTCGAACATCTGCTTGATGCCGGAGCGAGGCATGGCCGTGTAGTAGAACTTGTCGGGAATGCCGGTCTGCTCGACGGCCGCCACCGTGATGCGGTGGGCCTGGACGTGATCGGGATGGCCGTAACCGCCACCGCCGGTCTCGTCATAGGTCACCACGACCTGGGGCCGGTAGTGCTCCATCAACGCGGCCAGCTTGGCGGCGGCCGTCTCGACCGGCACGTTGGCGAACGCGTCGGGGTGGGCGTTGGCGTCCCAGCCCTCCATGCCGGAGTCGCGGTAGCCGAGCAGCTCCAGGTGGTCGATGCCCAGGTGGGACACCGACTCGCGCAGCTCGGCCAGCCGCAGCTCGGCCACCGCGGCGTCGTCGTGGCCCTCCTCGCCCGGCTTCACACCGCCCTGGCCGTCGCCCTGCTCACCGTTGGTGCAGGTGACCAGGACCGTGCGGATGCCCTCGTCGGTGTAGCGGGCCAGGATGCCGCCGGTGCTCAGGCACTCGTCGTCGGGGTGTGCGTGTACGACCATCAGGGTGAGTTGCCGTTCCATGGCCGCAAACACTACCCGCCGCCTCCGACAGTTCCCGGGCTAGGGACGGCCGCCGGTGCGGGCCAGTTCGCCGGCGCGCAGGCGGGCGGCCGCGGCGGCGCCCCGCTCCCCCAGCTCGTCGGCGAGGGCGGCCTGCTTGAGCCAGTTGTACGGGCTGCACGGCCGGACGCTGACGCGCTCGCTCACCAGCACCCGCGCGATGTCCCGCCGCCCCGCCCGCAGGGCCGCCTCCAGCAGGGTCTTCTGCACGGCGTCCCGCTGCGCGTGGCTGCCACCGAACTCGTTGACCCGGTGCCTGATCGGATAGAGCAGGTCCACGACCGCGTCGTAGTCGCCCCGCCCGAAGGCCACCAGCGAGCGGCACACCGGCAGGCCCACCCGGAGCGTCATGTCCCGGTTGGTGACGCCGGGACGCGGCTCCAGCACGTACGCCTCGCGCGTCGCGATCAGCTTCTCCGCCTCCCCGACCCGCCCGGCGCCCACGTACGACATGACCGCGTGCATGTCGTTGAAGGCGTAGAACGGCTCGGCCACCCTGCCCGGCCACGCGTCGGCCAGGGCGCGCCAGCGCTCGTGCTGCTCGGAGCCCTCCAGGTGGAGCCGCCAGAGCAGGGCGGCGGCGTCCAGCAGCTCCATGCAGGTCTCCCCGCCCGCGAGCACCGAGTCGTAGATCGCCAGCGCCCGCGCCTCGTCACCCGCCTCCAGCGCGTACAGGCAGTAGTGCCACCAGTTGTGAATGTTGAAGAACGTTCCGGTGGACCAGTCCGGGAGCCGCGCGTCGAAGTAACGCAGCCCCTCCCCGAACCGCCCCTGCATCTCGTAGGTGTGCACGACCGCGTGGATGCCCCACACGTCGCGCGCGTTCAGCTCGACCGCCCGCAGCCCGGCCTCCTCCGACCGGTCGTAGTGCCCCGCCTCCTCCAGGCCGAAGGCGTACATCCCCAGCACGTGGCCGAAGTGCGGGTCGTCCTCCCGCCAGGCGTTCAGTGCCCCGCCGATCCGGTCGCGCAGCGAGCGCGCGTCGCCGGTGAAGAAGTCGACCTGGTGCCCGGCCGCCAGCGCCAGGGCGTCGCGCGGGTGCTCCACGGTGATCTCGCCGAGCAGCCGCCCGCACGTCAGCCAGTCGCCGTCGAGCAGCGCCCGCACGGCCGCCACGTGGGCGCGCTCGCGGGGCAGCAGCGACGACTCGTCGATCCTGTCCTGGAACGCCCCGAACCGCGCCCGCGCCTTCCGCGCGTCATCGGCCTCGGTGGTGAGCAGCCCGAGGTAGGCGCTCAGGACGTTGCCCATCGGGAAGTCCGGCGATTCGGCCAGCGCCGCCCTGGTCTCGGTGGCGACCTCCACCCGCAGGTGCAGCAGTTCGTCGATCGCGCGGTCGTAGTGCCGCGCCGCGGCGGCGCCGGCCCCGGTCATCGCCAGGCCGTGCTGGTCGTTCCTCACCGGACCAATGTACCCACTGATCCGGTGGGGAATAGGGGCGGCGCCGCACGCGTCCTTACGCCTGCCGCCCGCTCACCACGGCCCTGCCCATGGCGGGGTCGTCGCAGAAGGCGCCGTCGATGCCCAGGTCGACCAGCTTCGACAGCCACCCCATCACGTTCCCGGTGGCCCGGGGGTAGACGGGGCTGGCCGGGTTGCCGAGCCGGTAGTCGGCGGGCAGCTGCGAGTTCTCGTTCCGTACCGTCCAGACGTGCACGTCCAGCCGGCGCCGGTGCGCGTCGGCGACCAGCGTGGTCGGTTCGAGAGTCTTGCCCGAGGCGTCCTGGGGCACCACGCGCCGGGTGTCCACCCCGATCCCGTTCGCGTAGGAGGCCACCTCGCGCAGCCCGTCCGGCTTGACCATGTCGTCGTAGGTGCGGGTGCTCCCGGAGGCGACCCAGTCGTACGGCGCGCCCCCGGACGTGATCAGCTGGATCAGCGGCAGGCGGGTCTTGGCGCGCAGCTCGCGCAGGTTCGCGGTCTCGAAGGACTGGATGTACGCCTTGCGCACGTGATACCGGTTGAGCACGTCCAGCAGCGGCTCCTCCAGCGACAGGCCGATGGAGTCGAAGTACGTCGGGTGCTTGGTCTCGGGGTAGACGCCGACGCCGTGCTCCTGCGCCAGCTTCACGACCTCCTCGAACGTCGGGATCTCCGGCAGCCCGTCGAACGCGGTGTTGTCCGGCCGCAGGTCGGGGACGCGCTCCTTGGCGCGCAGCGTCTTCAGCTCGGCCAGCGTGAAGTCCTCGGTGAACCAGCCGGTGACCGGCCGGCCGTCGACGGTCTTGGTGGTGCGCCGGTCGGCGAACTCCGGGTGCGCGGACACGTCCGTCGTGCCGGAGATCTCGTTCTCGTGCCTGGCGACCAGCACGTGATCCTTGGTCGAGACGAGGTCGGGCTCGATGTAGTCGGCGCCCATGGCGATGGCGGTCTCGTACGACAGGAGCGTGTGCTCGGGCCGGTGGGCGCTCGCGCCCCGGTGGCCGATCACGATGGGTGCGTGGCCGCGGCGGTCGGCCGTGGCGGGAGTCGTCTGGGTCAGCACGACGGCGACGGTACCGCCGGCGACGGTCGCGGCCAGCACACTCGCGAGTAACCTGCGCATTCTCATGCGCGCACCGTAGACCGCCCAGGTGGACCGCGAGTTACGCGTGAGCACACAGTGGAAGACGTACGGAAACGCCCCATTCCAACGTGCCGTCAACGCCTGTGTCACGGGGAAGACTGGCTGGCATGACCCAACTCACTGGCCGCGTGGCCCTGCTGACCGGCGCGTCGGGGGGCATCGGGCAGGCGATCGGACGCCGCCTCATCGCCGCGGGAGTCAGGACCGCCTTCACGTACGGCACCCGCTCCGAGCACGCCGACGACCTGGTGGCGCGGGCACGGGCCGCGGGCGTGGACGCGGTCGCGCTCCCGGGCGACCTGGCCGACCCGCAGGTCCCGGTCGCCCTGCTGCGCGCCACGGCCGACGCGCTCGGGCCCGTCGACCTGCTGATCTCCAACGCCGGCTATGCCATCCAGCAGGAGTACACGGCGGTGGACGCGGTGACGTGGGACCGCACGATGGCGGTCAACCTGCGCGCACCGTTCCTGCTGGCGCAGCAGTCGCTGCCGGGGATGGCGGCGCGGGGGTACGGGCGGGTGCTGTTCATGTCGTCGATCGCGGCCTTCACCGGCGGCATCGTCGGCCCGCACTACGCCGCCTCCAAGGCGGCCCTGCACGGCATGCTCCACTTCCTGGCCGCCCGCGTGGCCTCGCACGGCGTGACGGTCAACGCGCTGGCGCCCGCCCTGATCGAGGACACCGCGATGCTCCCGGCCACGGCGAGCCCGAGCCACCTTCCGGTCGGCCGCTTCGGGCGTCCGGAGGAGGTCGCCGACCTGGCCCTGGCCGTCCTGCGCAACGGCTATCTGACCAGCCAGGTCCTCAGCCTGGACGGCGGCGCCTACCCCCGCTAGCTACCCGGGAGCGGGCAGCTCGCCCGAGCCCCGGACGACGAGCCGGGTGGGCACCAGCGTCCTGCGGGCCTTGGAGCGGTCGCCGTCCAGCCGCGCCAGCACCTGCTCGGCCGCCGCCGCCCCCATCCGCGCCGGGTCCTGGGCCACGACCGTCAGCGGCGGGTCCAGGCACTCGGCCAGGGGCAGGTCGTCGAAGCCCACCAGCGCCACGTCCTTGCGGCGGGCCCGCGACAGCGCCACCACCGCGCCCGTGGAGGCCAGGTTGTTGCCCGCGAACAGGGCGGTCGGCGGATCGTCGAGGGCTAAGAGCCGCATCGTGGCCCGGGCCGCGGCCTCCTGGTCGTGGCCGGTCTCCACCAGGCCCCGGTCGAACGGCAGCCCCGCGCCTTCGAGCGCGTCGCGGTAGCCCTGGAAGCGCTCGCGGCGGGTGTAGAGGGTGGCGGGCACGTCGCCGACGAAGCCGATCCTGCGGTGGCCGTGGGCGATCAGGTGGGCGACGCCGGCCCTGGCGCCCTCCCGGTTGGCGCTGACCACGCTGTCGGCGGTCAGGCCGACGGCCGGCCGGTCGAGGAAGACGATGGGCAGGCCCGCCACGCGTTCGTTGCGCAGGTGGCGGTGGTCGCTGGTGGCCGAGGGGACCACCATGAGCGCGCTCACCCTGCGGGCCAGGAACGTCGCGATCAGCGACTGCTCCAGGTCGGCGGTCTCGCTGGAGTTGCCGACGATGAGGGTGAGTCCGCGGGCGCGGACGGCGCTCTCGATGCCGCCCGCGACCGTGCCGAAGAACGGGTTGCCCATCTCGGGGATGACCAGGCCGATCGCGGCGTCGCGCGCGCCGACCCGCATGTTGCGGGCCATCAGGTTGGGCTGGTAGCCCAGCTTCCTGACGGCCTCCATGACGCGCTCGCGGGTCTCGACGGCGACCGGGCCGTCGTCGTTGAGCACCCGCGAGACCGTCTTCGCCGTGACGCCGACCTCACGCGCCACATCTGTCATCGTCGGACGCCGCATTGCGCCCATGTTAGTGGCCGCTCATCAGGACAACCCGATAGCCTCCGCCGCGCCCTGGTCCGCCACCACCGCCTTGCCTTCCGAGACCTGGAGGGCGCCGGTCATGATGGCCACCACCTCGGCCATGCTGTGGTCGCCCGGCTTGATCTGGGCGACCCGGCGGCCGAGGCGCTGCACGTGGATGCGGTCGGCGATCTCGAACACGTGCGGCATGTTGTGGCTGATCAGCACGACCGGCGTGCCCCCGTCGCGGACCCGCTTGATCATGTCGAGCACCTGGCCGGACTCCTTGACGCCGAGCGCGGCGGTGGGCTCGTCCATGACCACGACGTGCGTGGCCCACGCCACCGCCCTGGCCACGGCCACGCCCTGCCGCTGGCCGCCGGACAGCGACTCGACCGGCTGGGTGAGCGAGCGCAGCCCGATCTTGAGCTCGGCCATGTGCCGGGCGGACTCCTCGCGCATGCGCTTCTTGTCGAGCATGCGGAAGACGCTGCCGAGGAGGCCGGGCTTGCGGAGCTCGCGGCCGAGGAACATGTTCGTGGCGATGTCGAGGGAGGCCGCCACCGCGAGGTCCTGGTAGACGGTCTCGATGCCCTGCCTGCGCGCCTCCAGCGGGTCGCGGAAGCGCACCGGCTTGCCGTCGAGCAGGATCTCGCCGGTGTCGGGCTGGAGCGCGCCCGTGAGCGCCTTGATGAGGCTGGTCTTGCCGGCGCCGTTGTCGCCGATGACGGCGAGCACCTCGCCGGGCATCAGCTCGAAGTCGGCGCCGTCGAGCGCGGTCACGTGACCGTAGCGCTTGACCAGGCCGCGGGCCTGGAGTACGGGGGTCGTCATCGGTTCCTCCTGCGGGAGAGCTGGTCGACGGCGACGGCGAGGATCACCAGGATGCCGGTGATGAGCGTCTGGTAGATCGACGGTACGCCCATCAGCTGCAGCCCGTTGCGGAACACCCCGACGATGAGCGCTCCGACCAGCGTGCCGATCACCAGGCCGCGGCCGCCGAACAGGCTCGTCCCGCCCAGGACGACCGCGGTGATGCTGTCCAGGTTGTCGGTCTGCCCGGCCTGCGGGTCGCCCACTCCGGTACGCGAGACCAGCAGCAGGGCGGCGATGCCGTACACGAAGCCTGCCAGCGTGTAGACGCCGATGGTCAGCCGGCGCGTCCTGATGCCGGTCAGGCGGGCCACCTCGGGGCTGTTGCCGAGCGCGTACACGTGGCGGCCCCACGCCGTGGAGCCGAGCAGGTACGCGAACAGCAGGAACAGCAGGATCGTCAGCAGCGAGCCGTAGGTGACGTTCGTCTGCCCGACCTGGAACGTCTGGCCGAGGAACGTCAGCACCGGCGGCAGGTCCGTGACCGTCTGCTCGTTGGAGTAGATGTGGGTCAGGGCGAAGACCACGTTCAGCATGCCGAGCGTCACGATGAACGGCGGCAACGAGATCCGTGTCACCAGCAACCCGTTGACCAGCCCGAACCCCGAGCACACGGCGAGCCCGGCGACGATGGCGAGGACCGGCGGCAGGCCGCTGTCCACGGCCAGCTTGGTCATCACGATGCCGCCGAACGCCATGATGGCGCCGTTGGACAGGTCGATGCCCGCGGTCAGGATGATCAGCGTCTGGCCGATGGCCAGCGTGCCGACCACCATGACCTGCTGGATGATCAGCGAGAAGTTCGGGCCGGTGAGGAACTGGTCGGTCCTGAGCGCGAAGAACGCGCAGGCCAGGACGAGCGCGGCCAGCGGGCCCGCGACGGGCGTCGAGATCAGGCGGCGCGGCAGCGTCGCTTCCATGACGGCCATGTCAGCCCCAGCAGTTGGCCAGGCCGAAGGCCGTGTCCTTGGCCTCGACGCCGGAGACGGACTTGTCGGTGATCAAGGTGACGCCGGTGTCGGTGTAGCCGGAGGTCTTCTTGCCGGTCTTGGCGAACTCCGACACCGCCTTGACGCCGTCCTCGGCCATCTTCAGCGGGTACTGCTGGCTCGTGGCGGCGATCTCGCCCGACTTCACGGCCTTGGTGCCGGTGCAGCCGCCGTCCACGGAGACGATCAGCACGTCCTTCTCGCGGCCCTTGGCCTTCAGCGCCGTGTACGCGCCCAGGGCCGCGGGCTCGTTGATCGTGTAGACGAGGTTGATGTCGGGGGCCTTCTGCAGGCAGTTCTCCATGGCGGTCTGTCCCTTGGCCTGATCGCCCCTGGTGTCCTGACTGCAGACGACGGACGGGTCGCCCTCCGCGATCCCGTACCCCTTCAGGAAGCCGTCGTGCCGGAGCTGGCCGACGGTGATGCCGGGGGCCAGGTCGAGGGTGGCGATCTTGGCGGGCTTGCCGGCCATGGCGGCCTTGGCGTACTGGCCGATCAGCTCGCCGGCCTTGAGGTTGTCGGTGGCGAACAGCGCGTCCGTGGCGTCCTGCGGCTCCGTCGGCGTGTCCAGGGCGATGACGAGCACGCCCGCGTCGCGGGCCTTCTTGATGGCGGGCACGATGGCCTTGGTGTCGCTCGGCGTGATGAGGATGCCCTTCACACCGGCGGCGACCATGTTCTCGATCGCGGTGATCTGGGAGGCGTTGTCTCCGTCGAACTTGCCGGCGGCGGTCATCAGCTCCATGCCGTTGGCCTGGGCCGACTTCTGGGCGCCCTCCTTCATCTTCACGAAGAACGGGTTCGTCTCGGTCTTGGTGATGAGGCCGACCTTGGGCGTCGCGGAGGAGCTCTGCCCGCCTCCGCCCCCGCCGCCACATCCGGTGACGAGAAGGGCGGTGACCAGGAGTCCGGCCGAAATCTTTGCATTCATGGGCGGTTCCTATCAGGGGGGATCCGATGTCATCGTTGACATATGTCAACGTTGACATCCGCTGTGCTGCGATGATGGACTCCCATCCGAGAAACGTCAATGCCCCCCTGCCGTAACAAATCGGCAACGTGCCTGAAAGGCAAGCTCGATGATCGCTGTCCTGGGTGAGTGCGTCGCCGACGGCTTCACCACCCGCTCCCCCGCCGACCGCCCCCAGGCCGAGAACGGCGGGGAGGCGGTGGAGCTGGGGTTGCGGGTGCTGCCGGGTGGCGGGCCCGCGAACACGGCGGTGGCGCTGGCCCGGCTCGGGACCCCCACGCGCTTCCTCGGCCGCCTGTCCGGCGACGTGTTCGGCGAGCTGTTCCGCCGCCACCTCGCCTCCTCGGGCGTGGACCTCTCGGCCTCCGTCGACGCCAAGGAGGCCGGCACGCTCGCCGTCGCCGCCCTCGACGCGCGCGGCCAGGCCGAGTACACCTTCTACGCCGAGGGCACCGCCGACTGGCAGTGGACCCCGTACGAGCTGGACCTGGACCGCCTCGGGCCGGTCGCCTGCCTGCACACCGGATCGCTGGCCCTGGCCAGGGAGCCGGGCCGGGCGGCGGTGGAGGCGTTCGCGCGGGAGGCCGCCGGCCGCGCCACGATCTCGATCGACCCGAACGTCCGCCCCAGCCTCGCCTCCCTGGCCGACTACCCGGTGTCGCGCTGGTGCGAGTGGACCGACATCCTCAAGCTCAGCGCGGACGACCTCGACTTCCTGCTGCCCGGCGTGCCCATCGAACGCGCCTGCGACACCTGGCACGCCGCCGGAGCCCGGCTGATCGTCGTCACGAGGGGCGCGGCGGGCGCGCTGGTCTCCCTGGACGGCGAGCGGGCGTCGGTGCCGGCGCCGGAGGTGGACGTGGTGGACACGGTCGGCGCGGGCGACTCCTTCACGGCGGGCCTGCTGCACAGCCTCGCCGCCAAGGACCTCCTGGGCGGTCGCCTGGACGGCCTGGATCTCGGGACGGCGGTCGAGGCGGCCGAGTTCGCGGTCAGGGTGGCGGCGCTGACGTGCTCGGTCGCGGGCGCCAACCCGCCCTGGAGCGTGTGATCATTCCGCCGGGAGCGTCCGGTAGCCGTTCCAGACGAAGCGGGCGGTCGTCACCGCGTCGTCCCCGTCGCCGGTGATGAGCTGGTGGACGGCGATCCCGTCGAGCTCGCGGTATTCGCACCACTCGTGGTCGGACGTGAGCACCAGGTCCAGCCCCAGGTTCACCAGCAGGTCGAACACCTGCCCCCGGTTCGTCCTGTCCACCCCCACGAACACCTCGTCCAGCAGGATGAACCGGGGACAGCCCGGGTCGCTCTGGTAGTGCGCGGCCACCGCGGCGAACAGCGGCAGGTGCAGCGCGATCGCCTTCTCCCCTCCGGACAGCGCCCCGTGCAGCTTCCTGGTGAGGTCCTGCCAGCCCTGCCCGTCGCCGCGGTCCAGCCTGACCACGAACCGGTGCCAGGCCGTGTAGTCGAGCACCTTCATGAGCTGGTCCTCCCAGCTCGCCGAGGAGTTGTCGGCCCGCGCCTCCTCCACCCGGTCCCTGAAGAAGGCGTACAGGGCCTCCCTGTCGGCCTCGTCCAGCCCGGCCGGGTCGCGCAGCAGCAGGTCGCGGGCGGCCCGGGTGCCGGGCGACTGCGTCGGATCGACCTGCCACACCAGCCGGACGGCCACCCGGGAGGCGGTGCGGACGCGTTCGAGGCGCTGGTTCATGCCCTCCACCAGCGCGGTCGCCTGCCTGATCCGGTCGGCGAGATGCCGCCGCGTGTCACCGGCCAGCGTCCGGTCGAACAGGTCCCGCTCCGCCTCCGTGATGTCCGAGCGCCGCTCGTCGCGCTCCTCGCGCAGCGCCTCGCTGAGCGCGGAGGCCCCCGCCCGGACACCGGCCACGGTCGCGGTCAGCAGCTGGACGTCCTCGTCGGGCGTCAGCTCCAGGTCCGCCCGGTCGGCGAGGACCTCCCTGGCGTGGTGGAAGGCGTCCAGCAGCCGCGCCTCCGCCTCCTTGACGTTCTTCTGCTCGTACGGCACCGCCGCGAGCTGCTCGGCGACGGCCCTGGCCGAGACCAGCACGGCCCGCGCCCCGGCGTCGCGCGCCAGCTCGGCCGTCACCCGCGCGTCCGCCGCCAGGTGCCCGGCCGCCAGGGCGCGGAAGCGTTCGGACACCTCGTCCCGCACCCGCCCCGCCTCGGCGTGCTTGTCCTCGGCCGTGCCGAGCTCGCCCCTGAGCTCGCCGAGCCGGGCGTGCAGCCGGGCCAGGTCGTCGTTGACCGAGCGGATGAGGCGGCGGCAGGTCTGGTACGCGGCCTGCGTCTCCTGCAGCCGCTCCAGCACGCGCAGGTGCTCGGCGCCGACCGTGGACTCGACGGCCGCGAGCTTCTCCGCCAGCGTGACGGCGCCCGCCGCGGCGTCCTCGGCGCGTTCGACGGCCCTGACGGCGAGGTCCTGGTATTCGGCGGCGGTCTCGGCGGCGTGCCGGGCGCGCTCCGCGGCGGCGCGGGCGTCGGCGCGCCGGTCGTGCCAGGCGGTGCCGGTCGTCTCGGCGGTGCGCAGGGCCTCCTCGAGGTTGTCGAGCGCGGGCGGCGCGGTGGGCAGGGCGTGGCCGGCCGCCAGCTCGGTGAGCCGCCGCAGCGTCCTGCCGACCTCCCTCTCCCGCTCGTGCAGGCGCTGCTCGTAGGCCCGGAGCTGGTCCTCCAGCAGCGCGACCTTCTTCACCGCCCCGTCGAGCGCGTCGAGCGCGTCCGCGTACGGCCGCCGGTCGGGCCGGCGCCGCAGCTCGGCGGCCAGCGTGTCGCGGTCGGCGTCGACCACGGCGAGCAGGTGGTCGCACTCGGCGACCGTGCCCGCGAGCTCGCCGAGCCGGTCGTCCAGCTCGGCGACGCGGCGGCGCCTGGCGCGCTCGCGGGCGGTGGCGCCGATGTAGGAGGGCTCGGGCTTGACCCAGCGGCCCGCGGCGGGTCCGAGCCGCCAGGTGCCGTCGGCGCCGACGACCGCGGGGTGGTCGACGCCGATCGCGCTGGGCGCGAACGCGATGCCCGCCAGCACCGTGTCGGCCTTGACCGGGGAGTCCGCCTCCGTGAGCAGCACGTGGGCCAGGCTGTAGCCGGGCGCGGGCCTGGCCAGCGCGGCCACGGCGTACGCGTCGTGCTCCCCCGCGTCGAACCCGCCGTCCGGGCGCAGCCACAGGTCCAGCAGGCCCGCCGCCTCCAGCGCCGCCTCGACGCCCGCCTGCGCGACGGGGTCGAGGCCCGACCTGAACGCCACGGCCCGCCACAACGGGGCTCCCGGGCGGCTCTTCCTGGCGGCCATGTCGCGGGCGCGCGTGGCGGGCGGTTCGAGGACGGTCCGGTCGTTGAGGCGTTCGCGTTCGCGGGTCAGCTCGCCGCGCTCGGCCAGCAGCTTGTCGCGCAGGCCGGTCAGGTGCTGCTCGCGGGCGGCCAGCTTGACGGCCGCCGTCGTACGGGCGGCGACCACCAGCTCGTCGGCCTGCTCGAACCGCTCCGCCAGGCCCGCCAGGCCGGCCGCGTCGAGCTTGAGCTGCGCGCAGCCGGCCGCCCATTCGGACAGGGCGGCGGCCAGGTTGGCGGCCCGCTCGTCGCGCAGGCGCTCGGCCTCGTCGTGGGCGGCCTGGGCGGCGGCCAGGTCGTCGCGGGCGCGGTCGCGGTCCTGCTCGGCCGCCGTGCGGCGGTTGATGGCCTCCTGGTGCTCGACGGCTCCGGCGCGCACCTCCCGGATCTGGGCGGCGCGGCTGGTGACGGCGGCCCGCAGCAGCTCCCGCGCCCGGTGGACGGCGTGCGCGCCGTCGGCGCCGCGGAGGCCCGAGTCGCCCTGGTCGCCCTCGTCCGGCTCCTGGCCGGATCCGGCCCAGTCAGATCCGGCCCGCTCGGACTCCTCGTGGGCGGCCAGCAGCCCGGCGCGTTCGGCCGCGTGGCGGGCCTCCGTCCTGGAACGTTCCGAGAGCGCGGCGGCGGTGCGGGCGGCGGCCTCGGCCAGCGCCGACAGCTCCTGCCTGGTGGCGGCCGAGCGGGCCGCCGCCCCCGCCTGGTCGCGGAGCAGGGCGGCCGTCTCGTGGGCGGCCTGCGCCTCCATGCGGAGCCGGTGCAGCTCGGACCCCGCCCGGTACGCCTCGCTCTCCTTGAGCCCCTCGATCTGCGCCGCCAGCGCCAGCTCCTGCGCCTCCTCCTCCCCGAGCCGCACGGTCGTGGCGTTCAGCTCTCCCTCGACCTCCTTGAGCGCCTCGCGCTTGGCCTTGGCCTCGGCCGCCAGCGAGTCGAGGGTGTGGCCCGCGGAGATCACGGCAGCCGCGGCGGCGCGCAGGACGCGCTGCGCGTAGCCGCGCTGGCGGCCGGCCAGCCGGTCGGCCTCCTCCACGTCGCGGTCGAGCAGGCGCAGCTCCTCGCGCTGCCGGTCGAGCCGCTCGAACCCCTCGGCGATCTCGTGGATCTCCCCCTCGCCGAGCGGTGGCAGGGCGCTCGACAGCAGGTCGGACAGCAGGCCCGGGTCGAGGCGTTCGGAGAGCTTGGGGGTGCGCAGCTGGCGCAGGGCGGTGAGGAGCGAGTCGTAGCGCTGCTCGTTGAGCGCCCGGTAGAGCGTCTGGCGCACGACGGCGCGGTAGGCGTCGGCGGACTCGTGGACCCGGCCCGACGTGCCGAGCTCCTCGGCGAGCTGGGCCCTGGTCAGGGGCTGGCCGCTCTCGCCGGTGAGCCGGATGCCGTCGGGGGCGTCGACGCGGGCCTCGGTCGTGAAGTACGCGGCGGTGACGTTCTTGGTGTGGACGGTGGCCTGGAGCCGGGCGCCGCAGGTGAACCAGCGCCCGTCGGCGTGCCGGAATTCCAGCCACACGTAGCCGACCCGGGTGGTGCCGCTGGCGCCGTCGCCCATGAGGTTCCAGTGCATGGTGCGCTCGGTGCCGCCGAACGTGGACAGCCTGCTCGGCTTGAGGCTGGCGTCGAGCACGTACGGGAGCAGCAGCTCCAGCACCTTGGACTTGCCGCTGCCGTTGGGCCCGCGCAGCAGCAGCCTGCCCCGGTGGAACTCGAACACCTCGTCGTAGTAGCGCCACACGTTCAGGATCCCCGCGCGTACGGGGACCCAGCGGGCGTCCATGCCCTGCGCGGCACGCGTGCCGGTGGTGAGTGCGGCGGTGAGCTCCGTGACTGTCATGAATCCTCCTGGACGGCCGTGCCGCGGTCGACCCGGTAGCGGGCCGCGGCAGGCAGGGCGGCGACCCGGTCACCCGTGCGGCGGGCCAGCCCGAACAGTTCGAGCACCTCCAGCGCGTCGGCGGCCAGCCGCGGCCCGCCGCCGTCGGACTGGTACGCCTTGGCCCACTGCGGGAAGCGGCGCAGCAGCTCCGCGGCCTCGGCGTCGACCCGGGCGGCCCGGACGGGGCCGGCGGAGACGAGCAGGTCGAGCATGAGCAGGGCGGCCACCTTGGCGTGGCTGCCGTCGTCGGGGAACTTGGTGTCCGTGGCGGTGGCGTCGGCGTCGATGAGCAGGAAGCCCTCGGCCCGCTCCTCCAGCACGAACCCGGCCTCCTCCGCCGCGCGGCGGATGATCTGGCGACCGGCGAGGGAGGCGGCGTAGGCCGACTGCTCGGGGGTCAGCTCGTCGCGGTAGACGACGGGCTCGTCGAGGAGGCGGCGGATGAGGGAGTGCCTGGCCCACAGGTTGCGCTGGGTCTCGGTCGGCTCGTCGCCGCCGTAGCGCGGCTCGGAGGTGAGCGTGCCGAGCACCCGCTCCATCGGCTCGTCGGCGGCGATGCGGGACGGGGGCACAGGGGCGGCGAGGAGCCTGATCACGCGGGTGGTGTCGACGCGGTAGAGCACCTTGGCGTCCTCGTCGTCGAGGTAGGAGTCGGTCGCGCCGTCCATGGCCGTGATCGCGCCGTAGTGCTCCAGCTGTTTGAGCACGTCCACGAACGCGGCCCGTTCCTCGCTCCTGACCGGGTCGAACGCGGGCACCCCCGCCTCCACGGCGGCGGCCTGGACCACGCGCTGGGCGAGCATGCCGATCGTGGTGACCGGCGAGGTGAGCAGCTCGGCGGCGCAGAGGCAGAGCAGCGTGTAGCGGCGGCGGTCGAACGGGGCCCTGGTGGTGCGGCGGCGCCGGGCGGGCCGGGTGGCGCTCGCCTCGGATCTGACCTTGACGAGGCGGGCGTAGCCCTGGCGCGGCTCCACCACCAGCCGCCAGCCGCAGAAGTAGTCGAACCACTGGATCAGCGGCTGCCGCCGCTTCCTGATCAGGTCGAAGGCGGCGGCGTCGTCGTGCAGGGACACGAGCGGCCGGCCGAGCAGGGTCCTGATCGCCCGCGCGATCTCCTCCTTCTCGGCCCTGACGAGCTGGTTGGCCAGGCTGCTCATTCGCCCGCCGCCCGCTCGTGGTAGACGGGGGCACCGCCCGCGCCGCCGTTGGGACAGGGCCGGGCGAGCCCCGGCGAGCGCACGTCGATGAGGTAGTCGGGGCCGCGGAACCAGCCCTCCGACGTGCGCAGCACCGCCACCGCGCCGTCCTCCGGGGCCCGCAGCACGATCTCCACCCGCCCGTCCGAGGTCACGGCCCGCCGGAACCCGGTCGAGTCGGGCAGCTCGGCCAGGGCCCTGCCGAGCAGGTCGAGCAGGCGCCCGAACGTGTCGTGGTCGAGCTCCCCCAGCTGCGACAGCCGGGTCGCCCCGGCGGTGGCCAGCGCCGACCAGGCGGCCTCCAGCTCGGCCCGCTCCTTCCCGGCCCGCTCCTGGCGTTCGGCCCGCAGGGCGACGACGTCGCGCACCTTGCCGGTGCGGCCCATCCGCTCGGTGCGCCCGCGCGAGCGCAACAGCGCCGACACCTCCACGGGCTCGGCCTCCCGCCACGGCACCCCGGCCGGGATCAGCTCCGCGTCCGCGTGCCCCAGGTGCGCGTGCCGGGCGGGGCCCAGCCCGAACGCCGCGTCCCACAACCGGTGGGCGTCGTCCTCGCTCGGGGCGCCGGCGAACCAGCGGGCCAGCGTGCGGAAGTCGGCGGCGGCGCTGGAGGAGCGGCGGCGGGAGTCGGTGATCCGGTCGAGCACCTGCAGCAGCGAGACGATGGCCCGCCGCGCCACGTCATGGAGCCGGCGGATCCGCGGCACCCCGCCGTCGCCCAGCCCGCCGTCAACCAGCCCGCCGCCCAGCCCGTCATCCAGCCCGCCGCCCAGCCCGTCGCCCAACCCGTCGCCCAGCCTGCCTTCCGGCCCGTCGCCCAGCCTGCCGTCCGGCCCGTCCTCGGGCGCGAACCACCGGCACAGGGCCTCCCACCTGGCCGCCCGCGCCGCCAGCCACGGCGTGGCGTGATCCGCGCCCGGCATCTTCGGCAGGCCGGCCCCGTCGAGCGCCCGCGCGTGCAGCACGGCGACCCCGTGCCCGGCCACCGCGCGCAGGGCGGCGGCGATGGTGTCGCCGCGCTGCTCCAGATTGCTCACGAACTCTTGCAGGTAGGCCACGGTGGCGCCCTTGACCTCGTGGAACGTGGTGAGGTCGGACCCTTCGACGCGCAGCAGCCGCTGCAGCTCGCCGTTGAACTGCCTGGTGTTGTCACGCAGCCCGTCGAGGTGGCCTTCGAGCTCCCGCAGGCTCGCGAAGATCCGCCGGTTGCGCCCGGGGTCCGGGTCGCGCAGCAGCGACTCCAGCTCCTTCAGCCGGTGGGCGATGGCGTCGAGCACCGCGGTCTGGAGCGCGCCGCCGGAGGCCAGCACCGCCGTCGCGTGCTGCACGCCGGCGAAGGCCGCCTCGCCCCGCCTGGTCAGCGCGTACTGCAGGTTCTTGCGCTCGTACTCCTCGGCGGTGGCGAAGCTCCCGGCGTGATTGAAGATGACGTCGAGCAGCCCCCACCCCGCGAGCTGCCTGAGCGTCGCGGTCAGCTCCTGCTCTCCGACCGGCGCGTACCAGCCCACCGCCCGCAGCCGCTCCCGCACCGCCTCCACGGTGAGCGCCGTCTCCAGCCGCTCGCCGGCCTCGCCGAAGGCGTACAGGACCGCGGTGTTCAGGTCTGCCCGATCGGTGGTGGCGAACCTGAACATCTCCGGCGGCACCCGTGGCGGCTCAGCCATCGCCCCGCTCCCCTCGCCGCACGATTCCCACGCGCGCAACCGTAGCGGGAAGCCCCCGCGACCCGGCCCCGGTTTGCGCGCAGATCACCGAGGGGACGGCGCTCGCAGGGGAACGGGAGCCGGGATGGCCGGGTTCGGTATGACACGTCCCCGCGCCTGACGCGAGATCGGCGCGATCCGGCGTCTGAGCGCTACCATGCGATTACCTTGTGAAGGGCGGCGCATGGGCGAACCCGGGCTCGATCATGTCCTCGACTCCCTCCGGTCGCGCCTGGCCGCCTTCGAGGACACCGGCGACCCCTCCGGCGTCTTCTCCGACGCCGCCACCGAGGAGGCCGCCCTCCTGATCGACGCGGTGCGCGAGCGCACCGCGGCCGGCCTGGCCGGCGCGTGGGACGACACCGCGCTCGCCGCGGCCGGGCGGCTGCACTGGAAGCGGCATCTCACGGTCCCGCCCTCGGACACGGTCCACGACGAGGCCGCCCTCCTCCTGTTCGTCCGGCCGTTCCGGGCGGACAGGTCGCTCGTCCCCGAGGTGGTCTGGAGCCGGCTCGCCGGGCCGACCGAGGAGGCGGGCCGGCTCAACCTCCTCGAGACGCCGGCCGCGGAGATCGCGGAGGTGGCCGAGGCGGCCGCCGGCCACGGCCTGGCGCAGTCCCTGGTCCTGCCGTTACGCGTGGCCGCCGCCATGCTGCCCGACCGCCATCCCGGATGCGCGCCCGTGCTGTCGGCCCTGGCGAGCGTCCACCACCTGCTCCACGGCGACGGCCACGACGGCGCCCTGGACGCCGCGATCGAGGCGGCCGGCCGGGCCGCCGCGGTCATGGCGGACGACTGGCCGGGCCGCGCCGTCCTGCTGTCGAGGCTCGGCCTGTTCCGGTGGGAACGTTACAACCGCGACGGCGACGAGGCCGAGCTGACGGCCTCCGAGCAGGCCGGCCGCGCCGCGGTGCGGGCCTGCGGCGACGGCGACCCCGCCCGGCCCGGCTGCCTGCACAACCTCGTCATCGCGCTGCTGAGCCGCTACGAGCTCGCGCCCGAGCCGTCCGTCCTGGCACAGGCCCTGGAGGCGGGCCGGGAGGCGGTCCGCACCACCGATCCCGCTCGCCGGGCCGCGCCGCTGCACGCCCTCTCGCTGGCCGCCGCGCTCGGGCTGTGCTTCGACCGCACCGGGGATCCGGCGGCCCTGGCCGAGGCCGAGCGGGCGCTGGCGGCCGTGCTGGAAGGCGCCGCCGACGACAACCCGTACCTGCCCCTGGTGCGGGCCCGCCTGGACGAACTGGCGCACGCCACCGTGGTGGAGGCCGCGCCCGATGACCCCGAGCGGCCCGAGCACCCCCCGCCGCCCGGCCGGGGTCGCGGGCCCCGCAAATGGAGGTGGACGCGTGCCGGATGATCCGAGGCTCGCCGGCCTGCTGTCCCGCGTGGTCAGGAAGGGCGACCCTGACGCCCTCGACGCCGCCGTCCGCCTGGTGGAGAGCGACCCCGACGCGCTCGACGCCGCCGTCCACGTGGTGGAAGGCGACCCTGACGCGCTCGACGCCGCCGTCCACGTGGTGGAAGGCGCCCCTGACCCGGCGGCGTCCGTCGCCGACAGGCTTCTCGGCCTGGCCCGCGACGCCAAGAGGTCGCGCAACGTGGGCGTCGCCTGGCGCGAGCGCGCCGTGCGGATCACCCGGGACCCCGCCGACCTCGACCGGGCGGTGGCGGCGCTGGAGCGGGCCCCGGCCGGCGACGTACGCGTCCAGCGGGAGCTGGCCTCCACCCTGTACCTGCGCCATCAGGCCGAGGGCGAGGACGCCGACCTGGACCGGGCGCGGGCCGCCGCCGAGGCGGCCCTGGACGACCCCGAGGCCCGCGCGGTCCTCGCCACGATCCTCAGGCAGGCGCCACGGGATCCGGCGGACCTGGAGCGGGCCGAGTCCCTGCTGGCCGAGGCGGTGACCCGGCTGCCGCGCTCCCACGAGTGGCGGCCCGGCCTCCTGCGCGACCTCGCCAGACTCCTCGAGGACAGGTACACCCGCACGCGGGACCCGCTGGCGCTGGACGAGGCGATCGCCGCCTGGCAGCGCGCGGCCGACGCGGGTGGCCGCTCTCACGCCGAGCGCCCGCACTACCTCACCGGCGTGGGCCATGCCCTGCGCAGGCGTTACGAGAGCACCGGGGACACCGGCGACGCCGAGCGTTCGCTGCGGGTCCTGCGCCGGGCGCTGGAGGCCGCGGGTCCGGGCCACCGTCACCGCGCCGACTACGTGAGCAATCTCGGCACCGCCTACCAGGACAGGTACGGCTTCTCCCAGGAACGCGCCGACCTGGACCGGGCGATCGAGCTGCACGAGGAGGCGCTCGCGGCCCGCGAGGACGATCCCGGTTTCCTGGCCAACCTCGGCAACGCCCTGCGGCTGCGCTCCATGGCCGGGAGCGATCCCGCCGACCTGGACCGATCCGTCGAGCTGCAGGAACGGGCCCTCGCCGGCCGCCCGGACGGCGGGACGCCCCGCCTGCTCAACCACTTCGGCCTCACGTTACGGCTGCGCTACCTGCGCCAGGACGACCGCGCGGACCTGCTCAGCGCCATCGGCCTGCACGAGCGGGCGCTCGCCGCGACCCCGGAGGAGCACCGCGACCATCCGCTGTTCCTCGCCAACCTCGCCAGTGACCTGCGCCTGCTCCTGGCCGCGAACGCCGGCCAGGCGGACGGCGACCACGCGGACGCCGGACGGGCGGACTTCGACCACGCGGTCGAGGTCCACGAACGGCTGGCCGCCCTCGCCTCGCCGGGGCCCGACCGCGACAACGCGCAGGCCTGGCGCGCCTGGACCCTCTTCGCCCGCTATGAGGCGTTCGGCGCGGAGAGCGACCTGGCCGGGGCCGCCGCGGCGATGCGCGCGACCGGCGACGCCTCCTCGCCCGAGCTGACGCGGCTGGCCGGGCGGATCCGGCTGCACGAGGCGAACGTACGCGTACACGAGGCCACCGCCCCTCCCGGCGACGACCGGCTCGCCTTCGTGATGAGCGGCACGCACGCGGGCCGGACCAGGCACCTCGTGATCGTCTGCGAGCCTGGCGCGCCCCTGGTGCTCCCGCCGTCCGCCGAGCGGCCCGACGCCGTGTTCTTCCTGGGCGCGTGGGACCAGGTGGAGACGGACGCCGATCTGCTGATCCTGTCGAAGGCGGACGACGGCTACCTCACCACCGGTTACCCCCTGCCGGACGGGGATCCGCCCGGTCCCGAGGCGCTGGCCGCCGAGGTGCTGGCGTACACGCGGCATCCGCCCGAGCTGCGCGGGCCGTACCGGGTCGAGTGGACCGACCTGACGGCCTTCGTCATCTCCGGCCACTTCGCGTGGGGCCCGCGCAGGCTCGGCGTGGTCACCTCGCGTCCCGGCCACTGGATCCGGACCGCCCAGGACGAGGAGGCCCTGGTCGAGCTGTTCCACACCATGATGTACGAGAGCGGCGCCGACGCGACGAGCTGGGTCAACGACAGCCCGCTGCCGTTGCACGACCGGATCACGGTCCCGGAGTCGCTGCCGGCCGGCGGACCCGCCGCGCTCACGCCGTCGGAGTTCGGCCGGCTGGTGCTCACCATGGCGACCACGTACCGGCACGGAGATCTCACCTACCACTGGGTCTCGCCGGGCGACCTGCTCGCGCACAGCGTCCAGTACCGCGCGGACGACAGCGAGCCGTGGACCGTCGGCGAGCTGCGCGACTGGCCGCCCGGCGAGGACGCGGCGACCGCGAAGGACGAGGCCTGGGAGTGGTCCCAGCAGTGGTACGCGGGCAACTACGGCACCGACGCGCTCACCGCGGTCCGCGAGGACCGGCTCATCGACGCCTTCCACGCCTTCTCCCTGCACATCAGGCTGGTCAAGCCCGCCTCCGTCGAGCAGGCCATGGCGAGCATGCACTGCGGCGACACCGTGCTGGACGCCCTGCTCCGCAACGGCCACCCCGACCTGAGCGCGTGGGTGGCGGAGCGCTGCGCCGTGCTGGCCGGCCGCTTCGAGCTGCCGACCGTCCAGCGCGAGATGCTGCGCGAGGCCGCGATCGCGTACGAGGCGCAGGGCCTGCTCGACGCGGCCCTACGGTGCTACGACCAGGCGCTGGACATCCCCGCCGACGCCCCGGCCGGCCCCGTCGAACGCGAGATGCGCCGGCTGTCCGTCACCCGGCGCAACCTCCACCTCGACTACGTCACCACCAGCGTGAGCCTCCTGGCCGACCACGAGCCGGAGGGGCTCTACCGGGACGGGCTCGACGGGCGGGCCGCCCGCCTCGTGGCCGCCGCGCGGCTGCACCTGGAGGCGGCGGAGCTGCTCGTGCGGGAGGAGCCGGAGGAGACCAGCCGGTGGGCCCGGCTCGCCGTCCAGGTGTATCGCCCGCGGATCGGCGACCTCCTGGGAGAGCACGCCGAGGCGGTCGAACGGCTCGACCGCCTGATAGCGGGTCAGGACCTGGCGGCCCAGCCGAGGCTGCTGGCCACCGCGCACGTGTTCCGGCTGGCGGCGCTGCGGAAGCTGGCCGGCCTCGACGAGGTCTGGGCCGCGCGGTACGACGCCTGCCTGGCCGAGGCGGCCGCCGGCGAGCGGCAGTGGCCGGGCGACCGCGCCTGCGTCGCCGAAGTGCTCAGGGCCGACAGGCTGACCGAGCTGGGGTCGTTCGGCGAGGCCCTGAGCTGGGCGGTCCACGCGCTCAACGTCCAGCTCCTGGCCGAGAAGCGCCGGGTCGCCGTGCCCGCCCCCGGCGAGTCGCACGCCGGCTGGATGGCGATCGACGTGCCCGCCCGGCTGAACGAGATCTGCCACCGGATGGGCAACGCCTCCGAGGACGCCAGGATGTTCCACCGGCTCTGCTTCTCGGCGGTGGAGAGCGCCAAGAGCCGGTGGTTCCGCCGCGATCTGCTCAGCGGGCTGGAGACCCGCCCCGACGGCAGCGTGACCTACCAGCCGATGACGTATCCGGCCGAGGAGTTCGACGAGCTGCTCCTGCGGGCCTCGCGGCTGGTCCGGCGCCCGCCCGCGCCCCCTGAGCGCAGGCGCCGGTGGACGATCGGGCGCGGCGGGCGGGCCCGCTTCACCGCGGACGGGCGCCGGGCCGCCGGGCGGCCGGCCGTCGCCGAGGCCTTCCCCGAGGGCCACACCGGCGACCTGCGCCGCCGCCTGCCCGAGGGCGCCGCGCTGGTGTCGTTCTACCTCACCGCCGAGCACACCTACCTCACCTGCCTCACCCCCGAGCGCAGCCTCACCATGCGGCTGCCCATCCCGGCCCGCGCGCTCAACCGGGCCGTGCTGGCGCTCCAGGCGGGATTCTCCGGCACGGGCCTGTACGGCCGCATCGACCCCGCCCACCCCTACGACCTGGACGAACGGCTCATCGAGCCCGTGCGGGCGCTGGGCTGGCACCTGCACCCGCTCGCGCCGCTGCTGCGCGACGCCCCGCTCGTGCTGGTCGCCCCCCACCGCGCCTGGCACAACATCCCGATCCACGCGCTGGTCCTGCCCCTGGTGTGGGAGACCGGGCGCTGCCCCGCCTGGTCGTACGTGCCCAGCCTCGGCGTGGCCGAGGACCTGGTCCGGCGCGCGGCCCGGCGACCGGCGCGCACCGGGCCGGCCGCGATGCTCACGGTGCCGGGCGGCGAGGAGGAGCACGAGACGTTCCTGGCCTGCCACCGGCGGATCACCGGCGTGCTGGGCCGGGCGGCCACGCGCGCCGAAGGGGTGTTCGGGCGGGACGCCACCCCGGAGGAGGCGCTGTCCACGGCCACCCGCGTGGACCTGCTCCACACCCTGGCCCACGGCTCCCACCGGGAGGGCGCCGAGGTGATGGAGTCGGGGCTGGCGCTGTCCGGCGGCGTGCTGTCCGGCTCCGCGCTGCTGTCCGGGCACCTGTCCGCCGCGCACCTCACCTTCCAGGCCTGCTCGGTCGGCAGGGTGGTGACCTCCATGAGCGACGACATCTGGGGGCCGACCAGGGCGGCGCTGCTGAGCGGCGCCGACAGCGTGCTCGCCCCCATGTGGGACGTCGACCTGGAGTCGTCGACCCGCCTGCTGGAGACCTTCTACATCCGTTGGCTCATCGACGGGCAGGACAAGGCGCTGGCCTTCGCCGAGGCGCAGCGTGACATGTGGCGTGCCGAGGGTCCGGATGCCTGGAGGCACATGTATCACTGGGCGGCGTTCAAACTGACGGGAGTATGAGATGACGTTCGAGGGGCTCAGCGAGGCCCAGCTCGCCCAGGTGCTGCAGCACCTGGTCAGCCGGTACGACACCGAGGAGCCGGCGATCACCGAGGAGGAGGTCGCGGACCGGGTGGCGCGCGACCGGGACTTCCTGGTGGAGGCGGCCGAGGAGGCCGGGGTGGAGGCTTCCGGAGAGCGGGAGGCGCGGCTCGCCGACCTGCTCGACCTGATCCTGGAGGCGGTGCCGGAGACGCGCGAGGCGGTCGGCGACGCCGTGGCGCAGGTCCGCCGGTCGCAGACCCTGCCGCTGTCGGACGTCGCGACGGACATCCTGGTGATCGCCGCGTCGGCCGCGCTGCTGCGGCCGCAGCTCACGCTGCGCAGGGTCAAGAAGGGCCAGAACCGCGAGCTCGATCTCAAGGTGAGCGTCGGGGGCGGGGGCAAGGGGGTGAACGCGCTGCTGGAATGGGTGATGCGGTTTCTCGGCCCGGGCCAGGGCGGCAGTCCCTGACCAAGCCGATTTCGCGCTTGCAGACGATCTATTCCAGCGCCCTTAAAGGCCGTCGCAAGCTTTCACATTCACGTTTTATTCATGCGACGTCTAATCACCATCATTTCGCCCGCCATCGCCGGCTTGATCGCCGCCGCCGGCCTCGCCGGGCCGGCGCGGGCGACCGGGCCCGGCGGGCTCGACGCCTATTACGGCCAGCGGGTGGCCTGGTCCTCCTGCGGCAACGGATATGAATGCGGGAAATTGCGGGTCCCGCTCGACTATTCGAAGCCCGGTGGCCGGCAGATCAGGATCAGCCTGGTCCGGTTGCGCGCCACCGGAAAGAAGATCGGGTCGATCGTGCTCAATTTCGGCGGCCCGGGCATCTCCGGTGTCGATTCGTTGAAGGCCGCCAAGACCATGGTGTCCCCTTCTCTCAGGCAGCGGTTCGACGTGGTCAGCTTCGACCCGCGCGGCGTGGGCGCCTCGGCTCCCGTGCGCTGCCTCGGCACGCTCGGCCTCGACGCGCTGTTCGCCACCGACCCGACGCCCGACAACCGCACCGAGGTCAAGCAGGCCGAGCAGTGGGCCAAGGCGTTCGCCGGCGCCTGCGCGAAGAACGCGGGCAAGCAGCTCCTCGCGCACGTCGGCACCGGCGAGGCCGCCAGGGACATGGACGTGATGCGGGCCGCGCTGGGCGAGCGGCGGCTGACGTACCTGGGCTGGTCGTACGGCACCTACCTCGGCGCCAGGTACGCCGACCTGTTCCCCACGAGGATCCGCGCCATGGTGCTCGACGGCGCCGAGAACCCCGGCCAGACCGGCGTCGAGTTCGCCCGGTCGCAGGCCAAGGGCTTCCAGGTGGCGACCGAGTCGTTCATGCGCGACTGCTTCAAGGCCAAGGACTGCCCGTTCAAGCAGCACTCCGTCGGCGCGGCCTGGAAGCGGCTGGACGCGCTGTACAAGCGGGCCGACCGGGCGCCGCTGCGCAACACCTACGACGGCCGGCAGGTCAGCGAGGCCGTCGCGCGGACCGGCGTCATGAACGCCCTCTACGCGGTGGCCTACTGGCCGACGCTGCGGGTCGCGCTGGCGGAGGCGTTCAAGGGCGACGGCACGAAGCTGCTGCTGCTCGCCGACGACTACAACGGCCGGCGGGCCGACGGCACCTACGACAACCGGTACGAGGCGCTCATGGCGATCAACTGCCTCGACCACCCCGAGTCGCGCTGCCCGTACTGGCCGGTCAAGGGCACCAGGTTCACCAAGAAGGTGCGGGCGCAGGGCTCGCCGCCGATCGTCGTGGTGGGCACGACCCGCGACCCGGCCACGCCGTACGGCCTGGCGAAGGCGCTGGCGTCCCAGCTGTCGAAGGGCGTGCTGCTGACCAACGACGCCGACGGGCACACCGCGTACAGCGGCGGTTCGAGCTGCGTGGAGAGGCAGATCGACCGCTACCTGATCACGGTCGTCCCGCCGCGGCCCGGGGCCTGCTCGGGCAAAGCCTGAGCCCCCTGCTCCCCCAGTCCCACACCACGGTGTGGGACTGGTGTCGTTCGGGTCAACCACGGTCGCGCCTGCGAGGCGCGCGTGCCGTGCCGGGAGAGATTGGCGGACGTAGCCGGAAAAGTCCCTCCCGAGGAGCCCATGGAGTCGCTGCTGGTCCTGCACGCGGTGGCGGCGGTGTGCGCTCCCTGGCTGGTCAGGCGCACGTCCCTGGCCGTGCTCGCCCTTCCCCCGGGCATCGCCTTCCTCGCCGTGCTGCTGTGGCTGCCCCCGCGCGAGAGCGCGGCGTGGGCGCCCGTGCTGGGGCTGGAGCTGTCCTTCCGCGCCGACGCGCTCGCCGTGCTGATGATGTCGCTGGTCACCGGCGTGGGCACGCTGGTCATGATCTACAGTTCCCGCTACTTCTCCCGGGACGACCCGGGGCTCGGGCGCTACGGCTGCTTCATGACGGGCTTCGCCGGGTCGATGCTGGGGCTGGTGGCGGCAGACGACCTGCTCCTGCTGTACGTCTTCTGGGAGCTGACCACCGTCTTCTCCTACCTGCTCATCGGGTACGACCCCGAGAGCAGGCTGAGCAGGCAGGCCGCCATGAAGGCGCTGATGGTCACCACGTTCGGCGGCCTGTCCATGCTGGCGGGGTTCGTCCTGCTCGGGCAGGCCGCGGGCACGTACCGCGTCTCGGACGTCGTCGCGCACCCGCCCCGCGTGGCCCCCGTCGCCGTCGTGCTCATCCTGGCCGGCGCGCTGTCGAAGTCGGCGATCTTCCCGTTCAGCATGTGGCTGCCGCCCGCCATGGCCGCCCCCACCCCCGTCTCGGCCTACCTGCACGCGGCCGCCATGGTGAAGGCCGGCGTGTACCTGCTGGCCAGGCTCGGCCCCGCGCTCGGGGACCTGACGGTCTGGCGGGCGGTGGCGGTGCCGCTCGGCCTGGTCACGATGGTGCTGGGCGGGTGGCGGGCGCTGCGCGAGACGGATCTCAAGCGGCTGCTCGCCTACGGCACGGTCGGCCAGCTCGGCTTCCTCACGGTGCTGTTCGGCTCGGGCGACGGGGGCGCGGCGCTGGCCGGTGCGGGCATGTTGCTGGCGCACGCGCTGTTCAAGGCCGCGCTGTTCCTGGTGGTGGGCATCGTCGATCACGCGGCCGGCACCCGGGACCTGCGCGAGCTGAGCGGGGTCGGCCGGTCGATGCCGTGGGTGTGCGGGGTCGCGGTGCTGGCGGGAGCGTCCATGGCGGGGCTGCCGCCGCTGGCGGGGTTCGCGGGCAAGGAGGCCGCGCTGGAGGCGCTCATGGGCGCGCCGGTCGTGCTGGCGGGCGTGGTGGCCGGGTCGGCGTTGACGGCGGCGTACACGCTGCGGTTCCTGTGGGGCGCGTTCTGCGACAAGCCGGGGGTGGCGGAGCGGGAGGTGCATCGCATGCCCGCGGCCATGACCGGGCCTGCCGCGCTGCTGTCGCTGCTCGGACTGGTCCTGACGCCGTTCGCCGGACGGTTCGCCTCCACCTTTTCCGGATATATCGGGACATTTCGCATTAGAGGGCATGAAGTCCATCTGGCGGCGTGGGGCGGCTTCACCCTGCCGCTCCTGCTGTCGGCGGTGTCGGTGGCGGCCGGAGTGGCGCTGTTCCTGGCGAGGGAGCCCGTGGCCAGGGCGGGGGCGGCGCTGCACGTGGTCGACTCCGGGCGGGTCTTCTGGGCGCTCATGCAGCGGCTCGACCGCTTCGCCATCCAGCTCACCGGCTTCATCCAGCGCGGATCCCTGCCGGACTACCTGACGCTCACCCTGCTGGCCGCGGTCGGCGTCGGCGTCTTCGCCCTCGCCTCCGGCGGCCCGCCCCACCTCGGCGTGCCCGTCGTCCTCTGGCAGCGCCCCGAGCAGCCCGTCGTCGCCGTCCTGACGGTGGCGGCGGCCGTGCTGGCGCTGTTCGCCCGCGCGTTCATCCTGCTGGCCCTGGTCGTCGGCCTCACCGGGTACGGCACGGCGCTGCTGTTCCTCGCGCACGGCTCCCCCGACCTGGCGCTCACCCAGTTCCTGGCCGAGACGGTGAGCCTGGTCATGTTCGCGCTGGTGCTGCGGCGGCTGCCGCTCGGCCCGGTCAGGGGGCGGCTGCCGTTCCCGTTCAGGATGGCGCTCGGGCTGGCCGTGGGGGTGGTGGTCACGGGCGCGGCCATGCTGGCGATGGGCGCGCGGACCGCCGAGCCGATCGGCGCGCGCATGGAGGCGGCCGCCGCGCAGGCCGGCGCCAGGAACATCGTCAGCGCCCTCATCGTCGACGTCCGCGCCTGGGACACCATGGGCGAGAGCACGGTGCTCGTCGTGCTGACCCTGGGCGTGACGAGCCTGGTGTTCCTGCGGCGCAGGTCGTACCACATCGAGCCGGTCACGACGCCGCCCGCCGAGCGCTCCCGCTGGCTGTCGGCCACGCTGCCGCGCGGGCAGCGGGCGCTGGCGTTCGAGGTGGTGGCCCGGCTGACGTTCCACACCGTGCTGGTGCTCTCGGTGTTCCTGCTGTTCATCGGGCACAGCGAGGTCGGCGGCGGGTTCGCCGGCGGCATCGTGGCCGGGCTGGCGATCACGGTGCGCTACCTGGCGGGCGGGCGGAACGAGCTGGCCGCCGCGCTACCGGTGCACGCCGGGGTGCTCATGGGCGCCGGGATCACGCTGTCGGCGGGCACGGCGCTGATCGGGCTGCTGTTCGGCCGGGCGGCGCTGGACCTCCTGGCCGTGGACGTGAACGTGCCCCTGGCCGGGCACCTGCACGTGTCCACGGGGCTGCTGTTCGACCTCGGCGTGTACGTGTCCGTCGTCGGCATGGTCCAGGACATCCTGCGCTCCCTCGGCGCCGAGCTGGACCGGCAGGAGAGCACGTGACCGTCACCCTGCTGCCCTTCCTGGCCTGCTTCGCGATGGTCGCCACCGGGGTCACGCTCCTGCTGGAGCGGAGCCTGGTGCGGGTGCTGGCCGGCGTCGTCCTCCTCGGCAACGGCGTCAACCTGCTGATCGTCACCGCGGGCGGCGACCCGGGCGGGCCGCCCTTCGTGGACGTCCGGGGGCGGGCCGACCCGCTGCCGCAGGCCATGGTGCTCACCGCGATCGTGATCACCCTGGGGGTTACGGCGTTCCTGCTGGCCCTGGCGCACCGGACGTGGCAGCTGTCCGGGAGCGACGAGGTCCAGGACGACACCGAGGACCGCCGCGTACGGCTGCGCGCCCGGCGCGGCGAGCTGAGCGACGCCGTGCGCGCCCGGCGGGACGCCTACCGGCGGCTGGTCGCCGAGCAGCGCGCCGAGCTGGCCAAGCTCGCGGCCGAGCAGGCCGAGCGCGAGCGGCTGCAGGAGGCCGACCTGGAGCAGCGCATCTCCAGGGTGCACGACGAGCTCGAACGGTGGATGCACGAGCGGCTGCGGGAGGGGCTGACGGAGGAGGAAGTACATCTGCGCTTCGAGGAGGCCGGGCGGCGCGAGGACGCGGCCGCCCTGGACAACGCCGAGCGCATCGAGCAGCTGCGCGAGCAGCACGCGCGGGGCCGGGAGGAGCAGGCGGCCAGGGAGCGGGCGATGCGGCGAAGGCTCAAGGCACGGCAGCGGGAGGCGCGCAGGCAGATGCGGGCGGCCATCAGGGAGGAGCGGGAGCGGCAGGCCCTCGCGCAGGATCCCGAGCTGGAAGGCGAGGACTGACCATGCCGCGCGCCCGGATCGGAAAGCGAGGACTGACCGTGGAGAGCCGCGTGCCCCGACCGGAAGGCGAGGGCTGATCCCGGTGGAGAGGCTGATCTGCGTGCCCGTGCTGCTGCCGCTCCTGGCCGCCGGCGTGAAGCTGGCGATCGGGGGGCGGCTGCGCCGGCTGCAGTCGCTCATCAGCCTGGTCACCCTCGCCGTCTCGGTCGTCGTCTCGGCGCTGCTGCTGGTCGCCGCCGACACCCGCGGCCCGCTGGTCACCGAGCTGGGCGGCTGGCCTGCGCCCGTCGGCATCTGCCTGGTGGCCGACCGCCTGTCCACGCTGGTGCTGCTGGTGTCGTCGGCGGTGACGTTCTGCGTCATGGTGTACTCGGTCGCCAACGCCTACTCCGCGCAGGAGCACGACGCCCCCATGGCGATCTTCCATCCGGCGTTCCTGGTCATGGTGGCCGGCGTGGCGGACGCGTTCCTGTCGGGTGACCTGTTCAACCTGTACGTGGCGTTCGAGCTGCTGCTGAGCGGCTCGTACGTGCTGCTCACCTTCGGCGGCACCGAGTCCAGGATCCGGGCGGGCGCCACGTACACGCTGATGGCCCTGGCCTCGTCGATGCTGTTCCTGATCGCGCTGGGAGTCACGTACGCGGCCACCGGGACGCTGTCGATGGCCCAGCTCGCCGAGCGGTTCGCCACGTTGCCGGTGCAGGTGGCGCTGCTGGTGGAGCTGACGCTGCTGCTGGCGTTCGGCATCAAGGCGGCGATCTTCCCCATGTCGGCCTGGCTGCCGGACTCCTATCCCACCGCGCCCGCCCCGGCCACGGCCGTGTTCGCCGGCCTGCTGACCAAGGTCGGCGTCTACTCGATCATCCGCCTGGAGGCGCTGCTGTTCCCGGGCGGGCCGGTGTCGACGCTGCTCATGTGGGTGGCGCTGGCCACGATGCTGGCGGGCGTGCTGGGCGCGGTCGCGCAGACCGACCTCAAGCGCATGCTCTCGTTCACGCTGGTCAGCCACATCGGCTACATGGTGTTCGGCGTCGGCCTGTCCTCGGTGGCCGGGCTGGCCGGGGCGATCTTCTACGTGGTGCACCACATCACCGTGCAGACGACCCTGTTCCTGGTGACCGGGCTGGTGGAGCGGCGCACCGGCACCACCTCGGTGAACGGCCTCGGCGGCCTGATGACGACCGCGCCGCTGCTGGCCGTGCTGTTCTTCGTGCCCGCCATGAACCTGTCGGGCATCCCGCCCATGTCCGGCTTCCTCGGCAAGCTGATGCTGGTGCAGGCGGGCCTGGCCGACGGCCGCCCGCTGCCCGTCGCCCTCGTGGCCGGGGGGCTGGTGACGAGCCTGCTCACCCTCTACGCCGTGGCCCAGACGTGGAGCAAGGCGTTCTGGCGCGGCCCGCGGGCCGTGCGGGCGGGCACGGTCGTGGAGAGCGAGGAGTACACCGGCGAGGACCCGACCGTCACGACGACGGCCGTCCCGGCGGCGCTGACGGCGTCGGTGGCGGCGCTGGTCGCGATGGGGCTGTCGTTCACGGTGCTGGCCGGGCCGCTGTCGGCGTTCGCGCACCGGGCCGCCGCCGAGCTGATGGCCCGCGAGCCGTACGTCACGGCCGTGCTCGGGGGGCGGCCGTGAAGCCGCGGCTGGCACTGATCGCCTGGCTGGCGGTGGTGTGGGTGACGTTGCAGGGCGAGCTGTCGGCGGGCAACGCGGTGGGCGGCCTGGCGGTCGCGCTGGTGGTGACGTGGCTGCTGCCGCTGCCCGTCCTCGATCCCGGCATCAGGATCCATCCGGTGGCGCTGGTGGACTTCCTGCTCTGGTTCGGCCTGGACCTGGTGATCTCGACCGCGCGGGTGGTGCTCTGGGTGGTGCGGCCCGGCGTGCCGCCCACCCAGATCGTCCGGGTACGGCTGCGCACGTCCTCGGAGTCCATGACCGTGATGATCATGGTCGCGATCTCGACCGTGCCCGGCAGCCTCGTCGTGGAGGCCTACCCCGAGCAGCGCGAGCTGGTCCTGCACGTGCTGGGGCGGCCGGGAGACGTCACCGAGGCGGTGCGGGCGGACGTGGCCGCGCTGGAGTCGCGCATCGTGGCGGCGTTCGGCACCCTGCGGGACCGGGAGGAGCTGCCGTGACCGTGGTCTACCTCGTGACGCTCGGGCTGCTCGGATGCGCGGCGGCGGCCACGCTCTACCGGGTGGCGCGCGGTCCCACGATGCTGGACCGGGCGGTCGCGGTCGATGTGATGACGTCGCTGTGCATGTGCGGCGTCGGGGCGTTCGCCGTGGTCAGGGACGACTATTCGGACCTGCCGATCCTGCTGGTGCTGTCGCTGCTGGGCTTCGTCGGGTCGGTGTCGCTGGCCCGCTTCTTCGCGGGGAGGTCCCGATGAGCCGGCTCGACGTGTGGCTCGACATCGCGGCGGCGGCCTGCCTGCTGCTGGGCGCGGCGCTGGCGCTGTCGGCCGGGGCGGGGCTCGTCCGGTTCCGCACCACGCTGGACCGCATGCACGCGGGCACCAAACCGCAGGTGCTCGGCGTGCTGCTGGTGCTGCTGGCCATGTGGCTGCACCGGCCCACCTGGGCCAACGCCGGGCCGCTGCTGCTGGCCGGCATCTCGCAGGTGATCACCGTGTCGGTCGCGGCGTACATGGTGGCGCGGGGCGCCTACTCGCGCGAGCGCGCGGACGACGACACCGAGCTCCCCTCGGAGGACTGATCGTCCGAGCGGTTGAGCGCCGCCTGGCCGAACCAGGTCCACAGGGCCAGCGCGGCCAGGATCCCGCCGGTGGTCCAGCCCAGCGCGGGGCCGAACAGGTAGTCGATCACCAGCATGGTGGCCGTCGCCATGGACACGGCCAGCGCGAGCGCGCCCACGATGCCATAGAGGTTGGAGCGCCGTACCAGGGTCTCCTTACGCCCCTGCCGGAACAGCACGCGGTGCTGGGCGGTCGGCGCGATGTAGCAGATGGACGCGACCGCCGCGCTGACCAGCGCCAGGTAGAACAGCCACCGGTCGGGCTGGTCCAGCTTGCCGAAACCGGTCGAAAAAGGCACGGTGAGCAGGAACGCGAACAGCACCTGCACCCCGGTCACCGCCACGCGCGCGCCCTGTAAGAGCTCCACGAAGTTCCGGTCCGCGCGCTCCTGATCCGACTCGTTCTTCACGCCGCCTCCCGCCTTGCAAACGAGAGACTTCTCCTTCCTTGACGGGGCGCGCTAAAACATCGTCCGCAGGATCTTGGGCGGGGTGATGGGCAGATCGCGCACGCGGTGGCCGATGGCGTGGTGCACGGCGTTGCCGATGGCGGCGGCCGTGCCGACGATGCCGATCTCGCCGATGCCCTTGCTGCCCATGGGGTTGAGGTCGCCGTCCTCCTCCTCCAGCCAGACCGCCTCGATCCGCTCCGCGTCGGCGCAGGCGGGCACGTGGTACTGGGCCAGGTCGCGCCGCAGGAAGCCGCCGAACTCCTCGTCGGTGTACGTCTCCTCCATCAACGCCATCCCCATGCCCATCGTCATGCCCCCGATGAACTGCGACCTGGCCAGCGCGGCGTCCAGGATGCGGCCCGCGGCGAAGACGCCGAGCAGGCGCGACACGCGTACCTCGCCCGTCACGGAGTTGACCCGCACCTCGGCGAACTGGGCGCCGAAGGCGTGCCTGGCCAGCTCCGCGTCCCGCGCGACCTCCTCGGTGGTGTCGGCGCGGCCCACCGAGCCGTTGACCTTGAGGTGCTCGCAGGCGCGTACGACCGCCGAGCCCCACGAGGCCGTGCCCATGGAGCCGCCCGCGAGCGGGGCGTCCGGCAGGTCGCTGTCGCCCAGCTCGACGTGTACCCGGTCGGGCGCGACGCCCAGCGCGCCGGCCGCGATCCCGGTCAGCGCGGTACGCGCGCCCGTGCCGATGTCGGCGGCAGCCACCTGGACGAGGAAGTCGCCCTCCCGCATGGTGACGACGGCCTTCGACGGCCGGCGCTTGGCCGGGTAGGTGGAGGAGGCCACGCCGGTGCCGATCAGCCACTCGCCCTCCCGGTGGCGCCCCGGCTCGGGGTCGCGCCGGTCCCAGCCGAAGCGGCGGGCGCCCTCGCGCAGGCAGGCGACCAGGTTGCGGGAGCTGAACGGCAGGCCGCTGTCCGGCTCCGTCTCCGGCTCGTTGAGGACGCGCAGCTCGATCGGGTCGATGCCGGCGGCGCAGGCCAGCTCGTCCATGGCGGACTCCAGCGCGTACATGCCGGGGCACTCGCCGGGGGCGCGCATCCACGACGGGGTGGCGACGTCCAGCCGGACGAGCCGGTGCGCGGTGCGCAGCGCGGGCGTGGCGTACATGACGCGGGTCGGGGTCGCGGTCTGCTCGGCGAACTCCACCAGCGTCGAGCTCTGCTCGTAGGCCACGTGCTCCAGCGCCGTGAGCCGGCCGTCGGCGTCCGCGCCCAGCCGCAGCCGCTGGATCGTGGGCGTGCGGTAGCCGGTGACGTCGAACATCTGCTGCCGGGTCAGCACGATCTTGACGGGCCGGCCGACGGCCCTGGCGGCCAGGGCGGCCAGCACGGCCTGCGGCCGGGAGGTGCCTTTCGAGCCGAAGCCGCCGCCGACGTGCCGGGACACCACCCGCACCTGCTCACCGGACAGGCCGAGGGTCTGGGCGATGAGGTCGCGGCTCGAGGACGTGCCCTGCGTGGTGTCGTACACCAGCAGCCTGCCCTCGTCGTCCCACAGCGCGAGGGCGGCGTGCGGCTCCATCGGGTTGTTGTGCAGGACGGGGGTCGTGTAGGTCACGTCGACGACGGTCTCGGCCGCGTTGAGCCCGGCTTCGACGTCGCCCTTCACGGTGTCGGACGGGAAGCCGGGGTTGACTTTCTCCGGCCGGTAGAGGTTGGGGTGGTCGGCGCGCAGGGCCACGTCGTGGAGGTCCTGCTCGTACTCGACGACGATCGCGTCGGCGGCGGCGCGGGCGTTCTCGTAGGTGTCGGCCACGGCGGCGGCCACGAACTGGCCGCGGTAGGCGACCTCCCGGCTCTGGAACAGCGCCAGCTCGCCCTCGGCGCCCGGGCCCAGCCGGGGCGGGTCCTCGCTGGACAGCACGGCCAGCACGCCGGGCATGGCGAGCGCGTCGCGGGCGTCGATGCGCCTGATGCGGCCCTTGGCGATGCGCGACTGCACGGGATAGGCGTAGGTGACGCCCTCGACCGGGTATTCGGCGGCGTACGTGGCCAGCCCGGCGACCTTGACGCGGCCTTCGACGCGGTTCACGGCGCCAGCTCCTCAAGCGTGCGGACGATCAGATTGCGGGCCAGCGGCACCTTGAAGTCGTTGCGCGGGAGCGGACGGGCCCGTTCCAGCTCGGCCTCGGCGGCGGTGCGGAACGCCTCGCCGGTCGCCGGGCCGCCGACGAGCACCTGCTCGGCGTGCTCGGCCCGCCAGGGCGCGTGGGCCACGCCGCCGAGCGCGATGCGGCAGCCGGCGACGGTGCCGTCGCGGACGTCGAGCACGGCGGCGATGGACACGAGGGCGAAGGCGAACGACGCCCGCTCGCGTACTTTGCGGTAGAGCGAGGCGCCCGGCGGAGGCGCGGGCAGCTCCACGGCGGTGATCAGGTCGCCCTCCTCCAGCACGGTGTCCCGCTCGGGGGCGTCGCCCGGCAGCCGGTGCAGCCCCGGCATCGGCACGATCTTGTCACCGCCCGGGCCGGTGACGTGCACCTCGGCCTCCAGCGCGGCCAGCGCGACCGCCAGGTCCGACGGATGCGTGGCCACGCAGGCGTGCGAGGTGCCGAGGATCGCCAGGTTCGTGTGGTCGCCCTCGATGGCCGGGCAGCCGGAGCCGGGCTGGCGCTTGTTGCACGGCCGGGTCACGTCCTGGAAGTACGGGCAGCGGGTGCGCTGCAGCAGGTTGCCGGCCGTCGTGGCCATGTTGCGCACCTGGCCGGAGGCGCCGGACAGCACCGCCCGGGCCAGCATCGGGTAGCGGGAGCGCACCAGGGGGTGGGCCGCGAGATCGCTGTTGCGCACGGCGGCGCCGACGCGGAGCCGGCCCCCGGCCTCCTCGATGGCGTCGAGCGGCAGCTTGCCGACGTCCACCAGGCGGTCCGGCTCGGCCACGCCCAGCCGCATGAGGTCCACCAGGTTGGTGCCGCCGCCCAGGTACATGGTCCCCGGCCCGAAGCTGCGCACCGCGTCCGCCGCGCTGCCCGCCCGGGTGTATTCGAAGAGTTTCACGGCGCGACCTCGGCGATGGCGCTGACGATGTTGACATAGGCGCCGCACCGGCACAGGTTGCCGCTCATGCGCTCCCTGATCTCCTCGGGCGTCAGGCCGGGATCCTCGCGGAGATCGCCGGTGATCGCGCTCGGGCCCGGCTCGCCCAGCATCCCCATCGCCGAGCAGAGCTGCCCCGGCGTGCAGTAGCCGCACTGGAAGGCGTCGTGCTCGATGAACGCGGCCTGCAGCGGATGCAGCTCGTCACCGTCCATCAGCCCCTCGACGGTGACGATCTCCGAGCCGTCCGTCGCCACCGCCAGCGCCAGGCAGGAGTTGGCCCGCCGCCCGTCGATCAGGACCGTGCAGGCCCCGCACTGGCCGTGGTCGCAGCCCTTCTTGGCGCCGATCAGGCCCAGCCGTTCTCGGAGCAGGTCGAGCAGCGACATCCGGGGGTCCACCGGCACAGAGTGTGACGATCCGTTCACCTTCAGGGTGATGTCCATGGCGCACGCCTACCCGACCTCCCAGGAGCCAACCTCGGAGGGGGTAAAGCGCGGTCCAGCGAGTGGTGTCCGTTTTGTAGCTGAGCTGAGGGGTAGCCGAGCGGACATGGGGGTGTCGATCGACGAGCAGGTGACGGAGTCGGCGGCGATACTCACCGTCAACGCGGGGTCGTCGAGCTTCCGCCTGGACCTGGTGGAGGGCGGTTGCGTGCTGGACCGCGTGCGCACCGAGCGCGCGGTCGATCCCGGCTCGGCCAGGCGGGAGCTGTCGTCGTTCCTCGGCGGGCACTTCGGGCGCGACATCCGCGCCGTGGCGCACCGCCTCGTGCACGGCGGCGATCTCGTCCGCGCCCCGGCCGTGGCCGACGACGAGACGGCCGACGGGCTGCGCGGCCTGACGAGCCTGGCGCCGCTGCACCTGCCGCCGGCGCTGGCCCTGCTGGACGCGGCCCGCGCGGAGCTGCCCGCCCTGCCGCACGTGCTCTGCCCGGACACCGCCTTCCACGCGGGCCTGCCGGAGGAGGCCGCGGTCTACGCGCTGCCGCTGTCCTGGCGGGAGCGGTACGGGCTGCGCCGCTACGGCTTCCACGGCCTGTCGTACGCGTGGGCGGCCGACCGGGTGGCCGAGCTGCTCGGCCGGCCGCTCGCGGAGCTGGACCTCGTGCTGACGCACCTGGGCGGCGGCTGCTCGGTGTGCGCGGTGTCGGGCGGGCGCAGCCTGGACACCTCGATGGGCTTCACCCCGCTGGAGGGGCTGCCCATGTCCAGGCGCTCGGGCAGCGTGGATCCCGGGATGCTGATGTGGCTGCTGGGGTCGGGCCGTCTTTCGGTGGCGGAGCTGAGCGAGGGGCTGGAGCGCCGCTCCGGCCTGCTGGGGCTGTCGGGCGGCTTCTCGGGGGACACGCGCGAGCTGGTGGCGGCCGCGCGGGAGGGCGACTCGGCGGCGGAGCTGGCGCTGGAGGTGTTCAGCCACCGGGTGGCCAGGGAGATCGCCGCCGCGGCCACCTCGCTGCGGCGGATCGACGCGCTGGTGTTCACCGGGGAGATCGGCTGGGACCAGCCCGAGGTGCGCGAGGCCGTCTGCGCCCGCCTCGGGCTGCTCGGCATCGAGCCTCCCGTGCTCGGCAACCGCCACGACGACGGGCCGGTCAGCGCGTACGACGCGGCCGTGCCCGTCATGGTGGTGCAGGTGCGCGAGGAGCTCCAGCTGGCCCGCGAATGCCTGCGCGTGCTCGCGGAGGAGGACGAATGACGGTTCTCGACGAGGTACGCCGCTCGGCGCTGCCGCTGACCGGCCCGGGGGACCTCGACCCGCTGATGGAGCGCGTCGGCGAGGCACGGTTCGTGCTGATCGGCGAGGCCACCCACGGGACGCACGACTTCTACACCTGGCGGGCGGAGCTGACCCGCCGCTTGATCGCCGAGAAGGGATTCGGTTTCGTCGGGGTCGAGGGCGACTGGCCCGACTGCGAACGGGTGCATCGGGCCGTGACCGGCGACACCGATCCCTTCGAGGCTCTCTACACGTTCGAGCGCTGGCCGACGTTCATGTGGGCCAACGAGGAGGTCGTGCAGTTCTGCCGGTGGCTGCGGCGCCACAACGCCGGGCTGCCGCGCGAGGAGCGCTGCGGCTTCCACGGCCTGGACGTCTACAGCCTGTGGGACTCGCTGCGCGCCGTGCGCCGCTACGCCGCCGCCCGGCTGCCGCACGAGATGGAGCCGGTCATCGACGCGTTGTACTGCTTCGAGTCCTACGGCCACGACCCGCAGCAGTACGGCCTGGCCACCCGGCTGGTCCCGGAGGGCTGCGAGGACGAGGTCGTGCAGCTGCTCCAGGCCGTGGTCCGCGCCGCGCCCGGCGACGAGCAGGGCTTCAGCGCGCGCCAGAACGCCGAGGTCGTGGCCGGGGCCGAACGCTACTACCGCTCCATGATGCGCGGCGGCCCCGAGTCCTGGAACGTCCGGGACGTCCACATGGCCGACACCATGGCCCGGCTCGCGGACTTCTCCAACGCCAAGGGCGTGGTGTGGGCGCACAACACCCACGTGGGCGACGCCCGCGCCACCGACATGGCCGCCGCCGGCATGACCAGCCTCGGGCAGCTGGCCCGGGAGCGCTACGGAGACGACGCGGTGCTGGTGGGGTTCGGCACCCATCGCGGGTCCGTGGTGGCCGCGACCGCCTGGGGCTCGCAGCACCACGTCATGCGGGTGCCGCCGGCGCGGCCCGCGTCGCTGGAGGCGCTGCTGCACGAGGCCGTCGTCGAGCCCGAGGTCCTGTTCGTGGTCCCGCCCAAGTGGACCAGGCCCTCCTGGTACGACGAGCCGATGGGGCACCGGGCGGTCGGCGTCGTGTACCACCCCGAGCGGGAGCTCAGGGGTAACTACGTGCCCACGGTGGTGGGCGGCCGCTACGACGCGTTCATCTGGCTGGACGAGACCAGGGCGCTGCACCCGCTGCACGGCGAGCCGTGGGGCGACGCGGAACCGGAGACATACCCGACCGCCATGTGACCTTTGTCGGTGCCAGGTGGTTGGATCTGCGGTGTGGAGGCGTCGGTCGAGCAGCTCGTCTACGTCCGGGAGGACGAATACACCGTCGCGCGCATGAGCGCCGACGGCGAGCCCGACTTCGTGGCCACCGGGCGGGCGCTGGCGGGGGTGCAGCCCGGCGAGACGCTGCGGATCTTCGGCGAGTGGGGCCGCCATCCCCGCTACGGGCGGCGCTTCGCGGTCAGCGGGTGCGAGCGCATCGTGCCCTCGTCGGTCCGGGCCATCCGGATCTACCTGGGGTCGGGGCTGATCAGGGGCATCGGGCCGCGGCTGGCGTACGCGATCGTCGACCACTTCGGCGAGGCCACGCTCAAGGTGATCGACAGCGAGCCCGAGCGGCTCACCGAGGTCGTCAACATCGGGCCGCTGCGGCAGGGGCAGATCGTCCAGGCGTGGCAGGAGCAGAAGGCGATCGCCGCGCTGATGGTGACGCTGCAGGGGCTCGGGGTCAGCCCGCTGCTGGCGGCCAAGATCTACCAGGTGTTCGGGCAGGACGCCGACGAGGTGCTGGCCACGGACCCCTACCGGCTGATCGGGCGGGTGCGGGGGATCGCGTTCCGCATCGCCGACAAGATCGCGCTGCAGTCGGGGGTGCCCGAGCGCAGCCCGCAGCGGGTCAAGGCGGCGCTGCTCGACCGGCTGGAGGCGGCGGGCAGCCGCGACGGGCACTGCTTCGTGCCGGTGCCCGCGCTGGTGCGGGAGACGGCGGAGCTCATCGAGCAGGACCAGGAGCTGGTGCGCCCGGCGATCGACGCGCTCGTGGCCGACCGCCGGGTGGTCGTGGAGGCCGCGCCCGGCCAGCCGGGTCAGGCGGTGGCGTACGCCAAGCACGTGCACGGCAGGGAGGCGGCGCTGACCGAGCAGATCGCCCGGCTCATGCGGGCCCGCTCGACGCTCCCCCTGCGCTCCTTCCCCGACGACCCCGGGCTCCACGAGGACCAGCAGGCCGCCGTCAACATGGCCCTGACCAGCACCGTCTCCATCATCACGGGCGGCCCCGGGTGCGGCAAGAGCCACACGGTCAAGGCCATCGCCACCACGGTCAGGGCGGCGGGCGGCACGGTCACGCTCACCGCGCCCACGGGCAAGGCGGCCAAGCGCCTGTCGGAGCTGACCGGGCTGCCGGCGATGACCATCCACCGCATGCTCGCCCGCCAGCCCGATCCCGACCCGGAGACGCTGTTCGACGAGACGCCGTCGCAGGCCGACCTGATCGTGGTGGACGAGGCGTCCATGCTCGACCTCCACCTGGCCACCCGGCTGACGGCAGCCGTGCCGTCCGGGAGCCATCTGCTGCTCATCGGCGACGGCGACCAACTGCCCAGCATCGGGCCCGGCGACGTGCTCGCCGACCTGCTGCGCGTGGAGGCGGTCCCGCGGGTGCAGCTCACCCACGTCTTCCGGCAGGCGGGCGGCAGCGGCATCATCGACGCCGCCCACCGCATCCGCGCCGGCCGGCTCCCGGTCAGGACGGCCGGCGGCGGGTTCTGGTTCGAGGAGCTCGACGACCCCGCCCAGGTGGCGCGGCGGGTGGCCCACCTGGCGATGGTGGCGATCCCGCGCAAGCAGAACGTCGAGCCCGACCAGGTGCAGGTGCTGTGCCCGATGCGCAAGGGCGAGACGGGCGCCACGGCGCTCGGCCGCCTGATCCAGGACCAGCTCAACCCGGCCGCCGACGACAAGCCGGAGCACTGGTCGGGCGCGTCGGTGTTCCGGGTGGGCGACCGGGTCATGCCGATCCGCAACAACTACGACAAGGGCGTCTTCAACGGGGAGACCGCCACGGTGACGGCGGTCGTGCAGGAGGAGCGCACGATCGAGATCCTGACCGACGACGGTGAGCGGGTGCGCTACGGCTTCGACGAGCTCGACGACCTGACCCACGCCTACGCGATCAGCGTGCACCGCTCGCAGGGCAGCGAATACCCGTTCGTGGTGGCGCCCATCGTGGCCGAGTCGGGCGGGATCATGCTGCGCCGCAAGCTCCTCTACACGCTGGTGACCAGGGCGAAGGCGTGGGTGGTGCTGGTGGGCCAGCGGGAGGCGCTGGAGCTGGCCGTCCACCGGATCGGCCACCGGCGCAACACCGGCCTGGCCCGCCGCCTGACCCTCGCCCTGGAAGGCTAGCCCGGCGGCCGTCCTCGTCCGGGACGGGGACGGCCGCCGGGCTCAGCTCAGATGGCTCCCTTTCCGGCCACGTCCTCGGCCATGAGGGCCAGGACTTTTACGTGGCCGATGGTGAAACGCCGGGCACCTTCGGGCTGGGTGAGCGCGAGGCTCGACTCGGCCGCCGGGACCAGTGGCCCGCGCAGGGCTCGCATGATCTGCGCGCGCCCGGCCTCCGGCAGCCTTCGCAGGTCGACGGCTCCGAGACCGGCGCTGAGGACCAGCTCCAGGTGTTCTCTGGTGGCCGCGTCCTCGACGGCTTCCAGCAGGAATCCGACCACCCACTCGAACACCCCGAACGACGCGGTCCACGCGTACTCGTCGGAGACGAAGATGTCGTTCGCCATCAGCCACCCACGATGAAGACGTTGCGTCCCAGCGGTTCGATGAACGCCCTCACCGTCGCGATCTGGGCGGGCGAGAGCAGAGAGACGTCGACCGGCACGAACTGCGCCTTCCCCAGATGCGACTGGATCTGGCTCTGCAGGCCCGGCCAGCTCCGCTCGAAGAACTCCGCGCTGAGACCGCTGCCCACCGCGTCGTAGGACCGCCCGTACTGGTCGAACCAGTCCTCGCTGGTGCCGTTGGACCGGGTGAGCCGCACCCCGCGCTCGGACTCGATGCGGAGTGCGGTTTCCATCTCGGCTTTCCTGAATCCCTTCTGCGCCGCGTCCCAACCTAGCGCCCTGCGGCGTACCAACTCCACGAACTCGGCCCTGAGACTGCCGAGCGAGACCTTGGCGCCCTCGAGCGCCTCGAGCTCGCGCACCGCCTGGGCTTCGAGCCCGAGCACGGTCGCCTGGTCGAGGCCGGCCTCGGCCTCCAGGCCCGCCACGGCCTCCTCGGCGCCGACTCCCGTGCGCATGGAGTTGCGGAAGGCGAACACGCTCTTCGCGATCCTGCCGATGACCACCGGGCCCAGGATCTCGCCGGCCACCCAGGCGCAGCCCGAGGCCTTGAAGTTGGCGCAGTCGATGAAGTCGCCGAGCACGGCGTGCACCAGGTTGTTGAACGACTCCTGGATCACCTTCCGCACGTCCATGTGCAGCGTGCGGTGCTCGATGAAGTCGACGTCCTTGGCGAGCAGGTTGTAGCGGGTGCACTCCGCTTCGGTCGCGCTCGTCATCTGGCACGTCGCGAGGTTGTAGTACACCGTCCCGTGGATGTGCAGCGGGATGTCGATGTCGCAGGTCCCGTCGCCGCCCCAGCCGGTGGTGCACGACCCGCTCCAGGAGTCCACGGTCAGGTCGGTCGCCACCTCCGTCAGCGCGAAGCCGCCGTCCCAGGTGGCGATGCGCTGGCTGTCCTTGGTCTGCTGGTGTGCCTGCGCCTCGGCCCTGATCGCCGCGGCCTGCGCCTCCTCGGCGCTCTGCCGCGCGTTCTTGGCGGCTTCCTCCGCGGCGCTCGCGTCGGCTTCCGCCTTGGAGGCGACGTCGCGGGCGGTGGCGGCGTCCCGTTCCGCGGCGCTGGCGGCGTCGCGGGCCGAGGCGGCGTCCCGTTCGGCCTCGTCGGCCGAGTCGCGGGCGTCGCCGGCGTAGCCTTCGGCGGCGGTGGCGGCCTTGTCGGCGGCCGCGGCGTCGGCGGTGGCGCGGCGGTCGTACTCGACGGTGTTGGCCTCGGCCTTCACCGCCGCCTTGGCCGCCGCTGCCGCCTCGGCCGCCGAGGCCCGCGCCTGGGCAAGGGAGACCACGGCCTGGGCCGCGGATTCGGCCGCGTCGGCCGCCGCGGTGGCGGCCGCCTTGGCGTCGGCATCAGCCTGGGCCGCCAGCGCCGCGGCCTCGGCGGCGGCCTTCTTCGCCTGGGTGGCCTTGGCCTGGGCGACGGCGGCCTGCTGGGCGGCCAGCGTCTTGGACGCCTGGGCGGTCAGCACGGCCAGGCCCGCCGAGGCGTCGGTCTCCTTGTAGGGGGAGCCGAGCTCGATGGCGTCGTTGGCCGGTTTGATGACCTGGACGGAGGAGTCGCGGGCGGCCAGCGCCGCCTGGGCGGTGGCGTAGGCGAACCCGGCGGTCTTGACCGCGCTGACGTGCGCGGCGTCGGCCTCCTTGCGCGCGGCGATGGCGTCGGCCCTGGCTCTGACCGCGTTGGCCACGGCGGTCTTCGCGTACTCCTCGGCGTCGCGGACGTTGATGGAGGCGTCCCACGACGCCTGGATGGCGTCGGCCGCCGCGGCGTGGGCCTTCGTGACCTGCGCGTTGGTGATCGCCACGTCGCGCTGGGCCGCGTCGGAGGCGGATCTGGCGCGGACCGCGGAGGCCTCGGCCCGCGTGGCCGCCTCGCGGGCGGCGGCCGCGGCCGCGGTGGCCTGGTCGGCGGCGGCGCGGGCGTTGGTCGCGGCGGTGGTCGCCCGGTCGGCCGCGGAACGCGCCTGGGTGGCGGCGGTCCTGGCCCCCTCGGCGGCGTCGGTGCCCTCGGCGGCCGCGGCGTACGCCTCGCGGGCGGAGGCCTTGGCCTGCAGGGTGTCCCGGGTGCTCTCGGCCTCCAGGGCGGTGGTACGGGCCGCGGCCGCCTTGCGCTCGGCCTCCAGCGCCACCTCCTTCTTCTCGGCTGCCGTGTTGCCGGCTCCCTGGGCGGCGCTCAGCGCGTCGGCGGCCGTCTGCCGTTCGGACTGGGCCCGCTGTTCCGCGGCGGCGGCGTTGGCGCGCTGCTCGGCGGCGATGTTCTTCTGCCGCTCCGCGTTGTCGCGCTCGGCCTCGGCGATCTCCCGCTTGGCGCGGGCGTCGTCGGCCGCCGCCTTCGCCGTCTGCTCGGCAGCCTCGGCCCTGGCCTGGGCGTTCTTGGCCTTGGTCGCGTTCTCGGCCGCGAGGGCCGCTTGCGTGGCGGCGCCCTCGGCGGCGGCCTTGGCCTGCGCGGCGGCCTCCTCGGCGGCCATCCGCCGGAACTCCGCCCGCGAGGCGTGCGCCTGCGTCTCGGCCAGCGCCATCAGCGTCTTGCTGTCGGCGGCCGAGGCACGGGTGGCGTTGCCCGCCGTCTCGGTCGCCTTGGAGACGGCCTGCGTGGCGGCCGCCGAGGCGCGGGCCACCTGGACGGCCTGCTGTCCGTAGAGCAGGCCGCGCCCCCGTGGCAGCCCGGCCGCGTCGGCCAGGGCGTAGGCGGCCTGCTGGGCGGTCACCGCCGCGGCGGCGTGCCGCTGGGCCGACTGCGCGGCCCGCGAGGCGACGAACACCCGGCCCAGCGCCATGGCCTGGGCCTTGACGATGTCGTTCTTGACCTTGGCGAACTGCGCCGCGCTCGGGTAGGACAGGTCGTCCGGCGACTGCTTGAGCCAGTACGCCTGCCATTCGGTCAGCCGGCTGGCGATGATCGACTGGCCCAGCGCCTCGCCCAGGGCCTGGGAGGCGACCTGGAGGTCGGCGGCGGCCTCGGCCTCCTCCTTCAAAATGGAGTCACGCTGGGCGCGCTGGCCGTCGACCTCCTGCCGCCACTCCGCCGACGCCGTGGCGAACTCGGCGCCCAGCACCCCGTGCGGGTCCGGCGGGTTGGCGGTGGTGCAGGAGGCGTAGCGGGCCTTGAGGTTCTCGACGTCGACCCGGAACTCCATGCTGTCCGGATCGGGCGCGGCGGTCGGGAAGCCGCCGCGCTCCAGGAACGCCCGGGCGTCGTCGGCGTACATGGGGTGGTCGGCGGTCAGGTCCTTCCACGCCTGCCGCCCCTCCTCGTCGTCGCCGCCGGCGGGGTAACGCTCCTCGGCGATCTTGTTGACCGCGTCCACGGACTCCTTGGCGGCCCGCGGGGTCTGGTCGGCGTAGAAGTCGTCCTCTGTCTGCCAGTACTGGTTGGAGATCCAGCTGAGCAGACCCGCCTTGCTGAACGGGTTGTCCTTCGCCTCGATCGTCTGGAACGCGGCGTCCGTGTACCCCTTCGGGGGCGGGACGGCGAGCGAGTCCTCCCAGACGTAGTGCCGGTCGTTGAGCTCGTCCAGCTTGGCCCCGGTCCGCTCCTCGTCCTGGTCGAAGGCGGTGTGCAGCGGGGTCGGCGGGTCGGACCAGTACTCGTCGGCGGCGTTGCGCAGCAGCACGTCGTCGGTGCCGCCCAGCCCGGCGCGGGCGACGGCCTTCAGCTCCTGGCCGCCCCTGCGTTGCGCGGTGGTGAGCAGGCACTGGGCCGCGCGGACCGACGCGGCGTGCGCGAGGTCGTCCTCGGCGGCGGCGAAGGCGGCCGCCGGGCGGACGCCGGGCAGGGGCACCACCTGCGAGGACAGGACGGCGATGGAGGCGAGGGTCGCGGCGGCGGCGCGCAGCCAACCCGATAAAGGGCGCCGTGATGTGGTGGTGAGCATGGTCAGCTTTCAGCCGTGAATGGGATGGGAGGGGCTCAGAAGAAGGCGTTGAAGGCGTTCCAGCCCGCGTTGCCGATCTTCTCCTTGGCCGCGAAGGGGGCCGAGGCGACCCCGGTGCCCTTGAAGAGCCAGAGCGCGCCGGCGGAGTCGCGGGCGATCAGGTCGGCCTTGCCGTCCCCGCTGTTGTCGCCGGTCGAGACCAGGGCGGTGTAGGCGTCCCAGCCGGCGCCCGCGCTGACGCGGGCGCCCAGGATCTGGTTGGCGGTGACGCCGCCCGTCCCCGGATAGATGTAGAGGGTGCCGGCGGTGGTCCTGGCCAGCAGGTCGTTCTTGCCGTCGCCGGTGTAGTCGCCGTATCCGGCCAGGGCGTCCATGCCGTTCCAGCCGGCGGTCCCGGCCTGGACCCGGGCGGCGAGACCCCCGTCGGAGCGGCCCGGGTAGAGCCACAGGGCGCCGGCCGCGTCCCGCGCGATGATCTCGGGCGAGGCGCTGCTGCCCATGTCGCCCGGGGTCATGATCAGGTTGTACTGGTCCATGTTCGAGGCGACCGGCATGGTCGAGGCGCCGCGTTCGGCGGTGTAGTAGAGCTCGCCGCCCAGGCGGAAGAACAGGTCGTTGCCGGTGCCGTTCGCCGAGGTGGTGGCGCGCAGGATCGCGGTCGCCGCGGAGAAGCCGCCGCCGAGGTCGACGGGGGTCTGGAGACCGCCGGTGCCCTTGGGCTCGTAGGCGAGCAGGTGGCCGTCGCTCGCCCTGCGGACGAACAGGGGCAGCATCGGCGCGCCCGCCGCGGTGGCGGACGCGGCGGGCGCGGTGAGCAGCGAGGCCAGGACGGTGAGCAGAGCCAGCGCCGACAGGGTTCTGGCACGGGCTGACGCCCGGCGTAAGTATGTGGACATTCGACGCGACCTCGTATAAAGGATCTTTAAAGGACAGACCCGACCGTGGCGCAAGGCGCTACCGGATTGCTTCCGTTGTGCTTCCTGCGGGCGGCGTGCTCGCTCTGCCCGCAGGAAGCACAACGGAAGGGCGGCTCAGCCGCGGTCCGGCCGGGACAGCGACGTGGCGAGGAGCTCGGCCAGGTGGCGGGCCTGGCGGCCGGTGCGGGAGGCGGCGATCTGGGTGCGGCAGGAGAAGCCGTCCGCCAGGATCGCCTGGTCAGGACCCGCCGCCCGGACCGCGGGCCAGACCGACTCCTCCGCGCAGGCCACCGAGACGTCGTAGTGCGAGCGCTCGAACCCGAAGTTCCCGGCCAGGCCGCAGCAGCCCGCGTCCAGGACCTGCGTGCGGATCCCGAAGCGGTCGAGAACGGCGCGGTCGGCGTCGTAGCCCATGACGGCGCTCTGGTGGCAGTGCACCTGCGCCACCGCCTCCCCGCCCGAGGAGGCCGGGCGCCAGTCGGGCGCGCGCGACTCCAGCAGCTCGGCGAGCGTCAACGTGCGCTCCGACAGCAGCCGCGTGTCCGGCGTGTTGAGCAGCTCCGGCCCGTCGGCGCGGAACACGGCGGTGCAGCTCGGCTCCAGCCCCACCACCGTCGCCCCGGACTCCGCCCACGGCCGCAGCGCGCGCACGCTGCGGGCCAGCACCCGCCGCGCGACCCCGAGCTGTCCCGTGGAGATCCAGGTCAGCCCGCAGCACAGCGCCACCGGCGGCACGTGCACCTCGAACCCGGCCGCCTCCAGCACGCTCACCGCCGCCTGCCCGATGTGCGGGTCGAAGTTGTTCGTGAACGTGTCCGCCCACAGCACGACCTTGCCTCGCGTGCCGGGCCGCGCCGGGCCCCGCCGCTTGAACCAGTCGGTGAAGCGCTCCTTCGCGAAGCGGGGCAGCTCCCGCTCGGGCGCGACCCCTCCGACTGCCTTGACCAGCCGCGACAGGCCGGGCGCGTGCGCCAGGGCGTTGAGCGGGCCGGGCATGGTGGAGGCGAGCGCCGCCCACAGCGGCAGCCAGCCCATGGAGTAGTGCTCGCGGGGCCGGATGCGGCGCCGGTAGTGGTGGGACAGGAACTCGGCCTTGTACGTGGCCATGTCGACGTTCACCGGGCATTCGGACCGGCAACCCTTGCAGGCCAGGCACAGGTCGAGCGCGTCGCGCACGGCGGCCGAGCGCCAGCCGTCCGCGATCAGCTCGCCGCGCACCATCTCCCCCAGCAGCCGGGCCCGCCCCCGCGTGGAGTGCTCCTCCTCGCGCGTCACCCGGTAGCTGGGGCACATCACCCCGCCCTCGAAGGTGTCCTGGCGGCACTTGCCGATCCCGACGCACCGGGTGGCGGCGTGCCCGAACCGGCCGTGGTCCCCCTGGTAGTCGAAGGACTTCTGCCGGGGCTCCAGCGGGTAGAAGTGCCGCTGGGCGAGGTCCTGGTCGAGGCGGTTGGGGTGGACGAGCTTGCCGGGGTTCATCCGGTTGCGCGGGTCGAAGACGGCCTTGAACCGGCCGAACGCCTCCACCACCTCGTCGCCGTACATGCGCGGCAGCAGCTCGGCCAGCGCCTGCCCGTCGCCGTGCTCCCCCGACAGCGAGCCGCCGTAGGCGGCCACCAGGTCGGCCGCCTCCTCCGCGAACGCCCGGTATCGGGCGATCCCGTCGTCGGTGTGCAGGTCGAGCGGGAGCCTCCCGTGTACGCAGCCCTGTCCGAAGTGCCCGTACAGCGCCGACTCCGCGTAACCGTGGCGGCGCAGCAGCTGCTCGTAGTCGCGCAGGTACGTGCCCAGCCGCTCGGGCGGCACGGCCGCGTCCGACCAGCCCTCGTACGTCTCCCGCCCCTCCGGCGGGTACGCCTCCACGCCCAGGCTGGCCTCGCGCCAGCGCCACAGCTCGTCCTCCTTGGCCGGGTCGCCGAGGAAGGTGTGGGTCGCGTGCTCCCCCACGTCGCGCATCAGCCCGTGGGCCCGTTCGAGCGCCTCCTCGGCGGTGTCGCCGCCGAACTGCACCAGCAGCCACCCCCGCCCCTCCGGCAGGTCGCGCAGCGCGGGATCGTCGGGGCGCTCCTGGCGGGCGAGCCGGCACATCCGCTCGTCCATGGCCTCCAGCGCGAGCGGCCGGTGCCCGGCCACGGCGGGGACGGCGTCGGCCGCCGCGAAGATGTCCTCGAAGCCGAGCACCGCCAGCGACCGCGCGGCCGGCCTCGGCACCACGGCCAGCTCGGCGCGCAGCACGGTCACCAGCGTGCCCTCGCTGCCGACGAGGGCGCGGGCCAGGTTGAAGCCGTTCTCGGGCAGGAGCTGGTCGAGGTTGTAGCCGGAGATGCGCCGCTCCAGCTTGGGGAAGCGGGCGCGCACCAGCTCCATGGTGTCGTCGCGCAGCTCGCGCAGCTGCCGGTAGATCTGGGCGGGCCGCCCGCCCTCGGCCTGGATCCTGGCGTACTCGTCGTCGTCGGTCGGCCCGACCCACATGCGCACGCCGTCGTAGGTGAGGATCTCCAGCCGCAGCACCGACTCCGACATCTTGCCGTACGCCTGCGCGGACGCCCCGCACGAGTTGTTGCCGATCATGCCGCCGATGGTGCAGGTCGGATGGCTGGACGGCCGGGGCCCGACCATCAGTCCCTCCGGCTCCAGCGCATGGTCGACCGCGTCCAGCACCGCGCCGGCCTGCACCGTGATCCGCCTGCCCGCGACGTCCACGGACTCGACCGCGCCGCAGTGCTTGGACCAGTCGATCACCACGGCCTCGTTGCAGCACTGCCCGGCCAGGCTGGTGCCGCCGCCCCGCGACAGCACCGGCACGTCGCGGGCCCGGCACGCGGCCACCGCCGCCACCCCGGCGTCGAGCGTGTAGGGCACCACCACGCCGATGGGCACCTGCCGGTAGTTGGAGCCGTCCCGCGCGTAGACGGCGCGGCTGCCGGTGTCGAACCGGATCTCGCCGTCGACCGTCTCCTCCAGCCGCCGCCGCAGCGGCTCCACGTCGATCTCGCGCGGCCGGCGCGGGCGCGCGGCCGGTGTCCTGACCAGACTGTCCATGGCTTCGCCCGCCATCGTCCGCCGCCCCGCCCTAGACGCCGAGCAGATCGGTGAGGTCGTCGGCGTGCTCCTCTTCCTCTTCGAGGATCGACTCCATGAGCCGCCGCGTCGTCGGATCTCCCTCGCCCAGCCAGCGGATGATCTCCTGGTAGGTGGAGATGACGATGCGCTCGGCCCAGAGGTTCGCCTCCAGCAGGCCGCGCAGGTCGGTGTCGTCGGGGACCTGGTAGTCCGTGTGCGAGCGCTGCACGAGGCTGGCGGGGTCGAAGTCCGGCTCCCCGCCGAGCTGGCTCACGCGTTCGGCGGCGCGCAGCGCGTGCTGCAGCTCCTCCTGGGCGTGCTCGGTGAACTCCGCCGACACCTGCGCCCGGTCGATGCCCTTGGCCGAGATGGCGTGCCTGGTGTACCTGAGCCAGCACACCACCTCGGTCGCGATGACGTCGTTGAGGATGTTGATGACCTTCTGCGGGTCGCGCCCGAAGGTGCCGGTGATCGGCCCCTCGTCCATCTTCTGCCGCACCTGGTCACGGATCCTGGTGACGTCCAGCACGAAGTCGTCGGTGTGGCTCATGTCTGTCCTGTCCTTCCCCCGGGAAAAGGAGTTCCCCCAGGTCAAAGGTAACTTTGCGGGACGTCGCAGGCGGGCTGCGACACCCGGGGACGGACGCGTCGAAACCCGGTTGACGGGCGCGGGATCATGGCGGTGATGGACGAACGACGCTTGATACGCGTTTCCAAATACCTGGCCAGGCACCTGCGGCACGACCCGGGGCGCATCGGCCTGGCGCTGGACCCGGGCGGGTGGGTGCCGGTGGACACCCTGCTGCGGGCGGCGGCCGAGCACGGGTTCCCGATCACCGCCGCCGAGCTGTGGAAGGTCGTCGAGGCCAACGACAAGCGGCGCTACGCGATCGAGGACGGCCGGATCCGGGCGAACCAGGGCCACTCGGTGCCGGTGGATCTCGACCTGCCCGCCGTGTGCCCGCCCGAGGTGCTCTATCACGGCACCGTGGGCCGGTTCCTGGCGGCGATCGAGGCGGAGGGGCTGCGGCCCATGAACCGGCACCACGTACACCTGTCACCCGACCGGGAGACGGCGACGCGGGTGGGGGCCCGGCGGGGCGTGCCCGTGGTGCTGGTGGTCGCGGCCGGGGCGATGCACGCCGACGGGCACGAGTTCCGGGTCAGCGCCAACGGGGTGTGGCTGGCCGACCACGTGCCGACCGGCTACCTGCGCTTCCCCTCCTGACGGCGGGCGCGCGGGGCGTCGCGGGCGGCCGTCAGCTCTGCCGGCGTGCGCGCAAAGTGTCGCGGGCGGCCGTCAGCTCTGCCGCCGGGCGTGCAGGGTGTCGCGGGCGGCCATGAGCGCGAAGCCGAGCAGGTTGGCGCCCTGCCACGCGGCCGGTGACGCGGCCCGCTCGTCCGAGGCCGCCAGCCCGATGCCCCACACCCGGTCCAGCGGGCTCGCCTCCACCAGGACCCGGCCCGACGTGCCGAGCAGGAACTCCGCCAGGTCGTCGTGCGCCCCGAACTTGGCGAGGTTGCCGCGCACCACGATGCCGAAGCGGTGGGCGTCCCACGTGGGCTCGTCGAAACCCCGCACGGTCCGGCCCAGCGCCTTGGCCTCGCCCGGGTGGGCGGCCTCGAGGATCTTGTCCGCGCTCTCCCCGTCGCCGAACAGCCACGCCTTGTGCGCCATCATGTAGTGCTCGGCCGAGGCGTAGGTGTGGCCGTCCTCCATGAAGGTGACCGGCCACCACTGGCTGAGGCAGCCCGGTCCGACGCCGCCGTCGCGGGCGGGCTGGTGGCCCCAGAAGTACAGGTATTTGACGTGCCGGCCGGACCGCTCGGCGGCGATGGCCTCGTCCACGGTCATGGGAAGTTCGTCGGACATGTCCCCATACCTTACGCTCGCGAGCCCGCTCTCATGAGGCGCTCGGCGATCTCGCGCAGCACCGGCACCAGCTCGGGCGGGTCGAGCACCTCGAAGTCGAAGCCCTTGGCCGCGACGTGGATCGCCAGCTCCTCCAGCGAGTCGGAGCCGGCCTCGAACAGGCACGTGCGCGCGTCCACCGCCGACAGCCGCCCGGCCCCCGGCGAGGTGCGCGGCGCGACCGCCTCCATGGGCGCGTGGAAGAGGACGCGCGCCCGGTGGCGGTAGGGCGCGGAGGTGATGGCGCGCGAGACGTACGCGGCCGCGTCCTCCTGGGGCATCGCACGCGGCGTGAACCGGGCCCCCGGCTCCCCCAGGGGACCCTCGATCCGGTCCACCCGGAACGTCCGCCAGTCCTCCTTGGCCACGTCCCACGCGAGCAGGTACCAGCGGCGCGGCGTGTGCACGAGCCGGTGCGGCTCCACCTCGCGCGCCGTGACGCCGTCCCGCCCCCGGTGGTGCAGCCGCAGGCGCCGGTGGTCGCGGCAGGCGGCGGCGAGGCCGGCCAGCACGTCGGCGTTCACCTCCGGGGCCGCCGCGCCCGCCAGCGGCACCGTCGCCGCCTGGAACGCGCTCACCCGGTGCCGCAGCCGCGACGGCAGCACCTGGTGGAGCTTGGCCAGCGCCCGCAGCGCGACCTCCTCCAGCCCGGCGACGCTGCCGGTCGCGGCCGTCCGCAGGCTGATCGCCACGGCCACCGCCTCCTCGTCGTCCAGCAGCAGCGGCGGCAGCGCGGCGCCCCTGCCGAGCCGGTAGCCGCCGGCCACGCCGGGGGTGGCGGCCACGGGATAGCCGAGCTCGCGCAGCCGCTCGATGTCGCGCCGCACGGTGCGCAGGCCGACCTCCAGCCGTCCGGCCAGCTCGGCGCCGCTCCAATCGGTGCGCGACTGGAGCAGGGACAGCAGGCGGAGCAATCGCGCCGAGGTCTCCAACATGAGGGTGATTCTGCCGGACATCGGTGCCAGAACCTGTCACCAATTCCTTCTACTGTCGCGGACATGACGAACAGCGACCTGTCCCCCTATCGCATCGACATCCCGCAGGCCGACCTCGACGACCTGCGCGAGCGCCTGCGGCGTACGCGCTGGGCGCCCGAGCTGCCCGGCGCCGGCTGGGAGCGCGGCGTGCCCACCGGCTACCTGCGCGACCTGGCCGGCTACTGGGCCGACGGCTTCGACTGGCGCGCCCAGGAGTCGGCGCTGAACGCGTACCCGCAGTTCACGACCACGGTCGACGGCGCGGACGTGCACTTCCTGCACGTCCGCTCCGTCGAGCCGGGGGCCACCCCGCTGCTGCTCCTGCACGGCTGGCCGGGCTCGGTCGTCGAGTTCCTCGACGTCATCGGCCCGCTCACCGACCCGGTCGCGCACGGCGGCGCCGCCGCCGACGCCTTCCACGTGGTCGTCCCGTCGCTGCCCGGCTACGGCTTCTCCGGCCCGCTGCCCGGCACCGGCTGGACGGACGGCCGCACGGCGGCCGCGCTCGTGGAGCTGATGTCCCGGATCGGGTACGAGCGCTACGGCGTCCAGGGCGGCGACGTGAGCGCCTTCATCGCTCCCCTGATGGGGAGGGCCGCGCCGGATCACGTCATCGGCGTGCACGTCAACGGGCTGCTCACCTTCCCCGACCCGGCGGTGATGGGCTCGCTGAACGAGGCCGAGCAGGCGCGGATGGCCGGGATGCGGGAGTGGCAGGACCAGCTCGGGGCGTACATGCGGTTGCAGGGCACCCGGCCGCAGACCCTCGCCGCCGCGCTGCACGACTCCCCGGCCGGGCAGCTCGCCTGGATCGTGGAGAAGTTCAAGGACTGGACGGATCCCGCGGCCAAGCTGCCCGAGGACGCCGTGGACCGCGACCGGATCCTCACCGACGTCAGCATCTACTGGTTCACGCGGACGGCGGGGTCGACGGCGCACACGTACTACGAGCGGTTCAACGACGTCGGCGCGTGGGCGCCCAAGGAGCGGGGCACGGTGCCCACCGCGGCGGCCGTCTTCCCGACGGACTTCTCGGTGCGCCCGCTGGCCGACCGGGTGCACAACGTGGTGCGCTGGACGGAGTTCGGCCGCGGGGGCCACTTCGCCGCCCTGGAGACCCCGGACCTGCTGGTGACGGACCTGCGCGAGTTTTTCCGCGGGCTGCGCTAGGGCAGCTCGGCGAAGCGCTCGATCTGCTCGGTCCGGCCGGAGACGAGGACGACGTCGCCGTAGGACAGCTCGGTCTCGGCGGTGGCGTAGGTGAACTCCTCGCCCGGCGCCTTGACCGCCACGATGGTGACACCATATTTGCGGCGCAGGTTGGAGCGGCCGAGGGGGACGCCGACGTATTCCTTGGGCGGGGTGGTCTTGGCCAGCGCGAAGTCCTCGTCCACCTGCATGTAGTCGAGCATGCGCCCGCTCACCAGGTGGGCCACCCGCTCGCCCATGTCGTGCTCGGGGAAGACGACGTGGTGGGCGCCGATGCGGCTCAGGATCCGGCCGTGCTGGGTGCTGATCGCCTTGGCCCAGATGTCGTTGATCTCCAGCTCGACCAGCAGCGAGGTGGTGAGGATGCTGGCCTCGATGTCGCTGCCGACGCCCACCACCGCCTGGTAGAAGTCGGGCACGCCGAGCTGGCGCAGCGCCTCCAGGTCGGTGGCGTCCGCGGTCGCGATCTGCGTGATCCGCCCGGCCAGGCTCTGCGTGACCTTGGGCCGGTTGTCGATGGCCAGGACCTCGGTGCCGCGCCGGGTCAGCTCCAGCGCCAGCGACGTGCCGAACCGGCCGAGGCCGATGACCACGACGGGGTTGTTGTCAGCCAACGATGACTCGCTCCTCGGGTAGCTCGTAATGTCGGGAGCGCCGGTTGAGCGCCAGCGCGGAGCCCATGGTGAGCGGGCCGATCCTGCCGATGAACATCAGCACCGTCAGCAGCAGGTGACCGGCCGTGCCCAGGCTCGGGGTGATGCCGGTGCTCAGCCCCGCCGTGCCGAACGCCGCGACCACCTCGAACAGCACCTGGTCGAGGCCGTGCGGGGTGAGGGCGAGCAGCACGTACGTGGACGCGGCGACCAGCGTGACGCCCAGCACCGTGATCGTGACGGCCTGGCGCTGCGTGGCCTCGGGGAGCCTGCGATGGCCGATGTTGACCCGGCTCTCGCCGCGCACCTCGGCCCAGACGACGAACGCCAGCAGCCCGAACGTGGTCACCTTGAGCCCGCCCGCCGTGCCCGCGCTGCCGCCGCCGATGAACATCAGCACGTCGGTGGCCAGCCAGCTCGACGGGTACATCTGGGAGATGTCGAGGGTGTTGAACCCGGCCGAGCGCGGCATGACCGCGGCGAAGAACGCGGCCAGCAGCTTGCCGGGGTCGTCGAGCGCGCCCAGCGTGCGGGGGTTGCGCCACTCGGTCATCAGGAAGACCAGGGTGCCCAGCACCAGCAGGGTGACGCTCACGCCCACGGTGACCCGGGTCAGCACGCTCCACCTGCGCGGGTGGCGCCAGGAGCGGGCCAGCTCGAACACCACGGGGAAGCCGAGCCCGCCGACGATGACCACGAGCGCGACGGTCAGGCAGATCCACGGGTCGGCGACGAACCGCATGAGGCTGTCCGGCCAGAGCGCGAACCCGGCGTTGTTGAAGGCCATGACCGAGTGGAAGGCGCCCAGGTAGGCGGCCCGGCCCAGCGGCTCGCCGTAGCCGATGACGAACCGGGCGGTGAGCACGACGGCGGCGAGGGCCTCGCAGACGAGGCTGAACAGGACCACCTTGAGCACCAGGCGGCGCACGTCGCTCATGCTCAGCGTCTTGGTCTCCGCCTGCGCCGCGATCCTGGCCCGCAGCCCGAGCCGGCCGGAGACGAGCAGGGTGAACAGGGTGGCCATCGTCATGATCCCCAGCCCGCCCACCTGCACGAGCCCCGCGATCACCACCTCCCCGAACACCGACCAGTGCGACTCGGTGTCCACGATCACCAGCCCGGTGACGCAGACGGCCGAGGTGGCGGTGAACAGGGCCACGACCCAGTCGGCGGGCGCTCGCTCGGTGGTGGCGATCGGGAGGGTCAGCAGCACGGTGCCGAGCGCGATGGCCACCCCGAACCCGGCGGCCACGACCTGCGCGGGGTGCCGGAAACGGGTCAAGAACGACGGCATCATGCTCATCACCTGGCCCCGCAACACAGGTCACGCATCGAGAGCGCCTCCCCCGTCGAACCCCAGCCTGCATCCCAGCCGACCAGACTTCCCGGCGCACCGCGCACTACCGTAACAGGCCCGGGTGACGCCGGCGCACTTACGCGTCCTTGACGCCGATCGCACGCTTTCTTGACGGCCCGACGCGGGAGGCGGCGGCGACGTAGGCTGGGCGCCGGAGGCCACTGATGCGCGCACGCGATCTCGCCGTCGACTTCCCGACGGCCACTCTGGACACCCCGGCGCTGGAAGCCGCGAAGCTCCTGGCGGAGCACGACCTGCCGGGGCTCATCCTCGTCGACCCCGACGGGCGACCCCTCAGCATCCTGCCCGGCACCCAGGTGCTGCGGCTGGCGGTGCCCGCCTACTGCCAGGACGACCCGGCGCTGGCCCGGGTGGTGGACGAGGCCCACGCCGACCTGTTCCTGCGGCGGCTCGGCGGCAAGACCGTGCGGGAGTGCCTGCCCGAGCAGCCGAAGGAGCTGCCGGTGGCCGACCTGAAGGCCACGGTGCTGGAGCTGGCGGCGCTGATGGCGCGCACGCGCAGCCCGCTGGTCGCCGTGGTCGACGGGGGCCGGCTGGTGGGCGCGGTCACGCTGCAGTCGCTGCTGGACCACGTGCTGGAGGTGTGACCCCCGCGGCGTCGTAGGGTGGTCGCATGGCCAAGAGCGCGGCGCGACAGCCCGTACCCACCCGGCGTGCGGACGCCGAGCGCAACATCGCCGCGATCCTCGAAGCCGGCACCAGGTTGCTCAGCGCCGACCCCGCGGCCAGCGTGGCGGACATCGCCAAGGCCGCCGGCGTGGGCAGGGTGACGCTCTACGGCCACTTCCCCTCGCGCGAGGCGCTCGTGGACGCGGTGCTCGACCACGCGGTCGAGGTGGCGGACGCGGTGCTGGCCGACGACTCGCTCGACACGGCGCCCGCGCCCGAGGCCATGGCGCGGCTGCTGCGCTCGTCGTGGGAGGTGCTCGACCGGCACCGCCGGCTGTTCCTGGCCGCCGACCGGGTGCTGGCCACCGAGCGGATCAGGGAGCACCACGAGAGGCCGCTGCGGCGGGTGGAGCGGCTCGTCGTGCGCGGGCAGCGCGCGGGCGTCTTCCGTACGGACCTGTCGCCGGGGTGGCTGGTGACGACGTTCTTCTCGATCATCCACAGCGCCGCGCAGGAGCGGGAGGCGGGGCGGCTCGCGCCCGAGGAGGTCGAGCAGGTGCTGGTCAAGACGATGCTCTCGCTGCTCGCCCCCGCCGAGAGGCCCGCCCGGCCGTAGTCCCACCCGCCCAGCGCACGGGTTCTCGCGTCCTCAGCATGCCCTACCCACGTATGGTTTCTGCGTGCTAACTTGAACATCAGTGTTCGAGTTAAGGAGGATATCCGATGAGCCTTGATACGGCTCCCGCCGGGCGGCGCACCGGCGGGTGGGGTGTGCTGGTGCTGCTGTGCCTGGCCCAGTTCATGCTGATCGTGGACATCACCGTCGTGCAGGTGGCCCTGCCGACCATCGGCGCGGACCTCGCGCTCGGCCGCGAGTCCCTCACCTGGGTCGTGACCACGTACACGCTCTGCTTCGGCGGGCTGATGGTGCTCGGCGGGCGGCTCGCGGACGCGCTGGGCGCCCGCCGCACGCTGCTGGCGGGCCTGGGGCTGTTCACGGCGGCCTCGCTGCTGTGCGGGCTGGCCGGCAGCGGCGCCGCGCTCATCGCCGGGCGGGCGCTGCAGGGGGTCGGCGCGTCGCTGCTCTCCCCCGCCGCACTGGCCGTGATCACCACCACCTTCACGGGCGAGCGGCGCGGCCGGGCGCTCGGCGTCTGGGCCGCCATCGGCGGCACCGGGGCGGCGCTGGGCGTGCTGGTCGGCGGCGTGCTGACCGCCGGGCCGGGATGGGCGTGGGTGTTCTTCGTCAACGTCCCGATCGGGCTGGTGGTGCTGGCGGCCGTGCCCGCCCTGGTGCCGCCCGCGCGCGGGCGGGGCGAGCGGGTCGACGTGCCCGGCGCGCTGGTGGTCACGCTGGCGACGGCGCTGCTGATCTACGGGTTGGTGACGGCGGGCGACGCCGGCTGGGGCGCGGCGGGCACGGTGCTGCCGCTGGCCGGGTCGGTGCTGCTGTACGTCCTGTTCGTGGTGGTCGAGCGGTCGGTACGCTCACCGCTGATGCGCGCCGAGACCCTGGCCAGGCGGCCGGTGATCTCGGGGACGTTCGTCATGCTGGTGGCGACGGGGCTGATGCTGGGGCTGTTCTTCCTCAGCTCGCTCTACCTCCAGCACGTGCTGAGGTTCAGCGCGCTGGAGACGGGCCTGCTCTTCCTGCCCGTGGCGATCGCGATCACCGTCGGGGCGCAGGCCGGCGGGCATCTCCTCGGCAGGCTCGGCGGGCGGCCCGTGGCGGTGGCGTCCTTCGTGCTGACCGCGGCGGGCGCGGCGCTGATGACGCGCATCTCGCCGGACGCGAGCGCGTACACCACGCTGCTGCCCGGCTTCGTCCTGGCGGCGCTGGGCATCGGGCCGGCGTTCGTGACGGCCACCACGACGACCATGGCGAACATCCCGCCCGGCGAGAACGGCGTGGCCTCCGGCGTCATCAACACCTTCCACGAGCTCGGCGGCTCGATCGGCGTGGCGGTCGTCTCGACGGTCGCCGCGTCGAGCCTGGTGCCCGGCCCGGCGGGAGGCGTCGGAGGTTTCGTCGCGGGGCTCACGCTGTGCGCCGTCGTCGCGGGGGTCGCGGCGGCCGTCTCGCTGGGGCTGGTGCCGCCGGGCCGGCCGGCCGCGGCGTTCGTCGGTCACGGCCACGGGCACTGACGGGGGCACTGACGGGGGCACTGACGGGGGCAGGGCTGCCGCCGTCCGGGAAAACCCGGGATATCGCCAACGACTCCGGCGCATTATCCTTCATTGATGGTCAACTTAAGCCGGGCGAGAGCGGTGAAGGCATAGATGCCGCGACTGAGGCTGGCGCACCAGCAACTGCCCGGCGTGACCGTGATCGCCGTGATCGGTGAGATGGACGCCGGCAACCGCGCCCAGCTCGAGGCGTACATCGCGCAGGTCCAGCCGGCGCCCGCGGGGAGGCTGGTGTTCGACCTGTCGGAGGTGCCGTTCATGGACAGCTCGGGCCTGCACGTCCTGCTGACCTGCGCCACCAACTGTCTCAAGGACGGCGGCGCGGTCCACCTGGCCGCCGTCCAGCGCATGCCCGCCCGGCTCTTCGAGCTGACCGGCATCATGGCCCACGTGCCCGTGCACGACACGGTCGAGGAGGCCATCACCGCCGCCCTGGCCTCCTAGGAACGCTCCACCCGGGCGGGCTCCGGCCGCCACTCGCGGACGTTGCCGCCCGTCCAGCGGTCGAGCAGCTCGGCGTCGTGGCTGACGGCCAGCACCCCCGCTCCCGTGCGCTCCCGGTACGCCTCGATCCGGGCGACCAGGTGCGCTTGGGTCGAGGCGTCGAGCATGGTGGTCATCTCGTCGCAGATCAGGTAACGCGGTTCGAGGGCCAGCGCCCGCGCCACGCAGGCCCGCTGGAGCTGCCCGTCCGACACCTCGTGCGGCCGCCGCCCGTACAGCTCGGGCGTCAGCCCCAGCTCCTCGGCCAGCCGGTGTGCCCGCGCCGGCGGGAGCCGTGCGGCGCGCAGCGGCTCGGTGATCACCTCCAGCAGCGTGAAGCGGGGGTCGACGGCGAGCCGGGGCTGCTGGAAGACCAGGCCGATCGAGGTGCGCCGCGGGGCCCGGTGCCGCCACCGCGTCACCGGCTCGCCGTCGAGGGTGACGGTGCCCGCCGACGGGCGCAGCAGCAGGGCCAGTACGCGGGCCAGGGTCGACTTGCCGCACCCGCTGGGCCCGGCCAGCCCGAGGACCTCGCCGGGCCGTACGGACAGCGACACCCCGTCGAGCACGCGGCGACGGCCGAAGGTGACCGTGATCCCGGTGGCGTCAAGCATGATGGCAGGCCACCCCTTTCGCGTCGGTGGCGGGCAGGTCCGAGCAGGCGGCCGTGGCCAGCGCGCAGCGGGGCCGGAAGGCGCAGCCGTCCGGGAGCCGGGTCAGCTCGGGCGGCAGGCCCGGGATCGGGACGAACCGCCGCGACGGCAGCGCGTCCAGCAGCCCCCGCGCGTACGGGTGCCGCGGCCCGGCGAAGAACGCGCCCGCCTCCGAGCGCTCCACGACGCGGCTGGCGTACATGACCGCGATGTCGTCGGCCACCCGCTCGGCGGCGCGCAGGTCGTGCGTGATGACCAGCACCGCGCGGCCCTCGTCGCACAGGCGGCGCAGCTCGGCCATGGTCGCGTCCACGAGGGGCCGGTCCAGGCCGGTGGTGGGTTCGTCGGCCAGGATCAGCGGCGGGTCGCCGGCCAGGGCGAGGGCGTTGGCGACGCGCTGCGCCATGCCGCCCGAGAGCTGGTGCGGGTAGCGGTCGAGGTCCTGCGGGCGCAGGCCCGCGCGTTCGGCGAGCGCGTCGGGGGTCTCGGCGCGGCCGAGCTCGCGCAGGGCCTCGGCGAGCTGGGCGCGGGCCGTGCGCACCGGGGTGAGGTGGGCGGCCGGGCTCTGCGGGACGAGGCCGATCAGGCGCCCGCGCACCCGCCGGGCGAGCGTCTTCTCGGACGCGGCCACCAGGTCCAGCGGGTCCTGCCCCGGCACGTCGAGCCAGGCGTGGCCCGTGACGGCGGCGTTGCCGGGGAGCAGGCCGAGCAGGGCGTGCGCCATCACGGACTTGCCGCACCCGGACTCGCCGACCAGGGCCAGGCAGCGGCCCGCGGGCAGCTCGAAACGGGCGTCCGTGACGGCGTGCACGACCGCGCCGGGGATGCGGAAGCGTACCGACAGCCCGTCCACGCGGAGTCTCACAGCGTCGGATCTCGCAGCGTCGGATCTCATAGGGCCAGCTCCGATCTCCAGCGCGGGTTCGCGCGGTCCCGTACGTACTGGGCCAGCCCCGACACCGCCAGCGTGGGCAGCAGGATCAGCAGCCCGGGGAAGAGGCTGGACCACCAGTCGCCCGCCAGCAGCGACCGCTGCCCGTCGTTGATCATGTTCCCGAGCGAGGCCAGGTGGGCGGGCAGGCCCAGCCCGAGGAAGCTGAGCGCCGTCTCGTGCCAGATCGCGTGCGGGATCATCAGCACGGCCGCCAGGAGCAGCTGCGGCGCCAGGTTCGGCAGGAAGTGCCGGACCACGATCCGCAGCCGGCTCGACCCGCCGGAGATCGCCGCGTCCACGAACGGCCGGCCGCGCAGCGAGAGCACCTCGGAGCGCACGATCCGGGCGGCGGTCGTCCAGTGGGTGACGGCGACGGACACCACCACCGCGGTGGCGCTCGGCGCGAACAAGGCCACGACGAAGATGCCGAACAGCAGGTGCGGCAGCGAGTTGAAGCCGTCCACGACCCGCATCAGCACCCGGTCCGCGAGCCCGCCGGCGGCGCCCGCCACGAGCCCGACCAGGCCGCCGATGGTCACGCTGACCGCCGCGGCCACCAGTCCCACCAGGAGCGAGACGCGCAGCCCGTAGATCGAGCGGATCAGCACGTCCCTGCCGACCTCGTCGGTGCCGAACGGATGGGCCCAGGCGGGCGGCAGCCCCGCGGCCCGCAGGTCCACCAGCTGCTGGTCGAGCCGTACGGCGATCGGCACCAGCACCGCCGCGAGGACCAGCACGGCGAGCGTCGCCGCCGACAGGCGGTTGCGCGTCATCAGCTCACCCCGAGCACGCGCACGCGCGGGTCGGCCAGCGTGTACGCCAGGTCGGCCAGCAGGTTGCCGGCCACCACGGCGACCGTGGCCAGCAGCGTGAGCGCCGCCAGCAGCGGGAAGTCCACCGCCAGCGCCGCCTTGATCGTGGTGCCCGCCACGCCCGGCCAGGAGAACACCGCCTCCACCAGGATCGCCCCCGTCACCAGCTCGGGCACCCGCGCCCCCATGATCGTGACGAACGGCAGCAGCGCCGACCGCAGCGCGTGCCGCAGCAGCACGGTGCGCTCGCGCAGCCCCCGCGCCCTGGCCCCGGTCACGAAGTCCTCCCGCAGCACGCCGATGACCGACTCCCGCACGAACAGCAGCAGCCACGACGACTGCGAGAACGCCAGCACCGCCACCGGCAGCACCAGGTGGCGCAGCAGGTCGGGCAGCGTCACCGTGGCGGAGGCCGCGTCGGTGAGGCCGCCCGCGGGCAGCAGGCCCAGCGTCACGGAGAACACCCAGATGGCCAGCAGGCCCACCCAGAAGACCGGGGCCGCCTCGTTGGTGTACGCCGTGCCGGTGACGAGCCGGTCCAGCCACGAGTCGCGCCGCCACGCGGCCAGCGTGCCCGCGGCCAGCCCGGCCACCAGCATCAGGACGAGCGCGCAGCCGACGACGAGCAGCGTCCAGCCCAGCCGCTCGCCGATCACCTGGGCGACCGGCAGCCGCAGCGACCTGGACTCGCCCAGGTCGCCGGTGAGCAGATTGCCGAGCCAGGTGGCGTACTGCTCGGCGAGGGGCCGGTCCAGGCCCCAGTTCGCCCTGATCTCGGCCATGATCTGCGGGCTGGCGACCATCGCCCGCTCGCCCAGGTACTGCCGTACCGGGTCGAAGGGGGACGCCTTGGCCAGCGCGAACATCCCGAACGTCACCGCCAGCAGCAGCGGCACGGCGAACGCCAGCCGCCAGGCCACGATCCTGACCCAGGTCACGAGGCGGGCTTCCAGTTCACGACCGTGCCGAGCAGGCCGCCGGTGGCGTGCTCGTGCGCCTCGACGCCCGGGGTGAGGCCGCTCCAGTCCCCGCGTACGACGTAGGTGTGCTTGAGGTAGACCAGGTACAGCCAGACGGCGTCGTCGCTGATGCGCCGCTGCACCTCGTCGTAGGCCTTCTTGCGGGCGGCCCGGTCGGAGGTGCCGCGGCCCGCGTCGAGCAGCCGGTCCACGTCGGGGTTGCGGTAGCGGCCGGGGTTGAAGTAGCCCTGGCCGGCGAAGGACGAGTGGAACAGCTCGTAGTTGGTGTAGTCGGGGTCGTACGGGCTGCCGAAGCCCATGATGAGCGCGTCCTTCGACATGCGCCGGTCGATGGCGTCCCAGTCGAGCCCGGCCAGGCGCACGTCGATGCCGACCTGCTTGGCGTCGGAGGCGACGGCCAGCGCGAGCTCCTTGCGCAGCGAGTCGCCCGCCGGGTACATGAGCGTGAAGGCGGCCGGGGTGCCGCCCTTGGCCCTGATGCCGTCCGCGCCGGCCTTCCAGCCGGCGGCCTCCAGCGTCGCCACCGCCTTGGCCCGGTCGGGGGCGGCGGAGCCGTTCACGGCGGGGTTGTGCCAGTCGGTGCCGGGCGCGACCGGCCCGAACGCGGGGCCGCCCGAGCCCGCCAGGATCGCGGACACCATGGCGGCGCGGTCCACGACCAGGCCGAGCGCCTTGCGGATGGCCAGGTCGCCGGTCACGGGCTGGTCGAGGGGGAACATCACGCCCCGGTAGTCGGCGGTCGGCACCTCGTGGACCGTCATGCCCGGCTGGCCCTTGAACCGGGCGACCGCCTTGGGCGGCAGCTCGGTGGCGGTGAACTCGCCCGCGGCCATCCTGGTCGCCCGCGCGTTGTCGTCGGAGGTGTACGCGAGCACCAGCTTCTTGATCTCCGGCGCCGCGCCCCAATAGCGGTCGTTGGCCCTGAGCGTGATCTTGTCGCCCTTGCTCCAGGACACGAGCGCGTACGGGCCGGTGCCGGCGGGCGTGCCGGACACGTCGGACCCCTCGGGGACGATGCCGAGCGTGGCCCGCTGCAGGATGGGCGCGTACGGGTACCTGAGGCGGAAGACGACTGTCCGCGGGCCGGGGGCCTCCACCTTCTCGACGGCGGCGTAGTCGCCCCGGATCGGCGAGTTGTTGGCGACCTTCAGCACCTGCTCATAGGTGTAGGCCACATCCGCGCTGGTCAGCGCCTTGCCGTCGTGGAAGGTGACCCCCTGGCGCAGGGTGAAGGTGACCCGCTTCCCCTCCACCTCGGGCAGGGACTCGGCCAGCGCGGGCTCCAGTTTCAGGTCGGGCGTGCGCCGCACCAGGCCGTCGAACATCAGCGCCCCGCCGTCCGGCGCGTAACCGAGGACGGGGTTGAGCGAGTCGGGCTCGGACCCCAGCCCGAGCACGACCGTGTCCTGCGCGGACTGCGAGGGCTGTGAGGGGACCGAACATCCCGCTAATCCAACGACAATCGCCGCAAACAGTGCCAATCTCCGCCTCATGCAGGCGACCTTAGAGCGAAAGACTAGCTGTTGCAAGAAGATTGCAATAGCGGGCGATCAGCCGGTCGGGTCGATGCCGCGGAGCATCATCCCCTGGCCCCGCGAGCGGTGGACGTCGTCGGCGGGCTGGTCCTCGGGGTCGCGGTACTGGATGAGCAGGGTCGTACGCGCCTCGTCCGCCCGGTTGACCCCGGACCCGTGCACGGTGAGATAGCTGAGGAACAGCACGTCCCCCGCCTCCGCCTCGACCGGGACCGCGGCCTCCAGCGGCCACTCCCGGAGCGGCAGGTGCCACCCGCCCTCCTCCAGGTGCGGCAGCGGCCCGTTCCTGTGGCTGCCCGGCACCACGCGCACGCACCCCTTCTCCTCGGGCGCGGCGTCGAAGTGGAAGATCGCCGCGCCGACCGTGTGGCGGGTGTGCGGGAAGTGCGCGGCGTCCTGGTGCATGGGGAACGGCGAGCCCTTCTCGGCGGGCTTGACGAAGATCTTGGTGTGGTGGAGCTGCACGTTCTCCGAGCCCATCAGGGCCGCCGCCACGTCGGTGAAGCGCGGGTCCACCATGAGCCGGGCGAAGGCGGCCGAGTGGAACTGCGCGTCGTGGCAGTGCCGCAGCTCGGTCCCCGCCCCGCCGATCTCCCGCGCGCTCCCCCACGTGGGGTCGCTCGGGCGCAGCCGCCCGAGCACCGCGTGGCACTCCTCCCGGTAGGCCCGCGCCTCCGCCGCACCGAGCAGCCCTTTGACCAGCAGGTAGCCGTTGTCCTGGTAGAACCGCACCATCGCCGAATCGGTCATCGCACCCTCCCGCGCGTCCGCCCAGTACCGTCCCTCCGGGTGATTCCCACTCCCGCGGGTGCGCTCGCGGCCGTCGCCGCCGGTGCGGGAGACTGGTGGGGTGACCACCGAGAACGCCGATCGCCCCGGTCCTCCCGTGACCAGCCCCTCGATCGTCCTGCTCACGCTGGCGCGCCGGATCGAGACCGAGCTGGCCGCCGCCCTGGCCCCACTCGACCTCACGGTCAGCCGGCTGGGCCTGCTCGGTCACATATCCGGCGTGCCCGGGGTGTCGTTCAGCGAGCTGGCGCGGATGTCGGGCACGACGGTCCAGAGCGTGCACACCGCGGTGAAGGCGCTGGTCGCGGCGGGGCTGGCACGCGACAGCACGGCCCGCGCCGGGTCGGCGTCGACGATCGAGCTGACGCCCGAGGGCGCGCGCCTGCTCGAGGCGGCCACCGGCGTGGTGTCCCGGGTGGACGACCTGCTGTTCGGGCCGGAGGCCGACCCGATCCAGCGCCAGATCGCCGACGCGGTCCACGCCGCCTTCGCGGGGTTCAGGCCGGGACGCGGGAGCGACGCCAGGCGTACGCGCTGACCGCGATGCCCGCCATCGTGACCGCGGCGCCCACGACGTAGAGGGAGCGCAGCCCGAGCCCGCCGTCGATGACGCGGCCGCCGAGCCAGGCGGCGAAGGCGGCGGCCAGCTGGTAGGCGGAGGCGTTCACCGCCATGGCCAGGGTGGGCGCGGCCGAGGCGGTGGCCAGGACGCGCGCCTGCATGCCGGGGATGACCGCGAACCCCGCCGCGCCCAGCACGAACACCATGACCGCCGTCATCGCCGTGCTGCCGCTGCCCGCCCACATGAGGACGAGCACCGCCGCGAGCACGCCCAGCAGCCCGAGCTGCGCGGCCATCGGCGCCCGGTCCGACAGCCGGCCGCCGAGGAGGTTGCCCACGGCCGCGCCCACCCCGTACACCAGCAGCAGGGCCGCCACGGCGCCGCCGGCGAAGCCGCTGACGTCCGTGACCAGGGGCGCGAAGAAGGTGAACACCATGAGCAGCCCCGCGTTGCCCACGGCCGTGACCGCGATGGCCAGCCGCACGTCCCGCTCGCGCAGGACGCGCAGCTCGCTCAGGGCCGAGCCCTCGCCGGACGGCTCGCGCACGTCCGGCACCAGCCGGGCGACCAGCGCGAACCCGGCCGCGCAGCACGCCGCGACCACCAGGAACGTGGCCCGCCAGCCGTGGTCGTCGCCGATGAACGTGCCGATCGGCGCGCCCAGGATCATCGACAGGTTCATGCCGAAGACGAGCTTGGAGACGGTGGACGCCTGCTTGCCCGGCGCGGCGGTGGAGACCGCGATGACGATCGCGTTGGCGAAGAACGTGGAGGTCACCAGCGACGTGACGATCCGGGCGGCGAAGAGCACGCCGTACGAGGGGGCGAGCGCGGAGGCCAGGTTCCCGGCGATCGTGATCGCGAGCAGCACCAGGATGAGCGGCTTGCGCGGGAAACGGGCGGTGAGGGCCGTCAGCACGGGCCCGCCGACGATCATCCCGATGGCGTACGCCGTCACCAGCAGCCCGGCGGCCGGGATCGAGACGGCCAGGTCGGTGGCGATGCCGGGCAGGATGCCGGCGATGACGAACTCGCCGGTCGTTATCCCGAACACGCACCACATCAGCGACGGCACACTGAGTCTCATCGAGCTTCGCTCTCCTTCTTTACAGATCAGTACAAAATCTGGGCGGCAAAAAGGCCGCGGCTCCATGGACCGCGGCCGGGTCTGCTACAGGGCGGCGACGGCCCCCTCGACGACGTCGAGGAGGGCGGCCCGGTCGTCGGTGACCTTGGCGAGCACGCGCAGGCCGTAGTAGGCGCTCTGGAACGCCCGCGCCACCTGCCGCGGCGGCCGGTCCGACGACAGCTCGCCCGTGCTCTGGCCGATCTCGACCAGCCGCTGGAGCGCCTGCTCCAGGTCGGTGAACTGCCGCCGCACCAGCCCCGCGACCGCCTCGGTGCGCCCGCTGGACTCGGAGGCGGCGTTGAGCGCCAGGCAGCCGCGCCGGCCCGGGTCCGCCATGTCGGCGTCGATCACGCCGAGCATGAGGTCCCTGAGCCGGGCGCGCACCGACCCCTGCTCGGCCAGCATCGCCAGCTGCGCCTCGGCCCTGGTCTCGGCGTAGCGGCGGATCGCCTCCTCATAGAGGCGGTGCTTGCTGCCGAAGGCGTTGTAGAGGCTGCCGCGCCCGAGCCCGGTGCGCTCGCACAGGTCCTGGGTGGAGGTCGCCTCGTACCCCTTCTCCCAGAAGACCTCCATGGCGGCGTCGACGACCGCCCGATCACTGAACTCCCGTGGCCTGCCCATGGGAGGAGGCTACCGGATTTTGTACAGACCAGTAAAGAACGTCCGGGCTAGGGCGTGGTGGCGCAGTACTCGCCGCTCAGGCTGCCGGCGCGCATGCACACCCGGTCCCCTCTGACCAGCACCAGGGCGGGCCGGAAGTCGCCTTCCAGCGTGGTGCCGGCGACGGTCGTCGTGAGGGAGCCGGGGGTGAGAGAGCCGTTGACGGTGAAGGTGAAGGCGGCCGTGGTCGGCGCGGGCTCGATCGTGAACCAGTAGTAGTGGTCACCGGGCACCCCGCGGACCTCCTGGCAGACGGCCCCCTCCGGCGGGCAGGTGACGCTCGCCTCAGCCGGGGACGGTCCTCCCAACGAGAGGATCCCGGCGGCCACGGACACGGCGAGGGCACGGAGCATGTTCTGTCACCTTTTCTTCCTCAGGAAACCCGGACCCTCATCATGCGATCGATCATCGGAGCTTTCCAGCCGGATCTTCGGGCCGCACGGCGTCGATCCGCTGGCAGAGGCCGTAGACGAACCGGGCGCGGTAGGCGGCGCCGCCGTGGCCGAAGTCGACCGCCCAATGGTGCGGGGCCTGGCCCTCCTGGTGGACGGCGCCGGGGAAGCTCGCGGCGACGTCGGCGACCACGCAGCTCCAGGGCGCCAGCTCGGCGAAGGACAGCATTCTGGGGTCCCCGGGGCGGACGAACCACTGGTTCCACGTCTCGCCGCCGGGGCCGTACAGGACCTCGAACTCCAGGCCGGGCCAGGACGGCAGGGCCCAGCGGGACACGCCGCAGGTCAGGCTGCCCACGGCGGTCGTGCCCTCGTACGCGGGGCGGCCGAGCAGCGGCCGGAGCGTCTTCGGCGCCCTCGGCGAGTGGAGCATCCGCGTCCACTGGGCGTGCGCGGCCCGCAGCTCCGCCCTGGTCGCGCCCATGACCCGGAGCGCGTCCTCGACCCGGTCGGGGTTGAGATCGCGCATCCGGTGCATCAGGGACAGCTCAAACTGCCGCACGCCGAATCGCACACCCCCGTTTTACCTGCTCCCGGCCTTGCCCGAGGCATCGGCCGGGTCGCGCTCATGCGCGGGCCGGGCGCCGCCCGGCTCAGCGCGCCGATCGACCAGTCCAGGGCCGTTCTTGACCGGACACGAGGACTCCGCCGCCGCCCCGGCCTCCCCCTCGCCGACATGCTGGGACCCCCGACGGACCCCCCACGGAAAGGCGAGGCTCTTGTCCGAGGAAGACATCCTGCGGCTCGTACGCCGGTACTGCGCCGAGATCTACGTCGTCGACCCGGCGACCGTCACCCCGCGGACGACGCTCGTGGACGATCTCGAGTCCGACAGCATGAGCCTGCTCGAACTGCGGGCGGCGCTGGGCGGCCACGGGCTGGACATCGACCCGTCCGACTTCACGATGGAGATGACGGTCGGCGACGTCGCCCGGCTGGCGCACCGTTCGTACCTCGCGCGGCACACGGCCGGCTAGCCCATGGCGGTACCGCTGACAGGGCCGGACCGCCTCTTTCTCGGCGAGGTCGGCTCCGCCCGCGACCACCGGCTGCACCTCGCCCTCGCGGCGCGGCGGCCCGGCCCGGCGCCCGACTCCGGCGAGTTGCGGCGGCTGGTCGCCGAGTCGGCCGCGCGGGCGCCGGTCCTGACCTACCGGCTGGCCCGCGGGGGGTGGGAGCCGGATCCGGCCTTCGACCCGGCCTGCCACGTCGTGGAGTACCGGGTGGCGCCGGGGCGTGACGTGGGCGCGGCCGTGGTGGACGCCGTCAGGGCCAACCGGCTGCTGCCCGAGCACCCGCTGTGGAGCCTGATGGTCGTGCACGGGTACGCCCCGGACGAGCACCTCCTGTGCTACCGCGTACACCACGCCTTCCAGGACGGCATGGGGGCGGCCCGGATCGCGACGCGCGCCGTGCTGCTGGGCAGGACCGTCCCGGCGCCCGATCAGGACGTGGCGGTGCGGGCGCCGGCCAGGGCACGGATGCGGCTGCTGGCCACGGCGGCCCGGCTGGCGGCTCCGTCGGCGCGGCTCAGGCCGCCTCCGGGGAGGACCGGCGGGGCGCGGGCGGGCGTGCGGACGTTCTTCCTGCGGCTCGACCTCGCCGCCTTCCGCGAGATCGCCGCCGCGACCGGCGCGAGCGTCCCGCAGGTCGGCCTGGCCGTGCTGGCCGGCGCCCTGCGGGCCTGGAACCCGGCCCACTGGCGGAAGGCGGGCCGCCGGGGCACGACCGTCTCCTTCCCGCTCAACCTGAACGGCCGCCTGCGCGACGGCGGCCTGGGCAACGGGGTGACCACCATGCCGGTCGTCCTGCCCTGCGCCGAGCCTGCCGCGCGCGAGCGGCTGCGCGGGGTCATGGAGCAGACGAGCTTCGAGCGGATGGCCGTCTACCGGCGCGACCGCTATCCCGTCAGGGCCCCGGCGGCGGTGTTCCGGCTGGTCAGGTGGCTCGTGCCGAAGGCGTTCCCGGGCCGGATGACGGTGAGCGTCATCGGGGTGAGCCTGCCCCTGGACGGCTGCTTCGCCGTCCCGCCCACGTACGACACCGGCGGAGGGGTCGTGTCGATGGTCCACAGCGACACGACCGTCGTCGTCTCCTGCGTCCTGTCCGCCGCGCTCGCGCACGGCGACCGGCTCCCGCGCCTGATGGAGGAGGCCCTCGACGAGCTGCGGCGAGAGGTCGCCCGATGATCCGGCGGGATCAGCAGGCGCGCAGGCGCAGGAGGGCGCTGGTGTAGCCGCCCCCGGGGGCCAGCGGGGGCAGGCCGCGCGACATCAGCACCGCGCCGTGGTGCACCGCACCGGTGTCCTCGTCCCGGTAGCGGCCGTCCGGGTCGAGCCCGGCCAGGCGCAGCGGGGCGATCGGCGTGCCGAACGCGACCGGCCCGTGCCAGGCGAGCACCACCACCCGGTCCCCGTGTACGTACTGCACCCCGTACGGAAGCCGCCACAACCGCCCGAACTGCACGACGGGCCGGATGTCCTTGTAGACGGCCACCAGCTCGGCCGCCTCCGACAGCTCGGCCTCGCTCCAGCGGGCCAGGTCGCCGCCGAGCCCGAGCGCCCCGGCCATCGCCACGTGGAAACGGAAGCGGAGCGGGACGGCCCGCCCGGTGAGCGGGTTGGGGCTGTCGGTCACCCAGGCGGCCATGGCCCGGGCCGGGTACACCTGGCTGAATCCGCGCTGGATCGCGATGCGGTCGTGGGCGTCGGTGTTGTCGGAGGTCCACACCTGGTCGGTGCGGGCCAGGATGCCCAGGTCGGTACGGCCGCCGCCGCCCGCGCACGCCTCGATGCGCAGGTGCGGGTGGTCGGCGCGGAGCCGGTCCATGATCGAGTAGACGGCCCTGACGTGGTCGATCCAGAGCCGGTCCTGGTCCGGGTCGCCGGGCCGGCCGGCCTCGGTGAAGGCGCGGTTGAAGTCCCACTTCAGGAAGTCGACGGCGTGCTCGGAGACCAGCTTGTGCAGCCATTTGTGCGCCCAGTCGGCGACGTCGGGCCGGGCGAAGTTCAGCACGAGCTGGTTGCGCAGCAGCGTGCGGGAGCGGCCCGGCATGTGCAGGACCCAGTCGGGGTTGGCGCGGTAGAGGTCGCTGTCGGGGTTGACCATCTCGGGCTCGACCCACAGGCCGAAGCGCATGCCGAGCCGGTGCACCTCGTCGATGAGCGGGCCCAGCCCGTCGGGGAAGCGCTCCTCGTTGACCCACCAGTCGCCGAGCCCCGCGCTGTCGCCGGTGCGCCCGCCGAACCAGGCGTCGTCCATCACGAACAGCTCCGCGCCCGCCCGGGCGGCCAGCCGCGCGAGGTCGCGCTGGTTGGCCTCGTTCACGTCGAACCCGACGGCCTCCCAGGCGTTGTAGACGACCGGGCGCGGCTCGTCCGGCCGGGGCAGCACGTGCCTGGCGATGTGGTCGTGCCAGCGCCGGCTGGCCTCGCCGTACCCGTCGGGCGCGTACACGCCGGCGAACACCGGCGTCACCCACTCCTCGCCCGGCTCCAGCCGCCAGGTGAGGCCCTCGTGGCCGAACCCGCCGGTCCAGCTCGCCCGCCCGGAGGGCGTGCGGGTGAGCGTGACGCGCCAGCTCCCGCTCCAGGCCAGGGCGCAGCTCCACACCTCGCCGTGCCGCTCGCCCGCGTCGCCGCCGTCGATCATGAGCCAGGGGTTGGCGTGGTGGCTGCTCAGCCCGCGCCGACTGGTCAGCATCGTCTCCCCCACGGCCAGTTCGGTACGGCTCAGCGCGTGCTCCGAGCTCCAGCCGCCCGTGACGTGGCTTAGCCGGTAGCCGTCCAGCGCCGGAACGCTCCAGGCCGCCGAGTCGCACCGCAGCACGGTCACCGGCACCCGCGGCCGCAGCACGGTCCAGCGCTCGATCACGTCGCTGTCCTCGCGCACCCGGTAGTGCAGCTCGACCTGGAGCGGATGGCGGCGGTCGGAGAAGCGCAGCGTCAGGTGGCCCCCATCCACGTCGTGGCCGTCGTGCCGCCACTCGATCCCCCGGTCGCCGCCGGGCAGGACCACCTGCAGCGACGGCGTCTCGAACCGCGCCCCCACCTCGGAGACCAGCTCCTCCTCGCCCGCCGTGCTGTCGAAGCTGCTGGCCCCGGACGCGGCGGGGCCGGGGAGGCTGGCGGCCTGCTCGGCGGTCAGCGCGGGGCCCCAGTGCAGGCAGCGGGGGGCGTCGTCGTCCGCGAGGGCGACGACGTAGCTCGTGCCCGGGGTACGCAGCAGCCACCTGCGGCTGGAGGCGTCGAAGGTCACTGATCGCATGACCGGGAGCCTAGGGACGACCCCGCTCGAATTCAATTCTTGACGAAGTTAATTACTGCTACTATTGCACTCATGCACCCTCGGCTCACCTCGACTCCCGCGGCGGCCACCGTGTTCACCATGGTGCTGACGCAGGGGCCGGTCTCCCGGGTGGAGATCGCCAAGCGGAGCGGGCTGTCGTCCGCGGCCGTCACCAAGGCCGCCCGGCCGTTCATCGAGGCGGGCTACCTGGAGGAGCTGGAGGCCACCGAGCGTACGGCGCCGGGCGCGGGCCGCCCGGCCAGCCCGCTGTCCATCAGGCCGGAGCGGGAGTTCTTCTGCGGGGTGAAGATCACCCACGAGGAGCTCATCGGCGTGGTCACCGACCTGCGCGCGCAGCCGCTGGTCTCGGCGCACCACCCGCTGGCCACGACGTCGGCCGAGGGCGTGGTCGCGGCGCTGGCCGGGCTGGTCGCCGAGCTGCTGGCCGCCGACCCGGCCTACGGCGAGCGCTGCCACGCGCTGGGCCTGGCCGTGTCGGGCGACGTGGACAAGGCCCACGGGGTGGTGCGCTACTCCCCTTTCCTGCAGTGGCACCAGGTGCCGCTGGCGCGGCTGGCCGCCGAGGCCACCGGCCTGACCGTCACGATCGACAACGACGTCAAGTCGCTCACCGTGGCCGAGCAGTGGTTCGGCGACGGGGTGGGCACGTCGTCGTTCGCCCTGGTCACGGTGGGGGTGGGGATAGGGTGCGGGCTGGTCGTCAACGACCGGGTGGTGGCCGGCGCGCACGGGGTGGCCGGGGAGATCGGCCACATTCCCGTCGGGGGTGACGAGCCCGAGTGCCACTGCGGCGGGCGCGGCTGCGTGGAGGCCATCGCCGGCACGGCGCCCCTGCTGGCGGCCGCGCGCGCGGCGTCCGGCGACGCGTCCCTGACGGTGGACGCGGCCATCGACGCCGCCCACGCGGGCGATCCGGCGGTGCGCGAGGTGTTCGCCCGCGCGGGGCACGCGATCGGGCTGGCCATGGCCGCGATGGCCAACCTGTTCGGGCCGGAGCGGATCATCGTGACTGGGGACGTGCCGGGGCTGGCCTCGTACGGCCTGTTCGAGGAGCAGCTCAACCGGTCGTTCGCGGCCCAGGCGTTCGGCGCGGCGGCCGACTGCCGCCTGCTGCTGCGCCCGCGATCGTTCGAGCAGTGGGCCCGCGGCGCCGCCGCGGTCGCCATCCAGCAGCACTTCACGCTCGAGGGAGCGCCGCTGCCTGGACTGAGGAGCGCAGGGAGCGAAGCGACCGGAGCGACGAGGGAAGGCAGCGGGTCCCAGCGACCGAGACGCCTCACGAAGTGAGGCCATGAACAGGGGGATTGAGTGACCGCAGCGCCCGGGATTTGGCAGCCGCACGATCGAGCGTTCGAGCAGCCGGAGGAGGTGCGCGTCGAGGCGGCGGGGCTGGAGTTCGAGTGCTCGGCGGCGGCCGTGCTCACCTGGACGGCCGCCGAGCCGTCCCCGGGCGTCCTGGAGCTGCGCGTCGTCCCCGACCGGAGCGCGGACGTGCGGGTGGCCTGGCGGGTGCCGTGCGTGGACGCGACCGCGTTCTGGGCCGCCGACGGCGGCGAGCACCGGGGGCTGCCGCCGTTCTGGCGCCGCCCGCGCACGGCGGCGCTGGAGAAGAACGCGCCCGTCGGCTGCCTGGTGGGCGCCGGTGACGTGGCGCTGTGCACCTTCGCCGCGGGCGAGGTGGTCAGGCCCGTGCGGACGCGTACGGGGGTGGTGGAGGAGACCGGCGAGTTCGGGTTCTGGGTGGAGCACGAGGCCGAGCCGGACACGGGGCTCGTGCTGCGGCTCGACCTGACCCGGCGGCACTTCGCGACCACGCTGGCCGAGGTGGCCGGCTGGTGGCGCGCGCTGCACGGCCCGGTCGCCGACGTGCCGCGGGCGGCGCGGATGCCCGCGTACTCGACCTGGTACGCCATGCAGCAGCACGTCAGCGCCGAGAGCGTGGAGCGGCAGGCGGGGCCGGCGGCCGGGCTGGGCTGCGAGGCGATCATCGTGGACGACGGCTGGCACAGCGACGACCGGGGGCGCGGGTACGGCTATGTCGGCGAGTGGGAGCCGTCCCCCACCGCATTCCCCGATATTTCGGGACACGTGGCCACGGTGCGGGGCGAGGGGCTGGCCTACCTGCTCTGGTACGCCCTGCCGTTCGTCGGCCGCCACACGGCGCTCTGGGAGCGCGTGTGGGGGTACACGCTGGCGTACAAGGAGCACATGAACGCCGCCGTCGTCGACCCCCGCTACCCGCACGTCCGCGACCTGATCGCCGGCCACCTCACCCGGGCGGTCACGGAGTGGGGCATGGACGGCCTAAAGATCGACTTCATCGACCAGTTCGCCGTGGAGGACCCGCCCGAGCCCGGCCCCGAGGCCGACTGCCGGACGGTGAACGAGGGCGTGCGCCGGCTCCTGGCGCAGCTGCCCCGCGACTGCCTGGTCGAGCTGCGGCAGCCGTACGTGAGCCCGGGCCTGTGGCCGTACGCCACGATGGTGCGCGCCTCCGACTGCCCGCTCAGCCCGGCCCACAACCGGCAGCGCACGGTGGACCTGCGGCTGATCGCGGGCCCTCTGGCCGTCCACGCGGACATGCTGATGTGGCACCCGGACGAGCGGCCCGAGCACGTCGCCACGCAGCTCCTCAACGTGCTCTTCGCGGTGCCGCAGATCTCGGTGGACCTGACCGCGCAGACGCCCGGGCAGCGCGAGGTGCTGCGGTTCTGGCTGGGCTTCTTCCGGGAGCACGCCGAGGCGCTGCAGCGCGGTTCCTTCGAGCCCGCCCGGCCCGACCTGGGCTACCCGCAGGTCACGGCCCGCTCGGGCGACACGGTGATCACGGCCCGCTACGCGCCGATGCCGGTGGCCGTGCCCGCCACCGGCACGCTCTGGCTGGCCAACGGCGACGCCTCCACCGACGTGCTGCTGCGGGTGCCCGGCTCGGGTACGGCCCACGCCACGATCCTCGACTGCCGCGGCCGGACCGTCACCGAGGGCGACCTGCCCCTGCGCCCCGGCATCGCCCAGATCGACGTCCCGGAGGGCGGCCTGCTCCGCCTGGCCCGCCAGTCGTGAAGTGGCAGGCGCAACCGCTCGAGCGCCCGCCAGTCGTGAGGTGGCAGGCGCAGCCGCTCAAGCGCCCGGACAGTCGGCGGCTGCGCCCGGTCTTCGTCACCGGCGCAGGCGGTCCAGCAGCTGCGCCTGGTAGAGCGAGGGCGGCAGGAGGCCGGGCTGGTTGGCGCCCTCGATGTAGCCGGCCGGCTGCGCGAACGGCCCGTCGCCGGTGATCGTGCCGTGGCAGCCGATCGCGTAGTTCTGGGCGGTCGGCGGTTTCTGCACGATGAGCCTGCTGGTGGACACGTCGCAGTTCCAGGCCACCGAGTGGGCCGCCGACCACCCGTGCGAGGTGCCGTACCGGCCGCGGTTGTACAGCCCGAGCGTGTAGTCGTAGTGCGGGTCGACGTCCTTGTGACCGTCGAACAGCAGCCCCTGCGACCACCGGCGGTGGCCCTCGCTGGAGTTGAGCGCGTACTCGGAGGTGCCGCGCAGGAACACCACGCCCGAGACCGTGCTGTGGCCGTTGGAGACGAACGCGTGCCTGGCCTTGTACGCGTAGCAGTCGCGGAAGAGCACCTGCTGCGAGTAGACGTAGGTGTTGAAGTTGTAGCGCCTGCTCCCCGTCACGATGCTGACCGGATCGACGGCCCGGCAGTTCTCGACCGTGGCGCGGGTGGTCTCCTGGGTGGCCACCCCGGCCTGGGTGAAGTGGAGCATCGTGCAGTCGCGCACCCACGAGTCCTCGGTGCGCAGCAGGACGATCGCGTTGTAGGCGTGGTCCTCGTCCTGCTCCGGGTCGCCGTGGTACTCGATGTCGACGCGCAGCCGCTCCACGCCCACCTGGGTGACCAGCCCGGCCCGGTCCCACTGGTAGAGGAACGACGGGGACAGGGCGCGGTCGAGGTGGTTGAAGACCGGGACATCGATTTTCACGACATTTCCGGATACTTCGCGTACGTAACGGTTGTAGATGAGGGGGTGCTCGCCCACCTTCCACGGCGGCCCCACGTCGTGGCCGCCGTAGTCGATCGCCTTCAGCCACTCCTCGGTGCAGGGATGGGTGATCACGATGTTGTCGCCGGGCCGCAGCGGGCCCGGGTCGGCCACCGCGAACTCGCGCGCGCCCACCTGCACGAAGTCGGTGGTGATGTCGGTGCGGGTGCCGGGGACCTCGCCCGTCCAGCCGCCGCCCGCCGCGCCGCCGGCCACGATCACGTCGCGGTCCTTCGGGTTGTTCCCGGTGGCCTTGATGATCGTGTTGGCCGCCGGGTCCTCGCCGTCGCCGGAGCCGCGCAGGACCGTGCCGCTCGCCCGTACGTACAGGGTGCCCGCCACCGGGTAGAGGCCGGGCAGCAGGAGCAGGGCGCCGCGCCGCGCGCGGGGCAGCGCGGCCACCTCGTCGAGCGCCGCCTGGACGTGGGCGGTGTTGTCGCCCTCGATCGGGCGGATCGTCTTGACGACGGGCACGTGCGGGATCGGCCGCTCGCCGTTGCGGTAGCCGGCGTGGCTGAAGTCGGGGACGCGGTTGCCCTCCGCGTCCTGCTCGTACGCCAGCCGCCCCCACCGGTCGTAGCGCACCAGGCGGGACTGCCAGATCGTCGAGGCGCCCGCGGGTATCGCACCCGCGGCCGACAGCGCCAGCGCGCCGCCCGCCGCGAGCACGGCCCGCCTGCTGAGGTCATGTGCCATGGTCCACCTACCTGATGACGATCTTGTCGAGTTCGGGTCCGCGGGCGGTCAGGCCGAAGAAGCGGATCGTGTTGACCCCGGCCACCAGGTCCACCGGCACCGTCGCCGTGGTCACCGTGTCCTTGGTGCCGGTCATCGGCACCTGGATCGCGTCGCCGCCGTTCACGCTGACCGAGAACGACTGGGAGCCGTCCACCAGCGCGTGCACGGTCAGCTGCCGCGTCCCGGTGGTCTCCGACAGCACGCCCCTGACCACGGCGTAGTCGTAGACGTTGCCGCCGATGAGGATGACCTTCCGCCCGCCGGAGCAGACGGCGCAGTAGGCGGGCTCGGCGGCGCCCTCGAAGACGTTGCCGGCCCGCTCGGCCTCGTACGTCCCCGGGCCGCGATCCGGCGGCGGCAGCTTCACCGGCGGCGTCGCCGGCCCGAGCTGCTCCGCCTTCAGGTCCTTGACCAGCAGGTACGTCTCCTGCAGCCCGGCGCTCTTGATGCTGCGGTAGATGCCCCACTTGGGCCGGTTGTACTGCTCCTGCGTCCACCACAGGTCGATGTCGTCGACCTTCTGGTCCACGATCGTCCGCGAGCCGTCACGCAAGGCCCACCGCATGTATCCGGCGTCGCCGGACTTGAACTCGATGGTGGTCGTGACCCACTTGTTCTGGATCGGCTCCAGGTCGGCCGTGGCGAAGTCGTGCGACTTGTTGTCCTCCAGCGTCCAGTAGCGGGCCGCGATCTTCTGCACGCCGTTCACGACCGGCAGCGAGATCTGCGCGATCGGCGTGCCGACGTCGGAGTTCTTCAGCTGCCAGATGTGGGTGAAGTTCGTGGTCGCGTCGAGCGTGTCCGGGATGTACATCTGGTACGTGATCCGCCAGGTCTCGTCCTTGCGGATCTCCAACGGGGTGCCGCCGGCGGCCCGCATGCCGCGCACCTCGTTGCGCATGCGGTCGGAGCCGTCGCGGTCCTCCAGGTGGGCGTCGAACCGCCACACGCCCTTCTCGGCGCGCACGTGCGGCAGGCCCTCGGGATGGGAGCCGCGCCGGTCGTCCTCCAGGGCCTCGAACGCGTTGACGCCGTCGCGCCACGGGCTGGGGTTCCACCGGGTCTCCCACCGGGGAGCCCCGACGGCGTGGGCGGGTGCCGTCTGCAGGAGCAGCGCCATCGCCGCCAGGGCTCCCACCAGGTGCCTTCTCACTGAATCGTCACCCTGTCGAGGTCGGGCGCGCTGGCGCCGTCGTTGAAGAAGCGGACGCTGTTGGCGCCCGCGCCGAGCTGCACGGAGACCGTCTTGGAGACGGGCGTGTTCCAGTCCGTGCCGGTCAGCGAGACGGTCTGGGCGGCGCCGCCGTTCACGCTGACCTGGAAACTGCGCGTGCCGCTCACCAGGCCGTGCACCGTGAGCTGCCGGGCGCCGGCGGCGGAGGACTGCACGTTCAGCGTGACCGCGTTGCCGGAGCCGCCGCCGATCCAGCCGACCTTGGTGCCGCCCGAGCAGCCGGAGCAGGACGCGGTGCGGGCGGTGCCGCTGAAGGAGCCCTGCTCGGCCTCGTACGCGGACGGGTCGGTGCTGCCGCCGCCGGTGAGCTGGTAGGCCTGCAGGTTGCGGACCAGGAGGTAGGTGTTCTGCAGGCCGGAGCTGTTGATGCTGCGGTAGATGCCCCACTTGGGCCGCAGGTACTCGTCGTCGCCCCGCCACAGGTCGGTGTTGTCCAGGCGCTTGTCGACGAGCGTGGTGGAGCCGTCCTTGAGCGTCCAGCGCAGGTAGCCGCTGTCGGAGGCCTTGAACTCGAACGTCGTGTCCAGCCACTTGCCCTGGATCGGCTCCAGGTTAGTGTTACCGACCTCGTGGGTCTGCTCGGCCTCGTCCCAGTAGCGGACGTTGATCTTGGGGGTCCCGCCCGAGATGGGCAGCGACATCGTGTAGAGGGGCGCGCCGGAGCCGGGCACCTTCATCTGCGCGATGTGGGTGAAGCTGCTGGTCGCGTCCAGCGAGGTCGGGATGTACAGCTGGTAACCGATGCGCCAGGTCTCGTTCTCGAGGATCTTGAGGTACGAGCTGCCGCCGGTCCGCATGCCCTTGACCTCGTTGCGCTGGCGGTCGTCGCCGTCGCGGTCCTGGGTGTGCATGTCGAAGCGGTACGCGCCGCCGGAGACGTAGATGTGCGTGACGCCGGAGTGCGAGTCGGAGCGGTCGTCCTCGATGCCCTCGAACGCCTCGGCGACGGTGTCGTCCGCCGGATCCGGGCTCCAGCGCAGCGTCCAGGCGGCCGCCGCGGCGGGGGTGGCGGCGGGCAGTGCGGCGGCGGCGGTGAGTGCCAGGGCGGCTAAGACGCCGCCGATGCGCTTGTTCATTGGTCTTCTCTCCTCAGGTGAAGCGTGAACCCGCCGTTGGGGGGGACGGCGAGGTCGAGCTTGCCCCCGGCGGAGACGGTGACCGTCTCGGCGAGGATCCGGTCGCCCGGGGCGTCCCGGTAGATCTCGGCCGCCCATTCCCCCTGGTCGAGGAAGTCGAGCGGCACGGTGAGCGTGCGGGCCTCGCCCGACACGCCCGCGCCGACGTACCACTCGCCGCCGTTCCTCCTGGCCAGCAGGATGTGGTCGGCGGGGTCGCCGGACAGCAGCCGCGTCTCGTCCCACGCGGTGGGGACGGCCGAGAGCAGCCGCAGGGCCTCCGGCCGGGCTTCGTAGGCCTCGATGCCGTCGGCGAAGTGCTGGACGCCGGACTCGAAGATCACCGACAGCGCGAGCTCGAACCCGGCCGAGATCGTGCGCACGCCGGTGAACGTGCACGGCGTGAAGTCCATCGGGCCCTGCACGTTGCGGGTGAAGGCCAGCGACAGGTAGTGCGTGGGCTGGTAGAGCGGCTGCTTGCCGGGCTTCGGCTTGATCCACTCGGCGCCCTTGACGGCTTCGGCGGTCATGAACTGCGGCCACGTCCGCTCGGTGCCGCGCGGGATCGTGCCGCCGTGGAAGACCACCATGAGTTCGAGCCGGGCGGTGGCGGCCAGGATGGAGTCGAACCAGCGCATCCGGTCCTGGCCGTCGGACTCGGTGAAGTCGATCTTCACGCCGACGGCGCCCCACTCCTTCCAGAGCGCGAGCTTCTCGCGGTGCTCCAGCTCGGTGTCCACGTGCTGCCAGTGCGACCAGAGCCAGACGCCGACGCCCTTCTCCTCGGCGTAGGCGATCAGCTCGGGCATCCACTCCTTGTTCCAGCCGGCGTCGGCCAGCACGTACGGCCAGCCGTTCGCGGCGGCGAAGTCGACCCAGCGCTTCTGGGCGTCGAGGTCGCGCGTCGAGGGCCCGTCGGACCACCACGACCAGGCGGCGGCCCCGGGCCTGATCCAGGAGGTGTCCTCGACCCTGGACGGCTCCGCGAGGCTGGTGACCAGGTCGCTCTCCACGATCGTGGCCAGGTCGCCGACGATCATCGTGCGCCAGGGGGTGGTGAGCGGGCTGGCGGCGGTCACGTACGGGTCGGGCAGGTCGAGCCGGAACGTGTGCCCGTCGAGGAGCAGGCGGGAGCCGGCGTAGCCGCTGTCCAGGTTCGACTCGGTGACGAACATCCAGGAGCCGCCGGTCTCGAAGAGCGAGGGGTAGCCGTACAGGATGGGCTCGGCGTCGGCGACGCTGCCGTGCCGGTGGATCTCCTCGTAGTCGCAGCGGCCGTTCTCGTACGGGAGCAGGACCGCGCGGGCCTCGCGCGGCAGGACGTACTCGGAGGCCTCCTCCACGACGGTGACCGGGCCCGTCCACGGCACCACGTACCGATAGGCCACGCCGTGCCCGCCGACGCGGACCTGCACGTCGAGCCGGTGGCCGTCCTTGGTGAACGACAGCGTCCACTCGCCGGCCTCGTAGCGGTGCTCGCGCCGCTTGCCGGTGACCGTCCGGTAGGTCTCCTCGACCCGCCGTTCGGACATCCCGGACAGCGCGAGCCCCTTGCTCAGGTCGGCGTGGGCGGCCCTGACCCCCAGCCTGGACGGCTCCAGCACCGTCCGCCCGCGGTGGCGCACCTCCAGCGTGAGCACGCCCTCGGTGGAGAGGGTCAGCCCCGCTTCCAGGTCCTCGTCACTGAACGTCCAGCTTGGCACGTGCCCTCCAGGAAAATGCAGAGATAGGAGGAGTCGATCGCGGCTCACCAGCCGTCCCCACACTCGGCACGGCCGCCGGTCAAGGCGTCCGGATCTCCTCACAGTGCGCTAGAGCCTAGGTTGCAAGCGCTTTCAATTCAATTCTTGACGAAGTTAATTACCGGGTCTACGGTACGGCCATGCCTCACGGGCTGCCGCAAGACCAGCTCATCAGCGCGCTTATACATCCGACCTCTATCGAGCTCATCCTTTGAGAGGCCCACCATGGAGATGAACCGTCGCCGGATGCTGGCCCTGGCGGTGGCGGCCGCGACCGCGCCCGTGCTGTCCGCCTGCGCGGACACCAGGCAGCAGAAGCAGGCCGCGGCTCCGGTCAAGTCCGGCGCGCAGCTGATCGACCCCGACCGGCCGGGCAGCGACGCCTGGCCGTTCGAGGCGGCCGAGCAGCTCAACAACTCGCTGACGTGGCCGAAGACGAACGTGGCCGACCCGGCGTCCAAGGTGACGATCACGGTGGCGATGACCACGGACGCGGTCACCGAGGTGCGCAACGCCCAGTTCGACTTCTTCTTCAAGAAGCGCCACCCGAACATCGAGATCAAGCGCGAGTCGTCGCCCTTCGACCAGTTCCTGACGAAGTACATGACGCAGGCCGCCGGCGGCACGCTGCCCGACGTGCTCTACAACCACTACTCCTGGACGCAGAACCTCATCTCCAACCAGGTGCTGCATCCGGTGGACGAGTACATCGCCAAGACGCCCGAGTTCGACCTGGACGACATCCCGCAGAGCGGGCTCGGCTACTTCAAGCGCGACGGCAAGCTGTACGGCCTGCCCACCGACATGGCGCCCAAGCTGCTCTTCTACAACAAGGACCTGTTCGACAAGGCCGGGATCGACTATCCGGACGAGAGCTGGACGTTCGACCAGCTCTTCGAGACGGCGAAGAAGATGACCAGCGGGTCGGGCGCGGAGAAGGTCTACGGCTTCTCCCCCATGCCGACCCCGGCCCCCGACCTCAGCGCCGTCTTCCTGATGCCGTTCGGCGCCCGCTTCCTCGACGCCGCCGAGTCGAAGGTGATGATCAACGAGCCCAAGGCCAGGGAGGCCATGGGGCGCTGGCTGGACCTGCTGGTCAAGGACAAGGCGGTGCCCAGCCTGGCCGAGCTGCAGCTGCTGGAGAAGGTCGACCCGTTCAAGACCGGGCACGCGGCCATGCTCATCAACGGCGCCTGGCTGATGCTGGAGCTGTCCAAGCAGACGGCGTTCAAGTGGGGCGCCACGCACATCCCCAAGGGCCCGGCCGGCCGCTTCACCCCGGCCGTGGGCAGCGCGCTGGTGATGACGGCCTCCTCCCAGAACAAGGACGCCGCCTGGATCTACATGCACGAGTTCCTGTCGTCCTCCGGCTACAAGTTCCGCCAGATCACCGCGCCCGCCCGGCAGTCCGCCTGGGACGCCAACGCCAAGGCGGTCGGCATCCCCGACGAGACGGCGAAGCTGGTCAAGGAGGTCCTGGCCGACTACGCCTCCGACGACGGCGTGCTGCGGCTGCCGGCCAACAAGAAGGTCGTCGACACGGCCAAGCCCATCTGGGAGCGCGCGATGCTCGGCAAGATCAGCGTCGACGACGCGCTGAAGGAGATCGCCGACAAGGTCACGCCCGTACTGGCCGAGAACAAGATCGCATGACCGCCGTCAGCGCCCGCAGCACGCTGGCGCGCCGCGAGGCGCGGCGCTTCCACCTGTTCGTCTCGCCGTGGGTGATCGGGTTCGTGCTCTTCAGCGCGGGCCCGATCCTCGGCGCCGTCGTGCTGAGCTTCATGGACTGGAACCTGCTGAGGCCGCCGACGTGGGTGGGCTTCGCCAACTACGAGCGCATGTTCACCGACCCCGAGTTCTGGGAGTCGATCGAGAACACCGTGCAGTACGGCCTCGGCTCGGTGGCGCTCGGCGTGTCGTTCACGTTCCTGCTGGCGCTGCTGCTCAACCAGCCGCTGCGCTTCCAGGGGCTGTTCCGCACCGTGATGTACCTGCCGTCGGTGGTGTCGGGCCTGGCCACGGCCCTGCTGTGGCTGAACATCCTGCACCCCGACTACGGGCTGATCAACAAGGTGCTGGCGTCCTTCGGCATCGAGGGGCCGGGCTGGCTGGCCTCGCAGGAGTGGGCCATCCCCGGGCTCGTGCTGATGAGCGTGTGGGGCGCGGGCAACACGATCGTCATCTACCTGGCCGGGCTGCAGGGCATCCCGAAGACGCTCTACGAGGCCGCCGAGATCGACGGGGCCGGGTGGTGGCGCCGGTTCTGGAGCGTGACCGTGCCGATGATGTCGCCGGTCATCTTCTTCAACGTGGTGACCGGGTTCATCGCGGCGCTGCAGAGCTACGTGCTCATCCTGGTGATGACCGAGGGCGGGCCCGGCAACGCCACGATGGTGCTGGGGCTCTACATCTACCGGCACGCGTTCGTCTACTTCGACATGGGATACGCGGCCACGCTGTCGTGGGCGATGTTCGCGCTGGTCATCGCCGTGACCGCGATCCAGTTCGGCCTGGCCAGGCGCTGGGTGCACTACGAGTTCAAATGAGGTCGCCGATGCTCGTCGAGACCGCGGTCAAGCCCGCGCGCCCCACCAGGCCGGGCGGCAAGCCCCTGAGCTCGGAGCAGGCCGAGCGCGTCAGGCGGATCCGGCGCTCCGGCGCGTACATCCTGCTGGCCATCAGCTCAGCGGTGTTCCTGCTGCCGTTCCTGTGGATGGTGACGACCTCGCTCAAGTCGGACGCGGAGAACCTGGCCTTCCCGCCGCAGTGGCTGCCCGACTCCTTCAACTTTGACAACTACGCCAAGGGCTGGTCCGGCTCGCTGCCGTTCACCAGGTTCCTGCTGAACACGATCGTGATCACCGCGCTGTCCATGGCGGGCAACCTCGTCTCGTGCATCCTGCCGGCGTACGCGTTCGCCCGGCTGCGGGCGCGGGCGGCGGGCTTCATGTTCGCGGCGCTGCTGGCGACCATGATGATCCCGCGCGAGATCACGCTGGTGCCGAAGTTCGTGATGTTCTCCAAGCTCGGCTGGGTCGACACGTATCTGCCGCTGGTCGTGCCGGAGTTCTTCGGCGTCGCGCTCTACATCTTCCTGCTGCGCCAGTTCTTCACCACGATCCCGCAGGAGCTCATCGACGCGGCCCGCATCGACGGGGCCTCGGAGCTGCGCATCCTGTGGAGCGTCATGCTGCCGCTGGCCAGGCCCGCCATCGCGGCGATCTGCCTGTTCTCCTTCGTGGGCAACTGGAACCAGTATCTGGAGAACTCCATCTACCTGCGCTCGATGGAGAAGATCACCCTCGCCCAGGGGCTCGGCATGTTCAACGGTCAGTACGTCACCCAGTACAACCAGATGATGGCTGTCGCGCTAGTGTCGATGCTGCCCATCCTCGTCATCTTTTTCCTGGCGCAGAAGACGTTCATCCGGGGCGTCACGCTCACCGGAATCGCAGGAAGGTAATCCTTGGACTACGAACGCCAGCCGTACCGCAGGTGCGGCCGCAGCGGTCTCCTCCTCCCCGCCGTGTCGCTCGGCCTGTGGCACAACTTCGGCGGGGGCAAATCCCTCGACAGCCAGCGCGCCATCTTCAACAAGGCGCTCGATCTCGGCATCACCCACTTCGACATCGCCGACCGTTACGGCCCGCCGTTCGGCGCCGCCGAGGCGACGTTCAACCGGCTGCTGCCGCGGTCGCTGCGTGACGAGGTGGTCGTCACCACCAAGGGCAGCAACCCCATGTGGGACGGCCCGTACGGCAAGGGCAACTCGCGCAAGCACCTGCTCGCCACGCTCGACCGCTCGCTGGCCCGGCTCGGCCTCGACTTCGTGGACATCTTCTACCTGCACCGCGACGACGAGGGGACGCCGCTGGAGGAGCAGGTCGCCACGCTGGACTACATGGTCCGCACGGGGCGCACCCTCTACGTGGGCGTGTCGAACTTCTCGCCGGAGCGCACGGCCGAGGCCGCCCGGCTGCTGCGCGAGCTGGGCACGCCGCTGCTGATCCACCAGCCGTCCTACTCGCTGCTCAACCGGAAGATCGAGCACGGCCTGCTGGGCGTGCTGGAGCAGGAGGGCGTCGGCTGCGTGGTCTACTCGCCGCTGGCGCAGGGCCTGCTCACCGACCGCTACCTCGACGGCATCCCCGCCGACTCGCGGGCCGCCGAGGCGCGCTTCCTCACCCCCGACCGGGTGACGCCCGAGGTGCTGGCGTTCGTGCGGTCGCTGTCGGAGCTGGCCGCCTCCCGCGGGCAGACGGTGGCGCAGCTCTCCCTGGCCTGGGCGCTCAGGGACCCGCGCGTCACGTCGGTGCTGGTCGGCGCCTCCAGCCCCGAGCAGCTCGAGGCGAACGTGGCCGCCGTCGACCGGCTGGACTTCAGCGACGACGAGCTGGCCGCCATCGACCGCGCCGCCAAGGAGGCCGGTATCGAGGCGTAAGGAGCCGTCTCCCCCGTGAGAGTGAGGGCGCTCGCTCGTCACGGGGATCCGCCGCTGCCCGGACGACCGGCACGATCGTGACATGATCACCTGGACCGGCCGATGGGCCGTCTGGGCAGCGGCCTCCTGGACGCTGCTCTACGTCGCGTCCAAGATTCACTTCGCCCTCGCCGAGCGCATCGGCGTGACCGGCGGCCCGCGCGTGGCCCCGGAGACCTATCTGGAGTACGGGCCCGGCGAGATCGCGCGGGCCCAGTGGGCCAACGCCGCCGCGGGCCTGCTCGTGGCCGCCGTCGTGCTGGCCTCCCTCATTCCTTTCCGGCGGCCGCTGCCGCGCCGGACCATGGCGGCGCTGCTGTGGTCGTGCGCGGCGATGGCCGCGGCGGGCGCGATCGGCATGACCGCCGGCGCCCTGTTCGCCGAGCGCGGTGGCGCTCTCTTCGGTGGCTACTGCGCGGTGTGGGCCGTGCTGCTCTGTCTCGCCTCCCTCTCCTTCCATCGACGCCGCCCATCCATAATGAAACAGCTTTCCCGTTAGCGTGCTACCTTAAGGGGACGAAAGACCCGTTAAGGAGTGATTTTTCATGGAATATCGGCAGTTGGGGGCGTCCGGGCTCAAGGTTCCGGCGTTGAGCTTCGGCGCAGGCACGTTCGCCGGGAAGGGCGAGCTGTTCGGCGCGTGGGGCGACACCGACGTGGCGCAGGCCCGGCGGCTGGTGGACATCTGCCTCGACGCGGGGGTGACGATGTTCGACACGGCCGACGTCTACTCCGACGGCGCGTCGGAGGAGGTGCTGGGCCAGGCGCTCAAGGGGCGGCGCGACCGGGCGCTCATCTCCACCAAGGCCGGGCTGCCCATGGGCGACGGCCCCGGCGACGCGGGCACCTCCCGGCACCGGCTGATCAGGTCGGTCGACGACGCGCTGCGCCGCCTCGGCACCGGCCACATCGACCTGTTCCAGCTGCACGCCTTCGACGCGGCGACCCCGGTGGAGGAGGTGCTGTCCACGCTCGACGACCTGGTCAGGGCGGGCAAGCTGCGCTACGTGGGCGTCTCCAACTTCTCCGGCTGGCACCTCATGAAGTCGCTGGCGACCGCCGAGCGCTACGGCTACCCGCGCTACGTGGCGCACCAGGTCTACTACTCCCTGGTCGGGCGCGATTACGAGTGGGAGCTGATGCCGCTCGGCCGCGACCAGGGCGTCGGCGCGGTGGTGTGGAGCCCGCTCGGCTGGGGGCGCCTCACCGGCCGCATCCGCCGGGGTCAGCCTCTTCCCGAGGGCAGCCGGCTGCACAGGACCGCCGCCTTCGGGCCGCCGGTGGCCGACGAGCTGCTGTACGCGGTGGTGGACGCCCTGGACGGGATCGCCGAAGAGACCGGCAGGTCGGTCCCCCAGGTCGCGCTCAACTGGCTGCTGCGCCGCCCGACCGTCTCCTCCGTCATCGTCGGCGCCCGCGACGAGTCGCAGCTCCAGGAGAACCTGGGGGCGATCGGGTGGGAGCTGACGCCGGACCAGGTGGCCCGGCTGGACGCGGCCAGCGTCACCACGGCGGCGTACCCCTACTTCCCGTACCGGCGTCAGGAGGGTTTCGCCCGGCTCAACCCGCCGATCGCCGGCGGCATGGAGTTCTGAGACCCAGGCGGGCGGACCGCGGCCACGGCTTCGTCGGCTTGCAGCCCATAAGGTGGGATTCATGGGGGTGCTCAGGGATGGGTGGTACGTCCGAGTGCCTCCGGCGCCGGGCACAGACCGGCCGATGCTCCCCCGCCTGCCGTTCGCCGCGCTGGCCGCGGCGGTCCTGATCTTCAACCTGCTGTTCTACGCGGTGGACGCCGGGTTCGGGGTGCTCGCCGCCCCGGCCGCCGTCCTGCTCGCCGGACCCGTGCTCATGGCGTGGCACCGGCCGCTGCCTGCCTGGTCGGCCATGGTGGTGGCCATGCCCCTGCTCACCGGCCTCGGGCTGGCGCTGGGCAGCTCGGTCGTGCCGCAGCCGTGGCTGCTCAACCAGACGCTGGCCCAGCTCCCCGTCATGTACGTGCTGGCGCTGTCATCGGCCCGGCGCGTGACGATCGTCGCCGTCGCCGTCACGCTCGCTGCCGGGATCGCCATGAGCGTGCCGCAGGACATGGCGCCGGACCGCCTGTCCAGAGGGCTGCTGGCCTGGACACTGGCCCTGCTGCTGGCCGTGGTCCTCGGCCATGCGAGGCGCATGAGGCGGCTGGCCACCTTACGCGTCGCCGACGAGCTGGGGCGGCGCCGAATCCTCGAGGAACGGGCGCGGATCGCCAGGGAACTGCACGACGTGGTGGCCCACCACATGTCGGTGATCGCCGTACAGGCCGCCAGCGCGCCCTACCGGATCGGCGGAGGAGTGAGCGAGGAGGTCGCAGAGGAGTTCACGGCCATCAACGCGGCCGCCCGCGAGTCCCTGCGCGACATGCGGCACCTGCTCGGCGCGCTGCGGGGCTCCGACGACGGACCGGGGACCGCGCCGCAGCCCGGGCTGGAGGATCTCGGCGCACTGGCCGAATCGGTGCGCCGGGCGGGCGTGCCCGTCCAGCTCACCGTCTCCGGCCCCGCCCCGTCACTCTCTCCGGTGGAGTCCGTCACCGTCTACCGGATCGTCCAGGAGGCGCTGAGCAACGTCGTCCGGCACGCGCCCGGAGCCAGTACCACCGTGTCCGTCCGCGCCGAGGTGGACGCGGTGTCGCTCGCCGTGGACAACGAGCCTCCCCGGCATGTGTCCGGCACGACGCAGCCAGGCTCGCGACTCGGGTTGATCGGGATGCGCGAGCGCGTGGCGGTGCTCGGCGGCGACCTCACCGCGGCGGCGACGGACGCGGGCGGCTTCGCCGTCCGAGCGCGGCTGCCGCGGCGGGCGGCCGGGTGAACCACGAGGTCGCCGCAGGGCGAAGACGAACGTTCCGCGACGTCGCCGAAGGAGGCGCTGGATGATCACGGTGCTGGTCGCCGACGACCAGGCGATGATCAGGGCCGGGTTCGCGGCCCTGATCTCCGCGCAGCCCGACCTGCAGGTGGTGGGAGAGGCCGCGGACGGTCTGGAGGCGGTGACGGCGGCGCGCGATCTGCGACCGGACGTCGTGCTCATGGACGTGCGCATGCCCCACCTCGACGGTCTGGAGGCCACCCGGCGCATCGCCGGAGCGGGCGGCTCGAAGGTGCTCATCCTCACCACCTTCGACATCGACGACTACGTCTACGCCGCGCTGCGTGGCGGGGCCAGCGGCTTCCTGCTCAAGGACGCGCCGCCGGCCGACCTCATCACCGCCGTACGCGTGATCGCCGCCGGCGAGGCGCTGCTCGCGCCCTCCGTCACCCGCAGGCTCATCGAGGAGTTCGCGACCCGGCAGCCCATCGACGAGCGGGAGGCGCTGCGGCTGAACGCGCTGACCCCGCGCGAGCTGGACGTGCTCAGGCTGGTGGCGGCCGGGCTGGCCAACGCCGAGATCGCCGGAGAGCTGACGATCGCGGAGGAGACCGTGAAGTCACACGTCGGCCGGATCTTCACCAAACTGGGCCTGCGCGATCGGGCTCAGGCGGTGATGCTCGCCTACGAGAGCGGTCTGGTCGTACCCGGCAATCCCTCTCCAGCGGCACGCCGGGACTCGCGACTGCGCTCCTGAGAGGGATTCGCCGCTCCCCACCCCGTCTCTACCGTCACCGGCATGATGAGAGTGAAAGCCGTGGCCGCGATGCTGCGGGCGGGGGCGGGGGTGTCGCTCAGCGAGCCGGAACTGCGGGGCCTGGCCGAGTTCGTCCGGCCGGGCGCGGTCTGCTTCGACATCGGGGCCGCCTACGGGATGTACACCTACCCGCTGGCCAGGCTCGCCGGGCCGGCCGGGCAGGTGCACAGCTTCGAGCCGCTGCCGGTGCCGTACCGGATCCTGGAGGTCGGGCGGCGGGCGAGCGGGGCGCGCAACGTGCGGGTGACCAACGCCGCGCTGAGCTCGTCCACCGGATACCGGCGGCTGCGGCTGCCGTACCGGTTCGGCCTGCCCGTCCACGGCTGGGCGCACCTGGAGGAGGGGTTGAAGCATCCCGGCCCCTTCGCCGCCACCAGGACGCTCGAGGTCCCCGTGTACACCGTGGACCGCGTGTGCGAGCTGCGGGAGATCCCCCGCGTCGACTTCATCAAGATGGACGTCGAGGGGTGCGAGCCGGAAGTGCTGAAGGGCGCGGAGTGGACCATCGAGCGGCACCGGCCCGCTCTGCTGCTGGAGATCGAGGACCGCCACCTCGGCAGGTACGGCAGGGACTCCGCCGAGGTGGCGGGCTCACTGATCGCGCGCGGGTACCGCATGCACGTCTGGCACCGGGGCCGCTGGAACCGGGTGGACCGGGTGAGCACGCACCGGCGCAACTACCTGTTCGCCGGCTGAGCCGCGTCGGGTCGCCGGCCGTCCGCCGGGCGGACCGGCGCGAGGTCACCGGACGCCCGCTGAAAATTTCACCGCGGCGACGGGCGTTCGCGCTGGTCGCCGGAGGGGCGGGGGCGGCGCCGTTGCGGCGGTGGATCACCGCGTCGTGCAATTTACGGTGATCCGCCCTCTTCGAGATGGGAGACCTGGTGCGTCACCGACTCGCCGCCCTGTCGCTTCTCGCGGCCACCGCCCTCGTCCCGGCCGTGGCCGCGGCCACGCCCGCGCACGCCGACCTGACCCTGCAGAAGGTCTACTCCAGCCTGCCCTACGACATCTGCATCTCCTTCGGCCAGTCCGGCCAGCAGAACGGCCGGTGGAGCACCTGGTGGTGCAGCACCACCCAGCCGCAGAACCCGCAATATCCCACCTACGACCTGTGGGCCTACGTGTAGTGACGCCGGGCGTCCAGCACCGTCCGCCGGCGACACGCTGTCAGGGCGTGCGCAGGCGGACGGGGCCGAACAGGCCGGTGCTGCGCTGGCCGGGGAAGACGAAGTGGGTGGGGCTGACCTCGTCCATGAACGGGCCGAGGGTGCCCAGGACGAGGATCTCGACCGTGTTCTCGCCCTCGTCCAGCCGCACGTCGAAGGTGTAGGGCGAGCACACCCGAATCCCGCAGGGCCGGCCGTTGACGGTGACCTCGGCCGTGCCGCGCACCCTGCCGAGGTCGAGCAGGCCGGGCCCGGCGGCGGCGGTGATCGTGGTCCGGTAGCGGACGCCGCCGCTGTAGCCGGACAGGCCGCGTTCCTCCCAGTCGCCGAGCCGCATCCGGCCGGGGCCGCAGGTGAAGCGGACCGGGCCGGTCAGCGACCCGGTGACCTCCAGCTCCGTTCCGAGGATCCGTACGGGACCCGTCGCGTCCACCTCGATCCCGGTCACGCCGGGCGGCGGGTCCAGCAGGAGGCGTCGGGGGCCGGAGTGCCCGCCCGGGACCGCGAACTCGGCGGGCAGCGCGGTCACGCGCCCGTCGAGCCAGCCCGCCCCGGGCAGCGGATGCGGCCGGGGCCGCAGGTGGAGCGCGGCGGGGTCGCCCTGCTGGCGCCGCCGTACGCGGGGCCGCGAGGTCCAGCCGGGACCGGAGACCGCGAGCCCGTCCACCAGCACCCAGCCGTCCGACTCCACGCTGATCGTGTTGCCGCCCGGCCGGAGCAGGCCGGACACGTCGTAGCGGCGCACCCGGGGGATGTCCGCCTCCTCGTACGGGTCGAACCCGCCCTGCCGGCCCGCCTCCGCCCCGTTCACCAGCACCCGGCAGTACGCGGTCGAGGCCACCTGCAGCAGCTCGTACGGCGGTTCGCCGACCCGCACAATGGTCTCCATGGCCCCGCCGATCCACTCGGGCAGCACGGCGTCGCGGGGGTCGGCGACCAGGCAGGCGTAGGCCCGCAGGTCGAGCTCCTCGTCGGGGACGAACCGCAGCTCCAGGAGGTGGACGCCGGGCGCGAGGGGCGCGCGAGAGACCGCCGCGTATCCCGCGTCGTCCAGCGGCAGCTCCTCGCCGTCCAGCCAGGCGGTCTTGGCCGCGCCCGCCCCGATCGCCAGCCGGCCGCCCTCGGGCACGGTGAGCAGGCTGCGGAAGCGGGCCTCCTCCCCCGCCCCGACCGTCCCGAACGCCAGGAACTCCACGGGCACGTGCCCCTTGGGGCCGAGGGTCTCCCGGTGGATCGGGTCCTTGCGCAGGCCGCGCGACGGCGACCACACCGAGAGCGTCCACGGCCCGGACCCGACCCGCTGCTCGCCCCGGGGCTCGAACGTCGCGTGCACCGGCTTCCCGTCCGGCGTGCGCAGCGTCCAGCGCTCGACGACGGCGCTGCTGCCGAAGTCGGACCAGGTGTCGTCCAGCGTCGGCACGAGCTCGACGTCCCACTCCTCGCCCAGCTCCACCTCGTGCCCGAAGCTCGGGCGCGGCGCCGGGGCCCGGGAGGTCCCGTCGAAGATCAGCAGTGCGGCGGGCCCGTCGTCGAAGGGCACGACGACCTCCACGGCGTCCCCGTCCACGGTGCACGGCAGCGCCCGGGGCTCCCCGCCGAACGGGCTCGCCAGCAGCGGCGTCCCGGAGACGCCGCGCACCTTCACCCGCATCTCGCCGGCGTACCGGGACGGGTCGAAGTCGATGGCGGCGTCCAGCCAGCCCAGCTCGACGCCGCGCTCCTCGGGCCGCCCCACGCCGATCCTGCTGGCCATGGGGAACGCGGCGGTCAGGAACACCAGCGTGGTCTCGCCGACCTCGCGCACCAGCGGCGGCACCGGCGCCTCGACCCGCCGTTCGAGCCCGGCCAGCGCCGCCCCGAGCCCTTCGGCGCTCTCCGCGAACACGACAGGGAGCCCGTCGGAGAGCCCGTCGGGGACCGCCCCCACCGCGACCAGCAGCCCGCCACCGGCGGCGAACTCCTTCAGCCGCGCGGCCACGTCCTCGTCGAGCACGGTCACGGCGGGCAGCACGACGGCCCGGTACGCCTCGGTGGAGACGGCCAGCCGCCCGTCGCGCACGTCCGCGCGCCGCACCGAGTCCTCGTCGATCACGTCGGCGTCGAGGCCGAGCCGGTCGAGCGCCCCCGGCGCGGTCGCGAACCACGCCATGTCGCCCACGACCTCCCGGTAGACCTCCTGCGCCCGCGCGGCCTGCGCGCCGACGCCGTCCAGCCCGGTTCCGGCCTGCGACGTCGCGGTGGGCAGGAGCACCGCGACGTCGCAGGCGTGGCGGCCCAGGGACAGGGCCGCGCACAGGCGGGTCACCGCGTCAGCGAAGACCCGGTGGTGCCGCCAGTAGGGTTGGCGCCAGTCGGTGGACGGCGGCGCCCACTCCCACCAGCCGCGCCGGGTCGTGTAGTAGACGGCGTGCGGGTTGTAGAGGTTGGCACCGGCGCGCAACCAGGGCAGCAGCCAGTCGAAGGTCTCCTCCAGGGTGCCGCCCCAGCCGCTGGAGTGGAACGCCTCGATCCAGGTGCGCGGCCGGCCGTACAGGTGGGCGAGGGAGGAGTGCAGGCGCGCGTCGCCGTGGTGGTCGGAGCCGGGCGCGCCGAACCAGCGATGGGTGCGCGCGTAGTCGGCGTAGAGCCGGACCCCGTCCACGGGAAGCCCGGCGCGGGCCGGGTCCTGCTGGTCGCAGCCGTTGAGCAGGCCGTGGCGCTCGTGCCAGGCGGCCAGCGGCCGGAAGAACGCCTCCTCGGCCAGCTCGGCCCGGGTCTCCTGGTAGGCGTACCAGTCGGGCGCGTCGAGGGTGAACGGCCGGCCGCGCCGGGCCGCGTACTCCTCGGCGAAGGTCGCCGACCAGGTGGGCACGGTCGGCAGCTCGTCCTGGAACGACCCGGCGATCACCTTGCCGAACCAGTGGCCGACCCGCCGCTCGAACTCGCCGTGCACCCGGTCGAGCAGCACCGCGCACGCCTCACGGGACAGGTAGTCGAAGCCGCGCGTCGAGACCGTCCCGTCGGGGGCCAGCCACTGCCCGGCGAACTCCGGGCGTTCCTGGACGAGACGGGCCTGCAGGTCTGCGCCGGAGAAGCCGAGCTGGTCGTAGAACCACAGGTACGCGCCCAGCTCGCAGGCGTCGGCGCAGACGCCGTCCAGCAGCTCCCACCACGCCTCCGACAGGAACGGCGGGTCGTCGGCGTCGGACCCGAACAGCGGCCCCGACGGCGCCAGGTTGAGGATGACGAGGTTGCGCACTCCCCCGGCGACGAGCCGCTCCATCTGCCAGCGCAGCCGGTCGCGGCGCAGCGGCTCGCCGCTCCACCACCAGATCGCCGCCGGGGAGAACTCCCGCGGTGGCTCGCGCAGCACGTCGTGAACGGTCATCCCTTGAGCCCGCTGGAGAAGCCCTTGATGACGTAGCGCTGCAGCACCAGGAAGACCAGCACGATCGGCAGCGCCCCGAGGACGAGCCCGGCGAAGACGAGGCCGTGGTCGGAGACGTACTGGCCGACGAAGGCGAAGACGCTGACCGGGACCGTCTCGAACCCGGAGCCGCCCAGGTAGAGCAGCGGGGTGAAGAAGTCGTTCCAGATGAAGACGGCGTTGAGGATCAGCACGGTGCCGGTGATGGGCCGCAGCAGCGGGAAGACCACCCGGGTGAACGCCGTCAGGTGGGAGGCGCCGTCGATCTGGGCGGCGCTGGCGTACTCGCGGGGCAGCGCGCGGATGAAGCCGGTGTAGAGGAAGACCGTGAAGGGCAGCTGGATGCCGGTGTAGAAGAGGATCATCCCGGCGTGCGTGCCGATCAGCCCCAGGTCGGTCACCAGCTCGTAGAGCGGGATCATGCCGAGCTGGAACGGCAGCACGATGCCCAGCAGGAAGAGGACGTACAGGCCGTAGCCGAGCCTGCTGTGCACGCGGGCCAGGAAGTAGGAGGCGAACGAGCCGAGCGCGATCAGCAGGACCAGGCTGGCCACGGTGATCACCGTGCTGTTGACCAGCGACGGGCCGAGCGCGGCGGCCGACCACGCCTTGCCGAAGTTGTCCAGCGTGGGCGGGTCGGGCAGCGCCAGCGGCGTCTGGGAGATCTGCGCCGGATCCTTCAGCGACAGCGAGATCAGCGTGTAGACGGGGAACAGGAACGCCACCGCCGCCGCGATCATCACGATCTCCAGCAGGAACGTCCTTCTCATGCGGACACCTCCCGGTTGCGCAGGTAGTAGACCTGGACGAGGGAGACGGCCGCCACGAACAGGGCGAGCACCAGCGCGATCGCGGTGCTGTAGCCGAACTTGCCGAACACGAACGCCTGCTTGTAGAGCACCGTGGACAGGGTCTCCGTGGCGTAGCCGGGTCCGCCGTTGGTGGCGGCGAAGATCTGGTCGAAGAGCTTGAGCCCGCCGATCGTGGAGAGCATGAGGTTGATCGTCACCGCGGGGGCCAGCAGCGGCCAGGTGACGTAGCGGAAGCGCTGGAAGGTGCCCGCCCCGTCGATCATGGCCGCCTCGTGCAGCTCCTTGGGCACGCCTTCGAGCCCGGCCAGGAAGATGACCATGGAGTATCCGGCGTACTGCCACACGACCATGCCGGCGATCGACCACAGCGCCACCGACGGGTCGCCCAGCCAGTCCACGCTGAGGCCGAGCAGCCCGTTCAGGCCCGCCGACGGGTCGGGGTTGTAGACGTACTTCCACAGGAACGCCACCATGACCGGGCTGACGACCACGGGCGCGAAGAAGATCACCCGCAGCAGCGCCCGGCTCTTCAGCTTGGCGTTGACGCCCAGGGCCAGCAGCAGGCCGACGCCGTTCTGGACGGCCACGATGGCCACGGTGAGCAGCAGCGTGTTGCCGATCGAGCCCATGGCCTGCTCGTCGCCCAGGAGCGCGCCGAAGTTGGCCAGGCCGACGAAGGACATGTCCTGGCCGATGCCGCTCCAGTCCGTGAAGGCGTACACGACGCCGGCCGCGGCCGGGTAGAGCACGACCAGCGCGTAGACGACGAGGGCGGGCGCGGCGAACAGCCAGGACGGCGAGTTGGCGCTGAAGCGCCGCCTGCGCCGCGAGACGGCCGAACGCCGCTGGACAGTCAGGGAAGTCACTTCTTGTACGCCTCGTCCATCTTCTTCAGTGCCTCGTCGACGGTCGACTTGCCGGCCAGCAGCTCCTGGATCACGGCGAAGTGCACCGGCTGCACCTCGGCGTTGGGCCAGCGCTGGTCCATGAACGGCACCGCGCGGTCCTTGGTGAACGGCAGGAACGACTGGACGGCCGGGTCGATGGTCGAGGAGGAGTCCTGGGTGAGCGGGATGGCGGCGATGGCCTTGGCCCAGGCGTTGATGCTCTCCTGCTTGCCGAGGAAGTCGATGAACGCCTTGGCCTCCTCGACGTGCTGGCCCTTGGCGCTGGCGCCGAGGCCGACGACCACGCCGGCGGGGATCCACACCTGGTTGGCGTCGTCCGCGCCCGGCACGGGGAACATGGACAGGTCGTCGGGCGAGGAGGCCGCCTTGCGGAAGTCGGGCAGCACGGCCGACACCTGGACCGCCATGCCGGCCTTGCCGGTGGCCACCATGGAGATCTGCTGCTCGAACGTGGTGCCGTTCGGCTTGTCGTTGAAGAAGCCGCGCTTCTGCAGCTCCAGGTACATCTCCATGGCCTGGCGCCAGCCCGACTGGGCGAAGGAGGTCTGCCCGGCGAGCTGCTTGTCGTCGAACGTCGGGTCCTTGGCGTAGACGGTGGAGGGCACCAGCGCGTACGTGATGAGCTGGGTGACCCACGGCGTCTGCGCGCCCAGCGCGATCGGCGTGATGCCGGCCTTCTTCAGCTTGTCGCAGACCGCGAGGAACTCCGTCCACGTGGTCGGCGGCGCGTCCACGCCGGCCTTCTCGAACGCCTTCTTGTTGTAGACGGCGCCGATGACCGACGAGCCCGCGGAGTAGATGTAGGTCTTGCCGTCGAGCTGGAAGGCGGGCTTGAACCCGGTGGGGATCGACTGGGTCCACGGCTGGGCGGACAGGTCGGCCAGCAGCCCGGCCTTGGCGATCTGGGTCATGGACATCGCGCTGCCGTTGCCCGGGTAGACGACGTGCAGGTCGGGCGCGTTGCCCGCGCCGAGCTGGGTCCGGACCGAGGTCTGCACCTGGTCGGTGGGGGCGAAGGAGGCGGTGAGCCGCACTTCCGGCTTCGCCTTCTTGTAGGCGGCGAGCAGCTCGTCCATCGGCGCCTTCTGGTCGGCCACGCCGAGGAACTTCAGGTCGACCCCGGCGGCGGACCCGCCGCCCGTGGTGGCCGTGGTCTCCGGCTTGGTCGAGCAGGCCGTGGCAGCGGCCGCCACGGCGAGGCCACCCATCATGCGGAAGAACTGGGCCCGGCTCACCCGGGCGTCACGCAGATCGGTCATGTCATGTCTCCTCGCCGGCACTGCCGAGCCGATACGAACGTTTTAATGACGGGCCTGTTAAGTTAACAGCGGATTTTGTTAAAAATGTGGGATGTCGGGAGGGTACGAGTCGCCCGAGAAGGGTGTCAAGAGTAGGATCCGCAACCGTCCAGGCGAGGGTGAGGGCTCAGGGTGAATTCGCGGCAGCACACCTCCGGCAAGTCCGCCCGGTGGCGGGACATGGCCGAGCACATCGTACGACGTGGCTCGGCCACGGTGACGGAGCTGGCGGAGAGCTTCGACGTGAGCGTGATGACCGTGCACCGCGACCTCGACGAGCTGGAGCGCCAGGGCATGGTGCGCAAGGTCCGCGGCGGCGCCACCGCCCAGGCCTCCAACGTCTGGGAGAGCAACATCGCCTACCGGCTCATGGCGCACACCGCGGAGAAGGACGCGATCGCCAGGGTGGTCGCCGGGCTCATCGAACCGGGCAGCTCCGTGATGCTCGACGACTCCACCACGGCCCTGGCCGTGGCCCGCCAGCTGGGCGAGCTCGCGCCGCTGACCGTGCTGACGAACTTCCTCGAGGCGATCAGGCTGCTCGCGGCCACCCCCGACATCCGGCTGATCGCGCTCGGCGGCGAGTACCACTCCACGCACGACTCCTTCCTCGGGCTCGGCTGCGTGGACGCGGTCGAGGCGGTCAGCACGGACGTGGTCGTGGTCTCCACCTCCGCCGTCTCCGACCAGTACGCCTTCCACCAGGAGCAGGAGATCGTGCTGGTCAAGCGGGCGATGCTGGGCTCGGGCACCCGCCGGATCCTGGCCGTGGACGGCTCGAAGCTGGCCAGGGTGGCGCTGCACCGGGTGGCCCCGCTCGACGACTTCGACGTCATCGTGGTCGACTCCAACGCCCCCGCTGAGATGCTGCAACGCCTGCGCGACCGGCACCGCCGGGTGGAGGTCGCCGAGTTGTAACACTTTGGTGTGTGATTTTTAACTTCAGGCTTGTTACGAGCTTGCCTGCTTGCTACAAAGTGAGGGCTTTCGCCCCCCATCTGAGGAAGCAGCATGCACACGCGCCGTTCGTTCCTCGGTCTCAGCGCCTTAGCCCTGGCGTTCAGCACCGACCTCGCCGACCCGTGGACCGCCGCCGCCACGGTGAGCGGCGACTATCCCTTCCAGCTCGGTGTCGCGTCCGGTGACCCGCTGCCCGACCGGGTGATCCTCTGGACCCGGCTGGCGGTCAGGCCGCTCGAACCGCTGGGCGGGCTGCCGTACAACAAGATCAAGGTGGAGTGGGAGATCGCCGAGGACGAGGCGTTCACCCGGCGCGCGGGGCACGGCTCCACGTGGGCCGCCCCCGAGTACGGCCACTCCGTCCACGTGGACGCCAAGGGTCTGCGCCCCGGCCGCGACTACTTCTACCGCTTCCGCACCGGCGGCGAGCTCAGCCCGGTCGGCAGGACCAGGACGGCGCCCGCGCCGCGCAGCAGCCCCGAGTCGCTGCGGCTGGCCTTCGCCTCGTGCGCGTCGTGGCAGGACGGCTACTACGCCGCCTACCGCCACCTCGCCGAGGAGAATCCCGACGTCGTCTTCCACCTCGGCGACTACATCTACGAGTACGGCATCGTGCCCTCGGGCGGGAACCGCAACACGCCGGTGCCCGAGCAGTTCCGGGTGCAGTGCGACACGCTCGACCGCTACCGCGTCCAGTACGGCCTCTACAAGAGCGACCCCGACCTGCAGGCCGCGCACCAGGCGGCGCCGTGGATCGTCACCTGGGACGACCACGAGGTGCTCGACAACTGGGCGGGCCGCTTCGGTCCCGGCGGCGAGGTGTCCGAGCAGGACTACCTCGTCATCCGCGCCAACGCCTTCCGCGCGTACTGGGAGAACCTGCCCATCAGGGTGCCCGCCGTGCAGGGGCCCGACGCCCGGATCTACCGCAGGTTCTCCTTCGGCGACCTGGCCGAGTTCAACGTGCTCGACACCCGGCAGTACCGCGACGACCAGGTCTGCGGCGACGGGCAGCAGATCGACTGCGCCGAGCGGCTCGACCCGGCCCGCCAGATGCTCGGGGCCGAGCAGGAGAAGTGGCTGCTCGACGGCCTGGGCGAGTCCCGCGCCAAGTGGAACGTGCTGGCCCAGCAGATCGCCATGATCCAGCTCGACTACGACGCCGGGCCCGCGCAGAAGCTCAGTATGGACCTCTGGGACGGCTACAAGGCCGCCAAGGACCGCGTGCTGAACGGCATGGTGGAGCGGCAGGTCAGCAACCCCGTCGTGCTGACCGGCGACATCCACTACAACCTGGCCGGGGAGCTCAAGGCCGACTTCGACGACCCCTCCTCGCGCACGATCGGCGTGGAGTTCGTCGGCACCTCCGTCAGCAGCGGCGGCAACGGCAACCCGAACACCGGCCTGCCGCCCGGCGGCACCGACCCGGTCAACCCGCATCTCCGCTTCTCCAGCTACCAGCGCGGCTACGTCTCCTGCGAGGTCACCAGGAGCCAGTGGCGGGCGGACTTCAAGACGGTGCCGTACGTGGACCGGCCCGGCGCGCCGGTCTCCACCAGGGCCAGCCTCGTGACCCTCGACGGCGTGCCCGGCCTGCACGCGCTCTGACAGGAAGGACCGATCATGCGATTCCTCACCGCCGCGCTGGCCGCCACCGCCGTCGTCCTGACCACCCCGGCCGCCGCCGTGGCGCAGGACCCCTCCGAGCCACCGTCGAACCCGTCGCTCACCGTCAGGTCGGGCGCTTCCAAGGGCACCGGCAAGCTCACGCCCATCGCGGGCGCCGACCGGGTCGTGGCCCCGCTCGGCGTGGACCCGGCCTGCCCGGCCAAGCTCGAGATCGGCATGCGCAGCGACGCCAGGAAGCCGTCGTACGCGACCATGTCCGTCGAGGTGACGGCGCCGCTGTCCGCCTCCCGCTCGATGCTGACCAGCTACCTGCCGCCCGGCTACGAGCTCGGCGCGAAGCTGCTGATCGCCGTGCCGCCCGCCACGCCGCAGGGCGAGTACGCGCTGCGCCTGAAGACGCCGGACCGCACCCTGTCGGTCCCCGTCCAGGTCGTCACCCTGGACCAGCTCGACAACGGCGGCAACCTCGCCCTGCGCCGCCCCGTCACCGCCTCGTCCCAGCACACCAACGCGAACTACCCGCCGTGCAGCATCGCCGACGGCGACGCCGGCTCGAACGGCTGGGCCGGGGGCAACGGCTGGAACGACGCCACGGCCAGGGCCTGGCCGGACACGGTGTCGATCGCGCTGGGCGGCCCCAAGCAGATCTCCCGCGTCGACCTCTACACCCTGAACACCGAGCGCTACCCGTCCTCGAGCGTCGGGCTGCGCGACTGGGACGTCCAGGCGGGGCTGAACGGCCAGTGGCAGACGGTCGCGCAGGTCCGCGGCAACACCGCGGGCAGCGTCCGCTCGGACTTCGCCGCGGTCACGGCGGACGCGGTCCGCATCGTCGCCCTGGCCTCGAACGGCGCCAACGACTACACCCGCATCACGGAGGTGGAGGTCCGCTAGGGTCCAGCCCTGGCGGCTCAGGGGGTCGCGGGGACGTGGCGCAGGTCGGCGGACATTCTTGCGGCCGTCTCGGTCAGGGCGGGCAGGACGTCGCGGAGCAGATCGGCGCGGGTGGCCCGGCTGGCGTGGGTGGCGACGTTGACGGCCGCGACCACCCGCCCGTCCCGGCCCCTGACCGGCACCGCGATGGACCGGACCCCCTCCTCCAGCTCCTGGTCCACCAGCGCGTACCCGTCGTCGGCGGCCTGCCGGACGGCGGCCCTCAGCCGCTCGGGCGACGTGATGGTGTGGCGGGTCAGCGGCTCGGGCGCGATGGCGGCCAGCCGTTCCTCGGACTGGTCGGCCAGGAGCACCCGGCCCATCGAGGTGGCGTACGCGGGGAAGCGGGTGCCGACCGTGATGTTGACGGTCATGATGCTCACGGTGGGCACCCGCGCCACGTACAGGACGTCGTCGCCCGACAGCACCCCGACCGAGGCGGACTCGTGGACGCGGGCCACCAGGTCGGCCAGGTGCGGCTGGACGACCTCGCCGAAGGTGCGCTCGGACAGGGCGGCGTAGCCCAGCTCCATCACCTTGGGGAGCACCGCGAAGCGGGAGTCGTCGCTGGTCACGTACCCCAGCCGCGCCAGCACCTGCAGCGATCGCCGCACGGTGGCGCGCGGGAGCCCGGTGGTCTTGGCGGCGTCGGCCAGGCTCAGGCCGCCGCGGGCCGAGCCGAGCGCCACCAGCACGGCCAGGCCACGGGCCAGCGACTGCAGGTACCCGCTACCCAACTCCTCCTTCAGAGCGCGCGAGAGATCTGTGTTGATGGCCTCAACTCCGTTGAGGCGGGCTCGGTCGCCCGGCGACAGAGGCGGCCGGGACGCCGGCTCGGCCAGGGCCGACTCCATGGCCGCGACCGTCTCGCGCAGCCGGGGCAGCGCGTAGTCGCGCAGGCTGGCGGCGGTGTGCCGGCTGGTGTGGCTGACGACGCTCACCGCGCAGACCGCCTGCCCCCGCGGGTCGCGTACGGGCACCGCGACCGCGACCAGGCCCGGCTCGATGAGCTGGTCGTCCTCGGCCCACGGCGCGGCGGGGTCGCGCAGGGCCAGGCCCGCCGCGCAGCGGTCGGCGGGCAGCAGGTCGCCGACCCGGAAGGCGACCGACATGGTGCGCCTGCGGGTGAACTGGCCGATGAAGCGCACCCCGTCGCCGTCCGCGACGGCCAGCGACACGGACTCGTCCAGCTCCTCCGCGAGCCGCTCGGCCGGCGGCGCGAGGGGGTCGCGCAGGCCGCCGCAGGCGAGGTACGCCTCGCCCAGCTCCATCAGACGCGGCGCGGGCAGCAGGTCACGCCCCTCCGCGCGGACGTAGCCGAGGTGGACCAGCGTGGCCAGCACGCGGTCGACCGTGGACCTGGCCAGGCCGGTGGCGCGCACGAGGTCGGTGGCGCGCACCCGCACGGGGCGCGAGCGCCCGGCGGGATCCGCCGTCAGCGCCCGAAGCACGGCCAGGCCGCGTTCCAGGGTCCCCGCAGGCTCCATCGGCACTCCTTTGACACGGGCGCGGTCACGTACGCATACTCGACATCACAATAGTGAACTAAAGTTCACTATGCGAACACTCCCCATGAATGGAGCGTCGTGCGGAGAGACAAAGTGGTCGCGACCGCGGAGGAGGCGCTGGCCGGCGTGTCGGACGGCGCGTCGTTCGCGGTCGGCGGCTTCGGACTCAGCGGCATCCCCAACGTCCTGATCCGGGCCCTCTACGACACCGGCGTGACGGGGATCGGCGTGGTGTCGAACAACTGCGGGGTGGACGGCGGCGGCCTCGGCATCCTGCTGGCGGCCGGGCGCATCGCCCGCGTGACGGCCTCCTACATCGGCGACAACAAGGAGTTCGCCCGCCAGTACCTCGCCGGGGAGCTGGAGGTGGAGCTGACCCCGCAGGGCAGCCTGGCCGAGCGTCTGCGGGCGGGCGGCGCCGGCGTCCCCGCCTTCTACACCCCCGCCGGGGTCGGCACGCCGGTCGCCGACGGCGGCCTGCCCCTGCGCCACAACCCGGACGGTTCGATCGCGGTGGCCTCGCCGCCGAAGGAGGTCCGCGAGTTCGACGGCCGCTCCTACGTGCTGGAGCGCAGCATCACCACCGACTTCGCGCTGGTGCGGGCCGCCAAGGGTGACCGCTTCGGCAACCTGGTCTTCAACAAGGCCGCCCGCAACTTCAACCCGCTCGCCGCGATGGCCGGCCGGGTCACGGTCGCCGAGGTCGAGGAGCTGACCGAGCTGGAGCCGGACGAGGTGCACCTGCCCGGGGTGTTCGTCCAGCGCGTGCTCGTCCTGACCCCCGAGCAGGCCGCCGACAAGGGCATCGAGAGGAGGACCACCTCATGAGCTGGACCAGGGACGAGATGGTCGCGCGGGCGGCGGCCGAGCTGCGCGACGGCGACTACGTCAACCTCGGCATCGGGCTGCCCACCCGCATCCCGTCGTTCCTGCCGCCCGACGTGGACGTGATCCTGCACTCGGAGAACGGCGTCCTCGGCGTCGGCCCCTACCCCGCCCCCGACGCGCTGGACCCCGACCTGATCAACGCCGGCAAGGAGACCGTGACCGTGCTCCCGGGGGCGTCGTTCTTCGACTCGTCGCTGTCGTTCGGCATGATCCGGGGCGGCCACATCGACGTGGCGGTGCTGGGCGCGATGCAGGTCTCGGCGCGGGGCGACCTGGCCAACTGGATGGTGCCGGGGAAGCTGGTCAAGGGCATGGGCGGGGCCATGGACCTGGTCCACGGCGCGGGCCGGGTTATCGTGATCATGGATCACACCGCCAAGGACGGCACGCCGAAGATCGTCAAGGAGTGCTCGCTGCCCCTGACGGGGAAGGAGTGCGTCCACCGGATCATCACCGACCTCGGCGTCCTCGACGTGACCGGCGACGGGCTGAGGCTGGTCGAGACCGCGCCCGGCGTGAGCGTGGCCGACCTGCGCGACCGCACGGAAGCGGAGGTGGCGGTATGAACACCGTCTATGTCGTGGACGCCGTCCGCACGCCCTTCGGCCGCCACGGCGGGGCGCTGGCCGGCATCCGCCCCGACGACCTGGCCGCCCACGTCGTCAGGGCCGTCGCCGAGCGCAACGACGTGCAGGCCCCCGACGAGGTGATCCTCGGCAACGCCAACGGCGCCGGCGAGGAGAACCGCAACGTCGCCCGCATGGCCGCGCTGCTCGCCGGCCTGCCCGTGACCACCCCGGGCGTGACCGTCAACCGGCTGTGCGGCTCCGGCATGGAGGCCGTCATCCAGGCGTACCGCATGATCGCCCTCGGCGACGCCTCCACCGTGATCGCCGGCGGCGTGGAGTCGATGACCCGCGCGCCGTGGGTGCTGCCCAAGCCGGACAGGGCGTTCCCGGCCGGCGGGCAGGAGCTGGTCTCCACGACGCTCGGCTGGCGGCTGGTCAACCCGAGGATGCCCGCCGAGCACACCGTGCCGCTGGGCGAGGGCGCCGAGTTGATCGCCGACCGGCACGGCATCGCCAGGGCGGAGCAGGACGCGTACGCGCTGGCCAGCCACCAGAGGGCGGCCAAGGCGTCGTTCGAGCGGGAGATCGTCCCCATCGGCGGGCTGACCAGGGACGAGGGCATCCGCGAGGACACCGGCCTGGACCAGCTCGCCCGGCTCAAACCGGTGTTCAGAAAGGACGGCGGCACGGTCACCGCGGGCAACTCCTCGCCGCTCAACGACGGCGCGGCCGCCCTGCTGCTGACCGACGAGGCGGGGCTGCGCGGCCGCGAGCCCCTGGCCAGGATCGTCGCCGGCGCGGCCAGTGCGCTCGAACCCCGCTACTTCGGGCTCGGCCCCGTCGAGGCGTCGCGCAAAGCCCTGGCCAGGGCGGGCAAGGGGTTCGGCGACCTGACGTCGGCCGAGCTGAACGAGGCGTTCGCCGCGCAGGTGCTCGGCTGCCTGGCCGAGCTGCCCGACCTCGACCCCGCCATCGTCAACCCCGACGGCGGCGCCATCGCCCTGGGCCACCCGCTCGGGGCCTCCGGCGCCCGCATCACCGGCACCCTGGCCCACCGGCTCGCCGCCGCCGGCTCCGGCACCGGGCTCGCGTCCCTCTGTATCGGCGTCGGCCAGGGCCTGGCCGTCGTCCTGGAAAGGTAGCCGCAGATGACCCCACCCCTCACCCAGGCCGACATCGACCGCGAGATCGCCGAGGTCCACCAGGCCCGCGCGGGCGAGCGGGCGAACCATCCCGACCGCGACTTCGCCCCCTACCGCAGCAGCGTGCTGCGCCACCCCAAACAGCCGCTCGTCGCGCTGAAGGACCCGGAGGCGGCCGAGCTGGCCGGGCCGGTCTTCGGCGTCGCCGACGTCGCGCCGTTCGACGCGGACCTGACCAGGCAGCACGCCGGCGAGCCGCTCGGCGAGCGGATCACCGTGCAGGGGCGGGTGCTGGACCGCGACGGCCGCCCGGTACGCGGCCAGCTCGTGGAGATCTGGCAGGCCAACGCCTCGGGCCGCTACCCGCACCAGCGGGACGACCATCCCGCGCCGCTCGACCCCAACTTCTCCGGCGTGGGCCGCTGCCTGACCGACGACGAGGGCCGCTACGCCTTCACCACGATCAAGCCCGGCGCGTACCCGTGGCGCAACCACGTCAACGCCTGGCGGCCCGCGCACATCCACTTCTCGGTGTTCGGGACGGCCTTCACGCAGCGGCTGGTGACCCAGATGTACTTCCCGAACGACCCGCTGTTCCCCTACGACCCCGTGCTCAACTCCGTGACCGACGAGCGGGCCAGGCAGCGGCTGGTCTCGGCCTACGACCACGACCTGTCCGTGCCGGAGTGGTCGCTGGGCTACCGGTGGGACATCGTGCTGGACGGCCCCGCCGCGACCTGGATGGAGGAGGGCCGATGAACCCCACCCCCTCGCAGACCGTGGGCCCGTTCTACGGCTACGCGCTGCCGATCCCGCGCGGCGGAGACCTCGCCGAAGGCGGCATCGTCGTCCACGGTCACGTCTACGACGGCGCGGGCGAGCCGGTGCCCGACGCGCTGCTGGAGTTCTGGCAGGCCGACCCGTCCGGCAGCCTCGCGGGCGCGCCGGGCACGCTCCGGCGCGACCAGGTCAGCGGCGCGCTGCTGGGCAGGAGCGGCGTCGGCTTCACCGGGTTCGGCCGGGTGGCCACCGACGCCGACGGCGGCTGGGCCCTGCGCACGCTCCCGCCCGGCAACGGCTACATCAGCGTCTGCGTGTTCGCCCGCGGCCTGCTCCACCATCTCTACACGCGCATCTACTTCGTCCCGGACGCCTTCCTCGGCTCGCTGCCCCCCGAGCGCGGGCGGACGCTGGTGCCCGTGGAGGAGCGGGCGGGCGTCTACCGGTTCGACATCCACCTGCAGGGCGACGAGGAGACCGTCTTCCTGGACTTCGGCTGATCGCCTCAGACCAGGCCCACCATGAAGCCCTCGTCGCGGATGCCCAGGTAGATGGCCGGGCGGTACTGGCGCATGGCGTGCTCGATGACCGGGATGTACTTGGGGTTCGAGCCCAGCGGGAGCCGGTAGCCGTTCTTGACCGTGTGGAACTCCCACAGGTGCTCCAGGTCGGGATGGCGCCCGCGGAAGCCCGGGTCGGCCGGGAAGAGGTCGAGGCGGACCATCGTCTTGCGCATGATGTAGTCGGCCAGTTTGACGCGGCGCTGCTGCGTGCGCGAGATGCCCACGCCGGACAGCTCGGCCCACGGGGCCGCCCACGGGCGGCCCTGGGGGTCGTCCCAGCGCACGCCGTAGGCGTCGAAGACGAGCTTGCGCGGCCGGCTGAGCTTGCGCCAGGTGATGATCGGCAGCAACCCGATGAACAGGAAGATCAGCCCGAGGACCAGGACGGCGACCGCGGAGCCCGCGCCGCCCGTCGTCTGCCCGGCGAGCGCCGAGAAGACCGCCATGAGCCCGATGACCCCCGCGACGGAGCCGCCGATCAGCGCCTTCACCTTGGCGTCGCGGCCGACGTCGATCACCACGGGAGGCGGTGCGAAGGCGGGCTGCTGCTGTGGGGGGTAGGGGGCGTTGTACTGCTGCGGTGGCTGCTGCTGGGGGCCGTACATCATGAGACGGCAGGTTAGCCGGGATCGCCGGTTGTGCCGTGACGCTTCGTACATTTACGAAGCGTCCGGAGTCACCCGGACTCGGCGGGGCGGATCTCGGTGAACAGGCGCAGCGTCACCGGCCGCAGCCGCCACCTGGGCCGGCGCAGCCGCAGGGGCGAGAACGCCGCGGTCAGGACGATCTTCAGGTACGAGCTCCCGGCCCGCCCCACGGGCACCCGCGCGCAGAGCCCCGACACGTCGGCGCGGGCCACCCGCCCGTCCAGCAGCAGCCGGCTGCTCCCCCGGACCTCGGGACCGCCCGCCAGGCTCACCGACTCCCACAGGAGCTCGGGCATCCCGGGCAGGCAGAGCCGCAGCGTGAAGCCCGCCAGCGACCCGGCCGGGCTCAGGTAGAAGGAGCCGTCGAAGTCGCCGCTGCCGAGACCGGCCGAGAGCGTCACCTCGCTGGCGTCCATGGCGATCCGCCAGGCGTCGGGATCGGTATAGGGGATCAAGGGGCTCACCTCGCTGTCAGGTAAGGCGCGTCTACGCAGATAAGACGTACTGGCCGCCGCGAATGTGACAACCGGGTCAGCGCCGCGCGGGCAGGGTCGCGTCGAGCCGGAAGCGGTGGTCCCGGGAGGCGGTCGTGAGGCGGCCGCCCCGGGCGGCGAGGCGGGCGGTGAGGTTGGCGACGCCCTGGCCGGGCTCGGCGGGGCGGCCGGTGACGCCGTCGTTGTCCACGCGCAGCCGTACGAGGTCGTCGCCGGTGGACAGGGTGATCGTCACGTGGCGGGCCTCGCTGTGGCGGAGCACGTTGGTGGCCGCCTCGCGGACCACGACGGCGAGCACGGCGTCGAGGCCGTCGGGCAGGCGGGCGTGATCGTGGTCGATCTCTACGACCGCGCCGGTGGCCTCGAGGACCTCGCGGGCCGAGGCCAGCTCGGCGGGCAGGCTGAGTCCGGGTTCGCCGTCCCCGGGGATGGCGCGCAGGTCGGCGAGCGCGGTGCGGGCCACGGTGACGACGCCGGCCAGCTCGGCCTCGGCGCGGGCGGGGTCGCGGGCGGCCAGCTCGGCCTTGACGGTGATCGCGGACAGGCCGTACCCGATCAGGTCGTGGACGTCCTGGGCGATCCTGCGCCGCTCCCGGGCCGCGGCCAGCCCGGCGAGCGCCAGCCGCGACTCGCGTACCTGGTAGACCAGCCGCGTCACGGCGGTCAGCCCGTAGAACATCGCCGACATGCCGACCACCTCCACCAGGGCCGCCGGGATGCCCGCGGCCGAGCCGGACCGGGCCAGGAGCACCGCGGGCACGCTCGCCACCACCGCCGCGTACAGCGCCCAGGCCAGGCGCGGCGCGGGGACCACGATCAGCAGGGCGGCGGCGGCCCAGCCGACGAGCTGGTAGTAGGGGCGGTCCGGTTCGAGCAGCGGCAGCCACGCGAGCAGCAGCTGCGCGGGCAGCGTCCAGGCGGCGTGCCTCGGCCGGGCGCCGGGAGGCCGCGGCAGCGCGTGGTAGGCCTGCAGCGCGACCACCGCGATGACCGCGACCCAGTACGCCACCCGCAGCCCGGCCGGCACCGGCGCGCGGGCGACGACGATGATCGCGGCGACCGGGACCCACAGGTAGACGACCGTCAGGATGGGCAGCGCGAGCCGCGGGGTCAGGTCGCCGGGCGGCGGGAGCGGCGGCGGCTCGGGGCGCTGCCTGACCTGCTGCGCCGCCCGCCGGGTCAGCGGCGGGATCTCCCGGGCCCGCCCGGCTGCGGCCAGCCCGATGACGCGTGACAGCGTGGACCCGAGCACCGCGTCCAGGTCGTGGCCGGCCCGCTCGCGCTCCTCGGCCACCGACCGCGCGGCCAGCTCGGCCCGGGTGGCGTGGAGCTCGTCGCGCAGGTCGCTGAGCCGGGTGAGGGCGAACACGACCAGCCCCTGGGTGGCCGTGTTGCCCACCGCGTTGACCCAGACGTAGGCGTCGGCGCCGAGGTTCACGACGCCCGCGGCGGCCGTCACGCCGCCGAAGAGCACCCACCGCAGCGGCCCCCGGGCGACCAGCAGGACGGAGGCGGTGAAGAACGCCGACGGCCCGCCGAACGGCACCGGCCCCATCCAGGCGAACAGCGCCGCCTGGCCGGCCACCAGCCACCAGCCCCGCAGCCGCCGGGTCGCCGGCAGCGAGCACAGCAGCTGCAGGCCGAGGGAGAGCAGCGCCGGCACGCCCGGGAGTCCCGCCGCCGGGGGGATCACCAGCAGGAGGAGCACGACCAGGATGATGAGGGTGGACACTCGATCCCCACCGCGAGACGACCTTCACCGTTTCGCGGCCAAGCATCCCACGGCCCGGGTCCGGGTCCCCGGCGGGGATCAGCCGAACACGCCCCCGACCATGCCGTACGCGTACGCGACGGCCATGAAGCCCGCCGAGACGAGCGCGAAGGCCGTGTAGGAGATCCGCCCGGCCGGGCCCCACCAGCCCTTCCACCAGGCGCCCGCCGAGCAGGCCAGGACCCCGCCGGTGAGCACGAACGCCGTGGACGAGGCGATCAGGGCGGCCGTGAGCAGCGGGGACCCGAGGAAGACGGCGTCGGTGGGCGCGACGGCGATCGTGACGGCGAAGCCGTAGGCGAAGACCAGGACGAGCACGCTGGTCAGCCAGGCGAGCCACCACGCGCTCCGGTGCCGGGCGGGCCTGCCCCGGAGCCTGCGGACGAGCGCCGCGACCGGCATCCCGAGCCCGGCGAGCGCGAACGCGGCCAGGCCCGCGTAGACCAGCCACACGTGCAGGCCGGCGGCCGAGCGTTCGAACGTGGCCGCCTCCTCCTGGTGGCCGCCCGCGAGCAGGCCGTGGCCGTCGAAGGCGATGCGCTCCTGGCCGCCCCGCTCGGCGAACAGCCCCGGCCCGACGAGCTGCCACGTCTGCACGGGTCTGGCGGGATCGCGGGACAGGCCCGTCGTGGTGATCGTCCCGTCCCCCGCCGCCTCCACGGTCACGTTGCCGAACAGCGCGCCGGCCCTCAGCAGGTCGCCGCGGATCCGGGTCGGGGTGTACGTGCCCGCGTACGCCGAGGTGTCCCCGCGCACCGGCCGCGGCGCCTCCTGCTTCCCGGGGAAGTAGCGGTCGACGATCCGGTCGACCAGCTCGCCGGCCGAGGCCGCGGAGTCCTCGCCGTTGAAGACGACGTACACGCCGGTCCGCTGGTCGGGCAGCAGGGCCAGGACGTGGTGGAAGCCGTTGATGTCGCCGCCCTTGGAGAAGATCCGGCGCCCGTTCCTGACCCTTTCCTCCAGGCCGTACCCCATGCCGGGGAGCCGGGCGTCCTGCGTGTAGTGGCGGCTCATCATGGTCGTGCCGACGTTCCTGCCCAGGCGGGGGTCGTCGCCGAGCAGAGCGATCATCAGGCGTCCCATGTCGGCGGCGGTGGTGACGGGCCCGGCCCCGGACGCGGGCGACCCGTAGTAACGCTTGTACGGAACGTCTCCGTTGTATCCCTGGGCCAGGGTGCCCACCAGGGCGGCGGGCAGCGGCGCCTCGAACGACGTGCCCTCCATGCCCAGCGGCGCCAGGACGCGCGAGCGCACGTACTCGGCGAACGGCCGCCCCGAGGCCACCTCCACCAGGTAGCCCGCGAGGTTGTAGGCGTAGTTGTCGTAGGCGAGGACGGTCCCCGGCGGGCGCACCCGCTCCGGCCGGCCGTTCTTGACCACCTCGGCCAGGGACTCGGCGGCGGCGGGGTCCTCCCAGGACGAGCCGAGCACGTTGTCCGCGAAGCCGGCCGTATGGGTCAGCAGGTGCTCCAGGGTGACCGGCCGCCCGGGGAAGGTGTTCTCGATCTTGAAGGTCTTCAGGTAGGTGTTGACGTCGGCGCGCAGGTCGAGCTTGCCCTCCTGGACGAGCTGGAGCGCGGCGATCGCGGTGAACGTCTTGGCCGTCGAGGCGGTGAAGAACCCCGTGCGGGCCGCGTCCACCGGCACGCGCCCGGCCAGGTCGGCGTAGCCGTACCCGCGGGAGAAGACCTGCCGGCCGCCCGACACCACCGTGACCGCCGCGCCGGGGATGTCGTGCGCGGCGAGCTGCGCGGGCACCACCTGGTCGACCAGCGTTCCGACGTCCTCCAGGTCGGTCGAGGCTACGGCTCTGCCGGACAGGCCGCACACCAGCAGCGCGGTCGTCAGGCCGAGGAACAGGACTTTCTGCATGCCTCCCAAGATCGCGAACCCGGCCGGTCCCGGACCAGTGCCAGGCACCTCGATCCGGCATGTGAAACGCACGAACCGGACATCGGAACTATCATGGTCCCCACGCTTCGGGGGGAGTCGAGAGTGATCCGGGTGCTGCTGGCCGAGGACCTGCATCTCATCCGCGGGGCGCTCGCCTCGCTCCTGGGCCTGGAGCCGGACATCGAGGTCGTCGCCGAGGCGGCGGACGGGGACGCGGTGCTGCCCGCGGCGCTGGCGCACCGGCCCGACGTGGCCGTGCTGGACGTGCAGATGCCCGGGATCGACGGCATCGAGGCCGCCGCCGTGCTCCGCGACCGGGTCCCGGGCTGCCGGGTGCTCGTCCTCACCCAGCTGGGCCGGCCGGAGGTGCTGCGCAGGGCGCTGGCGGCCGGCGTCCAGGGGTTCATGCTGAAGGACGCGCCGCCGGCCGACCTCGCGGCGGCCGTGCGCCGCGTCCACGCGGGCGAGACGGTGGTCGACCCGGCCCTCGCCGCGGCCACCATCGCGGCCCGGGCGAACCCGCTGTCACCGCGCGAGGTGGAGGTGCTGCGCCGGGCCGCCGGCGGCGACGACCTCCCGGAGATCGCCGCCGCGCTCCACCTGACCAGGGGCACGGTACGCAACTACCTGGGGGCGATCGTCACCAAGCTCGACGCCCGCAACCGGCTGGACGCGGTCCGCATCGCCACCGAGGCCGGCTGGCTCTGACCGGCCGTCAGGCACGCTCGCTCCTGGCCATCCGGTAGAGCCCGTACGCGGCCTCGATGGCGCCGAGCACCATCATGACCAGGCCGATCTTCGACGGGACGAACACGACGATCTCGACGTCGGTCCCGAACAGCCACAGCGCGAGCCCGATGACGAAGACCGTCAGTCCGGTGAGGAACGTCTTGCGGGCAGGAGCCATGGGGACCTCTTTCGATCGGGGCCGTTTCCCATAACGCTAGGACGGCCTGGACCGCAAGGCTTCCTGCCCGCTGAGGAGGTCGGCGTACATCCTTCGACTGACGCGTCACCCGGACCCGGGAACGCCGGTCGCGCCCTTGGGCGGCGCGATGAGGCCGTACATGACCAGGATGCAGAGCGCGATCGCGATCATCGACCAGATCGGGAAGGCCACCATGAAGGCGAAGTGGCCGATCATCGCCAGGCCGGCCAGCACGACCCCGGTCCAGCGGGCCCAGGTCTGTCCGGCCAGCACGCCGAGCCCCACCAGGAACTGCAGGACGCCGATCGCCAGCCAGATCACGCCCCAGGCGGTGTAGTTCCACACCAGCAGGTGGCCGCCGGGCGTGACGAAGAAGTACGTCTTGAACAGGGCTATGACGCCCTCGATGATGTTGAAGATGCCCAGCACCATCGAGAGGGTCCCGGCGAATCCGAGCCAGCCCGAGTAGCCACCACGGTGGAATGCGAACGGTGACGTTGACGTCGCCATGATCGTCTCCTTCCCGGCGAGTTGAAACTCCCGGTCGCCGTCTGCACCCATGCCCGAAATGTCTAAAGACAAAATCCCGCCGGGCAAAGCTATGTCCACGCATCGGCAAAGTGCGCCGCCATTAAGTCTCCCCCTTTTCCCAATTTTTCCGGAAAATGGGGATTTGCTTGGCCGACGTCACCCGCGCGGAAACGACAAAGTGCGAGGGGTACCTTCACCGAATAATCTGGGAGTGGAGACTGGGGCACTGGCGGCGCGGTGCCCCGGGCGCCGGAGCCGTTGGAGCATTCATGACCATGACCGCACCGATCGTTTCCTGCCACCTGCCCTCTGAGCTCAACAGCTTCATCGGCAGGCGGCACGAGATCGCCGAGGTCAAGCGGCTGCTGTCCGATGCCAGGCTGGTGACCCTGATCGGCGTCGGCGGCGTCGGCAAGACCCGCCTCGCCATGCGGGTCGGTTTCGACCTGCGGCGCAGCTACCCCGACGGAGTGTGGCTGGTCGAGCTCGCGGCGCTGGAGAGCCCCGAATTGCTGGTGCAGACGGTGATGGAATGCCTGGAAATCCAGGACCGTTCAGTGCGGCCCTCCATCGAGGTGCTCACGGATCATCTGCGTGACAAGAGAATGCTCCTCATCCTGGACAACTGCGAGCATCTGCTCGACGAATGCGCCACGGTGGCCGAGACGCTCATGCGCGCCGCGCCCGGCCTGCGGATCCTGGCCACCAGCCGGCAGACGCTCGGCGTCGTGGGCGAGCAGACGATGGCCGTCCCGCCGCTGCCCATGCCGGACTTCGACCTCGCGCGGTCGTCCACGGATTCGCTGAAGCAGTTCGACGCGATCCGGCTGTTCGCCGACCGGTCCCAGTCCGTGCTGCCGGGGTTCGAGATCACCGAGGACAACCAGGACAGCGTGGCGCGGATCGTCCGGCGGCTGGACGGCATCCCGCTGGCGATCGAGCTGGCGGCGGTCCGGCTGCGGGCGATCTCCGTGGAGCAGCTGCTGGCCCGGCTGGACGACCGGTTCCGGCTGCTCACGATGGGGGCGCGCACCGCGTTGCCCCGCCAGCAGACGCTGCGGGCGCTGATCGACTGGAGCTACGCTCTCTGCACCGAGCAGGAGCGGCTGCTCTGGGGCCGGCTGTCGGTGTTCTCCGGCGGTCTGGACCTGGAGGCGGCCGAGCACGTGTGCGCCGGCGACGGCATCGAGCCCGACGAGGTCGTCGATCTGGTCGTCGGCCTGGTGGGCAAGTCGGTGCTGGCCCGCGAGGGCGACCAGACCACGGTGCGCTACCGGCTGCTGGAGACCATCCGCCAGTACGGCCGCGACCGGCTGCGCGAGTCGGGCGACGAGGCGGCGCTGCGGGCCCGGCACCGCGACTGGTTCGAGGACCTCGCCAGCCGCGGGCAGCGGGAGTGGTTCGGCCCCGACCAGGTGGCCTGGTTCAACCGCCTGCGCGCCGAGCACGGCAACATCCGCAGCGCCCTCGACTACTGCCTCACCACGCCGGGCGAGGCGGTGCGCGGCCTGGCCATCGCCACGTCGCTGCGGTTCTACTGGATCGCGACCGGGTCGCTGCGGGAGCCGCGTGACTGGCTCGACCGCCTGCTCGCGTCCAATGACGCCGAGGGTGACGCCGCGGCGACCGCCCGCGCCAACGCGCTGTGTGTCAACGCGCGGCTGGCGGTGCTGCAGAGCGACTTCGCGCTGGCGGCGGACATGCTGGAGGAGGCCCGCGGGCTGGCCAAACAGCTCGACAGCGCGGCGATCCTCGCCGAGATCTCCTACGTCCGCGGCCTGGCGACCCTGCTCCAGCGCGACATCGCCGGCGCGGCGGACCTGCTGGAGGAGGCGGTGGCGGGCTACCGCGAGGCGGACGCCCCGATGGGGGTGGTGAACGCGCTGCTGTACCTGGCCACCGCCCACTCGCTGCTCGGCCATCCCGGCGAGGCCGTCACGCGCTTCACCGAGGGCCTGGAGACCTGCCAGGCCCGCGAGGACCACTGGTTCAGGTCGTACACGCTGTGGGTGTACGGGATCGAGGTGTGGCGGGAGGGCGACGTGGCCAGGGCGGTCGAGATGGAGCGCGAGGCCATCCGGCACAAGGAGCCCTTCGACGACCGCCTGGGCACCGCCCTGTGCATCGAGGCGCTGGCCTGGATGGCCGCCGACGGCACGCCCGAGCGCGCCGCCGTGCTGTTCGGGGCCTCGCAGGAGCGCTGGCGGTCGTTCGGCGCTCCCCCGTTCGGCTACCTGTCCGGCCACCACGACACCTCCGAGGCGCTGGCGCGCGAGCGCCTCGGCGAGGAGGCGTTCGAGGCCGCCTTCCGCAGGGGCACCGAGCTCACCCCGGCCGACGCGCTCGCGTACGCGATGTGCGAGGACGTGAAACCGGCCAAGCCCGCGGCGGCGGCCCAGCCCTCGCCGCTCACCCGGCGGGAGATGGAGATCGCCCGGCTCGTCGCCCAGGGCATGACCAACAAGGCCATCGCCTCCACGCTGGTGATCGCCCAGCGAACGGCCGAGGGGCACGTCGAGCACATCCTGACCAAGCTCGGGTTCAACTCGCGCTCCCAGATCGCGGCCTGGGTCGGCGAGCAGGGCCGGCTCCCCGGGGGCGCCCCATGAGGTCCGGCTCCGGCGTCCTGACCGACAAGTCCACCTTCGTCGGGCGGGCCCAGGAGCTGTCCACGATGCGGAAGATGCTGGGCAGGTCCCGGCTGCTCACCTTGACGGGCGCGGGCGGCGTCGGCAAGACCCGGCTGGCGCTCAGGGCCGCGGAGCTGCTGCGGGACGCGTACCAGGACGGGGTCGAGGTGGTCGAGCTGGCCACCCTGGAGACGGGCGACCTGCTGGAGTCGGAGGTCGCCATGGCGCTGGGGCTGCGCGACGTGCGCCGCGATCCCATGGGCGTGCTGGTGGACCACCTCTCCCGCAAGCGGATGCTGCTGGTCCTGGACAACTGCGAGCACCTGAGCGGGGTCTGCGCCCGGTTCGTGGACCGGCTGCTGCGCTCCGCGCCCCGGCTGCAGGTCCTGGCGACCAGCAGGCAGACCCTGCGGGTCTCCGGCGAGCAGGTGCTGACCGTCGCCCCGCTGTCCACTCCCGATCCCGGCCCGGGCTGCGGCCACACGGTCCGGGAGGTCGGCCGCCACGACTCCGTCCGGCTGTTCGTGGAGCGCGCGGCGGGCGCCGTGCCCGGCTTCCGGCTCAACGCGCGCAACGTGGCGCCCGTGGCGGAGCTGGTGCGCCGCCTGGAGGGCATCCCGCTGGCGATCGAGCTGGCGGCGGTCCGGCTGCGGTCCATGCCGCTCGAACGCCTGGCGCGGGAGCTGGAGGAGCGCTTCGACGTGCTGGTCGCAAAGGCGCCCGCCGCCCTGCCCCGCCACCAGACGATGCGCGCGACCATGGAGTGGAGCTTCCGCCTCTGCTCGGCCGGGGAGCGGCGGCTGTGGGCGCGGCTGGGGCTGTTCCCCTCCGGGGCGGACCTGGAGACCGCCGAGGCGGTCTGCTCCGGCGACGGCATCGACCGGCTCGACGTGCTCGACCACCTGACCGGGCTGGTGGACAAGTCGGTCCTGGTCAGGGACGGTCCCCGCTACCGCATGCCGGAGGCCCTGCGCGCGTACGGGTGCGAGCAGCTGCCGCCTCCCGAGGAGCGGCGGCTGCGCCGGCGTTACGTCGAGCACTACCGGGACCTGGTCGAGGAGCACCGCATCGACCGGATGGTCCCCGAGCAGCTGGACCGCTACCTGCTCCTGCAGCGGGAGCTGCCCAACATCCGGGTCGCCCTGGAGATGTGCCTGAGCGATCCGGCGCTGGCGCCGACGGAGCTGGAGGCCGCCTCGGCGATGTGGTGCTTCTGGCTGCTGACCGGGTCGTTCGCGGAGGGCCGCTACTGGCTGGGACGCGGCCTGGAACGGGTGCCGGAGCAGAGCCGGTGCCATGCGGTGGGGCTCTGGGCGGACAGCCTGCTCGCCGTGCGCCAGGGCCGGCCGGCGGCGGCCGTGCGGGGGCTGGAGGAATTCCTCGCCTTCGCGCGCAGGGAGGGCGACGAGAACCTCGTGGCGCGCGGCATCCGCAGCTCGGGCGTCGCGGCGTTCCTCAGCGGCGACGCCCAGCGCGGCCTGGCGCTGATCCGGGACTCCCTCGCCTTCCACGAGGCCACGGGCGACATGGACGGCATCATGTTCGACCTCTACATCGGGGCCGCGTACGGCTCGACCGAGACGCCCCGCCAGGCGACCGAGTGCGGCGAGCGGCTCCTTGCCCTGTGCGAGAGCCGGCGCGCCCTGGTCTTCCGCGCGTACGCGCAGCTCGCGCTCGGGGTCGCGCACTGGAATCTGGGCGAGCGCCGGCGCGCGGAGGCGCTGCTGACGGCGGCCACCGAGTTCACCGGGGGGATCAACGACCGGTGGTGCCTGACCCAGTGCCTGGAGGTGCTGGCCTGGCTCGCGGGCGCGCGGGACGAGCACGACCGGGCCGCCGCGCTGCTGGGGGCGGCGCACGCGATGTGGCAGGCGGTGGGGACCTCGCCCGAGTGGATCAGCTACCACGCGACCTGGCACGAGCGCTGCACGCGGCTGGCCCGCGCGGCGCTGGGCCGGTCGGCGTTCGCGACGGCGTTCCGCCAGGGCTCGCGGCTGGGGCCGCAGCGGGCCGCGGCCTACGCGGTGAGCGGCGCGCCGAAGGAGCGGCCGGGGCGGCGGGGCGGCCGGGGCTCGAAAACGCCCGTCACGCTGGGGGTGGGAGGCCGGCGGCGGCCTCGGTCAGGCACCTCTCCAGCCGGGTGACGATGGCCGGCGCCCCGGCCGTGCCGATCCGGCAGCAGTACAGGAAGCGTACGAGGGACTCCTCGGCGATGGGCCGGGCGACGACGCCGTCCACCGTGTCCGCGAGCGCCGGCGCGGGCAGCACGATTGGGGATACCTTCGGGAGCGGAAGGTGCCCGGAGGCCGTACTGGCTCGGATACGGACCACTTGATCAACGACTCCACCGGTCAACCCCGGAGCCCGAGGGTGAGATCCCCTCGAGCGGCCCTCAGGCCCGGAGGAACGCGGCGATCGGCTCGGCCTGGCCGAAGACAGCGTGACCCACCTCGGGCAGCAGATGCACGGTCGCGTGCGGGATGCACTCACGCACGCGCCGCGCGGTCTGGTGGGAGTCGAACATCGCGTCACGGCCGCCGACGATGACGAGGACGTGCATGGTGAGAGCGCGCAACGCCTCGTCGGGGAACACCGGGAGCCTCTCCCTGCGCGGGTTGAAGTGCGTGAACGTCAGGACGACGGTGTCGAGCGCCTGCTGGTGCCTGTCCCCGTCCAGTCCTGCGATCGCCATCGCCGACTCTCGTAGTCCGCCGCGCCGGAACAGGCGGGTCAGCAGGGCCTTGAGCATCCAGCCGATCTTCTGCCGTCCCACGCCGCCTGGGCACATCAACGCCAGGCGGGTCACCCGTTCCGGACGGCGAATGGCGTAGTCCAGGGCCGTCCAGCCGCCGAGGGACGTGGCGACGAACGCTGCGTCGATGATCCCGAGCCCTTCCAGCACGTCGTCCAGCCAGAGTGCCACGGCGTCGGAGTCCAGGGCGGGGCGCGAGGGCGCGCTCAGACCCGGCTCGCCGACGAGGTCGACGGCGTATGTGCGGAAGTTCTGAGACCAGGTGGCGACATCTCCTCGCCACATCGACGCGTTCGCGCCCGAACCGTGCAGCAGCACCAGGGGCGGCGCGTCGTGCGGGCCGGAGACGAGGACGAAGGTCTCGCCCTGACGGGTCGGCACCCGTAGCTGCTCGGCGGGAACCGGCCAGGCCTCCAGCGCCTGCCGGTAGTGCTCGAGGAGCTCGCGTTCACCGGCTTCGGACTTGTAGATCATGGTCATCATGTCTGCTCGCGTATCCCGAGGATGTATGTCGCGGTAAGGGCAACGGCGCGGTCGTCGTCATGTGACAGATCCGCGAGGGCTCGTGACGCTGTGGTTCCAGGGATGTCCGCGAGCGCCTGTGTCAGCCGTCGGCGTGCCGACGATTCGGCGGTGTCGTGGGCGAGGCGATCGACGAGCATGGAAGCGATCCGGTCCGCCGACGCGGGACGACTCGCCAGCGCGCTCAGGGCATCGGCCGCATCGACGTCATTCGTCCCCTCGACAACCATGTCGATGAGCGTCGGAACGGCTTCGGCTACGCCACGGGCCCCCAGCGCCAGAGCCGCGTACTTGCGGACCACGATGTCGGAGCTCGTGAGGGCCTCCTGCAGCAGCGCGGTCGCCGTACCGTCCGAAATCTCGGCGATGGACTGGACGGCACGCTTGCGCACCTCGGCCACCGGTGAGCCGAGACCCTCCGCAAGCAGCGCCAATCCGCCGTCGCCCGATTGCGCCAGCGCCCATCGAAGGGCTCCGGCGACGTTCGGGTCCGTCTCGCTCAGCACTGCCTCGACCAGCGCTTCCACCGGCACCGGGCCCTCTTCGACAGAGGACAGGGCCGCGCGCTGGCGCCTACCGGCGCTCTTCGACCCCAGCGCCTGCAGGAGCGCGACGACCTGGAGGACGTCCTGCCAGCCCGATGGTTCGGCAACGCCGATCCGGCGCAGTCGCGTGAGCAACTGCGTCTCAGCCGCGATGCGCTCTCGCGTCTGGCGGATGAGGTCGTCGACGAGTTCTGCGGGCCTGAAGTCAGGATCATCCAGTGCGCGCCCGACTTCACGCAGCGACAGTCCCAACGACCGCAGGCTCTCGATATGAAAGATCCGCTGGATGTCCTCGCTGGAGTACTCTCGATAGCCGCCGTCGCTGCGACCCGTCGGCCGCACCAGGCCGAGCGAGTCGTAATGCCGGAGCATGCGGGCGCTGACCCCGGACCGCCGTGCCACATCACCGATCAACACGGCCCGTCACTCCTCCTCGCCGGTGCCACCGAGGGCCACCACACGCTTGGCCTCCTCTATCGCGAACGCCACCCCGGCATCCGGGTCGCGCAAAAGCTTCTCCGTGGCGATCGCGTGCGCGCGTACCCGTGGGTCGGGATCCGTCATCGCGGCGCGCAGCGCTGGCACGATCACCTCACCGAGCGCGACCAGCGCCCTGCTGAGGCTCAGCCACATCTCACGCCCGCCACGCCCGAGCTGCGTCGACAACACCGCGGCCAACTCGGGCACTTCACCGTCGGGCACGAGCACGACCGCCGCCCGCCAAGCGCTCCGCGCCACCTCATCGTCGGCGTCGCGCAGAAGCGCCCGTGTGATCGCCGGCCACGCAAGCCGATCCCCGATCTTGGACAGCGTGTGCAAAGCCTGGCTTCGTGCCTGCGCATGCTCCGAGCGAACTTCTTCGACAAGCGCCGGGACCGTCATTGACGCCGGGTGGCGCGTGAGCGCCCACGTCAGCATGTCACGCACAGCGAATTCGGGCTCGATCGCGCAGCGTTCGATGAGCTTGTCGATGAACCGCGGGTCAGGGCTCGTGCCGAGCGCCAGCGCCGCCCGCAGCCGCACTGACGAGTCGCCGGCCTCCAGCCCCTGCAAAGCTGGGAACGCATCCGTGTCCTGTTTCGGCATAGCCATCGGGACCACCTCCTTGGCACCAGTGAAGACCTTGTCACAGTGTCAAGGTCAAGCGAGGCCACGCCGCGAGGTCGCCAGGCGCCCGCTGGGGGCCCCGGGCGGGTGAACCCGACCAGCCCGCGCGAGCAGCAACTGGCCAACATCCGCCGCATCTACGGTTGCCCAGGATCCCTACGCCTGATCATGACTGCCGGCCGGCTGGGCCTCGGCTGACGTGCCGAGGCCCAGCCCTTGGCGGCGGGAGGCGAGCACGGCGGCGTATGCCGCCGGCATCGCGATCGCGCGCGCGTTCACGGGGAACCCTCGGGGACGAGCGTGTAGCGGGTGAGCGCGGTCGCGTCCCAGGTCATGCGCCGGCGCCCCGCGAGCGCGCCGGAGACCTCCCGGGCCGGGACCGCTCGCTCGCCGCAAGTGACGGTCAGCGGCGGAGTGTCGCCGGGTACCTCGACGACGAGCCGTCCGTCCGACCCGGCGGTGATCGCCGCCGACGTGAGCATGCCCGCGGACCAGGCCACGGAGGCGGTGTGCCCGCCGCGGCAGCGGATGCCGCGCACCGACCCCGTGTCCCAGCTCCCCGGCAGCGTCTTCAGCAGGCTGACCGCGCCTTCGTGGCTCTGCACGAGCAACTCGGTCATCCCCGCGACAGCGCCGAAGTTGCCGTCGATCTGGAAGATGTAGCCCGACGGCCGGCCGCCGTGGGGATGCAGGTCCAGCAGAGAGACGGAGCCCAGCTGGTCGAGCAGGATCGCGATCGAGCGCTCGGCCAGTTCCGGGTCGCGCAGCCGGGCGGCCAGGCACAGGATCCACGCCTGGCTCCAGCCGGTGTGTCCACTGCCGTGGTGCAGCCGGGTGGCCAGCGCCTGCCGTACCGCCTCGAAGTCGTCCGGCGTCCCCGACTCGGTGATCCGGGTGCCGGGGTAGAGGCCGTAGAGGTGGGACAGGTGGCGGTGGCCGGGCTCCTGGGAGGGCCGCCGGTCATACCACTCCAGCAGTTCGCCGTCGATCGCGACCGGACGCAGCTGTGACAGCGCCTTCCCCGCGCGTACGGCGAGCTCGTCGTCGGCCAGCGAGCGGTAACGGGTCAGGACCTCGCGGACGAGCTCCTGGTCCATGGCCGCGCCGGCCGAGATGGCCGCCGGATTGCCTGCCTCGGTGAGGAAATGGTGTTCCGGCGAGGTCGAGGGGCTCATCACCAGCTTGCCGTGGGCGTCGGGAACCAGCAAGTCCAGCGCGAAGGAGGTGACGCTGCGCAGAGCGGGCAGGAGCAGCTCGGGTGCTCCGCCGTACTCGAGGTGGTCCCAGAGGTGGGCAGTGAGCCAGAGCAGGCCGGAGGACCAGTTGGCCCACTGCGGATCGCCGTTGACCGGGGCGCTGAAGCGCCACAGGTCGGTGTTGTGGTGAGTGGTGGCTCCGGCGGCGCCGTAGTGGTGCAGGGCCGCGTCCTGGCCGGTATCGAGCAGGCCGCCGATCAGCTCGAACAGCGGTTGGTGCAGCTCGGACAGGCCGGCGGGCTCGGCGGGCCAGTAGTTCATCGGGAGGTTGATGTTGGTGGTGTAGTTGCTGCTCCAGCCGGGCCGCACGTCGGCGTTCCAGATGCCCTGCAGGTTGGCGGGCTGGGTGCCGGGACGGGAGCTGGAGATCAGCAGGTAGCGGCCGAAGTGGTAGTAGAGCTCGGCGCGCTCGTCGGGCACCGACAGGTCGACCCGGTCGAAGTAGCCGCGGTGGTCGGCCTCGTGCTCGGCGAGCAACTCCGCCGTGCTCCTGGACAGTGCGGCCTCGACCTGCCGGCGCGCCTGCCGGGCCAGCTCGGCGGTGTCGGCGCTGGGCCGTACGGCATGGCCGCGGAAACCGTCGGCGGCCGCGGCGACCATCCGGACCTCGCCGGATCCGGCGCTCTGGACGGCGATGACGACGGCGAAGCCCATGCCGGCGGCCACCGTGCCGTCGCGGTCGGGTGCGTCGGCGTCGTAGACGACGGCGGGCTCCCGGTCGACGTAATCGGGCAGCACGTTCGCGGGCGCCCGGCCGGTGATCGTGAGCCATTCGCCGTCACGGATCACCTCGACCGGGTGCGGTGAGGTGAATGCGGGCAGTTCGAGCGGCCCGCGAGCCGAGGCGACCAGCACGCCGGCGGGAGCGGAGACGAAGCTGATCAGCTGCCCGCCGTCGTGGCTGACGGTGCTCACCGCCCGGGCGAGATCGAGCTCGCGGCGGTAGTGGGAGGGCTCCCCGCCGGAGGTGTGGCGCCATTCGATGAACCCCAGCGGCTGGTAGGCCTGGGTCCAGCCGCTTGACTGCATGCGGCGGCCGAGCCGGTCCGCGCGCTCGAAGTCGCGTGCGGCGATCGCCGCACGCAGTTCCGGCAGCAGAGCGGCGGGCGAGGGGCCCTGCTCGGGCGGCAGGGGGCCGCCCGACCAGAAGGTGTCGAGATTGAGGTCGAAACGCTCCACCTCCGGCCTGCCGTACGCCATCGCGCCGAGCCGGCCGTTGCCGAGTGGGAAGCCGTCGTGAAAGTGGGCGGCGGGTGCGTGCAGCCGGAGGAGATGTCGTGTCGTCACAGCGCGTCGTGTGCCTTCTGCTGGATCTGGAGGTAGCGGGTCAGGCCCAGGCCGTTGAGCCCGTCGAGGTAAGCCTGCCAGGCGGAGTCGTCGTCGATGTTCTTCTGGCCCGTGACGAACTGCAGGCTGGACTGGTTGACGTAGTTGTCGATGTTGGTCTGCAGGGTGGCCAGCTCGCCCGCCTCCTCCGGCGCGATCTTGGTGTGCCAGATCGGGAAGATCTGGTCCTTGGGCTCCTTGCCCGCGTACAGCTCGGTGGCCTTGAAGAGGCGGCGCTCGTAGCCCGCCTGGTCGTAGATGTCGGTCGATGTCACCCGGGCGTTGCGGAACTCCTTGGTGTTGTCGTACTCCGCCATCGGCCCCCAGGCGCCCTCCCTCTTCGGCGCGTCCTCGGGCTGCGTCAGCGTCTTGAACGACGGCTTGAGGCTCTCGTCGAGCGCGACGTCGCCGGGGCCCGCCTTGGCCCAGTCCTTGCCCTCCTCGCCGACCTGGCCCAGGACGTGTCCCTCGTCGGTGAACAGGTAGTCCAGCAGCTTGATCGCGGCGATCTGGGTCGCCTCGCTCGCCTTGGAGGTGATGACGAAGGAGGCGCCGGGTAGGCTGGGCAGGATGTAGGTGGCATACTGCGCGCCGGACGGGCCGGTCAGCGGGGCCACGGCGTCGTAGTCCTTGTCGCGGCCGTCCTTCTGGCCCAGGGTGACCAGCTGGGCCGGGTGGTGTACCGTCGCCGAGCCGACGACGCTCGCCCCGGCCTTGTCGCCCTTGGCCTTCAGCGCGTCCCCGTTCTGGGTGAAGGCCGCCTGGTCGATCAGGCCGTCCTTGTACAGCACCGCGATGTAGCGCAGGCCCTCGCGCCAGCCGGGTTGCACGGCCTGCAGTTGCACCTTGCCGGCGTTGACCGCCAGCGTGGAGCCGTACGCGCCGGTGGCCTGCGGGTCGTAGACGAAGGCGTCCATGAGGTACGGCAGGAGCGGGTTGGCGGTGTTCGCGCTCAGCGGGATCTCATCGGCCTTGCCGTTGCCGTTGGGATCCTTGGCCTTGAACGCCTTCAGCACCTCGCGCAGCTCGTCGGGGGTGGTGGGCTGCTTGAGTCCGAGCTTCTTCAGCCAGGCGGAGTTCATCCAGAACTTGGAGGGATAGGAGCAGTGGAAGCAGTCGTTCCACTGCGGCATGCCGTAGATCTTCCCGTCGGGCGCGGTCGCCAGCCGCTTGAAGTCGGGCGTCGACTCCAGCGCCTTCTTGACGTTGGGGGCGTACTTGTCGATCAGGTCGTTGAGCGGCACGAGCACGCCCTGCTTGCCCATGCGGATCAGCTCGGCCGGGGAGAACGCGTCGACCCACGGGATGAGCATGTAGACGTCGGGGAGATCGCCGCTGGCCAGCGAGATCTGGCGCTTCTCCTTGGCCGCGGCGCTGTCCCAGGTGGTGGTCTCGAAGGTGAGGGTCACCCCGAGCTTCTGCTGCACGTGCTTGGTGAACGGGCTGTTGCTCAGGTGCTGGTCGGCGTTCTGCTGGGCGAAGATCCTGATGGTGCCGGCCTTCTGCTCCTGCTTGGGCTCCTCGGCGGAGCAGGCGGCCAGGGCCAGGAAACCGGCGGTGAGTGCTGCGACGACTCTGACGGACACGGTGATACCTCGATGTCTGTGGATGGGGGGTGTGTCAGCCCTTGACGGAGCCGATCATGAGGCCCTTGGTGAAGTGCCGGGCGACAAAGGGGTAGATGAGGAGCACGGGTACGGTCGAGATCACGATGAGCGAGTATTTGAGCAGATCGGCGAGTTGCTGGCGCTCCATGGCGGTGGCGACGTCCATGCCGTTGCTCTGGGTGTTGAGGACGAGGATGTTGCGGAGCACGAGCTGCAACGGGTAGAGGTCGTCGCTCTTGAGATAGAGCAGGGCGTCGAAGTAGGAGTTCCACTGGCTGATCGCGTAGACCAGCGCGATCACCGCGATCATGGGCTTGGCCAGGGGCAGCACGATCGACCAGAGAACCCGGAAGTGGCTCGCGCCGTCGATCTCGGCGGCCTCGAACAGCTCGCGAGGGATGGAGTGGCGCAGGTAGGTGCGCGCGATGATCACCTGCCAGACGGCGATCGCGTTGGGGACGATCAGCGCCCACCGCGTGTCGATCATGCCGAGAGACTTGACGACCAGGTAGGTGGGGATGAGGCCGCCGCCGAACAGCATCGTGAAGACGATCATCCGGGTGAGGAGCCCGCCTCCGACGAAATCCCTGCGGGACAGCGGATAGGCCAGCATGAGCGTGAGGCTGACGCTGACGAACGTTCCCACGGCCGTGTAGAAGAGCGAGTTGCCGAAACCGACGAGGATCTGCGGATCGGACAGTGCCACCTGGAAGCCGCGCAGGGTGAAGTCCACCGGCCAGAAGGTGACCCGGCCGGAGCTGACCGCGTTCGGATCGCTGAGGGAACTGGCCAGGATGTAGAGCAGCGGCAGCAGCACGACCGCCAGGAAGGTGGCGAGCAGCACGTAGACGGCCACCATGAACAGCCGGTCCGTCCGCGATTCCCTGACCATGGTTACCAGAGCCCCGATCCGGAGACGCGCTTGGCGACCCTGTTCACGACGATGAGCAGGACGAGGTTGACGGCGGAGTTGAACAGGCCGACCGCGGTGGCCTGGCTGAAGTCGGCGTTGAGCAGGCCGGTCTTGTAGGTGTAGGTGGCGATGATCTCCGACTTGCTCAGGTTCAGCGGGTTCTGCAGCAGGAACGCCTTCTCGAAGCCGACCGCCATGATGTTGCCGACGCCGAGGATCAGGATGATGGCCGCGGTCGGCATGATGCCCGGCAGGTCGACGTGGATGATCTTCTGCAGGCGGGAGGCGCCGTCCACCCGGGCGGCTTCGTACAGCCCGGGATCGACTCCGGACAGCGCGGCCATGTAGACGACGGCGGAGTAACCGGCGGTCTGCCAGATGTCGCTCCACACGTAGATGTGCCGGAAGTAGTCAGGATTGCCGAGGAAGTCGATCGAGGGGATGCCGAACAGCCCCAGCGCGTCATTGGCGAGCCCGACACTGGGCGACAGGATGAGGATCGTCATGGAGACGACCACGACCGTCGAGATGAAGTACGGCGCGTAGGTGACCAGCTGCACGGTCCGCTGGAAGAACCCGCGCCGGACCTCGTTGAGCGCCAGCGCCAGGATGATCGGGATCGGGAAGCTGGCGAGGAGGAAGTAGGCCGACAGGATGAAGGTGTTGCTGACCAGCGTCCAGAAGACCGGGTTGTCGAAGAAGGCGCGGAAGTGCCGGAAGCCGACCCACTCGCTGCCCCAGATGCCGTCCAGGACGCTGTAGTCCTTGAAGGCGATGACCGCGTTGGCCATCGGGATGTACTTGAAGATCGCGAAATAGGCCACAGGCACCGCGACGAGCAGGTAGAGCTGCCAGTTCCGGCGAATGCGCCGCAGGCGCGGGCTAGTGGCCATACACCCTCACCTCGATCAGTTCCGCCGGCCCGGCGGGGAAGCGCACCCACACCTCGTGGGCGAGCAGGGCGTCCAGCTCCACGCGGGCCGCGCCGCCTCCGGTCAGACCGGCCGCCACCTGGGCGCCGTCGTCGGTTTCGATGGCGAACGGTACGTCGGCCCCCTCACCGAACCGGACTTCGATCCGCCGTAGCCGCCACGCGCCCTCCAGGTCGACGCGGACCCACCCGCCGCTCCAGCCGTGCTCGGTGCTGTAGTCGGTGACGTCATGAGCGGGTGATCCGCTGCTGAACACCGGCCGGTTGGCCGACAGCAGCCGCTCGCTGCCGGGCCGGTAGCGCAGGCTCGGCGGCCCAGAGGGCAGTTTGCGCGGCTGACCGGTCCACTCGGGGCCACCGGTCGCCAGGATCGTGAGGGTGGCGGGCTCCAGACCCTCGGCGCTCGCGCGCAGGACGTTGACCCCGGCATAGTGGGAGCGGAACTCGATCGCCCCGATCCCGTCCACGACGGGCAGCTCGATCGAGGTGCCGGTCGGGAAGAGGCCCCCACCTTCCAGGACCTCGATGGTCACCGTGCGTTCGCCGGAGATGACCGCGCCGCTTTTGTCGACGAGTTCGACCCGGAGGTGGGCGTCGTCGGTGCCGTCCGTGCCGATCGTCTCGGTGTCGGAGCTCAGCCGTAAGGCTCGCGCGGTGCCCTCGCTCGGCCAGACGGGGGGCTCGATGCCGCGCAGCTTGTTGCGATACCAGTAGTAGGAGCGCAGCGGCACGCGGAAGTAGTCGATGAAGCCCATCCGGCTCATGTCGGTGATGATGCTGCCGTGGTGGAAGGCGCACCACAGCGCGATCCCGGCCCGCCAGGGGTGCTCGATCTCGACGCCGTCGGTGTAGCGCGGGCCGTAGACGCCGGGCCGGTCCTCGATCGTGCTGCCGTACTCGGAGACCAGGCTGGGCCAGGGCGGCTGGTGGAAGAGTGCGGCGCCGTCGCCGTTGTAGCCGGCCAGGTCGCCGAGCTCGTCGAAGCCGCCCCGCTGCGCGCCGCCGACCGCGGCGGGCCTGGTCGGGTCGAGCTGGTGGGCCAGGTCCACCAGGCGAGTGATGAGCTTCTTGGCCTCGGGCATCACCTGCGCGTCTGTGAAGAAGGGCTCGTTGCTGACGCTCCACACGATGATGCTGGGGTGGTTGCGGTTGACGCGGATCATCTCGGTGAGCGCGCGCAGGCAGCTCTCCTCGAACTCGGCGCGGTCCTCCTCGTGCGGCGGGTAGGCGCTGGCGTTCCAGTAGCCCTCCGCGTCGTGGCCGCCCACGCCCCAGAAGTGCAGCTCCGACCAGAACAGCAGGCCCTGCCGGTCGCATTCGGCGGCGAACTGCTCGTGGTGCGGGTAGTGGGAGCCGCGGATGAAGTTCATGCCGCACTCCTTGATCATCGCGACGTCGCGGCGGATGCCGGCGTGGCTGACCGCGTCGCTCCAGCCGGCGTGGTCCTGGTGGACGTTGGCGCCGTTGATGAGGTAGTGCTCGCCGTTGAGGAAGAAGCCGCCGTCGGTGGTGAACTCGACGGTCCTGAACCCGAAGGTCGTGCTCGCCTGCTCGCCGTTGCTCAGCCGCTGCTCGAGCTGGTAGAGGACCGGGGTGGCAGGGTGCCACTGCCGGACTTCGTCGAGCAGCAGCTGCGTCCGGTGGGTAGTGGCCTCGCCCGCTTCCAGGCTGATGTGAGCGCTAACAGTCGCTAGCTCGACGTCGTCCAGGCTCACCACGGCGTCGAGCTGCCCCTCGAAGGGGGTGTCCCCGTCGTTGACGAGTTCGGTGGCGATCTCGACGCGGTTGCCGTCGGTGGTGACCGCCGTGCCGTACCAGGCGAAGCGGACCTTCTCACTGACGATCAGCGACACGTCGCGGTAGATCCCGCCGTTGAAGACGTGCTCTCCCGCCCGCGGCGCCAGGCGCGGGTTCCACTCGTTGCCCACCCGTACGGTGAGCTGGTTGATCCCGGGCCGGACCGCCTCGGAGACGTCCATCTCGAAAGCGGTGTAGCCGCCCAGGTGCCGGCCGACGTGGTGGCCGTTGACGTAGACCTCGGCGTCCTGGAACACGCCCTGGAACTCCAGGGCGACGCGCTTGTCCGGGTGCTCGACGACGAAGTCCCGCCGGTAGACGCCACGACCCACATAAAAGCCGGCTTCCATGAAGTACGGCTGGCCGAAGGAGTGCGGCAGGCCGACGTCGTACCAGTCGCTGTCGTCATAGCCGGGCTCGGTGGCGCCGGACGGGTCTCCGTAGGTGAACTTCCATGACCGGTTGATCAGGCTCTTGCAGGTGGAAGGCACGATGGCGCGCTCTCGGAGAGAAGGGATCGTGAACGTTCACGACACGGCCGTGAACGTTCACGACATCTGTTGGAAACGTCACGCTACGGAGCGGGACGGCTCCATGTCAATGGGGGAACTTCGTCAGGCGGATTCGCGCCAGATCAGACACGGGTTGACAACCCGTCGCATGGGCGGAAGCGGGGCGAAGTCGGCCGCGGCGAGCTCTTCGGCGATGTCCAGCGCGGCGTTCACCACGGCCTCACGCCCCATCGACAACGTCGTCAGGCGTGGGTGTACCGCCTCGCCCAGGCTCAGCCCGTCTATACCGCAGATCCTGACCCTCCCGGGCACCTCGATGCCCAGCGCGTGCGAGGCCTGCACGGCGCCGATGGCCATGAGGTCGTTGTAGACGAGCACGGCATCCACCTCCGGATGGGCGGCCACGAGCTCGGCGAAGGCCCTCCCGCCACCGGCCAGCGACTCCTCCCCTACCGTGATCATTCGTGCCGACTCGGCGCCCGCCAACTCCTCGAACCACTCCCGCCGGAACGAGGGATGGTAGGTCGGCGAGTCCCGCATGGTGAAGTCGGAATCGATCATCCCGAGGTGCCGTACGCCCCTGGCTCGCAGCGCCTCGATCGCATGCCGTACACCCTCACGCAGATCGATCTCCACCGAGTGCATGCCGGGCCGGTCCATCAGGCGATCCACCATGACCAGCGGAACTCCCCGGCAGACCTGCGCGAGGTCGTCGTCCGGCAGGAAGAAGTGGCCCATGAACAGGTCCACCTCTCCCGCCAGCATCTCCATGGCCGCCGACTCCTCCTCCGTCTCCGTCGAGGCCATCAGCACGTGCCAGCCCCGAGCCGCGGCTGCGTTGAGCAGGTCCCCGGCGATCTCGGTGTAATACGGGTTGCGGAACGACGCGACCAGATAGCCGATCGCGCGGGTCTTCTTCCTGGCGACGAGATTGCGGGCGAACCGGCTGGGCCGGTAGCCGAGGCGCTCGCACGCCTCCAGGACACGCTGTTTCGTCTGCTCGTTGATCTCTCCCATTCCGTTGATCGCGCGGGTCACGGTCTGCCGGGAAACCCCAGCAGCCTGGGCCACATCATTGATCGTCACACGCTTCGTCATCGCCGTCCTCAGGTCCGCTCTGAGGCTGATCGTAGTGACGAGCCGGTCTTACGGCTGAGGCGAAGTTCAGGAGCCGAAGTGGAACGCGGCGAGCCTGGCGTCCCCGCGCAGGCTGATCCGCAGGTCGTGAACGCCTTCCAGTGCCGCGTCCAGATCCGCGGCGACGGTCGTCCACGCGTGGCGCCCCGGGTGCCGGGCATCGCGATCTCGGCGAGCAGCCGATCGCCCGCCGCGAAGGCCACGCGCATGGAAGCCGGCGGAGCGGGCCGGCTCCGCGAGGGGGCCGAGCCGGGGGCCGGCGACGTGGCCGGCGGCCGGTGACCGGGCGGTCAGGGGCGCGGCGACAGGCGGAAGACGCGCAGCTCGCGGCCGGAGCGCTCGGTGTAGCCGTCGTACAGCGGCCAGAAGCCGGTCAGCGCCTGCCAAGCCCGCTCGCGGTCGGCTCCGGCGAGCAGGGTGGCCGTGACGGGGATGACCCGCCCGCGGAAGGTCACGGTGGCCTGCGGGGTCTTGAGCAGGTTGCCGCTCCAGGCCGGGTGGTGCTCCCTGCCGAAGTTGCTGCCGACCACCAGGAACGTGCCGCCGTCCTCGGGCAGGCAGGCCAGCGGGCTCTGGCGCTGCTGCCCGGACTTGCTGCCGGTGGTGGTGAGCAGCAGGTGGGGGATCATCTGGTCCCCCATGAGCACGCGGCCGCCGGTCACCCGGTTGACGAAACGATCAAGAGGCGGAACGATCTTGGGGGCGACCCGCGCGAAGCCCCTCGTGCCCGCGAGCCACTGGAAGAACGGGCGGAGCGCGGTGCTGACGCGTGCCATGAAACCGCCGCTGGACTGCTGCTGCTCAACCACGGTGCCCTCATGTCCTCGTTGCGCTGCTGACGGGGGCCAAGGATACTTCCCAACCAAGCGATTGGTCTACTCGGTCGGCCGGTCGATCCGGTAGACGTAGTGGGCGCGCCCGTGGATCGGGTTGTCGGGTTCGAGCTCGCCCTCGGCCACCCGGCGCATCCCGGCCTTCTCCAGCGCCCGCCACGACGCCCGGTTGGCCGCCGAGACGGGCACCAGCACGCAGGACGAGCCGGGGACCTCCACCCAGGTCCGCTCGATCACCGAGCGGATCATCTCCGGGCCCAGACCCCGGCCGACCTGGCCGGGATCGCCGATCAGGTAGTCGATGCTCACCGCGCCGTCGGGCACGGGAGTGAGCGCCGACAGTTCGTCCAGGTAGGCGGGATAGTCCGCGTACCGCGACCGCTGAACCAGGCCGAGCGGCCGGCCGTCGAGGAACACGAGCAGGTCCTCCGACGGCTCCTCCCCGCGGGCGGCGGGGCCGAAGTCTCGGGTCACCGCCTCCATCGAGGTCTCGTGGTTCCACCACAGCGCCACGTGCGGCTGCTCCAGCCAGGTGCGCAGCAGGGGGAAGTCCTCCTGGCCGAGCCGACGCCATGTGATCATCAGAACGCTCCGGGGGTGTGCTGCCGGCGGTAGTAGCGGGCCTGGCGGTCGCGGTGACCGCACGAGGGGTGGCACCAGCGCCGGCGGGAGTGGGTCTGGACGAAGAACAGGGAGCAGCCGGGGCCCTGACAGCGGCGTACCCGATCCGCCTGGGGGCCGGTCAGCAGCTCGACGCAGCAGGTGGCGATGCTCCCGAGCACGGCGGCCGGGCCGGGGACGGTGTCGGCCCGGCGCGAGGCCGGCGCGCCGCCGCTCCAGTCGAGCCGCAGGTACGTCGGCGCCGCCGCCGTGAAGTCGTTGACCCGCCGGACCAGCGCCGCGTCGGGGACGCGGCCCTCGACGGCGGCCGACAGCAGGGCGTGCACACAGTCGCGCAGCCTCCGCACCCGGGCCACGTGCGGACCCATCGGGACCGCGACCCCATGGCGCCCGGAGACCTGGGCGAACCACTCGCCGACCCGCCGGGCGTCCGGCAGGAAGTCGATCCGCGACTCCCCCGCGCCGTAGAGCGTGTTGGCCAGCTCCACCGCGAGAGGCTCCGTCCCGAGGATCGGGAACTCGTCAGTCGTCACGATGCTGACGCTAACAGAGCACTGCAACCGTCAGCATCTCATTTATAGGGGTTCCAAGTCCCTGTACGGGGATATAGCTTGGCGGCCGTGGAGCCACGCACAGGCAGGACCGGGCGGCGGCCGGGGACCTCGACCACCCGGGAAGAGATCGTCGCGGCGGCGGCCATCGCCTTCAGCGCGGGCGGCTACGAGGCCACCAGCATGCGCCAGGTGGCCGCGGACGCCGGCGTGGACCCGGCGCTCGTGCGCCGGTTCTTCGGCGGCAAGGAGCAGCTGTTCAGCGCGGTCGTGACGTCGGTGTTCCAGCCCGAGCAGGCCGTGGCCATGCTGCTGGACGGGCCCCGCGGCAAGCTCGGGGAGCGGCTGGCCGGATACGTCCTCGGCCTGCTCGGCGCGGTGGACCGGCCGGGCCCGGTGCTGGGCCTGATGCGCTCGGCCGCCACGAACGCGCACGCGGCCGCCCTGATCAGGGAGTTCCTCGCCAACGACATGCTCGGCAAGGTCACCAGGAAGCTCGGCGTGGACCAGCCCGAGCTGCGCGCGGCACTCGCGGCCGGCCAGCTCGTGGGGCTGGCCATCACCCGCTACGCCGTACGGGTGGACGCGCTGGTCTCGTCCCCGCCCGACGAGCTCATCGCCTGGATGGCGCCGGCCCTGCAGCGCCACCTCACCGGCCGGGCCCCCTGACGGGCGCCCCTCCCGGAAGCCGCACCACAGCGCCGCCGTACATCACGCCAGTGGCTCATCCCAGCGGGGCCGACGGGACGGCGCCGAAGGCGAGGAGGAGGTACTGGCGCTGGCGCAGGGTGAGGTCCCCGATGCTGGCGCCGCTGACGATCCTGCCCCTGCGCAGCACGCGGGTGATCTCGTTGGCGCTGCGCCCGGGCAGGGCCCGCAGCACCGTTTCCACGTCGGCCCCGATGGTGGCCAGGTCGGTGCGCGACAGCAGGGCCTCCAGGCCGAGCCGCCCGGCCGCGACGGCGGCGCGCAGCTCGCCGGCCGTCATCGGTTCGGGTACGGTCGAGGGCTTGGGCCGGGGGGACGGCGGGCGCGACTGCGGGGTGGGCGGGCGCGGCTTCGGGGTGGAGGGCCTGCCCACCTGGCGGGCGGCGGCGACGGGCACGGCCGGGGCGGGCAGCTCGTCGACGAGCGTGGTCTGGGCGACGACCAGCAGGCCGCCCACGGCCAGCACGCCGGTCGCCACGACGACGACCTGGCGGCGCGGCAGCCGCCCGCTGGCGCGGGTCATCTGCAGCCCGACCATCGCGGTACGCAGCAGCACGCCGGTGAGCACGCCCAGCAGGATCGGCACGCTCTGCGGCGGGAGCGGCGCCACGCTGGCCAGCACGACGCCGGCCGCCGGGCTGAGGCAGGCCAGCGCCAGCCAGGGGGCCAGCGGCTTGCGGGCCAGGTCGAGCATGGCCGTCAGGGCCACCCCCTCACCGGCCGAGTGGATCATGAGCGCGGCCACGACGATGATCGAGGCGGCCAGCACCAGGGTGGCGCCCTCGATCATGCGGTGCAGGCTCAGCGCGACGGCGGTGCCCACTCCCCCGTACACGGCGGCGCTGACGGCCTGCTCGACCCGCCGGTGCATGCCGGGGGCGTGCCGGGCGCGCCGCCCCACGTCGTGCTGGTGCGCATGCCCGTGGCGGGTGAAGTGCGTGATGACGACGTACCCGAACAGCCCGGCAAGCACCACCAGCCACACGGGCACATGGGTCGCGACGGCCTCCCGCCAGGCGTCGGGCATCACGTCGGTCAGGGCGGTGATGAGCATGAGCGCCGAGGCGACGGCCAGCCAGACGCTGATCCTGTCGGCCTTGCGCTGCGCCAGATGGGCGCCGGCCAGCGTGGACAGGGCCACCAGGCCCACGGCGGCCCAGACCGTCCAGACCGGCATGGCGGCGCCCATGGCCGCGTCGTACGCCGGCGACTGCAGGTTCGGCCCCCCGAGCGGCAAGAACATGTGACGGCCTTTCTGGCTGGTGTGCGGTGATCGATCACTGAGCCGCGAGAGGGCCGACGCGCGTGCCGTGGCCGGGCGTCGCGACGTCCTCCAGGACCGTGCGCAACCGGCCGAGCTGGGTGTTCAGGCTGTCCCGCAGTTGCCGGCCGTGGTCGGCGAGGACGGCGTCGAACTGGCTGAACTGCTCCTCGATGGCCTCCTGATAGGCCAGGCGGGCGGTCCTGGTCAGCGCCTCGGCCGCGGCGGCGGCATCGAGCCGCACCCGCTCGGCGCCGGCCCGCGCCTCGGCCAGGAGCTCGTGCGCCTCCCGCCTGGCGGCCTCGACGGTCTCCTGCGCCTCCTGCCGCGCGGCCCCGACGGTCTCCTGCGCCTCCCGCGCGGCGGCCTCGACAGCCTCCCGCGACTCCTGTCTGGCGGCCTCGATGGTCTCCCGCGCGCTCTCCTCCGCGGCGGCCAGCATGTCGGCCGGGGCCGGGGTGGCGGCGGCGAGCCGCTCGCGCAGGTGGGCGTTGTCCTGCCAGAGCAGGCTGATCGTGGTCTCCACGGTGGACAGGAACGCGTCCACCTCGGCCAGGTCGTAGCCGGCCCGCAACCGGACCACGGTGAAGACCTGGTGGTGCACGGCGGTGGGGGTCAGCAGCGTGAGCTGGCCGGGGCCGGCGGCCTGGGCCGGCACGGTGACGAAGCCGTCGCCGACGGCGTGGCCGTGCGGGATCGGGAGGCCGTAGACGTGGTCTTCGTGCTCGATGTGCATGACGGAGTTTCACCGAACCTTTCACCGTCAGCGCTGGAGCGGCCAGGCGCGCCCGCACCGGCCCCGGGGCATGGAGGGGTGCCCCGGATCGGGGGGAACCGGTGCGAAACCTTGACCGTCCAACCAGGCATCTTATACGCACAGTAGTTGACACGTTACCGTCTGCTTAAACATGGGGGCAGCCGCTCCCGGGTAAAGGCCGCTCCGGTGTGACGAGGGTCACATCGATGCCCTGTCCCCCGGTGCCCGCCCCGTCCGTCCTCCTGCCGAGCAACCGGCTACGAGGAAGGTTCAAGGTCATGGGCAAGCTGATCGTCATCGAGTTCGTCTCCCTCGACATGGTCGTCGAGGACCCCGACGGGGCGGACGGGACGCCGTGGGGAGGCTGGGCCTTCCGGTACGGGCCCGAGTCGGTGGCCGGCGACAAGTTCGCGCTCGGCGAGCTGCTGGACACCGGCGCCATGCTGCTGGGCCGCGCCACCTGGCAGCGCTTCTCCCGCATCTGGCCCGGCAGGGACGACGAGTTCTCGCGGAAGATGAACGCCATCCCCAAGCTCGTCGCCTCGCGATCGCCGGCCGATGTCGAGGCGTGGAGCAACTCCTCCCTCCTGCGCGGCGACCTGATCGAGGAGGTGGCCGGGCTCAGGCGGGAACGGGATATCGTGGTCGCCGGCAGCGGCAGCGTCGTCGCCGCGCTGCGGGCGCACGACCTGGTCGACCAGTATCGGCTGCTGGTGTTCCCGACCGTGCTGGGCCGGGGCCGCCGACTGTTCGACCAGCCCATCGGCCTGGCTCTCGAGTCAGCCGAACGCGTGGGTCAGGCCGTCCGCCTCGTCTACGGCCGCGACACGGCGGCGTGAAGGAGACCACCGTGAGATACGCACTGCTGATCAACGAGCGGCCCGGAGCGTACGACGGGCTGACCGCCGACGAGCGCGCCGCCATCACCGCCGAGTACGTCGCGCTGATGAAGGACGAGCGCATGATCGGGGGCGAGCGGCTCCAGCCGGCCGAGACCGCGACCACCGTCCGGATCCAGGGCGGCCGGACGCTGATGACCGACGGGCCGTTCGCCGACACCAAGGAGATCTTCGGCGGGTTCTACATCGTCGAGGCGGAGGACCTCGACGACGCGCTGGAGCTGGCCGCCCGCGTCCCCGCCGCCCGCCTCGGCGGGTCGGTGGAGGTGCGGCCGCTGGTGGAGCGGTAGCCGGTGCTCGAGGAGATCTTCCGCGACCAGTGGGCCCGCGTGTTCGCCGCCCTGGTGAGCTACACCGGCGACGTCGACGTGGCGGAGGAGGCCGCGCAGGAGGCGTTCGCCGTCGCGGCCGAGCGCTGGGCCCGCGACGGGGTCCCGGACAATCCGGGGGCCTGGCTCGTGGTGACCGGGCGGCACCGGGCGATCGACCGCCTCCGCCGGGACCGTACGCATGCGGACAAGCTCCGCCTGCTGGACCGGCCGGAGCCGGGCGAGGAGGTGACGATGGACGAGTCGGCGCTCCCCGACGAACGGCTCGAACTGTTCTTCCTGTGCTGCCATCCGGCGCTGGCGGACGAGGCCCAGGTCGCGCTCACCCTGCGGGCCCTGGGCGGCCTGTCCACCCCGGAGATCGCCCGCGCGTTCCTGGTGAGCGAGGAGACGATGAAGCGGCGGCTCACCCGGGCGCGCGACAAGATCCGGGCCGCCGGCATCCCGTTCGGGATCCCCCGGGAGCACCTGCTGCCGGCCCGCCTGGAGGCGGTGCTCTCCGTGCTCTACCTCATCTTCAACCAGGGGTACGGCGACGGCCGCGCCGACCTGGCGGCCGAGGCCGTCCGGTTGACCCGGATCCTGGTCGAGCTGGCGCCCGGCGAGCCCGAGGCCGCCGGGCTGCTGGCGCTGATGCTGCTGCACGACTCGCGGCGCGCCGCCCGGGTCCGCGACGGCGAGATCGTCCTGCTGCACGAGCAGGACCGCGACCTGTGGGATACCGGCCGGATCGAGGAGGGTCAGGCGCTGCTCGACCGCGCCCTCGCGCGCGGTGCCCGCGGCGCCTACGTGGTGCAGGCGGCCATCGCGGCGCTGCAGACCGAGGAGCCGATCGACTGGCCGGCCGTCGCCGCGCTCTATGACCGGCTGCGGGAGCTGACGGGCTCGGCCGTGGTCGAGCTCAACCGCGCGGTGGCGGTCGCCGAGGTCGAGGGTCCGCGGGCGGCGCTGGCGATCGTGGACGGGCTCGGCCTCGACGGCTACCGGTACTTCCACTCCACCCGGGCCGAGCTGCTGCGACGCCTGGACGACACCGCGGGGGCGCGGGCCGCGTACCGCAGGGCCCTCGAGCTGGCCACGACGGAGGCCGAGCGCCGCTTCCTCACCCGCCGCCTCGGCGAGCTCTGAGGGGGGTGGAGGGGGCGGCGGGGGTCGGCGCACCGCGGACAGCGCCCGGCCGGGCGCTCCGGGGCTGCGGGCGGGTCAGGGGCGGGGGGACGGGGAGAGGGTGTCGGGGTTGATCAGGAGGTCGGCGCGGTCGCGGGTGGTGCGGATGGCGGCGGCGTTGGGCTCGTCGACCTCGGCCACCCAGCGGGCGGCCTGGGAGGGGGTCTTGCCGAACTGGACGTGCCGCCTGGTGAGGCGGTCCAGGCGGAGGCGGTCGTCGATCTCGGCGTACCAGACCTCGGTCATGGCCCCCCGCACCCGCCGCCACGCGCCGTCGTCGGCGAGGAGGTAGTTGCCCTCGCTGACCACGACCCGCGCGGCCGGCGGCACCGGGATGGCGCCGGCGATCGGCTGTTCGATCTCGCGGTCGAAGGACGGGGCGTAGACGACGGTGCCGGTCTCGGCGCGCAGGCGGTGGAGCAGCGCCAGGTAGCCGTGGGCGTCGAAGGTGTCCATGGCGCCCTTGCGGCGCAGCCGCCCGAGGCGTTCGAGCTCGACGTCGGCCAGGTGGAAGCCGTCCATCGGCACCCATACCGCCGGCAGCCCGGCGGAGGTGAGGTGCTCGGCCAGCCAGCCGGCCAGCGTGGACTTGCCCGCGCCCGGGCAGCCCGCGATGCCCACCACGACGCGCTCGCCGGACGCGGCCAGCCCGCGTACGCGCTCGATCAGCTGCGCGCCGGTCACCGGACGCCTCCGGCGAGCGGGGCTGCCAGGAGGCGGTGGGCGCCGGGCGGCTGGGTAGGGCTCAAGGTTCTCCTCGGCTACGGATCAAGCGGGACATGTCGGCGATGAGCTGCAAGCTTATCCACGCCGGCACCCGCCCCCAGCGGTCGATATACCCCATACCCCTACAATGTTTCTCCCCTCTACTAAGGAGCATCGTATGGACCACGGCGAGCACCACCATGCCCACCATGAGGCCCCGCCCGCGGCCACGTGGGGAATGGCCGCGCAGGCGACCCTGCACTGCCTGACCGGTTGCGCCATCGGCGAGGTGCTGGGCATGGTCATCGGCACCGCCGCCGGCCTGTCCAACCTGGCCACCGTGGTGTTGTCCGTGGCGCTGGCCTTCGTGTTCGGCTACGCGCTGACCATGCGGGGCGTGCTGCGGGCCGGTGTCGACTTCCGTACCGCGCTGAGGGTGGCGCTGGCCGCCGACACCATCTCCATCGCGATGATGGAGATCCTGGACAACGGAGTGATGCTGATCGTGCCCGGCGCCATGGACGCGGGCCTGTCGAACTGGCTGTTCTGGACGGCGCTGGCCGGTTCTTTGCTGGTGGCCTTCGTGCTGACGACGCCGGTGAACAAGTGGCTCATCTCACGGGGCAAGGGCCACGCGGTGACGCACCAGTACCACCAGGGGCACTGAGCGTTCACTCGCCGTGCCACGAGCGCCAGAGCTCGGCGTACGTGCCGCCGGCCGCGACCAGGTCGTGGTGCGTGCCGAGCTCGGTGAGGCGGCCGTCCTGCATGACCGCCACCCGGTCGGCGTCGTGGGCCGTCTGGAGGCGGTGGGCGATGGCGATGACGGTACGACCGTCGAGCACGGCGGCCAGGGCGCGCTCGGTGTGGCGGGCGGTCCTCGGATCCAGGAGCGCGGTGGCCTCGTCGAGGATCAGCGTGTGGGGATCGGCCAGCACGACGCGGGCCAGGGCCAGCTGCTGGGCCTGCGCGCCGTCGGGCCGGTGGCCCCCGGGGCCCAGATCGGTGCCGAGGCCGTCCGGGAGGTCGTCGATCCAGTCGGCGCCGACGGTGGCGAGGGCCGCGCGCAGCTCGGCGTCGGTGGCGGAAGGGGCGGCGATGCGCAGGTTGTCGCGTACGGTGCCGAGGAACACGTGGTGTTCCTGGGTGACCAGGACGACGCGTTCGCGCAGGCGGACGGGGTCCAGGGCGGCGACCGGGACGCCGCCCACGGTGACGGTGCCCGTGCGCGGGGCGTCCACGCCCGCCAGCAGCCTGCCCAGCGTGGTCTTGCCCGCGCCCGAGGGCCCGACGATCGCCAGGCACTCGCCGGGACGCACGGTCAGGTCCACCCCGCGCAGGACGTCGGGGCCGCCGTCGTAGGCGTAACGCACGCCGGCGGCCACGAGCCGGTCGCCGTCCGGTACGGGCTCCGGCCCGGCGGCCGGGGCCGGGCGCGGGACCAGGGCCAGCCCCTCGACCCTGGCGAACGAGGCGCCGCTGCTCTGCATGCCCTCCAGGTGCAGGAGGATCGTGTCCAGGGGCTGGCCGAGCTGGCGCAGGTAGAGGGCGGCGGCGACGACCGTTCCGAGGGTCATGGAGCCGTTCGCCGTGAAGCCGCCGACCAGCAGCACGCCGGCGACCGGGATCGCGTACGAGACGTCCACGACGGGGAAGAGGACGCTGCGCAGGAACAGGGTCCGGACGCGGGTCCGGCGGCACTCGCCGATCGCCGCCTGGCAGGCCGCGATGCGGCGGTGTTCGAGGCGGAGCGCCGCGACGGTGCGGGCGCCGGCGGTGGTGGCGGCGAGCTGCTCGGCGAGCGCGGAGTTGGCCGCGCCCTCGGCCAGGTACGCCGGGACCGCGCGGCGCAGATACCAGCGGGCGGCCAACCAGATGCCCAGCAGGCCGAGCACCCCGCAGGCGCCCAGGAGCGGATCGAGCACGAACACCGCGGCCAGGATGAACGCCGCCTGGACCGCGGCGATGAGGACGTCGGGACCGGCGTCGCGCAGCGTGGCGCCGAGCGCGGCCACGTCGGTCGTCCCCCGGGTGGTCAGGTCGCCCGTGCCGGCCCGCTCGACCACCGAGACGGGCAGGTCGAGGGCGCGCTCGGTGAACCGCTCACGGATGCGGGCCAGCGTGCGCTCGCCGAAGCGGTGGCCGACGAGGCCCGCGTAGCGGGACAGGACGAGCTGGAGCAGGGCGGCGGCCAGGATGGCCGGGGCCAGCCGGTCCACGGCGGCGGCCCCTGCGCCGGACTTGACCGCGTCGATGATCCGGCCGAGCAGCCACGGCCCGGCGAGTCCCGCGACGGCGGCCAGGGCGTTGAGGGCGATCATGCCCGCGAAGGCGCGGCCGTCCAGGCGGATCAGGCGCGACGCCGCCCGCCGCACCCGGGCCGGCTCGGCGACGGGCAGGACCCCGGGCATCGCGGCCCCGTCGGGCGAGGTGGCGGGAACGGATCGGGTCATCGGACGGCCCCCTCGGGCGAGGAGCCGGGCGGGGATCCAGTTGTCGCGGCCCTCTCGGGCGAGGTGGCGGGTGGGGATCCAGTTGTCGCGGCCCTCTCGGGCGAGGTGGCGGGTGGGGATCCGGTCATCGGGCGGCCCGCTCGGGCGGTGTGCTGGGCTCGTCGTCGCGTGACACCAGCAGGCGGTAGCCGGGGTGCTCGCGCAGCAGGTCGCGATGGTCGCCGGCCGCCGCTACCGAGCCGTCCACGAGGTAGTACACCGTGTCCGCCCGGTCCAGCAGCAGAGGCGAGGTCGTCGTGACCACCGTGGCGCGGCCCCTTCGCGCCTCGCGCAGGCGGGCGGCGATGGTCGCCTCGGTGTGGGCGTCCACGGCGGAGGTGGGCTCGGCCGCCAGCAGGATCTCGGGGTCGGCCAGCAGGGCCCGGGCCAGGCGGACGCGCTGGCGCTGCCCGCCGGACAGGTTGCGGGCCTGGGGGTCGACGGCGGAGTCCAGCCCGTCGGGCAGCCCCCGGACGACGTCCTCGGCCATGGCCGCGTGGACCGCCCGGCCCATGGCCTCGTCGCCGGGGTCGTGCCTGCCGGCGACGACGTCCCGCAGCGTGCCGGCGAACAGGTCCGCCTCGTTGTCGGCCAGCAGGATCCGCTCGCGGACCCGTACCGGGTCGATGGTGTCGAGCCGGATCCCGCCCCAGGTCACGGCGGACGCGGTGAACCCGCCCAGCCGGTCGAGCACCGCGGCCGAGTCGCCCGGGCGGGCGCTGACCAGCGCGGTCAGCCTGCCCGGGGCGATCTCGACGCCCGAGGCCGGGTCGCGCAGCGCCGCGGGCGGCGCGGGCGGGTCGGCGTCGCCGCCGGTGGCGTCCGGTTCGAGGGTGAGGAAGTGGATGACCCGGCGGGCGGCCACGAGACCTCGGCTGAGGCCGTAGCCGCACTCGATCAGGGACGTGACCGGCACCACCAGGACGCCGGCGTAGCCGTACACCGCGACCAGCTCGCCGGTGGTGATGTCGCCCTGCGCGGCCATCCGGGCCGCCACCCACGTCACGGCGCCGAGGAACACCGTGGGCAGGCCGACCCCCAGCGCGTGGATCCAGCTCGTGACCGCGCCCACCTGGTAGCCCTTCTCCCGCAGCTCCTGGGACCCGCGCCGGTAACGCTCGGCGTACACGTCCTTGCCGCCGATGCCGTTCAGGACCCGCAGCCCTCCCGCGATGTCCCCGAACCGGGCGGCGAGCTCGCCCTGCCGCAGCCGGTATGCCGTCTCGGCGCCGCGCAGCCGTCCCAGCAGCGGCCCGACCAGCACGACCAGCAACGGCACACCCACCAGCACCACCGCGGCCAGCAGCGGCGAGACGGCCAGCAGCAGCCCGGCCACGACGACGTAGGCGAGCACCGCGCCGACGCCGGGGCCGGTGATGGTCAGCGCGTGGGCGATCACGGCGGCGTCGCCGAACCCGATCGTCACCACCTCCCCGGCCGTGACCTTGCGCGGGAGCGCCGCGCCCAGCCGCGTCGCGTGCAGCACCACCACCTGTACGGTGCGGAACGCGGCGTCCATCCGGACCCTGGTCATCGTGCGGTGGCGCATGATGGCCAGCCAGGCGTTCAGCGCCCCGACGCCGAGCACGGCGGCGGTCCAGCCGGCCAGCGCGGGCCTGTCCCCCGGGGCCAGGCCGTCGTCGATGGCGCGGGCCAGGAAGTACGGCGGCAGCGTCAGGCAGACCGTCCAGGCGGAGCCCAGCAACGCGCCGGCGGCGATGCGGCCGGGCTGGCTCCTGACCAGCCACCACAGGTATCTTGCGGCGCTTCGGCGGTCAGGAGTCCCGGGGTCCACGATTCTTCACCCTATTTGACCGATCGCCGGAAGGATGATGGGGTTCGCTGTCAGCGTCGCGGTGCACCCGGCAAGGAGATCGCCGAGGGCATGGAGGCGCCGGAACATGGGATCACCATGGAGACACCCGACGGGCGCCTGACGGCGTTCGGCAATCAGTTGATCGACGTGCACCTCTGGCTCCGCGAGCAGCTCGACGCGCTGCGCGAGGACGTCGAGGCCCATCTCGCGGGCGGCGCGCTCCCCCGCGAGCTGCGTACCCACTGCCTGACCTTCTGCTCCGCGCTGGAGCGGCACCACACCGGCGAGGACGGCGTGGCCTTCCCCGCGCTCGCCCGGAGCTTCCCCGAGCTGCGCCCCGTGCTGGAGGAGCTGCGCCGCGACCACCGGCTGGTGGAGGACTCCCTGCGGCGGTTGCAGGCGCTCCTCGACGGGCTCGGCCGGGGCCACGACCCGGTCCGGGTGCGCGGCGAGCTGGACAGCCTCGCCGCGCTGATGGAGACGCACTTCGTCTACGAGGAGAAACGGATCGTCGCGGCGCTCGACGCGCTGGACGCCCCGGAGTGGCGCCGGGCCCAGCCCGCCTTCCTGAGGTCCGGCGACATGTGATCAGCGGCGGAGTTTGTACCGGATGGGCAGGTGCTTGATGCCGCCGACGAAGGTCGTGGCGGTCCATTCGGGCCGGCCGGCGAGCTCAACGCTCTCCAGGCGCGGCAGCAGCTCGGCGAACAGCGCCTTCAGCTCCATGCGGGCCAGGGCCGCGCCGAGGCAGTAGTGCACGCCGAACCCGAAGGCCAGGTGGCGGTTGGGGTCGCGGCCGGCGTCGAAGGTGAACGGGTCGGTGAACACCTCCTCGTCGCGGTTGGCCGACGGGTACGACAGCAGCACCGACTCGCCCGCCCTGATGTCCACGCCGTTGAGGGTGGTGTCGGCCGAGGCCGTGCGCATGAACTCCTTGACCGGGGTGACCCAGCGGATCATCTCGTCGACCGCCAGCGGCAGCAGGCCGGGGTCCTCGCGCAGCCGGGCCAGCTGGCCGGGGTGTTCGATGAGGGCGTGCAGGCCGCCGGCGACGGTGGAGCTGGTGGTGTCGTGGCCGGCGGAGGCGATGATGACGTAGTAGGAGGCCGTCTCCATGTCGTTGAGCGGCTTGCCGTCCACCTGGGCGTTGGCGATGGCGGAGGCCAGGTCCTCGGTGGGGTGGGCGCGGCGGGCGGCGGTGAGCTGCTGGAAGTAGGCGAAGAAGTCGAGCAGCACCGCGAACTGGTCCTCGGCGGTGTCTCCGCGCCTGGTCTCCGCGTCCGCGCCGCCGAACAGCTCCTGGGTGAGCTTGAGCATGCGGGGGAAGTCGGACTCGGGCAGCCCGAGCAGGGAGAGGATCACGTACAGCGGGTAGTGCACCGCGACCTGGGTGGCGAAGTCGCATTCGCCGCCGTAGTCGGCCAGCCGGTCCACGTAGCGGCGGGCGAGCTCCTGGATCCGGCTCTCCATGGCGCGCATGGCCTTGGGGCGGAACCAGTCGGCGCCGATCGCCCGGACCACGCGGTGGTCGGGGTCGTCCATGTGGACGAGCGTCTTCAACTGGACGCCCTGCGCCGCCTGCTGCCTGGCGTGCTCCTCGAACACCTTCTTGCCCAGGACCGGGCGTGGCGCGCTGAGCCAGAGGGCGTTGTCGCGCTCGACCTGCATGATGTCGGCGTGCCGGGTGACGGCGTAGAAGGGCGTGTACTCGGGCGCCTCCACGAGATGGACCGGGGCCTCCCGGCGCAGCAGGGTGAGCGCCTGGTGCAGCCGCGGCTCGTCGGCGTAGGCGAGGGGGTCGGCCAGCATGAGCCCCGCCTGCTCGATGGTCATGTTCATGACTCACTCCTTACCAGGACTCGGGGCTCGGTGTAGCCGTCCATTTTCGACGCCGAGGCCGTCATGAGGCCGGCAGCAGGACGGGCTTGACCGTGGCGCCGCTCGCCGAGTCGCGTTCGGCGTCGTTGATGCCGCCCAGCGGGTACGTGCGGATCAGCCGGTCGAAGGGGAAGCGGCCCTGCCGCCACAGCCCGATCAGCATCGGGATGAACTGCTGGGGCACGGCGTCGCCCTCCAGGATGAAGCGGACGGTGCGCCCGGCGAGCGCGGCCGGCCGCAGCGTGACCTCGCCGCCGCCCGCGCCGACCAGGCCGCACGTCCCGCCGGGGCGCAGCACGGTGATCGCGGTGCGGATCACCTCGGGCACGCCGGTGGTGTCGAAGGAGTGGTCCACCTCGCCGACGGCGCCCGCCAGGCCGGGGTCGGCGCCGTCGAGCGCCCGGGTCGCGCCGAGCTCCAGGGCCAGCTCGCGCCTCGAGGCGTGCAGGTCCACCGCGACGATCTCGCCGGCGCCCGCGACCTTGGCGGCCATGACCGCCGCGAGGCCGACCGCCCCGGCGCCGAACACGGCGATGGCCTCGGCCGGGCGGACGTTGAGGGCGATGAGCACCGAGCCCGCCCCGGTCTGCAGGCCGCAGCCCAGCGGTCCGAGCAGCTCCAGCGGCAGCGACCTGTCGACGGCGACCAGGTTGCGCTCGGTGGCGACGGCGTGGGTGGCGAAGGAGGACTGGCCGAACCAGCGGGCCGCGACCGGCTCGCCGCCGGTCCCGGTGGCCCCGGCCGACCCGTCCGCGCGCACCCCGCTGAGGTTGCGCGCCATGAACTCGTCGCAGTACGAGGCCGCGCCGGTCACGCACCGCCCGCACCAGCCGCAGGAGTCGTAGCTCATCACGACGTGGTCGCCGGGCGCCACGCGGGTCACCCCGGGGCCGACCGCCTCGACGACGCCCGACCCCTCGTGCCCGAAGACCATCGGCATCGGCAGCTCCGCCAGCCCCCGGAACAGCACGTCGGTGTGGCACATGCCCACGCCCGCCACGCGGACCAGCGCCTCGCCGGGGCCGGGCGCGGCGAGCGAGACGTCCTCGACGGTGAACGGCTTGCCCGGGTCGCGCAGGACCGCGGCTTGAGCTCGCATCACGCTCCCCCGGAGGCGATCGCTTTTTGGACGGAGCCATCCAATTCAATGGCGACGCTATGGCCGTCACCTGGGCGTGTCAAGCATGCGGCCGGATCGTCGACACGTCAGCCTGAACCGCTGTACGGTATTTTTGGACCACATAGCGGTACGGACAGGGGTTCGATGACCGACAACTCATCACCGCGGCTGCTCGACGGCGTACGCGTGCTCGACATGACGAACGTCCTGTCCGGCCCGTACGCCGGCTACCAGCTCGCCCTCATGGGCGCCGACGTGATCAAGCTGGAGATCCCCGGCACCGGAGACCTGGCCCGCCAGCTCGGCGCCGACCCCCGCCTCAGCGGCGAGAACCTCGGCGTCTCCTTCCTGGCGCAGAACGCGGGCAAGCGCTCGGTCACGGTCAACCTCAAGCACGCCTCCGGCCGCGAGGTCTTCACCAGGCTGCTGGGCGAGGCGGACGTGCTGCTGGAGAACTTCCGCCCCGGCGTGCTGGACAAGCTCGGCTTCGGCTGGGAACGGCTGCGCGAGATCAACCCCGGCCTGGTCTACTGCGCGCTGTCCGGCTTCGGCGCCACCGGGCCCATGCGCGAGCGCCCCGCCTACGACCAGGTGATCCAGGGCCTGGCGGGCATCATGAGCGTCACCGGCACCCCCGACACCGCGCCCGTGCGGGTGGGCTACCCGGTGTGCGACAGCGCCGGGGGCATCACCGCCGCCTTCGCCGTGGCCGCCGCCCTGCACCGCAAGCTCCGCACCGGCCAGGGCGCCCACCTGGACGTGTCCATGCTGGACGCCGCGCTCACGGGGATGGGCTGGGTGGTCTCCGACTACCTCGTCGCCGGGCGGGAGCCGGTGGCCATGGCCAACGAGAACCGTACGTCGGCGCCGTCGGGCACCTTCGAGACCGCCGACGGCCAGCTCAACATCGCCGCCAACAAGCAGGAGCAGTTCGAGACCCTCTGCCGGGTGCTGGGCCGGCCGGAGCTCATGAGCGACCCCCGCTTCCGCACCAGGGACGACCGCAAGATCCACCGCGACGCCCTGCGCGAGGAGCTGGAGAAGACGCTCAAGACCAGGCCGGCGGCCGAGTGGGACGAGATCCTGCTGCCGACCGGCGTACCCGCGGCGCCGGTGGTCACCGTCCCGCAGGCGCTGCGCTCGCCGCAGGTCGAGCACCGCGGCCTGCTGCACCGCCTGCCCTCCCCCGCCTCCGGGGGCGGCGAGCTCGTACTGCTGGGCGGTGCCGCCCACGTGGACGGCCGCCCGCTGGCCCCCACCGGCCCGCCGCCGAGGCTCGGCGAGCACACCCACGCGGTGCTGCGCACCCTCGGCTACTCCGACGCCGACATCGCCCGCCTGCACCAGGAAGGAGCCATATGAGCACGACGACAGAGCAGGTGACCGGATGGTGGGCCACCGCCATATCCGACATCTCCCCCGGCGTCATCCGGCTGCACGGCTATCCCGTCGAGCAGCTCATCGGCCGGCTGTCGTTCGCCGACACGATCTGGCTGATGCTGCGCGGCGAGGTGCCCTCTCCCGGCCAGTCCGCGCTGTTCGAGGCCGCGCTGGTGTCCGGGGTCGACCACGGGCCGCAGGCGCCCTCGATCGCCGCCGCCCGCATGGCCGCCACCTGCGGCGTCGGTCTCAACACCGCCGTGGCCACGGGCGTCGGGCTGCTCGGGGACGTGCACGGCGGCGCGGGCCAGGAGTGCATGGCGGTGCTCGCCGACATCCGAGAGCGAGCCGCCCCAGCCCCGGCAGGGGTCGACCCAACGGGAACCGGCCTGGCGGGAAGTGGCCTGGCGGGAACTGGCTTGGCGGGGGCCGACCCGACGGAGACCGGCGTGGCGGGGACCGGCGTGGCGGGGACCGGCGTGGCGGGGACCGGCGTGGCGGGGACCGGCGTGGCGGGGACCGGCGTGGCGGGGACCGGCGTGGCGGGGACCGGCGTGGCGGGGACCGGCGTGGCGGGGACCGGCGTGGCGGGGACCGAGCTGGTGGAGGTGGTCTCGGGGGTGCTGGCCGGGTATCGGGGTGCCAAGCGGTACTTCCCCGGGTTCGGCCACCGCTTCCACCCGCGCGATCCCCGCCGCGACCCGCTCCTGCGGGCGGTCGAGGACGCGGTCCGCGACGGCGTCGTCGAGGGCGCGTACCTGCGGATCGGGCTGGAGATCGAGCGGCAGCTGGCGCCGGTGCCGATGAACGTCGACGGCGCCACCGCCATCGTCTACAGCGAGCTCGGCTTCGCGCCCGAGCTGGGCAGGGGCCTGTTCGTCCTGTCACGCGCGGTCGGGGTCCTGGCGCACGCGTGGGAGGAGCACGGGGAGGGCCGCCGCATCAAAGGCCCCATACCGCCCCCGCTGCTCCCCGCCTACCGGGGGCCGGAGCCCCGCGACCTCCCCACCGACCGGGGGCCGGAGCCCCGCGACCTACCCACCGAACGGGACCACGGAGCCACGTGACCCGCGCCGGAGCACGGTGACCGCGGCCATCACGAACGCCTCCCGCCCGCCGGTCTCGGCGCCGGCGACCACCCCCCCATGCGGCCGCCGGCGCCCGAAACGCTCTTCCTCCGGCCCCAACCCTGGCAGCGGCGGCTGAAGCGGCACTGAAACGGCGCTGAAACGCCCGCCGGGCTGCGCATGATCGCCGCCGGTCCCGTACGGGTAACATGCCGACATGCCGCCGACCCGCGAACACGCCGAGCTGAAGCTGCAGCCGTTGCCGCACGCGGGCCGGTCGCTGGCCGAGCAGGTGATCTCCGAGGTGCGCCGGGCGGTGCACACGGGCGCGATGGTCCCCGGCCGGCTCTACTCCGTCTACCAGGTGGCCGAGCAGCTCAACGTCTCCAGGAGCCCGGTCCGCGAGGCGATGCTGCGCCTGGCCGAGGCGGGGCTGGTGCAGGTCGAGCGCAACCGCGGGTTCCGCGTCGTACTGCCGCACCCCCGCGAGATCGTCGAGATCTTCGGGGTGCGGCTGGCGCTGGAGCTGCCCGCCGTGCGGCGGGCCGCCGGGGGCGACGCCGCCGGGCTCGGCGCGGCGCTGCGGGCGACCATGGAGGAGATGGCGGCGGCGGTCGAGGCGGGCGACGAGGCGCTGTTCTTCCAGCTCGACCAGGCGCTGCACGACCGCCTTCTGGTCGCGGCGGGCAACGGCAGGGCCCGCGCGATCGTGGGCGGGCTGCGCGACACCATGCGCATCCTCGGCACGTCCACGGACGACCGCTCCCGCACGCTGCGGCAGGTGCACGAGGAGCACGAGCCGATCGTGGCGGCCGTCGCGGCGGCGGACGCCGAAGGCGCGGTGCGGGCGATGCGGGCCCACCTGACCAACACCGGCCTCATCCTGGCCCGCCAGGCGGCCAGGGCCCAGGGCGAGCCGGTCGACGTGGACGCGTTGTGGGCGTCCATCGTCGAAGAGCCGCAGCCGGGCTAACGGGCCGAGGGCAGGGTGATCTCCGTGGCCAGGCCGAGCTCGTCGCGGACGCGGGCCAGCGACGCCGCCCGGATCGACGCGTACAGCTCATAGGGGTCGTGCAGCGGGCGTCCGAGCACCCCGGCCAGCGCCTCGGGGCCGAAGTCCGCGCCCGCCGCCGTCACGTCCTTGGCGCCGTCGGAGGTCAGGTTGGACTGGAAGATGCCGGCGGCCGAGCGCGGCAGGAAGTCCTCGTACACGATGGGCCGGGCGCCGACCCACCCGCCCGCCAGGAGCGTCGCGAGGTCGGCGGGCGCGGCGCCGCCGGGGCGGGCGTCGAGGACGTGGAAGGTGAAGTACGCGAGATCGCCCGCGACCAGCTCTGCCTCGCCGCGCGGCACCCGGTCCGCCCACAGCTTGGCCCCGGCGGCGTTGCGCTCCTCCGCGGTGACCTGCTGCCCGGCGAGCGCCGCGTCCAGCTCGGCCGACAGCTCGTCGTAGAGCGCGCGGCCGGCGGGCGTCACGGCGATGCCGCGCGCCTCCACCTCCCCGAACCGCACCCGCAGGTCGTCCTGGACGACCCGGCCGTCGTCCTCCCTGAACAGCCGCGGCTCGGCCAGCGCGCGGAAGGAGGTCTGGCGCAGCAGGAGGTCGGGGCCGTCCCAGCGGGGCGGCCCCTGGATGGCGTCGATCATGGTGATGCCACGCTCGCTCATGCGGGCGTAGAGGGCGTCGATGTCGAGCACGCGCGGAGTCAGGTGGTTGACGTGCGTGGAGGCCACGCCGCCGATGTCGGCGGCCACGGCGGACACGCGTTCGAGCTCGGCGTACCAGCTGCGGGAGACCGGCTCCGCGGACAGCTCGAACGCCCGCGTGGCGAGCGTCAGGAACTCCTCGGCCGCCTCCTCGTCCAGGCCGCCCTCGGCCTCGGCGCGGTCGGCCAGGTCGAGCAGGCGCGGCGGGAACAGCCGGCGCGCACCCAGGAACTCGCCGAGCCGGCGCTCCAGGTCCGCGCCGAAGAAGCGCCGGTCGCCCGTCACCAGCATGGAGGTGAACACGCGGAAGGGGTTGGCGGCCAGCTCGGCCTCGTCCACGGGGCGGAAGGCCGTGGAGACGACGGGCACGGAGCTGCTGGCCGCCTCTCGCAGGTCGTAGTAGCCGACGGGGTACATGCCCATCGCGCCGAAGATCCGCGCGACCTGCGCCAGCTCGGCCGGGGTGCCGACGCGGATCGCGCCGTGCCGCTCGGCGGTGACGCGGCCGATGGAGCCGAGGCGCTCGGCGCCGGCGCCCATCCGGGCCAGCACCTCGCGGTTCACCTCCTGCGCGACGTCGACGAGCGTGTTGTACGCGGGGACCTCGGTGCCGTACATCGCTGACAGGCGCCGGGCGAAAGCCGCCCGGAGTGCGGTCGCGTCGACCATCGTGCCTTCCCTCCTCGCCGCCGGAAGCGAGTAGCATGCTACATGAGTCGCATGTAGCATGCTACTCATGGACCGCGCAGCCGCTCTAGCGACCGACCTCCGCCGCCGCGGGATCACCGACGTGCTGGACGACTCCACGTCGCGGGCCCTCCACTCCTCCGACGCCTCCCTCTACCGGGTGCCGCCGCTGCTGGTGGCCCGGCCCAGATCCGCCGAGGACGTGGCGACGGCGGTCGAGCTGTGCGCGCGCCACGAGATCCCCCTCACCGCGCGCGGCGGCGGCACGTCGGTCGCCGGGAACGCCGTCGGCCCCGGTCTGGTGCTGGACTTCAGCCGCCACCTGAACCAGGTGCTGCGGGTCGACCCCGAGGCCCGCACGGCGGTGGTGCAGCCGGGCGTGGTCCAGGCGGCCCTGCAGCGGGCGGCGGCCCCGTACGGGCTGAGGTTCGGCCCCGACCCGTCCACCCACACCCGCTGCACGATCGGCGGCATGATCGGCAACAACGCCTGCGGCTCCAGGACGCTCGGCTACGGGCGCACGTCCGACAACGTCGCCGGTCTCAAGGCCGTGGCCGGCGACGGGACCGCGCTGGACCTGCCCGCGCAGGCCGCCCCCACCGCACTGGGCCTGCCCGGCCAGGGCGCTCCCGCCGCCATGAGCCTGCCCACCCCGGGTGCCTCCGCCGCGCCGGGCCTGCCCGCTCAGGGCATCCCGGCCGCGTTGCGGGACCTGGTGATGGCCGACCTGGCCACGATCAGGACCGAGTTCGGCCGGTTCGGGCGGCAGATGTCGGGATACGCGCTGGAGCACCTGCTGCCGGAGCGGGGGTTCGACGTGGCCCGCCTGCTGGTGGGCAGCGAGGGCACGCTGGCGGTGCTCACGGAGGCGACGGTGCGGCTGGTGACCGATCCGGCGCACCGCGCCCTGGTCGTGCTCGGCTACTCCGACATCGCCGCCGCCGGGGACGCCGCGCCGGCGGTGCTGGAGCACCGGCCGACGGCCTGCGAGGGCATCGACGCGCGCATCGTCGACGTGGTGCGCCTGAGGCGGGGCCCCGGCGCGGTGCCGCCGCTGCCGCGCGGCGCCGCCTGGCTGTTCGTCGAGGTCGCGGGCGACGACCGGGCCGAGGTGCTGGAGCGGGCCACCCGGGTGGCGGCCGGCGGCGAGGACGCCCTGATCGTCACCGACCCGGCCGAGGCCGCGGCGCTCTGGCGCATCCGTGAGGACGGCGCGGGCCTGTCGGGGCGCAGCCCCGCCGGGCGGCCGGCGCACGCGGGCTGGGAGGACGCCGCCGTGCCGCCCGAGATGCTGGGCCGCTACCTGCGCGACTTCGAGGCGCTGCTGGCCGGGCACGGCCTGACCGGCCTGCCGTACGGGCACTTCGGCGACGGCTGCCTGCACATCCGGCTCGACGTGCCGCTGGACCGGCCGGGCGGGCGCGAGCGGTTCAGGGACTTCCTGGTGACCGCGGCCACGCTGGTCGCCGGCTACGGCGGCTCGCTGTCCGGCGAGCACGGCGACGGCCGCGCCCGGAGCGAGCTGCTGCCGCTCATGTACTCGCCGGCGGCGATCGACCTGTTCGCCGGGGTCAAGGCGATCTTCGACCCGGGCGACGTGCTCAACCCCGGCGTGCTCGTACGGCCCCGCCCCCTCGACGCCGACCTGCGCGTCCCGGCCGCCCGCCCGGTGCGCGCGGGCCTGGCGCTGGCCTACCGCCACGACGGCGGCGACTTCGGGCAGGCCGTGCACCGCTGCACGGGCGTGGGCAAGTGCCGGGCCGACAACACCGCGGCCGGCGGGGTGATGTGCCCCTCCTACCTGGCCACCAGGGAGGAGAAGGACTCCACCCGGGGCCGCGCCCGGGTGCTCCAGGAGATGATCAACGGCTCGGACGTCACCGGCGGCTGGCGCTCGCCCGAGGTCCACGAGGCGCTCGACCTCTGCCTGTCCTGCAAGGGCTGCGCCTCGGACTGCCCGACGGGGATCGACATGGCCGCGTACAAGTCCGAGGTGCTCCACCAGACCTACAAGGGCCGTGTCCGCCCGCTCACGCACTACTCCCTGGGGCGGCTGCCGCGCTGGGCGCGGCTGGCGAGCAGGATGCCGCGGGCGGCGAACGCGCTCATGCGGGTGCCGGGGCTGCCGGCGCTGGCCGGGGTGGACCGGCGGCGCGGGCTCCCGGAGTTCGCGCCGGAGACGTTCCGGGCCTGGTTCGAGCGGCGGCGGCCGGCGAAGGGCAGGCGGGGGTCGACGGACGGCGGGCGGAGGGAGGAGGAGGGCAGGCCGGTGATGTTGTTCGTCGACACCTTCACCGACCATTTCGCGCCGGAGATCGGCCGGGCGACCGTGAAGGTGCTGGAGGCCGCCGGCTACCGGCCGCGGATCAGCGAGCGCCGCCAGTGCTGCGCCCTCACGTGGATCTCCACCGGCCAGCTGGACGCGGCCCGGGCCATCCTGGGCCGCACGGTCGCCGAGCTGGCCGAGGCCGCCGGGCAGGGCGTGCCGATCGTGGGGATGGAGCCGTCGTGCACGGCGGTGCTGCGCTCGGACGCGCTGGAGCTCCTGGACGAGGCGGTGGCCGGGCCGGTGGCGCGCATGACCCGCACGCTGGCCGAGCTGCTGTCCGGCACGCCCGGCTGGCGGCCGCCCGCGCTCGACGGGGTGACGGTGGTGGCCCAGCCGCACTGCCACCACCACGCCGTCATGGGCTGGGAGCAGGACCTGCGGCTGCTGCGGGAGGCGGGCGCCCAGGTGAGCCGGCTGGGCGGGTGCTGCGGGCTGGCGGGCAACTTCGGCGTCGAGAAGGGGCACTACGACGTGTCCGTGGCGGTGGCCGAGCACCAGTTGCTCCCGGCGATCCGGGAGGCCGCGCCGGGGACGGCGGTGCTCGCCGACGGGTTCTCCTGCCGCACCCAGATCGCCGATCTGTCGGCCCGGCGGGGCACCCACCTGGCCCAGCTCCTCGCCGACCGGCTGCCGTAAGGTCTGCTTATGCTCAACCCGCTCCACCTGCGGACGCTGACCGCCGTGCTGAACGCGGGCTCGTTCGCCGCCGCGGCCCGGCGGCTCGGCTACACGGGGTCCGCGGTCTCGCAGCAGATCGCGGCGCTGGAGCGGGCGGTCAGGATGCCGCTGTTCGAGCGCGGCGCCCAGACGATCACGCCGACGCCGGCCGCCCGGTATCTGGTGCTGCGGGCGTACGAGGCGCTGGCCGCGCTGGACGCGCTGGAGGAGGACGTCCGCGGCATGTCCGAGGGGACGATCGGGCGGCTGCGGCTGGGCAGCTTCCCCACCGCGAGCCAGCGGCTGCTGCCGATCGCCCTGGCCGCGTACGCGCAGACGCATCCGGCGGTGGAGACCCTGCTCGACGAGGGGGAGCCCGACGAGCTGATCCCGCTGGTCCGGGCGGGCGAGCTCGACCTGGCCCTGGTCTACCGCTACGACCTGGTGCCCCGCGCCTGGCCGCGCGACCTGCGGGAGCTCCCGCTGCTGGCGGAGGAGCTGCTGCTCCTGCTGCCCGGGGGGCACTCGCTGGCCACCGCAGGGGCGGTCGCGCTCGACGACCTCAAGCACGAGACGTGGGTGTCCACCAGGAAGGGCACCTCCGGGGCCTCCTGCCTGCGCCGGCTGTGCGCGCGGGCGGGCTACGAACCGCAGGTCGACTACCGCAGCAACGACTACGGCGTGATCCACGGGTTCGTGCGCTCCGGTCTCGGCGTGGCGCTCGTCCCGGCGCTGGCGCACCTGCCCGGCGAGGGCGTGGTCGCGACCAGGCTCGACGGCGTCGAGGCCCGCCGGCGCATCGCCGCCGTACACCGGACCGCCAGCGCCAACCCGGCCGTGACCGGCGCCGTGTGCTCCCTGCGGCTGGCCGCGGCCCGGCTGGAGGACGACCTCCCCGGCAGCATAAGAACTTCTTACGCCGCACCCACAGATGCCGAGGCTTGACCGCTTCCTCCGGCTCTGTCCGATCCCCGATCCTGAAGGCGGTACGTGAGGAAGGAAGCCGATCTATGGGACGTGACCTGCCCGGGCGGGCGTCGGTGGTCATCATCGGAGGCGGCGCCATGGGCGTCAGCTCGGCGTACGCGCTGGCCGCGGCCGGCGTGCGCGACGTGGTCCTCGTCGACAAGGGGCCGCTGGGCTCCGGCTCGACCTCCAAGGCGGCCGGCGGCGTGCGCGCGCAGTTCTCCGACCGGGTCAACATCGAGCTCGCCGTACGCAGCCTGGAGACGTTCGAGACCTTCGCCGAGCGCTTCGGGCAGGAGATCGACCTGCACAAGCCGGGCTACCTGTTCCTGCTCGACTCCCCCGAGTCGGTCGCGGAGTTCGAGAAGAACGTGGCGATCCAGAACGACCTCGGCGTCCCCAGCCGGATGATCCCGGTCCGGGAAGCCAAGGAGCTGTCGCCGCTGATCGACACCGACGGGCTGCTGGCCGCCGCCTACTCCCCCACCGACGGCCACTGCACGCCCGAGTCCGTGGTGCTCGGCTACGCGGGCGCGGCCCGGCGGCTGGGCGCGCGGCTGCTGCCGAACTGCGCCGCGACCGGCATCGAGGTCGTGGACGGCCGCATCGTCGCCGTCCGGACGGAGGCCGGCCGCATCGAGACCGACACGGTGATCTGCGCGGCGGGCGCCTGGTCACGCCCGGTCGGCGAGTGGGCGGGGGTCGACCTGCCGGTGACCCCGCTGCGCCGGCAGATCCTGGTCACCGAGCCGGTCGCGGATCTGCCGCCGATGGCGTTCACCATCGACTTCGGCACCACGTTCTACTTCCACCGCGAGGGCCCCGGGCTGCTCCTCGGCATGTCCGACCCGGACGAGACGCCGGGGTTCAAGCTCGACCGCTCCGACGCCTGGCTGCCCAGGCTCGGCGAGGCCATGGCCCGCCGCGCCCCGGCGCTGATGGAGACCGGCATCGCCACCGGCTGGGCCGGGCTCTACGAGGTGACGCCGGACCACAACGCGCTCATCGGCACCGCCCGCGGCGTCGACCGGTTCATCTACGCCACCGGCTTCTCCGGCCACGGCTTCCTGATGAGCCCGGCCGTCGGCGAGGTGGTCCGCGACCTCTACCTGGGCCGGACGCCGTTCGTGGACGTCACCGGCTTCGACGCGGGCCGCTTCGCCCTTTCCGGGGCCAGGCCCGAGATCAACATCGTCTGACAAGGAGATCCTCATGGTGACCACGCTGCCCGGCGCCGACGAGCTGGCCGCGACGGCACGAGAGACCGCCAAGCGCTGCGGTGTGGACGTGGACGCGCTCGGCGGCGGCGTCACGACGACCTCGCCGATCAACGGCGGCCCGCTGTCCGCCGTCGACCGGGTGGACCCGGGCGCCGTCGACACCGCCGTGGAGCGGGCCAGGCAGGCGTTCCTGGCCTGGCGGACCGTGCCGGCGCCGGCCCGGGGCGCGCTGGTCAAGCGGCTGGGCGAGCTGCTGGCCGCGCACAAGGCGGACCTCGCCACGCTGATCAGCCTGGAGGTCGGGAAGATCACCTCCGAGGCGCTCGGCGAGGTCCAGGAGATGATCGACATCTGCGACTACGCGGTGGGCCTGTCCCGCCAGCTGTACGGGCGCACGATCAGCTCCGAGCGGCCCGGCCACCGGCTCATGGAGACCTGGCACCCCCTCGGCGTCGTCGGCGTGATCAGCGCGTTCAACTTCCCGGCCGCCGTCTGGTCGTGGAACACGGCCATCGCCCTGGTGTGCGGCGACCCGGTCGTCTGGAAGCCGTCGGAGCTGGCGCCGCTGACCGCCCTGGCCTGCGCGGCCCTGCTCGACCGGGCCGCCGCCGAGCACGGCGCGCCCGCGTACCTGAGCCAGGTTCTCGTCGGCGGTCCCGAGGTCGGCGAGGCGCTGGTGGACCACCCCGGGGTCGCCCTGGTCAGCGCCACCGGCTCGACCCGCATGGGCCGCGCCGTGGGGCCGCGGGTCGCCGCCAGGTTCGGGCGGTCGCTGCTGGAGCTCGGCGGCAACAACGCGGCCGTGGTGTGCCCGTCCGCGAACCTCGGCCTGGCCACGCGCGGCATCGTGTTCTCGGCCGCCGGGACGGCGGGCCAGCGGTGCACGACCATGCGCCGCGTCATCGTCCACGCCGACGTCGCGGACGCGCTGGTCGAGCGGCTCACCGACGCCTACGCGCGGCTGCCGATCGGCAACCCGATGGCGCCGGGCACCCTGGTCGGGCCGCTCGTCAACGGCCGCGCGCACGCCGCCATGCGCGCCGCGCTGGAGGCCGCCGTGGAGCAGGGCGGCACGCTGGTGGCCGGCGGCGGGCGCCGGCTCGCCGACCAGGCCCCGGACGCCTACTACGCCGAGCCCGCGCTGGTGCGGATCGGGGAGCAGACCCCGATCGTGGCCCAGGAGACGTTCGCGCCGATCCTCTACGTCATGCCGTACGACACCCTGGAGCAGGCCATCGCGCTCAACAACGCGGTCCCCCAGGGCCTGTCGTCCAGCATCTTCACCCGCGACCAGGCCGAGGCCGAGCTGTTCGTCTCGGCCGAGGGCTCCGACTGCGGGATCGTCAACGTGAACATCGGCACCTCCGGGGCCGAGATCGGGGGCGCGTTCGGCGGCGAGAAGGAGACGGGCGGCGGGCGCGAGTCGGGCTCGGACGCCTGGCGCGGCTACATGCGCCGGGCGACGAACACGATCAACTACTCCGGCGAGCTGCCGCTGGCCCAGGGGGTCGAGTTCACCGTCTGACAGCTAGGTGGATGGACAGGTCCTTCCGGGTGGACGGACGGTTCCGCACGGTTCGGCCGCGACATATCGCGCTGCGGCCTGGAAGATCTCCGGCTGACGCAAATGTGCTGCGAAAAGCGTTGGCGATGGTGATCACGCGGCGACTACTGTGCCTCGGTGCGAGCGGTGATGTTGGGCGGCGCTCCTGGCGTCGGCAAGACGACTGTGGCCAGGAGACTCCTGGACCTGGTACAGGCCGGGCAGCAACTGGTCCAGTGGGTCGACGTCGACAGCTTGTGGCAGCACCAGCCCTGGCGCGGATCGTCAGTCCAGGACTTCACCGCCGGCGGAGCGCTGGCCTTGTTCCACAAGGTCATCGGACGGTGGCGACAGCACCGGCCAGGCGGTCCGAGGGTATATACGAAACTAAGGTTGCGTAAAGAGCGGCCCCGGTGTACCTTGAATTTCGCTACCCAAGTAGCGAAATGGAGGAGGTCCACATGAGTCCACGGGGCCGGCCGCGTGACACCGAGGTCGACGAGCGCGTCCTGCAGGCGGCCACCGAGCTGCTGCTGCGGCGCGGGTACGGCGGGCTGTCCACCGACGAGGTGGCCGAGCGGGCCGGCATCGCCAAGACCACGCTGTACCGCCGCTGGCCCACCAAGGACCACCTCGCCCTGGCCGTCGTGGCCAGGCTGCAGGACCACGACGAGATCACCGACACCGGCGACATCCGGCGCGACCTCACCGACTACATGGAGAAGGTCGCCGCCGGGCTCAACCGGATGCGGGTCGCGGGCCTGCCGCCCGGCCAGGACAGCCGCTCGGCGGGGACGGTGGCCGAGCTGGTCGCCGCCGCCGCGCGCCACGACGACGTCGGCGAGCTGGAGCGCGGCGTCTACGCCCGCCGCAACGCGCTGGCCTGCCGCCTCATCGAACGCGCCCGCGACGAGGGCCGGCTCCGCCCCGACGTCGACCCCATGACGCTGCTGGAGCAGCTCGCCGGGGCCCTGTACTACCGCGTCCTGATCACCGGCGACCCGGTGGATCGCGCCTACGCCGAACGCCTGGTCGCCGCCGCCCTCGACGGCGCCCTCTGACTCCCCTGGAAGGACTTCGCACCATGTCGTTCATCACGCCCGAAACCGCAGTCGTACGCGCGGCCGACGCCGAGGTCATCGGCGGCGGCGACGCCCCGGCCACCGGCCGGCTCCTGCTCGACTCCAGCTCCACCGGCGGCGCCCTGAGCAGCCTGCGCATGACCCTCACCCCGGGCGCCGACGGCGCGGTGCCCCACCTGCACACCTCCTCCAGCGAGCTGTTCTACGTCCTCGGCGGCGCCGCCCAGGTGCTGGCGGGCGACGAGGTGCTCACCCTGGAGGAGGGCGACATGGCCGTGGTGCCGCCGAACGTCGCCCACGCCTTCGCCGCCGCCCCCGGCTCCGAGGCGGACCTGCTGATCGTCATCACGCCGGGCGTGGAGCGCTTCGAGTATTTCCGCCTGCTGGCCCGCCTGCGCACCGGCGAGGCCACCCTCGAGGAGCTGCTGAACTCACAGGAGCTGTACGACAACCACTTCCTCGACAGCCCGCGGTGGAAGGAGGCCCGCTCGCTCGGGCAAGGCTGAACATTCAGGACTCCACGGGCGGCTTGGGCGGCTTGGGCGGCTTCCGGTCCCACCCCTGGCTGCCCTTGCGGCCCAGCGACCACATCTGCATCCCGCGTTCGATCTCCAGCGCCGACGGCCAGGACACCGCGGGCGGGCCGAGTTCGAGGGTGGCGCTCTGCTTGATCCGCCGGGCCAGCTGCGGGTCGGCGGCGGCCTTGGCCACGAGCCGGGTGGCGGTGTCCAGCATGGCGTGCGGCTCGGTCACGTCCCAGGCCAGGCCGCGGCGCACGGCCTCGGCGCCGGACAACGCCGCGCCCAGGGCTCCGAGCGCGATGGCGTGCTGATAGCCGGCCGCGCGGCCGAGCAGGGCCAGGTGACCGCCGCCCGGGTGGATGCCGCGCGCCACGAACCCGCTGTCGAGCACCGCGTCATGGCTGACCAGCATCAGGTCGGTGGCCAGGACGAGGTTGAGCCCGGCGCCGACCGCGCCGCCGGTCACCAGGGACACGCTGGGCACCGGGAGCCGCCCGACCTGTACGAACGCCGCGTACACGGCGGAGGTCCGCGCGACCGACTCGGGCGCGGCGGGATCGGCGGAGGAGGCGGCCAGGTCGCGGGTGTCGGCGCCGCTGCAGAAGTAGCCGCCCGCGCCGTCCACGAGGGGCCCCGATGGTGTCGTCGCCGTGGACGCGGGCGCAGAATTCCTCGATGAGGGCGGCCATCTCCAGCGTGATGGCGTTCTTGCGCCGGGGGTTGTTCAGGGTGAGCCGGGCGATCCCGTCGCCGACGGTGGTGAGGGCGGGTGGTTCGGCGGTCATGGTGCTGCTCCTGTCGTCAAAGGGGCCTCGACCCCGGCTCGCCGGTGACGAGCTCCCACACGTCGCCCGATCCTCTCGCCAGGTCGGCGCACCTGCGCTGCCAGTGGAGCTCGTTGCCGTGTTCCTCGCGCCAGGCCCACAGCCTCCTGGTGCAGGCGCCGAGCCGGTGCTCCATCGTGAACCCGATCGCGCCGTGCAGCTGGTGACCCGCGGCGGCCACCGACCGGGCCAGCGCGGACGCCTCGGCCTTGGCCGAGGCCACAGCGAGCTCCCGGTCCTGGGCGCCGTCCCGCAGCGCCGCGACCGCCGCGTCCGCCGTCACCTCGACGGTGACCACGTCGGCCGCCAGCCGCGCGAGCCGGTGCTGGACCGCCTGGAACCGGGCCAGCGGCCGCCCGAACTGCACCCGGTCGGCGACGTGCCGCGCGGTGAGCGTCAGTACGGCGCGGGCGGCGCCGGCCAGCTGCAGCGCCCGCGCCGCGGCCCCGTGCAGCTCCAGCTCGTGGCGCCACGGGCCGGGCGGCAGGGGCGTGACCGCCGCCTCGGCGCCGTCGAGCACGGCGCTGTCGCGCTCCTCCCCCGCCAGGTTCTCGCCGGGGGTGAGCCCGGCGGGGGCGGGCAGCACGGCGGTTCCCGGCCCGTCCGGGGTGCCGACCAGGGCCACCAGGTGATCGGCGGATCGCAGCCAGGGCACGCGGACCAGCGGGCCGGTGACCCGCCACCGGCCGCCGGGGCCCGGCTGCGCCACCAGATCGCCGACGTACGCGGTCACCGTCCCGGCCGGCAGCGCGGCTCCCGACGCGGCGAGCAGCGGGCCGGCGATGAACAGGGCCTCGGACAGGGGCAGCGCCGCCCCGGCCGCGCCGGCTTCGCGGACCACCACGGCGGCGTCGGTGAGCGTGCCACCGCTCCCGCCCTGGCGCTCGGGAACCGTGAGCGAGGTGAAACCCAGCTCCTCCAGCCGGGCCCAGAGCGCGTCGGGCCGCGCGCCCAGCAGGGCCCGCACCGCCTCGGCCAGGTCGCGCAGATGGTCGCCGGTCACGAAGGCAGGACCCTCGGCCGGGTCGCGGAGATGGTCGGTGGTCACGAAGGCAGGACCCTCGGCCGGGTCGCGGGGATGGTCGGTGGTCACGAGGACAGCTCCTTGGCCACGATCGAGCGCAGGATCTCGCTGGCGCCGCCGCGCAGGGTGAAGGCCGGGACGTGCAGGACGGCCTTGGCCAGCATGGCCGCGAGCCCCCGGCCGCCCGGATCCGGGGCGACGTGCCGCCGTACGGCGTCCACGACGTCGCCCTCGAACTCCGTGCCCAGGTCCTTGACCAGGGCCGCCGCCACGGCCGGGCTCTCTCCCTCGGCCAGCCGCTCGGCGACCGACAGGGACAGCCGGCGCAGCGCCACCAGCCGGGAGACCAGCCGGCCCAGCTCGGCGTGCGCGACCGGGTCGTCTCCCAGGTTCTCCGGGCGGGCCCACTCGCGCAGCAGCGGCAGCGTGCTGAGGATGCGCTCGGGGCCGGAGCGTTCGTTGCCCAGCTCCGCGGTGACCTGGCGCCAGCCGTCCCCCCGGCGGCCCAGCAGTCCGCTCGCCGGGATCACCGCGTCGTCGAGGACCACCTCGTTGAAGTGGTGCGCCCCGTCGATCGTGATGATCGGCCGGATCGTGACCGCCGGGTGGGGCAGGTCCACGATGAACTGGGAGAGCCCGGCGTGCCGGTCCCCGGCGTCGTCGGTGCGCGCCAGGACGACCACCGCCGTGGCGAGGTGCGCCACGCTGGTCCACACCTTGGTGCCCGTCAGCCGCCAGCCGTCCTCGACCTCGACGGCCCGGGTCCGGACCGAGGCCAGGTCCGAACCCGAATCGGGCTCGGACATACCGATCGCGAAGAAACTCTGGGCGCGGGCAATCTGCGGAAGATACCGGTGTTTCTGTTGTTCTGTGCCGTTACGCAGGATGCTGGGCGCGATCTGCCGGTCGGCTATCCAATGGGCGGCCACGGGCGCCCCGGCGGCCAGCAGTTCCTCGGTCACCACATAGCGCTCCAGCGCGGTCCGCCCGTGCCCGCCGTACGCCACGGGGATGGTCATCCCCACCCACCCGCGCCCGGCCAGGCGGCCGCTGAAGGCCGGATCGACGCCCGACATCCAGGCGTCGACCTCGGGGGCGAAGCCGCCGGCCGCGATCTCGTCCTCGAGGAACCGCCTGACCCGCACCCGGAGCTCCCGTAACCCGTCCGGCAGCCCGGCGACCGCGCCGAGCGCCAGGGCCTGAGCATTCACGAGGGGATCTTATATACGCGATGCCTCCCACTCCGGGAAATGCGCGGCCAAACCGACCACCCCCGGAAAACGGGTAGATCTTTTGCCTAGATGTGTCATTCGCCACCCTCTGACACCTAAACTTCTGGAATGCGTTATGTCCCTTTTGTCCTGGTTGTCGCCGGGATGCTGGCGTACACCGCGACTCCCGCAGCGGCCATCACCAACGGCTTCGCCGACGGCGACATGCACCCGGAAGTAGGGGCTCTCATCTCCGATGAGCAGAATCCCGACGGCACGTGGGCGTACTGCACCGGAACGCTCATCTCACCGACCGTCTTCCTCACCGCCGCCCACTGCGGTGAGCCGAAGCAGAAGACGGCCACGGTCTCCTTCGCCGACCACTACAAACGCGGGGCCCAGGTCTACACCGGCCGGTACGTCCCGGACCCGCGCTTCTCGAAGAAGTCCGACCTCCACGACATGGCCGTCGTCCTGTTCGACAAGCCCGTCACGAACATCACGCCCGCCCAGCTGCCGGGCGCGGGCCTGCTCGACGTCCTCAAGGCCGAGAACAAGCTGGAGTCCGCGCGCTTCACCCCCGTCGGGTACGGCTCGCTCCAGCCCACCAAGAAGAAGCCGCGCGGCCAGCGCTTCCACTACACCGACACGCGCCACCAGGCGACCATCTCCTACAAGAGCATGACCCCGAGATGGCTCAACCTCTCGCTGTCCGCCAAGGGCGACGGGAGCACCTGCTTCGGCGACTCGGGCGGCCCGAACTTCCTGGGCGGGCTCACCTCGCACCTCCTCATCGCCACGACGATCTCCGGTGCGGACGACGCCTGCAAGAAGACCAACTACGACTACCGCCTGGACTCCGCCTCGGCGCGGAAGTTCCTCGGCAAGTACGTCACCCTTCCCGGAGCTGCCCAGTCATCGGCGGTCGCGGCGCTTCCTGCCCGTCCGAGCGCGCGCTGAAGATGGGGCGGGGCATCGGGACGCGCTCTGCCGCCGGCGGCGGCGCCTGATCCACCAGCGCCTGGATCGCCGTCCTGCGCCTCTCGATGCCCGCTCCGTCGATGCTGATCCGCCGCCTGCTCCGGCTCTTGTCTTCCATCACGCACGGGAGCGTACTGAGACGGACACCAAGAGCGGGTCACGAGCGCGCCCGGTTACTCCCCGTCAGTGACCCGAGCGGCGCCGGAGGTAGCAGATCGTGGCGGTGGCCAGGGCGGCGCCCCAGATCGGCCAGAAGCACTCCGGGAGCCAGGCGCCCCACTCGTCCAGGGTGAACCGGCCGGCGATCGTGGCCCTGATGTAGGTCAGCCCGGCCACGGTGACGACGATCGAGACGAACCCGGCGGGGATGACCGCCAGCAGGGGCGGCACCCGCCTGCCGCGCAGGCCCGGGATCCAGCGCGGGAAGACCTCGCCCCATCGCTGGGTCAGCCCGAGCGTGAGCACGCCGCCGAACGCGCCGAAGGTCGCCAGGTACGCGCCGGCCAGCCACAGGCCGTCCTCGCCCTGGGCGAGGAACTCCGGGCTCACGCCGAGCGGGATGCCCAGGGCCCAGGCCCACCGGGTCAGGCAGTAGACCAGCGGCACCGCGACCGCCACGTACACGGCCCGGCGTCCCCGTTCTGGGGTGAACCAGCCCAGGACGCCGCGGCCGTGGGCCAGAGCCGCGGCGGCCAGGAGCAGCCCGCCGAGCACGCAGACGAGCTGGTTGAGCACCGGCCACGGCCAGGCGTCGGCGAGGGTGGCGCCGCCCAGGCTCCAGCCGAACAGCGGCGCGACCAGCAGGAGGGGCGTGTAGGCCAGGCCCATCATGAGCCGCGAGTCGGGGACGACCAGGATCAGCAGCGCGGCGATCGGCCAGGCCAGGTAGAGCGGAGCGCGGCCGGCGTTCCCGCGGGCCAGCGCCAGCGCCGCCACCAGGGCGAGCAGCGCGAAGGCGGCGATCCACCAGCCGAAGCCCGGCGTCGTGCCGGCCAGGACGGACAGCGCCCCGTCCGGGTCGGGGTCCGAGGCGCCCCAGGGGAAGCCGGGCGTCCCCAGCGCCCACGCCGCCCCGAGCAGGCCGTAGCCCAGCGCCCACAGCGCCGCCGCGTAGCCGCGCCGGCCGGAAGTGAGGGTTTCCATGCGATCCAGCCTCCCGGCGGCCCGGTCGCCGGGGCCAGGTGCCGTTCGGCACCTCTTGACCCCGGCGACCGTGCCGTTCGGCACCTAGGAACGGTTGCCCACGAAGACCGGAGGAGTCCGGTCCTTCCAGGGCATCGCCAGTTCCAGGTGGGCGGCGATCCGGAACAGCAGGTCCTCACGGCCGTGAGGCGCGACGATCTGCACCCCCACGGGCAGCCCGTCGGCGTGGCCGAGCGGCAGGCTGATCGCGGGCTGCCCGGTGATGTTGAACAGCACCGTGAACGGCCCGTAGCCGTCGAGCGAGTCCAGCCAGCTCGTCAGCGTGTGCTCGGGATCGTCGTAGCGCAGCGTGCCGTGCGGCGCGGGCAGGCGGGCCAGCGTCGGGGTGACGAGCAGGTCGTGCTCGGTGAAGAACGCGCCCGCCGAACGGGTGACCCGGTTCTGGGCGTCGAAGGCGGCCAGCAGGTCGAGCCCGGTGTACTCCCGCGCCGCCCGCAGGGCCTGCCGGGAGACGGCCTCCATCCGGGCCGGGTCGGGCCGCCTGGGGGCCATGAGCAGCGTGGAGGCGATCGCCACGCTCTCGGCCACCAGGCTGCGCCTGACCGCCTCCTGGTCCACGGCCGGGCCGGCCTCGATGACGTCGTGCCCGGCCCGCTCCAGCGCGTGGCCCACCCGGAGCGCCGCCTCGGCCACCCGGCCGTCCACCTCGGTGCCCGACCAGGCCTTGGTGGTCACCGCCACCCTCAGCCGGCCGGGATCGGCCCCGACCTCGTCGGCGTACGGGCGCCGTGGGGGCGGCGCGGTGTACTTGTCGCCGACGCCGGGCCCCTGGACGGCGTCCAGGAGGTGCGCGGCGTCGCGGACCGTGCGCGTGAGCGCGAACTCGTACGACATGCCGAGCATCGCCTCCCCCGCGTCGGGCCCGCAGGTGATCCGGCCGCGGCTCGGCTTGAGCCCGACCAGCCCGCAGCAGGAGGCCGGGACGCGGATCGACCCGGCTCCGTCGCTGGCGTGCGCGACGGGCACGGCGCCGGCGGCGACCAGGGCGGCCGCGCCGCCGCTCGACCCGCCCGCGCCCCTGTCCAGGTCCCAGGGGTTGCGGGTGGGGCCGTACCTGAGCGATTCGGTGGCGAAGCTGAGGCACAGCTCCGGGACGGTGGTCAGGCCCAGCGTGACCAGGCCGGCGGCCCGGAAGCGGGCCATCAGCTCGGTGTCGCGCCCGGCGACGACGCCCGGCAGGGCCCGGCTGCCGAGGGTGAACGGCACCCCCTCGGCCACCGGCCCGTGATCCTTGATCAGGAACGGCACCCCGGCGAACGGCCCGTCCCCGGCATGGCCGAGGGCCTGGCTGAAGACCGGCAGGGCCAGGCCGTTGACCTGCGCGTCCGCCTGCGCCAGGGCCCGCCTGGCGGTGGCCTCGACCTCGCCGGCGGTGACCTCGCCCGACCTGATCAGGTCGCGGATCCCGACGGCGTCGTACCTTGCGTATTCGTGGAGCTCCATGAAGAGCCTCTTTCTGGCGTCCTCGATCACATGTGGCAGTGGGCGGCGCCCGGGGCGCCGCCGATGACGAACAGCCTGAACAGCGGCGATGGCCGCGACTCGGGGCCATCCCCTGCTGTGATCGAGGTGCTTCTACGCTCGGTACATCACGACCCATGGTGGCGGGTGACGCCCAGGGCCGTCGAGCGGTTTTCCACGCGACCGGGGCCCTCCCGGCGCACGGCTCGCGCGCCGGGAGGGCGGACCGGCGTCAGCCGGCGGCGTGCCCGGAGCGCCGCCACGGGCCGGTGATGGCGAAGACGTGGCCGGGCGACTGGATGTTGGCGAACAGGATGCGGCCGTCGGCGCTGAAGGTCGGGCCGGTGAACTCGCTGTCGTTGAGGTCGTTGCGCGCCATCGGGTAGGACTTGCCCTGCGCGCTGACGCCCACCAGGTGCTGGATGCCCTCGCCGTCCTCGGCGAGGATCACCCCGCCGTACGGGGAGACCGTGATGTTGTCGGGCCCGTCGTAGTCGGTGTCCTGGCTCGGGTCGGGGTTGACCCCGAAGATGACCTTGAGCGTGACCGTCTCGGTGCGCGGGTCGTAGAACCACACCTGGCCGTCGTGCTCGTTGGCGCTGCCGTCGGTGTGCCGGGCGAAGCTGGCCACGAAGTACGCGCCGCCGTCGCCCCACCAGGCGCCCTCCAGCTTGCGGCTGCGGGTGACCTGGTCGTTGGCGAACTGGAGGCGTACCGACTGGGTCTTCGCGTCGCGGTCGGGCACCTCCACCCACCGGGCCTTGAAGCGCGTGCCCGGCTCGGTCGCCTCCGACAGGTCGGCGACGTGCGTGTCGTCCCGGTAGCAGCTCAGCGCCTCCAGCTTGCCCGCGGTGTCACCGCCCTCGGACAGCGCCAGCGCCCGCAGCGCGCCCTTGCGGCCGTGGAACTTCCTCGGCGGGGTCCACCGGTAGTAGAGCCCGTTCGGCCCGCCGGCGTCCTCGGTCAGGTAGATCGCCGACGTCCTCGGGTCGACGGCGACGGCCTCGTGCGAGTAGCGGCCGAGGAACTTCAGCGGCACCGGGTCCTGGTTGGCCTCGCGGTCGAACGGGTCGACCTCGAAGACGTAACCGTGGTCCTTCTGGTAGGCCCCGCCGGCGCGCTGCTCGGTCTCCTCGCAGGTCAGCCAGGTGTTCCAGGGGGTCTTGCCGCCGGCGCAGTTGTTGTGGGTGCCGGCCAGGCTGACATATTCGCGGATCCGCTCGCCGCGCGCGTCCACGTCGATGTTGGTGGTGCCGCCCCCGGCGCCGGGGTCGTAGGTGAGGCCGGGCAGCGCCGGCACCCGGTAGGGCTCGCTGCCTCCGATCTCGTGGTTGTTGACCAGCGTGGCGCCCCGGCCGTGCGAGAAGGCCGCGGTGCCGTCGGCGTCGCTCGGGGTCGGCTCGCCGCTCTCCAGCAGCGTCACCCCCGCCTCCGCGATGACGCGGTAGGAGAACCCGGCGGGCAGGGCCAGGATGCCGGCCGGGTCGGGGACCAGCGGACCGTAGCCGAGCGGGGGCCGGGTGGCGGCGAGCGCGGCCGGGCCCGCGATGGTCTCGATGCTGCCGGCCAACGCGATGCCGAGGCTGCCGGCCGCGGCGCGGCCGAGGAAGGAACGACGGGGAAGCGAAGGAGGGGGTACGGGGGAGGACACGGGACATCTCCTCTAGCGTCTGGACGCTTTTACACCAGCTGACCCAACGATGTCACGGAGACGGCCGCCGCGCCGCCCGCAGTCCGCATGATGAACGCCTGATGAACAACCGGTCCCGCCCGCCGCCCCGAAGATCGGGGAGGGGTCCGAAATTCTCACGACGCGGATAACAGTTGAAGAACGGACGATGGCGGGTCGGTGGTGCGGTGCATCAGCATGGAAACGTGACAGTCATTTCCGCCAGGCGGCGATCGACCGGGCGCCGGGGGCCGTACGTGGCCCGAGCGGTGGCCCAGCTGTTGTCCTGGCCGGCCCTGGAGCTGAGCGACACCAGGCGTGGCATGGCCTTCACCGTCCGAGGCACCGAGATCCTGCGCCTGACCGGCGCGGACGAGGTCCGCCTGTGCCTGACGGAGCCCGCGATCGAGCGGCTGGAGCCGTACCTGGGCGACTGTGACCAGGTCCAGATGGGCGCCGACCACGCGTGGGTGATCCTGAGGGTCGAGGCCGAGCCGGACCTCGATCTGCTGCTGGCGCTGACCAGCGTGGCGATCAAGGCGCACGCCGCGTCGGAGGTCGCCTGATATGGGGCATGGGCCACCCGCCCATGGTGACTGATTTATACCGAAAAAGTGCTCTATGGAGCGGGCTTTGGAACGTGCTATGACAAGGTCATGGCGTACGACGAGCGCCTCGAACGTGAGGCGATCCAGGACGTGGTGACCAGGCTGGTCGCCAGATTCACCGGCACCCGTTCGGCCGAGCAGGTCGAGGCGGCGGTGCGGACGGCCTATGGCCGATTCACCGACAGCCCGGTGCGCGATTTCATCCCGGTGCTGGTGGAACACGATTCCAAGGAGCTGCTGCGCGGCGGCACCGCCTGAGGGGTGACGCTCCCCCTTTCCCGGGTAGCTGAGCAGGCGGAACGCGACAGGCTCGGCGCGGGGAGCGGGGATGTACTACGACCAGTTGCTCAAGATCGTGGAGCAGCAGACCGGGGCGGGGCCCCAGGCCGCCGAACGCGCCGTGCAGGCCACGCTCCGTACGCTCTCCGAACGGCTCCCCAAGGACGAGAGCCGCGACCTGCTCAGGGAGCTGCCCCCGGAGGCGATGCCCTGGCTCTACACCGAGCGGGACCCCGAGACCTTCGGCGTCGAGGAGTTCCTGCGGCGGGTGGCCGAGCGCGCCGGGGTCGACGTCGAGACGGCCGGGCGGCACACCCGCGCGGTCTTCTGGGCGATGGGGCAGGCCGTCAGCCCCGAGGAGTTCGCCGACATGGCGGCCGATCTCCCGGACGACTTCGAGACCCTGGTCGCGGAGGCCGAGCGCCGCTACGTCGAGATCATGCCGGCCAGGGAGTTCCTGGCCGGGGTCGCGGAACGGGCCGGGCTCGACTACGCGGGCGCGCGCCGGGCCACCGAGGCGGCGCTGGAGACGCTCGCCGAGCGCATCGCCCCCGGCAAGGTCGAGGACCTGGTCGGCCAGCTGCCCGTCCAGCTGCACGCGCCGCTGAAGCGCGGGGTGGGCGCGGGTCCCGGCGGGCAGGTCCCGCTGGAGGAGTTCGTCCGCCGGATCGCCACGCGCGAGGGCGTCTCTCCTGAGCGGGCCCGCGAGCACGCCAGGGCGGTCTTCGCCATGCTGCGCGAGTCGATCGCCGGCGAGGAGTACGCCGACGTGGCGGGCCGGCTGCCCGGCGAATACCGGACCCTGCTCCCCCTCCCCTGACCCCCGAGCGCGGAGATCACGGCTCGGCCCTGCCGGTGGCCCAGGCCCACGCGGCGATGGCGACCCGGTTCCTGGCCTCGATCTTGCGCTGGATGGCGGCGATGTGGTTCTTGACCGTGCCCGGCGCGAGGAAGAGCTCCGCCGCGATCTCGGCGTTCGTCCTGCCCTGCGCCACCATCGCCACGATCTCGTCCTCGCGCTCGGTGAGGACGACGTGCGGCGCCCCGGGGGCTGTTTCTGGCAGGGCGCGCTGGCGCAGCAGCCGGACGGTGAGCTGGGGGCTGATGAGCATGTCGCCGTTCATCGCGGCCCGGACGGCCTCGACGAGCAGCGTGGGGCCGGAGCGCTTGAGGACGAACCCGGAGGCGCCGTTCCGCAGCGCCGCGTCGACGTACTCGTCCAGCCCGAACGTGGTGACGATCACGACGTGGACGCCGGTGCCGGCCAGGGCGCGGGCCACCTCGATGCCGTCGGCCCCGGGCATGCGGATGTCGGCGAGCACCACGTCGGGCCCGATCGCCCTGGCGGTCTCGATCGCGGCCCGGCCGTCGGCGGCCTCGGCCACGACGGTCATGTCGGGCTGGGCGTCGAGGATCAGCCGGAAGGCGGCGCGGATGCCTTCCTGGTCGTCGGCGATGAGGATGCGGATGGCCACCCCGGCGATTGTGCCAGCGGCAGGCGGGCGGCCAGCGACCACCCGTCCGGTACGGCCCGCGCCACCAGGTCGCCGCCCTGCTCCCGGACGAGCGCGGCCAGCGCGGGCAGGCCGGACCCGCCTCGCCGGCCGCCCCGCGTTCCCGCCACGCCGTCGTTGGTCAGGGTGATCTCGAGCGCGCCGGCCCCGGCGGTCACGGCCAGGTCTACCCGGGTCGCCCGCGGGGCGTGCCGCCGCACGTTGGTCAGCCCCTCGATCACGATCCGGTAAGCCAGGGCCCCGGTGTCGGCGGGAACCGCCGGCGACGCGTCCATGCGCAGGCGGACCTCGGCGGGCCCCGCCTCGGAGAAGCGCTCGGCGGCGGCGCGGATGCCGTCGAGGTCGCCCGCCGGGGTGAGCGGCAGGTCGCGGTGGAGCGTGTCCAGGGTCCGGTCCAGCATCGACAGGGCGCGCTGCCCGGCCGCCTCGACGCGTTCGAGGGCGTCCAGCGGATCGCCCGCCACCATGCCCGCCTGGGCGTGCGCCAGCATCTCGCTGATGTCGTGGGCGACGAAGTCGTGCAGGTCCCGGGCCAGCCGCAGCCGCAGCGCGGTCCGGGCGTCGGCCGCCGCGCGCTCCTGCCGTACGTCGAGGAAGCGCAGGTAGCCGCCCACGGCGGCGGCCAGGAGCACGCCCAGGCCCCAGAACGCGCACGCGCCCACCGCTTCCAGCAACGACACCGGGAAGAAGAAGCGCAGCAGCCAGACGGCACCGGCCAGGCCCGCCGCCGACGCCGCGGGCGCCGCCCGCCGGGGCGGCGCGTACCGGACGACCAGGCCGGCCAGCGCCGCGAACGCCAGGCCCTCGGCCATCCCCAGCAGGTCGGCGCCCGGCGCCGCCTCCAGCCCGCCCGCGACGTGGGCGAGCGTGACGGCCAGGGAGCCGGCGGCGGCCAGGAGCGTCAGCGCGGGCAGGCGCGCCCTGAGCCGCGGCAGGAACGACGCGACCCCCGCCGACGAGACCGCGGCCAGCGCCGGTACGGCGTCGGCGACCCACAGCAAACTCACCGGACCGACGATACGCGCAGCTTCAGGCCAGGTCCGCCGCAACTTTGGCGCGGCCCGGGGCGTCTAACCCGCCGTGGAGGCGCTGATCGCGGGGGATCCGCAGCGGATCGGGGACTACTGGCTGGCCGGGCGGCTCGGCGCGGGAGGTCAGGGGGTCGTGTACGACGCCTACGACCCCGACGGGCGGCGGGTGGCGGTGAAGGTGCTGCACGCGGCGGGCGACCGCGGGCGCTTCGCCAAGGAGGCGGCCGCGGCGGAGCGGGTGGCCTCGTTCTGCACCGCCCGGCTGCTGGCGGCCGATCTCGACGGCGGCAAACCGTACCTGGTCTCGGAGTACGTGCCGGGCCCGAGCCTGCGCGAGGCCGTGCGGGAGGGGCGGCGCTTCACCGGCGACGACCTGCACCGGCTGGCGACGGCGGTGGCCACGGCGCTCACCGCGATCCACGAGGCGGGCGTCGTCCACCGCGACCTGAAGCCGGACAACGTGCTGCTCGGCCCGGACGGGCCGCGCGTGATCGACTTCGGCATCGCCAGGACGGCGGAGATGTCGCTGACCAGGACCGGCGAGCTGGCGGGAACGCCCGGTTACATGGCGCCCGAGGTGCTGACCGGGCAGCGGGCGGGGACGGCGGCAGACGTCTTCGCGTGGGGCGCGATCATGGTGTTCGCGGCCACCGGGCAGGACCCGTTCGGCGGCGAGAACCTGGGCGGCGTCATGCACCGCGTGCTGACGCACCACCCCGACCTGAGCGCGCTGCCCCCGGGGCTGGCCACGCTGATCGAGGCCGCGCTGGAGAAGGACCCGCGGGCCCGGCCGTCCGCCCGCGACCTGCTGCTGGCGCTGGTCAGCGGCGACGGGTCCGACGTGGGCGGGCTGCTGGCGGCCGGCAGCCGCCGCGCCGGCGGGATGCGGGCGCCCGACCGGGACGACCCCGAGCTGGGCGCGATCGCCGAGGACGCCTACGGCTCGCTCGGCCCGGAGGCGCGCGACCTGGCGGCCGAGGTGTTCCTGCGGCTGGTCGCGGTGAACGCCGAGGGCCAGGAGACGCTGCGGCGGGCCGGCCACGAGGAGCTGTTCGCCGGCCGGCCGGACCACGAGGCGGCGGCCGTCCAGCGGATCCTGGAGGCGTTCTCGTACGTGGTCGCCACCAGGGACGGGTCCGTGGTGGTGGCGCGTCCCGGCCTGCTGCGGGCCTGGCCGCGCCTGCGCACGTGGATGGAGGCCGAGCGCGCCGGGCTGGCGATGCTGGACCAGATCAACGCGGCGGCGCGGCACTGGGAGGAGCACGGCCGGCGCGACGGCGACGTGCTGCAGGGCAGCCGCCTGGAGCAGGCGCTGAGCTGGGCGGCGACCGGCCGCAGGCACCTGACGCTGACCCCGTTCGAGCGCGATTTCCTGCGGGCGGGCACCGAGCTGACCAGGAGGCGCACCCGGCGCAGGACGCTGGTCACGTCGGCGCTGGCCGGGCTGCTGGCGGTGGCCCTGGTGGCGGGCGGACTGGCCGTGTGGCAGCGCCGGCAGGCCGTCGAGCGGCTCGACATCCTGACCGCCAAGCAGGTGGCGGCCGAGGCCGACCGCATGCGCACCACCGACCCGGCCCTCGCGATGCTGCTCAGCGTGGCCGCGTACCGGGTCTCGCCGCAGCCGGAGGCCCGCTCCAGCCTGATGGGCTCGCTCCAGCAGCAGGAGACGGCCGCCTTCCGCGACCCGCCGGTCAAGGGCATGGGCCGGCGGGCGCTGAGCCGCGACGGGCGCACGCTGGTCAGCTTCAGCGAGGGCGGCGTCAACGTCTACGACGTGCGCACCGGCAGGCGGACGGCGAGCTGGCCCGGCATGACCCTGCGCGGGACGATCATCCAGGGCCCCGCGCTCAGCCGCAGCGGACGCCTGCTCGCCCAGACCACCACGGACGAGCTCGGCGTCTGGGACCTGAGGACGGGCAAGACGCTGGTGAGGAGATCGCTCGAGCCGACCGGGAACGGCGGCTACGGCGTCGTGTTCGGCGAGCACGAGACGACACTCGTGGTCACCATGGCCGACGACGTCCCTTTCCTCATCGACGTGACCACCGGAAAGCAGTTCGGCCGGATGGTCTACGCGGACCGGACGATGGCGCAGACCCCCGCGCCGCTCGTGGACCCGACGGGCAGGCACCTGCTCTTGCCCGGCTACCGGTTCGACCAGATCGCCCTGCCCGGCTGGACCGTCGAGCGCCCCTTCCCCGCCTGCGTGAAGAGCCACGTGCTGGCGGCGTACAGCCAGGACGGAAAGACGCTGGCCTGCTCCGACGTCGCGGGCGACATCGTCCTCGTGGACGCCGTCACCGGGCGCGAGCGCAAGCTGAAGGAGACGCTGAACTGCGGGATCTGCCACGACTCCGCGCGGCTGCGGTTCAGCGCCGACGGGCGCTACCTCGCCGGCTTCTACGGCCGCGACCTGGAGGTCATGCGGATCAGCGACCAGCGGACCGTCCTGCGCTACCGCGCCGAGGGCGAGTTCGGCGACGTCCGCTTCGACCCCGACGGCAGGACGCTGCGCTACCTCGTCGACGACACCGTCATCAGCGTGGACCTCGCGCCGCGCACCCCGTCCGTCGCCCTGCCCGACACCCCGAGGCTCAGCCCCGACGCGCACTGGGCGGTGTCCTGGACGAAGGGTGCCGAGCTGAGCGTGTTCGACCTGCGGGCGCGTAAGGAGACAGGCCGCATCCAGGTCAGGGAGGAAGGGTCCATCCTGGGCATGGACGACGCCGGCACCCGGCTGGCCGTCGGCGACATGGACCGCACGATCACCCTGTGGGATTTGGCGACCAGGAGGAAGCTCTGGTCCAAGCGGGTGGGGGACGGCGACTACCAGCCGGCGTACGTCGACTTCACCCCCGACGGGCGCAGGATCGCCGTCACCCTCCTGCTGGGCGAGAGTCCGTTGATGAGCATGGTCGTGCTGGACGCCGCCGACGGCCGCGTGGTGGCCTCGTACCAGACCCGGCTGAGCGTCGGCCCTTTCCTTCCGGGACGGCAGGTGTTCGTCTCGGCCGACGGCAGGCTCGTCGACGTGATGACCGGCAAGGCCGTCGGCTCCGGGCTCGGCGACGCCGGTGCGCTGGCCGTCAGCCATGACGGGCTCCTGGCCGTCCAGGAGGCCGCCACCCACCGGATCGGGCTCTGGGACGTCAAGGGCCCCACCCCGCTGCGCCCCGTCCTGCCCCGCGCCGCCGGCGCCAGCTCCAGCATGGTCTTCTCGCCGGACGGCAGGATCCTCGCCACGGCCACCGACCAGGGTGTGCTCGAGCTCTGGGACGTCCGGTCCAGGCGTCGGCTCGGCAGCTCGTACCGGGTCGGGGAGTTCGACCCCTCGTCCATGGCCTTCAGCCCTGACGGGAGCGTGCTGTACGTCGGCATGCAGGACGGCATGACGGCCGGGGCCGTGCGCGAGGTGCCCGTCGGCGACGCGCTGATGATCGGGAAGGTGTGCGCGCGGGCCGGGCGCACGCTCACTCCCGCCGAATGGGACCGCTACCTCGAGGACGTGCCGTACCAGGACGTGTGCGCGGCCCGATGACATAATGCATGACTATTGCTCTTGCGAACTATTCGCAATTAGGCTTCGCGTATGCGTCTCGACGGACCTGGCATCACCGCGATATCCGCCCAGATCATCGACCTCTACCAGCGTTGCTACGCCGCCCCGCCGTGGTCGGAGACTCCCGAGCAGCTCGGCCGCTACCCCGCCAAGCTCGCCGCGGGCGTCGCCAAACCGGGTTTCAGCGCGCTGACCACTACCGACGACGCCGACCGGCTCACCGGCGTCTGCTACGGCTGGCCGACCCCGGACGAGCTGAGCGGCAACCGCGTCTATGACGCCCTCGTCACGGCCTTCGGCCTGCCCGCGGCGACCGCGCTGACCCGCGGCGCCTTCGAGGTCGTCGAGCTCTTCGTCCACCCCGGCCACCAGGGCCAGGGGATCGGCGCGCGACTGCTCGACGGGATGACCGCCGACCGGCCCTCCGCCTGGCTCATCACCGACCCCGGCGCGCCCGCCGCCGGCCTCTACCGCAGGCTCGGGTGGCGGGAGGCGGGCCCGCTGCCGGCCGGCTTCTACCCGCAGTCGCGGGCGTCGGTCTTCACCCTGACCCGGCCGGACGTTTGATGACCGGGTCCCCCGGCTGGATCCAGCCGCGCTCGCGGGCCGCCAGCCCCGCCTGGAAGCGGGTGATGGCGTTCAGCTCCTGCATGACGGCGTGGATGCGGCGCTGAACGGTGCGCAGCCCGAGGCCCAGCGCCCGCGCGATGGCCTCGTCCGTCAGGCCGCCCGCGAGCAGCGCGAGCAGCTCCCGGGTCGGCTCGTCGGGCTCGCCGGGGCCGGCGGCGGGACGGGGCGCCCCGCGCAGCGGGAACCCGCGCCCCCACTCGAGCTCGAACAGCGCGATCAGCGCGTCGAGCAGGGCGGAGCGGTGCAGGATGAACGCCGCGTCGATGGAGTACGCCCCGTTGCGGATGGGGATCAGCGCGAGCGCGTCGTCGGCGATCCACATCTTGGCCGCCGCCCCGGCCACCACGCGGGCCTTCTCGCCGTGGGCCACGGAGTCCTGGACGAGCCGCAGTTTGCCGGGCAGCGCCAGCGACTCCAGGTCGTACACGCTGCGGTAGTCGATGCCCGACCTGAGCATGCGCCGCTCGCGCTCGACGTTGTCGGCGTGGCCGCGCATGACGTACGGGGGCTTGTCGATGTTGCGGAACATGGTCTGCGCGCTGTCCTGGAGCGCGTACGCCCTGCTGATGATGTTGTCGGTCCCCGTGACGACCTCGACCTGCTCGGCCGGGTGCGCCGCGTAACGGGAGGCCAGGTGGAACGACGTGGTGAGCTCGTGGATGGCCGTGCGCACCTGGTGGAGCTCCTCCTCCTGGCGGGTGAGCAGCGGCCTGAAGGCGATGTCGGGGGCGACGGCGACGTAACGGGCGCGGCGGCCCGGCAACCTGCTGGCCAGGCCGCGCCGCGCGAAGGCCGCCAGCGTCCGGGCCGCCAGGGGCGTCGAGACGCCGCAGTGCGTGGCGAGTTCGGCGGCGGAGGATCGCGGGTTCTCGACGAGCGTCGCGTACAGGCGGCTCTCGGCCGGTGACAGGCCGATCGCTTTGAGCATCGGCGACGCCCTTCCTCCCGCATGCGGATGGCGGGTTACCGCCACCTGGCGGGTTTTGGCCCGTTCGGCGGGCTTGTGCCCTGACTCATTCCCAGATTAGGTCAGCGAGGAAACGATCTCCGGCGTTTCCCAAGGTCTGGAGAAAGGTGTGCGTATGCTGTCCACCCCCCGGCGCCGCGGACTCGTGGCCTTATTCGCGTCCTTACTCGCGGTGCCGCTCGCCGCGGTGCCGGAGACGGCCACCGCGGCGACCGTCACGACCGCGGCCACGACCGCGGCCACGAGGGCGAACGCGCCGGTGACCGGCCTGCCGCCGGTCAAGATCACGCTGATCACCGGGGACACCGTCACCTACTCCAAGGACGCCGCGGGCCGCGCCTCGGCCACGCTGGAGCCCGTCGAGGGCGAGGAGGCGCGCACGTACCAGGCCCAGCAGGACGACCACGGCTACTACGTGATCCCCGCTGACGCCGCGCCTTACGTCAGCGGCGGCCTGCTGGACAAGGAGCTGTTCAACGTCGACTACCTGGCGGCCAACGGCTACGCCGACGCGAAGACCGCGCAACTGCCGCTCATCGTCCAGTACCAGCCGCGGACCAAGGCCGCCGACCTGGCGGGCAAGGCCAGGTCGCTGAAGGGCGGCACGGAGCCGATGGTGCTGGAGAGCATCGACGGCGCCGCGATCAAGGTGGACAAGAAGCAGGCCGGCGCGTTCTGGCAGTCCCTGGGCGGGGGCCGGAACGACGCCAGGGCCCTGACGAGCGGCCTGCGCAAGGTGTGGCTCGACGGCAAGGTCAAGGCGCTCGACGACGTCAGCAACCCGCAGATCGGCGCCCCCGCGGCCTGGGCGGCCGGCTACGACGGCACGGGCGCCAAGGTCGGCGTCATCGACAGCGGCATCGACCTGGCGCACCCCGACCTGCAGGGCAGGGTCGTCGCGTCCCGCAACTTCGTCCCGGCCGGCATGCCGGGCGGCGGCAACCCCGACGAGGTCACCGACCGGGTCGGTCACGGCACCCACGTGGCGTCCATCATCGCCGGCAGCGGCGCCGCCTCCGGCGGCAAGTACAAGGGCGTCGCCTCCGGCGCCAGGCTGACCATCGCCAAGGCCCTGGACGACACGGGCAGCGGCAACAACTCCGAGATCATCGCGGCGATGCAGTGGCAGGCGGCCACCGAGCGCGTCCGGGTGGTCAACATGAGCCTGGGCAGCCAGAACCCGACCGACGGCACCGACCCGCTGAGCCAGGCGGCCAACGAGCTGACCGCCGAGTACGGCACGCTGTTCGTGGTCGCGGCCGGCAACTCGGGCCCCGGCCGGTACACCATCGCCTCCCCCGGCGCGGCGTCCTCGGCGCTCACCGTCGGCGCGGTGGACTCGGCCGACAAGATCGCCTCCTTCTCCAGCCGCGGCCCGCGCCTGAGCGAGGACTTCGCGATCAAGCCGGAGATCGCCGCGCCCGGCGTGAACATCGTCGCCGCGCGCGCGGCGGGCACCTCGCTGGGCGAGGGCAGCAGCGTCCCGGGCGGCGGCCCGATCGACGACAACTACACCGCGGCGTCCGGCACCTCGATGGCCGCCCCGCACGTGGCCGCCTCCGCGGGAATCCTGGCCGCCCAGCACCCCGACTGGACGCCCGAGCAGCTCAAGACCGCCCTGACGGGCACCGCGAAGCCGATCGACGCCACGGTCTACGACCAGGGCGCGGGGCGGCTGGACATCGGGCAGGCCGTCACCCAGCAGGTCTTCGACGACCTGGCGACGGTGCACGCGGGGTTCACCGACCCGTACACCGGCCAGACGCTGAGCAGGAAGGTGACCTTCCGCAACACCGGCAAGGACCCCGTCACGCTGGCCCTGTCGATGACGCTGAAGCGCGGTGACGCCCAGCCGCCCGCCGGGATGGCCACGCTCACCCCGTCGTCGCTGACCGTCCCCGCGGGCGGCACCGCGAGCGCGGACCTCACCATCGAGCCCACGCTCGGCGACCCCGGCTGGTACGAGGGCCGCCTGACCGCCACCGCGGGCACGACCCGGTTGACCGCGCCGATCGCCCTGCACAAGGGCGCCAAGCTGGACACCGTACGCGTCAGGCTGGTCGGGAAGCCGGAATGGACGCTCAACCCCGGGATCCTGACCGCCCTGCGGGTGAGCGACACCGACCCGCTCCTCCAGGGCGAGCCGATGACCACGGCCACCGGGAACTGGCGGGCCACCGACACGCCCGGCACGGTGGAGACCGAGCTCAAGCTCGCCCACGGCGGCGTCTACTCCATCGGCGACATGCCCTGGTGGTACACCGAGCCGGACCGGCAGCTCCAGTACGCCGCGCTGCTCGCCCCTGAGGTCAAGCTCGACGGTGACACCACGGTGACCCTGGACGCGACCGACGTCGAGCCGATCCAGGTGAGCACGCCGCGCACGTCGGAGCCGGTGTTCATGAACGTGATGGTCGCCCGCACGACCGCCTCGGGCCAGATGTACGCGGGCGCGTCGCTGCTGAGCTACGAGCCGGTCAACAGGGGCGGGTACTGGGTCTCGCGGGTGCGCAAGGCGCCCACGGTGGGCACCTCCACGGTGCTGTTCGACCAGATCCGCCGCGCGCCGGAGGTCGAGCTGGCCGTGCCGGGGCTCCGGCTCGACCCGCACTACGTCAGCGAGCACGACCCGCTGGTGCCGAAGTTCGCCGCCGACCGGCGCCTGAGCCTGACCACGGGCGACGACCTGCGCGGCGGCGCGGACGCCCGCGGCAAGCTCGTCCACCTCCCGGCCCGGGACTCGCTCGATCTCTTCCTGGCCGACCTGGACCTGGCCATCAAGGCGGGGGCCGCGGGCGTGGTCACCAGCGACCGGTTCGCCTGGCTGCTCAGCGCCTCGAACTTCGCGGACCACAACAAGATCCCGGTGCTCTGGATCGACAGCGGCGAGGCGGACCGGCTCGGCAAGGCCCTGGCCCGCAAGCCGTACCCGAGCGCCGCCCTGCGCGTCACGCCGACCACCCCGTTCGAGTACAAGCTGGCCTACTACGTGAAGGGCACCACGGCGGGCCGGCTGAGCTTCGCCCCGAAGGCACGCGACCTCACCGAGATCGACACCACCTACCACGCCCGGTTCGGCCCCCAGCCCGGCACGTGGGGCCCGTACACGAACTTCACCGAGGTCAACCACACCTACACCCCCGAGCAGCGCCTCAGCGTCCGCGGCTCGCACGGCTTCGCCGGGCCGACGGCCAGGACCGAGTACTACAACTCCCCCGGCCGGGACGTGCTGTGGGAGCGCGAGTTCGTCTTCTTCGACCCCGCCTCGGGCGGCGCGCGCTTCGCCACCTCCGCCCGCGGCTTCACCCACGCCACCAAGGAGCGGGAGGACTGGAACGAGGCCGTCACGCCCTCGCAGTTCGCGCCCGGCCCCGGCCTGCCGGACTGGATCGACCCCACCATCTACTGCGACGGCTGCCGCCAGGGCGACCGGCTGCGGCTGCGCGCGCTCAGCCCGATCGGCTTCGGCTACTACTCCGACGCCTCCGACCCGACCCACATGTACCAGGGCGCGCCGGGGACCGAGGAGCTCCGCCTGTTCAGCGGCGCCACCGAGATCGAGCCGCAGTACGACGACCTGGGCGTGCCCTACTACGGCGTCCCCGCCGGGTCCGGCGCCTACCGGCTGACGAGCTCGTGGAAGGACGCCTTCCCCGGCAAGCACGCCGGCACCGGTGTCGAGACCACCTGGACGTTCCGCTCCGCCCGCCCCACGGGCGACAGCAACCCCTACCCCTGCCTGGACTCCGTGCTGTGGGAGGACAAGCAGCCCTGCGCCCAGGTGCCGCTGATCCGGCTGCGCTACGAGCTCGGCCTGCCGCAGGACGACACGGTCCAGGGCGGCCGGCCGTTCACCTTCACCGTCAGGACCGAGGGCGGCCGCTCATCGTCGCTGCGGGCGGTCTGGATCTCCGGTGACAAGGGCGCGCACTGGACCCGGGCCGCGGTGCTGCCCGGCGACAAGGTGCTGGTGCTCAACCCCAAGGGGCCCGGCAGCATCTCGATCAAGGTCGAGGCGCAGGACAGGGACGGCAACTCCGTCCAGCAGATCCTCTCCGACGCCTACCTCGTGAAGTGAGCGCGGGAGCGGGGGCCCTGGGCCCCCGCTCTCAGCCGCCGGGCCCGGTACGCGGGCCGGGCAGATCGCCGCGCTCCACCGGGGCCGGCGGCGAGGGAGCGGGCGGGCCCGTTCCGGTCGCCGGGCGGGCGCCCTGGGCGGCCTGCTTCAGCACCGCCCGGTCCACCTGGCCGACCGGGCAGATCAGCCGGATGTGGTGGTCCTTGCGCACGGCGACGTACTCCTGGTGGCCGTCGTTCACGGCGTACCAGCCGCCGCCGTCGCGCTCGTACGTGCCCGTGGGGACGTACGGCCCGCGGTCGATCCGCAGCTCCACCCGCTCGCCGCCGGGCGAGGTGTAGACCGCGCCGAAACCGTCGTCGTTGATCACGCCGACCGACTGCTCGGCCACTTCGTACCCGGGCAGGTCCACCACGTACACCAGCTCAGGAGCCGCGCCCTGCCGCCGGGCCCGGTCCAGGGCCGCCCGGCTCGGCCCGGCGCCCCGGCGGGAGGCCACGATCAGGGCTTGCGGGCGATGCCGCCGAACATGAGGCGCTGGCCCACCGTCAGCTCCTCGGGGACGGCCGCCTCCGGCCGCCACAACGGCAGCGGCACGACGCCCGGCTCCACCAGCTCGAACCCCTGGAAGAAGCCGGTGATCTCCTCTACGGTGCGGAACCGGCCGGTGCCGAGGAGCGCGAGGTACTGCTTCTCCGCGTCGCGGGACTCCTGGCTCGAGTCGCAGAAGTGGGTGATGAACAGGTAGCTGCCCGGCGGGACGGCGGCCATGTACGCGTCGACGATCCCCTGCGGGTCCTCGTCGTCGTGCAGGTGGTGCAGGATGCCGACCAGCATCACGCCGACCGGGCGGTCGAAGTCGATGAGCCGCTGGACGGCCTCGTCGCCGAGGATCGCCGCCGGGTCGCGCAGGTCCGAGGTGACCACCGCGGTGCGCTCGTTCTCGGCCAGGAGCGCCCTGCCGTGGGCCAGCACCATCGGGTCGTTGTCGACGTAGACCACGCGGGCCTCCGGGTCCGCGCGCTGCGCGACCTGGTGGGTGTTCTCCACGGTCGGCAGCCCCGAGCCGAGGTCGATGAACTGCGTGATGCCCTGGTCGATCATGAAACGGACGCCGCGGTCCAGGATCTGGCGGTTGTAGGCCGCCACGTCGTAGATCTCCGGGATGACCTTGACGATCTCCGCGACGAAAGCGCGATCGACCTCGAAGTTGTCCTTGCCGTGCAGGACGACGTCATAGGCCCTGGCGATGCTGGGCCTGGTCGTGTCGATCGCGCTCTTCCACTCATCCGACTTCTCGCCCACAGGTGCCCTTCCTCACGGAGTCGATCATCAGGATCATAGGGCGGATGCGCCCTGACAAATGCGCTTATCGCCGTAATGTCGCCAGCCGTCTGCTTCGCCGCGCGGCACGCCGTACGCGCCGCGGCCCTGGAAGACGGCCTCGGCCCGGCCTCCCGGTCTAAGCTGATCGCGGCGGTGAGCGAGCTGGCCCGCGACTGCTACGGACACGGAGGCGACAGGGGGGCTGGTGGTCGAGCAGCGCGTACCGCCGTCCCGGCATGGACGGGGGGCGGTGTGATGTCCGTCCCCGATGAGCCGCTGCGGCGGATCCGCAAGCTGGAGGGCGAGCTGGCCGACGCCCGGCAGGACGTGCTGGCCCTGGTCGCGGAGCTGGAGGAGCGCGACGTACGGCTCAGGCGGGCCCACCGGGCGATCTTCCGCGAGCTGGAGGACGCCCTGCGCCCGCCGATCCCGCACGTGGAGCAGGCCCGGCTGGCGGTCTACTACTCCTCCTCCGAGGACGACGCGCCGACCGGCGGCGACCTCTACGACGTGGTGATCATGCCGGGCGGCGAGCTGCACGTCGTCGTGGTGGACGCGGCCGGCCACGGCGTGGCGAGCACCCGGGCCGCGCTCAACATCATCCACGCCGTCCGCGTGCTCTCCCTGGCCGGGCTGCCGCTGGAGAACGTCGTGGAGCGCGCCGCGGCCATCCTGCAGCCGGTCTATCCCGATCTGGCGGGCACCGTGCTGGTCGCCCGCTTCGACCCCCGTACCGGAGTGCTCCGGGTGGCCACCGGCGGCCATCCGCCACCGCTGATCGTGGCGCCCGGCGAGCCGGCGACGTACCTGGAGGCGTGGGGGCGCGGCCTCGGCTACCCGGATCCGGGCAGCGACCACGTGGCCGAGCGGCGGCTGGGGCCCGGCACGCTGGTGCTGTTCTACACCGACGGGCTGGTGGAGGCCCGGCGCGACCTCAACGCGGGGCTGGACGAGCTGGCCGAGCTGGCGGGCCGGCACCGGGACCTGCCGGTGGACGAGCTGACCGACACCCTCGTACGGGTGATGCGCCGCGAGGTGCTGCACAGCGACGACACCCTGCTGCTGGCCATGCGCTGGACGCCGGCGCGGGAAAGTTGACCTGGAGTGCGCTCCAGCGGGCAGGGTGGACCCATGCACAACGCCACGCGAACGCGCACCATCGGAAACCGCCAGGTCGGGGCCGTCGGGCTCGGCGCCATGCCCATGTCGGTGGCCGGGCACATGCCCGACGAGGACCAGTCGCTCCGCACCCTTCTCGCGGCCCTGGACGCCGGTGTCACGCTGATCGACACGGCGGACGCCTACACACCTTCGCACGACGACGTCGGCCACAACGAGCGCCTGGTCGCCCGCGCCCTGGCCCGCTGGGGCGGCGACGCCGACACGGTGCTGGTCGCGACCAAGGGCGGCCACACCCGCACGCCCGGCGGCGGCTGGTCCGTGAACGGCGACCCGTCCTACCTCAAGGAGGCCTGCGAGCGCTCGCTCAAGGCCCTCGGCGTGGAGAGCATCGGCCTCTACCAGCACCACCGGCCCGACCCGAAGGTGCCGTACGCGGAGACCATCGGCGCGCTGAAGGACCTGCACGACGCCGGCAAGATCCAGATGGCCGGCATCTCGAACGCCGACCCCGAGCAGATCAGGCTCGCCCACGACATCCTGGGTGAGCGCCTGGTGAGCGTGCAGAACGAGTATTCTCCGCGCTTCCGCTCCAGCGAGCCCGAGATCGACGTCTGCGCCGAGCTGGGCCTGGCGTTCCTGCCCTGGTCGCCGCTGGGCGGCATCGGCCGTACCGGGGAGCTGAGCCAGCGGGACGCCTTCATCGAGATCGCCGAGGCGCGCGGCGTGTCCCCCCAGCGGGTCTGCCTCGCCTGGGAGCTGGCCCGCAGTCCGGTCGTCATCCCCATCCCCGGGGCGAGCCGGCCGGAGTCGATCGTCGACTCCGTCGGCGCGGCCGACCTGGAGCTCAGCGAGGAGGAGCTGGCCCGCCTCGGCTGACCGGCGGGAGCGCGCGGGAGATGGCGCGGGCGCTGGTGCGCAGGAGTGGGGCGAGCGCCTGGGGCGACGTGCTGCCGTGGTGGACCACGAGGGACACCGCGGCCACGACCTCGCCCCGGGCGTCGTGGATCGGCGCCGCGACCGACAGGGCGTCCATGGTGACCTGCCGGTCGCTGACGGCGTAGCCGCGGGCGCGGGTGTCGGCGAGCGCGGCCCGGATCTGCCGCGGGGTGGTCATGGTCCGTTCGGTGTAGCGGGTCATGGGGCCGGCCACGACCTGCTCCTGCACCTCGGCGGGCGCGTACGCGAGCAGCACGAGCCCGACGCCCGTGGCCGTGAGCGCGAAGCGGCCGCCGACCCGGGTCAGCACGGGGACGGCCTTGCTCCCGGCGATCCGTTCGACGAACACCACCTCGGTGCCCGCCCGGACGGCCAGCTGCACGTTCTCGCGGGTGACCTGGGACAGGTCCTCCAGGTACGGCAGCGCGGCCTCGCGCAGGCCCAGCCCGCGGGGTGCGAGCGAGCCGATCTCCCACAGGCGCAGGCCGATGTGGTAGCACCCGGCCGGATCCCGTTCGAGCGCGCCCCAGGCCAGCAGCTCCGCGGCCAGCCGGTGCACCGTGGAGACCGGCAGGCGGGCGTGCCGGGACAGCTCGCTGAGGGTGAGCGAGCGCCGGTCGGGCGTGAACGCGCCGAGGATCTGCAGCGCGCGGGCCACGACCGGGCCGGTGCGTTCGGCCGTTTGCCTGGGGGCTGGGATCTGCATCGGCGGCTCCCTGGTCAGAGTTCGAGGACCAGCTTGGGGCAGGCGGCGCGGGAGACGCAGACGAACATGGTGTCGTTCACCGCCCGCTCCTCCGAGGTGAGGAGGGAGTCGCGGTGGTCGACCGCGCCGGCCAGCACCGCGGTCTCGCAGGTGCCGCAGGTCCCCTCATGGCACGAGGATAGGACCTGAACGCCGGCCTCCAGCACGACGTCGAGGATCGAGCGGTCCGGGGGCACGGTGAGGGTGACGCCGGTGACGGCCAGTTCGACCTCGAACGACTCCGCCCGTACGGGATCGGCCGCCTCTTTGGGCTCGAAGCGCTCCACGTGCAGCGTGCCGGGCGGCCGGTCCGCGCAGCGGCGCTCGACGGCCGCCAGCAGCGGGGCGGGGCCGCAGCAGTACACGAGGGTGCCGGGCGTGGCCCGCGCCAGGAGGGCGTCGAGGTCGAGCAGGCCGTGCTCGTCCTGCGGGCGCAGCTCCACCCGATCCGCGTACGCGGCTTCGAGGTCGCGGGCGAACGCCATCGAGGCCGCCGTACGGCCGCCGTAAGCCAGGTGCCACCGGGCGCCCGCCGCGTCGGCGGCCCGCACCATCGGCAGGATGGGCGTGATGCCGATGCCCCCGGCGACGAACAGGTAGCGGGGCGCCGGATGGAGCGGGAAGTGGTTGCGCGGGCCTCGGGCGAGGACCGCCGTGCCCGGGTGGAGGTCCTCGTGCACGTACGCCGAGCCGCCCCGGCCGTCCGGCTCGCGCAGCACGGCCACGCGCCAGGTCGTGCGGTCGGCCGGGTCGCCGCACAGCGAGTACTGGCGGACGCGGTCGCCGCCGAGCACCAGGTCGATGTGCGCGCCGGGCTCCCACGCGGGCAGCTCGGCGCCTGCCGGGTCGCGCAGGTCGAGGGCGACGACCCCGTCGGCGACCGGCTCGCGAGCCCGCACGACCAGCTTGCGCTCCGTGCTCATCGGACGGCTCCCGTCCCCGGCAGGGCATCAGTGGGCGGCGCCGGGTCGGTGGGGGGCGCCGGGTGGATGGCGGCGTCCGCGCTTGCCGTCCCGGCGGGAAGGCCGGGGGGTGTCGGGTCGGTGGGGGTGTCGTGGCCGGCCGGGTGGCCGAGGAGCCATTCCCAGACCTCGACGGGCCCTTCTGCGACGTGTACGGCGCCGCAGTGGCACGTGCCCCGGAGCAGGTCGCTCCCCGGCAGCCACACCACGCGGAGCAGCGCGGGCCCGCGTCCGGGCTCCATGCCCGTCACGCCTGCCGGGCCGGGGCGCCCTGCCCCGCCAGTCCGGCCAGCATGCGCCGCGCCGCCAGCCCGCCCGTGTCGATGTTGATCGACAGCTCCTGGTAGCCCGCCGGCTCGGTCGCGATCACCCGTTCCAGCACGTCGAGCGCGGCCACGTCCTGCAGCACGACCGTGCGGTTCTGCTCGGCCAGGAAGTCGGACACGCCCTGGTCGTCCAGGGCGAAGTCGCGGGCCACCGCCCAGAAGTCGTGCGTGGAGTGCTCGGTCTCGGGCGTGATCGCGTACACGACCTCGACGTGGAAGGCGTCCGGGTCGCCGCCGTCGGCGCCGGGCAGCACGCCGAGCGGGGCGATGCGCGAGTGCAGCTTGTACAGGCACGGCGGGGTGTACTCGATGTCCTGCCAGCGCATGATGCGGCCGGTCAGCCCGGTGGACTTGGCGTAGAACGGCGGGCATTCGGCGTCGTCCATGTGGCGGCTGACGTGGACGATCCCGGCCTCCTCGTCCACCGTGGTGGTGATCGGGGTGGCGGCCACCTCGGGGGTGCCGATGTACCCGCCGTGCAGGTACGTCTCGTGCGACAGGTCCATGAGGTTGTCCACCAGCAGCCCGAACCGCGCCTGGAGCGGCTCCATGCCCGACACCGTCGTGTACGCGGGCGAGTCCAGCCAGGGCGCGCGCGGGATGCGGGCCGCGTCGGCCAGGGCCGGGTCGCCGATCCAGACCCAGACGAAGGAGTCCAGCTCGACGACCGGGTAGCTCTTCAGCCGCGCGGTGCGCGGCACCCTGGTCTGGCCGGGGACGGCGACGCAGCCGCCGTCGGCGCCGTAGGTGAAGCCGTGGTAGCCGCAGACCACCTGGTCCTCGACGAGCCGGCTGGGCGGCTGCGACAGCGGGAAGCGGCGGTGCACGCACCGGTCGGACATGGCGGTGACGGTCCCGGCGCGGGTGCGCCAGAACAGGATGGACTCGCCGCATATGGTGCGGGTGAACAGCTCCTGGCCGATCTCTCGCCCGTATGCGGCGACGTACCACTGATCGCGGGGGATGCTCGACACGGCGACTCCTTCGTGGTGCGGCGGCCGGTGGGAACGATGGTGGCTCGGCCGCCCTGACCGCGGAACAACGATTCCCGGATGCCGGAAAACTCGCTCTTCCCGAGTGCCGGATTCTTCTTTATCCTCATGCTCAAGCAGTCTGTGAACGTTCACAGTATGCATAAGGCCGATTTCGCCCTCCAAAGGCGCATTTTTCGGGTAGCTCGTCGCCACATGCGTCCGTGAACGTGCACACAGTCCGGATTTCGGCTCTATCAACGGGACCGACCATGACCACGTACCACTTACGAAAGATCCGGGTCACCCTCCTGCTGACACTCGCGGCGCTGATCGCCCTCGCGCCGGCGACGCCCGCCCAGGCCGCCACGCTGAGCATGCGCGGCGCCGACGTCTCCTCGCTCCAGCGGAGCCTGGACCTGGGGGCCAAGTACTACAACGCCTCCGGGACGGCCGCCGACCCGCTGGACATCCTCATCGGCGCCGGAGTCAACTACGCCCGGCTGCGCATCTGGAACAACCCGGCGAGCGGCTACAACAACAAGGCGAAGGTGCTGGCCTACGCCAGGACGGTCAAGGCCAAGGGCCTCGGTCTGATGATCGACTTCCACTACTCGGACACGTGGGCCGACCCGGGCAAGCAGTTCAAGCCGGCGGCCTGGGCCAGTCACGGCATCGCCCAGCTCCAGACGGACGTCTACAACTACACGTACGACATCTGCACCAGCCTCAAGGCGCAGGGCACCACCCCGGACAGCGTGCAGATCGGCAACGAGATCAACGTCGGCATGCTCTGGAACGACGGCAAGGTCGTCAACAACGACTTCACCAACCTCAGCCTGCTGCTGAAAGCCGGTTACAACGCGACCAAGGCGTGCAACAGCGGCACCCAGGTGATCATCCACACCGCGGACGCCGACAGCCTCGCGAACGCCCGCTGGTTCTACGACGGCATCCGCGCCAAGGGCGTGCCGTGGGACATCACCGCCCTGTCGTACTACTGCATGTGGCACGGCTCGCTGTCCACCCTGTCCAGCGTGATCAGCGACACGCGGACCCGTTACGGCAAGCCCGTCATCGTGGCGGAGACCGCCTACCCGTTCACCGCGAACAACGCCGACAGCGAGCCGAACGCGATCAACGGCTCGGCGCCGTGCTCCGGCTACCCGGCCACCTGGGCGGGACAGGCGAGCAACTTCACCGCCGTCCAGAACACCGCGCGCGGCGCGGGGGCGATCGGCGTCTTCTACTGGGAGCCGACCTGGTACGCCATCCAGGGCAACGGCTGGGACCCGGCCAACATCAACGGCACCGGCGACCAGTGGGACAACATGGCCACCTTCAACTGGACCGGCGGCGTCAACCCCGGCATCAGATGGACCCCCTAGCCTGACCCGCTCCCCGGCTCGACGGCGTCGGGCCGGGGTCCAAGACGTCCGCAAGTGCGCGCCAAGAGGTTCAGCAGGAGCCTTCCGCACACTGTCTCCGGAGGACGGAAGGGAGACAGGCGATGATCAGAGGCTTCACGACCACAGCCGCCGAGGGCGGCGTCCTGCCGGCGGAGGTGCGGCAGGTGTTCGAGCGCGCGTCCGTGTGCGAGTACACCTCGCTGACCCGGGCCGGCCGCCCGGTGACCTGGCCGGTCACGCCGTACGTCGGCGAGGGCGGGACGCTCGACGTCACGACCGGCCTGTCCTACCCCGACAAGGCCGAACGCGCCCGCCGCGACCCGCGGGTGGCGCTGCTGTACTCCGACCCGGCGGGGAGCGGCCTCAACCGGCCGCCCGTGGTGCTCGTCCAGGGGCGGGCCGCCGTACGCGACGCCGACCTGCAGGCCAACACCGACCGGTACGTCCGCGAGGCCCTGGCCAAGGCCGGGAGCGGGCTCGCCGGCGCGCCGCTGTTCCTGCTCAGGGGGCTGACCTGGTATTTCGCCCGCGTCTACGTGGAGGTGACCCCCGAGCGCGTCACCTGGTGGCCGGAGGGCGACCTGTCCGCCGCGCCCCGCGCCTGGACCTGCCCAAGCGGGACGACGTTCGCCCGGTCCGACCTGGCGCCGTCGGGGCCCCGGCTGCCGAGCCGGTCGGCGCCGCCGGTGGACTGGCGGCCCTACGCCGCGCGGGCGATGGGGCTGGGCGCCCCCGTCGTGTCGATGGTGGCCGGCGGCCTGCCGGTGACGGTGCGTGCCCGCTCGGTCGTCCGGACCGGGCGCGGGTTCGACGTGCTGCTGCCCGCCGGGGTGACGGGTGCGCCGGGGCCGGTGTGCCTGACGTTCCACCGGTCCTCGGGGACCGGAGGGCAGCAGAACGTCGTGCTGCTGGGATCGACGACGGGCTCGGGCGACCTGTTGGAGGTCGAGGTGGAGCGGGCGCTGAACGACTGGAGCCTGGCCGGCGGTCCGGTGGGCCGTACGTGGTCGTTCCTGCGGCACGCGAAGGAGCTGCGCAGGCGGGTCAGGGCGGAGGCCGCCCGCCGTGACCAGCCGGTCCCCGTCGTCCGGCGGTGACGTTCCTACTACATCTGCTAGTACACTCCGTCACTATGCGCGACCCCCGGGCATCATCGCAGGTCAGGTCGGCGGAGAACTCTGAACGGGTCGCCAGCCGTATCCAAGACCAAATGGACATCACAGTTACCGGCTCCGGGACCCTCCCGGCCGGCGGCCCGCACCCGGGCCTCATGCACACCCGGGCGCCGTCGTGAGCGCCCCTCGCTCGCGGCGCGTGCTCATCGTCACCGCCGCCGTCGTCCTGGTCGCGGTGCTCGGCTACGCCGTGCCCGCCATCGCGCTCTCCGGCAAGGTCCCCCCGGGCACGCGCGTGGACGGCGTGGACATCGGCGGGCTGGCGCCCGAGAGCGCCCGCTCCCACCTCGACCGGCAGCTGGCCCAGCGCGTACGGCGGCCGATGATGCTGGTCGCGGGCGGCAAGCGGGTCCAGCTCTCCCCCGCCGAGCTGGGGCTCGACTTCGACGCCCGGGCCACCGTCGAGGCCGCGATGGCCGGGGCCGCCACCCCCGCCGGCATCGTCCGCTCCCTCTTCGGCAGCCGGCAGCTCCCGCCCCGGGTCATCGTGGACGAGCAGCGCCTGGCCACCGGGCTCGCCGGCCTGGCCAAGAGCGTGGACACCAAGCCGGTGCAGGGCGGCGTCCGCTACCAGGGGCTGGAGCCGCGCGCGGTCCTGCCCAAGCCCGGACGCGCGCTGGACCGCGACGCGGCGGCCCAGGCGGTGCGGGCGGCCTTCGCGGCCGGGCGCGACTCCGTCGAGCTGAAGCTCCAGGTGGCGCCTCCCGCCCTCACCGCCGCCCAGGTCAAGGAGGTCGCCACCTCCACGGCGCGCACCGCGGTGGCCTCCCCGCTCACGCTGGCCAGCGGCGGCAAGCAGGCCACCGTGTCCAGGGAGCAGCTGGCCGCCGGTCTCCGCTTCGTCGCCGACGGCAAGGGCGGCCTGCGCCCGTCGTACGACGCCGGGAAGATCGCCGCGGACATGGCCAAGTCGCTGCTGATCACGCCGCCCAAGGACGCCTCCTTCACGATCGTCAAGGGCAAGCCGAAGGTCGTCCCCTCCAAGACCGGCCACGGCGCCGACATCAAGGCGCTCGGCCCGGCCATCGCCGGGGCCGTGGCGGCGGGCAGCCGCCGCGTCGACCTGCCCGCCACGGCGCGGCAGCCCCGGGTGACCACCGCCGAGGCGGCCGAGCTCGGCGTCAAGGAGCAGGTCAGCTCGTTCACCACGCAGTATCCGTGCTGCGCGCCCCGCGTGACCAACATCCACACCATCGCCGACATCGTGGACGGCTACGTGGTGCAGCCCGGGGAGACGTTCTCCCTCAACGACGTGGTCGGCAAGCGCGACAAGGCCCGCGGCTTCGTCGAAGCGCCGATGATCCTCAACAACCGGTTCGTCAACGACGTCGGCGGCGGGGTCTCCCAGTTCGCCACCACCATGTTCAACGCCGTCTTCTTCGGCGGCTTCCAGGACGTCCAGCACCGGGCCCACCAGTACTACATCACCCGCTACCCGGCGGGGCGCGAGTCCACGGTCTCCTATCCCCAGCCGGACTTCCGCTGGCGCAACGACTCCCGCTACGGCGTCCTGATCAAGACCTCGTACACGAGCACCTCGGTCACCGTGCAGTTCTGGAGCACCAAGCGCTACGAGATCGAGTCGCAGAGCTCGGACCGCTACAACGTCAAGCCCGTCGAGACCATCACCGAGAAGGGGGAGGACTGCATCCCGATGGGCGGCTCGGAGGGCTTCGCCATCGACGTGTGGCGCATCTTCAAGAAGGACGGCAAGGTCGTGCGCAAGCAGCGCTTCCACACCGTCTACGACCCCGAACCCCGCCTCACCTGCGAGAAGTGACGCTCAGGCCGCGACGCCGGCGGGCCGGGGAGGTCGTCGTCATCGGCGGAGAAGGGCGTTGAGGCCGCCGTAGTCGAGGCCGTCGGCGAGCGTCGCGTACGTGCCGCCCCCGAGCAGTTCGGCCGCCGCCCGCGCGGCGCACGCGTAGGCGGCCTGGGCGATCGCCGAGCCGACGCTGACCCGCGCGACCCCGGCCGCCGCCAGCCGCTCCACCGGCGGGGCGCCGGGCCCGGCCATCACGTTCAGCGGCAGCGGCCCGGCGGCCAGGCGGGCGATGGCGTCCAGGTCCAGCAGGCCCGGCACGAACAGCCCGTCGGCCCCGGCCTCGGCGTAGACCCGCGCCCGCTCCTCGACCTCGGCGATCCGGTCCCCCGGCACGCCGGCCAGGTAGACGTCGGTGCGGGCGTTGACGAACAGCTCGACCCCCGCGGCGTCGGCCGCCGCCCGCGCCGCGGCGATGCGCCGGGCCTGGTCCGCGGGTGACAGCAGCGGCGCGCCGTCGAGACCGGGGGAATCCTCGAGGTTGACGCCGACCGCGCCCGCCTCGATCACCGCGCGCACGGTGCCCGCGACGTCGCCGTACCCGCCCTCGATGTCGGCGGTGACCGGCACCGTCACGGCCGCCACGATGGCGGAGACGGCGGCCACCATGCGCTGCCTGCCGAGCCCTTCCGCGTCCGGCGCCCCGTTGGCCCAGGACACGCCGGCGCTCGTCGTCGCGATCGCCCGCGCGCCCGCGGCCTCGATCAGGGCGGCGGAGGCGGCGTCCCAGGCGTTGGGCAGCACGAGGACGGTGCCCTGGTGCAGGTCTCTGAACCGGGCGGCCTGCGTGAGCGTGGTCGGCGTCATGCGGATCTCCTCAAGAAGGCGTGGTGCGTCTACGGACACCAAAGGATCTTCCGCACCGCAGCCTCAGGTCCGGCCATATCCGGACATCCCGCCGTGACCGCGCTGCTGAGGTCTGCGATCTCACAACAGTCAGGGCGCGACCGACGGGAGACTCCCCCGTCGCGCGCCCCGAACGGCGTCCCCGCCCGGACGCGAGGCCGGTCACCCCCGTGACCTCCCGCCCGGCCGGGACCCTCGCGTCATGGAATCCGGGCGAGGAGCTTCTTCATCTGCGCCACCTGGGCCTGCTGTTCCTTCATGATCCGGTCGGCCAGCTTCTTGGCCTTCGAGTTCTGCCCCTGCTTCCGCTCGACCCGCGCCATCGCGATCGCCTCCTCGTGATGATCGATCATCATCGTGAGGAACCCCTTGTCGAAGGCCGGGCCCCGGGAGTCCAGCAGCGTCTTGACGTTCGCGTCGGCTATGCCGGTCGGCCGGTCGTTCCCCGCCTCGCTGATCGGCGTGGTCCTGCCCCACTCCTTCAACCAGCCCTGCAGGGTCTCGATCTGCGGCTGCTCCCCGGACTTGATCTTCTCCGCCAGTTCTTTGGTCTCCTCGTACGTCGCCCGCCCCGTGGCCAGCTCAGCCATCTCGATGGCTTCCTGGTGGTGCGCGATCATCATCTGCGCGAACATCACGTCGGCCTCGTCGAAAGCGGGTTTCGACTGAGCGCTCGCCGTCGCGACCGGCGCGGCTCCGGACATCATGGTCGTGTCCCGCCGCGCCGGACTACTGCCGCAGGCGGCGAGGACGAACGCCCCCACCGCCAAGGACGTGGCCAGTGAGACGCCGTGCACTGCCGCTGATTTTGTGGTCATCGCCGCTGAACCCCCCGATTTCAGCAAGCCAGCCCAAGCCGTCTACGCGGGGCTGACCTGGCCATATGTTCCCCGGGAGCGCCCGTTGCTACCGTGTCTCATGTGGGCGAGCGCCAACAGGAACCAGCCCTGGAGCGCGTTCGTTGTGCGGGGCAGAGGGACCACCGAGCGTCGGGGAGTTCAGCATGGCGATCACCGGCATCATTTCAGGACTCATCATCGGCATCGTGATCGGCGCCCTCGGGCGGCTGGTCATCCCGGGGCGGCAGCGCATCCCCATCTGGCTCACGATCGTGATCGGCGTCGTCGCGGCGCTCATCGGCACCGCGATCGCCGGCGTTCTGGGCGTCGCCGACACCAGGGGCATCGACTGGATCGAGCTCGCCATCCAGGTCGCCCTGGCGGCCCTCGGCGTCTCGCTGACGGTCGGCCTCTACGGCGGCAAGCGGCGAGGGTAGCGGCGGCGGCCGCCCCCGTCAGGGGCCCTTCGCGGGCTCGGGCTCGCGTGTGAGCAGCTGATCGAGCTTGGCGTTGACCGCCGCCAGCTCCTGCTTCACCTCTTCCAGCTCCGCCTGCGCGCGGGTCTCCGCCGGGGACGGCTCCGTCTCGTGCATGGCGTTGACCACCACCGCGATGAACAGGTTCAGCGCGACGAAGGTGGACATCAGGATGTAGACGATGAAGAAGACCCAGGCCCACGGCTTGTGCTCCATCACCTCCTGCGCGACGTTGCCCCAGTCGTCGCCGGTCATGATCTGGAACAGGGTGAACAGCGAGCGCGGCAGGTCGGCGAAGCGGTCGGGCACGAGCTCCCCAAAGAGCTTCGTGGAGATCACCGCCGCGATGTAGATCATCAGCACCAGCAGGCCGATGATGGAGGCCATCCCGGGCATGGCGGTCAGCAGCGCGCCCACGACGCGCCGCATGCTCGGCACCGCCGAGACCAGCCGCAGCGCCCGCAGGATGCGCAGCGACCGCAGCACCGACGTGGGCCCGGAGGCCGGGACGAGCGCGATGGTCACGATGGCGGCGTCGAACCAGTTCCACGGGTCGGTGAAGAACGACCTGCGGTAGGCGTACAGGCGGGCGGCGATCTCCACCGTGAAGATCGTCAGCGCGATCCGGTCGACGGCGTGCAGCAGCCCGCCGACCTGCTCCATCAGGTACGCGCTCGTCTCGCATCCGATGGTGATCGCGTTGATGACGATCACGGCGATGACGGCCCGCTGCACGAGCTTGCTCTCCAGGACGACACGAACGCGTTCTGGCCCTGACAACTTCTACCGCCCCCAGGTGACGACCACAGTTATTGATCATCGTAGTGGGCCGCGGCGCCCGCGCCGGCGAGGCCGGGGATCGCCGTGTCGGGCGGCGCACCCGTACGATGTGGCCATGGTGGCACGGCTGATCGTCATGATCGGTTACGACGGCATCGAGCTCGTGGACGTGGCGTCCGTGACGACCGGGTTCGACCATGCCAACCAGCAGGGGGCCGACCCGGCGTACGAGGTCGCGTTCGCGACCCCGATGGGCCGGCCCGTGCGCTGCGACTCCGGGCTCGAGCTGTCGGCGCAGCACCGGATCGACGGGATGGACGGCCCGATCGACACCCTGGTCATCTCCGGCGGGCGGGGACACGCGGCCGCCGCCGCCAACCCCCGGTTCGTCAGCCAGGTCCTGCGGCTCGCCGGTCTGTCGCGGCGGGTCGCGTCGGTGTGCACCGGCGCGAGCGTGCTGGCCGCCGCCGGGCTGCTCGACCACCGCCGGGCCACCACGCACTGGTACTACGCGGGGCAGCTCGCCGCGCGCTACCCGCGGGTCAACGTCGACCCGGCGCCGATCTTCGTCCGGGACGGCGCGGTCGCGACGTCGGGCGGGGTCACCGCCGCCCTCGACCTCACGCTGGCCTTCATCGAGGAGGACCACGGGGCCGAGCTCGCCCGCCGCGTGGCCATGGGCATGGTCGCCTACCTCAAGCGCCCCGGCAACCAGGCGCAGGTGAGCCTGTTCAACCGGATCCCGCGCTCCGACCAGGCCCTGGTCCGGCGGGTCATCGACCACGTGATCAGCAACCTCGACGACGACCTGAGCATCCCCCGGCTGGCCGCGCTCGCCGGGGTGAGCGAGCGGCATCTGAGCAGGCTGTTCGTCGAGCACGTGGGCCGGACCCCGTCGCGGCTGGTGCGCGACGCGCGGCTGGAGGCGGCCTCCCAGCTGCTCACCGGGTCGCGCGAGCCGGTCGCGGCCATCGCCCGCCGGTGCGGGTTCACCTCCGCCGAGTCCTTCCGGCAGGCGTTCGTGGCGTGGGCCGGCGTCTCGCCGTCGCGGTTCCGCTCCAGGGCGGCCGGGCGCGAACCCGGCCCCTGAGCGGGCTTCAGGTGAGGTCTCCGGTCACGTCCGGGACCGGCGTCTCCACCCGCGGCAGCCTCCGGTAGCCGCTGGGGGCGGGCCGCGACGGGATCTCCAGCGGCGCCCGCCGCACCTCCGTGTACGGGACCGTGGACAGCAGGTGCGAGATCATGTTGATCCTGGCCCGCCGCTTGTCCTGGCTCTCGACCTCGTACCACGGCGCCTCGGGGATGTGCGTGTGGATCATCATCTCGTCCTTGGCCCGCGAGTACTCCTCCCACCGCGTGATCGACTCCAGGTCCATCTGCGACAGCTTCCACCGCCGCATCGGATCCTCCAGCCGCGACCGGAACCGCCGCTCCTGCTCGTCGTCGCTCACCGAGAACCAGTATTTGCGCAGCAGGATCCCGTCCTCCACCAGCAACCGCTCGAAGATCGGGCACTGGTGCAGGAAGCGGGTGTACTCCTCCTGCGTGCAGAACCCCATGACCCGCTCCACTCCGGCCCGGTTGTACCAGCTCCGGTCGAACAGGATGATCTGCCCCGCGGCCGGCAGGTGCTCCACGTACCGCTGGAAGTACCACTGCGTCCGCTCCCGCTCGGTGGGCGCGGGCAGCGCCGCGATCCTGGCCACGCGGGGGTTGAGGTATTCGGCGACCCGCTTGATCGTGCCCCCTTTGCCCGCCGCGTCCCTCCCCTCGAAGATCACGACGACCCGCTGCCCCTCGGCCTTCACCCACTCCTGCAGCTTCACCAGCTCGCCCTGCAACTGGAGCAACCGCTTCTCGTATGGCTTGCGCCGCAACCTGTCAGGGCTCATGCCTGGGACTCCTTCCACCGGTCAGGGCGCGTGATGCTGGCGCCCGCGTGCCATCATGCGCCATCCTCGGGCGTGCTCCGTTTTCTGCCCGGCCTGGCTCCCCTGAGCGCCTACCGGCGCGAATGGCTGCGCGGCGACCTGCTCGCCGGGCTGACCGTGGCCGCCTACCTCGTCCCCCAAGTCATGGCCTACGCCACCGTGGCCGGGCTGCCGCCGGTGGCCGGGCTGTGGGCGATCCTGGCCCCGCTGGCCCTGTACGCCCTGCTGGGCTCCTCCCGCCAGCTGTCGGTCGGGCCCGAGTCGACCACCGCGCTGATGACCGCCACCGCCATCGGCCCCCTGGCCGCCGGGGACCCGGCCAGATATGCCTCCCTGGCCGCCTGGCTGGCCATCCTCGTCGGGCTGCTCTGCCTGGGCTGCCGGCTGCTGCGGCTGGGCTTCGTCGCGGACCTGCTGTCCAGACCGATCCTGGTCGGCTACCTCGCCGGCGTGGCCGTCATCATGATCGTGGGCCAGCTCGGCAAGCTCACCGGCGTCCCGGTGTCGGGCGAGTCCCTCATCGACCAGGTGTCGTCGTTCGTCCGCCTGACGCCCCGCGCCCATCCCGGCACCGTCGTCATGGCGGCCGCCGTGCTCGCCTTCCTGTTCCTGCTGCACTGGCGGCTGCCCGCGGTCCCGGCGCCCCTGCTCGCCGTGCTGCTGGCCACGTTGAGCGTGGCGGTGTTCCACCTGGAGGCGCGGGGTATCAAGGTGGTCGGCGCGATCCCCGCCGGGCTGCCCGCCCCCTCGCTGCCCCCGCCGGAGAACCTGCTGCTGCCCGCCGTCGGCGTCTTCCTCGTCGGCTACAGCGACAACATGCTGACCGCCCGCTCCTTCGCCGCCCGCCACCGCCAGGACGTCGACGCCAACCAGGAGCTCCTCGCGCTGGGCGCGGCCAACCTGGGCGCGGGCGCGCTGCACGGCTTCCCGGTCAGCAGCAGCGGCAGCCGCACCGCCCTCGCCGACGCGGCCGGCGCCCGCACCCAGCTGTACTCGATCGTCTGCCTGGCCGCCGTCGTCGCGGTGCTCATGTTCGCCGGGCCGCTGCTGGCCGACTTCCCCACCGCCGCCCTCGGCGCGATCGTCGTGTACGCCGCCACCAGGCTCGTCTCCCTGCCCGACTTCGTGCGGCTTGCCCGCTTCCGCCGCGCCGAGCTCATGCTCGCCCTCGGCGCCTTCGCGGGGGTCCTGATCTTCGACATCCTGTACGGCATCCTGCTCGCCGTGGCCCTGTCGGTCGCCGAGATGCTCGCCCGGGTGGCCCGCCCGCATGACGCGATCCTGGGCGTGGTGCCGGGCCTGGCGGGCATGCACGACGTCGACGACTATCCGGCCGCTCGCACCATCCCCGGCCTGGTGATCTACCGCTACGACTCGCCGCTGTTCTTCGCCAACGCCCACGAAGTCCGCCGCCGCGCCCTGGCCTCCGTCGACCAGCAGGACACGCCCGTCCGCTGGTTCGTCCTGAACGCCGAGGCCAACGTCGAGGTGGACATCACCGCCCTGGACGCCGTCGACTCCCTGCGCCAGGAGCTGGAGCGGCGCGGCGTCGTCTTCGCCATGGCCAGGGTCAAGCAGGACCTGCGCACGTACCTGGACGCCTACGGCCTGACCGCCACGGTCGGCGAGCAGCGGCTCTTCCCCACCCTCCCGACCGCCGTCGCCGCCTACCGGCAGTGGGAGCGCGAAGCGCCCTGATCATCGCGGGGAGGGGCCGAGCGCGCGAGGGCGGCGCGACAGGTCCAGGACAGGTCCGCGAAAGGAGCCGATGGGATCATGAGAGCCGGACGACATCGCTGAGCCCGCTGGGAGGACTCTGTGGAAGGCATGCGGATCGCGGCACTGATGGCGGCCACGCTGTCGATGGGCCTCGTGGCGGGGGTCTTCGGCCTGTACGCGCACACGATCATGCCGGGCCTCGGGCGGACCGACGACCGCACCTTCGTGGGCGCGTTCCAGGCGCTCGACCGGGCGATCATCAATCCGTGGTTCATGGGAGGCGGCTTCCTCGGCGCCCTGCTGTTCACGATCCTCGCGGCGGTGGCCTACCTCGGCCGCCCGGCCCTGCCGTGGATCGTCGCCGCGCTCGTCCTGTACGCGATCACCGTCGTCATCACCCTGGCGGTCAACGTGCCGCTCAACGACGCGATGAAGGCGGCGGGGGATCCGGGCCACATCGACGTGGCCGCGGTCCGGGAGGCGTTCGGCGAGATGCGGTGGCGGAGCTGGAACCTGGTCCGCGTGGTCGCCTCCACGACCGCGTTCGGCCTGCTCGCCTGGGCCCTCACGCTGTCCGGGAAGTAGGGCCGGCCCCTGCCCGGCCGTTGACACGCTTTTCCCTCCAAACCGTAGGCGTCCGGGTGATGGTTTTCCCGGCGGGGTGTCGGTCACGATGTGTGCGTGTCCATGTGGCGACTGTGGCCGGCCTCGTCAAGGGGGTCGCGCCAGATAGGGCGGTCGCGCCGGATTCCGGCGGGAGTGGCGATCGTCCTGGTGGTGCTGGGCGTGGTGGCGACCGCCGCCGGGCTGGACGCGCCGTCGGACGGCAGCGTGGTGCCGCTGGGCTGGCACGCCGGCGGCGTGGCGGTGGACGTCCCGGGCGCGTCCGGTGGGGCGGGGCTGCGGACCGGTGATCTGGTGACCGGCGTGGGCGGGCATCGGCTCGCCGACGGCCTGGGCGTCGTCCCCCGTCCGCGCCCGGGCACGACCCTGGTCTACGACGTGGTCCGGGAGCGGCCGGTGACGGTGGCGGTCAGGGTCGGCCGCCCCGATCCGTACCCGCTGCTCGTGGCGGGCTGGGGCGATCTCGTCTTCGTGCTCGCGCTGGCCGGGCTGGCCGTCGCGCTGTACCTGCGGCGGCCCGAGGAGCCCGCGACCGCGCCGCTGCTCGTGCTCGCGGCGGGCCTGCTGGGCAGCACGCTCACCGTCACCGTCGGGCTGCCCGTCCTGGCCCTGGCCACCGGCGGCGCCCAGCTGTGGCTGTTCCACCTCAACACGATCGTGGCCTACTCGATCTCCTGGGGAGGGCTGCTGGCCTTCACGGTCGCGTTCACCGCGCCCCGGCCGCTGCCGGCCCGCAGCCGCCGGGGCATGGCCGTCGCGTACGCCACGCCGCCGGCCGCGATGGCGCTCTGGAGCGCCATCGCCGCGCCGCTCGCGCCCAACGCGCTCGGCTGGCTCGGGCTGGTGCACAGCGGTCAGACGGCGGTCGTGGCGGCCACCCTGGTCACCAGCACGGTGTGGGGCTTCGCCGGCTACCGCCGCAACCCCGATCCGCTGACGCGCGCCAGGATGCGCTGGCTGATGGCGGGCGGCGCGGCCGCGACGCTGCTGAGCCTGGCCGGCTGGCACCTTCCCGAGCTGCTCGCCGGGGCGCGTCCCCTGCCGGCGGGCGCCCTCGGGCTGTCGGCGCTGCCGTTCGTGGCCGGGATCGGGGTGGCGCTGCGCCGCCATCGCCTGTTCGACATCGAGCGGCTGGCGAACCGGTCGCTCGTGTACGCCAGCGTGGTCGCGATCCTGGTCGCCGGGTACGCGGCCGTCGTGGCACTGCTGGTCAGCGGGCTGGGGTTGTCGCAGCCGGTGGCCGCCGCGCTCACCGCGGCCGGTGCGGCGCTCGCGCTGGCCCCGCTGCGCGCGCTGGCGCAGGGCACGGTCAACCGGGTGATGTACGGCGACCGCCACGACCCGTCCGCGGCGCTGACCCGCCTCGGCACCCGGTTACAGGCGGTGCTGCTGCCCGCCGACGTGCTGCCCGCCATCGTCGAGACCGTGGCCCGGTCGCTGCGCGTCCCGCACGCGGCGATCGAGCTGGTGGACGGCTCCGGCACCGGTCACCTGGCCACGCAGTACGGCGTCCCCGCCGGCGAGGTGCACGTCGAGCCGCTGCGCTACCACGGGACGCTCATCGGGCACCTGCGCGTCTCGGCCCGCGGCAGCGACGATCCGCTCGACCCCGTCGACCTCGGCCTGATCGCCTCCCTGGCGCAGCAGGTGGGCACCGCGGTGCAGGCGGTGCGGCTGCATGACGACCTGGTCAGGTCCCGCGCCGAGGTCGTGGCCTCGCGCGAGGACGAGCGCCGCCGCTTACGCCGCGACCTGCACGACGGTCTCGGCCCGACCCTGGCCGCGATCCGGATCAAGGCCGGCCTCGCCGCGCGGGACGTACCGCCCGGCTCGGCGGCGCGGCAGCAGCTCGACGAGATCTCCGCGGAGGCCGCCGCGTCGCTGACCGACGTGCGGCGCCTGGTCGAGGCGCTGCGCCCGCCCGCGCTGGACGAACTCGGCGTCATCGGCGCGATCCGGGCGCGGGCGGCGGCCCTGTCGGGCACCATGTCCATCGAGGTCGTCGGCGCGGAGCGGCTGCCGGCGCTGCCGGCCGCGGTCGAGACGGCGGCCTACCGGATCGCCGTCGAGGCGATCACGAACGCGGCCCGCCACAGCGAGGCGACCCACTGCACCGCGACGCTCACGCCGTCGGACGGCGGCGTGGAGGTGACGGTGCGGGACAACGGCCGCGGGCTCGGCCCCGATCACACGGCGGGCGTGGGGATCCGCTCCATGCGGGAACGGGCCGCCGAGGTGGGCGGGGTCTGGTCGATGCGCTCCCCGCCCGGCGGCGGCACCCACATCCGCGCCTTTCTGCCGACGAGCCTGGGAGGGGACCATGATCAGGCTGATCCTCGCCGATGACCATCCCGTCTTCGTGTCGGGCCTGCGGGCGCTGCTCGACGCCGAGGCCGGGATGACCGTGCTGGCCGTCGCCGCCACCGGCGCGGACGCCCTGCGCCTGGCCGTCGAGCACCGGCCCGACGTCGCCGTGCTCGACGTGAACATGCCCGGCGGCGACGGGCTCACGGTCACCGCGCGGATGCGCACCGCCGGCCTGCCCACCCGTTCGCTGATCCTTACCATGTACGACGACGAGAACGTCCTGGCCGCCCTGCGCGCGGGCGCCCACGGGTACGCGCTCAAGGGCGCCGGGCCGGAGGAGATCGTGGCCGCGGTGCGCGCGGTCGCCCGCGGCGAGGCGGTCTTCGGCGCCGGCGTGGCCGCGCGCATGCTGGCCCATTTCGCCCGCGTCGCGGTGGCGTCGCCGTTCCCGCAGCTCACCGAGCGCGAGCACGAGGTCCTGGGGCTCGTCGCCCGTGGCCTGGACAACACGGCGATCGCCCAGCGGCTCGGCGTGAGCGGAAAGACCGTGCGCAACTACGTCTCGAACGTCCTGACGAAGCTGCACGTCACCGACCGGTCGGCGGCCATCGTCCGGGCCCGCGAGGCGGGACTCGGCGGCGAACCCGGATAATCCGGCCCCAGGCACCCCGGGCCGCACCCCCGGGCCGCACCCCCGGCCCGGCCGCCCGGCCCTGACTCCCGGGCGGAGACTCCCAGACGGAGACTCCCAGACGGAGACTCCCAGACGGAGACTCCCGGGCGCAGGTTCCCGGTGCGGCCTCCCGGTCCGGCAGGGACAGCTGCCCCGTGACGACGGGACGCGGGCGCGCCGACCCTGGCGTCATGAGGACGCGGGTGGCCGGCGGGCTGTGCCTGCTGGCGTCGTCGGCGCTCTGCCTGGCCGGGTGCCTGGCGGGTGAGCCGGCCCTGTGCCCGGCCAGGCAGCTGGCGGGCACAGGGCCGGCCCTCGGGCTCGTCCGCGGCACCGGTGCGTGGCTCGCCGTCGTGGCCGTCGCGCTGGTCTACCGCGACCTGTCCGCGCCGCGGGCCCGCCACGCCGGCCGCGCGCCGGCCGCCGTGGTGCTGGCCCTGCTGGGAGTCGTCGCCTCGGCGGCGACGGTCGAGGCGGCGCTCCACGTCGCCGGCCCGGTCCTGCCGCCCACGCTGGCCGCCGGCGCGGCCTGCGCTCTCGCGGGGCTGTCGTACGTGGCGGCCCGGGCCGGGCTGGCGCACCCGGTCGCCGGCAGGATCGCGGCGGCGGCCGCCCTGCTCGGCGCGCTCACCGGCGACCTCGCCGCCCCCTACGTCCTCGGCGCCGGCCCCCTCGGCGCCGCCCTGCTCGTCAAGGCGCTCCGCTCCCCGTCGAAAGGACAGGCACCATGAGAATCGTCTACAAGGTCCTGGCGTACGCCGTCGCCGTCGAGGTCGCCGTCCAGGCGGCGGCGATCGTCCTGGCCATCGCGGGGCTCGGCAAGTGGGTCTCGGACGGCAACGTGTTCGACAAGGCCGTCATGGAGAGCGACGACCTGCCCTTCCCGGAGATCGTCGGCATCATCGTGCACGGCATCAACGGCGGGATGGTCATTCCCGTCATCGCCCTCCTCCTCCTGATCGTCTCGTTCTTCGCCCGGATCCCCGGCGGGGTCAAGTTCGCCGCGTTCGTGCTGGTCCTCGTCGCCGTCCAGGCGATGCTCGGCTACACGGGCCACGACCTGCCGTGGGCGGGCGCGCTGCACGGGCTGAACGCGATGGCGCTGTTCGCCGTCGCCCTGCACGCCGCCCGGCGCGCCCGGCCCGTCGCCGCCGAGGCGCCCGCCTCGGCGGCGGTGTGAGGGTCATGATCCTCACCCGTCGCGTGCGGCTGGTCGCGGCCTGCGCCGCGACGCTGGCCGTCGTCGTCCCGCTGGGCTGGCTGTGGCAGGCGAGCCGGCTGCCGCGGGCGTACTCCGTCATGGACATGGGGTACGCCGACGGCGGCCGGCAGGCGGGCGGGCCGCACCACCACCAGAACGCCGCCACCCGGGACATCACCACCCTGGTCGCCGACCCGGCGCGCAGGCCGGACGTCGAGGTGACGCTGACCGCGCGCGAGCAGCGGCTGCGGCTGGCGTCGGGCCGGGAGATCGACGGGTACACCTTCAACGGCCGCTCCCCCGGCCCGCAGATCACGGCCGTGGCGGGCCAGCTCGTACAGGTTCGGCTGGTCAACGAGTCGGTGCCCGGCGGGGTCACCCTGCACTGGCACGGCGTGGACGTCCCGGGCGGCGAGGACGGCGTCGCGGGGGTCACCCAGGACGCGGTCCGGATCGGCCGGGACTTCGTCTACCGGTTCATCGTGCGCAGGGCCGGGACGTTCTGGTACCACTCCCACCAGCTGTCGCACGAGCAGGTCGCGGGCGGCCTCTTCGGCGCCCTGGTCGTGCGGCCCGCGCGCCCGCCGGCCGCGCTCGACGTCGTCGCCCTGGCGCACCTCTACCACGGGATCCGCACCGTCAACGGGTCCGAATCCGATGTCACCGTCCCGGCCCCGCCCGGCGCCACGGCGCGGGTACGCGTGGTCAACACCGACAACGGCCCCACGCCGGTGTGGGTCACCGGGGCCGCGTGGCGCCTGGTCGCCGTGGACGGCACCGAGCTGCACGGCCCCACGGCGGTCGAGCGCGCCGCCGTCCTCGTGACGGCGGGCGGCCGGGCCGACCTCGAGGTGACCATGCCGTCCGGCGGCGGCTCCGTACGGGTGCAGATCGGCGGGCCGCTGTCGGTGGTGCTCGGCCACCCGTCCGGCGTGCCGCCGAGCGCCCGCCCGGCCGCCACCCTGGACCTGCTGACCTACGGCAGCCCCGCGCCCCTCGGCTTCGACCCGGCGCGCCCCGACCGCGCCTTCCGCTACGAGATGGGCCGCCGGCCGGGCTTCCTCGACGGGGTCCCCGGGCTCTACTGGACCGTCAACGGCCACCTGTACCCGGACGTGCCGATGTTCACGGTCGCCGACGGCGACGTCGTGCGCATGACGATCGTCAACGGCAGCGGCGAGGTCCACCCCATGCACCTGCACGGCCATCGCGCGGTCGTACTGGCCCGCGACGGCGTCCCCGCCACCGGGAGCCCCTGGTGGGTCGACTCCCTGAACGTCGAGAACGGCGAGTCCTACGACATCGCCTTCCTCGCCGACAACCCCGGCATCTGGGTCGACCACTGCCACAACCTGCCGCACGCGCGTGAGGGGCTGCTCGTCCACCTCATGTACGAGAACGTCACGACCCCGTTCCGCATCGGCGGCCCGGCGGGCAACTCACGAGAGTGAAGGGGGACACCGGTGAAGACAGACCTGCTCCGGCTGCACGGGCCGTCGGTGGCCGGCGGGATCCCGGGCGCCGTCGTCTGGACGATGTTCCCCGCGTGGACGCTGCTCGTGGGCCTGCGGCGGCCCCGCTAGGGCAGGGACGCCCCCTGCACGGCCTGGATGTCCAGCTCGATCTTCACCGTGGACCCGATGAGGTTGACCCCGGCCCGCACGACCTGGTTGTACGTCATCGCGAAGTCCTCGCGGCGCAGCTCCGTCTCGGCCCGGAACGCCGCCCGCAGGCCGCCCCACGGGTCGGGGCCGGTCCCGAGGTAGGCCAGGTCGAGGTCGACGGGCCGCTGCACCCCGGCGAGCGTCAGCGTCCCGTGCACGATCCACCGGTCGGGGCCCGCGGGCGTGAGCCCGGTGCTGCGGTAGGAGATCATCCGGTACGCGTCGGCGTTCAGGAAGTCGGCCGAGCGGAGATGGGCGTCGCGGGTGCCGTTCCCCGTGTCGATCGAGGCGGCCACGACGTCGGCGGCCACCGACGAGGTCTCCGGGTCCGGGCCGACCTCGATCCGCCCGGCGAACTGGGTGAACCGTCCCCGTACGGTGCTGAGCCCCAGGTGCTGGGCGGTCGCCGCGATCGTGCAGTGGGCCGGGTCGAGCGTCCAGATCCCGGGCGGGGGAAGGTCGACGCCGCCCTGCCGGGCCAGCGTCACCGTGCCCAGCTCGGCGGTGCCTGAGCCGGTCGCGATGGCCGTCATCGCGGCCGGCGTGTATCCGGCCGCGGTGGCGACGGCCGTGTAGACGCCGGGCGCCAGCGGGCCGGTCGACACGACGCCCTCGGCGTCGGCCTCGGCCCGCGCGACCTGCTGCCCGGTCAGGTCGGTCACCGTGACGATCGCGTGCTGCACGGCCCACCCGTCCTTGGTGCGGATCAGGGCGTGCAGGCCCCGGCCACCGGCCGGGGCGCTCTGCTGCGGGGGCCGGCCGGCCGCGGGGCTCCGCCCGGCCTGCTCTTGGCTGGTGTACATGGTGCTCCTGCTCTCCCTGCTCCTCCCTTCGGAGCAGTCGTCGCGGTGTCGGTGTCAGTCGGAGTGGACCAGCCACAGGTCGCGGTCGTCGTCGTCGCGGCCGTTGATGCTCACGGTGTCGGCCACGGGCGGGTATCCGGTGGCGATGAGCGTGTACTGGCCGCCGGTCAGGTCGGCGAAGGCGTACGCGCCGTCCTCGCCGGTCGTCGTGGTGCCGACCACGTTCCCGGCCGCGTCCAGCAGCGTCACCCGCGCGTCGTTCAGCGGGCCGCCGTCGCGCACCCGTACGGTGCCGCGGATCCGGGCGCCGGGCCGCAGCTCGACGTCCTGCCTGGTCTGGCCGGCGCCCGTGACCTCGACCGGGACGGCGGCCGGGCGGAAGGAGTCCGCGCTGACCGCGAGCGTGTAGCCGCCCGAGGTCACGCCGGACAGGCTGTAGGAGCCCTCCGCGTCGGTCGTGCCCGTGGTGACGACCTCGCCGCGGACGTCGGTCAGCACGACGACCGCCCCGGGCACCGGCTTGCCCTCCAGGTCGCGGACCACCCCGGCCAGCTTGTTCGAGCCGGTGAGGATCAGGTTGAAGTCGACCGGCTGGTCGCCCACGACGAGGGTGGCCACCTGCGGGTCGCGTTCGGCGGCCGAGGCGATCAGGACGTAGGTGCCCATGCCGGGCGTCCAGATGGCGTACGCGCCGTCGGCCAGGGTCACGGCCCGGGAGAGCTGGTGGCCGCGCGAGTCGATCAGCGTCAGCGTGGCGTGGCCGACCGCCCGGCCGTCGTCGCCGCTGACCATGCCGCGGATCTCGACGCCGCCGTCCGGCGCCCCCGCCCAGAAGTCCTCCACAGGCTCGTTCAGGGGCGCGGAAGGCACCGGAGCGGCCGCGTGCGCCGTGGCGGGGGCGGCCGCGTGCGCCGTGGCCGGAGCGGCCGCGTGCGCCGTGGCCGGAGCGGCCGCGTGGGCCGTGGCCGGAGCGGCCGCGTGGGCCGTGGCCGGGGCGGCGGCGCTGCGGCGCGGGAGGAAGGCGGCCAGGACGAAGGCGAGGAGGGCGGCGCCGGCGCCGATGCCCATGACGACGCGGAAGCCGTCCTCGGAGGGGAGGGCGACGGGACCGAACGTGGTGGTCATCTCGGCCAGGACGACGCCCGCGACGGCGCTGGAGACGGAGGTGCCGACCGCGCGCATGAGGGTGTTGAGGCTGTTGGCGGCGGCCGTCTCGGACACCGGCACGGCCCCCATGACGAGCGCGGGCATCGAGGCGTAGGCGAATCCGATGCCGGCCCCGATGATGCAGGAGACCAGGACAAGGTGCCAGATCTCGGACATCAGCCCGATGTTGAGCGCGTAACCGGCGGCGACGATCAGGGCGCCGATCATCAGAGTGACCTTGGGTCCCTTGGCCGCGGACAGGCGCGCCGACAGCGGCGCCAGCACCATCATCACCAGGCCGGACGGCGCCATCACCAGGCCCACCGCCAGCATCGACTGGCCCAGCCCGTAGCCGGTGGCCTCCGGCAGCTGCAGCAGCTGCGGCAGCACCAGGGACATGGCGAACATCGAGAAGCCCATCATGGTGGAGGCGAGGTTGGTGAACAGCACCTGACGCCGCGCGGTGGTGCGCAGGTCCACCATCGGCTCCCGGGTGCTCAGCTCCCACCAGCCCCACAGCAGCAGCACCACGACCGCCGCGGCGAACAGGCCGATCGTGAGCGGGTCGCCCCAGCCCCAGCTTGCGCCCTTGGAGATCGCCAGGAGCAGGCACACCAGCGCGGCCGACAGCCCGGCGGCGCCGACCAGGTCGAAGCGCCCGCCGCTGCGCACCGCGGACTCGGGCACGAGGGCCAGCACCAGGACCAGGGCCACGGCGCCGAGCCCGGCCGCGGTCCAGAACAGCGCGTGCCAGTCGGCGTTCTCGGCGATGAGGGCGGCGGCGGGCAGGCCCAGGGCGCCGCCCACGCCGAGCGAGGCGCTCATGAGCGCGGTCGCGGAGCCGAGCCGTTCGGCGGGCAGCTCGTCGCGCATGATGCTGATGCCGAGCGGGATCACGCCGGAGGCCAGGCCCTGCAGGGCCCGCCCGACGATCATCGGCGTCAGGGAGTCGCTGAGGGCGCACACGACCGACCCGGCGACCAGCAGGATCAGGCTGAGCAGCAGCATGCGCCGCTTGCCGAACATGTCGCCCAGCCGTCCCACCACCGGTGTGGCGACCGCGCTGGCGAGCAGCGTGGCGGTGATCGCCCAGGTGGTGTCGGACGCCGGAGCGCCCAGGAGCTTGGGCAGCTCGGGAACCAGCGGGATCACCAGGGTCTGCATCAACGACACCACGATCCCGGCGAAGGCGAGCACCACCACGAAGGTGCTCGCCCGCGGGGGGTCGGCCGCGTGGGCGCGGCGGGCGGGGATGTTGGCCATGCGAGGTCTCCGTTACGGGGATCGGGGGAAGTAAACGACGAGGTATTAGTAAATCAGTCGCTTGACTTAAGGCTAACAGCGTCTATTTACTGAGCACAACCGACGGTCAGGTCCCCGAAGGAGGCCCTCGTGAGCAGGCGTGACGTTCCGGTACGGTGGTGCCGATGACCGGCAGGACCGTACGCGCCGAGCGCGCCGGAGTGACCCGCGAGCGGATCCTCGCGGCGGCGGAGCAGCTGTTCGCCGAGCACGGCGTGCTCGCCGTCTCCAACCGTCAGGTCAGCGAGGCCGCCGGGCAGGGCAACAACGCCGCCGTCGGCTACCACTTCGGCACCAAGACCCATCTCGTACGCGCGATCGCCCGCAAACACGCCGAGCCGATCGAGCGGATCCGCGAGCGGATGGTGGCCGAGCTCGGCGACTCCGCCGACGTGCGCGACTGGGTCGCCTGCATGGTGCGCCCGGTCACCGAGCATCTGGCGGACCTCGGCTCCCCCACGTGGTACGCCCGCTTCGTCGCCCAGGTGATGACCGATCCCGCGCTGCGCGCGATCATGGATGACGAGACCCGCTCCTCCGCCTCGCTGCGGCATACCGTCGAGGGGTTCAACCGGTGCCTGCCCGAGCTGCCCGCCGAGGTGCGGGCCGAGCGCGGCGACATGGCCCGCCAGCTGATCGTGCACACGTGCGCCGACCGGGAGCGCGCGCTCGCCGAAGGCGCCCCCACACCCCGCGCCACCTGGCACGACGCCGCGACCGGGCTGATCGACGCGCTCGTCGGGATGTGGCTGGCGCCCGTCACGCGCGAGCCGTGACGGGCGCCCTGCCGGGTCGGATCAGGTCCGGAACGGGCCGGTCACGCAGTAGGTGATGCCGCCGGACGACGACCCCGAGGTGCCGCGCTGGGAGGAGAAGTACAGCCGGTTGCCCGCGGGGTTGAAGGCCGGGCCGGTGATCTCGGACGAGCTCTGGCCGTTGATCCGCAGGAACGCGGAGATCTTGTCGTCGGGCGTGATCAGGCAGATCTCCATGTTGCCGCCGTCCTCGGCCACGTACAGGTCGCCGTAGGTGGAGCCGGTGACGTTGTCGACGCCGGTGAGCGGCGCGGTGCCGGGGCTGACGAGGCTGTCGTCGTAGGCGAGCTCGTAGGTGTTACCGGCCAGGTTGACCTGCCACACCCGGTTGTCGCCCTTCGTGGTGAACCAGACCGTGTCGTCGGCGTAGTGGCAGCCCTCGCCTCCGTTGAACGACTTGGAGCCGGACACCTGGCTGCGCGTCGCCGTCGGCGAGCCGTCCGGGTCGGGGACGTTCGCCCAGGTGAACGAGCCCGACGTGGCGGACCCCGCCACCAGCACCTGGAGGGTGCCGGAGGACAGATCGCCCCACGTCGTGGGGACGAACCGGTAGAAGCGCCCGTTGGTCTCGTCCTCGGTGAGGTAGATCACCTTCCGCACGGGGTCGGCGGCGGCGGCCTCGTGCTTGAAGCGGCCCATCGCGGGCCGCTGCACGGCGGTGCCGCCGAACGGGTAGGTCTCGTAGACGAAGCCCAGGCTGACCTCCTCGCACGACAGCCACGTGTTCCAGGGCGTCTTCCCTCCCGCGCAGTTCTGCCGGGTGCCGGACAGGATCCGGTTCGCCGAGGTGACGGCTCCGCCGGAGTCGAAACGGATGGCCGAGGCGCCGCCGCCGGGGTTGATCTCGGAGTTGGAGACGTAGATCCAGCCGCTGCCGTCGGCGAAGCAGGCGCCTCCGTCAGGGGCGTTGTGCCAGGTGTAGGACGTGCCCGGGACGGACTGGCCGGAGCGGGCGATCACCTGGCTGGTGAAGCCGGCCGGCAACTGGATGCCGTTGGCGTCGGCGGCCTGCAGCGGGCCGTAGGGGCCGGGGGCGTTCTGCGCCGGTGCGGCCAGGGCGGCGCCCTGCCACAGACTGCCGGAGAAGGCGACGGTGCTCGCACCGAGCACCGTCGCGCGCAGGAAATTGCGGCGTTCCATCGACGAAACCTCCTTGAGGGGGTGCGGCCTCGCCGACAGTATGTCGGCCAAACCGACATTCGCCCGTCAGAGAAGTTAACGGGAACAGTGCGCTGGATCACATTCCCGTGCCCGGCATGGCGTCGTACCCGCCGATGGTCTGAACTGGGTGGGACAGCCGCACGACAGAGGAAGGCCGATGACCGCCGGCCGGGTCGACATCATCGAGCAGGGCCCGCGCGGGCCTCGCCGGGCAGGGATCGCGGCGCTGGTCGCGCTCGCGGCCGTCTCGCTGGTGGGGCTGCTCATCGGGCTTCTCCCGAGCCGGGACACGAGCCGCCCCGCGCCGGAGCATGAGCCGGAGCCGGTGCCGGTGCCGGTGCGCGAGGCGGTCACCGTGAAACCCAACGCCGTCTACCCGGAGGCGAGCGGGACGGGCGGGACCAGGACGTTGCGGGTCACGTTCCCCGACGGGTCGCGGGCGGAGCTCACCTACCCGGCCGGCCTCAACCTGGCCTCGCTGGGCGCCCGGCCGTACACCGGCGGCACCCTCGCGGCCAACGGCAAGGGCGGGGTGTTCCGCGTCCTGACCGCCCCGCTGTACGGCGAGGCCGAGACCGCCGCCGGCCGGCCGATGATCCGCCACCTGACCGGCGGCGTCACGCTCTGGCCCGGCCCGCTCGGGGTGGACACCGCCGGCCCGGTCCTGCTCTTCGCGTTCGGCGACTGGCGGATCGCGCTGCAGGACGAGCGGGCCGGGATGACCTTCGAGCAGCGCCTGGCCTGGGCGGAGAACCTGCGCGGCACGCTCACCCCCGACGGCTTCCTCACCCTGTCGGCCAGAGGGCCGCTGCGCCTGTCGCCCCCCGGCGAGATCCGTGACGGCGTTCTCGTCGGACCGCAGCTGTGGCTCGGCGGGCTGAGCCGCCGCATGCTCGTGCTGGCCCCGGTCCCCGACTGCGAACGGCAGGGCCGGGCGTCCGTCGCCCTCGACCCGCGCCACACCGTCTCGGGCAGCGTCTGCCGCGCGGGCTTCTACCTGGCCGCCTCCGGCGACGAGAGCTTCGTGCGGGGCGCGCTCCGGGACGTCCGCGTCCGGGCCCCTCCCGCACGCCGGGCGCCATCACCCTGCGCGCCACCGCCACCGGTCTGACCGCCGCCACCGCGAGCGTCACGTCCGTCCCGTTCGCCGTGACCGGCGGCCTGACCACCCAGCCGCCCGCGTCGAGCTGGCCTCAGGCGCCGGTGAGGTAGTTCTTGATCCCGTTGGCCAGCGATTCGGCGATGCGCTTGCGGAAGGCGACGTCGGTCATCTTGGCCGCGTCGCCCGCGTTGCGCATGTTGCCGCACTCGATGAACACGACCGGCCGCGTCGAGAGGTTGAGCCCGCCCAGGTCGGTGCGGGACCGCAGGCCGTCCTCGCCTCGGTAGTCCGCGTACGGCATGCCGGTGCCGGCCCGGTACGCGTCGCGGATCGCCAGCCCGAGTTTGCGGGACGGCTCGATGACCTCGTCGTTGCGCCCGGCGATCAGCCCGGGGACGATCACGTGGAACCCGTGCCCGCTCGGCTTGCCGCTGTCGCCGTGGATGGACACCACCGCGTCCGCCCTGGCCTCGTTGCCGATGGCCGCCCGCTCGGTGACGCAGGGGCCGATGCCCTCGTCGTTGCTCCGGGTAAGCACGACCTGGGCGCCCATCGTCTCCAGGAGCGGCCTCAGGTGCTGGGTGACGCTCCAGGCGAAGGCGTTCTCCTCGTACCCGTCGGCGGTCCTGAAGCCGACGGCGTTGCAGGCCTTGCTCTTGGTGATGATGTCGACCTGGCGGTCGACCTGCTCGGGGTGCGCGGCGTTCCCGCCGTTGTGCCCGGGGTCGAGCACCACGACCTTGCCCGCCAGCGGCCCCTTGCCCGTGCCCGGCGGCGCCGGCAGGCCGGCCCCGCCGGGAGCCGGCGCGGCGCCACCGCATCCACCGGACAACGCGGCCAGTACGGCGAGTGCCGCGAATCCAGGTCGATGAACGCGCATGATCCGACCGTATCCGGCGATGCCCCGTCAGGACCCGGGATTCCGCGGGACGAGCAGCCCTCGGTTGAACGCCTCGGTGACGGCGGCGGCGCGGTCGTTCACCCCGAGCTTGGCGTAGATGTTGAGCATGTGGGACTTGACGGTGGCCTCGGTGAGGAACAGCTTGGCCGCCGCCTCCCGGTTCGTGGCACCGGCCGCCACCAGTTGCAGCACCTCGATCTCGCGCGGGCTGAGCGGCCCCGGGGCGGGCCGGCGTACCCGGCTCATCAGCAGGGCCGCCACCGACGGCGCGAGCACCGCCTCGCCCCGGGCCGCCGCCCGGACCGCGCGCAGCAGCTCGTCGCGGGGAGCGTCCTTGAGGAGGTAGCCGGTGGCGCCGGCCTCGATCGCGGGGAGCACGTGGCTGTCGGTGTCGTACGTGGTCAGCACCAGCACGCGGGCCCGGCTCCCCCGCTCGGCGAGCTGCCTGGTCGCGCTCACCCCGTCCATGCCGGGCATCCGCAGGTCCATGAGGATCACGTCCGGGCGCAGGGCCTGGGCCAGCCGGACCGCCTCTGCCCCGTCGGCGGCCTCGCCGAGCACCTCGAACTCCGGGTCGCGGGCGAACATGGCGGCGAGCCCGTCCCTGACCACCGGGTGATCATCCACGATCAGCAGCCCGATCGGGCCGGCGGGGCTGCTCACACGCCCACCTCCGCCCGCTCGGCGGGGACGCGGGCCGAGATGCCCGTGCCGGCGCCCGGCTCCGACTCGACCTGCAGGGTGCCCGACAGGCTCTCCATCCGCTGCCGCATCGCGATCAGGCCGAACCCGCCGCGATCGGGCCGGAAGCCGGCGGCGGCGTCCAGCAGCGCCAGGTCGAAGCCGCCGCCGTCGTCGCGGACGTCCAGGGCCGCCTCGTGCTCCAGGTACGACAGCGTCACCCCCACGCGGGTCGCCCGCGCGTGCTTGGCCACGTTGGCCAGGGCCTCCTGCGCGATCCTGAGCAGCGCGGCCTCCGCCTCCGGCCGGATCGGCCGCGCCGTACCGGTCGTCGTGACCTGGACGGGGATCTCGTGCAGCGCCGACCAGCGCTCGGCGACGCCCGCCAGCGCCTCGCTCAGCATGGCCGAGCGCAGCGGCTCGGGACGCAGCGCGTGCACCGACCGCCGCGCCTCCGACAGGCTCTCCCTGGCCAGCTTGGTCGCGGCGGCGACGTGCCGGCGCCAGGCCGCCGGGTCGTCGCCGGCGTGCTCGGCCGCGCGCAGCTGGCTGACGATGCCGGTCAGCCCCTGCGCCAGGGTGTCGTGGATCTCCCGCGCCATGCGCTGCCGCTCGCCCTGCACGCCGGCGTCGCGCGCCTGCGCCAGCAGCCGTTCGTGCAGGGCGGCGTTCTCCGCCAGCGAGGCCGCCAGCCTGCGGTTCGCCTCGCGGGCCTCCTGGAGCGCGCGCTCCCGCTCCTCGTTCTGCCGGGCGGCGCGCCGGGCGAACCAGGCGAAGGCGCACATGGGGACGGCGTTCGCGGCCACGACGGCGCCGTAGGTGACCAGGCCGGCGGCCGTGCTCTTGTCCACGTCGTACGCCTGCGCCGTGCCCGCCACCACCGCCATCGCGCCGACGCCGACCGGCTGCCACGGCCAGCGCAGGAGCCGGAAGGCGTAGAAGTACCCGACGGGGGTGAAGCAGCCGAACCACGGGTCCCTGACCGCCAGGATCGCCGAGAGCAGGATCAGCACCGCGCAGAACACCGCCATCACCGGCGCCCGCCGCCGCCAGGCGGGACGGAGCGTGAAGACGCCGAGCATCCACGCCGCCGTCAGCCCGCACAGGACCAGGTCGACGATCAGGGACGCGCCGTCCGAGCGCTTGACGGCCACGGTGACGCCGGTCAGCAGCGCCAGCAGCGCGTACGGCCCGGCGGTCAACGCCACGGGCCACCGTGCCGCCGGATCGCCCATCCGCGTCCTCCTCCCCGGCACTTCCCCCGGCACTTCCCCCGGCCGACAATCTAGCCCGGATGCCGGTCAACCGGCCTGGGGAGGCTCGATGGACAGGGCGTGCCGGAAGACGTTGCGCGGGTCCCACCGGGCCTTCACCCGCTGCAGGCGCGGGTAGTTGTCCTTGTAGTAGAGCGTGTGCGCGGGCACGCCCGAGGTGTTCCACGCCGGGTCGGCCAGGTCGGCGTCCGCGTAGTTGATGTAGGAGCCGTCGTCGACCTCGCCGGGCACGGGCACGCCGCCGGTGCCGGCGTACACGTCGCGGTAGAACTCGCGGACCCAGGTGAGGTTGGCCGCGTCGTCCGCCTCGTCGCGCCAGATCGTCTGGTAGACGGCCTTCATGACCACGTCCCGCTGGGCTGTCGCGGTGGCCCCTGGCGCCACCGCGCGGACCTGGCCTCCGTAGCCGACGAGCAGCATGCCGGAGTCCGGCCCGCCGGTGGAGTTGGTCAGGTTGCGGTAGACGGCCGCGAGCTGGCTGTCGGTGAGCGAGCGCCGCAGGTAGGCGGCCTTGATCTTGTAGCGCCGGTTGATCACGTCGCCCGGCTCGCCGCTGCCCGGCCAGGTCATCCGGTGCAGCCACGGCATCGTCCGCCGCAGGTCGAGCGCCGGGGTGAGGCCGACGCCTGCGGTCACCTCGGACACGAAGCCGGTCACCATGGCGTCGGCGCCGGGGAGGTCCGCGTCGATCTGCGAGACCAGCGTGACGGTCCCGCCGGCGCGGTGCGAGATCAGGAGGATCCCGTACAACCCGGCGTGCGGGGAGCCGGGCGCGCTGTTGCGCTCGTGCCAGTGCCCGAAGTTGCGCATCAGCCCGGTGAGCGCCTGCTCGGTCATGTGCTCCCAGGACCAGATGGCCACGTGCTGCAGCATCCGCCCCGGCGCCGGGGGCAGCAGCCGGGACGGGTCGGTGCCGGTGGCGCCGGGCGAGCGCAACCAGTACCGGGTGACCACGCCGAAGTTGCCGCCGCCCCCGCCGGTGTGCGCCCACCACAGCTCGCGGTTGGGGTCGTCCGGCTCGCGGGTGGCGACCACCGCGCGGGCGGTGCCGTCGCGGTCGACCACCACGACCTCCACGCCGTACAGGTGATCCACCACCGAGCCGTACCTCCGGGACAGCGCCCCGTACCCGCCGCCCGCGAAGTGCCCACCGGCGCCCACCTCCGGGCAACTGCCGCCGGGGATCGTCACGCCCCAGCCGGTGAGCAGCGTCCGGTACACGTGACCTAGGGTGGCTCCGGGTTGCACGGAGAACGCCCGCCGGCCGGCGTCGTAGCCGACCGCGTCCATCGGTGACAGGTCCAGCAGCATCCGCACCGCCGGGTCGGCGGTGAGGTTCTCGAAGCAGTGCCCGCCGCTGCGCACCGCGACCCGCCGTCCGGTCCGCACCGCGTCCTGCACCGCGCGCACCACCTGCCCGGTCGACCCGACCACGCGGATCTCGTCCGGGCGGCCGGCGAAGCGGAAGTTGTTGCCGCGCAGCAGGTTGTCGTAGCGGAGGTCGCCCGGACGCACGGTCACCGGCCCGAACGCCTCCGGCGCGGCCTGTGCCTCGGCGTCGCCGGTGCCCAGCAGGGTGACCGCGGCGGCGCCCGCGCCGGCGAGCACCCCACGGCGGCTCACCCCCGGGCTCGTGCTTTCCTCGCTCGCTTCTGGCATGTGTTCTCGCTCCTTCTGACTGACGGACCGTCAGCGTCTCAATCGGGCAGCGAGCCACACATCAACCCATGTCATGAATCGGCGGCTGAGCGCTCCACCCCGCCGAACGGCTGATCCGCCCCACCGACCGGCTGACGCCGGGCCGTCCTGCGGATGGCCCATTCGGCCACGGCGAGGTTGACGCCCCAGGCCAGGCCCTGGAGCAGTGCCCTGGTGACGGCGTGGGCATCGGCGCCCGTTGCCGCGTACCAGGCGGACAGGACCACCGCCTGCGTGCCCGCGCCCATGCCGAGCGCGTACGCGCGGATCATCCAGGCGCGGTGCCGGGCGACGTCGCGGCGCAGGATCGCGGCGAGGCCGAGGACGAGGGAGCCGGCCATGGCCGAGCCGGCCGCGAGGCGGAAGACGGTCAGGAGCCCGGTGTCGCCGGCCGGAAGGTCGGAGAACAGCGTCATCCACAGGCCGGCGAGCGCCGCGACCAGGCCGGCCGGCACCAGCACCCGCCCGGCCGCCCGGTGCCAGGCGGGCCTGCGGCGGCGGAAGCCGGGCGCGAACTGGAAGGCGCCCAGGACGCTGTAGACGGTGACGCCGGCGATGTGCAGCAGCACGGGCGCGGGGGCGGCGAAGAAGCGGGCGTTGTCGGGGGTGATGGCGGCGCCGCCGGTCAGCTCGGCCGCGCGGACGGCGCCGGCGATCACGGGGACGGCGCTGAGGACGAGCAGTCCGGCGGGGATGAGCCGGGCCGCCTTCGTGGGGGTCATGGCTCGATGGTGGCAACGGGGGCGGGGCCGGTTCATCGGCGGAAGGGCTCGTGCTCGCTCCGCCTTTCGGCCGCCGGCGAGGTAGTACTTTCGGCCTTCAGGCCATTTGGCGGGGCCGCGAACCCGGGTGTGAAAGTTTCAGGCGCCCGACCTGCGACGGCGGCAGGCGTGCTTGACACCCCTCAGGTGAACGGTAACCCTGACGGTCGCAGTGAGGAGGTCACGTCATGTGGAAACGAGCTCTCGTCGCCCTCCTGCTCGGCGCCGCCGCGGTGCGGCCCGAGCCCGTGCCCGTGCCCCTGGCCACGCCGACCACTCCCCCGGCGGCCTATCCCAACCCCGGGCGGGTGACGGGCGACATCGGGGTGCACGACCCGAGCGTGGTCAAGCGGCCCGACGGCTCCTACCTGCTGGTGCACACCGGCGACAACCTCACGATCAAGACCTCGACCGACCGGACCGCCTGGCACAACGCCGGAGTGGTATTCCCCGGCGGCGCGCCGTGGACCACGTCGTACACCGGCGGCGGCGCCAGCCTGTGGGCGCCCGACATCTCCTACCGCAACGGGCGCTACTACCTCTACTACTCGGCGTCGACGTTCGGCTCGCGCAATTCGGCGATCTTCCTGGCCACCAGCACCACGGGCGCGTCAGGATCCTGGGCGAACCAGGGCCTGATCATCTCCACCACCTCGTCGAGCAACTACAACGCCATCGACCCGAACCTCGTCGTGGACGCCCAGGGCCGCTGGTGGCTGTCCTTCGGGTCGTTCTGGACCGGGATCAAGCTCATCCAGCTCGACCCCGCCACCGGCAAGCGCCTCGGCACCTCGATCACCGGCCTGGCCCAGCGCACGGGAAGCACGACCGCGATCGAGGCGCCGTTCATCTTCCGGCACGGCTCGTACTACTACCTGTGGGTGTCGTTCGACGCCTGCTGCCAGGGGGCGAGCAGCACCTACCGCGTCATGGTCGGCCGTTCGACCAGCGTCACCGGCCCGTACGTGGACCGCAACGGCCTCGCCATGACCTCGGGCGGCGGGACCCAGGTCCTGGCCGGGCACGGGAGCGTGCACGGGCCGGGCCACCAGGCGGTGGTCCCCGACAGCGACGCCGAGGTGCTCTACTACCATTACTACGCCGACAACGGCGCGCCCCTGCTGGGCATCAACCTCCTCGGGTACGACAGCGCGGGCTGGCCCTTCGTCTACTGACCCGCCACGGATCGCAGCACGGCGACGCCCGAGGGCGGCAGCGTGACGGACTCGACGTCCTCGCCCGAGAGGGCGTCGGTCCACGCGCCGCCGGGGGTGACGTCGTGCTTCTCGCCGGTGTGGTTGAGCAGGATCAGGAAGCGGCGACCGGCTCCGGCGCGCACGCTCGCCTGGACCCCCGGAGGCAGCCCTTCGACGGCGGGCGTGACGCCAGCCTCGGCGAGCGCCCGCGCGAGGACCGCCCGCATGGCGGCCTCGTCGAGGCGGGTCGACAGGTAGCGGGCGGTTCCCGCGCCGAAGTCGTGCCTGGTCACGGCCGGGCGGCCGTCGGGACCGTCGAAGACGACCTCGGGCTCGGCCCCGGTGAGCCGCAGGTCCTCGCGCCACAGGTCGGCCGTCCCCTCGAGGTGCGCCAGCGCCCCGCGGCCCCGTACGGGGAACGTCTCGTGCTCGGCCGCCGGCCAGAACTCCTCGACCCGCACCCCGAGCACCTCGCGCAGCGGCGCGGGATAGCCGCCCAGGTGGACGCGGTCGTGCTCGTCCACGATCCCGCTGAAGAACGAGACGACCAGCGCGCCGCCACCGGAGACGTACGCCGAGACGCGCCGCGCGTCCTCGCCCGCCAGCAGGTACAGGTTGGGCACGACGACGAGCCGGTAGCCGGTCAGCTCGGCCGACGGCGGCACCACGTCCACGCCCGCGCCCAGCTCGAACAGGGGTCCGTAGTGGTCGAGCAGGCGCTCCTGCTGGTGTACGCCGTCGGAGGGGTGGGAGTCGAGCTCGAGCGCCCACCAGCTGTTCCAGTCGAGCAGGATCGCCACCTGGTTGCGCACCCGCGTGCCGGCCAGGTCGGGTACCGAGGCCAGCTCCCTGCCGAGCGCCACGATCTCGCGGTAGACCCTGCTGTCGGCCCCCGCGTGCGGCACCATGCCGGAGTGGAACTTCTCGGCCCCGCCCCGTGACTGCCGCCACTGGAAGTAGAGGACCGCGTCGGCGCCCTGCGCGACCGCCTGCCAGCTCCACAGCCGCATCTGGCGCGGCTGCTTGGCGGCGTTCCTGGCCCGCCAGTTCACCGCGCTCGGCGCCTGCTCCATGAGGATCCACGGATCGCCGCCGCCGGCGCCGCGCATCGTGTCGTACACCAGGCCGGGGCCTAGGTGCGGCCGCTCGTCGTGGGGGTCGGGGTAGGAGTCGACCGCGACCACGTCCACCCCGGGCGCCCAGCCGAAGACGTCCACGGCCTTCAGGCCGGCCAGGAAGTTCGTGGTGATCGGCACGTCGGGGGTGACGCGCCGCAGGATGCCGGCCTCCAGGTCGTAGCAGGCGCGCAGCGCCTCGTTGCTGAAGCGCAGGTAGTCGAGCTGCTGGGCCGGATTGGGGTACGTCGGAGCCACGCGGGGCGGCCGGACGTGGTCGAAGGTGGCGTAGCGCTGCGCCCAGAAGTCCGTCGACCAGGCGTCGTTCAGCGCCTCGACGTCGTCGCCGTACCGTTCGCGCAGCCAGCGGCGGAAGTCGTCCGCCGACACCTCGCAGTAGCAGGCGGGGATGTGGCAGCCGTACTCGTTGCCGACGTGCCACAGGCCCAGGGCCGGGTGGTCGCGATAGTGCTCGGCCAGCCGCTCCGCCAGCAGCGCGGCGCGTTCGCGGTAGACCGGGCTGGACGGGCAGAAGTGCTGCCGCCCGCCGGGGCCGAGCACGGTCCCGTCGGCGGTGACCGGCAGGATCTCGGGGTGCTCGTGGACCAGCCAGGGCGGCGGCGAGGCCGTCATGGTGGCGAGGTCGGCGGTGATCCCGTGCGCGTGCAGGTCATCCAGGACCTGGTCGAAGAGGGAGAAGTCGTACGCGCCGCGCGCCGGCTCCACGCGGGCCCAGCCGAACACCCCGACGGTGACGAGGTTGACCCGGGCCTCGGCCATGAGGCGCAGGTCCTCCGCCCTGGTCTCGGCCGGCCACTGCTCGGGGTTGTAGTCGCCGCCGAAGGCCACGCCGCCGAGCCGGCGCCGGAGCCGGTCGGCCGGTGACGGGGCGCCGGCGCTCCCGGAGACCGGGCTGACATCGCGGGGTAGGGCGTTCATCGTCGGCGCGGCGGTCTGGCCGGGCGAGGCCGCCGCTCCTCCCTTCTTCCTGGTCACGAACGCTTTCTGGTCACCAACGCTTTCTGGTCACCAACGCTTTCTGATCACGATCGGGGCGGCGCGCCGGTGCTCTGCCGGACGACCAGCTCGGGCGCGACGAACGCGGTGGCGGACGGGGCCGCCCCGGTCTCGATCTGGCCGATCATGAGCGACACGATCTTCTCGGCCACCACGTCGAAGTCCTGGCGGACGGTGGTGAGCGGCGGGGAGAGGTAGGCCGACTCGTCGAGGTCGTCGAAGCCGGCGATGCTGACGTCCTCGGGGACGCGGTGACCCGCCTCGATCATCGCGCGCATCACGCCGAGTGCCATCTGGTCGTTGGCGGCGAAGACGGCCGTCACGCCGGACCGCCGCGCCAGCTCGCGTCCCGCCTTGTATCCACTGGCCGCGCTCCAGTCGCCGAACAGTAACCGGGGAGTGGCGGCCCCCGCCTCCTTGAGGGTGGCGTGCCAGGACTCGGCCCGGCGCCGCGCGGCGTAGGAGTCTTCCGGCCCGGCGACGTGCCAGACGGTCTCGTGACCGAGGTCGAGCAGGTGGCGGGTGACGAGCCGGGCGCCGAGGGCCTGGTCGGTGTCCACCATGGGGTGGCGGTGGCTGACGTCGCCGTCGGCCATCACGACCGGGACGCCCGGCGGCAGCCGGAGCGACGGGGTGTCGAGGATCTGCGCCTCGATGAGCACGATGCCGTCCACCGCCTGCAGCGTGAGCTGGTCGAACGCCTCGTGCACGGCCTGCTCGGTCTGCGACTCGACGGCGATCATGTTGACGGTGTAGCCGGCGCGCTGCGCCGCCCGGGTGACGGCGTCGACGGTGCGGGCGTTGCCGAAGCTGGACAGGCCGAAGCTGATCAGGCCCAGGGTGCGGAACTGGCCGGTGACCAGGGCGCGCGCCGCGGTGTTGGGCCGGTAGCCGAGGACCCGCATGGCCGACAGCACGCGCCGGCGGGTCTCCTCCTCGACGTTGCTGCGGTTGTTGACCACCCGGGAGACCGTCTGGCTGGAGACCCCGGCCATCGCGGCGACGTCGGCCATGGACGGCCGCCTGTGCGAGCGCCGTCCCGCCGGTGATTCCCGGGTCGTCCCGTCCAACTGCCACCTCTGATCGTCCGATGCTCTCGCCAGATGTTTACGTAAACATGCCCCAGTCGTCAATGGGCGCGAGAGGTCGTCACAAAAGACCACCAAATCGCCGCATCTGTTAACCGACGGTTACCTATTGACATGATCCTGCGGCGGATCCAGACTACGGGACACCTTCTTCATGTTTACGTAAACACACGATCATCGCAGCTACCGCAGCGAGCAGGCCGCACGGTGGCGCAGGTAGCAGCGTGGCTCATCCGCCGCAGACGGCCCCCGACAAGGAGAGCTCAGTGCCAGTATTCGTGGCAGCGCGAACATCGCAGAGGAGCGCGACATGACCGCGCGGGCCGCGCGGCCCGGCCTCGGCCGGCCACTCCTGCGCCTGCGGGTCGCCGGCTACGCCTTCTTCCTGCCGTTCTTCGTGGTCTTCCTGGTCACGGTGGTCGCGCCGCTGGCGTACGCGATCTACCTCAGCTTCTTCCAGGACCGCCTCATCGGCGGCACGGTCTTCTCCGGGCTGGCCAACTACACCCGCGCCCTGGGCGACGCGCTGTTCGGGGCGGGCCTGCTCCGCGTGGCGCTCTTCCTGGTCGTGCAGGTGCCCGTCATGCTGCTCATCGCCCTGGGCTGCGCGCTCGCCATCGACAGCGGGCGGCTGCGCTGGCCGTCGCTGTTCCGCATCACGATCTTCATGCCGTACGCGGTGCCGGCCGTGGTGGCGGCCCTCTTGTGGGGCTACATGTACGGCGACCAGTTCGGCCTGGTCGGCCAGCTCGGCGACGCGCTCGGCGTCACGGCCCCCGACCTGCTGTCGCGCCCCTGGATGCTGACCTCCATCGGCAACATGGTGACCTGGGAGTACGTCGGCTACAACATGATCATCCTGTACGCCGCGCTGCGGGCCATCCCCGAGGAGCTCTACGAGGCCGCCGAGATGGACGGCGCGGGCGCCATCCGCATCGCCTGGAGCATCAAGCTGCCCGCCCTGCGCCCCGCGCTGCTCGTGGCGACGATCTTCTCCGTCATCGGCAGCTTCCAGCTCTTCAACGAGCCGAACATCCTGCAGAAGCTCGCGCCCGCGGTGATCTCGACCGGCTACACGCCCAACATGTACGCCTACAACCTCGCCTTCAACGGCCAGCAGATCAACTACTCGGCCGCCGTCGCCGTGGTCCTCGGCCTCGTGACCGTCGTGGTCGCCTACGCCGTGCAACTCATCACGGCGAGAAGGGAGCAGACCCTGTGACCGCCCCTGTGACCGGCCCTGTGACCGGCCCTGTGATCGGCGTCGCCACGCCCCGATCCCCCACCGCCAGGCGCCGCAGGAAGAGCGTCACCCTCACCGTGATCATGCTGGTGATGTTCGGGTACGCGGTGCTCCCGCTGTTCTGGCTGCTGGCCAACGCCAGCAAGAGCGGCGCCGACCTGTTCTCGACCTTCGGCCTCTGGTTCGGCGGGGACTTCCACCTGTTCGCCAACATCGGCGACACCCTGAGCTACCAGAACGGCATCTTCCTGCGCTGGTTCGGCAACACCGTGCTCTACGCCGTGGTGGGCGCGGGCGGCGCCGCCCTGCTGGCCACCCTCGGCGGGTACGCCCTGGCGAAGTACGACTTCCCGGGCCGCAAGCTGCTGTTCGCGATGGTGCTCGGCGCGATCTCCATCCCGGGCACGGCGCTGGCGGTGCCGACGTACCTGCTCTTCAGCCAGGCCGGGATCGTCGACACCCCGTGGGCGGTGCTCATCCCGGCGCTGTGCAGCCCGTTCGGCCTCTACCTGATGCGGGTCTACGCGGCCGACGCCGTGCCCGACTCGATCCTGGAGTCGGCCCGCATCGACGGCGCGGGCGAGTTCAGGATCTTCCGCACCATCGCCCTGCGGCTGCTGGCCCCGGGGTTCGTCACGGTGCTGCTCTTCGCGCTGGTCGCGACCTGGAACAACTACTTCCTGCCGCTGATCGTGCTGAACACGCCGGACTGGTTCCCGCTCACCGTCGGGCTGAACCAGTGGAACGCCCAGGCCAACAGCGGCACCTCGGGCGCCGGCGACGCCAGCTACCAGCTCATCCTGACGGGCAGCCTGCTGTCCATCGTGCCGTTGATCGTCGCCTTCCTGGTGCTCCAGCGGTACTGGCAGTCGGGCCTGGCCACCGGAAGCGTCAAGCAGTAACCCCCGTGAGTGAGGAAACATCATGAGAAGACATGCGATGACAGCCGGTGTCGCCGCGGCCCTGTCGCTGGCACTGGCCGCGTGCGGTGGTGGCTCTGGAGGGGGCGCCACCGCACCGGCCGCCGCCCCGAGCGCGTCGGCGGCCGTCCAGGACGCGCTGAGCAAGCCGGCCGAGCTGACGTTCTGGACCTGGGTCACGGGGATCGAGAAGACCGTCGCCCGCTTCCAGGCGAAATATCCCAACATCAAGGTCAACGTGGTGAACGCGGGGCAGTCCGCCGACCAGTACACCAAGTTGCAGACCGCGATCAAGGCCGGCTCCGGCGCGCCGGACGTGGCGCAGGTCGAGTATTTCGCGCTCCCCCAGTTCGCGCTGGCCAAGCAGGTCGTCAACCTGGCCGACTACGGCGCCGCCGCGTTGAAGGACAGGTTCGCCCCCGCGGCGTGGGGCCAGGTGGCGATCAACGGCGGCGTCTACGGCATCCCGCAGGACACCGGCCCGATGGCGATGTTCTACCGCAAGGACATCTTCGACAAGCTGAAGCTCAAGCCCCCGACCACGTGGGCCGAGTTCGTGGACGTGGCCAAGAAGATCAAGGCCGACAACCCCGACAACTTCATCACGACCATCGACCCCGGTGACGCCGGCGGCGTGGACAGCATGATCTGGCAGGCGGGCGGCGCGCCGTTCCAGACCTCGGGCGAGAGCTCGGTCAGTGTCACGCTGGCCTCCGACCCCGGCGTCAAGCAGTGGGTCGGCACCTGGAGCGCCCTGCTCGGCGAGAAGCTGGTCGACCCGCAGCCCGGCTGGACGGACGAGTGGTGGAAGGGCATGGGCTCCGGCAAGTACGCGGCCTGGCTGACCGGCGCCTGGGCCCCGAACGGCATCATCAACTCCATCCCCAAGACGAAGGGCAAGTGGGCGGTCGCCCCGATGCCGCAGTTCGACGCGGCCAAGCCGATGAACTCCGAGAACGGCGGCTCGTCGGTGGCGGTCATCCCGCAGAGCAAGAACATCCCGGCCGCCGTCGCCTTCGCCGAGTGGCTCAACTCCGACCCGGAGGCCGTCAAGTCGCTGAACTCCGAGGCCGGGCTGTTCCCCGCCACGAAGGCGCTGCTCGACGACCCGGCCTTCCGTGACGCGCCGCAGGACTTCTTCGGCGGGCAGAAGATCAACCAGGTCCTGGGCGACGCCTCGGCCGCCGTCAACCCCGGCTGGCAGTACCTGCCGTTCCAGGTGTACGCCAACAGCGTCTTCAAGGACACCGTGGGCCAGGCCATCGACGGCGGCGGCGACCTGGCCGGCGCGCTGAAGGCGTGGCAGGACCGCATCACCGCCTTCGGCACCGAGCAGGGCTTCACGCTCACCAGCGGCTGACCCCGCGCAGCGCGGGCGGCCCGGCGGGATGCCGCGGGCCGCCCGTTCCTTATGATCGGATTTGTGCTGTCCGCTCTGGAACGCGAGATCCGCGAGGTCGCGGCGAGCGACGAACCGCTGCCCGCGCTGCCGTACACGGCCTTGCGCGAGTTCGGGCGCACGGGAGAGCGGCTGGGCTACGAGCGGCGCTACTTCGGCCGCCGCGCCAGGCTCGCGGCCCTGGGCCTGCTCGACGCTCCGGGGGACGCGCTCGACGACGTGGTGTGGGCGACCTGCGACGAGTACACGTGGGTGCTGCCCGCCCACCAGTCGATGCCCGTCGACCTGTTCGCCTGCGAGACCGCCCACACGCTGGCCGAGCTCGCCGGGCGGGTGGACCCGGTGGTCGGCGAGCGGGCCCGCGCCGAGGTCGGGAAACGGGTCCTCGATCGCTTCCTGGACCCGCGCCCCATGGAGTGGGAGGGGTTCGGCAACAACTGGGAGGCGGTGTGCGGGGGCGCCGCCGGGATGGCGGCGCTCGCCGTGCTGGACGACCCCGAGCCGGTGCTGGCGCGGTGCCGGGCCGCGATGCGGCGCTTCCTCGACGGGTACGGGGACGACGGCGGCTGCGTCGAAGGCGTCGCGTACTGGGTCTACGGGTTCGGCTACTTCGTCTACTTCGCCGAGGCGCTGCGCGAGCGCACCGGGGAGGATCTGCTCGACCATCCCAAGGTGGCCGCGATGGCCGCGTTCCCGCACCGGGTGCGCTTCGCCGACGGCGGGCACGTGCCGTTCTCGGACACGACGGACGACCCGTTCCTCCCGGCCGGCCTGCTCACCAGGCTGGCCGAGCGGTTCGGCACCCCCGGGCCGGACGGCGTGCCCTCCTTCCACGCCGACCACTGCTACCGGTGGGGCCACCTGTCCAGGACGCTCGCCTGGTCCCGCCCGGTGCGGTCGCGGCCGGTGGAGACCACCAGCTACCTGCCCGACCTGGCCTGGGTGGTGGACCGGGGAGAGCACGGCCACGGCTTCGCGGCCAAGGGCGGGCACAACGACGAGCCGCACAACCACGACGACCTGGGCCACTTCGTCCTGCGGGCCGGCGGCCGCAACGTGCTGGACGACCTGGGGGCCGGCGAGTACACGCGGGACTACTTCGGCGACCGGCGCCACGCCTTCCTGCACCCCTCGGCGGAGGGCCACTCGCTCCCGGTCGTCGGCGGCGTCCCCCAGCGCGGCGGGCGCGCCGAGGTGCTGGAGTACGCCGAGACGCCCGGCGGCCTGACCTTCGCGCTCGACCTCAGCTCCGCCTACCCGTCGCGCGTGGTCCGCCGCTTCCGCTGGCACCGCGACGGCCGGCTCGACCTGCGTGACGAGTTCACCGGCGACGTGCCGGTCGAGGAGGTGTTCATCAGCCGGATCCGCCCCGAGGCGCGCGGCGGCCGGGTGAGCTGGGACGGCCTGGTCACCCTCGACCATCCCGGGTTCGCGGCGACGGTCGAGACGCTCGCCACCCGCGACCATCACGGCCGCCCCGACACCGTCCACCGCCTGCGGCTACGCGTCCCGCCCGGCCATCGGGCCGTCGACCTCCGCTTCACGTGCCATTGACCCGACCCCGGCGAGGGTGAGCTCGGCCGCGTGGTGGCAGGCCGCCCGCCGCCCCTCGCCGTAGGCCCGCAGGTCGGGCACGTCAGTGCGGCACAGCCCGTCGCGGACGTGCGCGCACCGGGTGTGGAAGCGGCACCCGGGCGGCGGCGCGGCCGGGTCGGGCAGGTCGTCGGCGATCTCGTACGCGTGCCGCTCCCGCCGCCGCCCCGGGTCGGGCACCGGCACGGCGTGCAGCAACGCCTCCGTGTACGGGTGGCGCGGCTCCCGGTAGAGGCCGGCCGTGTCGGCGTCCTCCACGACCTTGCCCAGGTACATGACGGTGACCCGGTCGCTGATGTGCTCCACCACGGACAGGTCGTGCGAGATGAACAGGTACGTCAGCCCGAGCTCCTCCTGCAGGTCGGTGAGCAGGTTCAGGATCTGGGCGCGGACGGACACGTCCAGCGCGGAGACCGGTTCGTCGGCCACCACGAGCCGGGGCCCGGTGATCAGGGCACGGGCGATGTTGATGCGCTGCCGCTGCCCGCCGGAGAACGCGTGCGGGTAGCGCCGCATGTACTCCGGGCGGAGCCCGACGCGGGCCAGCATGTCCGCCACCCGGTCCGTCAGCTCGCCGCCGGAGGCGAGGCCGTGCGTCTTGAGGGGTTCGCCGACGATCTGCTTGAGCGTCATCCGGGGGTTGAGCGAGGAGAACGGGTCCTGGAAGATCACCCGGATCTCCCTCCTGAACTCCTTCAGCCGCGCCCCGGTCACCGTGGCGAGATCGACCTCCTCCCCCGACGCGGTCCGGTAGAGGATCCGCCCCGCGGTCGGGTCGGCCAGCCGCGCGACGCAGCGGCCGAGCGTGGTCTTCCCGCAGCCCGACTCCCCGACCAGGCCGAGCGTCCGGCCGGGCTGGATCGTCAGATCGACCCCGTCCACGGCGCGGACGACGCCCGTCGGCCGGCGGAACAGGCCGCCGCCGATCGGGTAGTGCTTGGCCAGCCCCTCGACCCTGAGCAGGGGTCCGGCCGTCCCGGCGGCGGGGGCGGCCCGCTCGGCGACCTGGAGCGCCACAGCGAGGGACTTGGCGGGGGGCTCGGCCGGGACCTCGTCGAGGTGGCAGGAGGCGACGTGCGCCTCGCCGTACCTCTTGAGCGGGGGCGGCGTGGTGTCGCAGAGCCCGTCGATCGCGTGGTCGCAGCGGGTGTGGAACGGGCACCCGTCCGGCACCCGGTGCAGCGACGGCACCATGCCGCGGATCGCGGTCAGCCGCCGGCGGGCCCCGCTGCCCCGCAGCTCCGGGATCGAGCGGAGCAGGGCGCGCGTGTACGGGTGGCGGGGGTCGGAGAAGATCTGCTCCACGGTGCCGTGCTCGACGACCTTGCCGAGGTACATCACGGCGACCTCGTCGGCGATCTCCGCGACCACGCCGAGGTCGTGGGTGATGAACAGGATCGCCATGTCGTTCTGCGCGCGTAGGTCCATCATCAGGTCGAGGATGCGCGCCTGGGTGGTGACGTCGAGCGCGGTGGTCGGCTCGTCGGCGATCAGCAGCGCCGGGTCGCAGCACAGTGCGATCGCGATCATGACGCGCTGGCACATGCCGCCCGACAGCTGGAACGGGTAGGCGTCGAAGCGCCGCCCGGCGTCGGGGATGCCGACCTTGCGCAGCAGCGCGACGCCTTCCTCCCGGGCCTCCTGCCTGGTCAGGTCGCGATGCAGCCGCAGGGCCTGGGAGAGCTGCGCGCCCACGGTGTACATGGGCGACAGGGACGCCATCGGCTCCTGGAAGATCATGCCGATCTCGCCGCCGCGCACCCGCCGGAGCTCCTCCCCGGCCGGGTCGAGCCCGGCCAGGTCGGTCGCGCCCTTCCAGCGGATCGAGCCCTCGACGATCCGGCCCGGCCGGTCCACGAGCTGCAGGATCGAGCGGGCGGTGACGGACTTGCCGCACCCCGACTCGCCGACCAGGCAGACGGTCCTGCCCGCCGGCACCGACAGGTCCACCCCGTCCACGGCCTTGAGCACGCCTTCCGAGGTGAAGAAGTGGGTGCGCAGCCCTTCGATGCCGAGCAGCGGCTCTGCCACGAGATCCTCCCGAAAAGGGGCGTCAGTGCTTGTACGGGTCGGCCGCGTCACGCAGGCCGTCGCCGAAGAAGTTCATGGCCAGCACGGTCACCACGACCGCGATGCCGGGGATCAGCATCCAGGGCGCGGTGGACACCGCCCGGATGTTCTGCGCCTCCTGCAGCAGCACGCCCCAGCTGATCATCGGGGTCTGCAGGCCGAGCCCGATGAACGACAGCGCGGTCTCGGCCAGGATCACCGACGGGATCGACAGCGACAGGTTGGCGATGATGTGGCTGGTGAACGACGGCAGCATGTGCCGGAACATGATGCGCAGGCGCCCGGCGCCGTCGGCGGTCGCGGCCATGACGTACTCCTCGCCGCGCACGGCGAAGAACTTGCCCCGCACCTCCCTGGCCATGCCGGTCCAGCCGACCAGCGAGATGACGACGGTGAGCGCGAAGTAGCGTTCGAGCTGGCTCCACGAGGCCGGCACGGCCGCGAACAGCGCCATCCACAGCGGGATCGTCGGGATCGACATGATGATCTCGATGACGCGCTGGATCACCGTGTCGGTCCGGCCGCCCACGTACCCGGAGACGCCGCCGAGCACGACGCCCAGCACCAGCGAGAGCAGCACGCCGACCAGCCCGATCGACATGGAGACCGTGGTGCCCTGGATGATCCTGGACAGCAGGTCGCGGCCGACCGAGTCGGTGCCCAGCAGGTACATGTTCCCCCCGCCCGAAGGGCCGATCAGGTGCCGGTCCCAGGGGATGAACCCGAGCAGCTCGTACGGCTCGCCCTTGACGAAGAACCCGACCGGCACCTTCTTGCCCTCGTCGGCCTCGAACGACAGCGCCAGCGTCTCCGGGTCCTGTTTGAAGGTGTACGGGTGGACGTACAGGCCCGTATCGGTGTCGAAGCGCAGCGCCTGCGGCGGGGCGTAGGTGTAGTCGGCGTTGGTCCTCTGGCCGGAGCCGGGGGCGAGGAACGGCGCGAAGACCGCCACCAGGTAGATGGCGACGGTGACGAAGCCGCAGACCAGCGCGACCCGGTGGCGCTTGAAGCCCCACCAGACGAGCTTCCACTGCGAGGCGACGGCGAGGGTCTCATCCTTCACGATCGGCCCCTCCTAGTACCTGAGCCGGACGCGCGGGTCCAGCCAGCCGAGCGCGACGTCGGAGACCAGCGTGCCGACCACCACCAGCACGGCGCTGATCAGCAGGATCGCTCCGGCCAGGTACATGTCCTGGGCGAGCAGCGCGCGCAGCATCAGCGGGCCGGTGGTCTGCAGGTTGAGCACCTTGGAGGTGATCGCGTCCGCCGCGATGAGGCCGGGCAGCACCCAGCCGATGGTGGAGAAGAACGGGTTCATCGCCACCCGCACCGGATACATGATCGTCATCTTCCGTTCGGGCATGCCGCGTGCCCTGGCCGCGACCACGTACGGCTTGCGCAGCTCGTCCAGCAGGTTGGCGCGCAGCACGCGGATGTTGCCCGCGGTGCCGGCCGTGCCCCAGATGACGATCGGGATCCACAGATGGGCCACCAGATCGCCCACCTTGGCCAGGCTCCACGGGGCGTCGCGGTACTCCGGCGACAGGATCCCGCCCGCGTTCAGGCCGAAGAACTTGAGCCCGATCCACATCAGCACCAGCGCGATCAGGAAGTTGGGTACGGCGAGCCCGAGATAGCCGAGGAAGGTGAAGGTGTAGTCGCCAGCGGAGTACTGCCGGATCGCGGAGTAGACGCCGATGGGGAACGACACCGCCCAGATGAAGACGAGCGTGACCAGCGACAGTGTGATCGTCAGCGGCAGCCGTTCGGCGAGCAGCGAGGTGACCGGCCGGGCGTAGTCGAAGGACTCGCCGAAGTCGCCGTGGAACAGGATGTTGGAGATCCACTGCCAGTACTGCACGATGACCGGCTGGTCCAGGCCGTAACGCTCGGTCAGCCGGGCCAGCTCGCCCGTGGGCACGGCGTCGCCCTGGGCGGCCCGCTGCGCGGTCAGCGTGGTCAGGTAGTCGCCCGGCGGGAGCTGGATCACCACGAACGTGACGACGGAGATGGCGACCAGCGTCGGGATGAGGACGAGGACGCGCCTGCCGAGGTAGCGCAGCATCGTCTCAGGCCCCGAAGTACCAGGTCGGCACGTTGACGGGCCCGGGAGAGAGGAACTGGAAGGCGTCGGGGTAGCTCGCCGGCACGTTCTTCAGCTTGTTGCTGACGATCGCGTAGCCGTCGGTGGGCAGCACGATTCCGATGGCGTAGAACTGCTCCTTGGCGATCGCGAGGATCTGCCGGAACAGCTCCTTGCGCCTGGCCTGGTCCGGCTCGGTCTGCATCTGCCAGTAGAGCTCCATCTGGCGCAGCGTCTGCGCGGGCGGCTTCTCCCCGTCCTCGCTCTTGCCGCGGGTCTGGAAGTACATGCCCCAGCGGGTGGCGTAGTTGGACTCCTCGCCGTTGGGGAACCACCAGCGCGGCTCGTCGATCTCGATGCGCAGGCCGCCGTCCCCGGCCCAGACATTCGCGTCGTGGTCGTTGGCCTTGGCCGACTTGCGGTCGTAGAACAGGGTGCGCTCGATCGGGTTGACCTTCATCTCGACGCCGACCGCCGCCCAGTTCTGGCGTACCATCTCGGCCGCGTTGGCCCACTCGGGGAACAGCGTGATCAGGTCGAGGGAGAAGCGCAGCCGGTCGCCGCCCGGCAGCAGGCGGAAGCCCTCGCCGTCCTTCTGGGTCAGCCCCGCCTTGTCGAGGTGCTGGTTGGCCAGGTTGACGTCGTACTGCGTGTACTGCTTGGCCATCTGCTCGTCGAAGAACTCCGAGTTGCGGTGCGGCGCCGCCTGCCAGGGCTCGCCCTGGCGCTGGTAGGCGGTGTTGATGATGTTCTGGCGGTCGATGGCGTGGGACAGGCCGACGCGGAAGTCCTTGTTCCTGAAGACCTCGCGCAGCTCCTTGTTCTTGTGGCACAGGTTCAGGGAGATGATCATCCGGTTCATGGTGGTCGGCTCCACCTTGGTGAAGTGGTAGCCGCCCTTCTGGCGTCCCTCGGCCAGCACCGGCTTGTTCACGTCGGAGTTGATGTGCCGGGCGTGGAAGTCGAGCTTGCCGTCCACGCCCTGGAGCAGCATCACCTCTGCTTCCTGGATGATCGCGAACTCCAGCCTGTCGATGTAGGGCAGCTGCGCGCCGCCGGAGTCGACCTTCCAGTAGTACGGGTTGCGCTCGGCCACCGCCCGGTCGCCGGTGTTGAGCGGGTCGGTCACCACCCACGCGTGCAGGGTGGGGCGTTCGGGGTTGTTCCACCACTTGATCCGGTTCTCCCAGTAGGCGGGGAACTCGCCGAACCCCTTCTTCTTCATGTCCTTCTCGACGTCCTTGTTGTACGCCGGGTGGAAGTCCTTCAGGTAGTGCTTGGGGAAGAAGCCGAAGTTGGTCCCGGTCCACGTGGCGATGCGGCAGCCGTCGACGAAGTCGCCCTTGGGCTTGGCGAAGGTGAGCTTGACCGTGTGGTCGTCGACCTTCTTCGCCTTGGCGCGCTCGCCGTCCACGTGCAGCAGCGGCGGCACGCCCCCGGGGGTGACCTGCTCGTTGAAGTAGACGTCCTCGATCGCGAACATCACGTCGTCCGCGGTGAACGGCTCGCCGTCCGACCAGCGCATGCCCTTGCGCATGTGGAGGGTGTACTCGGTGCCGTCGGCGTTGGCGCTGACCTCCTTGAACGTGCCCGGCAGCGTCGCCTTGCCGGCCGGGTCCACGCGCAGCATCGGCTCGTAGGCGATCAGGCGCTCCAGCCACGGGTCGTCGCCCTCGCCGAGGCAGGCGCCGTGGTACGTGCCGCCGAAGCCGCCCAGGCCCTCGGGCCCGTCCACGACCAGGCGGTCGGCCACCTCGGGCAGCCGTTCGGCGAGCGCGGGGAGCTTGCCCGCCTTGACCTGCTCGGCGAGCATCGGGGCCTCCAGCGGGCGGCCGGCCGGGGGCGCGCTCTTCGACGGCTGCGCGCCGCCCTGTGATCCGCCGCTGGTGCACGCCGACAGCGAGGTGGTGACGAGGAGGGCGCCGCCGCCGAGCCTGATCAGGTCGCGACGGCTGAGGCTGGGGGGATCGGGTCGATAGGCCATGTCGAGACTCCAAGAACGGCTGGGGGCGAAGGGCTTGGTAACCGGTTACTCGACAAGTTGCGCTGAACGTTAAAGCCGTTGACACGGTCGTCAAGACCCGTCCCTTGAACTCCGATTCCGGAAATGCCCGACTTAGCAGCGGGTTCACCACACGGCCCGGTGGAGTTGTTAGCATCTCGTTACCTTCGGCCGTGACGGCCCTTGACGGCGATTGTGGCGCGTGCGTATGTTCGGCCCGAGCCGACTAGTAACCGATTACCTGGAGGTAGTCGTGCGCGCTGACCGTCCTCGCGAGCACTGGGTGAAGGTGGCGGACGGGCTGCTCGACGCCGTGGTGCCGTACGCCTCCCCCGGTTTCGCGCAGTACCGGCTGCCGGGCCGGACGAGCTGGTCGGGGCCCGGCTCCGACGGGCTCGAAGGGTTCGCGCGCACCTTCCTGCTCGCCGCGTTCCGCCTCGCCGGCGACCCGGCCGGCGCGCCCGCCGGCCTGCTGGAGCGCTACGCCGACGGGCTCGCGCACGGCACGGACCCCGGCCACGAGCATGCCTGGCCGGCCATCACCGATCTCAACCAGACGATCGTGGAGGCCGCCTCGATCGCGATCGCGCTGCACGAGACCCGGCCGCTGCTGTTCGACCGGCTCGACCCCGGCGTCCGGGAGCGGGTGGTGTCCTGGCTGGGCGGGATCGTGGGCAAGCGCGCCTGGCCGTGCAACTGGGTGCTGTTCAAGGTGATCGTCGAGCAGTTCCTGGCCGGGGCCGGCGGGCCGTACGACCAGGCCGAGATCGACGGGCACCTCGCGGACGTGGAGCGCTGGTACGCCGGCGACGGCTGGTACACCGACGGCGCCGGGCAGAACTACGACTACTACTGCGGCTGGGCGATCCACCTCTACACGCTGTGGTGGGCGAGGATGTCGGGCGCCGACGCCACGGTCCACAAGGAGCGGCTGCGCACGTTCCTGGCCGGCTACCGGCACTTCTTCGCCCCCGACGGCGCACCCATGCACCAGGGCAGGTCGCTCACGTACCGGATGGCGAGCCTGGCCCCGCTCTGGCTCGGCGCGATCTTCGACGCCTCCCCCGTCGAGCCGGGGACCACGCGCCTGATGGCGGGCCGCACGCTCGACCACTTCGCCGCCCATGGCGTGCCCGACGAGCGCGGCCTGCTCAGCCTGGGGTGGCACCGGCCGCACCTGCCGACGACCCAGGGCTACTCGGGCCCGGCGTCGCCGTACTGGGCGAGCAAGGGCTTCCTGGGCCTGCTGCTCGGCCCGGAGCACCCGGTCTGGACGGCCCCGGCCACCGCGCCCGGCGACGGCGACCTCGCGCTGGCCCTGCCCGCGCCCGGCTGGCTCCTGCACCGCACCGACGGGGTCACCCGCCTGGTCAACCACGGCAGCGACGGCAACGACCCCGACAGCGCCAAGGACGACCCGCACTACGCCAAACTCGGCTACTCCACGCACACCGCGCCCGAGACCGGCCCCGGCGGCCGGGCCGAGAACGTCGACAACCACCTCGCCGTGCTCCTCCCCGACGGGCGCGCCACCCGCCGCCGCCGCATCGAGCGCATCGGCATCGCCCACGGCTTCGCCGCCTCCCGCTACGCCGACGGCGAGGTCGTCGTGGAGACCGCCTCCGTGCTCGACGGCCCGTGGGAGGTACGCGTGCACCGCGTGACCGCGCCGGCGGGCAGCGTGGTCCGCGACGGCGGCCACGCCCTCGCCTCCGGCGAGCCCTGCGCGGTCACCCTGGCCGGGCCCACCGCGTCCGTGGCGACCGGCCTGGTGCGCGGCCGTGTGAGCGACTTGGCGAACGACCTGGAGACCGGCCTGGTGAGCGAGATCGCCGGGCTGCACGGCTGGCGCACCGCGCAGGCGGCGCTGCGCCAGGACGAGAACGCGTTCGGCCCGCACTCCGCCACGCCGTACCTGGTCGGCGCCCACCCGGGCGGCGCCGCGGTCTACGTCTCGGCGGTGCGGCTGGGCCGCGGCTCCTCCGCGCAGGCGCCGGATATCCATGTGAAGGGCGACCAGGTCTCGTGGAATGATGCCGCTGGATCAAGGGTCACGGTCGCGCTCGGCCGCGAGCCCGGCTACACCCGCAACGGACCCGTGGGGGAGCGCGTTGTCTGGACCGGCTAAACGCGTCACCATCCGCGACGTCGCCAAGCACGCCGGGGTCTCGGTGGCGACCGTCTCGCGCACCCTGGCCGGCGACTACCCGGTGCAGCCGAGCACCCGGCACAAGGTGCTGCGCGCGGTGCGCGAGCTGGACTACGTGCCGAACGCCCAGGCCAGGGCGCTGTCCGTGGCCTCGCCCGGAGCCGTGGCGATCGTCGTCAACTCGGTGTCCGTGCCCTACTACGCCTTCATCGCCCAGGGCGTGGAGGAGCAGGCCGCCGCCGAGGGGCGCCTGTCGCTCATCTGCACCACCGGCGGCGACATGGAGCGCGAGCTCAGCATCGTCCAGATGATGCGCGAGCAGCGGGCCGAGGCGGTGATCCTGGTGGGCAGCGTGATCCTGGACGACGACTACCGCGAACGCATGACGCGCTACGCCCACGCGCTGGCCTCCTCGGGCTCGCGCCTGGTGCTGTGCGGCCGGCCGCCGCTCGGCGAGGGGGTCCCGGCGCTCACCGTCGGGTTCGACAACAGGGGCGGAGCCCACGCGGTCACCGCCCACCTGCTGTCGGCCGGGCACCGGCGCATCCTCTACCTGGGGCTGCGCCCCGGGCACACCACGTCCGACAGCCGCGTGGCTGGTTACCGCGCTGCTCTCGCCGACCACGGGCTCGGCCACGACCCGGCGCTCGAGGTGCCCTGCGACTTCGACCGGGCTGCCGGGTACGCGGCCATGAAGCGGCGGCTCGCCGCCGGGCACGACGACTTCACCGCGGTCTTCGCCGCCACCGACGTGATCGCCGCCGGGGCCGTCCAGGCGATCCACGAGCACGGCCTGCGCATCCCCGAGGACGTCTCCGTCGTCGGCTACGACGACGTGCCCCCGGCCGAGGACATCGGGCTGACCACCGTCCACCTGCCGCACGCGGAGCTGGGCCGGGCCGCCGTACGCCTCGCTCTGTCCGGCAAGGACCCGCTGGCCGAGCCGCCGATCACGCTCGGCACCCACATCGTGGTCAGGAGCTCGGTGGGGCGCCTGCGGAGCGTGCGGTGAGAGCCGCCTTCGCGATGCACGGCGCGTTGTTCGGCGAGATCTTCCCCGATGACGTGCGCGAACGGCTGGACGGGCTGGTCGAGGCCCCCGACGCCGTGCTGCCCCACCTCGGGGGGGCGCTCGCCGACGTGGAGGTGCTGATCACCGGCTGGGGGTGCCCCCGCATCGACGCGGCCGTTCTGGAGCGCGCGCCCAGGCTGCGGGCCATCGCGCACGCCGCCGGCAGCGTCAAGGGGCACGTCACCGCCGAGGTGTTCCGGCGGGGCATCGTCGTGTCGTCGGCCGCCGCGGCCAACGCGGTGCCCGTGGCCGACTACACGATCTCGATGCTGGTCCTGGCCGCCAAGTCGGTGCCGCGCCGGATCCACGCCTACGCGACGGGCGGCTGGCCGGACGGTCCCCGCCCCGGCGGCGTGCCGGCTCCCGGCGAGCGCGCGGGGCTCGGCGCCGCCACCGTCGGCGTCATCGGCGCCTCACGCGTCGGCCGCCTGGTGATCGAGCGGCTCAGACCGTACGGGGTGACCCCGCTGCTCAACGACCCCTACCTGGACGCCCGCCAGGCCCGCGAGCTCGGCTGCGAGCCGGTCGGGCTCGACGACCTGTGCCGCCGCGCCGACCTGGTGACGGTACACGCGCCCGCGCTGCCCGAGACGTACCGGCTGCTGGACAAGCGCCGCCTCGGCCTGCTGCCGGACGGCGCCACGCTGATCAACACCGCTCGCGGCACGCTCGTCGACACCGAGGCGCTCACCGGCGAGTGCGTGTCCGGCAGGCTCAACGCGATCCTCGACGTCACCGACCCCGAGCCGCTGCCGGCGGGCCATCCCCTGCTGTCCGCGCCCGGGGTCTGGGTGACCCCGCACGTCAGCGGCGCGCGGGGCAGGGAGCTGCGCGCGCTGGGAGAGTACGCGGTGGGCGAGGTCGAACGGTTCGTCACGGGACGGCCGCTGCACGGCCAGGTCCGCCTCACCGACCTCCCCCGGATCGCCTGACTCCGGCCCCCGGTGCCGTCCACCGGCCCCGGGTCACCTGGCCCCGATCCCCGGTGCCGCCCCGGTGCCGACGTGGCGTCCTGGGGCGGCCTCGTTCACGCCGCCTTGCAGCGCACCGCCGAGACGTCGCCGCGCAGCGTGCACCGCCCGGCCGCGTACGGGACGAGCAGCGTGTCCCCTGCGGCGACCGGGACCGGCTCGCCGTGCTCGCACTCGACGGTGCCGGCACCGGCCGTGATCACGACGACCGAGTAAGCCGGCTCCAGCACGCTGACCGGATCGGGACGCAGCCGCTCGGCCGCGAAGAACTCGTCGGCGAGCTCGGCGAACAGCCGCCGGACCCCCGGCCGGGCGTCGGCCGCCTGGCGGCGGTCGCGGCCCAGCTCGGCGAGCCGTTCGCCGCCCCAGCCGCTCCTGTCGACGCAGGCGAGCGCCTGGTCGTAGCCGAGCCCGAGGTGCCCGGCGGCCGGGCCGTCGACGTCGAAGCCCGCCCACTCCAGCAGCACGGAGAAGTCGGTCGGCTCCTGCACCTCGACCATGAGGACCCCGGCCCCGATGGCGTGCGGCAGGCCCGCGGGGCAGAGGATGGCGTCGCCGGCCCGCACCGGCACCCGGTTGGTGGCGTCGAGCATCCGGTCGATCCGCTGGTCCGCGACCCAACCGGCCAGCTCGCCCGGCTCGACGTCCCTGGCGAAGCCGAGGTGCACCGCCGCCCCCGGCTCGGCCGAGACGATCACCCATGCCTCGGTCTTCCCGTACGGCGAGGCCAGATGGGAGGCGGCGAACCGGCGGTCGGGATGCACGTGCAGGGGCAGGCGTTCGCCCGCGTCGAGCAGCTTCACCAGGATCGCCGGGTCGGCGCCGTGCTCCGCGACGTGCCGCTCCCCCAACCACCACACCGGATCGGTGGCGATCGCCTCGGCCAGCGACCGGCCGTCGGGCAGCGTGGTCAGCCCCGCGGGCGCCGCGCCGAACCGGCTCGTGGTCGAGGCGATCCAGTCCTCCGGATAGTACGGATCATCGGCGGGACGGACGCCGCGGAACCTGCCGATGCGGCCCTCACCCCGGTAGAACGAGCGGGGCGTGTTGGCAGGCAGCCGGTAAATGGTCATAGGCCCCCAATCATGCCAGGTGCCCGCCTCGACGTTCGGGCCCGGGTTCTGGAGCGACGGCCCGCCGCCGTGCCGGGAGCCTGCCCTGGGTGACGGCGAGGACGGCGCCGACGAGCAGCACGGCCGCGCCCACCGCCTGCACGGTGCCGAACGACTCGCCCAGGAACAGGGCGGAGCACGCGGTCCCGACGACGGGCACGACGAACATCATGATCGACGCCGACGCCGGCCCCACGTCGCGGATGCCCCGGTAGTACAGCAGGTTCGCCACCGCGGTCGGGCCGAGCGCCACGAAGACCACGTTCAGCCAGACGTAGGCGGGCACGTCCTGCCAGGCGACCTCGGCGGCCGACGGCGCGCTGTAGATCGCCAGGAGCACCGCCCCGCTCACCGTCGCGTACGTCGTCGCCTTGAGCGGGTCGATGCCCGCGAGCACGCGGCGGCCGGTCAGCGTGAACGCCGCCCAGCAGCAGGCGCTCAGCAGGAAGAGCAGGTCCCCGGCGAGCCGGCCCTGGCCCGCGCCCGCCTCCCCGCCCGAGCCCACGAAGAAGACCACGGCGCCGGCCGCGCCGATCGCCAGCCCCGCCACCCGCGCCGCCGACGCCCGCTCCTGGCCCATGACCAGCAGGAACGACGTGGTCAGCACCGGGCTCATGACCGGGACGATGGTGCTCCCGTCGATCGCCGGAGCCAGCGACAGCCCCCAGAAGAACAGCACGTTGTAGACGAAGACGCCCAGCACGCCCGCGCCGGCCGCCCGCGCCCAGTCGCGCAGGGGCGGCCGCCGGCGGCCGCCGGGCTGCCGGGAGAGCCGCAGGGCGACCAGCAGCGCCAGGGCTCCACCGCCGAAGCGCAGGGTCGCGACCACCGAGTGGGGCAGGTGGTCGACGATCACCTTGGAGGCGCTGAAGCCACTCCCCCACAGCAGCATCGTGGTGACCAGCAGAAGGTACGGCCGGGTGCCGCTCGTTACAGTGCTTGCCATGGGTTCACCTCCGCAACACGCCGGTCCGCGCCGGACAACAGAGGAGACGGGCGCGGCGGCGGCGATCCAGCCTGCGCCCGGGGCGCGATGCCGGTCTTGTACGCTCGTGCGCGGCGGCGACCGGATGGTGAGGCGATGACCGGAAAGGGCCGCAAGGAGTGGGCCAGCTACTGGCGCGCGGACGGGATGCCGCTGGAGGCCATGTACGCGAGCTTCCTGCGCCACCGCTACCACCGGCACAGCCACGAGACCTTCTCCTTCGGCGTCACCGAGCACGGCGCGCAGACCTTCACCTGCCGTGGCGCCGGGCACACGAGCGCGGCCGGGATGGTGATGGCGTTCAACCCGGACGAGGTGCACGACGGGCACGCGGCCCACGAGCTGGGCTTCACCTACCGGATCGTGCACATCGGCCAGGACCTGATCACCGACGTGCTCCAGGACCTGACCGGGCGCCCCGCCGGGCTGCCCCTGTTCGCCGCGCCGGTCCTCGGCTCACCCGTGCTCGCTGAGCGGCTGCGCCGGCTGCACACCGCGCTGCAGCACGGCGCCGGCCCGCTCGAGCGCGACGAGCTGCTCTCCTCCACCGTCGCCGCCCTCGTACACCTGGCCGCGCGCACGCCGCCCAGACCGCCCGCCGCCCTCGGCGCGCCCGCCGCCACCTGGCTGGCCGCCAGGGCGCGCGAGCTGATCCACGACCGCCACACCGAACCGATCAGCGCCGACGACCTCGCGGCCTGGACCGGCTCCAGCCGGTACGCCGTCTACCGGGCCTTCCGCACGGCCTACGGGCTCGCGCCCAGCGAGTATCAGCGCCAGCTGCGGCTGCGCGCCGCCCGCCGCCTGCTCGCCCAGGGCCATCCGGCGGCCCGGGTGGCCGTCGAGGCCGGGTTCACCGACCAGGCGCATCTCACCCGCTGGTTCACCCGCTCGTACGGCGTCACGCCCACCCAGTATCGACTGGCACGACCGGTCTGACCTCTTCTCAGTCCGTCCCAAGTCTGCCACCATTCCGCCCCAAGTCACCCTCCCTAACGTGACTCGCGACAACACCGGACAGGGAGGGTGCGATGAAACACGTCTACAAGGTCTTGGCCTACCTGGTGGCGATCGAGGTCGCCGTGCAGGCGTCGATGGTGGTCTGGGCCGACGCCGGGCTCGGCCTGTGGGTCGAAGGGGGCGGCGTGGTCGACAAGACGCTCATGGAGAGCGGCGAGCCGCCGTTCGCCGAGGGCCTCGGGCTCATGGTCCACGGCATGAACGGGATCTTCGTCATCCCGGTCCTCGCGCTGCTCCTGCTGATCTCCTCGTTCTGGGCGAAGCTCCCCGGGGCCGTGAAGGCGGCCGGGCTGGTGCTGCTGCTGGTCGTCCTGCAGATCGCCTTCGGCCTCGTCGGCCACAGCATCCCGATGGTGGGCCTCGTCCACGGCCTCAACGCGCTGCTGCTGTTCACCGCGGCGCTCTACGCGGCGCGCCGGGGCCCTGCCGTGAATCCTGCCGTGAGCCCGGCCGCCGTGCCGGGGTCGCAGCACGCGGCCCGCGGCTGACGGAGCGTCCCGTGCGTCGCAACCGCCCGGGTCGCGGCCGGGTCCGCACCGCCGTCGCGTGCGCCGCGACGGCGGCCGTGCTCGGGCCGCTGATCTGGCTCTGGCAGGCCAGCCTGCTGCCGTCCGCGTACTCCGTCATGGACATGGGGTACGCGGACTACGGCGGCGGGCCTCAAGGCTCCCACGGGTCGCACTCGACGGGCGGCGCCGCGGCCCATTCGACGGGCGGCGCCGCGGCCCACCACGGGGCACGTCCGACGGGCGGCGCCGCGGCCCATCACGGCGGGCGGGACGTGACGGAACTGGTCGCCGACGCGGACCGCCCGGCCGACGTCACGGTGACCGTGGTGGCCCGCAAGCAGCGCTTCCGGCTGGCCTCCGGCCGCGCCTTCGACGGCTACACGCTCAACGGGCAGTCGCCCGGCCCGGTCATCAAGGCCGTCCAGGGCCAGCTGGTCCAGGTCCGGCTGGTCAACGAGTCGGTGCCGGGCGGCATCACGCTGCACTGGCACGGCGTCGACGTGCCCAACGCCGCGGACGGCGTCGCGGGCGTCACCCAGGACGCGGTCGGCATCGGCAAGGAGTTCACCTACCGGTTCGTCGCCGACCGCGCGGGCACCTTCTGGTACCACTCGCACCAGATGTCGCACGAACAGGTCCGCGGCGGCCTGCTCGGAGCGCTGGTCGTCGCACCGGGCAGCAAGGAGCAGGCGAAGGACGTCGTGGCACTGGTGCACCTGTACGGAGGCGTCCGCACCGTCAACGGGCGCGAGGGCGACCTCCATGTCGAGGCGGCGCCCGGCGCGCGGACAAGGGTGCGGGTGATCAACACCGAGTACGGCGTCATGCCGGCCTGGGTGAGCGGCGCGCCGTACCGGCTCGTGGCCGTGGACGGCACCGAGGTCAGCGGGCCCGCACCGGTGCGGGACCAGGCGGTCGCGGTGGCCGCAGGCGGACGCGCCGACCTGGAGGTCACCATGCCCGCGGACGGCTCCCCCGTGCGGATCCACCTCGGCGGCCCCGCCGGCGTCGTGCTCGGCTCGACGTCGTACGACGCGCCCCCGGTGCCGCGACCGGCGGCGACGCTCGACCCGCTCACCTACGGCACCCGGGCGCCGCTCGGGTTCGACCCGGCCGAGGCCGACCGGCGCTTCGACTACGACGTGGGCCGCCGCCCCGGCTTCCTCGACGGGGTCCCCGGCGTGTGGTGGACGATCAACGGCCACCTCTATCCCGACGTGCCCATGTTCCACGTGAGCGAGGGTGACGTGGTGCGGATGCGCATCTCCAACAACAGCGGCGAGGCGCATCCCATGCACCTGCACGGCCACCACGCGGTGGTGCTCACGCGCGACGGCGTGGCCGCCACCGGCAGCCCGTGGTGGGTGGACTCCCTCGAGGTCGGGATCGGCCAGACGTACGAGATCGCGTTCGTCGCCGACAACCCCGGCGTCTGGATGGACCACTGCCACAACCTGCCCCACGCCTCCGAAGGGCTCACGGCCCATCTGATGTACGAGGGGGTAACCACCCGCTTCACCGTCGGCGGCCCGGCCGGCAACAAGCCCGAGTGAGCCCTAACGGGCGTCCGCCACTCCGCGCGCTCGAACGTCACCGGCAGCGTCTTGACGCGCCGCCGGCAGTCGGCAGCGGCCGGACAGCGCCTCGGTCCGCGCGGACCCGCGCTTCCGGTCCGGTCAGCGGGCGCTGACCGGATCGCCCACCCGGATCGTGCCCAGGTCGAGGGGGACGAGGCGGATGCCGAACCAGGTCCTGCCGTCCCACTTGCGGTGCCGGGCCAGCGTCCGCAGCGGCTCCTTGCCCTTCTCCTGGGTCTCCGGATCGATCGTCGTCACCGCGCAACGGTCGCAGATCTCCGAGACCCGGAAGGGGACGGCGCCTATCCGCACCTCGCGCCAGCCGTCCTCCGCGAAGGGCTCCGCGCCCGCGACGATCGCGCTGGGACGGAACCGTACCCGCGACAACGGCCCGGGCGGCTCCTCCCCGTGCCTGGCGGCCTCCTCGGCCAGCCAGCCGTCCAGGGCGAGCGCGGACGACTCCGAGACGAGCAGCAGCGGCGCGTCCCACGCGAAGCTCACCACCTCACCCGGCAACCCACCGTGCGCCGGGTCGATCGACCGCCCCAGGGGGTCGTCCAGCCACACCAGCCGGGCCGGACGTCCCAGCAGCTCGCTGAACCAGGCGTGCGCGGCGTCGTCGGCGAGCACCGCCTTGTCCAGGCCGGTGAAACCGACCGGCGTGGCCGCGCCGGTGGCGGGCGGCACGGTCAGGGGCTCCATGCCGCGTGCCGCGAGCCGGAGACCGTCCTCGTCGGTGGGGTGCGCGGCCACGGACGCCAGGCGCGGGTACTCGCCCAGCCACAGATTGTCGCCCTGCTCGTCGACGACCGCCCACCGCCGGTCCCCGTCCAGGCCCCAAGGGTGAACGACCGCCTCGGACCGCGCCCAACCCTGACCCGATTTCAGCGGATAAATCAGGATTTGATCAAGGATCACTACCCAAGCTTATCCGGTTCAGTATCCGGCGTCAGGAGGCAAATGCGTCTCCGTTCCCGCTCCAGGCTGATGCGAAGGCCGGGCGTCCGAGGCCGATCGGGCGTCGTGCCGCATCGGGGGCACTCGGCCTCGTCCAGCGTGATCACGTGGTCGGCCAGACAGGTGAGGGGGGCTCACTTGTGTCATGGGCGGGAGATTAGAGATCATCACCGACAAAGCGGTTCACAAGATCGAGTCGGGTGGGAAAGGCCGCGTGATCGACGACGTACTGCGTTCCATGGCCGAGAAGATCGCGGCGGCGGCGCCCCCGAAGTGGCGCAGGGCCGAGTTTCGGGGGTTCGCGACCGGCGGCGGCGGGTCCGGGCACAGCGGCCTGACGTACGAGCGCGGCGCCGGCGGCGGTGACGTCGATCTGCACGCCGAGCTGTGCGCCGTCCACACGCTGGCCGCGCCGGCCGGCGATCATCTGACCGTCGAGCTGGTCGTCGAGGCCAAGGGGCGGTTCGAGGCGGTGGTCAGCGAGTCGCTGGAGCGGGCCCCCGACGGCGGCTTCCTGTACGTGCTCGATCGGCACGCGCTCCCGGCCGAGCCGGCCGCGTTCCAGCCGGGCCCGGTGGAGTCCACGCAGGCGGGCGACCCGCGGGAGGCGGTCGCCCTGCTCGGCGCCTATTTGCGCGAGCGGGACCGGATCCTGGGGCGGGACACGTACGCGCCGCCGCCCGCGCTGCCCGAGGCGCGCCGGGCCGAGCTCGCCATGGGGCTCCCCGACGACCTGCGCGCCCTGTACGCGCACATCGACGGCGACGGCGGCGAGGGGCTGCTGGAGCGGTACCCCTGGTTCGGCCTGGAAAGGCTGGTGAGCCAGAGCCGCCCGGAGAACCGCTGGTGGGCCACGGGCCGCGCCTGGCGTGACCACCTGCGCAACCCGTTGATCACCAGCGCCGGCCCGCGGCTGGCGGTGCGCCGGGCGTCGGACCACCCGGGCTGGATCCCGTTCGCCACCAGCACCGGCGGCGACTTCCTGGCCGTGGACCTCGCGCCGGGCCCCGGCGGGCGCTCCGGCCAGGTCATCCGCATCGGCGCGCACCACCACGACGGCCCGGCCTACGTCGCCGACTCGGTGACCGGCCTGCTGCGGCGGCACGTCGCCGCGCTGCGGGCGGGCGCGTACCGGGTCGAGGACGGCGAGCTGTGGATCGACGTCGAGGAGCCGGAGGAGGAGCCCCGCGCGCTGGTCGTCGCCGGCGCCGACGCGGCCTCCATGCGCGGCATGCGCCCCGGGATCGAACGCCTGACGGTGCTCAACGCCCCCTTGGCCGACTTCCGGCCCCTGCGCGGGACGCCGACGCTGTGGCAGATCACCGTGGAGAACGTGCCCGGAGCGGACCTGGGCCCGCTCCGCGACACGCCGGTGGAGCTGCTGGACCTGGCCATGGACACGATCAACCTGTGGCCGCTGGCGGGCCACGCCACGCTGCGCCTGCTGACGCTGCGCACCGCGCACCCCGTCGACCTGGCGCCGCTCGTGTCGTGCCCGCGCCTGTACGGGCTGGACCTGTCCGAGGCCACCGTCAACGACCTCGGCGTGCTCGCCGACCTCAAGAACCTGCTCTACCTGCGCCTGCGCCGCGCGCAGTGGGAGGAGCTCTGGGAGCGGGCGGGCCACCCGCCGGGGCTGGCGGCGGCCGAGCTGGCCGCCGAGCCGCCCCGGGAGCGGGCCTGGTGGTGGTCGGTCGACAGGTCCTACCACGCCCCGGAGCCGTCGCTGAAAACGGCGGTCAAGTGGGCGGCCGACCTGGCCGGCAGGTCGGCGGACGTGCGGAGCTTCGCGGGCCGGTTCGCCCGCGGCGGGTCAGCCTCTCGTTGAGATCAGCTCCAGAGCGCGCTGGTACTGCTCGGTCGACGGCTGCCGGGTCCAGGTCATGCCGGGCAGGCTGTCCGAGAGCATGCGCGCCATGACCATGGACAGGACGTCGGACGGCTGCGCGTGCGGCAGCCGCGGGCGCATCGACCGGTATCCGGCGAGCACCCGGCCGTAGTCGTACATCAGCGTGTTCGTGAAGCGGCTGCGCTCGGCGTCGGCGCTCTCCAGCCCCGCCACGAACTCGGGCTCCGGCTCCTCGATCACGGCCTTGTAGACGTCGAGCCGGTTGCGGATCTCGCCGGGGGCGGCGTGGCTGTGGGCGTCGTCGTACATGCGCGCCACGTGCCGCGGCATCTCCGCGAGCACGGTGAGCATGCCGTAGCCGCCGTCCTCGTCGCCGTAGCCGCCGACGCCGCCGTCCACGCCCTGGGCGTGCGTGGCGCTCATCATCGCGCTGGTGAAGTCGTACTTGTCCATGCCGTCGACCGGCTCGGCCATCCAGTCGTCGTCGAGGTGCAGCACGCCGCCGGTCTCGCTCTGCGCGGCGCGGTCGATCAGGTGGCGTACGGCGCCCGCCGGGTCGGCCAGGGCCTGCGGCCCCAGCTCGGCGAACTGCTCGGCGAGCAGGAACAGGGAGATCATCATGGACGGGTGGTAGACGCGCAGGGCGCCGGCCTCCCGGTGCGGGAAGACGGTGCTCTCCGCGTCGTACGCCTCCAGCCCGGCCATGAACGCCCGCTCCTGCTCGTCATCGAGAACGAGCTCCCAGGCCCACTTGCGTTCGACGTGGAACTTGTAGAAGTCCTCGCCTCTGAGCGGATCTCGGAACCTCCACCACAGGGCCACGCCCGCGACCAGTGCGACGATCACGCCCAGTGCGATCCACATAGGGGTCCGTCTCTCTTTCTCTCGGTTTTACTTCCGGAAAAGCCGGATCGTAGCGGTGAAGATCCGGCGATCTCCCGGAAACAACCGGAAAGAAAGGACATGATCACCTTCAGTGAAGGCGGGGGTACGGGGTCAGGCCCAGGCCGTGAAGGCAGGTCTGGGCGTCGCTGGACACGCTCACCTGACCCTGGCGTGCGTGAGCGTGCCGAACCCGAGCTGGTCGAAGCCGCCGCTGTTGGGCCCGTAGTCGCCGCCGCCGCCCTCTGGCCGCACCTTGGCGACGAACGCGGCCGAGTACGGCATCGCCAGGCCGCGCCTGACGGCGTAGTGGTTGTAGACGGTCTCCCAGACGGGCCGCACCTCGCCGCGGCTCGCCGCCGCGATCGCGGTGTGCGTCTGCTGGGCGCAGTTCTGGCCGGTGCCCCAGGTGTAGGCGGTGAACGGGACGTCCTCGCCCAGGTTGTACTTCGCGATGTACTCGCACGCCTTGGCGAACCGGTTGCCGTCGTAGCCGTACAGGTCGATGCCCTGGTTCCAGGCCATCTCGCAGAAGGCCCCCATCTGGCCGACGCCCATCATGGTGTGGCCCTGGTCGCGCCCGCTCTCCTGCCACTGCGCGAGCCCGCCGCCGTGCAGGAACGGGATGGCGTGCATGATCGAGCCGTTGCCCGCGCCGGTCCTGAAGTAGGTGACGGCGCGGTCGATGAGGTCCTGCCGGTCGCAGAGCACGCCGATGGCCAGGATCGAGTTCATGGTGCACAGATCCCAGTTGGCCCAGTAGTTGGTGATGCAGGCGTCGTTGTGGTTGGTCAGGAAGCTCTCGTTGAGCGGGTGGAAGACGTTGAGCATCATCCGCTGGAAGCGGGCCAGGTCGAAGCCGCCGTAGCCGCGCATGATCTCGGCGACGTTGGCGAACTGGTAGCCGTAGATGCCCGCGGCCAGGAACCGGTCGGCGTTGCCGGTGACCGTGGTGAGCGTGCCGGACCAGGCGTTGAGGATGTCGCGGGCCTTGTCGCCGTGCGCGGTGCTGCCGCTGACCTTCCAGCGCAGCGCGTTCTGGTAGGCGGCGTGGATGTCGTTGTAGAGGATCCCGTAGTTCTGGCCGTCGCCGCCGCGGACGATGGTCGCCTGCGGGTTGGGCGTCCAGGTGCTCTGGGAGTGGGAGTTGGCCACGAGCCGGTCCCAGCCCGCCTTCCAGGGCTGGGCTCCGGCGTTGACCATCGATCGCATGCGGTCGAAGTCGGCCTGCGTGTGCAGCAGGCCGGGGTGGCTGGCCGCGGCGGCCGGGTCGGCGCGGCCCAGCAGGGCCGCGCCGGCGCCGGCCGCCAGCACGGCCTTGAGGGCGCCGCGACGGGTGACGGCGGGGGTGCGTGCGGACATGACCTCTCCTTAGGGGGTGTTGGAGGTGCGGTACGGCTCGCACCGGACGGGTGCGAGCCGTACCGCGGGGGGTCACAGGCTCGCGAGGGCGACGCGCAGCCGCTCGGCCGCGGCGTCGATCTGCTCCTGACCGCTCAGCTCGGAGCGGGCGTGTTCCAGCGCGGCGGTCAGCTCGGGGGTGCGGCGGCTCGGGTCGACGGCCTCGGCCTCCTCGATGAGCAGGTCGAGCAGGGTACGGTCGTCGCCCATGGACAGGAACTCGATCTCGGCCACGTTCGCGTTGCCCGACGGGAAGGCGACGCGCAGCCACGGGTAGGCCGCGCTCCGCGCGAGCGCGGCGGAGTACCACCGCGCCGTGTCGACCCCGCTGACCGTGTGCAGGTCGGTCCAGGTGGCGCCGCCGTCGGCGGATCCCCTGAACACGGCGCCGTTCAGCCGCGTGACGTGGGTGGAGCGCGGGTGGTAGCGGATGGCGTCCAGCGCCACCGCCGCCGGCAGGCGCACGTCGATCCAGCCCGCCGAGGTGGTGGTGTCGGTGGCGGTGGCCGGGTCGCCGTCGAAGGCGCGCCAGCCGTTCTGGGCCTTGGTGCCGCCGCCTCCCCACGCCTCGGTGGACGCCTCCACCATGGACGGCTCGACGGTCACCTTCTTCAGCAGCGTGCCGACCGGCACGAGCTGCTCGACGGCGGCGTAGATCCGGTCGATCAGCGCGTCCTCGTCGCCGCCCGCCCGCGCCTCGGCGAGCGCCCGGGTCAGCAGGTGGTAGCTGCCCTTGGTGTAGTCGGCCGCGGGCAGCTTCTCCGTCTCGGCGATCACGGTGGCGAGCGGTTCGGCCGCCGCCATCAGCAGGCCCGAGCCCGGCCCTTCGGCGCCGTCCGCGCCGATCGCCGCGATCCGGTAGAAGCGGGTGCCGTGCCGCAGCGGTTCGTCGGTGAAGTCGAAGGTCAGCGCGCTCGACAGGACCGGGCGCCAGGGGGCGCCCGCGCCGTCCTTGCGGTAGACGGTGAACCGGGTGGCGGCGTCCGGCTTGCTCCAGCGCAGCGTCACGCGGTCGCGGGCCCGCTCCACCCGGGCGTACAGCGTCCCCTCGCGGTCGGGCGACACCGTGACGTGGGTGAACGTGGCCGCCGTGGCCGCCGCGACCCCGGCGTACACGCCTTCGGGGAAGGGCGTGAACAGCTCCGCCACGTACGACCACGACCGGCCGTCCTTGCTCGCCCACGCCCGCACGATCTGGGCGTCGGCGTCCCGTACGAGCTTGACGAACGGGTACTCGGCCGCGGTGTATCCCTGGATGCCGGCGTCGATCGGGCTGCGCCGGTCGTCCTGCCAGTCGTGGCGGGAGTCTCGGGTGCGGTTGCGCAGGACGAGCCGGCCCGAGGCGTCCGCGCCGAAGTAGATGTAGCGGGCGTCGGCCCGGAGCATCACGCCACTGGCCGGGCCCCGCGCCTGCTCGATCCGGGCGCTGACCGAGCCGCTGCCGGTGAGCACCTCGTTCGAGAACAGCAGGCTGTCCTTGATGTCACGCTTGTCCAGGTAGTAGTCGTCGCCGTCGCCGAGGCCCTTGCCGTCGCCCCCGGTGAGCTCGACGCGGTGCCCGTCCGCCTTGACGCGGCCCGCGACCTCGCCGACGCGGTCCACCGGCGCGGCGGGCGGCCGGACGGCCTGCGAGGCCCAGCCGGAGCCGTGGCGGTTCACGCCGGTCACGGTGTACGCGCCGGACTGCCTGCCGGCCTCGTACGTCGTGCCGCGGACCCCGGCGGCGATCACCCTGCCGTCGCGCCTGATCGTGTACGACTCGGCGCCGGCGGCGGGCTTCCAGGTGAGGGTGACGCCGTCGCGGTCCCGCAGCGCCTGGACGAAGTCCACGTGGTGCGGGATCGGCCGCTCGGCCACGCCGCCGTCCAGCCTCAGCACCATCGCGGTCTCGGGCGGCACGCTCACCGCGCCCCCGGCCACGCGCCTGCCCGACACCAGGTCCACCGCGTCGCCGGGCACGTCCAGCGAGAACGAGCGCTTGTTGCCATACTCGTCCCGGGTGGTGTTGAAGGCGAAGACGTAGTCGCCGTAGCGGGCGGTCAGGAAGTCGGCGTACCCGGAGTAGGGGGTGTCGAACTCGTAGTTCTCCCGCCGCACGGTGCCCACGCCCGGCTGGTGGGCGGCGGGCAGGATCTCACCGGCCAGCGCCTGCGGCAGGCCGCCGTCGCCCTTCTGCTGGTCCTCCATGAAGTCGACGTCGATGTTGTCCATCCGCAGGTTGTAGTCGCGGTAGGCGAACTGCGTGTCCGTGGCGAGCTGCACGACGTTGTGGTGGTCCTTGGCCAGGACGTGCAGCCGCCCGTTGCCGGCCACGCCGCGCTGCCGTTCGTACAGCGAGCCGAAGATCCGGGTGTCGCCGTCGCGGACGGAGACGAACATGTCGTCCACGTCCGCGAACGCGAACCGCTCGTAGCGGGCCGGGTCGACGCCCAGGGCGGCGAGCTCCGCGGGCGTGTACGCGGCGAAGTCCGTCTGCGGGAGCACGGCCCCGGCCGCCGGACGGGCGCGCAGGTAGGCGTAGGTCTCGGGTAGCCACATGTCGTACTTCCGCTTCGCCTCCACGGAGGAGAAGGTGTTGAAGTACTGGTTGTCGGCGAGCTGCTGCTGGACGAACCCGGCCGCCTCGTTCGCGTAGCGCCGGTACGGCTCCCACTCCGGGCCCGCGTAGCGCTCGGCGTGCTCGGCCAGGTGCTTGTCCAGCGTGACGTACTCCATCGTGCGGCCCTCGGTGTTGCGCAGGGCGTAGGCGGGCCAGCCCGGGTAGGTCGCGTTGCGCTCGTCCACGGCCATCTCCGCCAGGGCCACCCGCTTGCCGTTGTCGTCCGTGCCGGTGTAGCGGGTGAAGCCGCGCGCGTGCAGGTTCTTCAGCGCCAGCTTGAGGATCTCGTCGTTGAGCTTCTCGTCGCCCTTGTGGCCCCAGGTGCGGAAGAAGTACTCCGGCAGGTAGTTGGTGGCCTCGCCGTAGTTGGCGACGAAGGTGTTCTCCCTGGTCAGCCCGGCCTTGGTGATGCCGGTGTAGTGCTCGCCGTACGGCAGGCGGCGCACCACGCCCCCGTCGGGGCCGAGCTTGCTCCTGGCCAGGCCCTTGCCCACGATCTGCGCGAAGTCGTCGGTGAAGCGGGCGGTGGTGTCGTGGTAGAAGAGCGAGTGGTAGAGGTCCAGGTCCTTGCCGTCGGGCCCCACCAGCACCTCTTCGCCGAGGAAGGGCTCGACGCCGAGCGCCTCCAGCAGGATCCGGTGGCTCCTGGCCTTGCCCTCGTAGAAGCGCGACCCGATCACCCGCAGACCCTCGTGCGCCTCCCACGCGCCCTCGTAGGTGTACATCACCTGGTTGTAGATGTAGGACAGCCGCGCGCGGGCGAAGTCGAAGTTGGCCTTCAGCACCCGCTCGTACGCCTCGCGCCGGGACAGCTCCCCGCCGTCCCAGTCCACGCCCTTGAGCGAGGACGGCCCGTCCTGCGTGCCGGTGACGAAGGGCTCGTCCAGGAACGCCTCGAACTCCTGCGCGCCGTACACCTCGGGGATCAGGTTCTCCACGATGTACAGCGCCTCGCCCAGGGCCCCGTAGTAGCCGCCCCAGTCGCCCTGGTGGCCGCCCCGCAGCAGCAGCCGGGTGTCGGCGTAGTAGTCCTTGACGTGGTTGTCGATCGCCTTGAACAGGCGTCCCAGCGCCGCCTTCCTCAGCTCGGGCGTGTTCGCCGGCGCCCACGGCTCCAGCAGCGCCGAGGCGTAGAAGCGCAGGTCGTCCTGGTAGCGGACGATCGACAGCTTCGCCGCCGGCGAGGCGTCGAGTTGCGCGCTGTACTGGTTGAACAGGTCGATCTGGCTCTTCCTGTAGCGGTCGACCATCGCCTGCTTCTCGGCGTCGGACGGCCCGGGCGCGGGCGTGGTGTCCGGGGTGACCGTCCCCTGCTTCTCGCCGGAGACGTCCAGGTACGCGGTGGTGTGCGTGTAGGCCCGGTAGTAGCCGCGCGAGTCGGCGGTCACGGGCTGGGCGAACCCGGCGTCGTACGTCCGGACGGTCATCTCCACGACCCGCCGGCCCAGGGTGTGGCCGAGCGGCAGCATGATCGTGTTGTAGTAGAACCGGCCCGGCAGCGCCCTGCTCGATCCGAGGTTGATCGCCTCGTAGTCGCCCGAGCGCCGGTAGCCGATCTGCTCGCCGTTGACGTAGGCGATCGTCTTGTAGGGCGAGGCGTCGCTCCCCCAGAACTTCAGCGTGAAGTAGTTCTGCGCGACCGGATCGACCGCGACCCTGAACCGCAGCTCACCGCCCTTGACGGTGGCCGGGGAGGTCGGCTTGGCGACGCGGGCGGGCTCCCCCAGCGCCCCTTCGACCACCGCGGTGGAGGCCGCCTGCAGCGCGTGCGCGCTCTCGGAGTCGGTGTCGCCGAACGTGACCACGTCCACGTATCCGGCGGGCAAGGGGGCGGCCATCGCGGGGGGCGCGGCGAGGAAGGGCAGCAGCAGGATCGCGGCGAGCGGGCCGCCTAACCGGTGCCGTATGAGCATGGCGGATCTCCCGATAGAAAACGTTCTCCCCGGAGATTAGGCCGCAGCGAGAGGCCCGACAAGCACCCGTTACCCAGGCGTTACACAGGCGATCAACTCAGGCCGAACGTTTTACCTGCTCACACGCATGATTGACGATCGCGCAGATCGGAATGCGCTTTCCCCCTCTTGCTGCCCCGCCGGTCCGCATTTACGCTGAGCGCACTCTGATAGGAACCGGTAACTACGCTCTCTGGCTCAGAAGGTCCAGAACTCGTGCGCGTTCTCCTTGGTCGCCAGCTTCACCGGGACCGCCACCGTCTTGGCGACCGTCTGACCCCTGGCCGCCTTGATGGCGTCCTGCACCGCCTGCCAGCCGATCAGCCGCGGCTGCTGGGTGACCGTGGCGGCCATGGTGCCCGCCCGCACCGCCTTGATCCCGTCCGGCGTGCCGTCGAAGCCGACGACCTTGACGCGGTGGCCCGCCTTCGGCCCCAGGGCCTGGATCGCGCCCAGCGCCATCTCGTCGTTCTCCGCGAACACCCCGTCGAGGCCGGGATGCGACCGGATGAGGCCCGTCATGACGTTCTGGCCCTTGGCCCGGTCGAAGTCGGCCCGCTGCGTGGCCACGACCTTGATCTTCGGGTACGCGGCGAGACCGTCGTCGAAGCCCTTGCTGCGGTCCCGGGAGGCGGAGGTGCCGGCCGTGCCGCGGAGCACGACCACGTCGCCCTTCCCGTCGATCTGCTTGGCCAGCTCCTGCGCGCCGAGCCGGCCCCCGGCGGCGTTGTCCGAGGTCAGGGTCTCCGCCACCCAGGCGTGGTTGATGGCGCGGTCGGCCGCGATCACCGGGATGCCGGCCAGGTTGGCCGCCTTGACCTGCGTGGCGAGCGCGTTGGAGTCGACCGGGTTGATGATGACCGCCCTCATCCTCCGGCTGGTGAAGCCCTGGACCTGCGCCGCCTGCCGCGAGGCGTCGTTCTGCGCGTCGGAGACGGACAGCTTGGCCCCGAAACGCTGAGCGGCCGCCTCCGCCCCGTCGCGGAACTGGACGAAGTACGGGTTGCTCATCGTCGAGACCGACAGGCCGATGGTGAGATCCGCCGCAGACTCGCTGCTGGCGGACGCACCGCAGGCGGCCGCGCCCAGCGCGACCCCGGCTATGACGAACGCGAGACTTCGCATGATTCTTCTTCTCGTTGGGCTCAGCCCTGCTGCGAAAGGGCACCGACGCGGGCGGCGGGCGCGCTACACACGCACCCGTGACCGCCCGGCCGCTGCGCTGAGGCCGGGCGGCGGCACGAACGGCCACCGCGTAACCGCTGGTCAGAGTGTATGTGATGGTCTTCACGTTTGCCGAACCCGAGTTGTGAAGGCCACAGTCAGGGGCGAGGCACCGGCCCCAGGAGACTCACCCGCCCCAGCCGGCCACCAGTTCCACGAACTCCGCCGGACGCTCCACATGCAGGAAATGCCCGGCCTGCGGCCACACCACGGTCCTGGAGCGCGGGTGGCCGGTCAGGCCCGCCTCCCACCGCGCGGCCTCCGGCACATTGTGCACGGCGAGCACCGGGCAGGCGCGTCCGGCCAGATACCGCTCGGACTCCCGGCGCACCCCGAACGCGCCCGGCACGGTGTACATCCCGGCGTAGCACTCGGCCAGCACGTGACCGGGCGTGGCCAGCAGTTGCCCGGTGATCGGCGCGGGCAGCGGCCCGAGCTGCCGCAGCGCGGCGGCCACGCCGTCGGCGCGCAACGCCGCCAGGCGCCCGGGGATGAGCCGTTCCTCCTCCTCGTCGGCGCCGTAGGCGGGAGCGACGACGACCAGCCCGCTGACCAGCTCCGGGTGCTCGACCGCCAGCGCGGTGACCACCTGGGCGCCCATGGAGTGCCCGACGGCCAGCACCGGCTCGTCGAGCAGCGGCACCAGGTCGCGGGCCAGGTCGACGGGCCGGTACCCGGTCGCCGGAACCGGGGAGCGGCCGTGGCCGCGCAGGTCGGGGGCGATCACCCGGCGGCCCCCGAAGTCCAGGGCGCGCCACAGCCGGTGGTCGCCGCCCCAGCCGTGCACCAGGAGCAGCGGCGGGCCGCCGCTGCCCCAGGTCTCGACGTGCACATTTGAGATGCTGTTGCTCATGTGCGGTAGCTGATCCGCTCGAAGCGCGCCGAGCAGCCCTCCCCCGCCAGGTCCTGCACCCAGAACCCCACGAACGCGCCGGTGAAGCCGAAGGCCCGCACCTTCCCGTCGATGAACTCGTCGGCGTGCTCGTCCGAAAGGATCGTGGCGTCCAGGTCCGGGCCGTGGTTGAAGCGCACGACCGGCCCGTCGAACTCCACGCGCAGCTCGACCTCTCCTCCCGTAGGGCCTCCCGCGGGGCCTCCCGCGGGACCGAGCAGGCGCTCGGTGCGGGTCCCCTGGTCGCTGGTGGTCAGCACCAGGCCGTCGGCGGTCACGGCCAGGTAGTGCCAGTTGCGCGAGTTGTAGTAGGCGACGATGCCCGCCCACTGGTGGACGCTGTCCGGCTCGAACCGCATGACCGTCTCCAGGGAGCACGTGCGGTCCGTGACCCGGCGGGCGACCAGGCTCGGGGTGCGCAGGCCGTACGGGGACTGACCGCCCTGGACGGTGAGCCCGCCCTGGTCGGCGGAGAGCCAGTCGGGCGAGGCGGGCCGCCGCAGCGTGCTCCAGTCCGGGCCGAGCCCGCCGGCGGACGGCGAGCCGTTCCAGCCCTCGCTCGCCGGCCACGGGTGCGCGGGCAGCTCGGGCGCGGCCACCTCGACGGCGGGCACGCCGCCCGCCACGCGCGGCCAGCCGTCCTCCCAGGTCACGCGCTGCAGCGCGGTCTCGCGCCCGAGCACGCACCGGCCGTTGTGGTACGGCCGGGCCATCAGGTGGGACAGGTACCACTCCCCCGTCTGCGTCCGCACGAGGCAGCCGTGCCCGGCCTTCTGCAGCTCCAGGCTGCGGTCGTGACGGGAGGTGAGCATGGGCCCCGCCGGGTCCTCCTCGTACGGCCCCGACATCGAGCGGGAGCGCAGCACCGTGACCCCGTGCTCGTAGCCGGTGCCGCCCTCGGCCACCATCAGGTAGTACCAGCCGTCGATCTTGTAGAGGTGCGGGCCCTCGGTGACGCTGCGGTTGGGCAGGATCAGCTCGGGTTTGCCACCGTCGAGGGGCTGCAGCTCGATCCCGGCGAACCCGCGGCCCGGCCGGGAGTCGAAGACCATGTTGAGCAGCCAGCTCCGGCCGTCCTCGTGGTAGAGGGAGGCGTCGAAGCCGCGGCCCGGCAGCCGGACCGGGTCGGACCACGGCCCCTCGATCGAGGGTGCGGTGATCAGGTAGTTGGCGATGTCCTTGTAGCCGAGGGCGTAGTTGTCCATCACGCCGTAGACCAGGTGGAACAGCCCGTCGTGATAGGTCAGGTCGGGCGCCCAGACGCCCCCCGAGTCGGGCACGCCGGACAGGTCGAGCAGCCTGCGCTCGGTCAGGACGCCGCCCAGCGGGCGCCAGTTCACCAGGTCACGGGAGTGGTGCACGCGGACGCCCGGACACCACTCGAAGGTCGAGGTGGCCAGGTAGTAATCCTCTCCCACCCGCACGATCGAGGGGTCGGGGTCGAAACCGGGCAGGACGGGATTGCGGATCATACGATCTCCACACTCTTTCCAGCGGACAGCTCAACTATTCGGCGCAGGCCCGAGGCACGGTGAACAACGGTAACGGTCTGGTCGATCAGCGAGATGCTCCCGGCCCGGACGCCGTCGGCCCAGGGGGCGCGACGGCCCGGGCGAGGAGTGCATCAGTCCTCCAGGAAGAGCACCACGGTGCTGAGGGGCGCGACCTCGGTCGGGGCTCCCAGGCGGACGCGGCGGCCGGTCACGAGGTCACGGGACCTGGTGCCGTGCGGCACGGCCCTTCGTGGCGGCGGCCTCGCCGTTCCATGACCAGGTGGCGGCGGCCGGCGTGCCGGAGGACGCAAGCGCGGTCCTCCGGCTGATGGGGAGCGCCATCGTCACTGGCCCTTCAGGTAGGCGTCGGCCTGCTTGGCCATCTCGGCCTGGACCTTGGCCAGGCCCGCCCGCTCCAACGCCTTCTTCAGCTTGTCGAGCCCCTGGTCGACGTCCACGGCGCCGATGAACAGCGGGTTGGCGAACTGCGTCATGGCCGCGGTGACCTGGGTGTTCTCCCGCTTGATCGGCTCCGGATCGGGGACGAAGCCGGCGTAGGGGTCGACGGTGAAGTTGTCGATGTCCTGCGCCCAGTCGAACCACTTGGCCTCGGACTCGGTCATGCCCTTGACCCGGCGCTCCAGCTTGGCCCGCCAGGAGAGGGCGAAGCCGGGGAAGGCGTAGGTGGACAGCTGCTCGTACTTGTCGTCGCCGACGGGGTTCCAGTCCTTGCCGGGGAGGCCGTAGTTGAGCAGGTCGTGGTTCTCCTTGATCGACACCCAGTCCTGCAGCTGCATGGCCTTCTCGTTGCTCTCGCCCTTGGCGTTGAGCACGACGAAGTTGTCGCTCTGGAAGGTCTGGTACGGCTTGGCGCTCTCGCCGCCCTTGAGCGGCATCACGTTCGCGATCATCGCGCCCGGCACGTTCTTGGTCAGCTCGGGCAGCCCCGTGGAGGACAGGCCGTCGGTCATGGCCCAGCCGGTGGCGACGCGGCCGGCCTTGAACTGGGAGTCCAGCGCCTTGGAGTCCAGGGTGAGGGCGTTCTTGTTGATCAGCCCGTCCTGGTAGTACTTGCGGATCTTGCGCAGCGCGTCCACCATGCCCGGGGCCTCCCACCACGGGATCGGGTTGGACGAGCCGGTCTGCTTGCCGTCGGCGGCCAGGACGAAGTTGAGCGAGTCGCCGGTGAAGGAGGCGATGCTCATGGTGGGGTTGTCCCACATGTAGGGGTTGAGCCAGCCGACCGGGTTCCAGGCCACCAGCAGCTTGGGCATCCGGGAGCTGACGCCGATCGGGATGATGTCCTTGTTCTTCTGCTTGACGTCGTACCAGAACTTCTCCAGCCCGGCGAAGTCCGTGATGTCGCTCATGCCGAGCTTGTCCGCCAAGTCCTGGCGGATGCTGAAGTGGTGGAAGCGGGCGACCGAGTTGATCTGGGGCAGGCCGTAGAGCTTGCCGCTCCACCGGTTGAGCTCGATGATCTTCGGGTCGATCGTGGCGGTCAGGTTGGGGTACTTGCCGCTCGACAGCAGGCTGCTCAGCTCGACGATCGAGCCGCTGGCCGCGAGCTGGGTCATGTTGAGCCAGCGCGCCTGCAGCGCGGTGTCGAACTTCTCCCCCGCGGTGAACTTCAGCAGTGCCTGCTGGCCGTAGCTGGTCCACGGGATGAACTGCGGCTTGATGGTGAAGCCCAGGTCCGCCTGGAGTTTCTTGTTGACCTCGGCCAGGACGGCGTCCCAGCCGGCCGGGACGTCGCCGGGGAGCAGCAGGCTCAGCGCGAGCGCGCCGGCGCTCTGGGCGCCGCCGGTGGCCTGCGACTTCGGGGAGTCGTCCGAGCAGGCGGCGAGGAGGGCGGCCAGGGACAGACCGCCGCCGGTGGCCAGCAGGCGGCGCCGCGACATGAGGTGGTGGGACACGGTAACTCCTGAGGTGGGGGGAGCGGGATCAGCCCTTGGTGGCACCGAGGGTGATGCCCTTGACGAAGTAGCGCTGGGCGAAGGGGTAGGCGAGCAGGATCGGGCCGATGGCGACGGTCGTGAGAGCCAGGCGGAGCTGGTAGACGGGGGTGGCCGCCTCGGCCAGCTGCGGCAGCATCTGCGTGAACGAGATGTTGGAGATGAGGTTCTGCAGCACGAGGGGCAGCGGGAACTTGTGCACGTCGTCGATGAACAGCAGCGCCATGAACCAGTCGTTCCAGTAGTGCACGGCGTAGAACAGGCCGACGACGGCCAGGATCGGCTTGGACAGCGGGATCGCGATCGTGAAGAAGATGCGCAGCTCCCCCGCGCCGTCGATCTTGGCCGACTCGAAGATCGACTCCGGCAGCTGGCGGAACGCGCTGACCTGGACGAAGACCAGGAACGGCATGACCAGCAGCGGCAGGATCACCGAGAAGTAGCTGTTCTGCAGCTTCAGGTACTGCGTGACCAGCAGGTAGAGGGGCACCAGGCCGCCGGAGAACAGCATCGGCAGGTAGGAGAAGACGGTCAGCGGCCGGCTGATGCCGGGCAGCCTGCGGGCGATCACCCAGCTCAGCCCCGAGGTCACCGCCAGGGACAGCGCCGTGCCCACGACCGTGATGAAGACGCTGGCGAAGTAGGCGTCGAGCACCGCCGGGCCCGTGAAGATCATCTTGTACGCGGTGAGGTCGAAGGCGGCGGGGAACAGGCTGTAGCCCGTCGTGGCGAGCTCGGACTCGCTGGTGAGGGACCCCGAGATGATCATCCAGAACGGGATCGCGCAGGCCAGCACGGCGAAGGAGACGCCGATGATGCTGACGATCGTGAACGGTTCCAGCTTCTTGCCGCTCATAGGACGCTGGTCTCCTTCGAGTACTTGCGCTGGATCAGCACCGCGATCACCACGAGGACGAAACCCACCACCGACTGGAACAGGCCGATCGCGGCCGTGGTGCCGAAGTCGCCGAGCTGGCGCAGGGCGCGGAAGACGTAGGTGTCGATGACGTCCGTGCTGTCGAACAGGGTGCCGTTGTCCCCGACGATCGCGTAGATGGTGCCGAAGTCGCCGTAGAAGATGCGGCCGACGCCCAGCACCAGCAGGACCGCCGCGGTGGGCTTCAGCAGCGGGAGGGTGATGCGCCAGGCCATCTGGGCCCGCGAGGCCCCGTCGATCGTCCCGGCCTCGTAGACCTCCTCGGGGATGCCGGTGATCGCGGCCAGGAAGATGACGCTCAGGTAGCCGCCGAGCTGCCAGATCTTCACCACGGTGAGGATCCACGGCCACGGTCCCGGCTCCGTGTACCAGTCGACGGCGGGGAACCCGAGGCCCCCGAGGGCGTCGTTGACCGCCCCGCCCCCGCCGGAGGCCCCGGCCAGCAGCACCTGGAGGATGATGCTGATCACGACCGGGGAGACGAAGTAGGGGAAGAAGACGACGGACTGGGAGACCCGCTTGAAGAAGGTGCTGCGGATCTCGTTCAGCATGATCGCCAGAACCATCCCGGCGGCCAGCGTCGCGCCCAGGAACAGGATGTTGAGGAAGAGGGTGTTGAACAGGATCCTCGCCGCGTCCCCGGACTCCAGGAAGTAGGTGAAGTTCTCCAGCCCGTTCCACGGGCTGCCGAAGATCCCCAGGTTGACGTCGAACTCCTTGAACGCCACCACCAGGCCGGACATCGGCAGGTAGCTGAAGACAAGGAAGAAGACGACGGCCGGCAGTGCGAGCAGCCCGATCGTCCAGTTCGTACGGACCGCCCTGCGTCGGACGCGGCGCCGGTCCGGCGCCCCGGAAGGCGGTCTCGTCTGAGGCTCTGGCCTCGTCTGTAGCGTGCTCATCACCGAAGTCCCGTCTGAGGCGGCAGCAGGCTGGCTCTCAAGGTTGATAGAAACCGGTCGCTGCGAACGCTACGTCCGAGCGGCCAGCACGTTCAAGGCTGCGTTACAGAGACGTTACAGATCGGCGCAGGACAACCGACAGATCCAGGTAAGACGCACCCTAGAGGTTAATCAGGGATTGCCCGTTGACCGCGAAGGGCCGCGCTCCTACTTTAGAAACCGGTCTCTATCGAATGGAGGGCTTCCCCCGTGTCCCCACGCCCGAAGGCGCTGTTCGCCATGCGCGAGGAACATCTCGCTCTGCTCTTCCCCGCGCCCTTGCTGCGGCGGCTGGACACGCTGGCCGACATCGACGTCGCCGTGGTCGCCGAGCGGTTCGACGATCCGCGCCTGGACCTGACCGGCGTCGAGGTCCTCATCACCGGCTGGGGCTGCCCGCCGATCGACGAGGCGCTGCTGGCCGCCGCCCCCCGCCTGCGCGCCGTCCTGCACGCGGCCGGCTCGGTGAAGGGCATGATCAGCCCCGCCTGGTGGGAACGCGGCCTGCTGGTCTCCTCGGCCGCGGAGGCCAACGCCGTCCCGGTGGCCGAGTACACCGTCGGCGCGATCCTGCTGGCCGGCAAGGGGGTCTTCGCCCTCAACCGGCGCTACCGGCGCGAGCGCTCCTTCACCCTGGGCAAGATCGAGCCCGGCATCGGCAACAACGGCCGCACGGTCGGCGTCGTGGGCGCCTCCCGCATCGGCCGCAAGGTGCTCGACCTGCTGGCGCCGTACGACCTGGACCTGTGCCTGTACGACCCCTACACCCGGGTTCCCGGCGTACGGCAGGTCTCGCTGGAGGAGCTGCTGCGCCGCAGCGACATCGTCAGCCTGCACGCCCCCGCCACCCCCGAGACCGAGCACATGCTCGACCGGGCGCGGCTGGCGCTGATGCCGGACGGCGCGGTGCTGATCAACACCGCGCGCGGGTCGCTCGTCGACACCGGCGCGCTGATCAGCGAGCTGAAGGCCGGCCGGCTGTCGGCGATCCTCGACGTCACCGAGCCCGAACCGCTGCAGCCCGACTCGCCCCTGTTCGACCTGCCCAACGTTTTCCTCACCCCGCACATCGCCGGCTCGCACGGCAACGAGCTGTCCCGGATGGGCGCCGTCGCCCTGGACGAGCTGGAACGGCTGGTCGCCGGGCTGCCGCTGGCGCACCAGGTGACGCACGAGGACCTGGACCGGGTGGCCTGATGGAGGTGACCTGGCGCGACCTCGTCCTCGACCTGACCGCCGGCGCTCCGCCCCGGCTGCTGGCGATCGGCCCGTTCCGGGGCAACGGCCGCTCGGCGCTGCCGGTGGTGCAGATCGAGGTGACCGGCCGGGGCAGGAGCGGCACGGCGGGCAAGCGGCACGTGGACGGGCTGAAGCTGCGCTACGAGAGCCACCGCGCCGAGGACGACCGGCTGACGATCCGCTCCGGCGGCGACGGCGTCCGCGTGACGACCGTCTTCCAGGCGGTCGGCCCAGCGGTCGGCCCAGCGACCGGCCCAACGGCCAGCCCAGCGGCCAGCCCAGTGATCGGCCCAGCGACCGGCCCAGCGACCGGCCCAGTGATCGGCCCAGTGATCGGACAGGTCGTCCGGTGCTGGTCGACGGTGACCGCGACGGAGGAGCTGGTCCTGGAGCACGTGTCGAGCTTCGCGTTCGCCGGGCTGCCCTGGGATCTGACGGTGTGGAGCGCCCGCAACCCGTGGAGCGGCGAGTTCCGCTGGTCGGGCCGGCCACTGGAGCTGCACGACGTCGGCATGACGCGGTTCGGCCAGACCGGGACGAAGAACCGCGTCGCGCTCACCAGCACCGGCTCGTGGCCCTCCTCCGAGCACCTGCCGACCGGGTGGCTGGAGTGCGACGGCGGCACGCTCGCCTGGCAGATCGAGCACAACGGCCCCTGGCACGCCGAGCTGGCCGACCGGTTCGACGACGTCTACCTGGCGCTGTCGGGCCCGTCCCAGCGCGAGCACGGCTGGTCGGCCCGGCTGGCGCCGGGCGAGAGCTTCACCACCGCGACCGCCGCGTTCACCGTGGCCGGCGACCCCGTCGCCGCCCTGACCGCCTACCGCCGGGCCGTGCGCCGGCCGCACCGCGACAACGCCGAGCTGCCGGTGGTCTTCAACGACTTCATGAACTGCCTGATGGGCGATCCCTCGACCGAGCGCCTGCTGCCGCTGGTCGAGGCGGCCGCCCGGGCGGGCGCGGAGTACTTCTGCGTCGACGCCGGCTGGTACGACGACTCGCTGGCCGGGCCCGGTGACGGCGGCGTGCCGGGCTGGTGGGACACGGTCGGCGCGTGGGAGCCGTCCACCGTGCGCTTCCCCGGGGGAATCGGCGAGGTCATCGACGCGATCAAGGGTCACGGCATGGTCCCGGGGCTGTGGCTGGAGCCCGAGGTCATCGGCGTACGCAGCGGGGTCGTCCTGCCCGGCGAGGCGTTCCTGCGACGGGCCGGAACCAGGCTGGCCGAGTGGGGCCGCCACCAGCTCGACCTCAGCCATCCGGCCGCCGTCGCCCACCTCGACGCCGTGATCGACCGGCTGGTCCGCGAGCACGGCATCGGCTACTTCAAGTTCGACTACAACATCGACGTCGGCCCGGCCGATCGGCTGCTCGAACACAACCGCGCCTACCTCGCCTGGGTCGAGCACCTGCTGGAGCGCCACCCCGGTCTGGTGATCGAGTCCTGCGCGGCCGGCGGCATGCGGCTGGACGGCGCCACCCTGGCCAGGCACTCCATCGCCTCGCTCACCGACCAGCAGGACGAGCTGCTGCTGCCCGCCATCGCCGCCGCCGCGCCCGCCGCGGTGCCGCCGGAGCAGGGCGCGATGTGGGCCTACCCCGCCGAGCGGGTCGCCTGGTCCATGGTCACCGCGATGCTCGGCCGCATCCACCTCAGCGGCCGGCTCGACCTGCTGGCCCCGGAGCGGCTGGCCGAGGTCGCCGAGGCGATCGGCGTCTACAAGACCTACCGCGGCGAGCTGGCGCACGGCCTGCCGCGCTGGCCGCTCGGGCTGCCCGGCTGGCGGGACGACCGCCTCGCCCTGGCCGTGGACTGCGGGGACACCGCCTACCTCGCCGTGTGGCGCAGGGGCGGGCCGTCCGCGAAGATCGAGCTCCCCTGGCCCGCCGGTTACGAGGTGACCCCGCTCTTCCCGTCCGCGACCGAGGCCGGCTGGCAGGCGGGCACGCTCGGCGTCGTGCTGCCCGAGCCGTACTCCGCGGCGCTGCTCCGCCTGACGAAAGGTGCGCCTTGCCACGAAAGCTGACGTCCCCGAAGCCGGACCCCGCCGCGCCTGTGGATGACCTGGAGCGGGCCACCATCCGCGACGTCGCCGCCCGCGCCGGGGTCTCCGCGTCCACGGTCTCCCGGGTGCTCAAAGGGGACTATCCGGTCGCGCAGGCCACCCGCGCCCGCGTGCTGCGGGCCATGCGCGAGCTGGACTACGTCCTCAACGTGCACGCCCGCGCCCTGTCCGGGGCCGGCACCAAGATGGTCGCCTTCGTGCTCGACGACGTCACCGGGCCCTCCTTCGCCTACGTCGCCAAGGGCGTCGAGCAGCAGGCCACCGAGGAGGGCCGGCTCTGCCTGGTGTGCGCCACGCACGGCGACCCGGCGCGCGAGCTGGCGGTCGTCGAGGCCATGCGCGAGCAGCGCGCCGACGCGGTGATCCTGGTCGGCGGCGGCTCGGCCGACGACGCCTACCGCGCGCGCATGTCGCACTTCGCGCACGCCCTGGACAAGGCGGGCTCCCGGCTCGTGCTGTGCGGGCGCCCGCCGCTCGGCGACGACGTGCCGACGACCGTCGTCGAGTACGACAACGAGGCCGGCGCGTACGCCATGACCGGCCACCTGCTCTCGCGCGGCCACCGCCGGATCGTCTACCTCGGCGCCGCCACCGCCGACGACCAGAGCACCACCAAGATCGACCGCGTGACCGGCTTCCGCCGCGCGCACGAGGACTTCGGGATCCCCTGCGATCCGGGCCTGGTCCTGCCCGGCGACTTCTCCCGCGCCGCCGGTTACGAGGGGACCAGGCGGCTGCTGGCGGCGGGGACGGAGTTCACCGCCATCTTCGCCGGCACCGACATGGTCGCCGCCGGCGTGCTGGCCGCGCTGCGCGAGGCGGGCCTGCGGGTGCCCGAGGACGTGTCGGTCGCCGGCTACGACGACATCCCGCTGGCCGCCGACCTGGTCCCCGGGCTCACCACGGTGCACATTCCCACCGAGGAGCTGGGCCGCGCCGCCGTGCGGCTGGCCCTGGACCTCGGCCGGCCGCAGCACGTCATCCTGGGCACGCACATCGTGGTGCGCGGATCGGTGGGCGAGAGGATCGTCAGTTGAAGGGGTTGTCGTAGGTGGACGACCTCCTCTTCCAGGTGGCCTGGTTCTGGCCGTTGAAGTTGACGCCCTCCACCTCGACCGTGACGTTCCTGACGGTGCCGCCGGCGGCGTCCGTCGTGCCGTACAGCTGGGCCGGATACTTGCACTCGGCTATCGGCGTGTCGCCCCAGTTCAGGCTGTACGAGGCGCGCAGGGTGGCGCGGTCGTTGATCAGGACGTACCCGCCGGCGGCGCTGTAGCTCGACTCGCGGCACAGGTAGAACTGGTAGGTGTACGTCGTGCCGTCGTTGAACTCGATCCAGCCGTAGATGCCGGCCAGCTTCTGGCTGTTGTCCCCGCGTACCTCCAGGAAGATCGGCACCTGGGCGGTGGCCGAGTGGGCCGGAGCGACCGGCAGGGCGACCGCGGCCAGCAGCGTGAGAACGACGGTCAGGAGCCTCGTCGTGCGGCGTCGCAGGATGTCGGATAACAATTCCCGTCCCCTTCTGTCTGACGTGGCGTCGGCATCACCCTGCGCCGGAGACCGCCGAGCCGTCCACCAGAGGATTCGTCGGGCCGGAATCGGGCGCGCGCTAACCAGGCCGAACGCCCGGCTGATAAGGGGGCCGGCCTCTCCGCTCACCGGCGGTTATGGGGTGGCCGGAGCGCGCCGGCCGCCGATTCCCCTCGGTGAAAGTTTCAGGACGGTCCTACTTCCTGCCGACCCCGCAGAATCCGTCCACTTCCGGGACGTCGTCGATGTCGGGGCGCCAACGCGTGGTGGAGACGATGCCGGGGGGCAGGACCTCCAGACCTTCGAAGAAGCGCCCGATCTGCTCGGGCGTGCGGATGGTCAGCTTGGGCGTGCCGTGCTCGTTCCAGTGGCGTACCTCCTCGCGCTTCGCCTCCGGGTTGAAGAACGCGGTGATGTGGACGAGCGCCAGGTGGCTGCCGGCGGGGACGGCGTCGAGCAGGCGTTTGATGATCGTGTACGCCTCCTCGTCGTCGTTGATGAAGTGGACGATCCCCAGCAGCATGATCGCGACCGGCTGGGTGAAGTCGAGCGTGTCGGCGGCCGCTCTCAGGATGGTGTCCGGGTCGTGGAGGTCGGCCTGGATGTAGTTGGTCCGGCCCTGCGGCGTGCCCACGAGCAGGGCCTTGGCGTGGGCGAGGACGACGGGGTCGTTGTCGACGTAGACGACGCGCGTCTCCGGAGCCAGACTCTGGGCGATCTCGTGCGTGTTGCCCGCCGTGGGCAGCCCGGTGCCGATGTCCAGGAACTGCCGTACCCCCGCCTCGGCCACCAGATGGCGCACGGAGCGGTGGAGAAAGGCGCGGTCGGCACGGGCCGTCAAGGCGATGTCCGGATTTATCCGGCTCAACCGGTCGCCGACTTCCCGGTCCACCGCGTAGTGGTCCTTGCCGCCCAGCCAGTAGTTCCAGACCCGCGCCGAGTGTGCCACGGTCGTGTCGATCTCCGGCGGCCACCGGTCCGTGGTCGAGTTGTCTGCTGTCATTCAGAGGTCTCCAGGCTTGAGCATAAGGTCCCCGGCGGCGACGCACCCGCAAGGTGATCATACCCATTTGCCACGGAAGTCGCCGTTAGTGAACTTCTCCCGAATCTAAATCTCACACGACTGGACAAACCACCCACAGAGGCGTCATAGGCCCTCATCTGAAATGCCGTCTGCCCGAGAAAGCATGGTAAGTTCCGGGAATTGTCTTCCGCTCGCGCAGGACCAGGAATATCGGAACAGCGCTTGACATGGTTTCTGCCGCGAATATTCAATCGCCGCCCATCGGAAGGATGGCACCATGCGCGTGCGCCGGCCACGGCATGCGGGACGTAACACGGCGAGGACCACGGCGATAGCCGGGCTGTTCCTCCTGCTCGCGGCGTGCACCGGCACGCAACAGCCGCCCCAGCCGAAACCGGCGGCGGCGTCGGGAAACCCCGGCGACCCGACCGACCTGCGCGGCGTCTGCCCGGCCACCGTCGTGGTGCAGACCCAGTGGACGCCGCACATCACCGTCGAAGGCGGGATGTACCACCTGCTCGGCGCGAACCCCGCCATCGACGCCGGCAGGAAGCGGGTGAGCGCGCCGCTGGTCGTCCGGGGCAAGGACACCGGGGTCACGCTGGAGCTGCGGGCGGGCGGGCCGGCGATCGGCTTCACCCAGTCGTCGGCGCAGCTGTACACCGACCCCGGCATCACCCTCGGCGTGCTGGGCGGCATGGACGAGGGCATCCAGATGTCGGCCACCCAGCCGACCCTCGCGGTCATGGCGTTGCTGGAGATCCACCCGCAGATCATCCTGTGGGACCCGGCCACGTACCCCACCTTCAACACCATCAAGGACATCGGCCGGACGGACACGAAGGTGCTCTACTTCGGCGGCAACACCTACATGGAGTATCTGGTGGGGGCGGGGCTGCTGAAGCGCGGCCAGGTGGACGGATCCTACGACGGCTCGCCGTCCCATTTCGTGGCCGCCGGAGGCAAGGCGGCGGTGGCCGGCTATGCCAACGCCGAGCCGTACATCTACGAGAAGGACGTGCCGCAGTGGGGCAAACCGGTGAAGTATCAGCTGGTCTACGACGCCGGCTACCCCAACTACGGTCCCCCGCTGGTGATCCGCCCGGCTGACAAGCAGAAGCTCGCGCCGTGCCTGCGCAAGCTCATTCCCATCTTCCAGCAGGCGCAGGTCGACGTGCTGGCCGAGCCGGGCCCCACGATCGATCTCACCCTGCGGCTCAACCAGGCGTACAAGGTCGCCACCCAGTACACCAGGCCGAGCTCGGAGTTCTCGGTCCAGCAGATGAAGACACTCAAGCTGGCCGGCAACGGCCCCGACGACACCGTCGGCAACTTCGACACCGCCCGCGTGCAGCGGCTGATCGACATCACCAGGCCGATCTTCGCCAAGCAGAACAAGCCGGTGAAGGACGGCCTTCAGCCCTCCGACGTGGTCACCAACGACTTCGTCGACCCGAAGATCGGCTACCGCGCCGGCTGACCGATCGGCGTGTTGCCCGTGTCCTGTCCGATGTGGTCTAGTGGCCGGGTGCCCGGTCAGGCCGCCACTTCCTTGCTGTCGTTCTCCGGCGCGGGCAAGCGCTACGACGACGGCACGCGGGCGCTGGACCAGGTCGATCTGGCCGTCGCCCCCGGCGAGTTCGTCGCGGTGGTCGGCCCTTCCGGGTGCGGCAAGAGCACCCTCCTGCGCCTGGCCGCGGGGCTGACCGACGCCACCGAGGGCTCGGTGCGCCGGGACACCACCTCCGTGGGCTACGTCTTCCAGGACCATGCCCTGCTGCCGTGGCGGACCGCCCGCGCCAACGTGGAGCTGCTCGGCGAGCTGGGCGGCCTGCCCAGGGCGGAGCGGCGGCGGCGCGCGGACGAGGCGATCGAGCTGGTGGGGCTGGCCGGCTTCGCCCACCACCGTCCCCGGACCCTGTCGGGCGGGATGCGGATGAGGGTGTCGCTGGCCCGCGCGCTCGCCGTCCGGCCCGACCTGCTCCTGCTCGACGAGCCGTTCGGCACGCTGGACGAGATCACGCGCGAGCGGCTGCAGTCGGAGCTGCTGCGGCTGTTCGGCTTACGCGGCTTCGCCGCGGTGTTCGTCACCCACTCCGTCGGCGAGGCCGTCTTCCTGGCCACCAGGATCATCGTGCTGTCGGAACGGCCGGGGCGGATCGTCGGCGCCTGCGACGTGCCCTTCCCCTACCCGCGCCCGCCCGAGCTGCGCTTCAGCCCCGGCTTCGCGCGGATCGCGGGCCAGGTGTCGGCCTGGCTGCGGGGGACGGCCGCATGAGGTGGCCGCGGTGGGTTCCGCCGCTGATCGTCTTCGTCCTGGTGATCGCCCTGTGGTACGCGGTCACGTACGTGCTGCTGACCCCGGACCGGCGGTTCCTGCTGCCCCCGCCGGACGCCGTCGTGCGGGTGGGGCTCCTCGACCCCGTCAACCGCGCCGAGCTGCTCGCCGGCCTGCTGCTGTCGGGCCAGGTCGCGCTGCTGGGCCTGGCGATCGCTGCCGTGACCGGCGTCGGGTGCGCGATCGCCATGGCACGGGCGAGCTGGCTGGAGCGGTCGCTGCACCCGTACCTCGTGATCCTGCAGACGATCCCGATCCTGGCGCTGGTGCCGCTGTTCGGGTTCTGGTTCGGCTTCGGGTTCTTCACCCGCGTCCTGGTCTGCGCGCTGATCGCGCTGTTCCCCATCGTGACGGACACGCTGTTCGGGCTGCGGTCGGTCGAGGAGGCCCACCACGACCTGTTCACGCTGGCGCGGGCCGGGTGGGCGGCCCGGCTGTGGAAGCTCCAGCTGCCGGCGGCGCTGCCCCACATCCTCACCGGCCTGCGCGTCTCCGCCGGCCTGTCGGTCATCGGCGCGGTGGTCGGGGACTTCTTCTTCCGGCAGGGCGAGCCGGGCCTCGGCACGCTCATCGATCTCTACCGGTCCCGGCTGCAGTCCGAGCAGCTGTTCGCGGCGGTCGCTCTGGCGTCTCTGCTCGGGCTGGCCGTCTTCCTCGGCTTCGGCGCTCTGGCGCGCAGGTCGACGAGCTGGCACACGGCCGCCCGCGACGTGGCACGCTAGCCGCTCAGAGCTCGTCGAGCATGCCCTTGAGCAGCGCCGGGGTCGCCTCCTTCGGAGCGGCCTGGATGGTCAAGGTGTTCATCACCTTGCTGTAGTCGTCGATGTCGGTGGGCTTGTCCAGGTACATCGCGCTGGTGAGGTGCTCCAGATAGACCACGTCGGGCAGGTCGGGGGCGTCGAAGCGCAAGAGCGTGAACGGGCCGCCCACCGCCGCGTGCCCGCCGATGTGGAAGGGCATGATCTGCAGGGTGACGTTCGGCAGGTCGCAGACCGCGAGCAGGTGCTCCAGCTGGGCCCGCTGGACGTCGCGGCCGCCGATCGGCCGGGTCAGCACGGCCTCGTCCATGATCGCCCACAGGGTGGGCGCGTCGCCGTCGGTGAGCAGGTCCTGGCGGCGCATCCGCATCGCCACCCGGCGCTCGAGGTCGTCGGGGTCGGCGTCGCCGTGCCGGATGCCGATGAAGGCCCGCGCGTACGGCTCGCACTGCAGCAGGCCGTGCACGAACTGCGCCTCGTAGTTGCGGATCGTGCGCGCCGCCTGCTCCAGCCCGAGGTAGGGCTCGAACCAACCGGGGAGCACGTCGCTGTACTGGTGCCACCATCCCGGAGCGCTGGCCTGGCGGGCCAGCTCCAGCACCTTCTCCCGGTCGCCGGGGGCGGTGATGCCGTACAAGGTGAGCAGATCGGCCACGTCACGCTGCTTGAAGGGGCTGCGGCCCAGCTCCATCCGGCTGATCTTGGAGTGGCTGGCGCGGATCGTCTCCGCGGCCTTCTCGCCGGTGATGCCCTTGGCCTCGCGCAGCCGGCGCAGCTGCGTACCCACCATGATCCGCAACGCGGTCGGCCCGCTTCGGGCACCACGTAAGACGCCGGCGGGGACGCCGTCTCCGTCAGGCTCTGCAACGATCATCATCGATCCTTTTGCCGGGCGAGGACTCATTGTTCCTTACGTTACCTACTGTTTCATGCTCCTTCCGACCATGCATCGATATTCGCGCCGCACACTTCACCCCATACAACACAGAAGCCGACACGTCATTGTAAATGGGACTCGCCATCCCTTTCTTCCTTTCAACGCGCGGCCCGTGCACGTGCATATGCAATTTTCTTGGAATGCATGTGCAGACGTACTTGCATCGGGGAATGACGAGTGGGAAGGATTAGCCCTCGCACGCACCACGATCTACCCCCTCGATGGAGATCTTGATGCCGGCACCCACGCCGCCCGCCCCACCGCCCGACCGGGAGGAGCCCTCCCGGGAAGACCCCGTAGACAGACCGCAGCGACCCCGCCATCGACGCTCGCGCGGTGGCCCCGCCCAGCCACCTCCGCGGCAGGACGCCGGCACCCCCGACTCGTCGGCCGCCATCGATCGCAACCTCGACGCCCTGCAGGCACGGTGGCCGGGCTGGGTCATCACCTGGGGAGCCTGGCGGCAGGCCTACACCGCCTTCGAATGCCGCGACCCCCTGCGCTGCACCGTCCTCGAGGCCGGCAGCCCCGACCAGCTGCAGGCCGCCATGGCCAAGGCCGAGCTCGAGCTGAAGGCCCGCTGGCCCCGGCCCGGCGAGCGCCCCTGACGCGGGTCACTCCCCCGCGCGCAGGCCGGCGTACACCTTGGCCGCGTTCCCGGCGAGCACGGCCCTGGCCACCTCGTCCGGCAGGAGTCCCGCGACGGCCCGGGCGTTGGCGGCGGTGCCGGGGACGCCGGGCCAGTCGGTGCCGAAGATCCATTTGCGGCCGAGCCGCGTGAGGTCGTACCTGGCGTAGTACTCGGGCAGCCGCTTGGGCGGCAGGCCGGACAGCTCCAGCCACACGGTGTCGTTGGACAGGGCGAGGAAGGCGGCGGTGTCGTACCACCAGCCGCGCCCGCCGTGCGCGAGCACCACGTTGAGGCCGGGGAAGTCGCGGATGACCGGGATGAGGAAGCCGGGGTCGGCGTTCTCGTTGGCCGCGCCCGGGAAGGAGCTGGTGCCGCAGTGGACGACGAGCGGGACGCCGCGCTCCTCCAGCACGTGGTAGGCGGGGTAGAGGGCGGCGTCGTCGCAGCGGAACCCGCCGTGCACGGGGTGCAGCTTGAGCGCGGCGGCGCCGAGGTCGAGCTGGCGGCGCAGCTCCTCGGCGAGCGGGAAGTGCAGGTGCGGGTTGACGTTGGCGACCGGCCGGAAGCGGACCGGGTTGTGCTCGACGATCGGCAGCAGGTCCTCGAACGCCTGCGTGCCGGTCGCCTTGGGGCTGTACTCGCAGAACAGCAGCGCGACGTCCACGCCCTGGGCGGCGAAGAGCTCGTCCAGGCGGTCCGGGCGCGGCCGGCCCGCGCGGTCCCAGACGTCCTCCAGCACGCCGTGCTCGCCGAAGTCGCGGGCCCAGCGCAGCCAGGCGGGCTTCAGGGTGCCGAGCAGCGGCACGTGGACGTGCGCGTCGATGAGGGGCATGCCGTCGATCATGCTCCTTACCTGCCCGCGACCATGGGGGTGTCCACCCGGACGAGCCGGTCGCCGGCGTCGAACCCGGGCATGGTCAGACCCGCCCGGGGTCGTAGTCGCCCTTGCGGCCGGTGCCGTAGCGGCGCAGCGCGCCGTCGGGGCCGGAGGCGTTGGGCCGGACGAAGATCCAGTTCTGCCAGGCGGTGAGGCGGCCGAAGATCTTGGTCTCCAGCGTCTCCGGGCCGGCGAAGCGGTGGTTGGCCTCCATGCCGGTCAGCGCGTCGGGTGAGAGCGAGGCGCGCTCCTCCAGCACGATGCGCAGCTCGTCCTCGAAGTCGATGTCGTCCAGGGCGAGGGTGACCAGCCCGAGCTCCATCGCGGCGCCCGCCTCCAGCGGCTCGCCGAACCGGGCGCGGGCGGCCTCCAGGTCCCGGTCGTTGCCCCAGAAGCGGGAGTGCAGGCGGGACAGGCCGTTGCCCATCGGGAAGAGGCCGTCGTTGGACGGGGTGAGGACGAGGGTGGCGGGGACGGCGGCCTCGTCGCGGTCCTCGTAGACGCCCTCCAGCATGTACTGCCGGTCGGCGGCCAGGGCCAGCTCGGCCAGCAGGCCCGCGAAGGCCGTGCCCGGCTCGATGACGGCGATGAGGCTGCGGCTGGTGACGTCGAGGCGTTTGAGGGTGCGTTTGTAGTAGTGGCGCACCTCGTTGACGAACCAGTGTCCGGCCTGCTCGCGGAGCTGGGCGTCGTAGGCCAGCACCCGGCCGGGGTCGCCGGCCGCGCGCAGCACCCAGATGCCGAGCTCCGGCTCGTTGGTGCGCAGGTGCAGGATCAGGTCGTCCAGCGCGCGGGTCACGGCCAGCGGCCAGTAGCCGGCGCCCTGCTCCGCGGGCTCGGCGGGCGGGGCGTCGCGGGGGCCGTCCACGGTGATCTCGACCCGGCGGCCGGCCCGGTCGATCCGGGCGCTCACGTACGGGTACGTGATGGCGTCGCCGTCGTCCTTGCGGTCGAGCGGCGTCAGGGCCACGCCCGTGGCGTCCGAGGGCCGGGCGGAGGCCGCCACCGCCGCGTCCGCCCGCCTGGCCACCTCCTCCTCGAACGAGCGGCGCGGCACGGCGGCGTCCACCAGCCCGCACTCCATGGCCGTGCGGCCGCGGAAGCCCTCGGCCCTGGTGGCGAACAGGTCGGCGCGGTCCTTGCGCACGTGCCGCTTGTCCACCACGCGGGTCAGGCCGCCGGTGCCCGGCAGCACGCCGAGCAGCGCCACCTCGGGCAGGGAGACGGCCGAGGAGCCGTCGTCGACCAGGACGATCTGGTCGCAGGCCAGCGCGAGCTCGTAGCCGCCGCCGGCGGCGGTGCCGTTGAGCGCGGCGATCCAGGTCTGGCCGGAGTGCTCGGTGGCGTCCTCGATGCCGTTGCGGGTCTCGTTGGTGAACTTGCAGAAGTTGACCTTCCACGCGTGCGTGGACTGGGCCAGCATCCGGATGTTGGCTCCGGCGCAGAACATCCGGTCCAGGCCGCCGGTGAGCACGACCGCCCTGACCCCGGGGTGCTCGAAGCGCAGGCGCTGGACGAGGTCGTACAGCTCGATGTCGACGCCGAGGTCGTAGGAGTTCAGCTTCAGCTCGTAGCCGGGGACGAGGCCGCCGTGCTCGTCCACGCGCAGCGTGACGGTGGCCACCGGCCCGTCCACCGCGAGGGTCCAGTGGCGGTAGCGGTCCGGGGAGGTCGCGAAGGTGACAGTCAATGCGTGCTCCGGAGAGGCGTGGGGCCTTGCTTTAAATACTCGACGTCTATCATTAGAGGCGTCAAGTGTTTGTAGTGCTTCCGCCTGCCTGCGCATTCACGAGGGCGCCCGACCTGGCAGAATGCGCGTCACGAGCGTGTCGAACGACAGGAGGGCAACCGTTGCCGGCCGAGTCCGTGGAGCGCCCGCGCGAGAAGGCGTCCGCCAGCGCACGGTCGACGCTGCTGACGGTCCTGGGCGAGTTCGTCCTGCCGCGCGGGGGCGAGGTGTGGACGCGCACACTGGTGGCCGCGCTCGGCGCGCTCGGCGTGGAGGAGAAGTCCGCACGCCAGGCCCTGGCCCGCACCGCCGCCGAGGAGCTGCTGGAGTCCGAACGTCACGGCCGCAAGGTGCGCTGGAGGCTGACCGAGGCCGGCGACCGGCTGCTGCGCGAGGGCACCGAGCGCATCTACGGCTTCATGCGCGCCCCCCACCAGTGGGACGGCCGCTGGCTCGTGCTCACCGCGGGCGTGCCGGAGACCCAGCGCCGGCTCCGCCACCGGCTGCGGACCAAGCTGACCTGGCTCGGGCTCGGCTCCCCCTCCCCCGCGCTCTGGGTGATCCCCGACGCCTCCAAGGAGGCCGCGGTACGCGAGGTCATCCGCGAGCTGGACCTGACCGACCGGGCCTACGCCTGGACCGGGCCGTCGGCGGCCATCGGCGACACCGCCAAGCTCATCTCGGCCGCGTGGGACCTCGACGACGTGGAGAAGCGGTACGTGAGCTTCATCGAGCAGTTCGAGGGCCGCGCGGTCGCCTCCGGCCGGGAGGCGTTCGTCAACCAGGTGCTGCTCATCCAGGAGTGGCGCCGGTTCCCGTTCCTCGACCCCGACCTGCCGGCCGAGCTGCTCGACCACGCCTGGCCGGGGCCCCGGGCGGCGGCCGTCTTCCACGACCTGCACAACCGCTGGCACCGGCGCGCGCAGGCCGAATGGGACCTCATGGACGAAGAGGCCGCCGCCCGGCACTAGAGGAGGCCCTCGTCGGCCAGGTGCACGTAGTCGAACTCCACCGGCTGGTCGTTGATGCCGGTCTTCGGCGGGGCGATCCAGCCGGCGAACTTGCCGTACTCGTACTCGGGGACCATGAGCGCGGCCACCTTCTCGCGGTCCTCGGGCGTGGGCAGCCACTCGTGGGCGCGGGCCTGCCAGGCGGCCTCGCCGAGGACCTCGCCGTGCGGGCTGACGTGGTGGCCGGCATAGACGCCGACCTTGCGGTTGAAGCCCTCGTGCGGCAGGTACAGCCGCTCGTCCAGCCCGGCCTCCTCCAGGGCCTGGTTCCAGCGGCGCACGCCGTGGGCGCAGTCGGCCGCGTACTCGTCGCGCAGGTCGAGGTTGAGCGCGCTGAGCAGCGGCACCGTCCTGGTCCTGATCTCGCCGCCCTCGACGTGGCACAGCTCGCGGGTGGCCTCCAGCAGCACGTGGTCATCCTTTCGCCGGGTCTCCATCCAGCGGCCCTTCAGCCCGGAGGTGTAGTAGTTGCCGGCGTTGGTCGACTGCTCGGAGCCGAACAGGTCCATCGAGACCGAGAACTGGAAGTTCAGGTACTTCTGGATGATGTCCAGCGGGATGCCGCCGTGCGGCAGGACGTCGGCCGTGCCGTGCGCCCTCATCAGCTCGGCCGTGCGCTCCACCGTGCGCTGGACCCCGGTGGTGCCCACGAACATGTGGTGGGCCTCCTCCTTGAGCATGAACTGGCAGGTGCGCGCCAGCGGGTCGAACGCCGACTCCTTGAGCGTGCCGAGCTGGTACTTGCCGTCGCGGTCGGTGAAGTACGTGAACATGAAGAACTGCAGCCAGTCGGTGGTCTCCTCGTTGAACGCGCCCAGGATGCGGGGCGCGTCCAGGTCGCCGGAGTTGCGCTTGAGCAGCTGCTCGGCCTCCTCGCGGCCCTCCCTGCCGAAGTAGGCGTGCAGGAGGTAGACCATGGCCCACAGGTGGCGGCCCTCCTCCACGTTGACCTGGAAGAGGTTGCGCAGGTCGTAGATGCTGGGCGCGGTGTTGCCGAGGACGCGCTGCTGCTCGACGCTGGCGGGCTCGGTGTCGCCCTGCACGACGATCAGCCGCATCAGGTCGGCGCGATGCTCGCCTGGCACCTCCTGCCAGGCGGGCTCGCCCTTGTGCTTGCCGAAGCCGACCTTGCGGTCGGGGTCGCGCTCGGCCAGGAAGATCCCCCAGCGGTACTCCTCCATGGGGACGTGCTCGAAGTGCGCCCAGCCGTCGCGGCCCACGGCCACCGCCGTGCGCAGGTAGACGTCCTTCGTCGGCAGGGCCGGGCCGAGCTGCTTCCACCAGTCCAGGAACTTCGGCTGCCAGCCCTCCAGCGCCCGCTGCAGGCGGCGGTCGCCCGCGAGGTCGACGTTGTTGGGGATGCGCTCGCTGTAGTCCACGCGGCTGAGCGGGCCGCCGGGCAGGGGGGCGGCGCCGGTACGGGAGTCGGTGCTCATCGCTGCTCTCTCTACGCTGATTTGCCGTTGCTTCACGACTGAGTCGAGTGTGGCGAGCTCCTGTATGCGGAGCGCCGACGCGCTGGACGCGGCCATGCCCCGTACGCTCACAGATACTCAACTTGCCACACATTCACAGCGATGCGAAAGACATATGTAGCAGCTAGTTAGTTGGGATTGCCGGCGTGGGTGAGGGTCTCCCAGGCGACGAAGAGGTTGTTGGTGCCCGCCGGGCGCTGCTGCTCGGTGAGGGTTTGCGTGTTGCTCATCGCGATGCCCATGCGGTTGTGCAGGGCGTTGAAGCCGACCTCGGTGACCGGCCCGAGGCCCAGGGTGAGGCTCCCGCCGCACAGCCACGCCGGCACGGCCGTGCCGAGCTGGTACTTGGCGTGCAGGCCGAGCGCGTGCCGCAGCCGGTCGGCGATCTCGGGGTAGAGGTCCTGCCCCTGGATCCGGGCCGTCTCGGCGATGTGCGCGATCGCCGCCAGGCCGTACCCGGTGTGGGTGAAGTCGCGGCACGTCTCCTGGGAGAGCCCGTCGACGAAGGTGTCCTGGCCCTGCCAGTAGTCGACGACCTCGGCCCGCGTGTCGATGCCGCTGCCCGCCGGGCCCTTGGGGAAGGCGCCGTCGGTGGTGAGGTAGATGTAGGCGGGCACGCGGGCCCGGAACGTGCTCACGGCCTTGTCATAGGCGGCCTTGTCCTGCAGGAACACCGCGATCCCGATCGACGCGTCCATCATCGTCAGCTCCCAGTTGCCGTTCGTGCGGGCGCTGCCGTTGATGATCTCGGGAAGGTAGACGTCGCGGAGCATGGTCGTGAAGCGGTTGACGCCCGTGGCGGACCATCCGGTGTAGGTGTAGCGGATGATCTCGGCCGCCCTGGGCCAGGACGATCCCGCCCAACCGGTCTGGAGCGGCGCGTTGCTGTTGGTGTGGTCGGCGATCACGGCGGACCAGGCGTCCATGATCTGGATCGCCTTCTGCGCGTACCGGCTGTCTCCCGAGATGTACCAGGCCAGCGCGTCGGTGTAGGCGGCCAGCGCGTCCTGGCGCTCGTCCGTGCAGCCGTTGTTGGGGTTGGAGTACGGGCCGCACTCCACGACGGCCCGCGGCTTCGGGGTCCGCGACAACGACGCGAGCGGACTCGCGATCATCTGGTCGTAGGCGCCCTTCCACGGCTGGGCCCCGGCGTTGACCTTGGCGCGGACGAAGTCGAGCTGGGCCTTGCTGACGAGCACGCCGGGATGCGCGAAGGCGGCCGGCGCCGTCCGGGCCACGGCGGCGGGCGGGGACAGGACGGCGGTGATCAGGGGGATCGCCAGAGCGATGGCGAGCGACGACAGGATCCCGCGACGACGGGGACGGACCACGGACCCCACTCCTTATTTAGGAAAGTTTCCTAAAGGTCGGTGTGATCGTAGCCCTGACACCACACCTTGACAAGAGATGCGGCCCGCTTGTGGCCGCCCGTGGCGGGGGCGGGAGCTCCGTCCATGGGCTCACCTGGTAAGCCCTTCCTCATGACGCGAATGCTTGAGGCCGAGCGGAAGTTCACCGAGCACCGGGGCCTGCTGCACGCCGTGGCGTACCGGGTGCTGGGCAGCGTCACCGAGGCCGAGGACGTGGTGCAGGACGCCTGGCTGCGCTGGAGCCGCGTCGACGTGGCCGCCGTCGCGGACGCCGAAGGCTACCTGGTGCGGGTGGCCACCCGGCTGGCGATCGACCGGCTGCGCAGCGCGCGGGTGCGGCGCGAGTCCTACGTCGGGCCGTGGCTGCCCGAGCCGATGCTCACCCTTCCGGACGTCGCCGAGAACGTGGTGCTCGCCGACTCGGTGTCGACCGCGATGCTGCTCGTGCTGGAGATCCTCTCGCCGACGGAGCGCGCGGTGTTCGTGCTGAGCGAGGCCTTCGGCTACAGCAACGCCGAGATAGCGCACTTCGTCGGGCGCAGCCCCGCAACGGTGCGGCAGATCGCGCACCGCGCCAGGAAGGCGGTCGAGGAACGGCGCCACCGCTACGACACCGACCCGGTGACCAGGCAGCAGGCCACCGAGCGGTTCCTGGCCGCCTGCCTCGGCGGCGACCTGGAGAGCCTGCTGGCGGTGCTGGCGCCGGACGTGACGATGGTGAGCGACGGCGGCGGCCTCACCGGCGCGCCCCGCAAGCCGATCCACGGACACGAGTACGTGGCCCGCGCGATCGTCATCCTCTCCAGGCGCATGCCCGCCGGCTCGCACGCCCAGGTGCTCCAGGTCAACGGCGCCCCGGGGATCGTCGTCCGCTCGGGACGCACGCCGGTGCTGGCGATCACGTTGCACCTGCTGGACGGGGCGATCAAGACGGTGCACGTGGTCAGCAACCCGGAGAAGCTCGCCGGCGTGGCGCCATGACCTATGTCACACGCGCACGTTGTCACTCCCCGGGGCGCTGCCCCGTCCGTGAGGCGACCGTTCTCACAGAGAAGGAGACCTCCGTGTTCGCCGTTTACCTCGTCATCACCCTCCTCGCCTCGGCGATCATCGGCTTGGCCGCCGTCGCCAACCTCGTCGGCCACGACTACCCCAAGCGCCAGGCGGACAGCATGGGCGTCCCCCGCTCCTGGATGCTCCCGTTGGGCCTGCTGCTGGGGGCGGGCTCGCTGGGGCTGCTGGCCGGGTTCGCCCTGCCGGTGCTGGGCACGCTCGCCGCCGCCGGCCTGGTGCTGTACTTCATCGGGGCGTTCGCCGTGCACCTGCGGGCCCGCGACCACCACTTCGGCCCGTGGGCCGCGTTCTCCTCCCTGGCGGTGGCCGCCCTGGCCGTGAACCTGGCCTACCACGGACCCTGGTGACCGCATGGCCGCGCCGAGCTGGGCCGACAGAGGGACCTTCGCCCGGGGCGGGCGGTCCCACTGTTCGCTCGCGAGGACGAGGCCGTCACGTCAGCGGCCCCTCGTGAGCCCGGGGCCAGAGAGAGCGGACAAGCAACTCATGTTGACTAAGCCCGGATTAGTCAACTAGCGTTGCTTGTCACTGCCGGCGCCTCTGCCCGGCGGATGACCACGCCCTTTTCCGACCTCCATGGAGGCTCCATGTCCATGCTCCGTGCCGGCCTGCTCGTCGCCGCCCTGGCCGCGACGGCCACCACGATGACGATCCCCGCCGCCGCGGCCGACCGTGGCCACGCCAGGCTCCGGCGCGCGCTCGACCAGGCCGTGGCCGACGGCGGCGGCCCCGGCATCGTCGCCGAGCTCAGGGACGGCGACGCGGCGCCGTGGTTCGGGACGGCGGGGGTGGCCGACCTGGAGACCGGACGCCACCGCCGGCCGGGCGAGCACTTCCGCATCGGCAGCTTCACCAAGGCGTTCGTGGGCACGGTGGTCCTGCAGGTGGCGGCCGACGGCAAGCTGAGCCTGGACGACACGGTGGCGAAGTGGCTGCCCGGCGTGGTGGAGGAGCACCTCGGCGGGGACGGGACCAAGATCACTGTCAGGCAGTTGCTCAACCACACCAGCGGGCTCCCCGACGCCCTCCCCGGCCAGGAGACCCCGCGCCCCGAGGAGCCCGGCAGGCGCTTCATCTACTCCAAGGTCAACTACAACCTCGCGGGGATGATCGTCGAGTCGGCGACGGGTTCGACCCTCGCCGACGAGATCGACCGCCGCATCGCCCGCCCGCTGGGGCTGACGGGCACGTACCTGCCCGGCGCCGACAACACCGTCCGCGACCCGCACGCCCGGCACTACTCGAAGTTCGACGAGGCCGGCCGGCCCGCGGAGGTCCACGACGTGACGCACGCGGACCTGAGCTGGGCCGGGGCCGCCGGCGGGATGGTCTCGACCACTTCCGACCTGCACCGCTTCCTGCGGGCCCTGCTGCGCGGCCGCCTGCTCGCGCCGGCGCAGCAGGAGGAGATGTTCACCACCGTCTCGACGGAGGGCGCGGACTGGGTCCCGAACACCAGGTACGGCCTCGGCGTCTACTCCCAGCGCCTTTCCTGCGGGGTCACGCTCTGGGGCGGGGGCGGCTTCATCCAGGGCTCGACGACGTACGCGATGGGCGACCGTCAGGGCGCCCAGACGCTGGTCGCCAACCTGAACGGCGACTGGAACGACTTCCTCACGACCTTCGGCACGCTCCTGGAGAGCCACTTCTGCCCGCTCACGTAGCCTTCTCGGCCGGCTCCAGGCCGGCCAGCAGGTTGAAGGCGCCGGTGAGCAGGTTGAGGGCGACCAGGCCGGGGAGCTCCGCGATGATCCGCTCGCTCCAGCCGTGAGCCCGCAACTCGGCCACGTCCTCGTCCTTCAGCGACGACGGCTCGGCCAGCACCCGGGTGGCCACCGCGATCAGCGCCGCCTCCCGGGCGTCGGTGGAGGTGCCCTGGCGGGCGAGGGCGATGTCCGTCTCGCTCAGCCCCGCCGCCCGGGCGCCCGCCGCGTGCGCGTCGAGGCAGAGCCCGCAGCCGATCCACTCCTGCAGGGCCAGCGAGATCTTCTCGCTGAGGGCGCGGGGCAGCTTGCTGCGTTTCATGGCCCGCGACAGGTCCAGGTAGCCCTGGAGCGTCGCCGGGGAGTGCGCCATGGTGGAGACCATCTCACCGACCGAGCCGGTGCGGCCGATGATGTCGTTCAGCAGCTCCCGGGACTTCTCCGGGGCTTCGGCGGGGTCGAGCGCGGCGAGCCGTCGCATGTGATCTCTCCTCAGGGCACTCATCGTCAAGGGATTGTGGACGCTCCGCCAACGACACTCCGGCCATGGCATTGCCATCCTGGTGGTCCAGAGCCGTCGCAAGGGGAGTCGGATGTTCCGCAGAGTTCTGTCGATCATGCTGCCGGTAGTCGTCGTCACGGCGTCGCAGGCGGTCGCGTCCGCACCGGCGAGCGCCGGCGCTTACGGCTGTTCGGGGTCGCAGGTGGGCAGCTGGGCCGTGCCTCTGCGGGACCTGGTGACCGGGGGTACCTACTACCGCAGCGACATCAAGCTCTTCTACGACGCGAGCACCGGCTGGAACTGCGCCGTCCTCGCCAAGCGGCCGGGCCAGGCGCGGTACGGAGAGCGTACGCCGATGGCCATCCACCTGTGGAACTCGCGCCTGACCGACGACAACGTGAAGAACAACAAGGATTCCGACAGCGGGCGCTTCAAGTACTACGCGGGCCCCGTGCGGGTCTACGGGAAGAACCTGTGCATGTACATCCACGCCCTGCACGGCGACCACACCGGCCCCGAAACCGGATACAACGGCCAGCGCCAAGTCCTCGGCGTGGCCTGCGGCTGAGCCGTCCCTACGTGAAGCGGCCCTTTGCGACGGCGCCCAGCCTGGTCGCCGCGTTCATGACTGGCCCGCCACCTCGTAGCCCGCCTCCTCCACGGCGGCGACGATCTCCGCCGCGTCCACGGGGCTGTCGCTCTCCACGGTCAGTAGGCCGCTGGCCAGGTCCACCTCCACCGAGGTGACCCCGGAGACCTCACCGACCTCCTCCTTCACCGAGCTCACGCAGTGGCCGCAGGTCATGCCCTTGACGGTGTAGGTAGCGGTAGCCATATCGATCAGCCCTCTCCGGTGATGCATGTCAGGAACGAACAAGTCTCGCGATGGCGTCGGAAGCCTCTTTGACCTTCGCCTGGGCCTCCGGCCCGCCCTGGGCGGCGGCCTCGGCGACACAGTGGGCCAGGTGATCCTCCAGCAGGGAGATGGCGACCGACTGCAGGGCGCTGGTGGCCGCCGACACCTGCGTGAGGATGTCGATGCAGTACTTGTCGTCCTCGACCATCCGCTGCAGCCCCCGCACCTGACCCTCGATCCGGCGCAGTCGGCGCAGCTGGTCCTGCTTGCTGCCGCTGTATCCGACCATGTCTCCCCCTTCCGACCCCTGCAACGTACCATACCCCCCTACCGTATTCAAAACATGAGCTTGTCCGGGGTGATGGGCAGGGATCGGACGCGTACGCCGGTCGCGTGGTGGACGGCGTTGGCGACGGCGGCCGCCACGCCCACGATGCCGAGCTCGCCGATGCCCTTGGCGCCCAGCGGGGTCTGCGGGTCCGGCCGGTCGACGAAGCGGATGTCGATGTCGGGCACGTCGGCGTGCGTGGGCACGTGGTAGTCGGCCAGGCCGTGGTTGACGATCAGGCCCGTGCGCTCGTCGAGCAGCGCCTCCTCGGTCAGCGCCATGCCGATGCCCATGATGATCCCGCCGCGCATCTGGCCGGCGGCCTGCTTGGGGTTGACGATCCGGCCGCCGTCGAACGCCCCGGCCCAGCGCGTGACGCGCGTCTCGCCGGTGTCCTCGTCCACCCGCACCTCGCAGAAGTGCGCGCCGTAGGAGTAGGTGCCGCGCTTGATCGTCTGGTACGGCAGCGCCGACCTGCCCTCCACCTCCACCGCGTCCAGCCCGGCCCTGGCCAGGATGCGCTCGTAGGTCTCGCCTCCCCGCGGGCCGAACAGGCCGCCGTCGCGGGTCTCCGCCTCGCCGGGCGACAGGCCGGCCAGCGGCGAACCGGTGCCGCGCGCCAGCTTCAGCAGCTCGCGGACGAGGTTGTCGCGGGCCGACCAGATGGCGGAGGCGAGCGTCGTGGTGGCGGCCGAGGCGCCGGGGATGCGGGTCCTGGCCACGTCGGAGTCGCCCTGGTGGAAGCGGACCCGGTCGAGGGGCAGGCCGAGCCGGTCGGCGGTGGCCTGGCTCTGCGCGGTGGAGGTGCCGGCGCCCAGTTCGTTGGTGCTGCTGCGCACGGTGACCGTGCCGTCGGCGGACAGGCGCAGCCTGACCCCGGCGATGAGCACGGCGTCGGGGTTGATCGCGGCGGCCATCCCGTACCCGACGAGCCAGCGGCCGTCGCGGGTCGCGCGGGGCGCGGGCGGGCGCCGCGACCAGCCGAACGCGTCGGCGCCGAGCAGGTACGCCTCGCGCAGGTGACGGCTGGTGAACCGGTTGCCCGTGGCCGGGTCGCGGTCCGGCTCGTTGCGCAGGCGCAGTTCGAGCGGGTCCAGGCCGAGCCGCCCGGCCAGTTCGTCCATGGCCGACTCCAGGGCGAAGGAGCCGGGTGCGACGCCGGGGCCGCGGAAGAAGGCGTTCTGGATGCGGTCCAGGCGTACCACCTGCTGGGCGCTGTGCAGGTTGGGGCAGGCGTACAGATGCCGGGAGGCGATGACCGCGGCCTCGGCGAACTCGTCGGCGCTGCACGAGGACAGGGCGTGGTGCTCCAGCGCGGTGAGCCGCCCGGAGTCGTCGGCGCCGAGCGAGACGCGGCTGCGGGTCGGGGCCCGGCCGCCGGTCATGGCGAACAGGTCGGCGCGCGACAGGACGAGCTTGACCGGCCGGCCGGAGAGCCTGGCCGCGGCCACGGCGAGCCAGACGTGCGGCCAGGCGACGGTCTTGCCGCCGAAGCCGCCGCCGATGAACGGCGCGAGCACGCGCACGTTCTCCTCGGCCAGGGAGAACTTCCTGGCCAGCATCTCCTTGACTCCGTAGGGGTATTGCGAGGTGTCGTGGACGGTGAGCCGGTCGCCCTCCCAGTGGGCCACGGTGGCGTGCGGCTCCATCGCGTTGTGGTACTCGAGCGGGGTGGCGTACTCGGCCTCGACGGTGACCGCCGCCCGGGCGGTGCGGCGATCGCCGACCCTGGTCACCGGTTCCTCCAGTACGGCGTGCGCGGGCGTGAAGGGCCGCTGCCCGCTCATCGACAGGGCGGCGGGCCGGCGCTGGTAGTCGGCGTGGATCAGGGACGCCGCGTACCTGGCCTCTTCCAGGGACTCGGCGACGACCACCGCGATGGGCTGGCCGTACCAGAAGATCTCGTCGGTGTTGAGCACGGGCAGGCTCGTCGCGGCGGCGCCCAGCGGGCCACGGAGGGTGGCGTAGGCGGCGGTGCGCTTCATCGCGGGCGCGTTGTGGTGGGTCATCACGAGCAGCACGCCGGGCGCGGGCGGCACGTGGATGGCGGTGACGCGGCCTCTGGCGATGGTGCTGCCCACCACGACGGCGTGGACGAGGCCGGGGAGCCGGTGCTCGGCCGTGTAGCGGACGGCGCCCGCGGCCTTGGCGGGGCCGTCCAGCCGGTCGGCGGGGCGGCCCAGTTCGGCGCGCCGGTGGGCCAGGGGGTCGGGCCTGCCGTCCGGGAGGAGCCTGCCCAGCCTGGTCATCGCCTTGCTCGCCAGCGCGAACCCGCGCGATGCGAGGGTCATGAGAGGGCTCCCTTCAGGGCTCGGCGGATCAGCCGCCGGGCCAGCTCGGGCTTGAACGCGTTGTGCTCGCGCGGCCGCGCGTCCGCCAGGGCCAGCTCGGCGGCCCGGTCGATGAGGTGGTCGTCGAGCGAGGTGCCGGTGAGGAGCCGTTCGGCCTCGTACGCGCGCCACGGCTTGGGCGCGACCCCGCCCAGCGCGACGCGCACCCGGCTCGCCCGCCCGTCCTCCAGGTGGGTGGCCACGGCCACGCTCACCAGCGCGAAGGCGTAACTGGCCCGGTCGCGGACCTTCAGATAGGCCGAGTGGCCGGGCGGGACGGGCGGCAGGTCGATCGACGTGACCAGCTCGCCCGGCCGGAGCACCGTCTCCACGTGGGGGGTGTCCCCGGGCAGGAGGTGGAAGTCCACCAGCGGCACGGGGTCGCGGCCGGCGATGTTGACGACGGCGTCGAGGGCGGCCAGGGCCACGCACATGTCCGACGGGTGTACGGCGATGCAGCTCTCCCCCGCGCCGAGGACGGCGTGCATGCGGTTGAAGCCGTCGAGGGCGTCGCAGCCGGCGCCCGGCTCGCGCTTGCCGCAGGCCGAGTGGCGGTCGTAGAAGTAGCCGCAGCGGGTGCGCTGCAGGAGGTTGCCGCCCACCGTCGCCCGGTTGCGGAGCTGGGGCGAGGCGCCGTTCACGATGGCCTGGGACAGCAGCGGGTAGCGGTCGCGGACCCGCCGGTCGGCGGCCACGCGCGTGTTGCGGGCCAGGGCGCCGATCCGCAGCCCGCCGCCGGGCAGGTCCTCGATCCCGGCCAGCGGCAGCCGGCCGATGTCCACCAGCCGTTCCGGCGTCTCGATGCCCTCGCGCATCAGGTCGACGAGGTTGGTGCCGCCCGCCAGGTATTTCGCCCCCTCGGCGGCGAGGGCGCGGGCCGCCGCCGGGTCGGTGGCGGTGACGTAGGAGAACGGGTTCACCGGCCGGCCTCCCGCACGGCCGCGAGGATCCCGTTGTACGCGCCGCACCGGCACAGGTTCCCGGCCAGGCGCTCCCTGATCTCGGCGTCCGTCAGGCCGGCCGCCCCGACGGCGCTCGGCACCCCCGCGTCGTACTCGGCGAGCATGGCGACCGCCGAGCAGATCTGCCCCGGCGTGCAGTAGCCGCACTGCAGGCCGTCGTGGCGCACGAACGCCTCCCGCATCGCCCGCCCCGGCTCGCCGAGCCCCTCGATGGTCGCGATCTCCGCCTCCTGGCACTGGGCGGCGAGCACGAGGCAGGAGTTGACCCGCTCGCCGTCCACCAGCACCGTGCAGGCGCCGCAGGCGCCCTGGTCGCACCCCTTCTTCGTCCCGGTCAGGGCGAGGTGTTCGCGCAGGCAGTCGAGCAGGCTGACGCGGGTGTCGAGCTCCAGCTCGTGCCGGCGGCCGTTCACCGACAAGCAGACCTGTATGGATGGCATCCGAAAACCCCTCTAACTCGTACACCTATGTACGGCTTACCGGGCCGACTATACCCTCCCTCCGTATGAGCGCTGTTCCGGGGACTACGACCGCGGATAGCATTCGTGCCATGATGCGCGGCCTAGGAGAGCTCGAATCCACCATCATGGAGCGCATGTGGGCCCGGCGGCAGCCTGCCTCCGTCCGGGACGTGCTGGAAGAACTGCAGCAGGAGCGCACCATCGCCTACACGACGGTCATGACCGTGATGGACAAGCTGCACACCAAGGGCCTGCTCAAACGCGAGCCCGTCCGCCGCGCCTACATCTACGAGCCGGTCGCCTCCAAGGAGGCCTACACGGCCGACCTGATGCGGGCCGCGCTGGCCGGCAGCGGCAACCAGGCCGCCACGCTGGTGCACTTCCTCGAACGCCTCACCCCCGAGGAGGCGACCGCCCTGGAGGCGGCCCTGCAGGTGTTCCCGCCCAAGGGCGGGCAGGCGTGATCGCAGCCGCCGTCCTGGCGCTCTACACGGTGGCCGCCGCGATCTGGCTGCCGCGGCTGATGCGGACCGCGCGCTGGGCCGACCGGGCGCCCCGGCTGGCGATCGCGATGTGGCAGGCGGCCGGCGCCTCCGTGGTCGCCTCCGCCGTCCTGGCCGCGTTCGCCTTCGCCGTGCCCGCCGACGTCGTGGGCCACGGGCTGGCCGGGCTGTTCGAGATCTGCGCGGCGATGTTGTCGGACGGCCAGGGCCTGACCGTGGCCGGCGCGGGCGCGCTGCTGGCCGCGGGCGCGGTGCTGGCGCGCCTGCTCTCGTGCGGCGCGGCCGTCCTGGCCAGGACGAGCAGGGAACGGCGCACGCACGCGGAGATGCTCGGCCTGCTCGGCCGGCGCGACCGCGACCTCGACGCGATCGTGCTCGACCACGACGAGCGGCTGGCCTACTGCCTGCCGGGCAGGCGCGCCCAGACCGTCATCACCACCGGCGCCCTGCGCAGCCTCACTCCCGAGCAGGTCGCCGCCGTCCTGGCGCACGAGCGCGCCCACCTGCGCGGCAGACATCACCTGGCGCTCGCCGCGGCCCACACGCTGGCCAGGGCGTTTCCGAAGGTGCCCGTGTTCGGGGCGGCCAGGGCGGAGATCGCCCGGCTGATCGAGCTGCTGGCCGACGATGTCGCGGCGCGGCGCCATCCCCGGGTGCAGATCGCCGCCGCGCTCGTCGGCCTGGCCACCGGGCGGGCGCCCGCGTTCGCGCTCGGCGCCGGCGGCGACACCGCGCTCCTGCGCGTACGCCGCATGCTCAACCCCGCCTCCCCGCTCCGGCGCGTGGAGCGCCTGACCGGGGTGGCGAGCGTGGCCCTGCTGCTGAGCGGGCCCGCGGCGGTGGCGCTGGTGCCCGGTCTGGCCGCGTTCGTGGCACATCACTGCCACTCCCTCCTCACCTTCTGAGCCCGCGACCTCCTGAGCGCGGTGTCCCGGACGGGCGACGGGGTACCGTCACCGCGTGGATGCGCCCGCGGCACGGATCGCCTTGTACGGCGACGCCGTCTTCACCCGCCACACCCTGGTCGTCATCGACTTCGAGGGCCTGACGCCGCAGGGCCGTCCCCTGGTGCCGGTCGAGGTGGGCGCGTGCGCCGTCAAGGCGAGCGGCGGCGACCTGGCCGAGGTGTGGCGGTTCGAGTCGCTGATGGCACCGCCGGCGGGCGTGTCCGTCACCCCGTGGGACGTGCGGCAGACCGGCATCACCGACGCGATGCTCGCCACCGCCCCGCCGGCCGGGCAGGTCATCGCCGCTCTCGACGAGCGCCTGACGGAGCCGCCGTACCGGCTCGTCGCCCATCACGCCGCGACCGAGGCGGCCCTGATCGCCGGGCTGCGGTCGTGGTGCCCGCGGCTGGCCGCCGTCCCCCTGCTCGACACGGTACGGCTGGCCCGTCACCTGTATCCGCGGCTGCCCTCCCACAGCCTGGACACGCTGCTCGCGCACCTGGGCATCCCCCGCCCGGCCGGTCGTCACCGGGCCCTGCCGGACGCCGAGGTGACGGCGCTGCTGCTGCGGCGCCTGCTGGCCGAGGGGGGCCGCACGCGCTGGAGGTCCCTGTACGACCTCGACGCCGTCGGCGGCCTCGCGCCCAAACGGCCACCGCACCGGCCGAGCGAGCAGCCGGGCCTGTTCTGAAGCCTGTTGCCACCACTCCCTCTTATACGTAGGCTTATACGTATACACGAGGAGGGCGACCATGGCGCGCGACACGACGATCGAGATCCCGGACGAGGACCTTCCGCTGCTGGAGCGGGCGCAGGACCTGGCGGGCGGCACGCCGGCGGCGGCGATCAGCGAGGCGCTACGTCGAGGCGGAGGAGGGCCGCCGGCAGGGCTACGACGAGATCGTCATCCAGGTCGCCGGCGACGAGCGGCGCTTCCCGGGGGTGCTGCTCGGCGAGTGGGGCCGCGCCGGCCGCAGCGGGCGGGTGGAGACGTTCCGGGTGTACCGCTCGGGCCAGGGCACGTTCGTCCTGCACGTCGATCGGTCGCCCGAGTGGGTGAGCGGTTCGGAGTCCGGCGACCGGCTTCGTCTCACCCAGGCCTGGGGCTTCGTACCGGGCGAGGCCACCGTGGAGGTCGTCGGCACGATGGAGGAGCTGCGCGGCAGGATCCCCGCCGAGTTCCACGACCGGATCGCCAGGATCGCCGAACGCCCCGTCGTGGAAGACCTCGACCTCTGACCGGCCAGCCGCCACGACCGAACAGGAAGGCACCCATGAAACTCCGGACGCGGGTCTCCGACGGCGACCGCGACATGGCCGTTCAGCGACTTCAGCAGGCCTTCGCCGACGGCCGGCTCGGCTCCGCCGAGATGGAGGAGCGGCTCGAACGCGCGCTCACCGCCACCTCCCACGGCGACCTGGTGGCGGTCACCGCCGACCTGCCGGAGCTCCCGGACGAGACGGTGGAGCTGAGCTCCGCCGGTGGCCGCATCAGGCGGGCGGGCGACTGGCAGGTCCCGCGCCGGTTGCGGATCGACTCCGAGTACGGCCAGGTACGGCTGGATCTGTCCCGCGCCGTCATCGCGCATGCCGAGATCGAGATCGGCCTCCGGCTCGGCTACGGGTCCGCCACGATCGTCCTGCCGCGCGGCGCGAGCGCGAACGCCGACGGGGTGCGCACCGAATGGGGCCGCGTGACCTGCGAGGCGCCGGGCCGGCCGCGTCCCGGCGCTCCGCACGTTCTGGTCACCGGGACGATCCCCTACGGCCGGCTGCGGATCCGCGTTTCGCGCCGGTGGCTCAGCCGGTGAGGCTCACTCGGCCAGGCGCTCGACGGCGAAGGCCGCCAGGAACCCGATCGTGGTGACGAGCCCCGTGAGGGTGTGCGCGCGCTCGAAGGCTTCGGGGATCATCGTGTCGGCCACCATGGCGAGGATCGCGCCCGCCGCCACCCCCATGATCACCGCGGTGACCGCGGGCGAGGCGGACTGCATGGTCAGATTGCCGAGCAGCGCCGCCAGGCCGCTGGCCAGCGCGATCCCGCCCCAGATGCCGAACACGTAGCGGGCGCCGCGGCCCGCGCGCTTCATCCCGGCGGCGCTGGAGAGCCCTTCGGGGACGTTCGAGATGAACACCGCGGCGAGCACCGCGAGCCCGATCTTCCCTCCGCCCACGAGGGACAGGCCGAGCACCACGGACTCGGGCACGCCGTCCAGCAGGGCGCCGATGGCGATCGCCGCGCCGCTCCCCTGGACGTCGGCCTCGCTCGGCTGCTGGTCACCCGAACGCTTGCGGTGCCGCGCGCCGTAGCGGGCCAGCAGCGCGTTGGCCGCCACGTAGGCGCAGGCGCCGGCGAGGAAGCCGGCGGCGGCCGGTAAGAGCCCGCCGGCGCGCTCGGCCTCGTCCATCAGCTCGAACGACAGCGCCGAGATCAGGACACCCGCCCCGAAGGCCATGATCATGGCGATCCAGCGCGCCGGGACCTTCACCCACCAGGCGACCGCGGCCCCCACGACCAGGGCCCCGCCGGCCACCGAACCCCACAGCCCAGCCTCCAGCCATTCCGGCATCACCGCACCTCCACCCGCAGGACTGTACGCGCCGCGCGGTCCCGTCCGGCCAGAGGGGGCGGCCCGATCTGGACCACCGCCGGCGCCCTGAGCGCCTTACCAGTCGGTGGGCATGTAGGCGGCGGGATAGCGGCCGCCGGCCGAGCCGTGCGGGAGGATCTCGACGACGCTCCGCAGGTCGGCAGGGCTGAGGTCCACGTCGGCGGCGGCCACGTTCTCCTCGATGCGCCGGGGGCTGCGGGTACCGGGGATGGGGACGATGTCCTCGCCCTGGGCGAGCAGCCAGGCCAGCGCGAGCTGGGCGACGGTGATGCCCTTGGCGGCGGCCAGCTCGGTCAGCCGCTGGGTGGCGCGCAGGTTGTAGGCGTAGTTGTCGCCCTGCCAGCGCTCGTCCCAGCGGCGCATGTCGCCCTCGGCGTACTCGTGGCCGGGCTTGACCGCGCCGGTGAGGAAGCCGCGGCCCAGCGGGGAGTAGGGGACGAAGCCGATGCCCAGCTCCCGCACGACGGGCAGGATCTTGTCCTCGACGTCCCGCTCGAAGAGCGAGTACTCGGTCTGCAGCACCGACACGGGGGTGACGGCGTGGGCGCGGCGGATGGTGTCCTCGCCCGCCTCGCTGAGCCCGAAGTACCGGACCTTGCCGGCCGCGATGAGCTCGCCGACGGTGCCGGCCACGTCCTCGATGGGCACGTCCGGGTCCGGACGGTGCTGGTAGAGCACGTCGAGGTGGTCGGTCTGGAGCAATCTGAGGCTGTTCTCGGCGACCTTGCGGATGTTGTCGGGACGGCTGTTGAGGCCGACCGGCTCCTTGGTGAGGTCGAAGCCGAACTTGGTGGCCAGCACGACCTCGTCGCGGAAGCCCTTGACGGCCCTGCCGAGGAGGGCCTCGTTGGCGCCGCCCCCGTAGAGCTCGGCGGTGTCAAAAAAGGTCACGCCCAGCTCGTGGGCGCGGCGGATGGTGGCGATGCCCTCCTCGTCGTCGGCGGGACCGTAGGCGATGGACATGCCCATGGTGCCCAGGCCGAGCGCGGAGACGCGCAGTCCCTGCCGGCCGAGTGTCCTGTGCTGCATCGGTGCCCTCCTGCATAGGGTCAAACCAAACTGTTTGGTTTGAAGCTACTCCGAGGAAGGGACAAGTGCCAAACCAAACGGTTCGGTTGACTACGCTTGGTCCATGACCGACCGGGGCCCCGCCGACTCGACGCGCGACAGGATCGTCACCGCGGCGAAGGCCGAGTTCTCCCGGCATGGGATCGCCGGGGCGCGGGTGGACCGGATCGCCAGGGAGGCCCGGACCAGCAAGGAGCGCGTCTACGCGTATTTCCGCAGCAAGGAGGCGCTCTACGCGTTCGTCGCGGGACAGGAGCTGACGGTCATGGCCGAGGCCACCCGCATGGACCCCACCGACCTGCCCGGCTATGCCGGGCGGGTCTTCGACTACTTCACCGGCCACCCGGAGCACTACCGGCTGCTCGCGTGGGGCCGGCTGGAGCTGAGCGAGACGCCCGACGCCGAGGGCCCCACCTGGGCGGCCATGACCCGCAAGCTCGAACAGCTCCGCGAAGCCCAGCGGGCCGGCCACCTCGACCCGGCATGGGACCCGGTCGACATCCTCTCGCTCGTCAGCCAGATCACCATGTCCTGGGTCGGGCAGCCCGAGGTGGCTCAGCTGTCCGCCCGGCAGGCGCGCGACCCCGGCACGCAGGCCCGCCGGGCCGCCGTCGTCAAGGCGGTCCGGCTCCTCTTCCCGCCCGCCCTGACTCCGTAGTCACCTCAGCTCGTGACGGCCCGCTGTCTCGGCAGCGCCGCCGTCGCCGTTCCCCAGGACTCGAGCCGCGTACGGATCTCCTCTCGTACGGGGTGCGACAGCGCGTCCCGGTAGGCCCGCTCCAGCAGCGCGTCGATCTCGACGCGCTGGCCGGACTCGGCGGAGCGGACCGCCGCCTCGACCATCGCGAGGCTGCGGACGTTGCCCGCGATCGCCCCCGGCGGCTCCACCCCCGCCCGCAGCGCCGCCACGAACTCCGCCAGCGCCCCGGCGATCTGCTCCCGGTCGCCCCGCGGCACGTCAGCGGCGCCGCCCGCGCTGGACGTGACGCGGTCCTCGCCGTCCCAGGTGGCGGTGCCCTTGGCGCCGCTGGCCAGCCACTCCCCGTTCCAGGACGTCCCCGCCCCCTCCGCGCACCAGCTACCGGTGAACACGTAACGGGTGCCCTCCTCGAACAGGAAGGTCGCCGTCGCCGCCGCGTCGCCCCGGTACCAGCTCCACGGCGGGTTCCAGCTCTCGCAGCCGACCGAGACCGGCTCCGCGCCGAGCAGGTGTCGGGCGGCGTCGAAGGCGTGGATGGCCATGTCCACCAGGAGCGGCTGCTCCATCTCGTCACGGAAGCCGCCGAAGCGCGGGGCGCGGTAGAACCCGGTGGTGAGCAGCCCGATCGGGCCGAGCTCGGCGATCCGGCTCCGGTACGCCTCCAGGGCGGCGAAGTACCGGCGCGACTGGCTGATCATCAGTAACCGCCCGGTCGCCTCGGCGGCGGCGGCCTGGACGAGCGCCTCGGCGAGGGTCGGCGCGGCCGGCTTCTCGCACAGCACCGGCAGCCCGGCGAACAGCGCCTCGACGTTCACCGCGGTGTGGGCCGCCGGGATCGTGACGTTGACGACGGCGTCCGGCTCGGTCGCCAGGAGCTCGCCGAGCGAGGCGCCGACCTCGGCGTCCACGCCGACGGCCCGTACGGCCTGCGCCGCCCGGTCGGTGTCGAGGTCGGCCACCCCGACCAGCTCGACGTCGCCGGACGCGGCCAGGGTCCGCGTCCAGGCGAGGCCCATCGCGCCCGCCCCGACCTGCACGACGCGGAGCGGGCGCGCGCCGGAGCGGTTCACTCGGCGTTCTCCTTGTTGTGCAGGGCGCCGCGGTAGCCGTGCCCGTTGAAGAAGTCGCCCGTCTCGTAGCGGAGCAGGATCGGCAGCTCGCGCCGCGACCGGTCGCCGGCCGCCCACTCGGCGCCGTTGGCGATGACGTGCAGGACGTCCGGGTGGTGGTAGACGGGATAGTCCTGGTCGCCGGGGCTGAAGTAGAAGATCTTGCCGTTGCCGCGCCGGAAGGTGCAGCCGCTGCGGAAGACCTCCCCGCCGCTGAAGGAGCTGATGAAGATCAGCTCGTCGGGCGTGGGGATGTCGAACTGCTCGCCGTACATCTCCTGGGCGGGGATCTCGATGGGGTGCGGGATGCCGCGGGCGATGGGGTGGGTCGGGTTGACCGTCCAGACCAGCTCGCGGTCGTTGTCGCTGCGCCAGCGCAGCGTGCACGTGGTGCCCATGAGCTTGGTGAAGATCTTCGACCAGTGGCCGGAGTGCAGCACCACCAGCCCCATGCCCGACAGGACGTGCCGGTGCACCCGCTCCACCACCTCGTCGGCCACCTCCGCGTGGGCGGCGTGACCCCACCAGATGAGCACGTCGGTGTTGGCGAGCACCTCCTCGGTCAGGCCGTGCTCGGGATCGTCCAGCGTGGCCGTGGCGACGGTCGCGCTGTCACCCAGCCAGCCCTCGATCCCCCGGCGGATGGCGTTGTGCATGCCGTCCGGGTAGATCTCGGCGACCCGGGGTTCGAGCTGCTCGTGGCGGTTCTCGCCCCATACGGTGACGTGGGTCTTCACACGTGTTCCTTTCTCATTTGATCGCGCCGTTGATGGCGCCGGAGGCGATGTAGCGCTGGGCGAAGATCAGCAGCAGGGCCGCCGGGATGGAGGCGAGCACCGCGGTGGCCATCACGGCCGACCAGTCCTCGCGGTTGGCGTTGATGTAGTCGTAGATGCCGAGGGTGATGGGCCGGACCTCGGGGGTGCTGGTCAGGGTGAGCGCGAACAGGAAGTCGCTCCACGCCCGGAGGAAGGTGAAGAGCGCGGCGGTCACGATCGACCTTTCCTGGGCACTTGGACATCGTCGGTAAAGCGCTTAACCGCGCTTGCTTGTGAAGTATGTTGCGCTCATCGCATTGTGATGTCAATAACTAGTTAAGCGATTTACCGATGACGCCGCGATAGAGTGCTCGCGCGTCCTCACGAGGTGGGAGGCGGGACAATCCATGGTCACGATGCGCGATGTCGCCGAGCGAGCGAACGTCTCCATCGCCACGGTCTCCTTCGTCATCAACGGCACCAAGCGGGTCGCTCCGGAGACCCGGACCCGCATCGAGGCGGCCATCCGGGAGCTCGGCTACCGGCGTAACGTCGTGGCCCGCGCGCTGGCCAGCTCGCGCACGCGCATCCTCGCGCTGCTGCACCCCTACCTCGAGGCACGGCCGATCGCCACGGCCAACCAGTTCCTCATGAGCGCCGCCCACGGCGCCCGCGAGCGCGGTTACGACCTCGTGCTGTGGCCCGTCAACGACGACGAGCAGATGTCCCACCTGCTCGCCGGCGGTCTCGTGGACGGCGCGCTGCTCATGGAGGTGCAGCTCCGCGACCCCCGCGTGGACCGGCTGATCGCCTCCGGGCTCCCCTTCGCGCTGATCGGCCGGACCGAGGACGAAGACCTGCCGTTCGTCGACATGGACTTCACCACCACGATCGAGCAGGCCGTCGGGCATCTCCGCTCGTTCGGCCACCGGCGCATCGCGCTCGTCACCCTGCGGATGAGGGCCTCGACCGGGAACGAGCCCGGCTGGATCATGCGGGTCAAGTCCGCGTACCGCGGCGCGATGGCGGCCGCCGGCGAGCCGCCCACCGTCATCGCCGTGGAGGGCACGTCGGCCGGGGGGCGGAAGGCGGCGCGCCGGCTCAGCGAGGACTTCCCGGAGGTGACGGGCGTCGTCGTGGTGAACGAGGGCGCCTCGGCCGGGCTGGTCAAGGAATCGCGGGCGCTCGGGCGCAGCGTGCCGGACGACCTGTCGATCATCTCCGCGGCCACCACGGCCGAGCTCGGCGAGATGATCGAGCCGTCCCTGACCGTCATGACGGCGCCGGCCACCGAGCTGGGCCGCCTCGGCGTGAACGCGCTGATCGACCAGCTCGAAGGGGTGCCGGACGCCCCTCCGAACATCCTCATCCCCTGCACGCTGGTGCCGGGCCAGTCGGTCGGCCCCGCCCCTGCCTGAAAGCGGGCCTGAAAGCGTCACCGCCGGACGGATCCGTCGTGGCCACCGCCCGGCACCACCGATCCGGCGAGGACCGCGCCGGCGTCCGGCGTGCAAATATCTTCAAGACCGGCCGGTCGCGCTCGGCCGATACTCGGCCGCATGACCGCCCTCGTTCCTCCCGCCGTCACCGTCGCCCGCCGCGGCCCGATGCTGGCCGTGCTGCTCACCGGCCAGGCCATGGCGTCCATGGACGGCTCGATCGTGTCCGTGGCGGCGCAGACCATCCGTGACGGACTGGACGCCGGCAGCACCGCGATCCAGCTGGTCGTGTCGGGCTACCTGCTGACCACCGGCGTGCTCCTGGTCACCTGCGCGCGGATCGGCGACATCGTCGGGCACCGGCGCGCGTTCCTCGTCGGGCTGGGCTGGTTCACCGTGGCGTCGCTGCTGTGCGGGCTGGCCCCGAACGCGCCCCTGCTGGTGCTGACCCGCGTCGCCCAGGCCGCGGGGGCGGCGTTGCTGATGCCGCAGGTCTTCTCGCTCATCCAGCGGCACTGGGACGGACCGGCCCGCCGCCGGGCGATCGGCCTCTACAGTCTGGTGCTCGCCCTCGGAGTCGCGCTGGGGCAGGTCATCGGCGGGCTGGTCGCGGGCGCCGACCTGTTCGGCCTCTCCTGGCGCCCGGTGTTCCTGATCAACGTGCCGATCGGCGCGGTACTGCTGGCGGTCGGACCGCGCGTCCTGCTGAGCTCCAGCCCGGACGAGCGGGTACGCCTCGACCCGGCCGGAACAGCTCTCCTGACCGTCGCCATGGCCGCGTTCACGATGCCGCTCATCTTCGGCCGGGACCAGGGCTGGCCCGCCTGGACATGGGTCTCGCTCGCCTGCGGAGCCGCCCTGCTGGTGGCGTTCGTCCGCTACGAGACCCGGGCGCGGCACCCGCTGCTGGACCTGGCGGCACTGCGGCCCCGCGGGGTGAAGCCGGGGCTGGTGGCCTGCTGGATCGTCATGGGCTGCTACACCGTCTTCCTGCTGACCCTGACCCTGCATCTGCAGTCCACGCTGCGCTTCTCCCCGCTCCAGGCGGGGCTCGCGTTCGTCCCGTACGCCGTCGGCTTCGGCATGCTCAGCCTGACCTGGAACCGCTACCCCCGGTGGCTGCGCAACGCGCTGCCGGTGGCCGGGCCGATCGCCTTCGCGATCGGGGCGGGCCTGCTGGTGCTCCTCTGTCGCGACCAGTGGCATCCGTACGGCACCGTAGCGCTGCTGCTGCTCGCGGGGGCCGGGCACGCCGCCGGCTACAGCCCGCTGATCGCGCGGATCACGTACCTGGTGGAGCCGCGGCTCGCCTCGGCGATCTCGGCGCTCAACTCCACCGGCCCGACGCTGACCGGGGTGACGGCCGTCGCCGGGCTCGGCACCGTCTACTTCGCGGCCCCCTCCTCAGCCGAAGGTCTCCTGCGGGTCGTCGCCGCCGTCGCCGCCCTCCTCGTGGCCGGGGCGGCCTGCGCGCTGCGAGTCACGCTGTCCCACCGGGGGTCGTGATGCCGGAGGCGGCCTTGGCCCGGACGGCGTCGAGCGCGTCGGCCACCGCCGTGACCTGCTCCGAAGCCTGCGCGATCACCGGGTCCGCGGCGGCGTGGGAGGCGCAGCGCTCGGCGATCTGGCGCAGCCGTTCGACCAGCACCGTCCAGGCGGCCTCGCGCCAGGGGACCACGTTGTCCATCAGGTAGTACATCTCGAAGGCCGGCCCGGCCGTGCGTCCCGGATGGGCGGGGCCGGCGGGCCGCCGGCACAGCTCGGTGCCGAGCGGCCGCAGCACGGCGGCCATCGTCGTGATCGCCGCGCTGATCAGCACGTCGAGCTCTTCCTCGCTCTCGTCGGTGTGCGTGAAGTAGCGGGTGAGCAGCCACAGGATCGCCTCGTAGGCGAGGTTGCAGAGCTCGGCCAGCGCCAGCGTCCGCGGGTCGCCGATGAGCGGCTGCGGCTCCCGCACGTCGAAGGGCTGGCGGGTGAAGGCGCCGAGCGCGGGGTGGGCGGGCTCGAAGGCCGGGTCGGCGGCCCGCAGCGCGTGGTACTCCTCCCAGATCTTCAGGAAGCGCCCGTAATGGGCGTCCTGCCAGGCGCCCTGCGCTCCCTCGCCCTGCTCGATGATCTCCTCGATGGCGGCGCACGCCGACGCGAGGTCGGTCACCGCCACCATCTCGGGCCAGCGGAACAGCTCCGGAGTGGCCTGGGCCCGGGGCGAACCGCAGAACACCTGCTCCTCGCCGTACTTGGCGACCAGCGCGGTCAGGCCGTCCTTGATGCCGCGGTAGAGGTGGCCGACCGTGGCGAACTCCTGCGCGCGGGGGAAGATCTCGCCGGTGGCGACGGGCTCGGGCGGCGGGTCGCAGGAGATGAACTCGGCGGCGTCGTGCCGGTCCATGCCCTCGGGCCGTTCGAGGTAGAGGAAATGGGCCAGGGCGGCCTCGCCGAAGGGCAGCAGCCGCAGCTGGATCGAGGGCGGGAACGCGCCGGAGGACTGCGGGAAGTTCGGTCTGCCGAAGGTGGGGGCGGCGCCGATGGACGACATGAGGTTGGCCACCAGGGCCAGATGGAGCATCTCCTGTACGGCGATGCCGTGGAGCTCCTGGCGCCAGCGATCCACCGCGGCCTGCTGCTCTTCGGTCAGGCCATCGGTCTTGAGGCTGAACTCGGCGAAGAGGTACTGGCACATGATCATGTGCTCGAGCTGCGAGGCCTGGACGAGCAGGTACCACACGTGCTCGCGGTGCTCGATGACGATGGGGGGCTCGGTCATGCTTACAGACTTACACAGCGGCCGCGCCGGCGGCAGGGCTTCGCCGCAAGGGGCCGCGCCGCGGGGTGGACCTGCCCGGGAACCGCCGCTCCCGGGCAGGTCCCCCGTCAGCCCGCGGCGAGGTCGCGGCGGCGCAGCCCGTACAGGCCGAGCATCGCCAGCGCCGCGGCGAGCACGGTCAGCACCACCGTGGCCACCGGGGCGAAGGACCCCAGCGGGTGCCAGGGCAGGTGGGACAGCACCGACGTGTTCACCAGCCAGTCCGGCAGGTTCATGTAGGACCCCAGCACCTGCATGAACCCGCTGTAGACGAGCACCGCCCAGGCCGCGTTCACGGCCCGCGGGGCGAGCCCGAGCAGCGCGGCCGGGACGGCGAGCAGCACCAGCACCTCGGGGGCGCGGATCAGGCTCGCCCAGGCGACCTCCCCCACGAGGCCGATCTCGCCGGTCGACAGGGCGGCGCCGACGCCGAGCGCGGCGCCGTACACCACCGGCAGGACGACCGCGGCGAGCGCGGTGACCAGCAGGGACGACCAATACCACGTCGATCTGCCGGTCGGCCCGGCCAGCACGGGAGCGATCCGGCCGCGCACCTCCTCCGCCCGCAGCCGGATGACCGACAGGACCGCGAAGACGCCGGTGTAGAGGGACCCCGTGAACACCATGAGGCTGATCCAGGCCCGCCCGAAGTCCGCGCCGGAGAAGATGGGGAGGTCGGTTTCCGCCATGCCCCCGGTCATGGCGCCCAGGACGAGGCCGACGGCGAGGAACGCGGCTCCCCACGCGAGGATGGCCGCCTTCTGGAGCCGCAGCGCGAGCGTGAACGGCGAGCGCAGCCAGGAGGGCGCCGACGCCCGGCCGGGGCGCGGGGCCACCAAGGCGGCGCCGAGATCCCTGCGGCTCGCCAGCGAGTAGGCGCCCGCGACGAGCAGCCCGGCGAGAACGGCCGAGAGGCCGAGCGGCCACCAGCGCTCCTCGCCCAGCACCCGGGTCTGCTGCGACCAGCCGATCGGCGACAGCCAGAACAGCGGGCCGCCCTCCCGGCTCTGCAGCGCCCCCGCGCCGCGCAGCAGCCACGCCGTGAAGAGCACGAGGCCCGCCAGCCCGTTCGCGCCCCGGGGGTGCTCGGTGACCTGGGCGGTGACCGCGGTGACCCCGGCGAACAGCAGCCCGGTCGCGGCCAGGGAGGCGCCGAACAGCAGGGCGCTGCCGGCGGGGAACCCGATGCTGATCGTCGCGGCGGTGGTCAGGGCCGCGAGCGCGGCGTTGCTGATCACGGCGACGATCAGCGCCGCGGTCAGCTGGGCGTGCCGGCCCACGACGGCCGCCCTGATGAGCTCGGCCCGGCCGGTCTGCTCCTCCGCCCGGGTGTGCCGGGTCATGAGCATCATGTTCATGATCGCGGCGGCCAGCAGGAACTCGACCCAGTAGGCGGCCAGGAAGTAGCTCTGCGTGCTGACCTCGCCGAACAGGGGCCCGCCGAGCACCCTCATGAAGGAGACGCGGATCATCTGCGAGGCCTCGGCCAGGGCCTCGGGCGTCGGGACGACCGCGTTGACGGCGGCGTAGTAGAAGCGCGGGACGAGGGCCGTGATGGCGACCAGCCAGAGGGTCAGCTTGATGCGGTCGCGGCGCAGCGCCAGCCGTACCATCGCGCCGGTGCCGGTCAGGTGGCTGCTCGCCGCCCTCGATCCGGTACGGCCGCGCGCCCGCGTCACCGTCGTGGTCATGCCGCCTCCTTGTGCGCGTAGTGCCGGAGCATGAGCTCCTCCAGCGTCGGCGGGTGGCTGACCAGCGAGTCGATGCCGAACGTGGTGAGGTGCCGGATGGCGGCGTCGAGGTGTTCGGCGTCCACGCCGAACCGCACGTTCCCGCCCTCGGTCTTCACGTCGTGTACGCCGGGCAGCCGGTCGAGGCCGGTCACCGGGGTGGCGGTCCCGGCCACGACCGTCGTCCGGGTCAGGTGCCGCAGCTGCGCCAGCGTCCCCGACTCCACGACCTTTCCGTCCCGGATGATGGTGACCCGGTCGGCGAGGGTCTCGACCTGGGCGAGGATGTGGCTGGACAGCAGGATGGTCCGGCCGGCGGCCTTGACCTCGGCGACGACCTGCTGGAACACCGCCTCCATCAGCGGGTCCAGCCCGCTCGTGGGCTCGTCGAGGATCAGCAGGTCCACGTCCGCGGAGAGGGCGGCGACGAGGGCGACCTTCTGGCGGTTGCCCTTGGAGTAGGTCCGCGCCTTCTTCTTCGGGTCGAGCTCGAACCGCTCGATCAGCTCGTTCCTGCGCCGCTCGTCGAGCCCGCCCCGCAGCCGGCCGAGCACGTCGATGGCCTCGCCTCCGGTGAGGTTGGGCCACAGCTCGACGTCGCCCGGCACGTACGCCAGCCGCCGGTGCAGCTCGACGGCGTCGGCCCAGGGGTCACCGCCCAGCAGCCTGGCGCTGCCGGAGGTGGCCCGGATCAGGCCCAGCAGGATGCGGATGGTGGTGCTCTTGCCCGCTCCGTTCGGGCCGAGATAGCCGTGCACCTCTCCGGGGTTCACGGTGAGGTCGAGCCCGTCGAGGGCGCGCGCCGGCCCGTAGGCCTTGACGAGGCCGGAAACGGCGATGGCTGGGGTCATGGGTTTCTCCGGATTGCAGGTCTGGTTGAGCCGGCGGCTCGGTCATCGGAGCGAGCCGGTGATGCGCGCGTCGAATTCGCGGTCCGGGAGGGATCTGCTGAGCCGCAGGAGGGCTTCGGCCTGCCAGCCCACGACGTAACGGGTCTCCGGCCGGTCCGACTCGACGGCCTCCCGGATCGTCGCCCCGACGACGGCGGGGTCGGTGGCCTGGTCGCTCTGGTGGCCCACCGGCGCCTCGGCGGCGCCCGCCATGGCCTCGGCCATCTGCCGGTAGGCCCCGTTCCCGGAGATCTCCCGCAGTTGCCGCGCGGTCCCGGCCTCGAAATCGGTCTTGATGATGCCGGGCTGGATGACGACGACGTCCACGCCGAACTGCGCGGTCTCCATGCGCAGCGAGTCGGAGAAGGCCTCCAGGGCGTGCTTGGAGGCGTAGTACCAGGCGCCGAGCGGGAAGGCCAGCTCGCCGCCGACCGAGGAGACGTTGACGATCGTGCCCGAGCCCCGCTCCCGCATCCCCGGCAGGACGAGCTGGGCCAGCCGGGCCGCGGCGAAGACGTTGACCTCGAACAGGTCTCGCGCCAGCGCCAGCGGCGTGTCCTCGACGGCGCCGTGGACGACGGCTCCCGCGTTGTTGACCAGGACGTCGATCCGTCCGTGTTCGTCCAGGACGGTGTCGACGGCCCGCTTCAGGTCTTCTTCCTTGGTCACGTCCATCGGCAGCGTGCGGCCTCCCGCGTCGCGCAGCGCCGCCATCCTGCCCACCCGCCGCGCCGCGCCGTACACGAAGTGGCCGGCGTGCAGGAGCTCGAGCGCGGTGGCGTGGCCGATGCCGGACGAGGCGCCGGTCACGAGGCATACTTTGGCAACCATGCCAGGGTCTCCTTGATGTTCACGCACGGGGAAAAGCTACGAATGCGTTCGCGGATTCGGCAAGTTGCGAACATCGTTTCCGCAGGTCAGAGCGGAGCAATTGGCGCAACGACAGTGTCGTCAAATGCAACAATCCCCGACGCGGTGTCGCAATCAGGTGCGCCGGAGGCGATACTTGCGCGTGACGATGACGTGCCGGGAGGGCGCATGCCAGGAGGCCACCTGACGTACGACGACCGCCGCAAGATCTCGGAGGGGCTGGCGGAAGGGCTCACCTACGCGGAGATCGCCCGTCGCCTGGGGCGGCCGAGGTCGACCATCGGCCGCGAGATCGCGCGCAACGGCGGCCCGCACGGCTACCACGCGGGCCGGGCGCAGCAGGCGACCGGATGGCGCGCCCGCCGCCGGCCCGCCGCGCCGGCGAGCACGGCCGCGGGGGGCGCGGTCAGGCGCGACCCCCAGGCGGTGCGGGAGTTCGAGGAGCGGCTCACGGCGACGTTCGGGGGCGTGCCGACGATGGCGGCCAGGGTGATGGCCTGCCTGTTCACCAGCGACACCGGCAATCTCACCGTCGCCGAGCTGACCGAGCGGCTGCGGGTCAGCCCCGCCTCGATCTCCAAGGGCGTCGGCTGGCTCGAACAGGTGGGGCTCGTCAGGCGCGAGCGGGACAACCGGCGCGAGCGCTACATCATCGACGCCGAGGTCTGGTACCGGGCGTGGCTGCTGGGCACCCGGTCGATGATGCTCTGGACCGAGACGGTCCGGGAGGGTGTCGACATTCTCGGCGCCGACACCCCGGCGGGCGTCCGGCTCGCGACCGCGAGCCGCTTCTTCGAGCTCATCAGCACCGACATGGCGCAGGCGGCCGAACACTACCGGCAGACCTTCGCGCCCACCGGGGACGTCCCGCGCTGACCACCGTACGAGATCGGGTGGACGCCCGCCTCAGACCGCGGCCCGGCCGCCGCCCGCCGCCCCCACGCCTTCGACGTGACCCACCGCCGGGCGGCGACCGGGGGGCGTCAGCGGGTGGATTCGCGGACCATCAGCTCGAAGGGCGCGGTGTGCTCGCCGGCCGGGCGTGACGGGTCCTGGATGCGGGCGGTCACCAGCTCGACCGCCTTCGCGGCCATCCACCGGTGGTCGGGGGCCACGGTGGACAGCGAGGGCACCATGTACGCCGCTTCCGGGATGTCGTCGTACCCGACGAGTCGGATGTCGCCGGGCACCCGGACACCGCGGTCGGCCAGGCCCCGGAAGACCCCCTGGGCGACGGTGTCGCTCACCGCGACCACGCCGTCCACCTCGCGGCCGGAGTCGACGAGCCGGTAGGCCGCCTCGCGGCCCGATTCGAGCGTCATCCCGCTGACGGGGAACAGCAGCGCCGGATCGGGGTCGAGGCCCCGTTCGGCGAGCCCGGCGAGGTAGCCCCGGTGGCGGCGCGTCACCACGTTGACGCCGTCGAGGGAGTCGCCGGTGACCATCGCGATCCGGCGGCAGCCGCGGTCGATCAGGTGCGTGGTCGCCGCCTTCGCGCCTTCCTCATTGGGCATGGCGACGTGGTCGAACCGCGCGGCGAAGTCCTGCTCGCCGAGCATCACGATCGGGTAGCCGCCGCCGGTCAGCCGCGAGTCCTGGGGGTCGATCCCGACCGCGCTGAGGATCAGCCCGTCGAACTGCATGGTGTACGAATGGGAGATCGCGTCGATCTCCCCGGCCGCGGCCGCGCCGGTCTGCTCGATCGCGACGTGGAAGCCGCGCCCCCGCGCCTCGGCGATCACGTGGGCGGCGAGCTGGCCGAAGTAGGGCCGGTCGATCTCGGGGACGGCCAGCCCGATGACGCCGGTCCGCCCGGATCTGAGGGTCCGGGCGGAGAGGTTGACGCGGTAGCCCGACTGGCGGATCGCTTCGAGCACGCGGCGGCGGACCTCGTCGCTGACTCCGGCGCGGTCGTTGATGACGTTGGAGACCGTCATCTTCGACACCCCGGACAACTTGGCGACGTCGCCCATGGTGACCATGCCACTCCTCAGGTCCTGCCCTCGGCCGGATCCGATCCGGCCGCTTCCGACTGTGGCCGCCGCTGGTTCGAGCCTACTGCGCCCCGCGAGGGCGCCGGTTATGCGACGTCGACCTGCACGGTGACGAAGGAGTGGGCGGGCAGGTGGACCCGCACCCGCGTACCGGTGACCGTGACCTGCTCGTGGGAGCGCGGGGCGACGGCGGCGGGCGCGTCGGGCGTGTTGTGGGTCTGCGGCGCCCCGGCGGTGAGGATCCGCGAGACGACCCCGCCGACGCTGCCGCCGCGCAGGTCGAGCTCGACGTCGGCCGCGCCGGCCGCGTCCAGGTTGGACAGCGAGACGAGCACCTTGTCGTCCTTGCGGCTCGCCGACAGCGAGACGGTCGCCAGCGCGTCCGGCCCCACCTCGCGGGTGGGCACCCCCGACAGGAGATCGACCCGCAGTGACGCGGCGTCCTGGTGCCCCTTGTTCATCTCGAACACGTGGTACGTCGGGGTGAGCACGAGCGCCCCGGAGTCCGGGTCGGTCAGGATCATGGCCTGGAGCACGTTCACCGTCTGGGCGATGTTGGCCATCACCAGCCGGTCGGCGTGGCGGTGGAAGATGTCGAAGTGCACGCTCGCCACCAGCGCGTCGCGCAGGGTGTTCTGCTGGTAGAGGAAGCCGGGGTTGGTGCCCGGCTCGACGTTCCACCACGTGCCCCACTCGTCCAGCACCAGGCCCACGTTCTTGCCGGGGTCGTAGCAGTCCATGACGTTGGAGTGGCCGGTGAGGAGCTCGTCGATGTGGGCGGCCTTGACCATGGTCCGGTAGTACTCGTCGGTGTCGAACACCGTGGCGTCGCCCTTGTCCTGCCACGTGCCCGGAATCGTGTAGTAGTGCAGCGACAGCGCCTGGTAGAAGGCCTGGGGCCGGTAGGCGCAGCCCAGGTCGCCGAGCTGCTTCATGAGCGTCTCGGTCCAGGTGTAGTCGTCGCTGTTGGCGCCGGCGGCGATGCGGTACAGCCGGTTGTCGCCGTGGTCGCGGCAGTAGGTGCCGTACCGGCGCGCCTCGGCGGCGTACTGCTGGGCGCTCATGTGCCCGCCGCACCCCCACGCCTCGTTGCCCAGGCCCCAGAAGCGCACCCGCCACGGCTCCTCGCGGCCGTTGGCCTTGCGCAGGCGGACCATCGGGGAGTCGCCGTCGCGGGTGAGGTACTCGACCCAGTCGCTCATCTCCTTGACCGTGCCCGAGCCGACGTTGCCGCTGATGTACGGCTCGGCGCCGAGCAGCTCGCACAGGGCCATGAACTCGTGGGTGCCGAAGTGGTTGTTCTCCTCGACGTTGCCCCAGTGCGTGTTCACCATCGCCGGGCGCTGCTTCTTCGGGCCGATGCCGTCCATCCAGTGGTACTCGTCGGCGAAGCAGCCACCCGGCCAGCGCAGGTTCGGGATGTTCAAGGCCCGCAGCGCTTCGACGACGTCCAGCCGGATCCCGCCCTCGTTCGGGACGTCGCTGTCCTCACCCACGTAGAAGCCGCCGTAGATGCACCGGCCCAGGTGCTCGGCGAAGTGGCCGTACACGTGCCGGTTGATCACGGGGCCCTTGACGTCAACGTTGAGCACGGCGGACACGACAGTGTCACTCATGGTTCACACCTTTTCTCGGTAAGCGGCGGCGGCTAATTTATCGATAAAGCAGCGCGTGGGAAAGTGCCTCTTTCTTGCCTGCCGGCTCGGGAATCCTCGCCCGCCCGCCTATGTGCGACCGGTCCCGCGATGCGTACGGTGAGGCCATGTGCGATCTGAACGCTGCGGAGACCCGCGAAATCATCGCATCACTCAGCGAGGTGACCGGTCTGTCCGGCCAGGTGACCACCCACATCGACGACATCGGCAAGACGTCGTACATGGACCACGAGAACCTGGCCGAGCTCCTCGCCGCGCTGCGCGACCGTGCCGAGGCGGCCAGGGAGTGGGTCGCGGCCAAGCCTCATCAGCACGCGGGCCACTGACCTGGGCGCCGGCCGGCCCTGAGGCCGGCCGGCACGCTTTCACGGTGCCGGTGACGGGGCCGGCCGGCGCGCTTTCACGGTGCCGTTGACGGGGCCGGCCGGCGCGGTTTCATGGTGCCGGTGACGCCACGGCGATGTGCGGGCGGCCGGTGATCGGGTGCGGGCTGATGTGCGCGCGCACGCCGAAGACCTCCTCGATGAACGCCGGGGTCAGCACCTCCAGGGGCGGGCCGTGCCCGGCGACCCGGCCGTCGCGCAGGACGACGACCTGGTCGGCGTAGGCGGCGGCCTGGTCGAGGTCGTGCAGGGCGGCCAGCAGGGTCAGGCCGAGCGAGCGGATCAGGTCCAGCAGCAGGAGCTGGGAGCCGACGTCCAGATGGTTGGTGGGTTCGTCGAGCACCAGGAGCGGCGCCTGCTGGGCCAGCGCGCGGGCGAGCAGCACGCGTTGCCGCTCCCCGCCCGACAGCGTCGTCATCAGCCGGTCGGCCGCCCAGGCCATGCCGACCCGTTCCAGCGCGGTGGCGACGGCCGCGCGGTCGGCGGCGTTCTCCCGGTCGAGCAGCCGCTGGTGGCTGTGACGGCCGGTGGCGACGACGTCGGCGGCGGACAGCCCGTCGGCGACCTGGCTGTGCTGGGGCAGCACGGCGCGGTGGCGGGCGGCCTGGCGGGGCCGCATCCCCCACAGGTCCTGCCCGTCGAGCCGGACCACGCCGCCGGACGGGCGCAGCGACCGGTAGACGGTGCGCAGCAGGGTGGACTTGCCGCTGCCGTTCGGCCCGATGAGCGCGACGAACTCGCCCGGCCCCGCCGTCAGGCTCACGTCCTCGACGATGGGGCGGGCGTCGATGCGGGCGCTGACGCCGGCCAGGTCAAGCCGCATCGGTGCCTCCACTCGATCGGCGGCGCAGCAGCCACAGGAAGAACGGCACGCCGAGCCCGGTGGTGAAGATGCCCACCGGCAGCTCGTTCGGCCGGTCGGCGATCCGCGCCGCCAGGTCCACCAGCACCAGGAACAGCGCCCCGGCCAGCAGCGACACGGGTAGCACGCGACGGTGGTCGGCCCCCACGACGAACCTGGCCATGTGCGGGATCATCAGCCCGATGAACCCGATGCCGCCGACCACGCTGACCACGGTGGCCGTCAGCAGCGAGCCGGCCACGAGCAGCCCGATCCGCAGCACCGCCACCGGCACGCCGACGGCGATGGCGGCCTCCTCGCCGGCCAGCAGCGCGTTCAGCGCGCGGGCCTGCAGGGACAGCCAGGCCAGGCAGCAGACGACGATCAGGGCGGGCACGCCCAGGTCGGCCCAGGACGCGCCGGCGACGCTGCCCATCAGCCAGAACATCATGCCCTGCAGCTCGGTCGGGTTGAGCTGGAGCTGCACGAACGTGGTGGCCGCCGCGCACAGGTAGCCGACGGCGACGCCGGTCAGCACCAGCCAGGAGTCCAGCAGCCGGCCCGCGCGCTGCGCCAGCACGTACACCAGCAGCGCCGACAGCAGGGCGGCGGCGAAGGCGGCCCCAGTGATTCCGAGCGTGCCGGCGAGTACGGCGCTGCCCAGCGCGGGGACCAGCACGGCCCCGAGCGAGGCGGCCGACGACACGCCCAGCACGTACGGGTCGGCGAGCGGGTTGCACCAGGGACTGCAGCGCGACCCCGGCCACCGACAGGCCGGCCCCGGCGAGCGCCGCCAGCAGCGCCCGAGGGGTGCGCAGGTCCCAGACGACCTGGCTGAGCAGCGGATCGGCCTGCCCGCCGCGCCCGGTCAGGTGGGCCCAGACCACGCCCCAGACCTGGCCGAGCGAAAGGTTCACCGAGCCGACGGAGATGCCTGCCACCAGGGCCGCGACCAGCGCGACGACCAGGGCGGCCAGCAGCAGCCCGGTGGCGGGCCCGGAGACGAGGTGCGGGCGCCGCGACGGCGCGGCCCTGGTGACCGGTGCGGGTGTGAGGGTGTCAGTCACCGGGGTGGACCACCTTGGAGAGCTTCTCCACGGCCACGGCGTTGAGCGGGCCGAGATACACCCCGTCGGAGACCACCGCGTACGTCCTGGACTTCGACGCGGCCCAGTGCGGGTAGGCGGCGAACAGCTTGGCCGCCTCCGCCTCGGGCCGCTCGTCCGGCGTGAACTGCCCGACCACGAGCACGTCCACCTGGGCGGTGGCGAGCTGCTCGGTGTTGAGGGTGCGGGTGGTGTCCGAGCTCTGCCCGGCGAAGGCGTTGACGCCGCCGGCGGCCTTGATCACATCGTCGTAGATGCCGCCGGTCATCACGGCGGGCAGCCCGTTGGCGTTCATCATGGCCATGCCGGGATAGGCGATGAGGACCTTCTTGGCGGGCCGGCCCGCGACCCGCGCCCGTACGGCCTCGACGCGGGCGCGCAGCTTGCCGATCAGGTCGAGGGCGCGGTCCTCGACGTCGAAGACGCGCCCCAGCAGCGCGATGAACTCCAGCGAGGAGTTGATCGACTGGTTGCGGTAGGCGCGCTTCTCCTCCTCCGTGGCCTCGGGCTTGCCCATCGCACAGTTGACCGGGTTGACCAGCGAGGTGATCCCGGCGGCGGCGAGCTGCTCGCGGGTGGCGAAGCCGTTCTTGGCGTCGAACCCGCCGGACCAGGTGGACACCACCAGGTCCGGCTTGAGCTTGAGCACCTGCTCGGCGGGGACGTCGAAGTTCTTGTTCATCGTCAGCCCGCCGGTCGGCAGCGCCTTGATCCTGCCGATCATCGAGGGGTCGTCAGAGACGCCGTAGCTCTGGGCGTTGGCCAGGACGCTCTTGTCCAGGCCGAGCATGATGAAGCTCTCCACCTCGGCCACGCTGGTGCCGTTGAGGATCAGCACGCGCTGCGGCGGGCGCTGGAAGGTGACCTTCGTGCCGCAGTTGTCGAAGGTCAGGGGGTAGCCGGACGTGGTGGGGACGGCGGCGGCCGCGCTCTGCGGGCCGCCGGGGTCGCCGCAACCGGCCGCGGTCAGGGCCACCAGGGCGCAGAGCGCTGCGGCCAGCGGGCGGCGTACATGACAAGGGTTCATCGATGATGCTCTCTTCGAGGTCGAGTCTGAAGGCACGCGAGACCGGCGCCGGTCACGACGGTGACCGGCGCATCGCGGCAACCGGGCGGCGCCACGGCACGCCCGGTGTCGGGAAAAAAGGGAACGGGGAACGGCGCCCGGAACCGGCACAGACGGCCGGCACGGCCGACACAGATGGCCGACACAGATGGCCGACACAGACGACCGGCACAGACGACCGGCACAGACGACCGGCACAGACGGCCGGCTCAGACGGCCGGCGCCGGGTCAGGCGATCCCTGCGTGCGCTCCAGGAGGTGCCCGCCCCGCGAGGGCATACCGGAGGAAGGCGCGAATCGGCGGGGTCTCGTCCTCACCCGCGTACGCGATCGGCTTCGGTCCGGTGGCCGTACACCCGGCCACCGTGAAAACCAGGACCAGCAGCGGGCGCAGCACCCGTCCGGCCACCTGCCGGACCAGGGCGCACAGGCCCGACTCGACCCACCGCAACCAGGCGGAGGTCACCAGCACGCCCAGCGCGTGCATGACCAGCATCCCGAAGCTCGTGGAGCCTCCGTGATGGAGCTGCGCCACGCCCGGGACGGCCCCGAGGGAGGCCATCGCGTGGTGGGCGGCGCCCTGACTCAGCAGGACGTGCAGGACGACCTGCGACAGGGCCGTCGCGGGCAGGATGGCGCCCAGGCTGCGCTCACGCCCGGTCAGGGCCAGCGCGACCGGCAGCAGGAGCAGAAAGCCGCCCAGTGTCGACACCGCGTCGAAGTAGCCCCCGCCCGCCAGGTGCCCGAGCATGGCCAGGGCGGCGCACGTGGCGGCGAAGCTCGCCGCGCGCACCCACCGCACCACCGACAACGGACCCATCGCGGACAGATCTTCGCACACCTGCGCCGCCGTCCTCAGATCAGCCGCCGTCCTCAGATCAGCCGCCGTCTTCAGATCAGCCATCGTCTTCGGATCAGCCGCCGTCTTCAGATCAGCCGCCTCTCGCCGCGGACGGTCAGGAGGCCACCTTGTATCCCGCCTCGACGATCGCCGCGCGCACCTGCGACTCCTCCAGCAGCGGGCCTCCGCTCACGGTGACGCGGCCCCCCAGCACGTCCACCTCCACCCGCTCGACGCCCCGCAGTGGCAGGACCTGCGCCCGGATGGTCGAGGCACTGCAGCCACAGCTCATTCCCGTAACCGCAACGGACAGGGTCATTGGCGCGAACCTTTCCCGTAAACCACCAGACGCGCTCATGGCTCGCCTTTAGGGGAGATACGCGGGTTCCGGCCGCCGGGTTCAAACGACACGCAATATTTTTATGATCCAAATTCCGCATATACGAATGCACGCTCACATGGCACTATGACCGGGTGCATGTCGGCCGGCCCTTCTTGCGCGCAATACGCGCCGCGGTGTTCGCGGCGGTCTGCGTGCTGGTTTCGGCTGCCCTGCACGGACTGGCCGGCGGCGATCCGGTGCGCGCGGGCACGTTGCTCGGCGCGCTCGCCCTGACCTGGACGGGCGCGTTCCTGCTCGCCGGCCGCCAGCGCGGCATGGAGGTGCTGCTCGCGGCCTGCTTCGCCGCCCAGTACGGCATGCATCTCCTGTTCGGCGCGGGCCGCGCCGACGTGCCGCCGCCTCATGAGCACGCTTCGGGCGTGGGCATGTTCCTGGTGCACGCCATGACGGCGGTCATCTCGGCCTGGTGGCTGGCGCGGGGCGAGTCCGCGCTGGCCGCGCTGCTCCATCTCGCCGTCGCCTCCGTCGGCCGCTGGTGGGGCGTCCTGTCGGTCCTGACGGGCGGGCCGGTCGAGCCGGGCCCGTACGGTGGCCGGCCCGCGGCGTGGGGCTACCACGACGTCTTCCTCCAGCGCCTGTTCGCGGCGGCGAACTTCCGGCGGGGCCCGCCGGCGCGTCTCTCCCTCAGCTGATCCCTTTTCGGGCCTGCGGCCCGTGTTCCGCCACGCCCTGTGTACGGCCTGGCGGACCTCGAACCTTTGCCGAGAGCGCGCGCGCCCGTGTCGCGTCGCGCTGTGAGTGGAGAAACGCCTGATGACCTCGACCGCCGACGTCAGCAACACCGTCGATCACGCCCCGCCGCCGTCCCGTGAGCGGACCGCCTGGGCCGCGCTGCGCCCGCTGGTGCTGCGGCTGCACTTCTACGCGGGCGTCCTCATCGCCCCCTTCCTGCTCGTGGCCGCGTGCACCGGACTGATGTACGCCGCCTCGTACCAGATCGAGCAGGTCGTCTACCAGCACGAGCTCACCGCGCCCGCCAGCCAGACCAGCCTGCCCCTCAGCGCGCAGGTCGCGGCGGCCCGCGCGGTCCACCCCCAGGGCACCGTCGCGGCGGTCCGGCCCGGCGCCGAGCCGGGAGAGACCACCCGCGTGCTGATCAACGAGCCGGGGCTGGCCGAGAGCACCCAGCTGGCGGTCTTCGTGGACCCCTCCACCGGCCAGGTGCGCGGCACGCTGGAAAGTTACGGCAGCTCCGGAGCGCTGCCCGTACGCGCCTGGATCTCCACCCTCCACCGCCAGCTCCACCTGGGCGAGCCCGGACGGATCTACAGCGAGCTGGCCGCCAGCTGGCTGTGGGTGGTCGCGCTCGGCGGCCTGGCCCTCTGGGTGGCCCGGCGCCGCCGCAACCGACGCCACCTCATCGTCCCCGACCGCGCCGCGAGCGGGCTGCGCCGCACGCTGTCGTGGCACGGCTCGATCGGCCTGTGGGCGGTGCTCGGCCTGCTGTTCCTGTCCGCCACCGGCCTGACCTGGTCCAAGTACGCCGGAGCCAACGTCGACGAGCTGCGCGCGGCGCTCGACTGGACGACGCCGTCGATCGACGTCTCGGGCGGCGACCACGCCGCGCACACCGCGACCGCGGGACACCATGCCGGTGGGGCCGACGTCGGGGTGGACCGCGTCGCCCAGGCGGCCGCCGCCAAGGGGCTGTCCGGCCCGCTGGAGATCACCTGGCCCGCCAAGGCCGGCGCGCCCTACCTGGTGAAGGAGATCGACAAGACCGCGCCCACCCGCCTGGACCAGGTCGCCGTCGACGCCACCTCCGGCCAGGTGACCGCCGAGCTGCGCTTCGCCGACTACTCGCCGGCCGCCAAGCTCGCCCGGTGGGGCATCGACGGACACATGGGGCTGCTGTTCGGCCTGGTCAACCAGGTCCTCCTGGCGCTCCTGGCCATCGGGCTGATCGCGCTGATCGTGCTCGGCTACCGCATGTGGTGGCGGCGCCGGCCCACCCGCGGCTTCGGCAAGCCGTACGCCCGGGGCGGCTGGCGGAACGTGTCCTGGGCCCTGCTGGCGCCGCTCGCTCTGCTGGCCGTGGCCGTCGGGGTCTTCCTGCCGCTGATGGGCATCTCGCTGGCGGCGTTCCTGGTGATCGACGTCCTGCTCGGGCTGCGCGCCCGGCTGGGCTCTCAGTCGTGATCCTTCGAGCGCCAGGGCAGGAACAGGCCGGACCCGCACATCAAGACCGCGACCAGGAACAGGCCCGCCCGCGTGCCGAGCGCGCTCGCGACCAGGCCGCCGAAGGCGATGAAGAGCGGCTGGGTGACGTTGGTGGCGAAGATCCAGAGCGTCGACACCCTGGCCAGCAGGTGGTCCGGGGTGCCGAGCTGGCGGTAGGTCGTCATGGTGGAGTTCGCCAGGCCGGAGAAGAACAGCACGCCCGCGAAGCCGAACCCGCAAAGGAGCAGGCCGGCGGTGCCGGGTGAGGCCAGCGGGATGAGCGCGTACCAGGGGCCGCGCCACAGGCTCACCCACCACAGGCCGCGGACCAGGCCGACCCGCCTGCTCACCCTCGGCGCGAGCCGCGCGCCGAGGAGGCCGCCGAGCGAAGGGAGCCCCATGAGCAGGCCGTACTGCCAGGGGGTGAACCCCAGGTCGCGCAGGTAGAACAGCGAGCTCAGCGGCGTCGCCATCGCACTCGCGCCGGCGAAGACGAGCCAGCTCGCGAACATGCGCCGCAGCACCGGATGCCCGCGTACGAAGCTCCACCCGGCGAACAGCTCCGCGCGCCGGGAGGGGCTCGGCTCGCGCGCGGGCGGCGGCGGCTCGGGCGTGCGCAGCGACCGGATCGACCAGGCGCTCAGGACGAACGACACGGCGTCGACGATCAGCGCGCCGGCCGCCGACAGGACGCCGATGAGCGGACCCGCCAGGGACGGGCCGACCAGCACGCTCAGCCAGCGGGTCGATTCCAGGCGGCTGTTGGCGCTCATGAGCCTCTCGGCGGGGACGAGAGCCTTGAGATGCGCCTGCGCCGCCCCGGACGAGGCGATCTGGCCGGCGGCGTTGCCCAGAGCGGCGACGCAGAGGTGCGCGAATGTCAGCAGCCCGGAGAACGCCGCGAGCGGAATGCTGAACAGCAAAATACATCTGCCGATATCTGACCAGATCATGACCGGGCGTTTGGCCCGGAATTCGATATACCGCCCGGCGGGAAATGCGACGAAGACAATTGTGACCGCCTGAATCACCGACAACAGGGCGACCTGGAAAGCCGAGGCGTCCAGCACGGTGATGGCGACCACGGGCAGTGCGACCATGCTCACCGCCGAGCCCAGCTGGCTCACCGTCGTCCCCGCCCACAGGCGCCGGAAGTCCCTTTCGCCGGCGAGGTCCCGGGTCATATCACGGCGCAAAATGCCTCCTTCAGCGATCATCATCGCCGACGGATCGGCGTGCCGCCAACGGTGCGGGCACGCCGATCCACGGCGATCAGCCGCGGTCGGGGTGGGGCTTGCGACGCGCGGCGAACAGGACGGCGGCGCCGCCTGCGAGGACCACCGCCAGCGCCGCCCACAGCCATCCGGGCAGCCCCGACGTGCCGCCGGCCCGGGTGGCCGCCGCCGGCGAGGAGGAGGAGGAGGAGGAGGCGAGCTGGGATGAGGCGGGCTGGGCGGAGGCGGGCTGGGCGGAGGCGGGCTGGGCGGAGGCGGGCTGCGGCTCGGGAGAGCTCGCCGGGGTGGGCGTCTCAGTATGCGTCTCGGTGGGCGTCTCCTCCGAGGGGCTGGGCGAGGGGGCCGGGGCGGTGATGGTGAAGGCGAGCTCGCCCTGGATCGGGTGGCCGTCGGAGGAGACCACGCGCCAGGCGATCCGGTAGCGGCCCTCCGGCAACGCGTCGGTGGGCCGGGCGAAGACCTTGTTGCCCTGAACGCGTGGCTTGTTGAGCGGGACCGGCTTACCGCCGGGACCGTCGAGCACGATGGTGGGCAGCTGCATGTGCGAGGTGAATTCGAGCTCGATCGTCTCCAGGCTCTTCAGCTCGGCCCGGTCGGTCGGGTTGCTGGCCTTGAGACGGTCGTGGGCCAGGGCGGCGGGGGAGGTCAGGAGCAGCACGAGTACGGCGCCGACGGCCGGAACGAGGGCACGCCGAAGGAAGGTCATGGGTGAACTCCGAAGTCACGGGTCCCGGCTGCACGCCGGAGAAGGTCATGGCGCCTGTCGGAGAGGCACCGGATCAGGCGTTTGTCGGGGAGGGGCCGGATCAGGCGTTCGCGGGCCCGCAGGTCAGCCACAGGCCGCCGGGAAGGCCGGTCAGCCACAGGCTGCCGGGAAGACGGGTCAGCCGTGCGCCGCCGGCAAGGCCGGTCAGCCACAGGCCGCCAGGAAGACGGGTCAGCCGTGCGCCGCCGGCAAGGCCGGTCAGCCACAGGCCGCCGGGAAGACGGGTCAGCCGTGCGCCACCGGGAAGGCCGGTCAGCCGCGAGCTGCCGGAAAGACGGGGCAGCCGCGCGCCGCCGGGAAGGCGGGCGGTCCGCGACGCGGCACGACGACGGCGAGCAGGGCGGGGACGCGAGTGACCGGCTCCCGCCGCACCGGCGCGGACCGGGAACGCCCGATGACCGCGAGCGGCGCCAGGACGGTGATCGCGGCCGCGAGCAGGGTACGCACGCCTGCCGCGCACACGGCGTTCAGGTGCAGCAGCATCGCCAGGGCCAGCTCGCCACGCGCCAGTCACCAGCTCGAGCACATCGCCGCGGCCAGGTGGATCATCGGCATGGCGAGCCCAGGGCCGTGCTCGTGGCCGGAGGAGAAGACGGGGCTCACCGGAGAAGCGCCCGAGAAGAGCTGGTGCAGGCCGTACTGGCACACCGCGCACAGGGCCAGCAGCTCCGGCCATTCACGCCGGCGACCGGCCAAGAGGTAGGCACCGGCCCAGATCGCCGCCGTCGCCGCCGCGAGCCCGCCCGGCCGCATCCCGCCTCCGCCCACCAGCACGTGCAGGGCGGCGGAGGCCAGCACGCAGCCAGCCGCGAACACCGCCGCGCGCAGCGCGCGGATCGCGGGATGGCCGACATGCACGCCGCCATGCTGCCAGAGCACACCCCCACCGTCAGGACATTCAGCGCATCTCCGAACAAATACCATCGATTTTGTCCAGACCAACCGGCTCATGCTCTGCGGGGGCGCCTACGGCAGCCCGGGGGTGCTGCTGACGCAGGGATCGGCCCGGCCGACGAGCTGCGCAGCGTTCGGCGTGCGCCCCTGCCTCGATCTCCCCGGCGTCGGCCGCAACCTGCCCGACCATCCCACCCTCGATCTGCGCTTCGCGGCGAGCGACGAGCTGGCGCGCCAGCTCACCGCGTACGGAAGGCTGCGGCCGGTGCCGGTCGAGCAGGTCATCGGCAAGACCCGCTCGACCGGCGGCCATGCCCTGTACGACCTGCCCCTCCTCCCGCAGACCACCCGCACCGACAACGACTGGACCTGCGTGCTCCCCGCCGCCTGCCTCACCCCGCGCTCCCAGCGCCACCCTCCGGCTCTCCTCCCCCGGCCCCAGCGCCAAACCCGTCACCGAGCACGCCCACCTGGCGAACGACAGCGACCTGCCGGCACTGCGCCACAGCATCGGCCTGCGCCGGAGCATGACCGCTTTCCCGGCGACGGCGCCCCCTGCTCGGAGCGTCACTGCTCGGAGCGTCACTGCTCGGAGCGTCACTGCTCGGAGCGTCACTGCTCGGAGCGTCACTGCTCGGAGCGTCACTGCTCGGAGCGTCACTGCTCGGAGCGTCGCTGCTCAGGCAACGCTGGACGAGTTCAGCGGGCCGGCGCTGGACGAGTTCAGTGCCGGCCCGCGAGCCGCGATGCGCGGCCGCCGCCCACTACTGGCACCCGGTGGGCACCTGCGCGCTCGGCTCCGACCCGGCGGCGGGCGTCGGGGTGGACGGCACCGGACGCGTGCACGGCAGCGACAACCTGTGGGTCATCGATGCCTCGATCATGCCGGTGATCCCGCGCGCCACCACGAACCTCCCGGTCGTCGCGCTCGCCGAGCACCTCGTCCGCACGCTCGCCTGAGGGCCGCCCGGATCGGGGTGGACGCCGCGCGGGTCTTGGGCGTGGCGTCGCCGACCGTGGGTCCGCTGTCTATAAAGTGACCCGCGCGTCGAACGGCACGGCGTCCGACGCTCTGACCAGGCGTTATCCCCCGAAACGGGACACACTCGGGTGTGGTCGTGGAGTGGGGCCGATCGTGAGGGGATGCCGATGCTCGACCAGATGACCGCCGGCGAGCCACAGGCCGGCACGGACGATCTGGACCTGACCGAAGCTGGTGTCGTCGGCGTCACGATCGTCTGGGCCGACAACAACGGCATCCCCAGGTCGCGCACGGTGCCCGTCGGTCAGTTCGGCGCGGCCGTCGAGCGGGGGGTGGGTGTCACGCCGCTGTTCGCGGTGTTCGACTCCCACGACGGCATCACCTTCGGGCATCCCCCGCTGGGCACCCCCTCGGGCGACATCCGGCTGATACCGGTCGCCGACCGGCTGGTCCGGCTCGCCGGTCAGCCCGGGTTCGCGTGGGTGCCGGGACGGCAGGTCGGGGCAGATGGTTCGGCGTGGCCGTACGACCAGCGCGGCGTGCTGGAGCGCCAGGTCTCCCGGGCTGCGGCTCTCGGGCTGGACTTCCTGGCCGGCTACGAGATGGAGTTCCACCTCAGCCGGGCGGAGGGGGGCGACGGCGACGACGTACGCCCCGTCTACGAGGGGCCTTCCTACGGGCCGGCCAAGATGCTGGCCGTCGACGCCTTCGCCGAGCAGCTGCTGCGGGACCTCGACCGCAACGGCGTGCCCGTCGGCCAGTTCCACGGGGAGTACGGCCCGGGGCAGTTCGAGTTCAACATCGCGCCCGCCGACCCGGTGACCGCCGCCGACCGGCAACTGCTGGCCCGGCAGACCGTACACGCGGCCGCCCGCGCCCATGGCCTGCGGGCGAGCTTCGCCCCCTTGGTCACCCTCGGGCAGGTGGGCAACGGCTGGCATCTGCACACCTCGCTGTACCGCGCCGGGACGAACCTGCTGTCCGGCGGCGACGGACCCGCGGGCATGACCGCCGACGGCGGCGCCTACCTGGCCGGCCTGCTGCGCGACCTGCCCGCCGTCGTGGCCGTCACCGCGCCCAGCCTGTCCTCGCTGCAGCGGCTGCGGCCCGGTTACTGGTCCGGCGCGTACACGTTCTGGGGCGTGGAGAACCGGGAGGCGGCGCTGCGGCTCGTACCGGCCACTCCCCTGCTCGGCGCCGGGCACGCCAACATCGAGCTCAAGCCGTCGGACGCCTCGGCCAACCCGTACCTCGCGCTCGCCACCGTGATCGCCGCGGGCCTCGCCGGCATCGAGGACGGTCTCACACCCCCAGACCCGGTGCAGGAGGACCCCGGCACCTGGACCGACGAACGGCGGGCCGAACGCGGCATCCGCCGGCTGCCCACCACCGTCGAGGAGCAGCTCGGCGCGCTGCTGACCAACGAGCGCATCCGGTCCGCGCTGGGCGAGGAACTGGCCGACGCCTTCCGCGCGGTACGCGTCTCGGACGCCGCCCGGGCAGCCGACCGCGACGCGGCGGACGTGGTCCGCTCCTATCGCTGGCTGTACTGAGCCGCCGCGTGGCCGGATACCTGGAGTGAACAGGCGGCGGCAGGTCCCGTCGGGTCCGTGTGCCGTCGGCATCCGATGATCACGCCGCCGGAGAGGACCACGATAGGATCCGCATCGCGTACGAAGCCGAGCCGGTGGGAGACGAGCAGACTCGTACCAACGGCCCGGATCTCGCGCTCGTGACTGTGAGCGGTCCGAGCACGAAGCCGGCACACCACTCCGGATCCCCCCGCTCGCGGCCGTGAACAATCCAGCCAAACCGACACACGACCCCGGACCCACCGTCCGCAGCCCTGAACGGCCCCCAGCCCGAAACCGACACTCGAGCCCGCACCTTCCGCTCGCGGCCGTGAACGATCCCAGCCCGAAACCGACACACGAGCCCGGCGACCGGTTGCTGGTCCGGCGCATGCCGTTGGCCCGCATGCCGTTGGCCCGCATGCCGTTCGCCCGCATGCCGTTCGCCCGCATGCCGTTCGCCCGCATGCCGTTCGCCCGCATGCCGCAGGGCCAGGACCGCAGCAACCTGCTGGTCATAGGCGGCGGCAATCTCAGGCGTTCTTACGACTCACGACACTGGGGAGAATCCGTCGGCATCCGCGCACGTCGATCTCAAGAGGGGCGTGGCATTTCATTCACCGCCCAGCGACAGTTCGTCCAGCGGGAGGGACCGCAGGAAGTCCTCGGCGTCGAAGATCTCCCCGGCGGTGACGACCCCGGTCGCCCGGCCGCGGCCGGTCAGGATGCGTTCGGCGGCCTCCACCACGATCGGCGCGGTGATGGCGTAGATGTCACGTCCACGCGCCGCCACCCGCCGCCGCTCCTCCCCCCGGCGGACGACGACCTCGACCAGGAAGACCTGGGCCGATCGCCCGTCGGCGTCGGCCGCCTGCGGTCCCTTGGTCTCCGGGTCGCCGAGGTCCTTCAGCGGGGCGACGTTCAGGAAGGCGTCGATCCGCGGGGTGTCCAGGTGGCGGGAGACGGTGATCACGTCGGCGTTGGAGAACTGCCCCACGACGTCCTGGGTCCCGAACGGTTCGGCGAAGGTCCAGGTCCCCTTCGGCTGCGGCTCGTCGCCCGCGACGACCTGCAGGTGGTGGTCGGAGAAGACCACGCGCCGCCCGGCCCGGCGCTGCCCGGCCAGCACGGTGCCCCGGGTCGGGTGCCAGCTGTCCAGGGCCACCGCGATCGAGATCTCGTCGGCCGCCGGCCAGTCACCCATCGCGACGGTCGCGAGCAGGTCCCCCAGCGCGCCGTAGAACGCCATCACCGGCGCCACCACGATGCCCGCCTCCTTCACCCGCGGGTCATCCCGGTAGGTGTCGAAAGTGCTCATCGCGACCAGGGTCTCTCCGGTGACGTCCAGGTAGTGGATCCCGGCGCGCAGCGCGGCCTCGATCAACGGCGGCGCGGTGTCGCCGAACGGCCCGGCACAGTTGATCACCGCTGCCGTGCCGGCGATCGCGCGGTCGAGCGAGGCCGGGTCGTCGACCGAGGCGATCCTCCACTCCACGCCGGGGTGGGCGGCGGCAGCTTCCAGCTTCACCGCGTCCCGCCCGGACAGCACCGGCGTCCAACCACGCTCCAGCAGCTCCGCCGTCACGAACCGGGCGGTGTGCCCGTAGGCGCCGAACACCGCCACCACCGGCTTCACGCTTCCGCGTCCGGACCGGCCGGCGAACTCCGTCATCAGATCTCCTTCAGCTGTTCAAGGGCTCCTTCCGATCTTGCTGAACGGTGTCGCCGGGGGCCACCGTCGCATACGTCAACGTGCGCTAGATTCGCGACATGCGCGCCCATCGCGTCGTCATGGCCGTCACCGACGACATGCCGATCTTCGAAGCAGCCGTCCCGTGTCAGGTCTTCGGCGTCGACCGGCCGCACCTGGCCGATCCGTGGTACCAGTTCTCGGCGGTCCCGGTCGGGGACGCGCCGGTGCGGCTGAGCCCCGGATTCACCCTCGCCCCGGTGAGCGGCGGGTGGAATCTGGACTCGACGGACACCCTCGTCATCCCGGCCTGCACCAATGTGCACGACGACCCGCCGGCGGAGTTGGTGGACGTCGTCCGGGAGGCGTACCGGCGGGGGATCCGGATCCTGTCCATCTGTTCCGGCGCCTTCGTCCTGGCCGCCGCCGGAGTGCTCGACGGGCGCCGGGCGACCACCCACTGGCTGCACGCGGAGGAGCTGAGCCGCCGCTATCCCGCCGTCCGGGTCGACCCGTCCGTGCTCTACGTGGAGGACGCCAACGTGATCACCTCCGCGGGGACGGTGGCCGGGATCGACGCCTGCCTGCACGTCGTACGGGTCGACCACGGCGCCGCAGTGGCCGCCGAACTGGCCCGCCGCCTGGTCACCCCGCCGCACCGGGACGGCGGGCAGGCCCAGTACCACCGCCCTGCCTCGCCCGTGGTCCGAGACGACTGGCTGGCGGCCCTGCTGGACTGGGCCACCGAGCATCTGCATCTGCCGCTGTCCATCGCCGACCTGGCCGCCCAGGCCAATGTCAGCGTGCGCACCGTCGAACGCCGGTTCGCCGAGGCGCTCGGGATGTCGCCGCTGCGCTGGCTGCTGCAGCAACGGGTACGCCGTGCCCAGCAATTCCTGGAGACCAGTGACCGGCCGATCGGATGGATCGCCGACAGCTGCGGGTTCGGCGGCCCGGCCAGCCTGCGAGCACACTTCGCCCGGATCGTCGGGGTATCCCCCACCGCCTACCGCCGAACATTCCACGAACGGGCAGGCACGACCCGCATCGCCAGCTGACCACCCCGACGACACGACCCCCACCACCAATCGACCGGCCCAACGGCGCGCCTCCGAACCGCCAGCTGACCGCCCGGCGCGACCCACACCGCCAACCGACCCACCCACCGGCGCGACCCAGATCGCCAGCTGACCGATCCGGCAGCACGAGCAGGATCGCCAACCGATCGGCCCGGCAGCGCGGGCGCGCCTCGCCGTCGCGTCACCCTCGCCGATCGGACCAGAGATCCGGGTAATAGCGAGGACATACGCAGTTCCTGTCATCCTGCGGCGGGTCCACGACCTGGCCCGCGATCGGAGCCAGCAGCGCCTCGATCGCCTTGGCTGAAGCGACCGCGGCATCGCTGACGTTGTAGGGATCGACGGTGTCGGCCACGCTGAGGTCCAGCCGATCCCCGTGCGACCAGACGTGGGCGCGTTGCCCGGCGATCTCCACGTGCCCCGGTTGCCCGATCCCGGGGAAGCGCGGCATGGCGGCCGGGAAGCGGGCGAACTCGGCCGCGGCGTAGGCGACGCCGGGGACCGGCCGAGGGGTGTCGGGGTCGAGCCATGTCACGGGCACGCCGAGCGTGGACAGCGTCCGCACGAGGTCGTTCTGCGTCTCGACGCGCAGCCCGGCCAGCAGTTGGTCGCCGTCGTTGGCGTGCCCGCCGTACGCGCGGCAGAAGCGGAAGTAGGCCAGCTCGCGCGCCCACGCGTGCAGCCGGGCCGGCGGGTGTCGCTCGTAGAGGTAGTCGGTCCAGCGCTGCCCGTTCACCCGTCGGATCGTACCTCGCTGTCCGCGTGGTGGACGGTGAGGTCGCCGTACGGTGACAGCCGCGCGGCGAGATCGCCTGGCTTGCCGCGTAACGTCGCGTCGAGGAACGCGGCGCTGGTGGCGGCCGTGATGCGCAGCCCTTCGGTACGGCCCAGCGACCCGGCCAGCGCGGGCACGGGCGGAAGGTAGAGCGGCGCGTCCGTGAACGTCAGATGCGACGTCCCCGGAACGGTGAGCCGGTAACTCGTGGCGGTGCTGAGGTCGAGCACCTGCGTGAGGCGGGGGATGTAGGTCGGGTTGTCCGCCGGGTCTACCGGGTGGGTGAGCGCGAGCACCGGTTGGCGGAAGGGCCGCGGCTCGGGGTCGTGGGGAGCGCCGTCCAGGTCGATGACCGCCGCGAACCGGGGATCCTGACGGGCCGCCACCAACGCGGCGGCCCCACCGATCGAGTGGCCGGTCACCGCGGCCCGAGCGGTGTCGAGGCGACCGCTCAGCGGGCCTGCGATCTCACCTCGGTCGAGGCGGCCCAGCTGGGTGAGGACGAAACCGAGGTCGTCGGCGCGCACCGCCGTCCAGCCGGCCGCCCGCCGCTCGTCCTCCCGCTCGTCCCCGGTCGCGGCGACCCTGGTGCGGATCGTCCGGCCGCCGGTGAGGACGACGGCGGCGGAGTCGTACGGGTGGTCGAGGGCCACCACGACGTAGCCGAGACTGGCCAGCTCCTCCGCCCAGGCGGTGTTCTGGGTGCGCACTCCCCCGAGTCCCGGAGAGAACAGCACCACGGGGAACCGTCCTCCCGCCCCGGCCACGGCGGCACCCGGCACCGAGCGGGTGCGGGCGGTCGAGGCTCCGTCGAACAGGAAGCCAGGCACTCCGAGGTAGTCGGCCGCGGCGTGGGAGACGACGCGCGCCTCCCGCACCGTACGTCCGAGATACTGAGACCGCGTGGTGCCTGTGGCGCTCCCCCGCGCCGGGTACCAGAACTGGACGACCACCGTGCGCCGGTCATCGGGGGCGGAGGTCGCGGGCTCCGGACGCGCCGGATCGGTCCACTCCATCACAAGGGTGCCGACCGGGAACCGGCCCGACGGCTCGGGGAAATCGGGCACCGGAAACGCCCACGCCGCCACCGGACCCGCGGCGACGAGGCCCGCGCACGCCGCCCACCCGGGCAACGCCAGCCACCACGGAGCCCGCCACGCGGGCCGGTGCGCGGGCCGGTGCCCGGGCCGGTGCCCGAGCCACCACGCGGGCCGACTCGCGGACCGCCACCCGAGCCACCACACGGGCCGACGCGTGGGCCGCCACCCGAGCCACCACACGGACCGCCACGCGGGCCGGCTTGCGGACCGCCACGCGGGCCGGCTTGCGGACCGGCGCAGCAGCGTGGGGAGGGTGAACGACAGCAGCATGGCGGCTCCCGCGAGAACCGGCACGAACTGCCAGCGCACCCCGGCCAGGACCAGCGCCGTCGCGGACAGCAGCACAACCGCCGCCGCGCCCATCGTGGCCGGCCGGCGGGCACGGGACGGGAGCCGGCGAGCGACCACCAGCAGCGCGGCGCCCAGCACCACGACGATCTCCGGGAACGACATGCCCAACGTCACCCGGCCATTGTTGAGGAGGTGTGCCTCGCACCGCGTCCACCTGGGGTCTGGCTTTCAGGTCCGACCTACGGTTGACGCCATCGCCATCGCCATCGCCGTCGGGTGACCGTCGTCGAAGGGCTTCACAAAAGAGCCCGCCATGCCTTGGAGAGGGCGTGGCGGAGCTGGCCGATCTGGCGCGCGGACAGGTCGGCGATCATGAGCTCCTCGAGCTCGCGTACGGGCCCGGCGAGGCCGGCCAGGAGTTCGCGGCCCGCGCCGGTGAGGAGGATGTGCAGCTCTCGGCGGTTGGCCGGGTTGCGCTCGCGCCGGATGAGCCCGCGCTCCTCCAGGGCGCGCACCAGGTCGGCCACGGACTGGGCGGTGACGAACGAGTCGCGGGCCAGCTGCGCGGCCGACAGCCCGTCGTGCCGCTCCAGCACGGTGAGCGCGGTGTACTGCGTCACCGTGATGCCGGCCGGCCGCACCAGCTCGTCGAGGCGTGCGCGGACGACGAGCTCCACCTGTTTGACCATGTAGAGCAGCGACGGCGGCGCCTTGTCCGGGGCCGCTCCCGCCTGCTGTTCCGCCGTTGCGGTCATCACGTGCTCCTGGGTCGTCTTCGGGGAGATCCAGGCTAGGCCATTGACAGGAAACCTGTTGGCAACAAGACTGCCCATCGACAGGTTTCCTGTCAATTGAAGGCAGCTTGTCCTCGGCGTACCCGGTATTTCCGCCGTGTGGCCGGGGCCACTCCGGGGCCCTGCCACGGACGGAATCCGTGAGAGAGAAGCGCGACCATGAGGGAACCCGAGTTCGAGGAAGGCCAGTGGCGGGAGGCGACCCAGCGCTGCCATGGCCAAGTGGCCGCCGCCGTGGCCGCGGCCGGTGAGACCTGTGTCGACGCGGCCAAGGACACGGGTGAGACCAGCGTCAACGCTGCCAGGGGCGCAGGTGAGACCAGCGTCGACGCTGCCAGAGGTGCAGGTCAGACCAGCGTCAACGCTGCCAGAGGTGCAGGTCAGACCAGCGTCGACGCGACCGAGGGCGGCCGTACCGACGTGATCGACCCGTCCGCCGGTCAGGTGGCTCCCACCGTGCCCGCCGCGGACGAGACCGTGACGGCCGCCCGCCGCGCGCTCGCCCTGGTCTGCGCGCCGCCGGTCGGCACCGCGTGGGCCCTCGACGTCGAAGCGCGCCCGGCCCGAACGCGCCCGCGCGTTGGCCGCGCGGCCCGAACGCGCCCGCGCGTTGGCCGCGCGGCCGCCATGCCGCAGGGACAGGCGCCTGACCGGCCCGATCCTCAGCGGCGGCCAGCTCTTCCGACGCCCGGTGCAGCCGAAACGCGGGCCGCGGCACCCCGCCCGTGTCCCGCTCGTCCACGCCGCCGAGACGCCGGCCCGGTCCCGCTCGACCGCGCCGCCGGTGCGGCCGAAACGCCGACCGCGACTCCCGCTCCGGTCCTGCTCGTCCTCGTCAACCGGCCACCGGCGCCGCCGAGATGCCGGCCCGGTCCCGCTCATCCGCGCCAACCAACCGCACGGGCGGCCGAGACGCCGATCGCGGTTCCCGACCTGGTCAGGTTGGTCCGCGCCGGTCGGCTGCCGATGCGGAAACTGGTCAGCCACCCGTTCGACGACGTCGATCGCGCCGCGCAGGGCAAGGCGATCGACCCCGTGATCACGTTCTGAGAGGTGTCCCACATGGATCTGACCGGCAAAGTGGCGATCGTCACCGGCAGCGGGCGCGGTCTCGGCCTGGCCTACGCCGAGGCCCTGGCCGCGGCGGGCGCCGCGGTGGTGGTGAACGACGTCGCCCAGGAGGCGGTGGACGCCGCGGTGGCGAAGATTACCGCGGCGGGCGGCCGGGCCGTCGGTGTGGTCGCCGCGGTCGGCGCAACGGCGGCGGCCGATCATTTGATCGGGGCGAGCGTACGGGAGTTCGGGCGCCTCGACGTGCTGATCACGAACGCGGGCATCCTGCGCGACCGGGTGCTGTGGAAGATGTCCGACGAGGACTTCGACGACGTCGTCAACGTGCACTTGCGGGGCACGTTCACCTGCGCCCGCGCGGCGGCGGTGCGGATGCGTGAGCAGGGCACCGGCGGGCGGCTGATCCTCGTCGGCTCGCCGGCCGGCCAGCGCGGCAACTTCGGCCAGACCAACTACGCCGCGGCCAAGGCCGGCATCGTCGCGATGGCCAGGACCTGGGCGATGGAGCTGGCCAAGGCCGGCATCACGGTCAACGCGGTGATCCCGGTGGCGGCCACCGAGATGACCAAGACCATCCCGGCGTTCGCACCGGTCATCGAGGAGTCCGAGCGCACCGGGCAGCCGCTGCCCGCATGGTTGCGCAGGGACGAGGGGCTGGGCACGGTCGAGGACGTCACGGGGCTGATCACGTACCTGGCCTCGGACGACTCCAAGGGCGTCACCGGGCAGGCGATCGGCGTCGGCGGGGACCGGCTGGCCCTGTGGGCGCACCCGAAGGAGAAGGCGGTGGCGTACGCCGACGGCGGCTGGAGCGCCGAGGCGATCGCCGGGCAGTGGCACACGGGCGTCGGCGCCGAACCCGAGACCTACGGCATCCCCGCCCCCAAGGGAGCCTGACGGTGAACCTCGACGAGCTGGTCGCGATCGACGTCCACACCCATGCCGAGGTCTCCAAGGACGGCCACGGCTCGCTGAGCCCGGTGCTGTTCGGCGCGTCCGAGGAGTACTTCGGCTCGCACGAGCGCCCCACCATCCCCCAGATGGCGGCCTACTACCGGGAGCGGAAGATGGCCGCGGTGGTGTTCACCGTGGACGCCGAGCACGCCACCGGCCACCCGCGCATCGCCAACGAGGAGATCGCCGAGAGCTGCGCCGAACACGCCGACGTGCTGATCCCCTTCGCCAGCGTCGACCCGCACAAGGGCAGGGCGGGGGCGCGGGAGGCCCGCCGCCTGGTGGAGCGGCACGGGGTGCGCGGCTTCAAGTTCCACCCCAGCATCCAGGGGTTCGCGCCGAACGACCCGATGGCCTACCCCCTGTACGAGGTCATCGAGGAGCTCGGCGTGCCCGCCCTCTTCCACACCGGGCAGACCGGCATCGGCGCGGGCGTGCCCGGCGGGGGCGGCATCCGGCTCAAGTACTCCAACCCGATGCTGGTCGACGACGTGGCCGTGGACTTCCCCGAGCTGCGCGTCATCCTGGCCCACCCGTCGTTCCCCTGGCAGGACGAGGCGCTCGCCGTCGCCACGCACAAGCCGTACGTCCACATCGACCTGTCCGGATGGTCGCCGAAGTACTTCCCGCCCCAGCTCGTCCGGTACGCCAACAGCCTGCTCAAGGACAAGGTGCTCTTCGGCTCCGACTATCCCGTCATCACCCCGGACCGCTGGCTGGCCGACTTCGCCAAGCTCGACATCAAGCCTGAGGTCCGCCCCAAGATCCTCAAGGACAACGCCGCCCGACTGCTCGGCCTCGACAAGGAGACCTCATGATCACGGTTGACGGACTCGCGGAGATCAAGGCCCTGGCCGGCCGCGACCTGGGCCACAGCTCCTGGCTGGAGGTCACCCAGGAGCGGGTCGACACCTTCGCGAACGCCACGAACGACCACCAATGGATCCATGTCGACACCCGGCGGGCCGCCGAGGGCCCCTTCGGCGGCACCATCGCCCACGGCTACCTCACCCTGGCGCTGGTCATCCCGCTGTTCAACGAGGTGCTCGACATCCGGGGCGTGCAGATGAGCATCAACTACGGGCTGGAGAAGGTCCGCTTCCCGAGCCCGGTGCGCGTGGGCGCCAAGGTCCGACTGGCCGCGAAGGTCGCCGAGGTCGAGGACGTGCCCGGCGACGGCGTACAGATGCTCTGCGACTTCACCGTCGAGATCGACGGCGTCGGCAAGCCCGCCTGCGTGGCCCGTGCCGTTTACCGCCACTACGCCTGAGGGGTGACGGGACGCTGTCGAACGCAGGGCTCGGCGGGTGGCCGGGCAGGCGGGCCGCACCGCGTTCGTCTTCCGCGACCCGCGTGATGACGTACGCGGAGGTGTTCGACCGCACCACCCGGGCGGCCGGGCAGTTGCGCGAGGGAGACCGGGGTGGCCCCGAGGTCAAGACGGCGGTCTACGAGCACCCCGCGGTCGCCGAGATCGCGGTGATCGGCGTACCGGACGCCACGTGGGGAGAGGTCGGCCGGGCATTCGTGATCACCGTTCCGGGGTGCGGTCTGACCATCGGCGAGTTGCGGGCGTTCCGGGCCTAGCGGCCGGCCAGGTACGAGCTCCCCGCCTACCTCGACACCGTGGACGACCTGTCCCGCACCGGCTCGAACAAACTGCGCAACGCTCTCGGGAGCGCTCCTGTCAGGACACGCCGCGGCGATGCTGGCGCTGGCGTCATTTTGACGCCATAATGGCGCCATGGATCTCAAGCCGTACGTCGACAGGCTTCACAGGGACCTCGCGGTCGCCGCGCAAGCAGGCGGCGAGGACGCGCGCGCCCTCGCCGAGCGACTTGTCTCACCTCTCGAGTCCTCCGTCCGGCTGATCCTGCTGGAGGTCCTGTCGGCGGCCGCCGACGAGATCACGCGCGAGCTGGCGCCCGGTTCGGTGGAGGTCCGCCTGCGCCGCGGCGATCCCGACTTCGTCCTGACCCGGTCTCCGGCGCAGCACCCGTTCGACCCGGACGCCCCCGATGACGGCGGCGGGCCGTCCGGCGCGGACGTCCAGCCCGTGGAGATCCAGGAGGGCGGCACGGCCCGCTTCAGCCTCCGGCTCCCTGAGCACCTGAAGGTCCAGGTCGAGGAGGCCGCGCGCCGGGAGGGCCTGTCGGTCAACACTTGGCTGGTCCGCGCCGTCGCGGCCACGTTGGATCCCGGCGGCCGCCGGTCGGCGGGGCGCGGCTCGGCGAGCGGGCGCAGCTACACCGGCTGGGCCGGCTGAGGCCCGGACGTACGCAACCACGAGGAGGGTTTCATGCCGACATTCGACACACCCGAGCCGATCTCGGTCAGCATCGACCTGCCCGGCGCCGAGGTGAGGATCATCGCGAGCGACCGCACCACCACGGTGGTCGACGCCCGGCCTGACGACGGTGAGGGAGGGGCGGCCGCAGTCCAGATCGGCTACGCGGCCGGCAAGCTGGTCGTCAAGGGCGCACAGCAGGAGTCCGTCCAGTCCCGGTACGCGGGCGCCGGAGCGGGCGCGCGGCGCCAGGGGTGGGGCCTGTCGGCGTTGGCCGGCCTGTTCGGCGACTGGGGGGAGTCGGTCCGCGTGACGATCGAGCTGCCGTCGGGCTCGCACGTGCAGGGCTCGACGGTGTCGGGCGAGTTCCACTGCACGGGCCGGTTGGGAGACTGCCGGCTGCAGACCGACCACGGCGACATCCGGCTCGACGAGGCCGGCTCGATCCAGCTGACCAGCGACAGCGGCGAGATCGGCGTCGAGCGCGCCACCGGCCGGGCCGAGATCTCCAGCGCGTCCGGCGAGATCAGGATCCAGGAGGTGGACGGCTCCGCCTCGATCAGGAACGACGACGGCGAGTGCTACATCGGCGAGGTGACGGGCGACCTGCGGCTGATCGGCACCACCGGCGACATGCAGGTCGAGCGCGCCCACGGCGGCGTCGAGGCGAAGAACGTGCATGGCAGCGTGCGGATCGGCGAGGTCGCGCGCGGCTCGGTCGTCCTGACGAGCACCACCGGCGATCTCGAGGTCGGCATCCGACAGGGCACGGCGGCGTTCCTCGACGTGAGCACGGCCAACGGCAGGCTGCTCAACTCCCTCGACGTCCGCGAGGGCCCGGAGGGGTTCGACGAGACGGTGGAGATCCGCGCCCGCAGCCACGACGGCGACATCACGATCAGCCGTGCCTGACGTCGCGATCAGCCGTGTGTGACATCGGGATCAGCCGAGCCTGAGATCACGATCAGCCATGCCTGACATCAGGGTCAGCCGTGCCTGACGTCGCGCCAGGCGCCTGCTGCCCGGCCCGGGCCCGCTCGGGCGCCCGGGGGCCAGGTCGGTCTCAGAGGCGGTTGCCCGCTGTGTATCGGTGCGGCGCGTCGTCGCCCTGCCCGTCGGAGACGTCCACGATGCCGGGCAGTTCACTGGTCAGGCGGGTCTGCGCCGCCGGAGACAGGAAATGATGATGCAGGTCGAGTTCGTGCAGGTGGGTCAGCGGCTGACCGGTCAGCAACGCCTCCGCGCCGGTGTCGCTGAGCGTGCCCAGCGACAGGTCCAGCGTCTCCAGCCTGGCGACCACCGGCGCTGTCGCCAGCGCCGCGGCTATCTCATCTGCGAGTTCGGCGTTGCGCAGGCCCAGATGCCGCAGCCGCGGCCACCGCGCCCGAGAGGATCGGCGCGAGATCGGCGATCGTCGGCCCGTCCTGGAGCTCGTCGCCCAGCCACAGCTCGAGGTGCTCCAGAGCCGGAAGGTCCGATTCGGCGATCGCGACCAACGTGTCGCGCGACAGGGCGCCGGACTCGATCGCCAGATGTCGCAGGGACGCATGCGTGAGCGGGTGGCGAAGGCCCGTGCTGTCGCCCATGCCGCCGCGCACCCGTAATGTCGCAAGCCCTGGATACGCGGCGAGCAGTTCCTCCACGTGGGCGTCGTACCACTGGTCGATGCCGGCTTGCTCGCCGACGAACATCGCCTTCAGCCCGGTCAACCGTTCGGCCGCCTCGCACAGGATCTGGATCGGCGCCTCGTCCTCCTCCAGCTCAGGCCCCCAGCGCCCGACCACCAGCGCCTCGACGGAGGCGGGCGGCACCGTGTCGAGGAAGCCCTCGAAAACCGCCCGGAAGATCGGATGAGTACGATCGCCCTCGAACTCTGCCAGCACCTCCCATTCTTCGCCCGCATCGTCATCCGCCTGGGGGCCGATGCTGATCCTCCAGGCCACGGCTTCGTCGGACTGCCGGTCAGCCGGTTCGTCGCCGCCGAAATCGACGACGGCGCGGCCGACGAAGGTGGTGGGAGACTCGGCATCGGCCGGGTGATTCCGGTAGTGCCCCGCGTAGGTCCAGCTCATTTGGCGCTCCCGTTCCAGGACCATCGGACCGGACCCCCGTCACTCCACCGGCGGCCAGGCGCGGACCGGGGGAGCCTATCGATCGCTCTTGCCGCCCGACTCGACGTTGATCGTTTCGTTGTCTCGCCGGCCTACGCCGGCTTCAGGAACGGGCGGTGCACGATCACGCGGCGAGCTCTCCAGGGCCGGTCAGCTGCTGGCGCGTCTGGACGAGCAGCTCGGGAACCGTACGGCGGGACAGGGAGATCGCCTTGCGCGCGAAGCGGCGGCCGTCGCGCGTCCGACCGGCGGCGCTCAGCACGAGCGCGTGTGCCGTGAGCGCCGAGAGCAGCGCCGGGGTGTAGGCCAGGGCGTCCTGCCTGGCCGCTGACTGCGTCACCTGGACCATCCGACCACTGCTGGAGATCGCCTCGTCGGGATCCGTCCGGCACAGAATCTTCGCGCGGGTGCCGGTGACGCGTGCCAGGAGGTGAAGATACTCACCCCGGTACAGGTTGATCAGCCGCTCGCAGCACTCGACCGCCTCCTGCGCGTCCATGAGCGCGTCCTGCTCTCGACCGGCGGCGAGCTCGCAGGTGGCGCGGATGTCCAGGACGCCGGCCAGGGCGGGCAGGTGGCGGTGGTCGTCGCGCGCGCTGATCGTACGTAACGCCGCCAGGGCCTCCTGGCTCGTGGCCAGGGCCTCGTCGTGCCGCTCGGCGACGGTGAGCAGGCCGGCTCGGGTGGCGAGGGTCATGGCCACGTCACGCTCGTGGTCGGGACCTCCGCGCCACTGTCCGAGGCCCTCCTTGCGGATCCGCAGAGCCTCGGCGTTCACCTCGAGGGCCTCCTGGGGCCGTCCGGCCAGCTGGAGCATGACCTGGTGCGCGTCGAGTGCGTCGGCGAAGTCGTCGAGGTGCTCGCGGCGGCGGTCGGGGGCCCTGTCCAGCAGGCTGCGATGATGCCCGATCCGTTCGGCGCTCACCTTCAGCGCCTGTTCGACCCGGCCCGTGCCGAGCAGGGCCCTGGCGTGCTGGTCCAGGGCGGCGGCCAGCTGAGGGAGGTGGCGCTCAGGGTCGGCCTGGGAGCGGGTGCGCAGGGAGTCGGCCGTGGTGGCGAGCTTGCGTATCCGCCACCACTTCCAGATCGGCGGCAGGAGCCGGCCGAGGCCGATGATCACGGCGAGCGGCAGCACCGTCGCCCAGCCCGGCCACACGATGAAGGAGATCACTGCGGTACCGGCCACCAGTCCCAGGAGGACCATGACCGCGCAAGATCGCATCATGACGACCAGTGTGACGCCCGGTGACCGAAGCGCAATCCCGGGCGCCGCACCGGTGCAGCGGCCCCACACCCCGACCACCGGCACCCGTCCCGGCAGGCTTCGGCGCGATGTGCCGCGCTCGGACCAACGGCGCCGGCCCCGACGGGCATCAGCGCGAGGTGCCTCACCCGGACCAACGACACCCGTCCCGACGGGCATCAGCGCGAGGCACCACACCCCGCCCACCGGCACCGGTTTCGCTGGGCTTCGGCGCCAGGTGCCGCGCGCCCGGGATCGCGCCGGCGCCGGCCCGCTAAGCCCAGGGGCGGGGGAAGGTGTCGCCGTCCAACCTGTCGCCTGCGGCGAGTCCGAGAGGATCCGTCACGACGTGCCCGTCCCCGCTGTAGCGGGTCGCCTCGTCCATGTAGATGGTGACGTGCGCGAGCCGGGCCAGGTCGGTGCGGTTGGGCAGCGCCATGTGGCCGGTGAAGCCGCTGTGGAACGTGCAGTCGCCCGCGCGGAGCGGCACGGTGACGCGGGGGATCCAGCGCAGGGACGGGTCCACCTCGAACAGGTCATCCTCTTCGTGAAGGTCCTGCGGACGCAGGCCGGTGCGGTCCTGGGTGCCGGGGAGGAAGGTCATGCAGCCCCGCTCCGGGGGAACGTCGACCAGCGCTATCCACGCCGACAGCGGGAGCCGGTCCCCCGTGTGCGGCCAGTACGGACGATCCTGGTGGAACTCCGTGGCGGCGTTGTTGTGCGGCTCCTTGACCAGCATCTGGTCGTGCCAGAGCCGCAGCGAGAACCCGGCCAGCTGTTCGGCGATCCGGCCGATCCGCGGGTCGAACGTGAGCTCCCGCAGCGTCTGGTCGCGTTGCCAGACGTTGACGAGCTGGCTGAAGGTGCCCTGCTTCTCCAGGCTCTCCGCGCGGTGCGCCTCCAGGAACGCCTGGGCGCCGGCCCGGAATCGCTCGACCTGGCCGGGCTCGAGCACGCCACGTACTCGGACGAAACCGTGTTCGCGGTAGGCCGCCACCAGCTCGTCCGGCACCCGGCCATCGGCGCCGACGTCGCTGACGAACTGCTCGGTCGTGGGCGTTGCCATCGCTGACCTCCAGGGTTCTTGCTGTTGGGATACCGCAAGCCTCGTCGAGAGGTGCCGTTCAGGACTAGGCCGATCCCGGCGATTAGCCGTACGATCCCGACATGCCTGCCATGCTGCACGAGCACGCGCTGTTCGCCGGGGGCCCGGTCCTGGCAGGTGTCCACCACCTGAACCCCGACATCGAGCCGCACGCGCACGACTTCCTCGAGATCGCCGTGATCGGAGCCGGCGACGGCCGGCACCTGACCAGCCAGGGCGCGCGCCCGCTGCGGCAGGGGCAGGTCATCGTGCTCCGTCCCGGCGCCTGGCACGGGTTCCGCGACTGCACCGGCCTGACCGTCGCGAACTGCTGCCTGTCCGCCCAGGCACTGCGGGGCGAACTGGCGGCGCTGTACGACATCCCGATGCTGCGCCGGATGCTGTGGACCGATCCGGTGGCCTCCGGTACGCACGGCGTGGCGGTCACGACCGTCGATCCGGCCGCCGCCGACGAGGCCATCGCGGAGATCGGCCTGCTCGAACGGGACCTGGCCGCCGATCGGAGCCGGCCGGGCCGGGTGCTGGGCCGGCTGGTCACCGTGCTCGGCGTCCTGGCCGACGGCCGCGATTCCGAGTGGCAGACGCCCGAGTCCGCCATCCACCCCGCCGTCGCCGCCGTCATCGCCCGGCTGGAGGCCGCGCCCGCCGATCCGTGGCGGCTGGACGAGCTCGCCCGGTCGGTCAACCTGGATCCCGCCTATCTCGGGCGGCTGTTCAGGCAGTACGTCGGGCTGACGCCGCTCGGCTTCCTGGCCCGGCTGCGGGCCGAGCGCGCCGCCACGTTACTGGCGCACTCGACCCTGCCGACTGCCCGGGTCGGCGCCGCCGTCGGCTGGGACGACCCGACGTACTTCGCCCGCCGCTTCCGGGCGCTGGTCGGGCTGACGCCCACCGAGTACCGGCGGCGTAGCCGATCGGCCGCTCATGCTCAGCTCGGCGGCCCGGCCGGGCGGCAGAGTCCCTGACTCCGGGAAGGAGGTCAGAGGCCCGCGCCGGCCTGGACCGTAGCGTCATGCGGCACCTTGAGGAGGGGCTTGGGCACGTTCCTGACGAGGTTCCCGTCGCCGGTGACCAACATGAGCAGGAGCTGAGGTGGGCGTCCCAGCCGAGTCGCCGCACGCACCGCGCAGGGCGGTTACCTGGGCCGGTGCCAGCGCAGCCAGGCGGCCTGGCCGCCGTCGATGAGGAGGTCGGTGCCGGTGATGGAGAGCGATGCCGGGCCGATTCCGCCGGGGTCACCTCCAGCCGCCGCTCGCCGCGCCACGCCTGGTAGACGATCTCGTCCAGTACGAGGTCGCCATGTCGCAGCACGGAGGCCCGCGGCGTCGCCTGCCTCCCCCGCAGCAGCACCTGGACCCGGGCCAGGAGCTCGGCGGACATCGCCCTCCCCGGAACCGCGCGCAAAGCGTCAGCGTGAGGCGGGCACACCCGCCCTCGGGCAGGCTACGCGATCGGGCCTTCGGGCATGGTCGTACAACCCCGCCGGTCAGCCGGGACAGAGGCGGTGGCGCGCGAGCGCGTCGTAGAACGGCTGGTGGTGCTCGGCGACGCGGCGCAGGTGCTCGTTGGTGTCGGGCGTCTCGCGGTGCCCGGACGCCTTGGCCACCAGCCCGCTGCTCTCGGCCACCTCCGCGTGCCACCGGTCCGTACGCTGCCAGTTCGTTTGCTGACCGGGATCCCAGCGCATCGCCTCGGGCACGAACTCGAGCCCGACCCGCTCGCAGTAGGCCCGGACCGTCGCCTCCGGGTTGGCCACGAGATCGTCACCGTCGATCACTAGGGGGACCTCGCCGGTGGCCGACCGCACGGCGTCGAAGATGGCGTGCAGGTATTCGAAGCCGTACTCGTCCAGGGTGGCCTCGGGGTTCATGGCGTAGTGCGAGGCTATCGCGCTGCGCGGCTCCCGGATCATGAAGGTGTTGATGACGTCGGTGAACAGGCGCTCGTCCTCGAGCAGCGGCGTGTACGTGTAGTCGGAGGTGTCCTTGGCGAACACCCGGCGCCCGTCGGCGTTGACCTCGAGCATCATGCCGAGCAGTTCGACCGCCGACGTGGCGCGCCGGCCCGTGAGCTCGAAGTGGCCGTCCACCTGGAGGTAGGAGAACGGCTCGTGGACCACTTCGAGATCGCCGCGTTCGAGCATGATGCGCAGGAACGCGGTGGAGCGCGACCGGGGCACGGCCCACAGCAGGATGGGCTTCGGCGCGGCGCTCATTGCGACCACTCCGTGGGCCGGCGGTCCCAGCGATGTTCGCGCAACTGCGCCATCAGCTCTTCGCTCAGTGGTTCGGCGTCGCTGGCGGCGAGGTTGGCCCGTACGTGTGCCGGCTTGCGCATGCCGGGGATCACGGTGGTGACGTCGGGGTTCTGGAGGATGAAGCGCAGCGCGAGTTCGGGCATGGTCATGCCCTCGGGCACGATCCGCGCCAGCCGTTCGGCGCGCTCCACGCTCGCCACGAGGTTCTCCGGCACGAAGTAGGTGTTGCGCCAGTCGCCTTCGGGCCAGCGGGTCTCGCGGGTGAGGGTGCCGGTCAGCGTGCCTTCGTCGAAGGGCACCCGTGCGATCACCGCGACGTCCAGCTCGCGACAGGCCGGGAACAGCTCGTCCTCGGGTGCCTGGTCGAAGATGTTGTAGATGACCTGTACGGCGTCGATCAGCCCGGTCTTCAGGGTCTCCAGGACGTTCCAGGGTTCCCATCGGTTGACGCTGATGCCGACGCCCTTGATCAGCCCGCGTTCCTTCATCTCGATGACGGCGTCCTGCCAGGCCGCGTCGTGTGCCCAGGCGTCCTCCCAGACGTGGAACTGGAACAGGTCGACGGACCGGGTGCCCAGCCCTTCGAGGCTGCGGTGCAGGTATTCCCAGAGATGATCGGGCGGGTACACCTCCGACAGTTTGGAGTCGCGGGTGGACGGCCAGGCGCGGTCCTTCGGCGGGGGCTTGGTCGCGAGGTAGAGGCGGCGATCCGGGTGCCGCTTCACCAGCTGCCCGAGCATCCTTTCGCTGTGTCCGCGGCCGTAGATCCAGGCGGTGTCGAAATAGTCGCACCCGAGCCGCACGGCTTCGTCCAGCGCGGTGTCACCGGTCTCGTCGTCGGCGCCGGTCCATCCGCCCTCGCCGCCGGCTATGCCCCACATCCCGCAACCCACGTCGCCGACCATCCAGCCCAACCGGCCGAATCGACGTTCATGCATCACTTCCTCCTTTCGCGCCTGAACGGCGACTGTTTAGCTCCAACGGTTTCCGCCCGAGCCGAACCGGGTCTGCTGCACCACAGGACCGGCGACCTTCATCCGCTCGACCTGGACGAGGCCCCGGTGGACGGACAGGGTCACGCTGCCGCCGACGTCGCCGACGAGCCGGTCGATCCCGTGCCGCGCGGCGTGCGCGGCGGGTTCGAGCCAGCGCGCCTCGTACATCGCGGCGCCCAGGACGGCGGCCAGCCGATCGTAGAGTTCGCGGCCCGCCGCATCGAGGCTGGCCTGCAGGATGCGGGTCCACGCGCGTTCGAGCAGCTCCAGGCCGGGCGCCTCGTAGATGCCCCGGCAGACCGTGCCGATGATGCGCCGCTCGACCACGTCGCGCAGCCAGACGCCGTGCCGTGCGCCGATCTCGTTGGCCAGCGTCATCCACGCGAGCGGCTCGGGGCCGCTGCCGTTGACGTCGGCGACCCGTCCGTCGAGGAAGGTGACCGTGACGGTCTCGGGCTCGGCCGGGCCCTGCCCGGGCCAGTTGCTCCATCGCGGCCGGAGCCGGGTGACCGGCGTTTCGAGGTCTTCCAGCTCGGCCGACTCGTGCGAGATGCCGGCGAGGTTGGCGTCGGTGGACCACTCGGCGCCGCTGCCCGGGTCGAGCGGCAGCCCGCGCTCCGTGACGGCCGCGAGCATGGCCTCGCGATCGGGGAAGCGTTCGAGCGCCTGCGGATCCGTCCACGGCTCGATGACGGACAGCCCCGGTGCGACCTGGCCGCCGTAACGCGCGAAGCGGCGCTGGTCGTTGCCCCCGCCGACGCAGCCGTGCGCGAGCGTCTGGCAGCCGTCGGCCCGCATCAGCGGCGCGAGCTCGCTGACGAGCACGAAGCGGGCCGCACCGGTCGTGTTCCAGTAGCCGCCGTCGTGGCGGGCCCGGTACCGCAGCAGATCCGACGCCACGGCGGCCATCGACGGCCGTAGATCAATGACGACGACCTCGTCCCCGGATCCGCGCAGCGAAGAAGCGAGCGCGTCCATCTCCGCGCGCTCCGATTGACCAATGTCGGCGATATAGTGCCGCACCGGAGTGGACCGTTCGTGTAGCCAGACCCCGACGGCGAGGGCGGAAAGTCCGCCCGATTGAAATAATCCGACACGTGCGTTGCCATTGGCCTGCCGCACAGCCTTCCCCTAACACTGGTGGACGGGGGCGATGTCGGCACTCCATATGCCGACCGCCACCGCCCTACCCACGGACCGCGCGCATTCACACCCAATCTGCCAATGATCTAGAATTTGGCCTGCCATACTCATGCAGCCAGCGGATATGTCATCGAAGAATGTCGCGGCCGGTCGTGGAGAACGCTTCCATGATTGGCGGGTGCCGGCTCGGGTATGGCCGGGTATGCCTCTCTGGCCCGCTCCGTGCCGCGCTCGCCTGACCCGCCGTTTGACAGGCCGCCGCCGAAGCCTTTTCGCGCCGCAGGCAATCCCTCATTTCCGCAGGCCATAACGCCCTGCGCGCCGGGCCGCACCGGCTGTGGCGGCACCCGGGGTTGCGAATCCGCGCCACGTGTTCCAGTATGTGAGTAACCCGTTAGACGCCTAATACCGGTTATCCGGTAGCCCTCGGATGTCCACCGAAGGGAGGATCACGTGTTCACCCGGCTTCACGATGCCCCAGCTCAGCACCCATGTTTCGGCACGTCGGCGAGCTGATCGCCAAGGAGTCGCCGCTTTTTCGAAGCCATCACCGGCGGGCGTGACGGCGCCGGTGCGGTCCGGGCCGCGGATCGCCGCGCATGTCGTCAAGACCGAGACAGCCGGTTCCGACACCTGATCAGCCGGCCGATGCCGGCGAAGCCGCTGCCGCGGTAATGCGAAGAAATATCAGCGCGCATTCGCCCGAGCCCGGCAATTTTGCGCGATACGTAGCCACCCATTAACGGCCGCCGAAAAACGGCGAACACTTCTCGCCGCGGGCCGGCCCTTGCTACCTGGAACTCGCAGACTTGAATAGTGACCGATCTGCCTGACACGAGGATCTGTTGCCGGCCGAGACTATGGGAGCATGATGCCACGCCATCAGCAGACGCACCTGAGCGAACCTGCCCTGACCGCCATTCACTTATCTCTGGGACCGCAGAATGCGTTCCCCCGGCAAAGCACGGTCCTCGACCTGTTCCGCGCACAAAAAGAGAACGCACCGGACCGTCCCGCCGTCCGCTACCGGGACACCACGATGAGCTATGCCGAGCTCGATGCCGCGGCCGACGTGACGGCCAATCGGCTGATCCGCGCCGGCGTGCCGCCCCGGCAATTGATACCCGTGCTGGCCGCGGACGGGCCCGAATTTCCCACCGCCCTCTTCGGGGTGCTGAAAACAGGCTCGGCCTTCGTGCCGCTGGATCCGGCCTGGCCGATCGACCGGCTCGGCGCGATCCTGGCCGAGCTGTCGCCGCCCGCCATCGTGGCGTCGCCGGCGACCGTGGAGACCATCACCGAACTCGATTCGGTCCTCCCGACGGTGATCGTCGACTGCGCGGAGCAGCCGTACGATCCGGCTGACCGCACACCCGCGCCGGCCGACCGTGCGCCCGGCCCCGAAGACCTGATCTACGGCTTCTACACCTCCGGCTCCACCGGCACGCCCAAATGCGCGCTCAACCACCACCGCGGCCTGGTCAACAGGTTGACCACGATGTCGCGCCGGTTCGGTGACGGGGCCGGCCACGTGACGCTGCAGAACAGCCGCTCCACGTTCGACTCCTCGATGTGGCAGGTGTTGTGGCCTCTGGTGTCCGGCGGGCAGGTCGTGCTGCCGCACCGCGACGGGATCCTCGACCTTGAGGAGACCGCGATGACCATCGGCCGCTACGGCGTCACGATGACCGACTTCGTGCCGTCCGTGCTCGCGGCGTTCGTGTCGCTGCTGGAGGCGCGCGAGGACCTGCGGGAGGCGGCGTCGAGCCTGCGCCGCATGCTGATCGGCGGGGAGGCGGCCGGCCCCGGCGTGGTGCACCGGCTGCGCGCGCTGCTGCCCGGCCTCAAGGTCACCAACACGTTCGGGCCGACGGAGTGTTCGATCGGCTCGGTGTTCCACGACGTCACGGACGCCGACCTGGACCGGATCCCCCTCGGGCGCCCCATCGACAACACCGCCGCGATCGTGCTCGACGACGACCTCCGGCCGGTCCCGGTGAACACGCCCGGCGAGCTGTATCTCGGCGGCGAGTGCATCGGCGCGGGCTACCTCAACGATCCCGAGCGCACGGCGCGGGTGTTCGTGGCCAACCCGTTCCCCCAGATCCCGGGCGAGCAACTGTACCGGACGGGCGACCTGGCGCGGGTCGGCGAAGACGGGCTGCTGTACTTCATCGGCCGGCTCGACGAGCAGGTCAAGCTCGGCGGGGTGCGGGTGGAGCTCGGCGATGTCGCGTCGGCCCTGGCCGACCATCCGCTCGTGGGCAGCGCGGTGGCGGTCGTGCTCGGTGAGGCGCCCGCGTCCACTCTGGTCTGCTGCGTCACGCCGCGCTCGCCGGACGACCCGCCGTCCGCGGAGCAGCTTCGCGCGTACGCGGCCGAAAAACTGCCCGCCGAGCAGGTCCCGCATAAAATCGTGGCACTGGAAGCGCTTCCACTCAATCGCAACGGCAAAGCGGACCGCAAAGCGCTGGCCGCGCTCATCGTGACCGAGTCCGCGTGGCAGGAGGAGCCGGACGAGCACATCGAGCCGCCGGCCAACCCGATGGAGGAGCTGGTCTGCTCGGCCTGGCGCGAAGTGCTCGAACGGGAGCAGGTCTCGGTGGTCGTCCCGTTCTCCGACTACGGGGGCACCTCGCTGATCGCCTACCGGCTCACCACCGCGGTCAGCCGGCGGCTCGGAAGGCCGGTGCGTCCCAGGGATCTGCTCGTCGCCTCGACCGTGCGCGCGCAGGCGGCGCGGCTGACCAAGGGCATCGACGACGACAGCGCCGAACTGGCCTACATCAAGCACGACCTGGCCTGGCGCCCGCCGCAGACGCTGCTGCTCACCGGGGCGACCGGGTTCGTCGGGGCGCACATCTTCGCCGAGTTGCTGATGCACTCCAACGCCGAGCTGATCTGCCTGGTTCGGTGCTCCGACCCGCCTGACGGCGCCCGGCGGCTGACCGAGGTCCTCGAACAGTACGGGCTGACGTCCGCCTGGCAGCTGCTGCCCATGGCGCTCAAGACCGGCCGGGTCGAGGTGGTCCCCGGCGACCTGGGCAGCGAGCTGCTCGGCCTGCCGCAGTGGCGGTTCGACGCGATCGCGTCGGCCGTGTCCGGGGTCGTCAACGCCGCGGGTGCGGTGAACTTCCTGTCCGGCTACCTGGACCACCGCCCGGCCAATGTGCTCGGCGTGCAGGAGCTCATCAAACTCGCCTCGGGCGGCGCCCGCGTGCACGCCCTGTCCACCTTGAGCATCTTCCCGCCCGCCGGACGGGCCGCCCCGCGCATCACCGAGGACCAGCTCCCGGAGGCGGACCAGGTCGCCGCGGACGGCTACAACAGATCGAAGTACGTCGCGGAGAGCCTGCTCGCCGACGCGCGCCGGCAGGGCGTCAGCTCGGTGGTGTACCGCCTCGGCGAGGTCTGGCCGCACCAGGCGACAGGCGTGGCCAACCCGGACTCGCTGGCGCACAACCTGTTGTACGCGTGCGCCCGCACCGGCTGCGTGTTCCCGACCGAGGCCGAGACCGACGTGACGCCGGTGGACGTGGTCGGCCAGTTCGTGGCGCGCGCGGCGACCGGCGACATCAAGGTGCCCGACGGCGCGATGCACGTGCTGTGGCCGGCGCGGCTGCGCTTCGCCGAGGCGTTCGGCGTGCTCGCCGACCGGTGCGGGCTCGACCGGGTCGGCTACGCGCAGTTTCACGATCGCCTGGAGGCCATCGCCGAGCCCGACGAGAGGCTGGCCGGGCTGCGCCTGTTGTTGCCGCCTCCGACCGGCGACTGCGACGCGGCGCCGGCCGAGTTCGACCAGCTGTTCACCGACGGCTCCCGGCACTTCGACGCCCGGCGGTTCAGCCGGCACGCGGCCTCGCTGGCGCGGCCGGTGGCGGACGGGCTCAGGACGCTCGACCGCTACCTCGGTGAGCTGACCGACATTCCCGCCTTCGTACCGCAAGAAAGGTAGGCGCAATGGAAGAGAAATTCGTCGTGGTGATCAACCACGAGGAGCAGTACTCGATCTGGCCCGCCGGCCGGGAGATTCCGACCGGCTGGCGCGAGGCCGGAGCCGAGGGCGACAAGAGCGAGTGCCTGGCACACATCGCGCAGGTGTGGACCGATCTGCGCCCGCTGAGCGTGCGACGGTGAAGGAGGAACCCGAGATCATGACTGCCCCGAAAGAACGCAACGTCGCCGACATCAGGCGTGCCTTGCTGGAGATGAAGGTCCGCCAGCGCGTGGCGGAGAAGGCCGAGCGGGAGCGGATCGTCGCCGTCCCGCGTACGGGCAAGATGGCCATCGCCGAGCAGCAGCGGTTCCTGTGGTTCCTGCACCAGATGGTCGCGGGCGCGCCGGTCTACAACGTGCCGTTCGCGATGCGCCTGCGCGGGCCGCTCGACGTGGCCGCACTCTCGGCGGCGCTGCGCGGGATAGTCGCGCGGCACGAGAGCCTGCGCACCCGGTTCGGCGACGAGCACGGCGTGCCCTTCCAGACCGTCGATCCGCCGCCCGAGACGTGGAACCTGCCGGTCACCGACGGGAGCGAGGAGTCCATCCAGGACTGGATCGACGGGCAGGTGCGCGAGGAGTTCGACCTGCGCAACAGCCCGCCGTACCGGTTCGCCCTGCTGCGCCTGGGCCCCGAGGACCACGTGCTGTCCATCGTCTGGCATCACATCGTCATCGACGGATGGTCCTCGCGCCAGTTCGCCGAGGAACTGACCGCCCGCTACACGGATCCGGAGGGCGCGGAGTTCCCCGAGCTGACCCTTCAGCCCGCCGACTTCGCGGCGTGGCAGCGGCTCTGGCTGCTCAGCGAGGAGCCGGCCAAGCAGATCGAGTACTGGCACTCCGTGGCGGACGGGATGGAACCGCTGGAGTGGCGTACCGACCGGCAGCGCCCGTCGGCGCCCACCGGCGCCGGCCGGATCTACGAGACCCGCCTGCCCGACGACCTCGCACGCGGGATCCGCGAGCTGGCCAAGGCCGAGGGCGTCTCCCTGCTCGCCCTGACGATGGCCGGATACCAGGTCCTGGTGAACCGCTACACCGGCCAGCAGGACATCGCGCTCGGCTCGGTCCTTTCCGGGCGGACGCGCTCGGAGATCGAACCCATGATGGGGTTCTTCGCCAACACGGTGGTGGTCCGCGGCAATCTCGAGGGCAACCCCGTGTTCCGCGACCTGGTGCACGCCGCCAACGACAACATCCTCGAGGCGATGGCCCACCAGGACGTGCCGTTCGGCCGCCTGGTGGAGGAGCTCAAGCCGGAGCGGCTGCCGGGGCGGAATCCGCTGGTCGCGCACCTGTTCACGCTGCTGCCCGAGCCGATGATCGCGCGCTGGCGCCTGCCCGGCGTAGAGGTCGAGATGCTGACCCCGCAGCCGGAGACGACCCGGTTCGACATCACGTTCCAGATCAACGACCTGCCGGACGGCGGGCTGGGCGTGTGGATCGAGTACTCCTCCGAGCTGTTCGACCACGAGCGCATCGAGCGGCTGGTGGAACACTTCGCCACCGTCATGGCCGACGCGCTGTCCAGGCCGGACGCCCGGGTGGACGCGCTGGACGTCATGTCCAACAGCGAATATCTGCGCGTACTCACCGAGTGGAATCCCACGCCCGGCGAGCCCGACGAGCGCCTGCTGCACGAGCTGTTCGCGGCGCGCGTGGCCGAGGCGCCCGACGCGGTCGCGATGCGGTTCGGGGACGAGGACCTGACCTACGCGCAGCTGGACGAGCGGTCCAGCCGGCTGGCGCACGCGCTCGTCGAGGAGTTCAAGGTGACGCCAGGGCGCGTGGTCGGGGTGCTGCTCGAACGCGGCTTCGACCTGCCGGCCGCCGAGCTCGGCGTGCTCAAGGCGGGCGGGGCGTGGCTGCCGCTCGACCCGCAGTACCCGCCGGAGCGGCTGGCCTACCAGCTCGGCGACGCCGACGTGGCGGCGGTGGTGACGACGTCGGATCTCGCCGACCGCGTGCCCGCGGACGTGGGGCGGATCCTGCTGGACACGGACGCGCTCGACGGGAGGCCCGCTTCGCCGCCTTCGGTGCGCGTGGCACGGGAGGACACGGCCTACGTCATCTACACCTCCGGCTCGACCGGCACCCCCAAGGGGGTCCTGGTCCCCCACCGGGCGGTGGTCAACTTCTGCACCACCTTCCAGCAGATGTTCTCGGTGACGCCGGACGACAGGATCCTGCAGTTCTCCAACCCCGCCTTCGACGTGAGCGTGTCGGACGTGTTCTCGACGCTGACCGCCGGCGGGACCATCGTGGGCGCGCCGCGCTCCGAGCTGCTCGACCCCGAAGCGCTGCAGCGGCTGCTGGCCCGCGAGCGGGTGACGATGGTGGACATCCCGCCCGCGGTGCTGGGGCTGCTCGACCCGTCCGCTCTGGACGATCTGAGGGTCTGCTTCATCGGCATGGAGCCGTTCGGCCCCGATCTGGTCAACCGGTGGAGCAAGCCGGGGCGCGAGTTCCACAACGGGTACGGGCCCACGGAGGTCACGGTCACGTGCGTGGACTACCTGTGCCCGCCGGAGCCGCTGGACGGGCCGCCGCCGATCGGCCGGGCGATGGCCAATCAGCGGGCCTACGTCCTGGACAAGGCGCTGCGGCCCGTGCCGGTCGGCGTTCCCGGGGAGCTCTTTATGGCCGGCGCCGGTCTGGCCATCGGCTACCTCGGCCGGCCCGACCAGACCGCCGAGAAGTTCCTGCCCGACCCGTTCGCCGCCACGCCGGGCGAGCGCATGTACGCCACCGGCGACCTGGTGCGCTGGAACTCCGACGGCCAGCTGGAGTTCCTGGGCCGGGTCGACCGCCAGGTGAAGCTGCGCGGGCTGCGCGTGGAGCTCGGCGAGATCGAGCACGCCATCGAGAGCTTCACCGGCGTGCGGCAGTGCGTCGTGACCGTGCGCGACGCGGGCACGACGTCGGCCTGGCTGGCCGCCTACGTGGTCGGCGAGTTCGAGCCGGACGCGCTGCGCGAACACCTGGCCGGGCTGCTGCCGCTGCACATGGTGCCCACCGACTACGTACAGCTGGAGCAGCTCCCGCTGACCTCGACCGGAAAGGTGGACCACGCGCGGTTGCCCGATCCTCGCCCCGACGGCGAGACGGGACAGGTCGAGCTGACCACCGAGACGCAGCGCCGGCTGGCCGAGATCTGGCAGGGCCTGCTGAGCCTCGACGCCGGCAGCATCGGCGCGCAGGACAACTTCTTCGTCCTCGGCGGCAACTCCCTGCAGGTGACGCAGATGATCTCGCGGGTGCGCGACGCCTTCCAGGTGACGCTCGACCCGCGGCGGCTGTTCAGCTACCCGCTGCTCAGCCAGTTCGCCGCCCAGATCGACGACGCGCAGCGCGCCCTGCTGGGCGAGGACGAGGTGGCGCAGCTGGAGGCCCAGGTCGCCGACCTCTCTGAGGACGAGCTCGATCGGCTGCTGAAGGAGTCGGGCTGATGGCCGGTTCGCCTGCCTCCACGGTGGAGGAGAAACGACGCGCGCTGCTGCAGCGGCGGTTGCGGCACAAACGGGAGGAGGCCCTCGCCCGGGTCGCTTCCGCGCCGCCGGAGGGACGGGACCAGCGGACGGTCTCTCCGCTGGTGCCGCTCAGCCCCGCGGGCACGAAGCCACCGCTGTTCCTCGTGCACGCGGCGGGCGGATCGGTGGCGCCCTACGCCGTGCTGGCCACGCTGCTGGGCGACGACCAGCCCGTCTACGCGCTGGAGGATCCGGGCCTGCACGGCGCCGCGATCGGGGAACGGCGGCTGCCCGCCCTCGCGGCCGACTATCTGGCCGCGGTCCGCGAGGTCCGGCCCGACGGGCCGCTGCAGGTCGGCGGCTGGTCGGTCGGCGGAGCGGTGGCGCTCGAAATGGCGCGTCAGGACGGCGAGGTGGCGTTGACGTTCGTGCTCGACACCGCCATCCCGGACGACGCGCCACCCCGCCCCGGCGACGACGAGCTGAGCGCCTGGTTCGCCGCCGACGTCGCGGCGATGGGCGCCGAGCCGGGCCAGGCCGAGCTGGCCGAACGGTTCCCGGTGTTCGCCGCGAACGTGCGAGCGCTCCTGGCGTTCCGTCCGTCGCGCGTGGACAGCCGCGTGGTGCTGCTGTGCGCCGAGGGCTCGGAGCCCGGACGGCTCGACCGATGGCGTGCCTACGCCGACGAGATCGAGGTGGTGCGGGGCGACCACTACACCATGCTCCAATCCCCACACATCGAAGCGCTGGCGGAAGCGATGCGCGACAGACTAGGCGAGGTGAGTGTCCGATGATGCCGGCCTTCACGCCGGAACAGGACGGCTTCCGGGAAGAGGTCTGCAGGCTGCTGTGCGAGGACGCGGTGCGCGCGGAGATCGCACAGTCCCGGCGGATGCCGTACGGACAGGAGAGCGGGCTGCTCGACGTGCACCAGCGGCTGGGCAAGCTCGGCTGGCTCGCGGTCAACTGGCCCGAGCGTTACGGCGGCGCGGACGCCACGATCGTGGAGAAGGCGATCCTCACCGAGGAGATGATCCGCCACGGCGTGCCCGAGAACGTGCACTCCCTGGGCATCGACATCGTCGGGATGGCCATCCACCTGTTCGGCACGCAGGAGCAGAAGGAGCGGTTCCTGCCGCGCCTGGCGCGCGGCGAGATCACGGCCAACGTGCTGTTCAGCGAGCCGGATGTCGGATCCGACCTGGCGTCGCTGACCACGCGCGCCGAGCCGGACGGCGACGGCTGGCGCCTGTACGGCCGGAAGATCTACAACATGAAGGCGCAGCACAGTGATTTCGCGCTGTGCGCCGCCCGCACCTCGACCGGCCCGGTGAACTTCTTCGGGATCACGCTGTTCCTGGTGCCGCTGCAGAGCATGGGCGTGGTCATCGAACCGGTGTGGAACCTGTCCGAGGAGCGCTTCGACCTGGTGACGCTGGACGGGATCCGGGTCGGGCCCGAGGACGTGCTCGGCGAGGTCGACGACGGCTGGCAGGTGCTGGGCAAGGTGCTCCCGCTGGAGCGCACCGGGCTCGACCACTCCGCCAAGGCGGAGCGCACGCTGGCCGCGCTGCGCGAGCACGCGCCGCCCGGGTGCGAGCAGCGGCTGGTGCAGCTGGAGACGCGCGTGCGCGCGGCGCGGCTGCTGGCCTGGCGGTGCGTGACCAACCTGCACGAGGGACGGCCCGACGAGGTGCACTCGGCGACCGCCAAGTGGTACACGTCGGAGACGGCCAAGGAAGTGTCGGTGGCCGCGGTCGAACTGCTCGGACCGCGGGCGCTGCTGGACGCACGCGATCCCGAGGCGATCGCCGAGGGCGTCTTCGACGCCGCGCTCCGGGAGGCCCCGGGGCTCACGCTCGCGCAGGGCTCCTCGGAGATCATGCTGTTCTTTGTCGCCACATCGAAATTGGGGTTGCCGTCATGACCGCAGTGGAGACCACGGCGATCGCCGACTTCTTCGACGAGGATCTGGCGCCGCTGGTGCGGCGGATGGCCGACCGGCCGCGCGCCGAGGGCGGCGGCGAGGACAGCCGCGAGATCCGCGCGATGGTGTGGGAGGGGCTGGTCGGGCTCGGCGCGCTCCGCGCCTCCGACACCGTACGGCTGGCCGAGCTGCTCGGTTCGGTGCTGTACCAGGGGCCGCTGCTCGACACCCTCACCGCCCGGGAGCTGCTGCCGGACCACGACCTCGGCCAGGCGCCGGTGGCGCTGGCGGTCGCGGCCGAGCCATGGTCCGGCCAGGACGGGGCGATCTCCGCGCGGCGGGCCTTCGTCGGGTTCGCGGCGGAGGTGGACCACTTCGTCGTGGGCGGCGTCGACGAGGGCGCCGGAATGCGCCTGGCGCTCGTGAGCGCGGACCATCCGTCCATCACGATGCGGCGGCACGAGGAGACGAGCCGCGGCGAGGCGTACGAGGTCGAGTTCGCGGGCACGCCCGTGACCGCCTGGGCCGGCTCCTCCGCCGAGTGGGAGGCGGCGCTGGCCAACGCGCGGGTGCGCCAGGCGGCGTACCTGGTGGGCCTCGCCCAGGCGGCGCTCGATCACGCCGTCGACCACGCCAAGACGCGCCGCCAGTTCGGCCAGCCCATCGGCAAGTTCCAGGGCCTGGCGTTCCGGCTCAGCGAGCTGTCGATGCACATCGACGCGACGCGCCTGCTGGTGAACGACCGCGACGCGGCCGCGCACGCGGCGGCCAACCTCGCGGCGGCGTCGGACCTGGCCCGCACCGTCACGACGCGGACCATGCAGGTCCACGGTGCCGCGGGCATGCGCTCCGACAACGACGCGCAGTTGTACTACAGGCGGGCGGCGGCCGAGTCGGTGCGGCTCGGCACCCCGTCCCGGCTGCGCCGCGAAAGCTGGGGGACGTGATGACGGCGGCCGGGAAGCCTGCGGAAGACGACGTGGCGCAGGAGTAGACCGATGGACCTGGTGATACAGAAGTACGGCGGAACATCACTGGGTGACGTGAGCAGGATCAGTCACGCGGCCAAGCGCATAGCCGCCGCGGACGGGTCGGTGGTCGCCGTGGTCTCCGCGATGGGCGGTGCCACCGACACCATGCTCGACCTGGCCCGCAACCTCACGGCCAGGCCACACGCCCGGGAACTGGACCTCCTGCTCAGCACCGGTGAGCAGGCCTCCGCGGCCGCCCTCGCGCTGGCGCTGCACGAACTGGGCGTGCCGGCCCGCTCGTTCAGCGCCCGCGACGGCGGCATCATCACCGACGGAGTGCATGGCTGCGCGCGTATCGTCAGCGTCGACCCGGCACGGATCCGCGAATGCGTCGCGACCGGCCATGTCCCTGTGGTGACCGGCTTCCAGGGCATCGCCGCGGACAGCGGCGAGCTCACCACGCTGAGCCGGGGCGGCTCCGACACCACCGCCGTCGCCCTGGCCGCGGCGCTGCGGGCCGAGGCGTGCGAGATATTCACCGACGTCGAGGGCGTGTTCACCGCCGACCCACGGCTCATCGCCGAAGCCCGCAAGCTGGACGAGCTCTCCTACGAGGACATGGCCGAGCTGGCCGCCGGCGGCGCCACGGTGCTCGCACACTCCAGCGTGGAGTACGCCAGCACCCATCGCGTTCCCGTACATGTGCGATCCAGCACGACCGAGACGGCCGGCACCTGGGTGACCGGCCTCCGCCCGGCCGCGCCGCTCGACGGCGAGCGGTTCACCGCCGTGGGGGTCGCCCACCGGACCGGTCAGCTCCGCTGCCGACTCGACGGGGTCGCCCCCACCGCCCTGGCCGCGGTCGCCGCCGCGCTGTCCGATCCGCTGCTGCACGTGGACATGCTCGGCCGCCTGGCCGCCGGCCCGCCCTGCTCGCTGCGGTTCGTCGTGAACGCCGCGGACCGGGACCAGGTCGACGGGGTGCTCGCCGACCTGCGCGCGACCGGTGCCTTCACCAGCCGCCACTGGTCCGGGCCCGTGGGGAAGGTGTCGTTGGTGGGCCGCGGGTTCCGTACCCGCCATCCCCAGGTGCACCTCCTGCTGGACACGCTCAAGGCCCGCGGCGTCATCGTGGGGGACCTGACCGTCCAGGCCCGGCGAATCTCCATCACCTGCGCCGAACACGACGTACTCGACGCCGTGACGCACCTTCACCGGACGTTCCTCGACCCGACACCCGCGAAAAGGATGTGAAATGAGCGAAGCATCGTCGCACGCGACTGGAAGGGTGGAGAGCAGATTCCAGTCACGGCAGTTCTGGCAGCTCACCGTCATCTGCGGCACCCAGTTCCTGGTCGCCCTCGACTATTCGATCATCAACGTCGCCGCCCCGAGCATTCGCGAGGGCATGGGATTCACCGGGGGCGGCATCGCGTGGGTGCTCTCCGCCTATCCCCTTGCCTTCTGCGGCTTCCTCCTCCTCGGGGGAAGGGTCGCCGATCTGTTCGGGAGAAAGCGGGTGTTCATCTGGAGCATGGCCGGCTTCGTCCTCGCTTCGCTCCTCGCGGGCCTCGCCTGGTCGCCGGCGGCTCTCATCGCGGGCCGCGCCCTGCAGGGGGTCGCCGCCGCGTTCATCGCCCCGGCGGGTCTGGGGCTGCTCCAGGCGGCCGTCCCGGAAGGAGCGCAGCGCGAACGCGCGCTCGGCATCTACGGGTCGGCGCTGTCGGCGGGGTTCGTCTCCGGCATGGTGCTCGGGGGCATTCTCACCGAGTACGCCGGCTGGCGGTCCGTCTTCCTGATCAACGTGCCCATCGTCCTGGTCGCCGGCCTGCTCGCGAGGGCCTATCTCGATGAGAGCCGGGACACGCACGCCTCCCGCCACCTGGACCTCATCGGCGTCGCCCTGGCGACCACGGGCATGGTCGCGCTGGTGTTCGCCCTCACCGACGGGGAGAAGTACGGCTGGGTGTCGGCTCCGATCCTGCTCGCCGCCGGGATCGCGGTGCCCGCCGTGGCCCTGTTCGTCTGGGTGGAGTCCCGCAAGGACAACGCCCTCGTGCCGATCTCCATCTTCCGCACCGCCGCCATCGGCGCGGCCAACCTGGTCAACGTCCTGCTGATCTGCTCCTACGGCGGAATGCTGTTCATTCTCACCCTCTACCTGCAGACGCATCTCGGCCTGGGCGCGCTCACGACCGGCCTGACGTTCGCGGTCTCGGGCGCGATCGCGATCGTCACCGGGATCTACGCGGGCAAACTCGTCGAGCGCTTCGGGCTTTACCGAGTCCTCCTTACCGGGATCGTCATCGAGACGATCGGCATCCTGATCATGGTGGGCCTGCCGGAGAGTTACGGCCTCGCCCTCATCCTGATCGGCACCTCCGTGAACGCCTTCGGCCACATCCTCGCGCTGATCACGACCAGCATCGCCGGCACCAACGGCGCCGACGAGGGGCGACGGGCCACGGCCGGCGCTCTGATCAACGTCTCCCAGCAGCTGGGGCTGGCCGTGGGCGTCGGAGTCGTGACGTCGGTGGCGGCCCACTTCGCCAGGGTCACCGGTGGGGCCGACGCCGTCCTCGCGGGCTGGCGCTGGTCTCTGTGGTGCTCGGTCGGGTTCGCGGTCGCGGCGGTCATCACGACCGTCCTTCTCCGGAGACGTTTCCAGGGAGAGATCGCGTAGCCCGGGCTCCCGATACTCCCGATGCGCCTGCGCCCTGGCCTACGGCCGAGAACCATATATACTGCTTATAATGGTTACTCTTGCTACCAAGGCCCGGTCACCCTGGCAGGACGCCCACTTCATCGGCGGCCACCCGGTCCTGGACCTCACGAACACCGTCTTCGACCGCACCCACCCGGCCGAGGAGGGCGAGCTGTTGAAGGCACCCTCGGACGTCCTGACGTGGTGCGCGTCCGCGGGGCTGTTCGAGGAGGTGCCGTCCTTGACGGAGACCTCCGCGAGCGGCCTCGTGCCGGAGGTTCAGGCCGTCCGCGAGCAGGCGTGGGCCGTGTTCAGCGCCGTCGCGCACGGCGAGGCGGTGCCGGCCGGACCTTTCGGGGCGCTTCTCGAACGGGCCGGGGCGGGCGTGCGGGCCGAGCAGGTCCAGCAGATCGATCCCGCGCTCGACCGCTTCACCGTGGACTGGACGGCGCCGGGGGCGATCCCCGCGGCCCTGTCACTGCTGGTGGTCCAGGCGCTGTTCACCCTTCCGCGCGACCGGATCAGGGCGTGCGGGAGATGCGGTTGGCTGTTCCTGGACTCCTCTCGGGGCGGGCGCCGCCGCTGGTGCAGCATGAACATCTGCGGCAATCGCGAGAAGGCGCGCCGCCACCGTCAGGGGCGGACGCACCGCTGATCGCCGCTCGCGTCACCCGGCGACGCGCGATCGGCCGGACGCACCGCTGACCCGCGTCATCGGGCGGCACGGAGCTTGCGCCGCATGATCGGCCGATCGGCACGCGGGCGGGCCACCTCGGAGAATCCGGCGTCGAGGAAGGCGCTGGCTATCCCGGTCATCGCCGTGTCCGCGCCCGCGCGCTTCCCGGCGCGAGGTTCGATCGGATAGCCCTCGGCGGCCGGGTAGCCCGCGGAGGCCGCGTACTCGCAGACGGCTTCGAGAATGGCCGGCAGCAGCCCGGAGCCGCGACGCTTCTTCTGCACGAAGACGCACGTGATCGCGCAGACCGGCTCGTCGTCGATGTTCGCCAGCAGCGGCGAACGCTCAAGTCTGGGAAACGAGGAACGCGGCCCGAGCGAGCACCACGCCACCGGCGTGTCGTTCTCGTAGACGACGACGCCGGGCGCCGGATCGCGCTGGGCGAGGCGGCTCATGGCCCGCTTGTTTCCCTCGCCCTTTCCCTCCGTCCACTCCGCGATGGACAGCCGCCAGTGCATGCACCAGCACCCGCGGGCGCCTCCGTTCGTTCCTAGAACGGCCTCGAAGTCGCTCCAGGTCTTCTTGGACAGCTCCTTGACAGTCAGGGAGCCGGATGCCGTCGCATTCATCGCCGCACCGCCAATCTGACGCGAATAACCGTTATAAGGCTTTTATAGGTTACTATAGAGGAGCATGGCCGCGGGGATCAGGGGGACCGACCCGCCCGCCGCCCTTCAGGTCGCTCGACACCGCGGCCGGCGGCTGGACCACGAAGAACCGTTAGCGACGACGGAGGGCCGATACGTGGCCGAAGAAGACGTCCTGGACATGCTCGAAGCCGAGGCGATCCACGTGATGCGCGAGGTCGCCGGCGCCTTTCGCCGGCCGGTGCTGCTCTATTCGATCGGCAAGGACTCCTCGGTGCTGCTGCACCTGGCGATCAAGGCGTTCGCGCCCGGCCGGATGCCGTTCCCGGTGCTGCACATCGACACCCTCTGGAAGTTCCGCGAGATGATCGCCTTCCGGGACGACACGGCCCGGCGGCTGGGGCTCGACCTGCGGGTGCACACCAACCCCGAGCGGGTGACACCGTTCACCCACGGCGCGCACGAGCACACGCGGATCATGAAGACCGTCGCGCTGCGCCAGGCGCTCGACGAGGGCGGGTTCGACGCGGCGATCGGCGGCGCGCGGCGCGACGAGGAGCGGTCGCGGGCCAAGGAGAGGATCTTCTCGCTGCGCGAGCCCGGCCACCGCTGGGAGCCGCGCTCGCAGCGTCCGGAGTTCTGGTGGTGGGCGAACACCGAGCTGGCCGAAGGCCAGTCGATGCGCGTGTTCCCGCTGTCCAACTGGACGGAGCTGGACGTCTGGCGCTACATCAGGCGGGAGGGCATCCCCGTGGTGCCGCTGTACTTCAGCGCACCCCGCCCGGTCGTCGAGCGGAACGGCTCGCTGATCATGGTGGACGACGAGCGCTTCCCGCTGTCGCCCGGCGAGCGGCCGCTGCTGCGCCAGGTGCGGTTCCGCACGCTCGGCTGCTACCCGCTGACCGCGGCCGTCGAGTCGAAGGCCGAGACCCTCGACGAGATCATCGACGAGATGCGGCTCGACCGCAGGTCCGAACGCGCCGGCCGGCTCATCGACGGCGAGGGCGGCACATCCATTGAGAGCAAGAAGTCGGAGGGGTACTTCTGATGATTCCGGTGCTTCGAGTGATCGCCTGCGGCTCGGTCGACGACGGCAAGTCCACCCTCATCGGTCGGCTGCTCGCCAACACCGGCAGCGCCACCGAGGACCAGCTCGACTACGCGCGGAACACCAGGCGCGGCGGTTCCACGATTCCTGCCGGAGAGGTCGACTACTCGCTGCTGACCGACGGCCTGGAGGCAGAGCACGAGCAGGGCATCACCATCGACGTCGCCCACCTCTTCCTGGACCTGCCGTCCGGGCACCGGGTGATCATCGCCGACGCGCCGGGACACGAGCAGTACACCCGCAACATGGCGGTCGCGGCCTCCACCGCGGACGTCGCCGTGTTACTCGTTGACGCCACCAAAGGGGTCCGCGAGCAGACCCACCGTCACCTGGCGATCTGCGCGCTGATGGGCGTGCGGGCCGTCATCGCCGTGGTCAACAAGCTCGACGCGGTGGACTACGACCAGGCGGTGTTCGAGAAGCTCGCGAGCGAGGTGCTGTCGGCGGCCGACGACCTCGACCAGGTGGCGAGCGTGATCCCGGCCAGCGCGCTCAGCGGGGACAACGTCGTCGACCCCTCGCCGAACCTGCCCTGGTACGACGGGCCGACGCTGCTCGGCGCGCTGTCGGCCTGGGAGCCGCCCGACCGGCCGCAAGGCGACTACCGGCTGCCCGTCCAGTACGTGATCCGGGCGGATGACTTCCGCGGTTTCGCGGGCACGGTGGTCGGCGGCCCGGTCCGGCCGGGCGACAGCGTCGCGGTCGCCGGCGGCGGCGTGGAGTCGAGGATCGAGCGGCTGCTCGGCCCCGGCGGCGGCGACCTCGACCACGCCGGCCCCGGCACCCCCGTGACGGTGACGCTGGCCGACGACGTCGACGTCCGTCGCGGTGACCTGCTGACCACACCGGGCGCCCTCGGCAACGGGCTCTCCCCGGCGACGGCGTACTCCGCCACGCTGGTCTGGACCGCCGAGGAGCCGCTGCGGCACGGCCGCTCCTACCTGCTGCTGGCCGGGTCGCGAAGCGTGCCCGCCGTGGTCACGAGCGTGCGCGGCCGGATGGACGTGGTCTCCGGCAAGCAGTTCGCCGCGCGTACGCTCGGCCTCAACGACATCGGCACGGTCGAGCTGACCACCGACACCCCGATCTGCCTGGACGGCTACCGGACGTGCCGGGAGACGGGCAGCTTCCTGCTCGTGGACCGGGTCAGCAAGGAGACCGTGGCGGCCGGCATGGTCCGGCACGCGCTGCGGCGCGGCCGCAACGTCGTTCCGCACGCCTACACCGTCGACCGCGACGCCAGGCAGCGGCTGAAGGGGCAGCGGGCCAAGGTGCTGTGGCTGACCGGCCTGCCGGGCGCCGGCAAGTCGACGATCGCCAACGCGCTGGAGCGGCGGCTCCACGCCATGGGGCTGCACACGTACGTGCTCGACGGCGACAACGTCCGGAGCGGGCTGAACAAGGACCTCGGGTTCACCCCGGAGGATCGCGCGGAGAACGTGCGCCGGGTCGCCGAGCTGACGCGCATCCTGCTGGACGCCGGGCTGATCGTGATCGTCGCGCTGGTCTCGCCGTTCCGGACGGACCGGGCGGTGGCCAAGAGCCTGTTCCAGCCGGGCGACTTCGCCGAGGTCTGGGTGGACACCCCGGCCGAGGTGTGCGCGCGCCGGGACCCGAAGGGCCTGTACGCCCAGGCGAAGGCCGGCACGCTGCCGAACCTGACCGGCCTCGGGCAGGCGTACGAGCCGCCGGAGCACGCCGACCTGGTGGTCGACGGCACCGGTTCGCTCGACGACGCGACAGACGAGCTGTGCGCCCTGCTGCACGACTGAGGCTGTCCCGCTCGAAGGGTCTCCGTCACGTCACTGGTGGTGTCGCGTCCGGAGACCTCTTCGCCTCGGCTACCTGACGACGCACTCCGTGGGGACCGACCCGTCACGCTCGTCGACGCACTTCTGGTTGATGACGGCGTCCACCCCCGGCATGCCCTTCACCGCTTCGGCCACCGCGCTCCAGTCAGCGTCCGGCTTCATCTTCAACCGGAAGGAGCTCGGCATGTCGTTGACGGAAAGGGCGGCGGCCAGCTTGGTGTCGCCGCGCTGCCGCAGCTCCTGCCGGAACTTCGTGTAGGCCGCGCGCCGGTCCTCGAAAGTGACCGACGCGAGCTCCGGTCTGGCCCGCAGGACTCGTTCGAGATCGGCCTGCTGAGCGACCGTGATGCCCTTCCCCTCGGCGATGATCTCTGAAGCGACGGCGCCCTGCCTGGATTCGACGACCGCCCCGCACGAGGGGGACTCCGATCCTGCCTTGCACAGGAAGACAGCGATCTCCGGCTTGCCCTCCGTCCAGTCTCCCGCCATGAACGGCGACACACCTGCCGCCAGCACGACCGGCTGCCGGTCGGCCGGCGCCAGGGTGACGGCGCCGGCGGCCCCCGCCATCGCCAGCCCGGCACCGATGACCGCGAACCGGGCTCGCACGCGGAACCTGCGCCGCCGAGGCGGCATCAGCGGCCGCACGCTCGCCCGGTCGACGGTGTCTCCGACCGCGGCCAGGGCGTCCCGCAGCCGGGTCTCCACGGAACTGTTCACGCGTCCTCCTCGAGTACACGGCCGAGGGCCTTGATCCCCCGGGCGATCGTGGACCGCGCCGTGCTCGCGCTGATCCGCATGGTCTCGGCGACCTCCTGGTCGGAGAGGTCGAAGTAGTAGCGCAGCGTCAGCGCCTCCCGCTGCCTTCGGGGCAACCGGCGCAGTGCCGCCAGCACCATCCGGCGGTCCTCGCTCACCAGCGCGGCGCTTTCGGCGGACCCGGCCGGCGGATCGTACGGTACGGCTCGCCGGAGCATCAGCGCCCGGCGTCTGAGCGCCGATCGACAGCCGTTGAGCACACCCGATCTGATGTAGGCGAGCGCGCGGTCAGGGTCCTGAATCCTGGACCTTCCCGCGTGGACGCGCGCGAACGTCTCCTGGACCACGTCCTCGGCGGTCGCCTGATCACCCAGCATGATCAGCGCCAGCCGGACAAGACCCACATGATGGGCGGCGAAGATCGCCGCGACATCCACGCGTTCTCGCGCCAAGGGCTCTCCTTCGGAGAGCAGTTCGACTTTCACATTCCAGAGACGTTCGGCTGCTCGGTTTGCTGCTCGGCTCGGCCCACGACTTTGAAAAGGGTGCCACGGTGGTATTTCCGGCCGTCACCCCTGTTGCACGAAGAAGGGAAGGACGGGCGCGGCGCAGGGGCCCGTACGCCAAGACGGCGGAGGTGGCTTGGCGGTCCGGCGGGGGGCGGGATACCGGGCGAGGCCGGCCCATCACCCCGCCGTCTGGGACCGGATGGGCTGGTCATGGTGCACGGCCGGCTCGATCCCCCGGGTCGGAGGTATTGCTGAATTCCCGCCGATCGGCGAGCGTACAGTCTGAAATCGGCCCTGGCCCCCGTGGGCGATACCGGCGGTGCACCTCCTGGGAGCGGTGGCCACGTGGCTCGCTTCCGCGCAATACCGCGCCGACCGCAGGGCGTCGCCGCCCGGCACCTTCCCCACCGGATTCCGAGACAGGGCACTGCGCAAAGCACGTTCTGCGCTGGACGCGAGGCTGGCCTATCAGCCGGCCGCCTGGGCCGGCATCGACCTGCAGGACGCCCCTGAGCGAGTGCGGCCTCCGGACGAGCTCACCGTGGCGGCCGAGCAGGCGGAGGCTCCGGACCGGGTGCTGACTTCGTTCGAGGCGGCGAGCCGGTCGCTCCTCCTGCTGGGAGCTCCGGGTGGGGGCAAGACCACCCAGCTCCTGTCCCTCGCCGCCGGCCTCATGAGGTCCGCGCAGGTCAAGGGCGCCGACGACTCTGTCCCGGTGGTGCTCGACCTGGCCTCCTTCCGCGGAACTCATTGCACGGCAGTCGCGTACGTTCTCCTCCCTTGGGCCGAGGGCTCCCATCTGCGGGGCCCGGAGCTGTCGCTGGAGCAGGCCGGCCGATTGGGCGAGCTGGCCGGGCACATCCACCACCGGCTGAACAGCCTCCCGCCAGGATCCGGCCTGGCCCGGATGACCGCCGCTCCACGTTCCAAGGTCGCCGACCAGGGTGCCGCCATCGCCGAAGCGGACCGCTACCTGCGGCTCATCTCCTCCCTTGAGGTCCGGCTGCCGTTCGACGTGACCGTGGCCGAGCTCCTGGAGCAGCGGAAGATGCTGCTCCAGGAGTACGGCGAGCGACGGCCCGCCAGTGACTCACCTGCCGGACCCGCCGGGTGGACCCACGGCGACCTGCAGTACCGCAACCTTCTGTGGCACGACGGGGAGATCGCAGCAGTGCTGGACTGGGACCGCATCCAGGTCCGGACGTTCGCCGAAGAACTCACCCGCACGGCGATGGTCCAGTTCATGTCCAAGGAAGGCCTCTTGGATCTGGAACGTGTCGGCGCGTTCGTCGCCGGCTACCGCCGTCTCATACTGCTGCGGCCGGAGGACGCGGCGGACGCTCTCGACCGGTTGTGGTGGAGACGGATGACGAGCTTCTGGCAGTTGGACTTCCACTACACCCGGGGCAACCACGGCGCCGCCGAGCTGATCGTCCCGACGGAGCGACTGCTGGCGTGGTGTGCCGAGCACCGGGAAGAAGTGGCAGCCGCCTTCACGGCGATCTGAAGAAGGGTTGCACAGCCGGCGCGCGCGTTATCGGCCGGACGGGTGAACGCCGTCCGCGAGTCGCTGAAGGTAGGCGTGCGCGGTCTCGACGAACTGCTCGAAGGGCTGGTCGGCCTGCCACTCCTCGTAGGCGGTCACCAGCGCCGCCATGGCGACGTTGAGCTGCAGGCGGGCCCACGGACGTTGCTCCGCCGGGGTCCGCTGGTCGACCCACTCGCGCAGGTCTCGCGCGATCCACTGGCTCGAGCGGATGAAGGTGCCGGCCAGGTCCGGCGAGGCGGCCTTGATGCGCTTCTGGGCCGCCAGTGATCGCTCGCTGGACCGGAAACTCTCAATGATCACGGCGGTGAGGGCGGGCCACAGGGGCTCATCGGCGGGACGGCGCGCACGGATCTCCGCCCAGGCGGCGATCTCGTCGGGGTCCGGCTCGGTGATCGTGGCTTCCTTGCCGGCGAAGTAGTTGAAGAACGTGGCCCGCGACACCTCCGCGGCCGCGGCGATCTGCTCGACGGTCACCGACTCGTAGCCGTGCTCGGCGAACAGCTGCAACGCCGCCTCCCGGATGGCGCGGCGCGCTCGCCACTTCTTGCGCTCTCGCAGCCCATGCGGCGCCCGGGGCGAGTCGGGAGAGTCGGCGGTCACGCGAACAGTCTACACCACCCTGGACTACATCTAGAATTAGACTCAGTCTAAGAATCGCAGTATGGTGAGTGCCCAGGGCAGCGGTCCGGACGTACGGCAGCAGCCCTGGTCAGGACTTCCGCGCGAGTCGGGACCTGCGCCCGAGTCGGCGATGAAAGGAGACATCCATGGACAAGATCTGGTTCGTCACCGGTGCGTCCCGCGGCCTGGGCCGGTCGTTCGTCGAGGCCGCACTCCAGCGAGGCGACCGCGTGGCGGCGACGGCCCGCGACGTCCAGACGCTCGACGACCTCGTGGAACGGTTCGGCGGCCTCGTCCTTCCTCTGCCGCTCGACGTGACCGACAAGAGCGCCGTCGCCAAGGCCGTCGAGGCGGCACACGACCACTTCGGCCGGATCGACGTCGTCGTGAACAACGCCGGCTACGGCCTGTTCGGCGCGGTCGAGGAGCTGGACGAGCAGCGTCTGCGCGACCAGATGGAGACCAACTTCTTCGGCGCCGTCTGGGTCACCCAGGCGGTCCTGCCCTACCTGCGCGCGCAAGGCTCAGGGCACATCATCCAGATCTCCACGATCGGTGGCATCGGCGCCTTCCCCGCCCTCGGCGGCTACCACGCCTCCAAGTGGGCCCTCGAAGGCCTCACCGAATCGCTGGCCCAGGAGGTCGCCGGCTTCGGCATCAAGGTCACCCTCGTCGAACCCGGCGGCTTCAGCACCGACTGGGCCGGCTCCTCCGCCGTCCACGCCGAACCTGACCCCGCCTACGACGGCGTCAGGGCCGCCATGGCTGCCCGAAGAGGCGCCGGCAGCCCCGGCAATCCCGCGACCGCCGGCTCCGCCCTCCTCACGATCGTCGACGCCGACGAACCGCCGCTGCGGGTGCTCTTCGGCGAGCAGCCCACCCAGCTGGTGAAGGCCCTGTACGGGCAGCGCCTGCGGACCTGGGCCGACTGGGAGCACGTCTCCCTCGCCGCGCAGGGCTGAGAAGACGGCCGCCCGGCGGTCTCCTCGGCCGCCAGGGCGAAGGAGCTCACGGGGCTCGGCGCCGGGGGCCAGCGGCATCCCGCGCCCGTCGCCGACCAGAGCGGGCGGGCCTCGACGACGCACTGCAAACCGCTGACTATGAGGCGAAGCGTTACTCGGATTCACAGAGGCGGTTGAATGTCTCGACGATGGCCGCCATGTCGACGGTGGGGTCCATGAGCCATTGGACCTGGAGACCGTCGGAGACTGCCAGGAGAAGGCGGGCCAGGTGCTCGGGGTTCACGCCAGTGCGGGTTGTGCCGTTCGCCTGGCCGGACTCCATGCCCGCCTTCGTGGTCTCGGTGAGGCGCCGGTAGCGGTCGGCGAAGAAGGCGTGCGCGTGGTGGTCCGGCTCGGTGGCGGCGGCGGACAGCGCCACGAACAGCTTCACCAGGCCGGGCTGGTCCATGTTGTGGCGGATGGTACGGACGACCGCCTCGCCCGCGCTGGTGATCTTGCCTTCGCCATCGGTGGTGAGGTGGTCGGTTTCGAGCGTGTCGCGCCGCTCCAGGACGGCCAGGAGCAGTTCCTCGCGGGAACCGAAGTAGTGCAGGAGGCCCGGAATGGAGAGCCCGACCCGGTCGGCGATCTCCTGGAGTGAGGAGCCGCGATCGCCCTGTTCGGCGAAGACCTCCAGAGCCGCGTCGAGGATCTGTGCGCGCCGCTGGATGCCCTTGCGGTAGGGGCCACGGGGTTTGCGCTGGGTGCTCACCGAAGAACGGTACTCCAGAGGGCTCTCGGTCTTGGACGCTTGCCGGCTCCTCCCGGAGGGAGCCTTTCTGAGGAGTTGCGAGGTCGGCGGGGGTTCTCCGGCGCCGGTCAGCGGTAGACGTGCGTCCCGGGACGGGCGTGGAAGGCGCGGCCGTCGGGCAGGACGACCTCGGCCTCGGTGCCGGCGGGGACGGTGACGGTCAGCTCGAAGCCTCCGTCGGCGTCGACGCGCCAGGCGGAACGGGCAGTGCCGTACGGGGTGTCGAGGGTCGTCTCCGCCCGGGTCAGCCCTCCTCCTGGAAGGGGGCGGACGGTGAAGCGGCGGTATCCGGCGCTGTCCGGGCCGGGGTCTTCGACGGAACGCAGACCGGCGGTGTGCGTGTGCAGGAAGCTGATGACCGCGCCCTTGCTGTAGTGGTTGAGCGAGGCGTCCGGACGGCCGTCGGCGTCGATGCCGTTCCAGTGCTCCCAGATGGTGGTCGCCCCGCGCTCCAGCATGGTCATCCAGGACGGTTCGCCGTCGCGCAGCAGCAGCTGGTAGGCGAGGTCGAGATGGCCGTGGTCAGCCAGGACGGGGAGGAGGTACGGCGTGGCCAGGAACCCGGTGCCCACATGCGTGCCCGCCTCCCGGATCAGAGCCGCCAGGCGCTCGGAGGTGGCGGCTCGCAAGTGATCGGGGACCAGGCCGAAGGCCAGGGCACGGACGTAGGTGGCCTGGGTGGCGGGGGTGAGCGAGCCGTCGGCGGCGAGGAACTCGGTACGCCAGGCGTCCAGCACGTGCGCGGCCAGGTCCGTGTAGCGCGCGGAGTCCTCGTGGTGACCGGTCAGTTCGCTGATCCGTGCGAGCAGGCAGGCGGAGCGGTACAGGTAGGCGGTGGCGACCGCGCCCTGGTCGGCGGTGCGGAAGGCCTCAGGGTCGACGCCGGGCTCGGTCCACTCGCCCCAGTGGAAGCCGCCGTCCCACAGGTATCGCTCGTGGGGGGCGGGCTCGGGGCGGCGTTCGACACGGCCGGGGTGGCGGCGGGTGCGGGCGCGCTCGGCGGCGAACTCGACCCAGCGGACCATCATCGGCCGGAACTCGTGCAGGAGGTCGAGGTCGCCGTAGGCGCGGTAGAGGTCCCAGGGGACGATGACACAGGCGTCGCCCCAGCCGGAGGAGCCGGCGAAGCGGTCGAGCAGCTCCGCGGGCAGGTGCTGCGCCGCCGTGCCGCCGGGGTCGGGGGCGAAGTTGTTCAGGCAGCCGTCGTCCCATTGGTCGGCGGCCAGGTCGCGCAGCCACTTCACGGAGAACCCGGCCACGTCGTACAGCAGGGCGGCCGTGGGCACGTAGAGCATCCAGTCGCCGGTCCATCCGGCCCGCTCGCGCTGCGGGCAGTCGGTGGGGATGTCGCAGGCGTTCCCTCGGAAGGACCACACGGCGATGTCGTGCAGCCGGTCGAGCCGCTCGTCGGAGCACGAGAAGGCACCGGTGCGGCGCAGGTCGGTGTGGACCACCACGCCGGTCGCATCGGCCGTTGTCAGGGGGCCGGCGGCGCCCTCGACGCGGACGTACCGGAAGCCGTGGGTGGTGTGCCGGGGCTCGAACGTCTCGCCCTCGCGGCCGGACGGGATGACGGTGTCGACCTGGCCCGCGGGCAGCTTGTCGCCGGTGAAGAAGTCGATGCCCCGCAGGTGCTCGGTGGTGAGGTCGCCGTCGCCGTCGAGGGCCTCGCCGTGGGTGAGCGTCAGCTCGCCGTTCTGGACGGGCAGCCTCAGGCGGAGCCGGCCGTTGATGTTCTGACCGAGGTCGACGAGGTGAGCGCCGGAAGGCAGGGGCGTGACCTCGATCGGTCTGATCTCCTCGACGACGCGCACCGGCGGGGCGGGAGAGGCGGTCAGCCGGGCGAAGTCCGCGTACAGGTCTCCGGTGGCCTCCTCGGCCTTGCTCCAGCCGGTCGCGTCGAAGCCGGGAGCCGACCATCCGGGCAGCGCCAGCCGCAGGTCGTGGCGCTCGCCGTCCATCAGGTCCGCCGCGGTGATCTCCGCCGTCGTCGAGAGCCACTCGCCGTCGGTGCCCACGACGGTCAGCGAGCCGTCGGCGTGCTCGATCCGGAGCTGAGCCAGCAGCGCGGTGCGCGGGCCGAAGCCGTCGGCCATCCGCATCGCGCCGGTCCGGCCGCGGAACCAGCCGTCCGACAGCACCGCCGCGAGCACCGCTGCTCCCTCGGTGAGCAGGGCGGTGACGTCGTAGGTCTGGACGTGCAGGTTCTGGCGGTACGCGGTGAAGCCGGGGGTCAGCTCCAGATCGCCGACCCGGCGTCCGTTCAGGAAGGCCTCGTAGATGCCGTGCGCCGTCGCGTACAGCCGTGCCCGTTTCACCGCGGCGGGCACCGCGAACGTCCGGCGCAGCAGGTGCGCCGGGCGTTGTCCCGGCTCTCCCGGCTGCGGCTCGGACGGTTCGATCCACCGTGCGGTCCAGTCGGCGGGCTCCAGCAAGCCCGCCTCCCACCATGACGGCGCCGACCAGTCGCTCTCCCCCGCGTCGGTCCAGACCTTGACCTGCCACTCCACGCGCTCTCCGGACCGGGTGGCGGGGCCGCCGTAAGGCACCAGCACCGACTGGTCGGACTCCACGCGTCCCGAGTCCCATCCGCCGGCGCGGATCCTGTACGCGAGCTGGACCTCGCTGCCCGCCGGCAGCGTCCACGACAGGCGTGGACGTGACACGTGGATGCCCAGGGGGACGTCGAGATGCTCGACGCGCAGGCTGGTGGGGACGGACATGGGCAGCTCCAGGGGTTGAGCCGGGTTCGCCGACCCGTTCGCCGGTCTTGGAACGAGGGAGACACTAACACTAAAACCGAGTGTTACTAGCTTTTGGCGTCGGGCCGTTCGGGCCGGTCCGTCATTGCCGTCCGCCCAGATGGGCGCCTGTTCAACCGGCACCGAAAAGCCGCCTTGATCGCGCTAGAATTGCTACTTGCACGTGTCATCGCCAGAAGGTGCGCAGAAGAGGCTCAGCTTTGACCGATTCCCGCCGTCGTCGAGTGACCAGCGTCGACGTGGCCCGCGAAGCGGGGCTCTCGCGAGCCACGGTCAGCTATGTCCTCAACGACACCCCCGGCCAGTCCATCCCGGAACCGACCCGCCAGCGCGTGCTGGCCGTCGCCCGGAAACTCGGCTACACGCCCAGCGCCCCCGCCCGCGCGTTGCGCAGCGGTCGCAGCGACTTGGTTCTGATGCTCCTGCCGGACTGGCCGCAGGGCTCCACCATGATCGACATGGTGGAGGCGGCGACCGATGCCCTGGCCGACCTCGGTCTGACGCTCCTGACCCATCACAGCGCGACATCGCATTTCGCGCCGATGGCCCGCATGTGCGCGGCCATCTCGCCGGCCGCCGTGGCCGGGGTGGTCCCCTTCACCGAGGAGGAGGACGCCGAACTGCGCCGGGCCGGCGTGGAGATCATCTTCCCCGGCGCGGACGCCGGCACGCCGGAGGCGCTGTCCTGGATGGGCTCCCCGGGCCGGATACAAGCCCACTATCTGATCGAACAGGGACACACTCGGCTGGGGTACGCGCTGCCCGAGCATCCCCGGCTGTACGGCATCGCCCGAGCCCGCCTGGCACAGGTGGCGGCCGCCTGCGCCGAGCACGGCCTCCAGCCGCCGACAGCCCGCCGGCTCCCGCTGGAGCCCTCCGCGGCCACCGCCACCGTCACGGCCTGGCGGACCGAACCCGGCTCCCCTACCGCGATCTGCGCGTACAACGACGACGTCGCCATCGCGCTGCTGGCCGGGGCGCGTTCTCTGGGCCTTGCCGTACCCGACGACGTGGCCGTCATCGGCGTGGATGACGGCCCGATGGCCAAACTGGCCTACCCGGCGCTGACCACCGTCGGTATCGACGCTCCGGCGCACGGCCGCACCCTGGCGGCCCATCTGGCCGCACAGATCAAGGGCCTTCCCGTGCCCGGCGTGGAAGAGACGGCCGAGCGCCTGATCGTCCGAGAATCCGCCTGACGGGGCCAAGCGCGAGCGCCGGCCCGAGCGAGAGCCGCCCTGCTGAGGAAAGCCGGTAGAGCGTCCCGAGGCCGACGCCGGCACGCGGCCACTGACACGTGTAATTTCCGCGCCTGGCTACTTGCACGTGTCAGTAATCGCTGCGTAACATCCGTCCACACCCCCTGCGCTCACCCGTCGAGCGTGCTACCTGGGACGGAGCCCCATGAACCTCGACACTCCCCCGCCCCCGGCGGACACGGCAGAGCCGCTGCCGAAGGTCGGCCCCCGCTACATCTGGCTGATGGTGCTGGCCCAGTTCGGCGTATTCCTCGCCTTCATCACGCCGGTGGCGATCTCCCTGTCGATCAGGCTCTCCCAGCTCGCCCCCGGACACGAGGAGTCCCTCGGCTACATCACCGGGGCGGGCGCCGCCGTCTCCGTCCTGTCCGGGCCCCTGATCGGGGTCCTCAGCGACCGCACCCGCACCCGGCTCGGGCGTCGCACGCCGTACATGATCGGCGGGACGCTGCTCGGCCTCGTCTCACTGATCGTGATGGCACTGGCCCCCGGCGTTCTCCTGCTCGGCGCCGGCTGGGTCCTCGCCCAGCTCGGATGGGGCTCGGCCCTGGGCGCGCTGATGAACTCGCAGGCCGACCGGCTGCCCGAGGAGCAGCGGGGCAAGGTCGCGGGGCTGTGCGGTTTCGCCACCCTGATCGCGCCGGTGATCGGCGTCGTCGCCGCCGGCGCCCTGGCCGGTGACAACCTGCTGCTGTTCATGGTGCCGGGCGTCGTCGGCGCGGTGCTGGTGACGCTCTTCGCCTGGCTGGTGTGGGAGAAGGACAGCCGCGGCCTGGCCGTCGCCGAGCCGCTGACCGCCCGGTCGCTCGCTTCGAAGTACGTGGTCGACCCGCGCAAGTACCCCGACTTCTCGTGGAACTGGCTGGGCCGCTTCGCCTTCTACTTCGGCCTCACGCTGAACACCACCTTCACCGCGTTCTTCTTCGCCTCCCGCCTCGGGGCCACGGTCGAGGAGGTGGCGGGAACCCTCGCGACGGTCTCCGGCATCGGCGTGCTGGCCACTGCGGGCGGCGCCTTGGGCGGCGGGTTCCTGTCCGACAGGCTCCGCAGCCGCCGCGTCTTCGTCCTGTCCTCCGGCTGCATCTATGGCGTGGGCACCGTGGTGATGGCCACTTCGTCGAGCGTGCCGCTGCTGTTCACCGGGTCCCTGATCTGCTCGGTGGGGCTGGGCATGTTCTCCGCCGTGGACCAGGCTCTGGCGCTCGACGTGCTGCCCGAGCGGGAGACCTCCGCGGGTCGTTTCATGGGCATCTTCGGGTTCGCCACCTCCGTCCCGCAGGCGCTCGCCCCGCTCGTGGCCCCGCTCTTCCTCGCGGTGGGCGCGGGTGCGACCGGGGGAGAAGAACTACACGCTGCTGTATCTCGTCGCGGCCGCCTTCACGGTGGCAGGCGGCGTGATCGTGCTGCGCGTCAAGTCCGTACGCTGACCGCGGCCGGACGCCCGAGTGAACGGCTGTTCGCCCTGGACCCTCTGCTGTGCCTTCGTTCCGTGGCTTTTCCGCTCGAATCAGCCTGCCACCGATGAATTCGGCGACCGGGCCAGGTCCATACCTACGCACCTGCAAGCCGCGCACATGATCAGTGAGGGACCATGAGCACAAACGCACTACCGCCCGTCGTCGACGCCGAGACCTGGCAGCGTCAGCTCGACGCACTGCGCGCCCGGGAGAAGGCCGCGACCCGGGAACTCGACGCCATCGCCGCCCAGCGCCGCCGCCTGCCCATGGTGCGGATGCCGGACTACACCCTCGAAGGCGAGCACGGACCGGTTCGGCTGGCGGACGTCTTCGAAGGCAAGAGGCAGCTGATCGTCTACAACCACATGTGGTTCGCGGGCAAGGAGTGGCAGTGCCCGGGCTGCACGGGGTTCACCTCGCAGTTCACCCGGCTGGAGTTCCTGGACGACTACGATGCCCGGTTCGTCATCGTCACCCAGGGCCCGATCGACGAGGCGCTCGCCTACAAGCGGCGGGTCGGGAACACGATGGCCTGGTACTCCACCGCGAACAGCCCGTTCGGCACCGACGTCGGCGCACCGCCCGGCGAAGGCTTCGCCGTCAACGTGTTCCTGCGCGATGGCGACACCGTCTACCGCACCTGGCACACCAACGGCCGGGGCACCGAGCAGCTCACCCACACCTTCGCGCTGATCGACCTGCTGCCGTACGGGCGGCAGGAGGAGTGGCAGGACTCGCCTGACGGCTGGCCGCAGTCGCCCACCTACAGCCGATGGGCCTCCTCCAAGGACATCGCCGCGCTCTACGGCCCTTCGTAGGAACTGTCGTACTCCATTGATTACCAGTCACCCTGTCAGTTTCCGAAGTCGTCGCACGGATGTGCGAAGTGGTCTGCACGTTCGCCAGAGCGGGCGTGCAGACCACTCGGTGGTGAAAGTTGGACAGCGTCATCTCCGGTAGGTATCTTCTCCGGGTCCCGCATCCAAGGAAGACGCTTCGTGACCGACATCGTCCCGCTGCGCGAGAACGCGCGTTTTCAACTGCTGTGGGTCGGCAGTGCGGTCTCCCAGCTGGGGTCGGAGCTCACCAGGCTCGCCATGCCACTGCTGGTGCTGGCGCTCACCGGCTCGCCCGGAGCAGCGGGCATCGTCGCCGGAGCCCGCACCGTCGCCTTCCTCGCGGTCCAGATGCCGGCCGGCGTCTGGGTGGACCGGTGGGACCGCCGCCGCACGCTCATCACTGCTCAGGGTCTCCAGGCTGCTGTCTCCGCGCTGCTGACGGTGCTGATCATCACCGGTCATGTACAGGTCTGGCAGTTCGTCGCACTGGCAGTGCTGGACGGGCTGTGCGCCGCGTTCGTCGGTCCCGTCCGGGAAACGGCGATCCGCGGCATCGTCCCCTCGGGCCAGCTGCACAGTGCCTATGCGCAGGAGGAGGCCCGTACCCACGCGGCCGGGCTGATCGGCCCTCCGCTCGGTGGCCTGCTGTACGGCGTGGGGCGGGCAGTGCCCTTCGTCGTCGACACCATCACTTTCCTTGCCGCCACGGTTTTCTACGCTTGCGCGAAGGTGCCGCGCCGCCCGGCGGACGAGCCGCAAGCCTCTGTACGAGATGATGGCGAGGAGCCGCGGCCGATCCGGCGCAGCATGCGCCGGGAAGCGGCTGAGGCCATCGCATGGCTGTGGCGCCGGCCTGGCCTGCGAGAGGTCACCGCGGCGGTGATGGTGCTCAACCTGCTGGGCGGTGCGTTCCTCATCCCGCTGATCGTGCTCGTCGGCGAACGCGGCGGTGATGCCCGGATCACCGGCACGGTCCTGGCCGGTCTCGGTATCGGCGGGCTGGCCGGCGCGCTGCTGTCGGGCCGTATCAGCAGGCTCCTGCCTCCCGGCAGGCTCCTGCTGGCCGTCGTGACGGTCTTCGGTGTCGCGCTGGCGGCCACGGCACTGCCCTGGGGGGCGTGGTGGCCGATGGTTCCGTTGGTGTTCATCACCTTGTCGACGCCCTCACTGAACGTGGTGATGAACGTGGTGGTCGCACGAATGGTGCCTGAAGCGATGCTCGGCCGGATGGGCGCGGTCTTGAGCATGGGCGGGATGGCGCTCAAGCCCCTCGGGCCGGTCCTCGGCGGTGCGGCGGCTGCGGCGCTGGGCGGCGCGGCGGCACTCATCGTGCTGGGCGGGCTGCTCTGCCTGACCGCCGCTGCAGCCGCGCTCAGCCCGCAGTTGCGCCACTTCACCGGAGAAGCCTCCGCAGCCGGAGACGACACTTCAACCGATGGCAACGCGCCGCACGCTCCCGCCTAGCGCCAACGTGACGACGGTTGCTCTCCGGCCTACCGTCCGGCAGTCCTTGGCCACCCGGCTCGACGCGCCCGCGCCACCACCGGCCCCGACCTGCGACGCGGGCCTTCGCATCCGCGTCCGACAGCTGATCCCGGACGGTGGCCGCGCAGCGCGCCGGCCCGGCCCCGCACCACAACGGCGTTGCTCTGCACGAACTCGCTCTCGTGGACCAGCACGCCCTCCGCGACCTGCCTCAGCACGAGCCCGTCTCCTTCGCGTCCCGGATGGCGTAGCGATGCGTCGTGACGCCCTGCTTGAACGATCGCTGCTCGAGCAGGTCGAGGTCGATCGGCACGTCGTAGTCGTCGAACAGCGGCCTGCCGAAGCCGAGGATCGCGGGATGGGTGAAGAGCAGCAACTCGTCAAGCAGTCCCGCCCGGAGCAGCTGCGTCGCGAGCGCCGCGCCGCCCACGCTGACGCTGCCGTCGGTGCCGGCCCGCAGGACGTCCGGCGGCGACGCGTCCTCGCGCGCCCGTGGCTGGTACTCCTCCATGACCTCGTAGTAGACCCGGCCGTGGACCATGAGCGCTAACGCCCGCGTCAGCGCGTTGCACTCGCGGTGCGGCTCCTCGTCGATGCGCAGCCACTCGCCGGCGCCGTTGTCCCCAGGAACTTGCTCGATCCGCAGGTCGAGGGAGACCTGCATCGAAGCTCGTGCTGCGCGACGTCATCTTCGGCGACCGCCGCTACTTACGCCCTCGGCAACTGGGGCCTCGACGCCACCTACGGCACGGCCGCCGAGCAGGAAGCGGCCGCCGAGCAGGAACACGCCGATCAACGGTGACGGAACGGCCCCCGCCCTGACCTTCCTGGGCTCCGGTAGCTTGCCGTCACCGCGACCGGCGACCGTACGTTCGGTAACTCTATGTTCGGTTTTGAAGACTTTTTCGGTCACGGCCGAATATGGTGGCCCGTTGACGACCGGCCAAGCCCGTAAGCATTCCGGAGCTTCTACATGCGTACCGCAGCGGCAATTCTGTCCTTCATACTCGCCATCTCCATCCTGCCCGTACAACCCGCCACGGCCGCCTCATTGCCGGGCGGCAAGACCACCTTCGTCATCTCACAGGGGCACCTGAAAGCCGCCTCCCAGCAGAACTGGCTACGCCTGGGCAACTACCGCTTCGCCGCGAACGGCACGGTGAGCGCCTCCATGTACCTGTGGTGGCAGCGTCATCCCCAGGCCAGGCAGCGCACCGGCACCGTCCCCGACTCGAGCTGCACCACCAAGGCGGGTGGCAAGCAGTCGCGGCCTCGCACCTGCGAGGTGCTGACCGCCGGGGGCTTCACCGGGGCCCCCGACGAGAGCCGCACCGGGACGTACACGATGTCAGGGAACGTGCTCACCATCCGGTGGAAGATCGCCCAGACGTGGACGGAGCAGTGGTACGTACAGACCTCGCCTGACGGCAAGCTGGCCCGCCTGGACCTCAAGCAGAGCACCTTGGCCACGAACGGGTACGGCTACGGCAGCAACGCCGCGATCAGCACCCGCCGCGCGATGAGCTCGGTGAAGGCGTTCCCCGGCTCGCTCAGGCAGGACCTGACGAGCTGGGCGGGCGGCAAGCTCGTCACCGCCGACGACCAGCCGTTCGGCCTGTCCTCCTTTCGCGCCTGCTCCGGCACCACCTCCTGCCTGACCTACCTGCAGCCCTCCTCGAACAGCGCCTGCAAGAAGGAGGGCGGCTGCCCCAAGTACGGCGGCGGAACGAGCGCCAACATCACCTCCATCCAGTACTACCTCACGATGATCTCCAAGTCCGACCGCCGCGACACGCTGTGGCACTGGTGCACCTGCCTGGCGATGGAGCGCGACGAGTTCTGCTACACCGGCAACTCCCACGTCAAACCGCTCATGCAGATCATCGACGACACCGGGGCCTTCCGCGGCTGGGTCGGCGCTGAGGCGTCCTTCTCGACCGGCTCCCGTGCGACGGACATGCTGGCGGTACTGCGCATCTCCGACTTCCGCTGACGGCCTTGTCCCCGGGCACCAGGGCGGTGCCGCCGTGCATCCGCCCTGGTGTTCACGCGGTGACGATTCCCATCCCGTCGGGGACGCGACGGGCACGGCTGGCATACTCATCGTGATCTGGCAGTTTGGAGTTGCCACCGATGAGCACTGTCGTTGTCGTGTTGTCGATCCTCCTCGGCCTGCTGTTCGCCTGGACCGGCGGGATCAAGGTGCTGGGTCTGCCGCGATCGCTGGCGATTCGCGATCATCTCGGACTCCAGCCGAGGTTGTGGCAGTTGATCGGCGTGTGCGAGTCGGCCGGGGGTGTGGGGCTGCTCGCCGGGCTCGCGGTGCCGTCGCTCGGCGTGGCCGCGTCGATCGGGCTGGTCATGCTGATGGCGGGTGCGATCATCAGCCGGATCCGGGTGTCCGACCCGGCGGCGATGATAGCCATGGACGTCCTGGTGCTGGCGTCGGTGGTGGTTCTCCTGGTCGTACGCGCGTTGGCGTGACGGTCAGACGGCCAGCGCCGCGGCGATCCGATCCTCCGCCCAGGGCACCATGAGGAAGCCGCGTTTGACCGTCAGCACCTGCACGCCCGCCGTCCACGACTGGATGCCGGGCACGGAGGCCAGCGTGCGCGAGGTGAAGTGGTGGATGTCGGCCGTGGTCGGCACGATCACCTCGCAGATCAGCGACGTCTGGCCCAGCAGGGAGGCGATCATCCGCACGCCGCGCTCGTTCGCCAGCCGCTCGGCGACGGCATCCTGCATGCTGGGTTCGACCGACAGCCAGAAGAGCAGCTCCGCCTCGTAGCCGAGTGCGGCGGCCGGGATGAACGTGGCCGTGATGGCGCAGCCGCGCTCGATCATGGCCTCGAAGCGCCGCCTGGCCGTGCTCTCGCTGATGCCCAGCCGGTTGCCGACCGACTGGAAGCTGGCCCGCCCGTCCTCGCGCATCGCCGCCAGCACGGCGCGGTCGACGTCGTCGAGGTGCCCGCGCTCGCAGGTGTGCAGGGGCGGCTCCAGTGCGAACGGCGCCGCCTGCTCCCCGACCACGGGGACGCTCCAGTCGTAGCTGCGCTTGTAGGTGTGCAGCACGAGGTCGGCGACGCTCTGCTGGGTGCCGGGGATGGCGTGCACGGCGTCGACCAGCATCGAGTACAGGTCGCGTTCCTTGGGCGCGACGAGCTCGAAGACGATGTCGTAGCCGCCGGTGACGATGGAGACGTACCGGATGTCGGGGTTCTTGGCCAGCAACCCGGCGACCCTGAGCTGGCTGCCGGGCGCGCAGGACAGCCGCACGATGAACACGTGCACGGGCCCGTCGTGCTCCAGGTGCGGCAGCACCGCCACGCGGGCCAGGCCCGCGGCGAACAGGTGCTGGGCCCGCCGCGCCACCGTGGTGGTGGAGATGCCCAGCAACTGGGCGATGTCGGTCCAGCTCGCCCGGCCGTTCACGTGGAGCGCGGCGAGGATCTTCCTGTCGAGGTCGTCGAGATCTTCCATCGGGGGCATCATCGCGTGTTCAGCGCCGCTCGCGCACCTTGTCGAGGAAGTCGCGGACGGTCGCCTCCCACAGCTCGGCCTCCTCGACCTGCGGCGAGTGGCCGGACTTCTCGAATACCCGCAGCTCAGCCTGGGGAATGAGGCGGGCGATGGTCTCGCTGCACTCGACCGGCGTGATCCAGTCGTGCCTGCCGACGGTCACCAGGACCGGGGCCGTGATGCCGGGCAGCAGGTGCTTGATGTCGTAGTTCGGCTGGTTGACGGCGAAGGCGTAGTTGTGGGTGAGGTAGTGGTACGGAGTGGCGGCCACGCGCTGCTCGACCTTGGCCGGGTCGTAGTCGTGGTCGTAGAGCGGCAGGATCTCCCGCCAGCAGTCCTTCAGGTCCGCGTCGTCGCGGACGGTGCCGGACATGATCCGCTCCAGCTTGGCCGGGTCGATCCGCACCCGGGACGAGGCGGCGGCGTTGCGGGTGGCGAGCTCCTGGTTGGCGTTGTCGGCCGAGGTGTCGCGCAGCACGACGGCGCTGACGCGGTCAGGGTGGCGGGCTGCGTACTCCATGGCGATGAAGCCGCCGTACGAGCCGCCGGCGATCACGATGCGCTCGGCGCCGAGCCATTCGCGCAGGCCCTCGACGTCGGCGGCCCACTGCTCGTGCGTGAACGGCCCGTTCTGTCCGCTCTTGCCCGATCCCCTGGCGTCGAAGACGACCACCCGGTAGGCATCGGCGAGCCGGCCGAAGCTGGCCTTGGGCTCGGTGAGCGAGCCGAGCCCCGGGGCGCCGTGGTGGGCGATGATCGTCTCCTCGCCGTTGCCGAGGACCTCGACGTTCAGGGGGTTGCCGTTGATGTCGACGAACACGTGTCTGCCTTTCAGATGATGACGTCGGTGAGCTCGCGCGGGTACGCCGTGAGCCGGCGCGGCCCCGACTCGGTGACCAGGACGGTGTCGGAGATGCGGTAGCCGGCGTGCCCCGGCACGTACACGCCGGGCTCGCTGGACAGGATCATGCCGGGGGCCAGCTCGGTGGTGTCGCCGTCGGACAGCCACGGCGGCTCGTGGAAGCCGAGCCCGATGCCGTGCCCCTGCCGGTGGCGGATGTACGCGCCCAGCCCGGCCTCCTCGATCACCGCCAGGCAGCGGCGGTTGGCCTCCTCGCAGGTCAGCCCCGCGACCAGGGCCTCGGTGCCGATCTCCTGGGCCTCGCGGACGCTCTCGTAGTAGCGGGCCTGCCGCGTGGTGGGTTCGCCGATGACGAACGTGCGCTCGCTCTCGACGAACCGGCCGCCGACCGCGCAGCCGAGCGAGAGCATGAACGTCTCCCCCGCCCGCAGCCGGTCGCCGCCGGGCAGCCGGTGCGGCTGCGCCGAGTTGGGTCCGCCGTAGACGAGGCCGCCGGTGAGCATGGGGACCACGACGACGTCCTGGTGCCTGGCGTACATGAGGCGGGCGCCGTGGGCGATGACGTGGGAGGCCAGCTCCGTCTCGGCGGGCAGCTCGCCGCCGGCTTCGACGGCCGCCCTGACCAGCTCGACGCCGGCCTCCAGCATGGCGTCGGCGATGCGCGCGGCCTCCTCGTGCAGCGTGATCTCCTCGGGCGTCTTGCGCAGCCGGACGCGGCCGACGGCCTCGCAGGTGCTCCAGCGGGTGCCCGGGAACGCCTCGGCCAGGGCCCGGGCGCGGGCGACGCTGGTGGAGGCCGCGTACGCGGCGGTCGCGGGCCGGCGTACGTGGCCGGCGAGCACCGCGAACGGCGAGCGGCGGCCGGGGAACTCGGGATAGGCCACGATCTCGGCGTGGGCCCGCTGGTCCTGGGCGTACTCGCGTTCGAGGTCCGGAACGAGCAGGACCGGGTCGCCGTCGAGCGGCAGCCAGCAGGCGACCGGGCGCTCGTTCGGGAAGTGGTGGAAGCCGGTGAGGTAGGCGACGTCGAGCGGGTCGTCGAGCAGCAGTGCCGACAGGTCCTCCGCGGCCATCTCCTCGCGGACGCGGGCGAGCGCGCCGGCGTAGAAGGCGTCGGGGAGCCGCTGGGTGAAGGTCATGAGCCGTTCCTGTGGTTGCGGGCGTCGTTGTAGGCCACGGACAGCAGCGTCGTGGACAGGACGAGCAGCAAGATGGCCAGCGACGGGAAGAGCGTGGTCCACCAGGCGGAGGCGAGCGAGCCTGACTGCTGTGCCTTGTGCAGGATCGTCCCCCACGACCAGCTGTTGGGGTCGCCGAGACCGAGGAAGGAGAGCCCGGCCTCGGCGAGCACGGCGCGGGAGGTGGTCAGCACGACCGACACGCCGACGACGGGGGCGACTCCGGGCAGCAGGTGCTTGCGGACGATCCACAGCGACGAGCCGCCGACGACCTTGGCCGCCGACACGAACGGCATGGGTACGATCGCCAGCGCCTGCGAGCGGACCACGCGGGCCACCTCGGGCCAGCTGAACAGCGCGATGACCACAGCCAGCGTGCGCACGCTCGGCCCGGCCAGCGCCGCCACCAGGATCATCAGCGGCAGCACGGGCAGCGACAGCGACAGGTCCACCAGCACGCCGAGCGGCGTGTCGAGGCGGCGGAAGTAGGCGGCGCTGACGCCGATGAGCAGGCCGATCACGATGGCCAGCACGGAGGCGCTGACGCCGACCGCCATGCTGACCCGGGTGCCCCACACGACCTGGGCGAACACGTCCTGTCCGATGTCGTCGGTGCCGAACCAGTGGGCGGCCGACGGCGGCTGGGAGGTGTCGGCGCCGTACCCCTCGGGGAAGGGCGCGATCAGCGGGGCGAGGACGGCGACCAGTGCCAGCAGCACCAGCACGGCGCCGCTGGCCAGGCCGAGCGGGTTGCGGCGGAACGCGCTCCAGGTCCGCTGCCTGGGCGTCAGCTCGATGGCGGCGAGGGTCATGAGGTGCGCACCCTGGGATCGAGGATTCCGTAGGCCACGTCGGTGATCAGGTTGGCGGCCACGACGGCCGCCGCGAGCAGCACGAACGCGCCCTGCAGGACGGGGAAGTCGAGCTGGCCGACCGCCTCGTAGATGGCGCGGCCGATGCCCGGGTAGGCGTAGATCGTCTCGGTCAGCACCGCGCCGCCGACCAGGGTGCCGAGCTGGAGCCCGGCGATGGTGGTGGTCGGCAGCAGCGCGTTGCGCAGGGCGTGCTTCCACACGACCTTTCCCGGGCGGACGCCCTTGGCCTTGGCCAGTGCGACGTAGTCCTCGCCGAGCGCGTCGATGAGCGTGGTGCGCATGGTGAGCACGTAGCCGCCGAGCTGGATGAGGACCAGCGACAGGCACGGCAGCACCAGGTGGTGCAGCATGCTGAGCGTGGCGCCGAAGCCGGTGGCGTCGAGGTCGACCGCGCCGCCGATGGGGAACCAGCCGAGCCAGACCCCCAGGACGTACATGAGGAAGATCCCGACGCTCGGCACGAACAGGGACTGCGCGGTGACACCGGTGACCTGGATCAGGCGGTCCAGCCACCCCTTGGCCTTGGTGGCGGCGAGCACGCCGAGCGGGATGCCCAGCGCGATCGTCACCACCATGGCCGAGACCGTCAGGATCAGCGTCCACGGCAGCCGCTCCATCAGCACGGTCGTGACGGGGACCGACTGGCGGAACGACATGCCGAGGTTGCCGTGCAGGAGCTGGCCGAGGTAGTCGACGTACTGCGCGCCGAGCGGCTTGTCCAGGCCGAAGTCGGCCAGGAGCTTCTGGCGCAGCTCCTCGGTCATGTTCGGGTCGGCGACGGCCAGCACCGGGTCGCCGGGCAGCAGGCGCACCAGGAAGAACGTGACCGTGACCGCGAACCACAGGGTGAGCAGGCCGCGGGCCAGCCGCAGGCCGATGAACCGCATGGCGATCAGCCCGCCGGCTTGGCCGCGGCGAGGGAGAGCGGGTTCAGGATGGACAGCAGCTCGCTGGGCATCGGCTTGAACCCGGTCCACTTCGTGGAGTGCGCGATGTTGAACGTCTCCACGTACAGGACGTTGTCGTAGACCTGGTCGTGGATGATCCGCGCGGCCTCCTGGATCGGCGCCTTGGCGTCGGCGGGGCTGAGCGCCCGCTGTGCCTGGTCGATCAGGTCGTCCAGCTTGGGGTCGCTGACCTGGGCGTAGTTGATGAACCCGCCGGTCTTGAAGGCCAGCCCGAGGTTCGCGGGCGGATTGTCCATGACGGCCCATGAGCCGGCGTAGATGTCGAAGTCGCGCTTGAGCGTCTTGTCCAGGTACGTGTTGCGCTCCAGGCCCTGCAGCTTGATCGTGATCCCGGCCTTCTTCGCCGAGTCGCGGACCATGGGGGCCCAGCGGGCGATGTTCGGGTCGGCCTGGTCGTAGATCATGCTCAGGCTGAGGTTGCTCACCCCGGCCTCGGCCAGCAGCTTCTTGGACTGCTCCGGGTCGAAGACGTACTCCTTCGAGGAGGGGTCCACGTAGTCGGGCAGCGACGGGGTGAGCACGCTGGAGTTGGAGGACTTGGCGAAGCCCTTGAGCGCGATGTTCCTGATGGCCTCGTAGTCGACGGCCTGCGCGAGCGCCTGCCGGACGCGGACGTCGTCGAGCGGCTTGCGCTTGGTGTTGTACTGCAGGTGCGCCCAGCCCAGCGACGGGATCTGCTGCAACGTGACCTTCGGGTCGTTCTTCAGCTCGGTCGCGGTGGCGGGCGGCAGCACGTTGCCGATCAGGTCGATCTCGCCGTTGCGCAGCGCGAGGACCTCGGTGTTCACGTCGGGGAAGACCCGGAAGACGATCTCCTTGACGGCGGGCCGGCCGGGGCCGAAGTCGTCCACGCGCTGCATGATGTAGCGCTGGCCGCGCTCGACCTTGGTGAGCTTGAACGGCCCCGCGCTCACCCAGTCGGCGTCGTTGGCGAACTTCTGCACGCTGGGCGCCTTCTCGAAGACGTGCTTGGGCACGACCGGCAGCCAGAAGCCGACGTTGTCGAGGAACGTGCCGTCGGGGCGCTTGAGGGCGAATCGCACCTCGGTCGGCGAGACGGCCTCGGCCTTGTCCAGGGCGGTGATGAGCCCGGCGACCACGCCGAACTTCTCCTTCTGCACCGTCGTCACCGAGAACACCACGTCGTCGGCGGTGACCGGCTTGCCGTCGGACCACTTCATGTCGTCGCGCAGCTTCACCGTGGCGCTCTTGCCGTCATCGGAGTAGGACCACTCGGTGGCCAGGTACGGGACGCGCTTGCCCGACTCGTCCATCTGGGTCAGGTGCGGGTACATGAGGTTGGTGACCCACGAGTCGGTACGGCTGTTGCCGACCAGGGGGTTGTAGTTGACCACGTCGGCGGTCGTGCCGATGGTCAGCCGGTCGGCGTTGGCCGGCGCGGCGCTCTGGGACGACGACTGTCCCGGCACGCTCGGGGCGCAGGCCGCCGTGGCGATGGCCAGCGCGGCGAAGACGAGAATGGAGCGTCTCATCAGAACCAGACCTCTTCCAGCACCCGCATGACGTTGCCGCCGACGACCTTGGTGATCTCGTCGTCGGAGTAGTCGTGGGCGACGAGCCACGAGATGATGTTCCAGAAGCATTCGGCCGGGTTCTCCAGGCCGTCCACGTAGGCGACCTTCTCGTACGGGGTGCCCGCGTGCGCCTCGTTCAGCGACAGGTGCTCGGCGAAGGTGTCGTGCAGCCCCACGTGGTCGCCGAACAGCGTGTCGGGGCCGAAGGCGACGTGGTCGATGCCGACGAGGTCCACGCAGTAGGTGAAGTGGTCCATGACCGACTCCAGGCTGTGGCGGGGGTGGCCGGGCGAGAGCGTGGTGTGCGGGGCCGCCTCCAGGCCGATCACGCCGCCGCGCTCGGCCGCCGCCTTGATGACGGAGTCCGGCTTCATCCTGTTCGTCGGCCAGACCGAACGGGCGCCCGCGTGGGTGATGAGGATCGGCTTGGTGGAGTGGCGGATCGTGTCGAGCGAGGTCTGGTCGCCCGAGTGGGAGACGTCGATGGCGATGCCGAGCTTGTTCATGCGGCGCACGGCCTTCTCGCCGAACAGGGTCAGGCCGCCGTCGCCGCGCTCCTTCAGGCCGCTGCCCAGGGTGTTGGCCTCGCTGTAGGCGATGCCCATCTGGCGGACGCCGAAGCCGTACAGCATGTCGATCCTGTCGACCTCGTTCTCGATCATCGTGGCCGCCTCCAGGGCGAGCACGAGGCCGATGCGGCCGCCGGCGTGCGCCTCACGCACGTCGGCCAGGCGCTCGACCTTGATGAGGAAGTCCTGGTGGGCCAGGTCCGACAGGCGCATGCCGATGTCGGCGATCACGTCGTTCCACTTCCAGCCCGCCTGGCTGGTGATGCAGCAGGTGCCGTCCATGAGGTTGTCGAAGACGACCGTCATGCCGGAGCGGGCCAGCCCGGCGTAGCCGGTGTGGTGGCGGGCGGTGCGGTTGTAGTCGACGGTCTGGCCGATGTCGTCGGGGAAGATCGACGGGTGGTCGTGCAGCGAGACGACCAGGCTGTCGGTGAGCAGGCGGCGGACGCGCTCGGCCTGCTCGGTGGTGAGCTCGGGCCCCTGGTACGCCGGAACCCTGCCGAACTCGGGCGCCAGCTCGAACTCCCGGTAGTCGACGCCTGCTTCCAGGTACTCGTAGGAACGGTAACCCTTGTAGCTCTTCGCGGCTTCCAGCACTGGCAATCCCCTTCATCCGATTTCGAGGAAGCTTGCCAGGATCGGGCGTGAAAGGCAATATGAGAGTTGTTTTTCGGCAACTTCGGCTAAGTCAACGCCAAGTTTCGTCACATCTGAGAAAGGGGTGCAGTGAGCGAGGCACCCGTCCTGGACATCCGCGACCTCCACGTCACCTTCACCGCCCACGGACGCGAGATCCCGGCGGTGCGGGGCGTGGACCTGACCATCGAACGCGGCCAGACACTGGCGCTGCTGGGCGAGTCTGGGTCGGGCAAATCCGTCACCGCCAAAGCCGTCATGGGACTGCTCGACGGCCCCAACGTCCGGGTGCGCTCCGCGGCCGCCCGGCTCGGCGGCCGGGACCTGACGGCCATGTCCGCCGAAGAGCGCCGTGCCCTGCGCGGCAGCGCGATGACGCTGGTCTTCCAGGACGCCCTGTCCGCGCTCAATCCGGTGCTCAGCGTCGGCGACCAGGTCGGGGAGCTGTTCCGGGTGCACCGGGGCGCCTCGCGCAAGCAGGCCAGGGCCCGCGCGGTCGAACTGCTCGACCTGGTGGGCATCCCGGCCGCCGCCACGCGCGTGAACGACTACCCGCACCAGTTCTCCGGCGGCATGCGCCAGCGCATCCTCGTGGCCATGGCCGTGGCGCTCGAACCCGACCTGATCATCGCCGATGAGCCGACGACCGCGCTGGACGTGACCGTCCAGGCGCAGATCCTGGAGCTCATCGACCGGCTGCGGCGCGAGCTGGGCACCGCCGTGCTGCTCATCACCCACGACCTGGGGGTGGCGGCCGAGGTCAGCGACCGGGTGGCGGTGATGTACGCCGGGCGCATCGTGGAGAGCGGCGAGGTCGGCGAGCTGTACGACCTGCCGGCCCATCCCTACACCGACGCGCTGCTGGCCGCCATCCCCGACCTGGACAGCCCGGCCGCGTCGCTGCGCGCCATCCCCGGGGCGCCGCCGAGCCCGGCGGACGTACCGCCCGGGTGCTCGTTCGCGCCGCGCTGCGCGCGGGCGAGCGAGCTGTGCTCGACCACGCGCCCGGAACTGACGTTGCTGCCGACCGGCACCGGCCGGCACGCCGCCTGCCACCACTCGAAGGAGATGCTCGATGCCGCCCGCGTCTGACCAGCCCGCGTCTGACCAGCCCGCGTCTGACCAGCCCGCGTCTGATCAGCCCGTGTTGCAGGCCGTCGGGCTGCACAAGACCTACCGCGGCGGGATGCTGTCCAGGGGCGGCGCCGTGCGCGCGGTCGCGGGCGTGGACCTGGAGCTGCGCGCCGGCGAGACTCTGGGCATCGTCGGCGAGTCGGGCTGCGGCAAGTCCACGCTGGCCCGCATGCTCGTCGGCCTCGAACGCCCCGACCAGGGCGAGGTCACCTTCCGCGGCCGGCCGTTCTTCGCCCGCGGCGGCGTGCCGCGCGACATCAGGCGGCGCGTCCAGATGGTCTTCCAGGACCCGCTGACCTCCCTGAACCCCCGCATGACGGTGCATGACATCGTCGCCGAGCCGCTGCGGGTGCACCGGCTGTGCCCGGACGCGCGCGCCATGCGGGAGCGGGTCGGCGAGCTGCTGGAGCTGGTGGGCCTGTCCCCCGACCGGATGAACCGGTTCCCGCACGAGTTCTCCGGCGGGCAGCGGCAGCGGATCGGCATCGCCCGCGCGCTGGCCACCGAGCCGGACGTGATCGTGTGCGACGAGCCGGTGTCGGCGCTGGACATGTCGGTGCAGGCGCAGGTGGTCAACCTCTTCGCCGAGTTGCAGCGCACGCTCGGCGTGGCGCTGGTGTTCATCGCGCACGACCTGGCCGTGGTGCGGCACGTGTCGCACCGGGTCGGCGTGATGTACCTCGGGCGGCTGGCCGAGGTCGGGCCCGCGGCGGGGGTGTACGGGGCGCCGGCGCATCCGTACACGATGGCGTTGCTCTCCGCGGCGCCCGTACCGAAGCCCCGGCTACGCGGCCGGCAGCGGATCATGCTGGCGGGCGACCCGCCGAGCCCTGTCGCCCCGCCGCCCGGATGCCGCTTCCACACGCGCTGCTGGAAGGCGACCGAGCGGTGCGCCGAGGTCGAGCCCGTGCTGGAGGCGGTCGGCGACCACTACGCCGCCTGCCACCACGCCGAACGGGCGGGCGGCTGACGAGCCTTGCCGTACCAGGCGGCCGTCACCAAGGGGGCAGAACAGATCAGTGAGCTCGCCTTCACCCGCGACGGCCGCACGCCGGACTGATGTCCGACGGCACGCTGCGCACCCCCGAGCTCGCCAACGCCACTGGTCGTTCGGTTGCTGCTCAAGCCCCGCGCCCGAGCGCCGCACGGCCCAGGCGCGACCGCACCGGCCTGAGAGCTCACGATCGCCTCACTTCGGCGCCCGCCGTACGGGGCCGCGGGCGATCATCGCGGCTGTGGGGCCTCCTTCGTCGGCCCTGAGCTCGACAGCTTCTCAACATGTCCTCAACATTTGTAAACCTACATTTCCGGACATGAGATCCGTAGGAAAGATCGCCACACTGGCCGTCGCGGCCGCGCTCACCTCCGGCGTGCTGGTCTCCTCAGCGCACGCCGCCAGCGCCACCGAAGGCGCCACCAAGTCCTCGGCCGCTCTGTGGCCCTGCATCGTCCAGGCGAAGTGGGCGGTCAAGGTACACAAGCGCAAGAGCCTCAGCTCCGGCTACCGGGTGGCCAAGAAGGGCACCAAGTTCCACGGCTACTGCTGGGACAACAAACCCGTCTGGAAGTGGACCGAAGTCTGGAACCTGAACGGCGGAGGGCACGGGTACATCTGGCACACCGGGCTCAAGATGGTCCGCTGAGGCACAGACCGGCACCACGGTGAGCGCCGCAGTAGCCCGAAGGGCTCTCGGCTAGTTTGGGGCTGGCGCGTCCAGCACATCCGGGGCATGTCACTCAGGCCGACAGCTTTTACGCGGGCCGCTCGGCCATCGCCACGGGCAAGCTCATCCTCGACGAGCCGGCCGGCATCTGGCTGAACCCAGGCACCAGGTCGCTCCGGCATACCTCGAGGCCCTACTGGCTAGGGGCACATCGTGAACGGTTCGATGCCAGGCAGGTGGCGGGACCATTCACCGGCGGTGAGCGTACGACCGGCACGCACGCACAGGGTCGCGGCCACGTGCCGCTCGTCCACGTCGAACACCCGGATCGTGCCGTCGGGGGCGGCGGTGTGAAGTTTCGTGCCGTCCGCAGAGAACGCCACCCACCCGCCGTCGGCGCCGTCCGCCGCCTGCTTGCCGTCGAAGACGACGCCCAGCGGTCGCCGGCTCGGCACGTCCCACAGACGGACGCGCAAGCCCTTCTCGTACGTCGCGATCGTGCGCCCATCAGGCGACCAGGCCAGCATGGTGACCTCGCTGCCCGGCACCGCGGGGAACTCGGCGATCCGGGTCCTGACGTCGCCGTCCCACAGAGTGAGCCGGCCGGGCCCGGAGAAGGCCACCTGCCGGCCGTCCGGGCTGAAGGCGAAGGCGCCGGCGAGTTGCCCGGTGCCCTGTTCGGGAGGCCGGGTGGCGCCCTTTTCCGGATCGATGAGCTGGAGCGGGTTTCCGGTCACGAGCAGCCGTCCGTCGGGGCGGAAGGCGAGGTTGTTCGCGCCCGTCCCGGTCTCCGCTCGTCGAGATCCGTGTTCGAGGTCCCACAGTTCGACGCGACCGTGCTCCCCGTAGCGCGACACGGCCAGCGTGCGTCCGTCCGGACTGAACGCCAGCGCCTGGGTGCCCTGCTCGCGGTCGCCCTCCAGCTTGAGCCGGGCCGGCGCCTTGGACCCGGTCAGATCCACGATGTGGACCGTGTTGTCGGCGGCCAGGGCGAGCCGGCGGCCGTCGGGACTGAAGGCGGTCGCACCGCCACCGCCCGACCGGCTGATCAGTTTCATCAAAACGCGGCCCGTCGCCACGTCCCTGGCCTCCACCCGGTCCTCCCAGATCGCGGCCAGCACGCGCGTGGAGGGAGCCAGCCGTACGTTCCCGCTCTCGCTGCCGCCGCTGATCGGCGGGTCGAACACCATCGAGACGTCCTCGGTATGGACGGCGCCGTGTTCATCCAGATAGCGGACGGCCCGGCCGGCGAGGTCGAAGCGGAGCCCGCCGACGAAGGCGGGCATGGCCTGGCTGTACACCGTGACATAGAAGGCGGGCATGGCCTCGCTGAACACCGTGTCAGGGGTGGAGCGCCGCTGCAAGGTCAGTCGCTCCCGGCCGCCCCAGTTGGCGATGAAAGCGTCGCCGAAGACGAAACCGGCCTCCGGGCCCACCCCGCCCCCCGGGCCCGCCCCGCCCTCCTGGCCCATCACCCCCTCACCGGACGGCAGCTCGAACATACGGATCCTGCTCGTCTCTCTCGAATTCACCAGCTCCGTGGTCATCATCAGCTTGCCGTCGTCGCTGAAGGTGGTCTGGTTGATGACGCCCTTGTCCCGCTCAGGCGGGATCGGCGTCCTCTTGCCCCGGCGCAGGTCCCACAACTCCGCGTCATGGCCCTTCACCACGTAGCCGAAGCGGCCGTCCCGGCTGATCGCGTTGAGCGCGGCTCCCGAGGGAGCGGTGAGCTGCTTACGCTTGGCGACGTCCCACCATTCGGGCAGGGCTTTCGCTCCCCAGGGGATGGCGAGGTAGCGCCCCGAGCTGTCGAAGTTCAGCGTGCCGCCGCCCGATCGCCTGCCTTGACGGGCGATGGGGGCGCCGAGCGATCTTCCGGTGCGCGTGTCCCACAGCCGTACCCCCTCGTGGTCGAGGAGGGCCAGGGTGTGCCCGTCGGGGGCGAGCGCGGCTTGGGACACCTCCGCGCTCACCCCGGACAGCACGCCGATCCGCCGTTGGCCGGCGACGTCCCAGATCCTGGCTGTCCCGCCGTCCACGGACACGAGCACGCGGCCGTCCTGGCTGAGGTTCTGCACGGTCGCGGCCGTGTAGTCAGGGTCGAGGAAGACGGAGGTCGCGGTCTGAGAGAGCGAGTCGTAGAGCGCGCCGCGGGTCTCGGGCAGCTCCGGGCGCAGCCGCCAGCCGGCCACGCTCAGCAGCTTCGCGACCTGAGGATCGCTCTGCCGCAGGTCGGCGGCTCGCAGCGCGAGCTCCCGCGCCAGCGCGTCCTCGCGCTGGCGGCTCGATTCCCTGCGCAGGTACTCAGCGGTGCCGAGCCCGCCGAGCGCGACCACGAGCAGTACGGCCAGGGCCGCCGCGACCAGACGGCGTCTCCTCGCCCTCTTACGGGCCAGGCTCACCGCCTCGTCGAGGAACTCGCGTTCGCGCCGTCCCAGCGTGAGGTCCTTGTGCGCGGTGGCGGCCCACTGCAGCGTCCGGTCGAGTGCCGAGCCGTGCAGCAGGTCGGCCGGTCTTCTGCCGTGCTCATTCCACAGCGCGGCCGCCTCGGCGAGCCGCCGGTGGACGGGCAGCCCTTCGCGGTTGCCCGCCACCCAGTCGCGCAGCCGGGGCCAGGCGTGCAGGAGGCCGGGCGTGGCCAGTTCGTACGTGGCACCGGACCGCGTGACCAGGCCCGCGGCGCCGAACACGGTGAGCATCGCGTCCACGGCCTGGGATTCCGGCAGCTCGTCCCTGCCTACGGGCCGGAGTTCGTCGCCGTCGATCATCCGCAGGAACACCTCGGGCGCGGTCGCACGCTCGGCCTCGGTCAGCTCGCCGTAGAGCTCCTCCGCGATCGCGCCGAGATCGGGCTCAGGCCGTCCGGTCAGGGCACCCGCCTGCGTAAGGCCGCGTTCGAGCAGGTCATCGCCGCGGCGGAGCAGCGCCTCACCGCCATGGCCCAGCAGCCGCAGCAGTACCTCCCCGGCGGCCGGCCGCTTTGTGGGATCCCGGGCAAGCGCTGCGGCCACCAACACATCCAGGGGTTCAGGCAGGCCGCACACGTCCGGCTCCAACTCCATCACCCGCCCAATGACGGTGGCCGGATCCCGCGCCTCGATCACGTCCTTGCCCCGGGCTGCGAACAGCACCACCATGGCCCATGCCCACAGGTCGGCCGCCTCGCTCGCGCCCCGCCCCGAGAACGCCTCCGGCGGCATGTATCCGGGCGTGCCCATGATCGGCCCGCTCGTCGTCGGCCCCACCTCACGGGCCACACCGAAATCGATCAGGCGCGGTCCGTCCGGCCCCATGATGATGTTGTCCGGCTTGAGATCGCGATGCACGATCCCGCCCTGGTGGATGGCTGTCAGCGCGGTCGCCACCCCGATCGCCAGCCGGCGCAGCGCGTCCTTCTCGTATGACCCCGACTCCGCCACCACCCGCCTCAGGCTCGGCCCTGGCACGAACTCGCTGACGATGTACAGCGGCGCCGAATCGACCTGTGCCTCGATCACCTTGGCGGTGCAGAACGAGGCCACCCGCTGGGCCGCCGCCGCCTCCTTCGCGAGTCTGGCGCGTGATTCGGCGCTGTCGTACCTGGGGACCTTGATCGCGACCCGCTCTCCCACCTCCCCGTAGCCCTCGTAGACGACGCCCTGGCCACCCGCGCCCAGCCGGCCGGCCAGCCAGTAACGACCCAAACGCCGCGGGTCGGATGGGGTGAGGGGAACCATTGAGCGTGCCATTTCGGGAAACTCCGGATGGGCTGAAGGTCAAGGACATCTGCCGGATGCCGAACATCGGCGTGGAGCCCAAGCACGCCGAGAGCGTACGCGCCAAGCTCGAACGCATGGTCGGCCGGGGCGTCCTCATCGAACCCGAATCAGGCCTCTCCATCCTGCGTCAGCCGCACGCGCTCAATGAACCTTTTCAGGCTCCGCGGCAAGTGCCCTGGTCACAGCATGATCGCGATGCCGGTCTTGGGCCGGGGACATGAAGGAACTCCTGGTGGACAGGCCGATCACCACAATCCGCACCGTCGCGACCAGGAGGTTCCGTACTGTTCTATCAGTGCCGCAGCAGCCGTCGCCACTGCTGCGACCGTCTGCTTCGACTTCGAGTGGGAGAAGCGGTAGCCGACCACCGGCTCCGCTCCGGCCGTGCTACGGATCACCTGTGCCGGAGACGGGCCGCGCCCCCGCTGGGGCCGCCTGCACCACTGAGCACGACCGGACACCTACATCACTTGGCGTGTGGATAGGCGACCATGGTGTTCGTGGAGTCGTCCCAGAACAGGCCGTATCCGGAGTAGTCACCGAAGGGAGCCACCACGTAGTTGCCGAGCTGGACCTGACCCGTGGCGAGGTCGATGGTGACCCGCGGGTCGGCTTGGTCGGCGGTCGAGGCGCCGATACCGAAGGCGACGCCGTCATCGGTCACACCGTTGAGATGGACCGGCTTGTCCTGGTCGGTCTCCTCGAAGCAGTGGCCGGTGCCTTTGTCCAGGTCGAAGGCCGTGTGGCTGCGGACGAGATAGCGTCCGGCGGCGGACAGGGAGGCTCCCTTGGAGTCGTCGGCCGTCACGCGCTGATCCGGCGCGCATTCGACCTTGGCGCGGACCTTTCCCGTGGCGGGGTCCAGGACGGCCCACGTGTCGTTGGGCGCGCCTTCGTCGCGCCACTGCGCGACGAGGGAGTCCTTGACCGGGGCGATGAAGATCTTGTGATCGCTGTTGGTGGTGAGAGTTCCGCCCGCCCAGCCTCCCGGCACCCAGTAGTGGCGGCGGGGCTGGGTGTCGGTGGCCAGCAGCGGCCCGCGAGGGGTGACCGCTACGGCCTCGGTCGAGGCGAAACACAGCTTGCACTCGCTGGCTGGGGGTTTCATCTTCCTCAGGTCGTACGTCTTCGTCGCGCCTGTGGCCGGATCCACGGTCATCACCACGTCGTTGTCCAGCTTCACCAGCAGTCCGCCACCGCCGTTGGTGACCGCGCCCTCGCCGTCCAGTTCGAGATGGTGAGCCGGCTTGACACCGTCTCCAGCGGCACGGGCCGGGAAGATGTCGATCGTCGTGACCTGCCGGCCCTTGCTGACCACGTCGGCGCCCTGAAAACCGGACGCGGAGGCGACCAGGTAGTCCTTTCCCTGTACGGTGACCGAGAATGCCGACACGATGCCGGGGCTCTTCACCTCGGTCTTCCACGAGATTTTGCCGCTGGTCACGTCCAGGACAGTGAAGGTGCCGTTGTTCCTGCCGCCTTCCCGGAAGACGGCGACCGCCCCGGAATGCGGCAGCGGGATCTGGTTTCCCGGCAGATCTGACTCCCAGCCGCGGGAGGTGTCATAGAGGCTGGGCACCGACAGCTGCGTTTTCGGCGCGACACGCTCAGGGGAGGCGGACGAGGACGGCGTCCCCGTGCCGGCCCGGGACCCGTGCGACCCTCCCGAGACATCTCTTCCCGCACCTCCTCCGCAGGAGGTGAGAAGGCCGGCAGCCACCACTGCGGCCAGCACGCACCTGGGCCGATTCACACGAATCCTCCATTCAGCAGAACGTATCGGTCGGTTCGACCGCCGAGATCGCCGCAAGGCTCCGGGGGGCTTTCGACCTGCACAGGTCGCGGATCTGGCACCGGTGCTCACCCATTGCCCCCGGTACGAACGCGATCAATCCCTGATGACTGCGACGCACTCGCCACTGGCCGACCGCGTGACCGACCCCGCAGAGCGTGTTCGACAGCCTCCCGGTTCCGACCGCGACCAAGCGCTGTTGCTGTCCGAGGCCACGGTGACGTTATTGATCATGGTGACGATGCCCGGCCCACCAGTGACAGTGATCCATGTGATGTCTTCCGGCTCTGTTGGGCTTTGAAGGCGAGGGGCAGGATCGCGGTGCCGCGGTCGGGCTGGGCCTCGCGTTCCGGGATGGCGAGGAGGGGGGCCGGGAAGATCAGGCTTTCCAGCCTGGTTTCGGGAAAGGCCGAGGTTACAGCGTCGGTCGGGAAGGCACACCTGTGCCGCTTTCCGCAGTGGCCCTCGGTACGTCGCAGACCCACCGCCAGGATGAAGGCGATGGCCCTGGTTCTCGACTCTCACGAGGGGTTCTTCTATGTGTGATCGCGATCGGCGTTCGGCCTGCACGTCTCGTAGTTCGAGTGACGGACGGAACTGAAGTTGTCGATCGACATCCACCCGTACTTCGCCGTCCCCTTCACTCGGCCATAGGCCCAGAGGTTGCCGCGACCGTTCCGTACCCAGCAGTGAAAGTAGATGACCCGGCCCCTGCCGAGCCTGGTCACGTTCCCGCACCGATCCGCGTAGGGCCCCTTCTTGAGGTTGTAGGAACCCTTCATCACGCCGTAACCGCCGTCCAGGTTGGAGATGGAGGCGTCGTACACGGAACACGGAGACGGGGTGGCCGACGCGGCCGGCCCGTTCACGAGTGTCGCCGCCATGATCCCGCCGGTCGTAACCAGCATTCCTACCGCCTTGATCCAGAATCGCATCTTGCCCCCTTTGTCCTGTTGACCAACTGGCGATCCACATGGTGCGCCGGGCGGTGTTGAGAACTTGTTGAGGATTCGTTGGGGGACGGCGAGCAGGGGCGGGGGCTGGATCTTCATCCGCGCGAGTCAAGGGCTGGTGGATGATTCAGTCCCTCAGGTGAGCGCCTCGATCGCTGTGCAAGCAGCATGCTGTTCGCTCGTTCTGCGCTTGGCCTACCTCACGGTGACGACCTCCTCTCGCACCAGCCATCCGGGCCGCGTGAACCTGGCCGAGGGCATGGTGCGGGCCGATGGCTGGTACCGCCGGCGGGTCTGCGGCGACAACGGCGCCGACCGGCTCGGAAGGCGTTGCGGATCTCAGTCAATGGGTGGCGATCGCGGCTGTAGTAGAGCTTGTTGGTCAGGAGGACGGCCCAGCGTTCTTGCTTGAGGGAGATCCACATACCTGTCCCGGTGAAGCCGTAGTGCTCATACAGGCCGTCCAATGAGTCAGTGCCGGAAGCCGGATGCCAGAACAGGCCCCGCGCTGGTTGGAGGCCACCGGTGTGGATCTGCAGGGATTCCTGGACCCAGGCGGGGCTGAACGCTTTTCCGGCGCTTGGTTCGAGCAGGTGCTGCAGGAACTTCGCCAGATCGGCCACTGTGGAGAAGGCGCCGGCGATTCCGCATACTCCGCCGAGCACTCGTGCCGAGAAGTCATGCGCGCTGCCTTTGAGGCATGTGCCGGTTTCGTCGTCGTGCTCGGTAGGGGCGCAGCGTGGAATGAGGTCTGCCGGGAGCGGGGCGAGATGGGTCGAGCGGACGCTGGTCGACGTCTCCGCACGAGGTCGGCGAGCCTACGACGTTTTCGTCTCCCGCTGGCCGGTGTTGGAAGACTGGTTCGCCGAACCTTTGCCGGTCCGGCTGGACGTCCACGAGGGCGAGCGTCGGCGCCGCGGCGTCAGCCTCGATGCCGTCGGCTATCTCAGCTACCTGAGCCTTGCACACAGGGTCCCGTTCGACGCCGCGTTCACCATCTTAAGTGCCCGGGCGTTCGGCACGGCGTACCTCCTCGTTGAGACGATCCTGCCGAACCGATCGCCCAAGCGTAAGCGTTCCGCCGATACGCCGGCGCGGACAGTCGGGTCAGACCCGCGGGGCGTAGCGCTCGCCCACGACCTGCCGGGCGAGTCCATCGAGGGCGGCGTGGTCGTCCGCGGTGAGCTCGACAGCCAGGGCCGCCGCGTTCTGCTCCAGGTAACGCACGCGCTTGGTGCCGGGGATCGGTACGACGTCCGTTCCCCGGGCGATCACCCAGGCCAGAGCGACCTGGACGGGGGCCACGTTACGGTCCCTGGCCAGGTTTACCACGGTGGCGGCAAGCGCTCTGTTGGTGGTGAAGTTCTCACCCTGCCAGCGTGGGTTCCCGCGTCGGAAGTCGGCGGCGGCGAACTGGTCGACATCGGGGTACGCGCCGGTCAGGAAACCCCGGCCGAGCGGGCTGTAGGCCACTAGTCCGATTCCGAGCTCCCGTAGCACCGGCAGTAGCTCGTCCTCGATGTCCCTGGTAAACAGGGAGTACTCGTACTGGCCCGCGGTGATCGGGTGCACGGCGTGCGCCCGCCGTACGATTGCCGGCTCGGCCTCCGAGATGCCGAGGTGCCGGACCTTGCCGGCTTCCACCAGCTCCTTGAGCGCGCCCCAGGTGTCCTCGATCGGTACAGTCGGGTCGACCCGGTGCTGATAGTACAGGTCGATGTAGTCCACGCCGAGCCGCGCCAGCGACGCGTCGCAGGCCTTCCTGACGTGCGCGGGGTGGCCGCTGATGCCCTGCCACGTACCATCCGCGAGGCGTTTGACGCCGAACTTGGTGGCCAATATGACCGTGTCACGGCGACCGGCGATGGCCCTGCCGATCAGTTCCTCGTTCGTGAACGGCCCGTACATATCCGCGGTGTCGAGGAAGTTGATGCCGAGGTCGAGGGCGCGGTGGATGGTGGCGATCGACTCGGCGTCATCGCCAGGGCCGTAGAACTCGCTCATCCCCATGCAGCCCAGGCCCAGCACCGACGTGCGTAGCCCCTGACCAAGAGTGTGCTGCTTCATCTGTCGTCCTTCGCCAGCTCAGGAAAGTGTCGGCCAGCCGGACGTCCGGCTGGCCCTAGTTTCAGAAGGTGATGACAACCTTGCCGCGGGTGTGCTTGGTCGCGAACTCGCCGACGGCATCGACCGCGCTGCTGAACGGGTGGGTGGCACCGACCTCGACCTCGAACGTGCCGGCGGCGGCCCGGTCGACCAGATCCTGGAGCTTCCCAAAGCCGCCCTCCACACCTGTATAGACGGCGCCGACGCCACGGTCGAACTCGGGCTGGCCACCGAGCGGTGAGACCAGCCGGCCGCCTGGCTTCGCGGCCGCCGCGGTGGCCGCGAGGCCAGGACCGGCGTTGACCAGGTCGATAACCACGTCGACCCCACCCGGTCGCAGGGCCAGCGCCTGCTTTGCGGTGTCACCCGAGGTGTAGTCGATGATCTCCTGGGCGCCGAGGCCGCGTACGTAGTCGGCCTCCGATGGGCCGGCGGTGGCCAGTACCTGGGCGCCGGCGTGCGCGGCCAGCTGGACGACGAACGACCCGACACCGCCGGTGGCGCCGACGACCAGCACGCTGTCTCCCGGGTTCACCGCGGCGGCGGTCAGGACCGCGTGGGCGGTCATCCCGGCCACGGGCAGCGCCGCGGCCCGTACGGCATCCAGGCCAGCCGGGCGACGTACGACGTTCGGCCCATCGTTGGCCAGCGTGTACTCGGCGAGCGCGCCGGCGGCGCCGTACGTGAACGCCACCACTTCGTCGCCGACGGCGAAGTTCGTGACGCCCGGTCCGACCGCTTCGACGATTCCGGTCGCGTCCAGCCCGAGCAGGAACGGATGCTTCACCGGCATGTGCTCACGCATCTCGCCTGTGGAGAGCTTGACATCCAGCGGGTTGAGCGCGGCCGCCTGCACCTTCAGCAGGATCTGCCCTGCGGTGGGAACAGGAGTGGGTAAATCGGTGATGACCAGATCCTCGACAGGACCGTATTCGCGCGAGACCAGAGCTTTCATGTCGGACAACTCCCTCGTCTATTCCTTAATCTGAACGTGTCCAATTGCGGGGCCGGTCCAGCGGTGCCGGCCCGGTGTGTCAGGCCACGGCTCGCCGCAGCAGATCCTCGTAGACGCTGGGTCGTCCTTGTCGATCATCGGGAAGCCGACGCCCCAGTCGTGAACCATGTGCATGTCGACGCCGGGTTGTACTCGTGGCCGCCGTCCGGCGTGAAGACGTGCGGGCTTCCCCGTACGACGTCGGTGCGTGCGATGGCGATCTGGTCCTGCGGGACACGTCGCGCCCGGCCCGCGACCAGCGTCGCCAGATGCCCCTTGGGGCAGCCGATGTCGCTCCACACGACGATGGGTTCCCGGCGCAACGTCCATGCAGGTGCCCCCTCCGCTTCGAGTAGCGATGCCTTGCACGACGCCGAAACAGTAGCCACTCGCAACTATTGCGTCAAATGACGGTTGGGCTGTGCTACTGTAAGCCCATGGCTGATGCTGGTACCCGACCTCCGTCGCTGCTCGCTCTGGCGTCGTACCTAGCCTCACAAGCGGCCAAGTACGGGTACCGGCAACTGGAAGCGGTACTGGCCGAGCATCACCTTCTGCTGGGACACCACGCGGTCCTGGCCGCCCTTGACGACTTCGGCCCGCTGTCCCAGCAGCAGTTGGCCGATTCGCTCGACTTCGACAAGAGCCACCTCGTGGGTCGCATCGACCATCTAGAGGAGCGCGACCTCGTCACCCGAACCAGAGATCGGGTGGACCGGCGTCGGCACCAGGTGGCGCTGACCCCCGTGGGCAAAGCGCTCGTGGACAAGCTGCGGCCAGCGGCACAGGAGTCGCAGCGACAATTCCTCAGTGCACTGTCGGCGACCGAGCGGGAGACCCTCATCTCGCTGCTGCAGCGTGTCCTAGCCGTCAACGACGCCGTCCGACACGGCCTCGGGAACGACGACGTACACCCCTGACTTCGCCGGCCGGCGGAGAGCGATCACACAGCGAAGCCCGACGTCACACTTCGCCCAAGATCATTCTCACCGCCAACGGCTGTTCCTGGGTTCCGGGACCCCGGCCCTTCAGCTGAAGGCCAGGGCGCAGAACGCGTGGCGGACCTGCGCGATCGCCTCCCGCTCTGGGCTGTAGTACAGCTCGTTGGTCAGCAACGCCGCCCAGCGACCCTGTTCACGATTCACCCACATCGCGGTTCCGGTGAACCCGTAGTGGACGAAGAGGCCCTCGCTTTGCTCCCAAAGCCAGCCTCGGCTGCACCGCTATCTGCGATCAGATGCTGCAGAAACGTCTCGACATCTCCCAAGATGGAGAAAGCACCGGCAATGCCGCAGACCCCGCCCAGCAGCCGAGCCGAGTAGTCGTGGGCGACGCCCCTGAGCCGTTCGCCCGATTCCAGGTCGCATTCAGCGGGAGCCGCCTGGCCGATCAGGGTGGCGGGGAGCGGGACGCCTGCGGTGTGAGGGAGGAGTTGGTGCACGGTCACGGGGGCCAGCTGGTAGCCGTTCAGGTCGGGCATGAGCGTGCCGAGTGGATCAGCCAGGGTCAGGCGTTCCTGGTCCCAGAGCAGGCCGATGACCGACCAGACAGTGATGATCTCGGTGAGGCCGGCGACGTCGAAGAGGGCGTCCTGACTCATGGGATGGGGGCGGCGTGGGTGTCATGCGATCTGGTTGCCGAATGCGATGACGGCTTCGGCGGCGCGTCTCGATGTTTCTAAGGCTTGACTTATATAAGTCGCGAGTGGGATTGTTGGCCCCGTGCACGCACTCGACGTGCTCGGCGGCGTGGCCGGCACCCCGGTGCCCGTACGGCGTCGGCTCCGTACCACCCGGGAGGTCGGCATCCAGCTGGAGCGCTTTCGCCGGTTCTGGAGCCGGCACCTGGACGCGCTGGGCGCCGAACTCGCACGCGCCCGGCGCGAGCGCCACCATCCGCTTGACGAGACGCCGTCCGCGGATGGACGACCAGGCTCGAACAACGAGGAGAAAGAAGACGAATGATCGACATCATCAACCAGATCAACGCCACCCAGCGGGAGATCGGCAACCAGCCGGTCACCGCCGGCGCGGGACGCTCACTGCTGCTGCGGCGCACGTACGACGCCTCGATCGAGGACGTGTGGAGCGCCTGCACCGACCCCGACCGGATCAGCCGATGGCTCACCCCGATCGACGGCGACCTGCGGATCGGCGGCACGTTCCAGCTCAAGAACAACGCCGGCGGGGAGATCCTGCGCTGCGAGAAGCCCCGTCTGATCAAAGTGACCTGGGTATTGGGGGAGGGCATGCCGACCGAGGTCGAGGTGCGCCTGGCGCCCGGCGGCGGCGGTGGGACCGTCCTGGAGTTGGAGCACGCCGCACCCGCCGAGATCGTCGACGAGATGGCGCGCACGTACGGACCCGGCGCCACGATCGGCATCGGAGTCGGCTGGGACCTCACGCTGCTCGGACTCGACCTGTTCCTTCACGGCGTCACGTTCGACCCCGCGACCTGGGGGGACACACCCGAGGCGAAAGAGTTCGTCACCGCCGGTTGCCACGCCTGGGGACGCGCGGTCCAAGCCGCTTGGGGCACCGGCGACGACGACATCTCCGCGGCCGTCGCGTTCGCCGTGCAGCACTTCGCTCCGGAGACCGGCAGGGACGGCGACAGATGACCCGCCGCGCGGTAAGTCATCTCGTTCTCATGAGAGGAGTGGACCGGATGACCGAGAACCTCACCACCACAGCGGCCGGCGGGGCGACGCGGACGCTGCTGATGTGCGGCGCCGTCGCCGGCCCTCTCTACATCGTCGTGGTCCTGCTGCAGATGCTCACCAGGGACGGGTTCGACATCAGCCGGTACCCGGCCAGCATGCTGAGCAACGGTGACCAGGGCTGGATTCAGATCGCCAACTTCGCGGTCAGCGGCCTGCTGTTCATGGCGGGAGCGGTCGGCCTGCACCGGGCACGCGGTCCGGCGGGCCGGGGCGGCACCTGGGGCCCGCGGCTGGTCGGCGTCTTCGGCGCCGGGATGGTCGCCGCCGCCTTCTTCTCCGCGGACCCTGCCGACGGCTTCCCGCCGGGGACACCCCTCGGCCCGCCCACGAGCATGAGCACGCACGGGATGGTGCACTTCCTCGTCTCCGCGGTCGCCTTTCTCGCGCTGATCGCCGCATGTTTCGCGTTCGGCCGGCGGTTCGCGGCGACCGGCCGCCGCGGCTGGGCTGCCTTCAGCATGGTGAACGGCGCGCTCTTCCTGGCGGCCTGGATCTCGATCTTCACGATGCAGGGCTCCCGGGTGGCCAATGTCGCCTTCGCCCTCGCCATCGCGCTCGTCATGGCATGGACGTCGCTCCTGACCGCGTACCGGCTGGCTCGGCCCGGCGCGGCGGCACCGGCCTGACCTTTCGTCGCGAGTGGGCATCGACCATGCCATCATCCACCTGAGCCATTCGGAGGCCAGGACGCAGGGCGGTCCCGTGGCGGCGAGCGTGAGCGCACACGCCAGCCCGCGGCGGCCCCAGTAGTCGCAGGCCGGTCCGGCGAGAAATGCGGTCACGATGTCAATCCCTTCCCGGTCCTGCCGGGCGACCGCACGCTGCCGGCCCCGCGGCTTGAGGGGCCAGGGAAGCCAGAAACACCTCAAGGGTGATTAGGTAATAGCGCTCCCCTGCCGCGACCCCTCTCCTTCCACGACGGGCGGTATACGCCGTTAACCTGGCTAGTGTACGGTGTAAACATGAGTACTGCAGAGAAGATCGCCGAGGCGGCCCGGGATATCCTCGTGCGCGAAGGCTCCGAGGCCGTGAGCATGCGCCGGGTGGCCGACGCCGTGGGCGTCACCGCGATGGCCATCTACAAGCACTATCCGAACCGGCAGGCGCTGCTGCAGGGCGTGGCCGATGCAACCTTCCGCGAGCTGGCGGCCGGCTGGGGAACCCGAGTCCCCGAGGGCGCCTGGGAGAGCAGGGTGTTCGGCCTCCTGCACGACTTCCTCGACTTCGCCCTGGGCAGCCCGCACCTGTACACGTTCCTGATGACCGACCGGCGCGAGCAGGCCAGGCACTTCCCTGACGACTTCAAGGGCGGCGGCTCGCCGGCGTTCGAGCGGATCGTGGCGATCGTCGAGGAGGGCATGGCGGCCGGGATCCTGCGCGCAGACGTGCCGCTGGAGGCCGCGCTGGCGCTGACCTCCTCCACCCAAGGGCTGGTCCAGCTCTACCTGGGCGGGCGCATCGGGTTGGACGAGCCCGCCTTCCGGGACCTGTGCGAGCGGAACGTGCGGAGGATCCTCGATGGCCTCCATGCTTAGGAAGGCTCTGGTCGCCGGCCTCGCGCTGCTGGTGATCGCGGCCGGGTGCGGCGCCTGGTTCGGCAGCGAGGCCAGCGTGCAGGTCGTCCACTACGGCACGAGCAACACGTACGTGCTCGCCACGGGGGACGGAACGGTCACACTGACTGAAACGCACGAGACGACCAAACCCGGCATCTATTGGCTCGAATGGACGGGCTCGTTCACCATGCTCGGCGACGTCGTGTCGCGATCACCGGGAAAGGTGACGCGCAGGGTGCTGCTCGGGTCCACGCCCTCTCTGGGAACGCCGGGCTATTTCGGCAACGTTCCACCGGGCGATCCCAAGGTGGCTTGGGGCATCGACTTCTCTGAGGTCATGATCCCGACCGAGCTGGGCCCCGCCCCGGCCTGGCACGTGCCCGGCAAAGGGACCACGTGGTTCGTGGCCGTCCACGGGCAGAATGGGCGGCGCAAGGCCGAGCTGAAGGTCCTACCGGTGGTGCACGAGCTCGGCCTGCCCTACCTGGACATCAGCTACCGCAACGACGAAGGCGCGCCGCGCTCCCCCGATGGGCTCCTGCACCTGGGCGACTCGGAGTGGCGCGACCTGGAGGCGGCGCTACGCAGGGCGCAGCAGCTCGGGGCCACTCGGTTCGTCCTGTATGGGACGTCGATGGGCGGGCAGATCGTCGGGCAGTTCCTGGCCAGGTCGGGCCTGGCCAGGCTGGTCGACAAGGTGATCATGGATGCGCCGATGGTCGACGTGCGGACGACGTCCGAGCAAGGCGCGCGAAACTACCACTTGCCCGCGTTCATCGCCGCGCTGTCGGATCTGGTTGTCGAGTGGCGGACCGGCGTCGACGTAGACCAGCTCAGCATGAGCCGCTACCCGCCGAAGGTCAGACCGCCCTTGCTGCTGATCCACACCAGTCCGGACACCGAGCACCCGATCGAGGAGGCCCGCGGCCTGGTGGCCACGGGCAGGCGGCTGAGCTGGGACATCAGATTCGAGGAGTTCCCGCAGGGCGAGCACACCGAGGCGTGGAACGTCGACCGGGCCCGCTATGACCGCGCCGTGCGCGCCTTCCTGGCTACGGATCGATCCCGTAACGGATGAACCGTAGCCAGTCTGCCCAGTTCTGGCCCGAACCCCTGGAGTGACACTTGACTCGCGTTTGCATGTGGTCAAGCGGCCCTGTGATGCTCACGGATCAGTGTCGATCCCGCTACATGAGGCGACGTTGGCCGACGGGGAGTGGGTGCGTGGGCGCCGTCCACCCCACAGCGCAAGTCGTACGAGCCATTCAAACGATCAAGAGGCCAGATCCGCGATCTCGGGATCTACCCTCTGAACTGGTGAAACTCTGTGGGGCTACCAGGACTTCAACCTGGAACCTCTTCCTTATCAGCGAACCTGCAGGCCAGCGCCCCTGACGGAACAGCGACGGAACAGAGAAGCGGAGAGGTTCCCTCTCATCGCTGCAGAACGATTACAGACGGCGATCGGCGCTTCGGCTCGGCAAGAAGCGCCGAACGACGCGGGACGGTAAGGATGCGCCTGCCGGAAATTCCATCCATGCAGTTCAAGCGGTATGTGAGTACTCGTGGAGGACGCCACCGAGCCGGTCTCGTCGACGTATGTTCACGCCGGCGATTCGCCAGGGGTCTGTGATCGGGGCAGGGAGCCACAGCGGGGCTGCTTGGTTCAGGGCTTGATGCGCTTGGTGCTGGTTGTAGAACCATTCGTGCTCGCGCAGGGCGAGCCGAAGATAGCGTTCATCCTCGGCATCCGAATACCGGTGAGCACCGTCTGGATACCGGCCTCGGCGAGGGCCTCGTCCCATCCCGATCTCGGCGCAGAAAGCGCGCCCGGCGGGCCGCATCGTCCAGATCCATCACGAGGTTCCTTATCGCCCGGGTGACCCAGTTCGCGCTCGGATGCACAGTGGTGCCGAGCACACGGACGCGCCTGGCCGCCGCCCTCACCACCGCGGTCACCGATTCGGCCTACCGGCAGGGGCCCCGGCCCTTTCGGCCCGGGTCTCGGCAGAGGACGGCACGGCGCCCGTCGTCGAGGCGGTGAACCAGCTCCAGGTCACCCACAGGCCCGGCCGCCGACCAGGATGACACGTCGGGCCGAAGGCGCCTCGGGCCGCGCTGGACGCGAGGTCAAGCTCGAGATCTGGTCGCCGGAAGCGTTCGTGGTCGCGTCGGTGCTGGCGGCATGCGTGGCGGCTGTCCTCATCGCCCACCACCTACGACACCGACCCGACGGTCCTGCTGGCCAGCGCGCCGGTCTGAGCCGCCGAAAACGCCGAGTGGCCCCAGGCATGGACGTTCTCAGAAATGGACGTTACCGGTCGGGGCGCGGTTCCATGGTGACCATGATGCGTAGAAGGTCATCCGCCGCCGCCGCTGTTTTGGTCGCTGTCGTGTTCGCCGCTCTCACGTCGTGTTCCTCGGATTCTCCGAACGCATCCCCCGCGGACGGCCAGCCCAGCAGGTCCGGCCCCGGGTCACCGGCGTCCGACCCCACGCCGACTCCCATGAAGACGGCCACGTCGTCGCCATCGCCGACCGGGCCGTGCGCTGACGGGACGTGCGAGATCAAGGTCGCTGTAGGGGACGTCGTGATAGTGCCGAAAATGTACGGCCTCGGGCCGATCGAGGTGACGGCGATCACCGGCGGCGCCGTTGAGATGGTCGCGCCGCTGACAGGGTCGGGCTACAGCATTTCGGGCTGTAACGGTGGCGGCAGCGTGTCGTCGGAGGGTGGCGGCGGCGTCCGGCTGAGCTGCGACCGGGGAACCGTCGCGACCATCAACGACGCCATGAGCCTGGAGGTCGTCAAGATCCGCGACACCGCCGCCGTCCTCCGTATCGAACCCGCCGGGTGACGTACGGCTCTCACAAACACTGCTCCACCCTCGTACAGGAACTCCAGTCACAGCTCGACGCCCTCGTCGACGTGTGTGGGTCTGGTGCACTTGATGGGGCGTGAGCTTGGCCGCGGCCGGCCACCGAGCCGCAGGCGGGCACCTGGTTCTCGTGACGGAGCACCAGCAGCTCGACGTCCATGGACAGATCAGCGCGGACCAGCACCCTGAGGAGAGCGAACAGTGCCGTCGCGCGGCGCCGGCCCGCCGCTTCGGCGGGCCGGCGTTCTCATGGCCGGGGAGCGATCAGGAGGGTGACGGTGCGATTGCGGCGGTCGTCACGGAAGGGTTGCGCGCGCTGGTCCCCGCTGACCAGCTTGAACGACGTGCGTGGCAGGTCGCCGCCCTCGGCCAGATGGGCGGCGGCCACGACGGCGCGGGCCAGCGCGAGCACGGAGCCGTCGCGCGCCCGCCCGCCTGGCACGGCCACCGCGTGCCCCACCACGGTGATCTCCGCGTCCATGCCCGCCATCCGGCGGCCAAGTCCCTTCAGCAGCTCCGCGCCCGCGACGCTGACCTTGTCGTCCACCGGGAACAGTCCTGTGCCGAACCGCACCCGTACGTACTGGGGATGGCGATGGACGAGCACGCCCGGCATGGTCAGCCTCCGCGCGATGGCGGCCACCTCGCGCTTGCGGCGGGCGGTTTCCTCGGCGCGGCGGGCCTCCGCCGCGGCCCGGCGTTCGCCGGCGGCCGCGCGTTCGGCCTCGAGGGCCGCCAACCGCCTGCGCGCCTCCTCCGCCCCGGAGGCCTCGCCGGTCGCCGACGTCGCGGCGGCCTCCCCGCCTCCCGGGCGCGTGGCCTGACCGCCAGGGACGAGGACGACGATCCCCGCCGTGAGAACCACGGCGGCCACCGCCGCCGCGGCCACCCCGAGCCAGCCGGTGTGGACGAGCGGGCGCTTCCTGCGGCGGCCGGCGTTGATCGCCTCGATCGTGCGCCGCCCCGCCGCCGCCCCCGGGTCGTCCGGCGACAGGGCCTGTACGGCGGCCCAGCACTGGTCGGCCTTGGCCAGTTCCCCCCGCTGGGCGTGCAGCCTGGCCCGCAGGTCCAGCACCGCCACGGCGGCGTCTCCAGCCGTGCTCACCGTATCGGCAGTGTCGGGTACATCCAGGGCCTCCAGGAGGCGGGTGGCAGTGGCCAGGTCTCCGGCACGGGCGGCCGAGCGGGCCCGGTTGACGGTGAGCTGCGCCCGCAGCGTGTCGCTCATCGCCTGATCAACCCTATGATCTTGTCCTGTTCCTCCTTGGGCAGCATCCGGATCATGCGCTGGTTCACCCCTTCGAGCTCTTGCTGGTCACCACGCGTGATGGCCCGCTCGCCCTCCCGGATGAGGTCGCGAGACCGCCCCGTGGACGCCAGCGCCTCCCGCAGCGCCTGGAACACCTTGACCGGCCAGTCCGGCCGGCGCCGTTCCAGGTCCATCAACAGCGAGTAGGCCCGGTCGATCTGGGTGCGAATCGCCGTGGAGTCCTGTGCCTGGATCGCGTCGCGCGAGCGCTGGCGCAGCGCGGACAGCTCCTGCCGATCCCCCGCGTCGCCCGCCGCGAGGATCAGCCGGTCCGCCTCGGCGAGCAGCCCTTCCAGCTCCTCCACCAGCGCGGGCAACTGCGCGGCGTCCTCGACGGCGTCCAGCTCGCTCTGCAGCTCCCGTAGCCGCTCCTCGGCCGTGGCCGCCGCGCCCGCGTCCACCCTGGCCGCCCGTACCTGCGCGCGGGCCACCTCGAGGCCGCCCTCCTGGTCGATCTTCTCCAGGCGGCGCACGGCCTCGGGTGCGGAGGAGCCGCGCAGTGCGGCCAGCCGCTGCTCGACCTCGGCCAGCAGCCGCTCCAGCATGTCCGCGTCGGGCGTGCGCACCTCGGTCAGGTTGATCTCGGCCTCGAACTGCGTCTGCACCAGCGGTACGTCCGCCACCACCGTGACCAGGCTGGAGTTGTCGACCTCGAAGGTGACCTCGACCTCGGTGCCCGCGGGCAGGTCGATGGTGACGTCCCTCGGCTTGATCTCCAGCTTGCCGACCTCCCGGTTACGATCGCCCCGGCTGCGCTCGCCCTGCAGGATGGGGATGCTGATCAGGGCCTCGCTGTCGGAGCGGTGCAGGGCGCTGGAGGTGTGGAACACCTCGCGTACGGAGGCCGGCAGGGTCGCGCCCTTGCGCAGCATGGGCGCGAACGCGCGGTCGGCGAGCTGGATGCCCAGCGAGTGCGCCAGCCGTACTCCGCCGAACTCGACCTCGCCCAGTTTGATCGACAGGGAGTCCGGCGTCAGCGGCCGGGGCGCGCCCTGCTCGTCGATCAGCTCGACGCTGAACCGGGAGGTCCGGCCCTTGTCGAGGTCCACCTCGGTGACGAAGCGGCCGGTGGCGTTGAGGGGGACGCGGCCGGTGGTGAACGGGGGCCGTCCCTCGGGGTTGCTGAGGACGACGGAGTAGCCGCTCAGGTCGTCGGCCGGGCCGCTCACCCGTCCCGCGACGGTCGGCGTGGGGTTCGTGACGATGGGCTCGTAGGCGAGGTCGACCACGAACTCTCCTTCGGCGCGGGTCAGTTTCCGCGGGCGCCGCAGCGTGCTGGCGAAAATGGCCGCGCCGCGGGCGACGACGGTGGTGGGGTCGAGGCTGGAGTCGAGCTCGATGCCCAGGCCGTGGCGCGGGTCGGCGAGCCGTTCCCTGAGCCCGGGCGAAAGGGTGACGCCGCCGACCAGCAGCAGCCGGTCGATGTCGGACGGGCTCAGCGAGGCCTGCTGCAGCGCGTTCCGGCACAGGTTGATCGCCCGATCGTAGAACGGCTCGGCCATCGAGTCGAGTTCGCCGCGGCGCAACAGGTACTCGAAGGTCTCGACCTCGCCGTCCTCGCCCGCGAGATCAACGGTGATGTCGGCCGTGTCGGAGCGCGACAGCCGGATCTTGGCCTCTTCGGCGGCGGCCTTGAGCTTGGCGAAGTTGACGCTCCACCGGGGGTTGTCCCTGCGGAACTCGGCGAAGCCCAGCTCACGGGCCACGGCGGGGACCAGGATCCGCTCCACCAGCGCCCAGTCGATGAGCTTGCCGCCCAGGTACGGGTCTCCCGAGTGGTCGAGCACGCGCAGGTCGCCGTCATGCTTGCTGACCACCGCCGCGTCGAAGGTGCCGCCGCCGAAGTCGAACACCATCCAGTACGCCCGCTCGTCGGCGTCGTGGAACCCGTACGCGAAAGCCGCCGCCGTCGGCTCCTGCACCAGCGGGCACGCCGTGGTGAAGCCCGCCAGCATGGCGGCGTCGGTGGTGGCCTTGTTCTGGTTGAGCGTGAACGCCGCCGGCACCGTGATCACCGCGGCGTCCGGCGCCGTGCCCGTGTGGTGGGCCGCGTCGGCCCGCAGCGCCTTGAGCACCTCGGCCGACAGCTCCTGCGGCGACAGCTCCACCCCGCCCTTGACGAACCTCTTGCGGGCGTCGGCCAGCCCCATCTCCAGCTTGAACTCGGCCGCGGCGTTCTCGGGGTCGACCTCGACCCGGTCCCGGGCCCGGCGCCCGACGTGAATGAGCTCCGGCTTGGGCATCCACACGGCGGACGGCGTGGTGTCCCACCCGTCGTTGTTCTTGATCACCGAGACCGTGTCCTGCTCGGCCACCGCGATCGCGCTGTTGGTGGTGCCGAGGTCGATCCCGAAGTCGATGGTGTCACGCATGCTCGTTCCTCACGTGGTCTCGGGGTGGGCAGCCGACGATCACCTGGCCCATCTGGATGTGCCGATCCCCCAGGTAGATCGACGGTCGTACGGTCTCCAGCACCGTCTCGACGCTGAGCGACGGGTCGTCCTGGAACAGCAGGACCTCGATGGCGCGGCCGGAGTGGAAGGTCTCGCCATCGTGGTCCTGGACGACCAGCCCGGCGTCGGAGAGTGCGCCCCGGGTCGTGCGCAGGTAGCGCCCGGCCTGGCGGCTGGTGGCATCCTTGCCCTGCTGGGCGAGCTTGCGCTCGGCCCGCCACAGGTTCGTGGCCGCGGTGGCCAGCGCCTTCTCGTCCAGCGACGAGGCGGACTCTGGGGCGGCGGGGCCTGGGGCGGCGGAATCCGAGGCGGCGAGCAACCGGTCGAGCAGGTCCTGGACGGGCTCGTCCCAGAGGGGTGGCGGGATGCGGAAGGCCCGGTGGTGGCGGCGCTGCCGGAACTCCTCCCGCAGCCGGGGCAGCAACCTCACATCACCACCCCCCTGCGCCAGAGCCGCAGCCTGGGCAGGTGCTGTTCGCGTAGTGACGGCCAGAGTGCGATGGCTTCCTCCATGAGCTCCGTGGCCCGGCTGAGCTGGCCGGGTACGCGGTAAAGGCGCAGCGCCTCGGCGGCCAGCCGCCGGGCGTGCTCGTCAGGCGGCCTGGCGGCGGGCTCGCGCCGCTCGCGCAGCGCGGCGGCCAGCACGCCGGCGTTGGCGGGGCGGTTGCGCGGGTCCCGCTCGAGCGTGGCCATGACGATCTCGTCGAGCCGGGGATCGACCTCGTCGTTGTACCTGCTGGGCGCCAGCAGCGGCCGGTTGAACCGGGCGAAGGAGTAGGAGGCGAAGGGGCCGGCGCCGTCGTCGTACGGGAAGTGGCCGGTGAGCAGCAGGTACGCGATCGTCCCCACCGACCACACGTCGCTCGCGCACGAATAACCCCCGTTGGTGACCACCTCGGGCGCCATGAAGACGAGGGTGCCGCGCGCGCTGGCCATGTGCGTGAACGGGTCGGCCCGCTTGGCCAGGCCGAAGTCGCTGACGCGCACCCGCATGACGCTTCCGTCGTAGCCGACCAGGACGTTGGCCAGCGTGACGTCGCGGTGCACGATGGGCGGGTCCTGCTCGTGGGCGACCGCGAGGCCGCCGGCGATCTGCCCCATCACCTCCACGGCGATGTCGGTCGGCACGCCGTGCGGGTAGGCCGCCATCAGGCTCTCCAGGCTGCCGCCGGGGACGTACTCCATCGTGAAGAAGCCGCGCAGCCCTTCTGGCGTCTGCACGGTGTTGGCGTCGAAGAGCCGCACGATGTTGGCGTGCCCGAGCGTGGACAGCAGCCGGGCCTCGCCCAGCATCTGGTGGGTCTCCTCCAGCGAGGCGACCTTCTTGAACAGCTTCATCGCCTGCAACCCCAGGTACGCGTGCCGTACCCGGTGCACCTCGGCGAACGCGCCCTCGCCGAGCAGCCGATCGATCACGAGGGTGTCGGTGACCCGGTCACCGCTGTTGAGCAGCGCCATCGTCCCACCTCCCCGTGCCGTACTGCACAGCGATCACCGACACGTCGTCGATCGCCCCGCCCGCGGCGGCCGCGCCGAGCAACCGCTCGCACACCCCCTCGACGTCGCCGGCCGTGGTCAGGATGGCCCGCAGTTCCTCATCGCCGACGCTGTGGACTAGCCCGTCGGTGCACAACAGGACGCGGTCGCCGGCGCTCAGCTCGTGCACCGACACGTCCGGATCGGCGCGGCCCGGCATGCCCACGAACCTGGTCAGCCGCCCTTCGTGCACATGGTCGTCGGTGAGCCGGGCGAGCAGCCCGTCGCGGGCCAGGTAGATCCGGCTGTCGCCCAGGTGCACTGCCAGCGCCAGGCCGCCGCGAACCAGCAGCAGGGCCGTGGCGGCGCCCGTGGTGCCCGGCCCGCTCCTGGCGGTGTCCCTGACGCGGTCGTTGAGCTCGGCCGCGGCCTCGGCGGCGGCACGGGCCGCCCCGGGGGCGCCGATGGCGGTCACGCGCTCGCACACCCGCAGGGGGAGCTGCTCGACGACCGCCCGCGCTGTGAGGGCCGCGTCGGCCAGGCCGCCGATGCCATCGGCCACGACGAACGTGCCCGCTGCCGGATCGGCCGCCAGCCGGTCCTGGTTCTCCTCGTGCAGGCCGCCGGCCCGGGTGCCGGACGCGTACGTGATCACGCCGGTGATCCGCTGACGTTGAGCCGGTAGCCGATGCCCGTGACGGTCTCCAGGATCCGCGGGCGTGAAGGGTCCACCTCGATGCAGCGGCGTACGGCGCGTACCACGCCGGCCAGGTCGGACCTGGTGTACGAGCGGTGCGGCGCCCACTCCTCCGGCGGCCCCCACAGAGCGGCGATCAGGGCCGCGTGGTCGCAGGCCACGGACTCGCCGCCGGTGCCGCGGCCGGCCATGTACCGCAGGAGCTGGTGACCCTGCGGGCGCAGCCCGGTGATGGGCGTCTCCACGCCGTTCTCGACGCGGTAGGCGCGCGCGGCGACCCAGTCGTAGCGCAGTCCCGGCCCTGTGTGGCGGACCTCGGACGGCGGCCCGAACGGCGCCGGCTGCGTGGTGTGCGGGTCCAGGAAGGTCAGCTCCCAGTACAGGGGTTCGCCGTCGGCCGTCATGTCGCCGAGGATCAGCAGCTTGTCGCCGTGCTGAACGCGCTTGCGTCCCTGCAGCCGCTCGGTGACGTCACCGTGCCGCAGCAGCGTGCCGTTGACGCTGGCGTTGTCGGTCACCGACCACATGCCGTCGGCGAAGTCGAGCGTGCAGTGCAGCCGCCCCACCCAGCGCTGCGGGTCGGGTCCCAGCTCCACGTCGGGGGCGTGGTCGGGCGAGGCGCGGCCCACCGTGATCGGCCCGCTGCCCAGCTCGACGCCGCTCATCACGCCCTCCGGTGAGCTGATGCGCAAGGTCACCGCCCGAACCACTGCCTGAACCTCCTGATCGTGCTGGTACGAATCTCGCTGAAGGTGCCGCCGCAGGCCATGGGAACCAGGCGGAAACCAGATGGACGCCTCATCGCGGCATCCCGCTGAAGAGCCGGTCGTCCTCGCGGTGGACCAGGCACACGGCGTAGATGAGGCTCTCCTGGATCGCGCGTTCCTTGCGCACCCGCACCGTCACCCGGTAGGGGGTGCCCACGCCGATCTCCAGGTGCGCGGTGGCGGGGTCGCACATCTCCTCGGCCTTCTCCTCGACCTTGTCGTCAGCCGGGATCTTGTCCGCGGCGCCGTACAGCTTGACGTAGGCCGCGATCTGCGCCCAGTGCGGGTGGTCGCACTTCACGATGTCGACGCTGTGCGGCGACTTGTCCCACTGTGACTGCGACTGAATGCAGCTGTCCGCCGGCGGATTGTCGTAGAGGGCCGGGGAGAGAACGTCCATCCGCACGGCCTCGTTGTCCGCCCCCGGCGGAGGATCGGCCACGCGCCTGCCCGACGGGATGGGCTTGCCGTCTTTCCGGCTCACCAGGCAGGGCGCATAGTTCTCGTACTCGCCGTCGCCGGTGTTCCAATCCTCCTCCCTCGGCACCACGGTGTCGGTCTCATACTCGTCGAGCGGCAACTTCTGACGCAGTTGAAGAACTTTGCACTCGAACTCGGCCAGTGCGGCGACCTGGTCGCCGCCCGGGTACGTCGAAGGCACCTCGCCGAGCGACACGTAACCCAGCACCTCACCCCAGTGCGGCTCGTCGCACGTGATCGTCGGGACGTGGGCGATGTCGTGCTGGATCCAGTCGACGGGCTCGACCAGGCACTCCCCCACGGGCGCGTTGTCCGCCTTCTTGGGGGCGAACAACGCGACGGTCGAGTTGCCGAAGACGTCGTACTGGGTCAGCAGGAACCCCAGGGCGGCCAGTACCGCGAGCCAGAAGAGCAGCCTGAGCCCGCGGCGGCGCCGCCTGACGCCGTAACCGGCGGGGCGGTAGGCCGGCGCCGGACGCGTCGGCACCATGCGGGTCGGTGCCGGTCTGTATCGGGAGCGGTTCAGGCCCAGTTTGGCGCGAATCCGGTCGAGCTCCGATCGGCCCGGCAGGTCGCCCAGTTCCTGCTCGAGGGTGGCCAGATAGACGTTTGCCTGGTCGTACTGGCCTATGGCCAGCAGGGCACTGGCCTCCTGCTCGATCGTCGTGAAGACCAGGATGAGCTCGTCCAGCGAGGCTTCGTTCCCCCCGATGGCCTCCGACGTGTGCGAGTCGGGACTCAGCCGCCGGGCCGCGCCGAACCACTTGCGTGCCTGATCGGCCGCTGCGGGCCCGGCGGAGTCGATGAGCGCCATGGCGCAGTTGTTGAACAGGATGGCGGTGTCGTTGCGCAGCTTCGCCGTGCGGCGGTGCCGTTCGGGGGGCACCAGCGCGGACAGCCGGTTGAGGTCGGGCAGGGCCTTGTCATAGACGTTGGAGGCGGCACGCTTCGGCTCGCCCTCGTCGAGCAGGCCGGTCGACTCCGACAGGGCCGCGCGCACCGACTCGTACATCGGCGCGGCGACCTCTTCGAGCTGGTCGTCGATGACCCGTCGCGGCGCGGGCCAGCGGCGGGCCAGGCCGGCCAGGCGGCTCTGGGTCGCCGTCGTGCCGCGCTGTCCGGCCAGCTCGGCCAGCGGCCTGAGCAGCGCCGCGGCGAGCGCATCGCGCAGCGCGTCCACGGCCGACTCGTCGAGCTGACGGTCGTCGAGCGCGTCGATGCGGTTCCTGACGTGGTCCCAGAAGGCGGCCTTGCGCAGGACCCCCCGCCACTGCCGCGCCGCCTCCTCCCATAAGGTCCTGCGCTCGTCGTCGCCCGTCATCGTGCCCTCGATCTCCCGGTCGAGTGCGGCGCTGTGGGCGCGTACGGCGGCGTCGTGGTCCTGGTGCAGGGCCTTGGCGCAGGAGCAGGTGGCGTCGGGGGTGTCCCAGAACCAGAGCAGCTCGTCGACCAGGCGACGGCGGGGGTCGTCGAGAAGGCGGTCGAAGGCGGCGCGGACCTCGTCGGGCCCGACCGGCAGGCCGTGGTCCAGATCGGCGTCGGCGCCGACCTGGAGCGCCGTGTTGACCCGCTGCCTGCGCTGCCGGATGGCGCGCCGGTCCGCGTACGTCGACAACCCGGTGATTCGGAACGCGTTACGCCGGTAGAGCTCGGGCCCGGCGACCTCGCGCAGCGCCGCGCCCGCCGCGTCGCCGGACCTGCTCACATCGCCTGCCCCGTACATGTCCTCCCCATCACGCCCGAGTACCGGTGGAAACGACCTTGGCCCAGGCTTCTGCCGCGTTCCATGGCACGCGGATGGAATCCAGATGATCGGTGGTCGCGGGTGCTCGTCCGCCGTTCATGACGACAGGGCGCTTATGGGGGCGGAGGGGTGATGGGGTATGCACAGCGTGTAGCGGCCATGGCCACGGATCTTACGTGGGTCGTGATATGCCGTACAAATCAGCAGTTCTTCTCCATTCCCTGACGCGTCTGCGGATCGGTTGCTTGAATGGTCACGTCGATCAGGTGCCGACCTCTTTCGAGCGGCCGCCCGACATGTATGTACAGTCCGCCGTCACCGGGTCTGCCCATGTGCGCGACCAGCCGGACCACCGGGACATAGGTACTTGGGCACCGGCTTCATCATCAGAATCGCACAGCCGGGTACAGCAGGTCGATGACATCTCGAATGGCGTTGCGCGTCAGCGGCCCGTTGTCCCATACCTGACACCAAGTACACCTAGAGCTACTTCACTCGCCGTGCTCATGAGCAACTCATGGGCACACGCAAGCGCACCCAGGCAGGCGTCAACGTCGTCGCGATGCCCTGCGAAGTCGGCGTCGTTCCTCGGAGTTGTGAAAATAGGCGTCATTGCCCCGCAGGTACAGCAGCAGAAGTCCAGCACAGGAGGCGGCTATCGCGAGGATGTCCACCACTGCGGTGTCCTGGCCTACCGACGACGGGGTCGAGTTGGTGAAGCCCCACCAGGCAAAAGGAAGCAATTGCACCATGAGCAGGGTGGCCGCGATGGTGACGATAGACCTGGCCTTGCGCCGGCCGCCGATGGCAAGCAACGCGAAGACAACATAGACCAGCAGCAACAAGCCCATGACCTGGAGCAGGAAGTCGTTGACCAGCGGAGCCCAGGCCAGAGCCGAAAGCACGAGCAGGAACCCGGCAGCGGTGATGGAGCCGGGCTGGGCGTATGACGCCATGCCGAGTTACGCAGTGCTAGGTCGAGGTTCTTGGCGATGTCCTGGCGCAGCGGATGTCTGTCGCCGAGCCTCGTGCTCGCGTCGTACGCCTGACGGAGCAGGTCGATTCCGGGGCCGACGGCATCCGTGCGAATGCCCTCGCCGGTTCGTCCCTGGACCACCGGGGCCGCACCGCCCCGACGCACGGGCGGGCCAGGCCCGCATGCTGCCTGCGCAGGCGTGACACCTGTCCGCTCTGCTCGGCGCCGGCTACGAGCAGCACCCGTTGCAGACGCCCACTCAGAAGTCGTGGTCGGCGAAAAGGATGATGGAGTCGACCAGCTTGGAGACCTCGTTGGCGATCACTGGTAGTCGCTGCGCGGTGTCGCGCCATCGGGGCATGTCGCCGCGCACCCAGTGGCGGCGCGCCAGATGCAGGTGGTCGGTATAGCGGGAGTTGAGCGTGACGATCTCCCGTCGGTGATGACTGAGTCCTTCGTCCAGGCCACCACCGATCGGAGCTCTTTGATGGAGCACCGCAAGAGCGTGCATCGCCTTGCCCGTGGTCATGACCTTCTTGACCAAGTCGTCCGGGATCGGTACGCCGACGGTGCCGTCCAGCAGCCGGATGTCGTCGCGGGCTCGCTTCGCGATGCCGTAGAGGATCACGCAGGCCAAGGCACAGACGGCTGTGCCCAGCGCGGCGATCCACCAGAAGCCGGTGCCGATGCAGACCGCGATCAGGATCGGCGGTGGCAGCCACAGCGGGCGGGCCGTGGCCATCGCCCGGGTGTGGCGAGACGTCAGCCGGACCGCCCTGCACTGCTGGTCGCGATCCGTGTCCGGTGCGTCGCGAATGATGCGGTCGGCGTCCGGGCCGGTGCGGAACGGGAAGTAGCGGGCGGCCCGCTCGGTGCTCCCGGTGCTCGGCGTCATAATGGTCATTGTCCTGCCCGCGTCCGGGAAACGATAGGGACCCGCACCTTCGGCGACCATATGGAGCAGGTCATGGCGAGTCCGGCATGGTGGGCGTATGCGGCGACATGAGCAACGGGCACACGCGGCGAGCGAGCTGACGCTTCTCGGCAACACTCTGTACACCCAAGGTGACATGCTCGGCGCGGTCATCGCCTACCGCAGGGCAGCTCGCCTGGCTGCTCCTGCCATGCGTGCGGTGGTCGGGCTCGTGCTCGGGCTGGTACTGGCCGAGTTGGGCGACTTACGTGCCGCGCAGCGAGTTCTGCGCCGGGCCGCGAGGGCGGAGGACCAGATCATCGCCGACAGAGCACGAAGGACGCTGGCGGTGATCACCAGCGACCGCCTCTTCAGCCCCCCGGAGAACCTCGTACGGGCACCCGACATCGAACTCCTCGATCGGCTGGCTCGTGAGACGACGCCCGCGGACGACCGGCCGGAACCCGGAACCCCAAGCAATGGCCGCTCGTGACCCTGCCCGCCGCCATCCGACCGTGACCCGCCTTCCGCCGGCGTCCGAGGCCGACCGTCAGCTCAAAGCGGCCCGATGGCCGCCTGCGGTCAGGAGGTGGCGCAGGGCACGGGCGTTCGGGGACCCCTCAAGACGACCTGCTGGTCGTCGTCAGGCACCATGAGCACGTCGCAGTTCAGCCGCAACGGCCCGGCCTCGGGAGTTCCGCTCATGAGCAAGGGCCTGAGGAATTGCGGGGTTGAGACTGGCAGGAACAGCCGTTGGCGCCGAGAATGATCATGGGTGCTGGAGGACGCCTATGAGGGGGTCCGGTTGTTGGGGCAGCTGATAGAGATCGCGTCGGCGGCGATGGTGTGATCATCTGAACCGCTGTCCACGAGTTTGACCAGCAGGTCGCTCGCGTCGGGAACCGTGACGTCCTGGACGACCCAGGCGCCACGGTGTGCGGCCTGGTCGACCGGGATGTCGATGATGGAGTCGCTGTCGGCGCCGGCCGTCTGATGGAGCCGGTAAATCGCGACAGCGTCGGCATACGGGGAGTCGGGCACGTGCACGGCGACCGTGCAGCGTGCCGGGCCGGCGACCGCGGTGGTGGCCTGCCACACGAACGACTCCTTCCACCGCAGCGGATAGGCGTACGGGCTGGGCTTGTTGTCGGCCAGAGCGGTGTAGAAGATGCGCCCGTTACACCCATCGCCCGTCCATCCGCCGGTGGCTGGATGCCAGCCGTCGTCGTGCTGCTCGTTGATGCTGTAGTCGCGTCGGTTGTCCAGAGGGCATCCGGGTCCCACCACCACACCGCCTACAGGAGGTGACGACCTCACGCGCGGCACCGGGTCGTGGCTTGTGACGACGGAGGGCGCAGGAGCGGCCGCCCCGTCCCGGCTGCCGGAGGGTGTTGTGGTCACCGCCTGCGGTGCCGAACTGCTCGCGGCTGCCGGCTGGGCCGTGCCGGCATAGCCGCCCGCTCGGACCAGCACGAACAGCACAGTCATGGCCAGAGTGGCCATGACTGCTACCGCCGCCGCGCGACCCCGCGGCCACCTCGCCGGTTGCGTCCGCCTCTGGCCGTCCGGCGAGGAGATCCCAGGCACCGAGTCCTGGCCGTGCTCGCTGGATGAGGCCGATGTGCTCTCCTCGATGACAGCGTGCCCGGCCTGCGCCTGTTGGTCACCAGGCTCGGCCTCGAGCTCGCGTTGTAGCTCGGCCACCACCTGCTGCCATCGCGGCTGCCACTGCCCGACATCGCCCCCACACGCCTGCACCAGGGCCCGGGTGACGTTCCAGCTCGGCATGCTCTTGCCACTGCACGCACTGGACAGCGCACTGGCGGAGTAATGCGCCGTACGGGCCAACTGCCGGTAGCTCGGCGATCCGGCAGCCTCACGCAACCGGCGCAAGTCAGCTGCGAACGCCGCCAGCGGCCCGGTGGCCGGATCGATGGGCTCCTCTCGCCGCCCCACTCGCAACCTCCTTCGCCTGGGTGAGCAGGCGCCATGGGCAGGCCCCTCACCGCGAGGAATGTCCGTTTGATCAGCCAGTGACCAGTCATTGATCAGCACCCGGCCGCCCACTGGCTGATCAACAATTGCACGGCTGTGGTGGAGGGCGGAAGCAGTGATCGGCACGGACGGGACCACCCGTCGGTGCCCAACGAAGGAAAGGCATCCGCATCATGAGGAAACTCCTCACACCTCTGGTAGTGGCGGCAAGCACGCTGGCGGCGCTGGCCGGCACCACCGCCTCGGTCTCCGCCACCTCTGCCGCTTCGGATACTTCACCGGCGCAGGTCGAGGTCCAGGGCGTCCAGCTCACCCCCGCGCAGGCCAAGGCGCTGCGCCACGCCGCGGCCGCCGACCCCGGCCTCACCCGTGACCAGGCGGCCAAGATCGTTTCGGCTCGCGGTCAGGTCGGCGCGAACGCCTCGGGTAGCGGCAAGTCCACCGGCCCGTGCGGCGAGGCCAGGCTCTGGGGGGACAGCTACGGGCACTACAGCTTCGGCCTCGATTTCAGAGTCGAGCAGGTCGGCACCGCCGCCCTGGGAGGCGTAACGATCTCTACCGACTCTCCCCTCCCCGACACCGCCGACAAGCAGTCCTTCGGCGTCAGCGGTGCCAGCGTCGGTAACGACACGGCGGGACAGGCGTGGTACACGCTGAGTTCCATCGGGTGGGGAGCGACCAAGACGACCATGGAAGGGTGGGCATTGACCACCGGCGCATGGTGGTGCGGGATCGACGTGAAGACGATCCAGTGGAAGTAGCGCGGGCGTCCAGATCAACTAGCCGCCGGCGCGTGCCTTCGTGAAGTTCGGGGCTCCAGGGAACACGTCCCTGGAGCCCCGCTCCGGTGGTGGTCAGGTCCGGAGAGGTGTGGCCGACCGGGCGTGGCTGGCCCTGGTCGTGGCAGGCCAGGCCCGCAAACGGCAGTGATCACACCCCGGCGGCGGCCCTCGTCTCCAGCGGCTCCATCCACGGCGAGTTCTCGTGGTACCCGTGCACGGCGAACCCCCTGCCGTGTCAATAACTGCTACCGCAGGTCAGCGGGCATGCACTGACACCAAGCTCGGCGTCTGCGGCCACCGTGGTGTCGAGCTGCGCCGCAGGTCAGCGTCTCGGCAACGAACGGCACCTACGCTGTTTCGTTATTGACACTGCGCACGGGTGGGGCGCTGGCACAACGTCACGCTCGTGACGGTGCCGAACCCCCTCAGGCCCAGCGATCCGGTCGAGATTGCCGCCGGCGCTTGCGTCCTGTTGGCCGACCATCTGGAACTGCTGGCCCATCAGCTACGCGAGCAGGCCTTGGACGACTACGCCCGGGACCGCCTGGCCGATGCCTCCGAGCGCGTCAGGCGAGCCCTGGACGTTGTCACGGCCGCGCTGCAGGCGCCGCACCGCCGGACGCCCTCCAGACCGAGGCTGCCCCGCCCCGGCCGCGCGCCGCACCGGCAAGCGCCCGCTGGGCGGGTACCCGCGACGGCGACGATCGTCACCTGGACCCGGCCCCGCCAACGCCGCGAGGGCAACCGCTACCTCGACACCGGGCAGCGCGTTGCGCTGAAGGTTCACGTGAGCCTGGACGGCTCGCGCACCGTGTGCGGGTCCGAGGTCCCCGACCACGCCACTGTGATGGCCCCCACGGTGGACTGGCACCTGCACACCAACTGCTACAACTGCGCCTACCGGCTCTGGCCCGACCACCGCCTCGTCGGCTACCTCCGCCGGCCAACAGCCGTGACTTCCCCCTGCGCACAGAGTGCCCCCATCACCAAGGCCGCGGCATCGACGCCAGAGGCTGCATCACCTGTACGTCGGCAGCCGCACGCAACTGGCCATGCCCCGCGGCTGCACCGACGGGCCGGCGGTCTGATCGGCGGGCAGCGCCTGCAGGGCGGCCTGGAAACGGGCGTGGGCGTCCGGGAGCAGTTGCTGGGCCCGCTCCTCTTCCTGGCGCGTCAGCTCGGCGTCCTCCATGTGCCGCGCGTGGAGAAATGGTCAAGACCTGTGGATCGGGCGTGTCAGACAAGTTGAACGCCTCGGTGCCGGTCAGCCGCTGACATGGGCGGTGTTGTCGAGCCAGCGCTGGGCGAGGTCGGTGTCGCCGTCGACGTTGATGTTGGTGGCTTTGTGGTCGGTGAGAGGGAGTCGTCGGGTCAAGGTCAGCAGCAGCGATCGTGCCGGACCGGTCACCGTCACATCGGCCTGCTTGGTTGCGGGCTGCCACCTCGCCCCGTCAGGCCGCTGTTCGATGAACCAGGCGCCCGCGTCGTCGGTGGTGTCGGTGGCCAGCCACTGCAGGGTCTGCCCGGTGCCCCGGATGGCGTGGGCGGACTTCGGCCGCTGCATCTCCCAGGTGGGGGAGGTGAGCATCGCGAGGTGGTTGCTGATGAGCGCGGCTGCGATGTCGGCGTCGATGTCGGCCGGTCGGCCCGCCGCGGCGGCTGCGTCAAAGCCGTGGACGACCGCTTCGTTGAGCATGCTGGACATCCAGAATCGCGTCCCGGGCCGCTCGTCCCCCGCGGGGTTGAACACCGGCGCGTCGAGCGCGTCGTCGGAGCACGCGCTCGCGACCCGCTGCGCGGAATCCGACAGCCACGCCTGCCACTCGCGGGGGTCGGTGGGGAGTACGGCCATCTCCGTGGGCAGCTGTGCGGGGTCGGTGATGCGCCGCTCGATGATCTCCGCGACCCAGTTCTGGGTCTGGCCCACGTGCTCGACCAGGTCAGTGATGGTCCATTCCGGGGCTGTCGGCACGGCGGCGTCAGGTCCGGCCGCAGCGGCTGATTCCGCCAGACGTCGGGTGTGTTCGACGATCGCTCGCCGGGCATGTTCCGCGTTCAGCTCGGTCATTGGATGTCCATTCCGTAGGTTCGTTGTGCTGTGTACGACTCGGCGTGCCGGTCGAACTCATCGGTGGTCGGCGAGGCCGAGCAATTGTCGATCCCTGTGGATCTTCGGCGGATCAGACTGCTCGTAGCCGGCGATCGAGGGCTATGAAGTCATCATTGGTGAGGCCCTGGGGCGACGGGACGTGATGGAGGAGGGCTCGGCCGGGATGGTGTCCGGACACCCAGTCCCGATCGGCATCGGTGATCTCGTCGTCGACCCAGGCGAACGGACGCTGGTCGGCCCATGCCACCAGTGTTCTGGTCTTCCAGCAGAGCCCGAACCACTGGTCCTGGCGTTCGTTCTCGTCGGAGGGCTCGGGCCAGTTCCTCAGCCTCAGCCGGGCTCGGCCTCGCTGGGTTGCTGCGGCGTGGCCGCCGGCTTCGGCGCCGCCTGGACGACCTGGATGGCCTCCTCCACCGACGCCTCGACCTGGAAGGCGGTCCGCAGGCCCGTGATGGTCAAGATGCGCTCCAGACGGGGCGGGATTGCCGACAAGATCAGGGGGCTGTGCTGTTCCCGGCTCTGGCGTAGCAGCAGCACCAAGACGCCGACGCCCCTCGAATCGCAGAACGTCAGCCCGCCCATGTCCACCACCAGCCCGCCCGGCTGCATCGCCCAGGCGTCCTTGAGCTGCTGGTGCAGCAGTCCGGCAGAGGTGTAGTCGAGTTCACCCGCGGCGCGCGCGACGATGAAGTCCTCGTGCAGCCCGATCGAGACGGTGAACCGCTCGCCGGGCCTGTCGTCGTCATCGGCGTTCATGGCCACCATCCTTGGCCCTTGCCCGCTCGGCGAGCAACCCGAAGATGCCCCGTTCGGCCCGCGCCTGCGCGTAGACAGCTGGTCGTGTCCAACTGCACGCCGGCCCACAGCCTGACGCCCAGGACGGGCCGCTCCGCAAGCCCACGCTGCGACCGCCGCGCGACGCCCGCGGTGATGTACCGGATAACGTGCCGGAGTCGCGCACCGCCCCGGGGAGGGCTTCTCCTGGTCGCTGAGGGCCGACGTCGGCGGCCAAGCCGAGAAAAGTAGGTGCCGTCACCAGGGGAACTAACGGTGGCCTATGCACCCTTGAGGCGGTGGAGGCCCAGGCCAGGACGCCAAAGGTCGATCACCATGGCAGATCCCTCAAACCGAGTCAATACGACTTCGCGGATGTCGGCTTTGAAGAAATGGGACTCACGGAAGGCATCGGGGCCGAAGCCGCGTGCGGCCAGCATCGGCGTGATCTGGTCCCGGTCGGTGACCTCGACCGCATACCCGGACAGCTTCGTGTCACCCGTTGAGGTGGCAGAACCGTCAACGCTGAGGAGAACCGGAGGACCATGCAGAGCGAAGCGCGGATCACGCCGCAGATCACGGGCTTTCACAGCACCAGGCATCGATCCGAACCACAGTTCGTCCGCGACGATATAGGCCTCGATGCCGCTGACTCGCGGTGAACCATCCTTGCGCAGGGTCGCGATGGTCTTGTGCTTGTGCGACTCGAACGACCTCCGAACCTGGGCGGCGAACTCCGACGCCGACTCGACGACTTCACGCCAACTGGCCATAAGGCCTCCCGTCATACGATCTTGGCAGCTGGCCTAGCCTGCCATCCGGCACCGACGGAAAGCCGGTCAGCCTGGCCTCGGCTCACATGGGATTGTGAGATGGAGGTCCAGCGACGCCACCGGTCGTCTCACCGCCAGGTAGACGGAGGACGTTCTGCCGGCACGGGACACTTCTACTCGGAGTGCTCGACCGCGGCTTTCGGGAGTGCCAGCATCACGAGCGCCGTGATCAGGTAGAGCGCGGCGGAGGCGATCAGGACGATGCCGAGCGCGTGACCGTAGTCGGGCAGCGCCGGTGCTCCGGTGGCCGAACCGGTGACGGAGGTGAAGAAGAGCGTGCCGAGCACGGCGATGCCGGCGGCGCCGCCGATCTGGTTGACGGTGGAGAGCACGCCGCCCGCGGCGCCCGCGTTGCGCCCGGGCACGCCTGCGAGCACGACGTTGACGAGAACGGGCGCGGCGAGACCGAGCCCGAGACCGCCGATGAAGAGGGGGAGGGCGAGGAGCCAGTATCCGGGATCGTCGCCGTCCTTGACGATGAACCACAGGACGAGCTGCGACGCCGCGATCGTGAGCGAGCCGGCGATCAGCAGGGCTCTGCCCGCCTTGGCGGCGAGCGCGACGCCGAGGCCGGAGGTGACGATCGAGCCGAGCGCGTACGGGACGATCACCAGGCCGGTCTCCCACGCGGTCCGGCCGGTTCCGTTCTGGAGGTAAACGGAGAGGGTGAGGAAGTACGACCCGATGCCGCCGAAGAAGAGCACGCACGCGCCCAGGCCGACGGCGAAGGCGCGGATCCTCAGCAGAGCCGGGTCGAAGACGGGTTCATGCCCGCGCCCGATGAGACGTCGCTCGTGGGCGAGGAAGATCGCGAGCACGATGATCCCGGCCGCCAGGAGGGCATAGCTGCCCCAGGTCCATCCCCATGCCTCGGTCTGGATGATCGGCAGCAGCAGGAGAAGGATGCCTGTGGCCGCGAGGAGCGCGCCTGGGAGGTCCAGTCGCGCGGTCGAGGCGGAGCGGGACTCCGGCAAGACCTTGGCGCCGATGATGAGCGCCAGGATCGAGACGGGCACGTTGATCCAGAAGATCGTGCGCCATCCCAGGCCGAACAGGTCGGCCTCGACGAGCAGCCCGCCCAGCAGCGGGCCGGCGACCGAGGCGAGGCCCTGGACCGCTCCGTAGGCGCCGAACGCCTTGGCACGCTCGCCAGGGGCGAACGACGCCCGGATGATCCCGAACACCTGCGGGATCATGATCCCGGCGGTCAGTCCCTGCGCGGCCCGCATGCCGATGAGCATCGCCGGATCGGCGGCCAGCGCGCACAGCGCCGAGGTGACCATGAACCCGGCCAGCCCGATCATGAACAGCCGCTTGCGGCCGTACTGATCGCCGAGCCGTCCGCCGGTGATCAGGCCGGCGCCCAGGGCGAGGGTGTAGGCGGCGATCGTCCACTGGATCTGAGCGTCGCCTGCTCCCAGATCCTGCGCGATCGCCGGGGCCGCGACGGTGACGATCGTCGCGTCGAGAAGGTCCATGAACGAACCGAAGAGCACCACCAGCAGCGCCGCGGTCGCGCCGCCGCCGCCGCCGGCGATGAGTGTCGGAGAAGCCTCAGTGGTGCCGGCGCCCTCGCGGGCGCCCTCTCGGGTACTCGGTGAATCGGTCATGGCGGCCACCATGTCGGGCATAGTTGCCATCGAGTGACCGCTATCGGTGCAAAAATCGGAGAATCATGGCCACTACCTCCGCGCGGACGCTCAAGCTGCTGTCCATCTTCGGGATCGGTGCGACCCTGACCGCCGAGGAACTGGCCACCCGGCTCGGAGCGTCGGTGAGAACCGTGCGCCGCGACATCGATACGCTCAGGGACCTCGGGTACGAGATCGAGGCCGTCCGCGGAGCGGGTGGAGGGTATCGGCTCGGTCGTGCCACCCGCCTGCCGCCGGTCGTCTTCGACGAGGACCAGGCCGTCGCCGCCGCCGTCGCGCTCCAGACCGTGCCGGCGCTCCTGTCCGGCATCCGCGAGAACGCGACCCGCGCTCTGGCCACTCTCCACCAGGCGATGCCGGCGCGTAGCCGCCTGCACGCCGAAGCGTTCACCGTCCTTCCGGCCCGCAACTACTGGGAGTTCCCCGCGCCCCCGATCGACGCCGATATCGTGCGCGCCGTGGGCAGCGCGATCAACCGGCAGCACCTCGTACGCGTCGACTACAGCGGCGACGGCGAACCCGTCACGCTCACGCTGGAGCCGCACGACCTCGTGGTGTGGGCCGCACGCTGGTATCTGGTCGCCTTCGACCCGGACGCGGACCGATGGCGCGCGATGCGCGTGGATCGCATCCAGGCGCACCTGCCCACGCACACCCCCTTCGACCGGCGTGACATCCCGCACGTTGATCCCGTCGTCTTCGTCATGACCGCACACGACCGCGGAGACGCCGCTGCCGAATGGCCATGCCGCGGCTCAGCCGTCCTCGCCCTGCCCGCCTCCACCGTCGCTCGCTTCGCCCCCGGCGGATCAACAGTCGAGTACCGCACCGAGACCACGTGCCGCCTCACCCTCGGCGCATGGTCATGGCCAGGACTGGCAGGACTGATCCTCACCTTCGACGCCGACATCACCGACATCGAACCGGCCGAACTCCGGCAAGCCTTGCACTCCCTGCGAACCAGAATCAGCAGGGGGCTCGGATCCGCTACGCCGCCTCGGCCAGGGTGGTGAAGTCGATCTCGGGCAGGTCGAGTCATCAGGCCGCAGTCGCAGCACGTCGGTGGCATACAGGCCGAAGCGGCTGATGTGCGCGGTCAGGTAGGGCGACAGCTGCGCGACGTCCTCGGCGCTGATCTCCCAGCCCCCGGCCAGGAGCCTCAGAGCACGTGTCGCCGATCAGCGGTCGGGGCTGATGGCTGGAATGCCGGGATCGACGGTAGTGGCGGGCTAGGAAGGCCAGGTGGGACGCTGAAGGTCGGCCCGTCGACCTCGACGATCTGGCCACGTCCCGCCCCACATCACCCACACCGTGCGCCGGTTCGGCAACTGGACGCCCGACCTGACCCCGCCGGGTCAGAACCCCACCACCCGGCTCGACCTCGAACCACGCGTGCTGTTCCCGGCCTGGCCACAGGAAGACGAGTGCAAGAGAGCCCGGCTCCCCACCCCAGCCCTCCTTCCGCAAGTGATCGCCGATACGCACGCGTAAGGATCTATCGAAAGGTGGACGACCGGCGGCAGTCTTCTCGGCAAAGCTGGGGGCCGTGAAGAAGACGATCATTGCCGTGCTCGGCACAATGTTGCTCCCCCTAGCGGCGGCAACGCCCGCGGCGGCGGATACCGGGCTGTCCTGGCAGGACTGCGGCGACGGCCTGCAATGCGGCCGGATCACCGTGCCCGCCGACTGGGCCGCTCCCAAGAGCGAGCAGATCACCCTGGGGCTCGCCAAGCTGCCCGCCAGTGACCCGGCTGCCAAGAAGGGGACGCTTGTCCTCAACATGGGTGGCCCCGCCCAGCAGATTTCGGTCCTGCGCGTGGCGAAGAAGGCCTTCGCCGACCTGACTCGATGGTTCGACGTGGTGGTCTTCGACCCGCGCGGATTCGAGGCGAGCACCGGGGTGCGCTGCCCCGACCCGGCACCGTGGGCCGCGAACGCGGAGTGGGTGTTCCCCGACCGCGCCACCTATGCCCGGTACACGGAGCAGAACCGTCGCTTCGGCCTCGGCTGCGCCGATGCCGCCGGCCCGCTCGCGGGCAACCTGGACTCCGGTCAAGGGGCCCACGACCTGGAGGCCGTCCGGGTGGCGCTGGGCGAACAGAGACTCAACTATTACGGCAACTCCTACGGCACCGTCCTCGGCGTGGCCTACGCCGAGAAGTTCCCCTCCCGCGTCGGCCGCATGTACCTGGACAGCCCGATTGACCACACCAACCGATCGTGGACCGAATGGCTCCTGCCCAGAGCGAAGGTCAAGGAAGACAACCTGCGCCGTTTCGCCGAGTGGTGCGCCACCGACCAGAGCTGCGCGCTCCACGGCCGCGACGTGCTCAAGGTGTGGGACGAGGTCATGGACCGCGCCGCCAAGCGGCCGATCCCCGCGCCCGGTGCCGGAGCCGGAGCAGCGGCCAGCGCGACCCTGATCGCCTCCCGCGCGACTGTCACGTTTGACGCGACCTGGCCCGAACTGGCCAAGTCCCTGGCCGAGGCGTACGCGGGCGACGCCACCCGGTTCGCCAAGCCGTCCACCGGAGCGGCCGATCCGGATTTCAGCAGGATCGCGAACTGCGCCGACTTCCCTTACCCGACCGCATTCAGCGAGGTCAAGGCTCTGGAAAAGCGGCTGAGGCACGCGGCGCCGCGCATCGGCTGGACCGTGGCGTGGCCGCTGGCCAACTTCTGTTCAGGACTCCCGCAAAAGGCGTCCTTCCCGCCCCATCCGGTTCACCCCCGCGGCCTGCCCCCGATCCTGGTCGCCGCCGGCCTGTACGACGACGTGGCACCGCCCGCGTCCGCCCGCCGGATCACGGCACAACTCGACAGCGCCCGCTACCTGGCGGCCGAAGGTGGTCACGCGCTCTACCTGGCAGGCAATCCCTGCGTCCGCGATCACGTTCACCGATACCTGACCACCGGGCAACTCCCGCCCGCGGGCACGACCTGTGGTCCGGCATCATCGTGACATGCCGTGGTTGAGGGAGGTTCTGCTCGTCGCCGGCGCCGCGACCGCTGCGGCGCTGCTGACGGCACTGAAAGGGCCGGTCCCGGCCGGGGTCCCGCTTCTGATCGTCTTCAGTGTCGGCGTCAGCCTCCCTCTGCTCGTCCGGCGGTTGCTGCCGTTGGCCGCCGCGGTGACGTCCGCGGTGATCGCGCTGGCTGGGATGGCGCAGCTGCATTGCTGGGAGGGGATGCTCGTCACGATGGCTCTGTTCTGCGCGGCCGTCTACCACCGGCCCCGGCGTCCGGGCCTGGTGCTGGCGGTCTCCTCGAGCTGGGTTCTCGGGACCCTGGCGGTGCTGGGGGGCGAGGGCGTCCCGGAGCCGACCAGCATAGTGATCATGAGCGTCGCGCCCGTGGCCACCGGCTACGCGCTGCGGCTGCACCGGGATAGGGCCGACCAGTCGCTGCGATTGCAGCGGGCCGAGGTGGAGCGCGTGCTGGCCGAGGAGCGTACCTGGCTGGCCAGGAACGTGCACGACAGCGTCGGTCACCACCTGACCGCGATCCGGCTGCAGGCCGCGGCGGGCCGGCGGGCGCCCGGCGACGCGCATGCGAGGCAGGCCCTGCAGACGATCTCGGACCTGTCGCAGTCGGCGCTCACCGAGGTGCGCGGCCTGCTGCGGACGCTCGACGAGCACCCGGCCGCCATCCAGCCCGGCACCGCCGACCTGGAGCGGCTGGCCGGACGGCTCACCTGCGCGGATCGGACGATCACCATATGCCGCTCCGGGACCGGGGACGCGCTGCCGCCAGCCGTCGATCACACTGCCTACCGGGTGGTCCAGGAGGCGCTGACGAACGCCGTACGGCATGCAGACGCGACCGAGGTCACCGTCCACCTGCGGCAGGATGACCGCGGTCTGCGCATCGAGGTCTTCGACAACGGCGCCCCGGCCCCTGCGCCCCAGGCCGAGGGGCGGGGCATCCGCAGCATGCGCGAACGGGTGCGCCTGCTCGACGGCACCCTGTCGGTGGGACCTGTCGAAACGGGCGGCTGGCGGGTCCGCGCCGACCTGCCCAGGGAAGGGAACGTGTGGTGACGATCCGGGTGCTGGTCGCCGACGATCAGGAGGCAGCGCGGGAGGCGCTGCGGCTCATCCTCGACGGCGAACCCGACATCGACGTGATCGCGACGGCCGCCGACGGCGCCGAGGCGGTGCACCAAGCGCTGTTGCGCCGGCCGGACGTGGTGGTGATGGATCTGCGGATGCCGGGCATGGATGGCATCGCCGCCATCGGCCGCCTCGCCGCCGCCGAATCCGGCCCCCGCGTGCTCGCCCTGACCACGTTCGACCTCGACGAGTACTTGTTCGGCGCGCTGCGCGCAGGAGCGGCCGGTTTCCTGCTGAAGGACACTGATCCCGACGTGCTCGTCGCGGCGGTCCGCGAGCTGCACCAGGGCAGGGGGTTGATCGACCCGCAGGTCACCGGCCGCCTGATCAGCCGCTTCGCCGCGCTGTCCCCGAGCCCCGCCACCCCCGAACTCGACCTACTGACCCCGCGCGAACACCACGTGCTACGCCTCCTGGCCCGAGGACTGAGCAACGGCGAGATCGCCACCGCGTGCACGATCGAGGAGGGCACGGTCAAAACCCACGTCAACCGGATTCTCACCAAACTCGGCCTCCGGACCCGCGTACACGCGGCGATCTACGCATACGAACACGGGATCGTCACCCGCGATGCACCTTGACCGTTCGCCGGTCTCGGGCCCAGGGCCCGGGAGACGGACATCGACGATGAGCATCGACAACCCGAGCCCGGCGCCCTGTCCAGGGGTCCTACGCAGCCGCCGGAAGGGCTCGAAGAGATCGCCGAGACGTTCCTTGGGCACGTGCGGGCCGGTGTTACGGACCGTCAACACTCCACGGGAGAGCGTTACCTCATTCGAGTCGGTCGAGCATCCCGTCGGGCTGACACTCCACCTGGTAAGCACCGCCTGCCCCCAAGCCTCCGCCCTCGGCGGGTGCCGGGCAGGACCGGCCCGGCACCCTCGGACTTCGTGCATGGCGATTCCCCGCCCACGCGGTGCCAGCGTGCGGAAGAAAGGTTCGTGACGTGGTGCCGTACCGCGTGAACGTCCGCGATCCCTGCGACGTCGAGGACGTCGTGCAGCTGCGCGGGAACCGCCCGGAACGGGCTGACCCCGTCCGGGGCTGTTCCCGCGTACGATGAGGCACGGACATCGGCAGGGAGGCGCTGCCGGCTCAGCCGGTGCGCCGGCCGTGCTTGATCAAGAGGTTGCGCGCATCGTCGGCGATGGCCACGTCGGCCACGACAGCGTAGCGGGCGGCTACCGGCGACTGGCTGGTCAACAGGTCGCCTCGGCCGCGCGCGGCCCAGCACGCGGTCACGCCGAAGGCGGCGCCGAGCAGCGCGCCGAAGGCCATCCCCGCCAGCAGCGCCGCCCACGGGCCCGCGACCAGCAGGACCATCAGGCTGGAAGGCAGGCCGAACCCGGCGCCGAGCGCAGCGCCCATGCCCGCCGCACGGGGGGTGGTCATCCGGCCCAGAACGTCCTCCATCAGACGCCAGTTCTTCCCGACGATGCCCACTCGGTGTGCCGGAATACCGTTGTCGGCCAGGAAGGCGACCGCCTCACGGGCCTGTTCGCAGGTGTCGTAGGAGCCGACCACCGGCCGGTCGCCGCCCGCGGCCGCGGATGCGATCGCCGGAGCGGTCTCGATCATGACAGGTGCATCCTTCCTAGGTGAGTCGCTTCAGGGCCGCGCGCAGTTCGCGGACTTCCTGCTCCAGTTCGAGGATGCGGCGGATGGCGTTGAGCGTCATTCCCTGGCCGGTCATCGTGGTGACGTGCTGCAGCAGCCCGATGTCGTGGCGGGAGTAGCGGCGCTGCCCGCCGGGAGAGCGGTGCGGGCTGACCACGTCGTGCTGGTCGAGCCGGCGCAGGAAGGCCTGCTGCACCTGCAGCATCTCCGCGACCTGGCCCAGGGAGTACAGCGGGGCGTGCTCGTCGTCGAACGGCATGCCGGCCATCCGGACCTCCTCTCGAATGGCAAGGGCGGGCCCGTCGGCACCCGCCCTTGCCATGGACGTGCGTATCAGGCCCGGATGGCCCTGACGTCGCCCTGCTGGATCTCGACCTTGCGGGGCTTGGCCCGCTCGAGCACGGGGATGCGGACCTTCAGCACGCCGTTGGCGTACCCGGCGTCGATCTTGTCGCTGTCGAGGTACTCCGACAGGTAGACGCGGCGGGTGAAGGTGCCCATGGGGCGTTCGCGGACGAAGACCCGCTCGCCCTCGGGGATCTCCTCCTCGCGGCGAGCGCTGACGCTCAGCACTCCGCGGTCGACGGTGACCTCGATGGACTCGGGGTCGATGCCGGGCAGGTCGAACGTCAGCAGCACGTCGTCGTCGCGACGCAGGCCGTCCATCGGCATGAGGGCGCCTGTGCCGGTGCCGAAGGTCCGGCGGGCCAGCTGGTCGAACTGGCGCTCGAACTCCTGGATGAACGGGTCGACGGATGTGAGCAGCATGTCCAGCTCCCTTCGCGAGCTCTCCGAGAAGAACCTCCAACTTGGTTTGTATGTTAACTCCACCCATGAATGGATGCAAGCTGCCGAACGATGTTGAGGTGCCTCGGATGGACCGGGCGAGGCGGCGGCCCTACCTCAAAAGCGAAAGAAAATCTGTAGTCGCCACGGTAGACATTCGCGCTGTAGGCGGCTAGAGTTCCTGACATCGCAAGGGACGGATCCACGAGGGCAGCGCAGCACGAGCACCACGATGGGGCTGCCCGGACGGACGTGGACAGCAGTACAGAACACAGCAGTACAGAACGAGGTAGAGGGCAGAAGGTCGGACTGCCGCGGCCAGTGTGGTTGAGGAAGAGGGCCGGGGCGGTGGACGCGCTGCCGCTTGCAGGAAGTCGGCACCAGCGGTCGGGGTGCCGAGGTACGGATAACTGGAAGGGAGTGTTGAACGCCATCAGGATCGCCCGTCGCCGGCCGCATGTCGCCGCACGGGTACCGCAGCTCCACGAACAGGACGGTGGTCTACGGTCACGCTTACGCGATCCCCGCACCCCCGCATCGGGCGGCTGGTGCGGCACAAGTGAACCGCCCCTGCAGCACGCAGGCAGGGCCGGTCGATGGTGTTAACCTCTGGGCCCCGGCGCATCATGGCGCCGGGGCCCCTGTTCGCATTCGGGAAGGTTGAATGGATCAAGCACCTCAGGCAACGGTCACCGTCTCCAGGCGGGAGCCGCCCCGCCCCACCGGCGCTCACCCAGCCGATCACGCGGTCCAGGCGGTCGAAGCGGCCGGCAATCTCGGGCAGCGGCTCGATGACGAGGACTATCCCGCCTACAGCATGGGCCGGGCCGCCGAGATCCTCGGCGTCACCCCGGCGTTCCTGCGCAGCCTCGGCGCCGCCAAGCTGATCGAGCCGCTACGCAGCGAGGGCGGGCACCGCCGCTTCTCGCGCTACCAGCTGCGCCTGGCCGCCCGCGCCCGCGAACTCGTCGACGCCGGCACCCAGCTCGAAGCCGCCTGCCGCATCATCATCTTGGAAGACCAGCTCGCCGAGGCGCTGCGCATCAACGAAGAACTCCGCCAGCGCCACTGACCGTTTTCGGCCCCCGGCCACACCCGGGGGCACAGGGCCGGCCGCGCCCGAAACGCCGGGCAGCCCCACGACAGCGGGGCCCGCGCGATCGTCCGTGTCCTGGTGCATCCGCGCAAGATCTAGCGGAGCGCGTCCCCGGCAGGGCCGGTCACCGGGGAGCCGTCACCGTCGCCCGGCTGGACCAGGCCGCTCTCATACGCGAGATGTACGAGCTGGGCCCGGTCGCGTACGCCGAGCTTGGTCAGCAGCCGGCTGACATACGTGCGGGTGGTGGCCTGGCTGAGGAACAGGCGCCGGGAGATCTCGTCGTTGGAGCGCCCGGTGGCGATCTCAGCGAGCAGCTCCCGCTCACGTTCGGTGAGCGCCGCAGGCAGTTGCGCGCGAGGCGGAGGATGCCGGTGGGCGACAGCCGCCAGCACGCGTCGGGTGACCGAGGGCGACGTCAGGCCGCTCCGCGACCGCCAGCGTCTCCAGCGGCAGCGACGCCTCGACGCGGAACCCGGCCCCGGGCAACGAGCTCACCGACAGGTGACCGCCCAGCAGCGCGGCGCGCTCCCGCATCCCGGTGATCCCGCGCCCGACCGGTTCGCGAGACAGGTCGGCGCCGCGGCCGTCGTCGGCGACGGTGATGCCGATCCGGTCGCGCTCGTAGCGCACCCGGACCTCGGCCTTGGCCGCCCAGGCGTGCCGCAGGCAGTTGGTCAGCGACTCTTGCACGATCCGGCAGGCCGTGGCGTCCACGACCACGGGCAGGGACACCGGCTCACCCTCGGTGCTGAGCTGGACCGCCCGCCCGCTGCCGGTAGTGACGGCGACCGACGCGGGTAGCCCTCAGGGACTTGTCGGGCTTGAACTCTTGTATGACAATATTTCTAGCCTGACAAAAGCCTGACGAGAGGTCTGTCACGATGCGAACTTCCGACTGGCCACAAACGGCGACCCGCTGGACACAACTGACGTTGGCCGAAGACGACCCCGCGCATCTCGACGTCGCCTTCTGGACCGAAGTGATGCGCGACAGCCGGTCCAACGCGGCCTGCATCAGCGCCGGCGGCTACGTCGCCTACTATCCGACCCGGATCCCCTTCCATCACCGCAGCTCCTTCATGGGCGACACCGACCCGTTCGGCGCGCTGGTCGAAGCGGCGAGGGGGCTGGGCATGCACGTCATGGCCAGGGTGGACCCGCACGCCGTGCACGCCGACGCGGCCAAGGCGCACCCCGAGTGGCTGGCGTGCGACCCGGAGGGGGCGCCCATCGAGCATTGGTCGTATCCGGACATCTGGCTGACCTGCGCTTTCACCGGCTATCACCGCGAGTTCATCACCGAGGTGACACGCGAGATCGTGCGGGAGTACGACGTGGACGCCGTCTTCGCCAACCGATGGGAGGGCTACGGCGGCATCTCCTACAGCGAGGCTGCCCGGCGCTCCTTCCGCGACGAGACCGGGTTCGAGCTGCCCAAACGCGAGCACGACCAGTCCGACCCGGCCTGGCGCGCGTACGTGGCCTGGCGCCGGCGCAAGCTGAGCGAGCTGGTCGCGATCTGGGACGCGGCAGTCAAGGACCTGCGGCCGCACGCCCGCTTCATCCCCAACCTGGGCGCCTTCGCCGCCCGCGACCTGGAGCCCGAGCTGGTCCACCGGGTCTACCCGATGTTCGTGGTCGACAAGCAGGGACGCTCGGGGATCGAGGCGCCCTGGGTGGCCGGGCGGGTGGCCAAGCGCAGCCGCGGCCTGTTCCCCGAGCGGCCGATCGGGCTGATCACCTCCGTTGGCCCCGAGGACCACCAGCACCGGTGGAAGGACTCGGTGGCCCCGCCGGAGGAGGTGCGGACCTGGATCGTGGACGGGTTCGCGCAGGGCGCGTTCCCGTGGTTCACCAAGTTCAACGCCACCGTCTCCGACCCCCGCTGGGTGCCGGCCGTGGTGGAGGCGTTCCAGCTGCACGCGCGGCTGGAGCCCGTGCTGTCGGCGATGCCGGTCACCGCCGAGGTCGCGCTGCTCGACCCCAGCAGGTCGGGCAAGCTCGTGCCCGGAGCGGCGCACTCCTTCCCCGACGAGGACGGCTTCTACCAGGCGCTGGTCGAGGCGCGGATCCCGTTCGAGCTCCTCGCCGACCAGGCGCTGAGCGCCGAGCGGCTGCGGCCGTACAAGGTGCTGGTCCTGGCCAACGCCGAGCAGCTCGGCGCGGCGCAGTGCGAGGTCATCCGCGAGTACGTCGCCGCGGGCGGCGGCCTGGTGGCCGCGCACCAGTCCTCTCTGTACGACGAGCACGGCGAGCCGCGCGAGAACTTCGGCCTGGCCGACGTGTTCGGCGCCGACCTGCTCGAACCGGTCAGAGGGCCGGTGAAGAACAACTACATCGCCCTGACCGGCGACCACCCGGTGAACGCCGGCTTCGGCGGCGCCAAGCGCCTCATCGGGGGCACCCGGCTGTTGCGGGTCGCGGCCGGGACAGACACGCGGGTGCCGTTCCGCTTCGTCCCGGACTTTCCCGACCTGCCCATGGAGGAGCTGTATGCCAGGCAGGCCCCCGATGCCCCGGCCGTCATCACCCGGGAGAGCGGGGGCCGTGTCGTCTACTTCCCGTTCGACCTCGGTGCCGTCTTCTGGGGGTCGCTCCAGGCCGACCATGGCCGCCTGATCGCCAACGCGGTGCGGTGGGCGCTCGGCGCCGAGCCCGAGGCCACCGTGCGCGGCCCTGGCCTGGCCGATCTCGCCGTACGCGCGGACGCCGACGGCGTCGCGGTGACCGTCGTGAACCTCACCAACCCGATGACCATGCGCGGCCCCATCAGGGAGACCATCCCGCTACCCCCGCAGACGGTCACCGTCGCCCTGCCGCCGGGCGTCCGGGGAGCCAAGGCCCGGCTGCTGGTCGCCGATGCCGACGCCCCGGCCACGGTCCGCGACGGCCGGGCCGAGGTGGAGCTGATCGGCACGGGACTCGTCGAGGTCGTGCACCTGACCTGGGAGCGGCTGTGAGCAGGCAGTGGTGGCGTGAGCCGTTCCGGATGTTCCAGACCAACCTCCGCGAGGTGGACGCCGGGCTCGATGTCGAGCGGGTGCTCGACTACCTGGAGGAGTTCGGCGCGAACGCCTGGCTGATCAGCGTCGGCGGCATCCTGTCCAACTACCCGACCGATCTGGACTTCCAGACGCGCAACCCACATCTGGCCGAGCGGCCGTCCGGCGACCTGATCGGCGACGCCGTGGCGGCGGCGCGCCGCAGGGGCGTGCGGGTGCTGGCCCGCATGGACTTCTCCAAGATCGACCACCGGCGGGCCGAGGCGCATCCCGAGTGGTGCTTCGTCTCGCCCTCGGGCGAGCCCCAGGTCTACAACGGGCTGACCAGCGTGTGCCCGAGCGGCGACTACTACCAGGTCAAGCTGTTCGAGGTCATCGGCGAGGTGCTCGACAGGTACGAGATCGACGGCTTCTTCCTCAACTGGATGTCGTTCAACGAAGTCGACTACAGCCGCCGGTACTGGGGCGTGTGCCAGTGTCTGGCGTGCGCCCGCCGGTTCGGCGAGGAACTGCCCGAAGGGCCGGACTCGCCCAACTATGGGCGCTGGCGGGAATTCGCCCGCGACACGCTCGAAGACCTCAACGCGCGGATCAGGGCCGAGATCGCCCGGCGGCGGCCACAGGCGGCGCTGATCCTGGGCGAGCACGCCGACATCGTCTTCCACGAGGCCAACAACGCCGTCGGCCGGCCCCTGTGGCACCACCGCACCAGCGAGCACGTCAGCGCGGCCAAGTCGTACCGGCCGCAGGTGCCGGTGCTGGTGAACTCGGTGGGGTTCGTGGACATGCCGTACCGGATGGCGGGAGAGGAGCCCTACCACTTCGCCCAGTACCTGCTGCAGGCGATCTCCCGTGGGGCGATCCCGTCCACCTACATCATGGGGACGCCCGACGACAGCCCGTACGAGTGCCTGGGGATCGCGGGCGAGATCACCCGCTTCCACCGCGACCACGCCGGCCTGTACCGAGACCTGGTCTCCGAGGCGCGCACGCTGCTCGTCCGTCCTGAGGGGGACACCGCCGAGTTCCAGGGGCTGTACCTGGCGCTGCTGGAGCGGCATATCCCCTTCGATGTGCTACCGGTGGACAAGCTGCTGGTGAGCGACCTGTCCCGCTATCGGACGGTCGTGCTGCCCGACCTCGGGCCGCTGGCCGGCCCCGAGGTGCTGGACGCCTACGCCGAGTCGGGCGGGACCGTGCTGGCGACCGGTTCGAGCGGATTCGAGGTGGACCGGCCCCAGCTCGCCTGCCTGCCCGCGGCCCGTCGTCTGGCGAGCTGGGACAGCGAGGAGTCGGTGCGCTCGCTGCACCTGCGCGGCGAGCGCGGCATGGTGCCCGTGATCGGCGCCTTCCATGTGATCGAGCCTGCGGAGCAGGCCGAGACGGGCCTGTACGCGCTGTCCAGAGCCCGGTACGGCCCGCCGGAGAAATGCCATGGCCACCACGAAACCGATCACCCCGGCTGGCTGAGCAGGCCCTACGGCAGAGGCCGGGGCGTGCTGTTGCCGTGGACGGTCGGCCGAGGCTACCGCGAGAGCGGGCTGAGCGCGCATCGCGACCTGTTCGCCGACCACGCGGGCCCCGGTCTGGAGACCGGGCTGCCGGAACAGGTGGAGATCGTGCCCGCCCGCTCGGGCGAGGCCAAGGTGATTCACCTGCTCAACCGCTCCGGCGACGCCGACCAGCGCTTCCGCCGCCCGGTGCCGATCGCCCCGGCGTGGCTGGAGCTCCCGTGGCCGGGCGAGTGGCGGGCGTACGCGCTGAGGGCGGGCCGGGAGCTGGAGATCGACGCGCGCAGGGTGCGGCTCCCCGGGATCGATCTGTACGAGGTGATCGTTCTGGCAGATTGTCACACAAGTATTCATGACCTATTGACGTACCCGTCAGACAAATAAACACTAGGTCATCACTGGGGTAGCCGGTCCCCTGTGAGAACGACGGGAGAACACGATGAGCGGACTCGATCGGCGAGGATTCCTGAAGCTGGCGGCGGCCGGAGCGCTGGGCGCGGGCCTGTCGGCATGCGGCGCGGGCTCCGAGGGCGGCGCCACTTCGCTGAGATACGCCTTCTGGGGCAACAACGTCCGGCAGCAGAACTACACCAAGGCACTCAAGGAGTTCGTCGCCAAGAATCCGGGCATCCAGGTCGAGCCGGAGTTCGCCGAGTACGCCGCCTTCCAGGAGCGCATGACCACCCAGATGGCCGCCCGCGACGTGGCCGACATCTTCTGGGTGGCCTCGCCCCAGGTGATGACCTACCACAAGAACAAGCTCTACCGCCGCCTCGACGACATCCCGTCCCTCAACCTGGCCGACTACTCCAAGGAGGAGCTGGAGTCGTTCAAGCTGGGCGGGCAGCTGAACACCATGCCGTTCGGCATCTTCGTCGCCGTCATCCGCCACAACGAGACCTTCGCCGAACAGGACGGCGTCGAGCTCCCGCCGAAGGACGCCGACTGGGACGCATGGGCGACCTTCCTCATCGACTACGCCAAGGACAACCCGAACAAGCGCAAGGGCATGCCGTACGAGCCCGACCACGACCTGAGCTTCGAATCCTGGCTGCGCCAGCACGGCGAGCAGCTCTGGACCGAGGACGGCAGGGCCGGGTTCACCGCCGACACCCTGCGCGCCTGGCTCGACTGGTGGGACAAGCTGTACAAGGCCGGCGCCGTGACCACGCTCAGCGAGCAGGAGGGCATGGGCCCCGACTGGGCGCTGGTCGGCAAGAAGGTGCTGGCCAAGGTGGGCAACTCCAACCACCTCATCGACGACGCCAAGATGTTCCCCGACTACCGCTTCAAGCTGCGCTCGATCCCCGCGGCCAAGGACGCCCAGGCCGGTCACCCGTTCCTCTACTTCCCCCGGATGGCGATATATCAGGGCATCGACGATGACAAGGTCGAGACCGCCGGCAAGCTCGTCAGCTACAACACCGGCGACCCCGCGATGATCAAAACGGTCGGCATGACCATGGGCGCGCCCGTCAACCCCAAGGTCTTCCAGCAGTCCCTGCAGAGCGCCAGCGGGGACGAGAAGGAGATGCTCACCGTCGTACAGGCCGGTCGCGAGGCCGAACGCCGCCCCCGCTTCGAGGCGCCCCCTGGCACCAGCACCTGGCGTACGGCCATGTCCAAGGTCGGCGAGGAGATCGCGCTCGGCCGGCTCAGCACGGCCGACGGCGCCAAACGGCTGCTCGACGAGATCCAGGCCGGCATCTCCCGGGCCCGCTAGGAGGCCGCCATGGCGAAACGCAGCCTCCAAAGCCAGGGCGGCGCCGCGCACGTCTTCCTCATCCCATGGTGGCTCGGGCTCGTGCTGGTCACGCTCGTACCGCTGCTGGCCTCGCTCTACCTGGCCTTCACCGACTACAACATCCTCAGCACGCCGGAGTTCAACGGCCTGGCCAACTTCGAGCGCATGTTCAAGGACGAGAACTTCTGGGCCGCAGTCCGGGTGACGATCGTCTACGTCGTGGTCTCCATCCCCTTGCAGCTCGGCTTCGCGCTGCTGCTGGCGCTCATCCTCGACCGCGGGCTGCGCGGGCTGGCCTTCTACCGCAGCGCCTTCTACCTGCCCTCGCTGCTGGGCACCAGCGTGGCCGTGGCGATCCTGTGGCGCCAGCTCTTCGGCGATGACGGCCTCATCGACCGCGCGCTGTCGGTGTTCGGCCTCGAGCTCGGGAGCTGGCTGCAGAACCCGAGCCTGTCGCTGTCGACGCTGATCGTCCTGAACGTGTGGACGTTCGGCTCGCCGATGGTCATCTTCCTGGCCGGGCTCCGCCAGATCCCCGAGGAGCTGTACGAGGCCGCCAGGGTGGACGGCGCCAGTGTGATCCGGCAGTTCACCCACGTCACGATCCCGCTGCTCACCCCGATCATCTTCTTCAACCTCATCCTGCAGACGATCGGCGCGTTCCAGACCTTCACCCAGGCCCAGGTCGTCAGCGGCGGCACCGGAGGCCCCGCCAACTCGACGCTGTTCTACACGCTCTACATCTACCAGCAGGGATTCACGAATTTCGACATGGGCTACGCCTCCGCCCTGGCCTGGGTGCTGATGGCCGCGATCGGCCTGGTGACGGCCGTGCACTTCATCCTGTCGAAGTACTGGGTCTTCTACGGAGACGACTGATGACGACCGCGACCACCTCGTTCGAGTCCGCGCGGGCCGGCTCCAGGACGGCCGTTCTGCGGCGCGGCCGCCGCGACCTGCTCAAGCACCTCGGCCTCGGCGCCTTCGTGCTGCTGATGCTCTATCCGCTGGTCTGGATGATCGTCAGCTCGGTCAAGCCCGACCACCTGATCCTGACCGAACCCGGCCTCATCCCCAGCGAGATCACCTTCGACAACTTCGTCGAAGGCTGGAACGCGCTGAACCGCCCGTTCTCGGTCTTCTTCGTCAACTCCCTGGTCGTCACCGTCGGCTCGATCATCGGCAACCTGTTCTCCTGCTCGCTGACGGCGTTCGCGCTGGCCCGGCTGGAGTTCCGGATGCGCAACGTCTACCTGGCCATCACGCTGGTCTCGGTGATGCTGCCGCTGCACGTGCTGGTGATCCCGCAGTACATCTTCTTCTCCCAGCTCGACCTGGTGAACACCTACTTCCCGCTGCTCCTCCCCAAGTTCCTGGCCACCGACGCCTTCTTCATCTACCTGATGGTGCAGTTCATCAGGACCATCCCGCGCGACCTCGACCGCGCGGCCTGGATCGACGGATGCGGCCCGTTCCGCACCTTCTGGTCGGTGGTCCTGCCGCTCATGCGGCCCGCTCTCGTGACCACCACGATCTTCACCTTCATCTGGACCTGGAACGACTTCTTCGTCCCGCTGATCTACCTCACCTCGCCGAAGATGTTCACGGTGCCGGTCGCGCTCAACTCCATGGTCGACTCCGAGTCGCAGACCGGCGTGGGCATGCTGTTCGCGATGTCGCTCGTGTCGCTGCTGCCCGTACTCATCTTCTTCGCCGTCGCCCAGAAACAGCTCATCCGCGGCATCGCCACCACGGGGCTCAAATGAGAATCACCGTCATCGGTCACCACGACGAGGTCACCCGCCGGCGCATCCGCCGGGCCGCCGGGGACGCGCAGGTCGCGTTCGCGTCCGACCCGGCGGAGGGCATCGAGCTCGCCGACGCCGTCGTCGGCAACGTGCCGGACCCGCTGCTGGCCAGGGCGCCCAGGCTGCGCTGGGTGCACAGCCCGTCGGCCGGCGTGGACGCCGTCCTGTCGGACAAGCTGCTGGCCAGCGAGGTGATCCTCACCTCCTCCACGGGCAACGGCGCGATCCCGCTGGCCGAGCACGCGATGATGCTGATGCTCATGCTCGACAGGGACGCGCCGCGCTGGCTGCGCGCCCAGTCCGAGCGCCGCTGGGACCGCTACGCCCACGGCGAGCTGGCGGGCAAGACCGTCGGCCTGTACGGGCTGGGCCACGCGGGCCTCGACCTGGCCGCCAAGGCGAAGGCGTTCCACCTGCGGGTGCTCGGCATGCGCAGGTCGCCGGGCACTTGCGCCCCTGGCGTGGACGAGCTGTTCGGCCAGGACGACTTCCCGCGCTTCCTGGCCGAGTCTGACTTCGTGGTCGTGACCGCGCCGCTCACCGCGGCCACGGCGGGCCGCTTCGACCGCGAGGCGTTCGCGGCGATGCGGCCGGCGGCGTTCTTCGTCTGCGTCTCGCGCGGCGGGATCGCCGACGACGGAGCCCTGCTCGAGGCGCTGCGCGAGGGGAAGATCGCCGGAGCCGGGCTGGACGCCCATGGAGTGGAACCTCTCCCCCGCGACAGCCCGTTCTGGACCCTGCCGAACGTCATCGTCACCCCGCACAACGGCGCCACCACCGCCGAGACCGCCCGCCGCGGCCTCGACATCATGCTGGACAATGTGGGCCGGTTCGCGCGGGGCGAGCCGCTGCGGAACATCGTCGACAAGGCCGCCGGATACTGAGAGGCCTAGTATACTTGTCTGACGATTTCAGCGATCTGGGAGGAGTTTCGTGGACGGTCAGACCGACTTCTCTCTCGGCCCGTCGTCTCTGACGGATGCGCTCTATGAGTCGGTCAGAAGGCGCATCGTCAACGGCGAGATCGCCCCGGGGGAGAAGCTCACCGAGATCCGCATCGCCGGCGAATACAACGTCGCGCGCCCGACCGCCAAGGCGTGCCTGGAGCGGCTGACCACTCTCGGGTTGCTGCGCCGCACCACTCACAAGACCGCCGTGGTCCCCAGACTTGACGAGGAGGAGATCCGCGACCTGTACTTCAGCCGCGAGACCGTCGAGCGGGCAGCCGTCGCGGCGCTGGCCCGCTCGGCCACCGTGCCGTCCACGGCCGTGCGCGCGCAGGCGGCGATGAAGGCCGCGGCCGGCGACATGGAGTTCGCCAGCCAGGTCGAGGCCGACATCGCCTTCCACTCCGCGCTGGTCGCCGCCGTCGGCAGCCGCCGGCTGTCGCGGATGCACGAGGTGATCCTGGGTGAGGTGCACCTGACGATGGGCCAGTTCCAGGCCCACCGCACCACCCACCCGATGAACGTGGTGCACGAGCACGACGACATCCTGAAGGCCATCGGCGACGGCGACCCCGAGCGCGCTGAGCGCTGCCTGGCCCACCACCTCGACCAGGCTCAGGAGCGCCTGCTCGGCCAGCTCCGTCGCGAACGATCGGAAGAGGCTCCCGAGTGACGAAACTGATGGCGTGCGCGCGCGGCGTCGACGGCACCGTGCTGCTCGAACCCGTCAGCGGCGCGCCTCGCTACCCGCTGCCGACCGCCGACGACACGGTGGCCGTGCTCGACCGGCTCGGCCAGGCGCCCAACGCGGGCCTGGTCGCCGACTTCCACCACCTGGCTGTCAACGGCGACGACGTGCGCGCCGCCGGATACCGCGGCCACGTCGGTCTCGAATATCGTTCCGAGGGCCCCGACGCCTTCGGCCGGCTACCACGCGAGCAACGCGCGGGAGGATCAACGTGAGCACCATCGCCTTCATCGGACTCGGCATCATGGGCAGCCCCATGGCCGTCCACCTGGTCAAGGCCGGGCATGATGTGGCCGGCTACAACCGCTCGCCGGAGAAGACCAAACCCCTGGTCGAAGCCGGTGGGCGGGCGGCCGCGTCTGTCGCCGACGCGGTGCGCGGCGCCGAGGTGGTCGCGCTCATGCTGCCCGACTCGCCCGACGTGCGCGAGGTGCTGACCGGACAGGACGGCGTGTTCGCGGGCGCCGCTCCCGGCACTCTGATCATCGATTTCTCCACGATCCGCCCCGACGTCACCCGTGAGCTGGCCGACGAGGCGGCCCGGCGCGGCCTGCGCTACCTCGACGCGCCCGTCTCCGGCGGCGAGGCCGGCGCCAGGAACGCCGCCCTGTCGATCATGGTGGGCGGAGAGAGCGCCGACTTCGAGGCGGCCAGGCCCGTCTTCGAAGCGGTCGGCAAGACGGTCGTGCACGTCGGCCCGAGCGGCTCCGGCCAGACGGTCAAGGCCGCCAACCAGCTCATCGTCGCCGCCAACATCGAGGCGTTGGCCGAGGCGGTGGTGTTCCTGCGGGCGTACGGCGTGGACCTGGAGGCGGCTCTGGAGGTGCTCGGCGGCGGGCTGGCCGGCTCCGCCGTGCTGACGCAGAAGCGCGACAAGATGCTGCACGACTCCTTCGAACCGGGGTTCCGCATCGCCCTGCACCACAAGGACATGGGCATCGTCACCTCGGCCGCCCGCGAGGCCGGCGTCGTACTGCCGCTGGGGGCGCTGGTCGCCCAGCTCGTCGCGGCAGCGAACGCCTCGGGCGACGGCGCCCTCGACCACTCCGCGCTGCTACGCGGCGTGCAGCGACTGTCGGGTCAGACCCGTCCTTAGGGCCTGCCGAGTTGATCTTGTTTGGAACGGCGCCGGCTGTAGGGCGTCAAAGCTCGCGCGTGTGGGGTGAGCGGCCAGGCGAAGGAGCCGCAGGATGAAGGCGCGGCGTCCCTCGACGACCGCGCCTCCATCCGTACGCATCCCGCAGGATCAGTCCAGCCAGCGGCCGACCCCACGCACGGTGACCTCCAGCAGTTCCGCCGGATTGTCCGGATCCGGATAGTAGATGATCATGGTGGTGCCGGCCGGCAGCAGCAGTTTGATGGCCTGGACACACCCGGCCACGATCTGACGCTGCGCATCGGGCCCAGTGCCGCTGATCGGCACCGCGTCGCAGACGCCGCCGCGGTTGTTCATGACGAGCCGCAGCGTGTTCTCCTTCAGCGCCACCTCCCGCGTGGCGACACGGTAGGCGAGCTGCGTCTCGAGGTGCCAGGCCGGGGGCGCCATGGGCAGGCCGAACTGCTGCGTGTACAGCAGGCTGAGACGTTGTTCGAGGGCCGCGAGGTCGTCGTGCAGACCGCTCTCGACGGTGTAGTTGGCCCACTTCTCCAGATCGGTGACCGGTGGCAGGGTCGCGATCGGCAGGCCGTTCGCATCGAGCACCCGCCCGGACGCGTCCACGATGTAGCCCTGGTTGTTGAGCCGTTTGATGGTCTCGCTCACGTCCTTGAGCTGCTGCGCCGCGTCCTCGAACGGGCAGTGCCCGCCTTCCTGGACGCATCCGATCGGAACAGTGCGCAGTATCGACGTTGCCAGCTCGGTCTCGCGGGTCGCCCAGAGGATGGACAGATCAGATTGGCGCGCGAGCAGGTACATCGTTCCCCAGATCGAGTTGTACTCGCCGAACCGGAGTTCCTCCGGGACGTGCGACGCCACGAAGGTCCCCCTCCACTGGGACGCGTACTCGTCCCAGTCGGGATCTTCGGACAGTTCCAGGGCTCCAGTGATGCAGTCCGTGAACGACTGCGCCGCATCCGCGACACCGCCCTTGAGGGCGTTCTTGCAATCGCCGACCAAGCCGTACTGGGAGGCGGCGTTGATCAGGTCCATGCCGGTCAGGGCTATGTACTCTTCGGCGAGGCGCTGAGCGTCGGTCTCCCGGTTGCCGATTTCCCTTGCCGCGAAGGAGAATATCGGGCTCAGGACGATGGACATGCAGGCGTCCTGGGCTTTGCCGACAAACTGCCTCTTGCAGTGCTCGACGTTGTCCTTGGCGAAGCCGTCCGGATCGTGGAGCGGCCCCTTGGGGTCGTTCAGGATCTCTTCGGCGCGTGCGTCGCAGTCGTGGTATCCAGGATTGCCGAGTTCGGGTGCGTTCTCGCAGTGCTCTTTCAATTCCCGCTTGAGCTCGCGCAGATGTCCCTCGGCCTCCAGCCGATAGGTCTCGAACACTTCCGCGGCGATGCGAGCCGCCACGGACGCGCTCTCGCCGGCCGCGATCTGCGCGGCGTACGCGGTGTCATAGGCGGCGTAGGCGCTGGCCGCGTCCTTTGCCGCCGAGACGGCCGAGGCGCGGGCCCAGCGGGCCGAGAGGGACGCCGATCTGGCCGACTGCTGGGCCTGCTTGGTCGCTGCGGCGGCGGTGCGGACGGCCGCCGCTGCCCGTTCCGCGGACGCGGCGGCGTCGCGGGCGTGGGCGACGGCATCGGTCGCGAACTTCTTCGCCTCCTCGGCCGCCTTGCCGGCGTCGTTCGCGTAACCGATGGCCTCCTCCGCCGCACCGCGGGCCTCCGCCGCCGCAGCCTGCGCGGTGCGCGCGAAGTCGACGGCCTGCTGCGCGATCTGCGAGGTCTCGATCATCAAGGAACTGGCGATGTAGTTGTGCGTCGCGGTCGCGTAGTCGCGCTGGGCCGCACGGTGCCGCTCCACCTCCAGGAATTCGACCTGCATCGCCGTCGTGCCGGCCAGCGCGATTTGGGCGCCGTTGCGCACCTCGGTCCCGTGAGAGTCGTCCCCGGCGATCGCGCCGACCTTCGCCCGGACGTCGATCGCGTAAGCGGTGTTGTGCTCCTTGTCGAGGAACTTCTTGAGGGCGTCGGGGTCGTCCGAACGCAGGGCGACGTTCGCCGCTTCCTCGATGTGGGTGTCGCCGGTGCTGCGGGCGTCAGCAAGGATGCCGTTGACCTCCTCCCGGTTCTCGGCGGCTCGCTCGGGGTAGTCCGGGTCCTTGAGGAACTCGATGACGTCGGACCATCCGCTGTCGAGAGCGTCCTGAGCGGCTGCTCTCATGGCCGCGCTGCCGGTGATCATGAGGCCGGTCAGCGTCGTGCGGTCGTCCTGCTCTTCGGCGGACGCGAGTCCGCTCTTGACGAACCCGATGACAAGGAGGTCATCGTCCTCGCCGAGAGCCTTCATGGCCGCCGAACTGGTCCACGTGCCGGGCACGGTCGCGAAGTAGCGGGCCACCTCCCGCGCCTTGAGGGCCGCCGACGCGGCCTCGGTCTCCGGCGCGTTGGCGACCTCGGCGATCAGCGCGTCGATCTGCGGGGTGTGGTACTGGCCCATTGGCACATCGAAGCCGCGAGCCTCCCCCAAACGGGCCTCGGCGGCCTTCTGGCTGATGTACCGGGCGAAGGACAGCTCAAGTTCCAGCTCCTTCTGGAGTCGTTCGGCGTCCGCCTCACGCGCCGCTTTGTAAACGATCTGGGCCGTCTCAGCCGCCTGCAACGCGTCCTCCGCCGCGCGGTAGGCGTTGTTCGCGTGCTGCGTCGCCAGCTCGGCCGCGTTGACGGCGCTGCCCGCGTGCTGGGCAGCGCTCGCCGCGGCGCTCGCCGACTGCTCCGCGTAGGTCACGGCGCGCGTCGCCGCGTCGCGCGCCTTTCCGGCCGCGTCCTTGGCGATGTCGGCCTGACGTACCGTCTCCTCGGTGGCGCGCCTCGCCTGGTCCGCGCTCGCTTTCGCCCGCGCGGCCGCTGCGAACGCGTTCCGGGCCTCGGCGCTGGCCTGCCCCGCATAACGCCCGGCGGCCTCGGCCGCGCGTCCGGCGGCCTCGGTGTTCGCCCTGGCCGAATCGGCGGCGGCGACCGCGGCGCGCGCCTGCTCGGTCACGATGATGATCTGATTGATGGGCGAGATCAACGCGGTGATCTCCGGGCCGATCCGCTGCATGTCCCGGTTGTACTGCTCCGCTTTGGCAGCGGCTGCCGCGTCCAGCTCCGCCGCCGTCGCGGCCGCCCACGCCTCGTCCGACTTCGTGTGCGCCCGCGCCGCCGCGGTCGCCGCGCGTGCGGCGGCCCCTGAGGCTGCGCGCGCGGCCGTCGCCGCTGTCCGCGCGGCCTGTACGGCGACCCGGGACGCGGCCGCGGCACGGTCGGCGGCCTCAGCAGCGCGTTGGGCCTGACGCTTGGCCTCCGCCGACTCCTGCCCGGCCAGCGAGGCGAGGCGTTGCGCCTCTTCCGCGTCGCTCTTGGCCGCCGCGGCCTCGGCTTTCGCACGGTCGGCCTGCGCGACCGCGGAGATCGTCTCGAACGCCGCGCGGCGGGTCGCCTCGGTGGCGCTCGCCCGGAGATCGTTCAAGGTCTGGTTCTCGTTGTCCCGGGCCTGGGCCACACCCCAGTCGATCTGGGCGAAACGCTCCAGCATCTCCAGGCTGCCGTCCTGGAGTGCCCGGTTCGCCGCGGCCTGCACCTGCGGGCCCCCTTCGGACATCGCCCGGTTGACGACCACGCGCAGGTCGATCCGGTACGGCACCCGCCAGCCGGAGTCGATGAACTTCCCCAGGTCCGCACGGGACCCGTTGCGCAGCACCGCGTTCGCGGCGGCCTTGACCTCCGGTCCGCCGGCCGCCTTCATCTTGTTCACGCTGGCGCGCAGGTCGATCTCCCGGGCGGTCTCCCAGCCACCGTCGAGAAACTTCGCCACGGCGCCGGGGTCGTCCGAGAGCAGGGCGGCATTGGCAGCGGCGGCCACCTCAGGCTCGCCCCGGGACTTGATGCGGCCGACCTGCTCACGATCGTCCTGCGCCACGAGCCGGGGAAGCTCGGCGAGCAGGGCACAGACCGCCGCTCTGTCCCCGAGCAGCGCCCTCTCGGCGGCCGGACGCACATTCACGCCGCCCGTCACCCACGCTTCCAGAACCACCTGACGTTCGCACACCGGTGCCGGGGGCGGGTTCGCCGCCGCTTTTGCCTCGGTGATGGGGCTGCCTGCGAGAAGCAGCGAGAGCACGGTGCCGATGACCCCTGCCGTCCTGCCACCACCACATAACGCTCGAATCGTATTCACTTCCACCATTTCCATCGATGTGGTCAATGAATGGGCGGAACGGCCGGCCGGAGCTCATGCGCCCGACCGGCCGTCTCGTACTCAGCCGACGACCCGCAGTTCCAGGAGGGTCTCCCTGCAGTTCTCGGGATAGTCCGGGTCACTCTCGTCACACGTGACATCCGTACGTCCGAACTGCTCGCTCTCGTCCCGCTCGACGCGCTTGGTCCGCTCCGTCCCGGTCTCCACGTTGACGACTGTCGCGTCCACGTCGTGGCCGGCGCCCGGCGAGCGGCTGTCTCCCTGCACCTCGAAGACGTTCGGGATCCGGAGCTTCACCCATCCGCCGGAGCCGAGGACCTTGAAGCAGACCGCCGTCACGCCGAGGTGCGGCTCGCCGACCTCGGTGTCGCCGTTCAGCAGGCCCGGGAACACCTTGAGCACGCCGACCCCGTTCTCCGGGGACGAGCTGCACGAGACCCAGATGATCCCGCCGTTCCCGGAGATCAGCTCGAAGTTCTTCTCCTCGGCCTTTTCCGTACCCCAATCGGTCTGACCGGAGGTGCCCGCGTATTCGTGCGGGAAGTGCGCGGGGTAGGCGAACCTCTCCACGATGGAGTCCGGGCCGATGACGGGCGTCACGGTGACCGGAACCACCCGTACAGGAGGAAGAGCCCGTCCCGCGAAATAGGCGATCTGGTCACCCGGACGGTAGGCGAACAGATGGCTCTGCCCGCCCGTGCTCGTGAGATCGAAGGCGATGATGCGGTCCTTCGCCAGCTCCAGGTCGTAACCGCCGATGCCGGTCGAACTGTGGAACACAGCCGCGAACGAATTGCCCGCACCGTGCCGAAGGATCCAGGCCGTCTTTCCGCCCGGACGGTAGAGCAGCAGATGATCCAGCCTGCCCGTGTGCTCGTAGTCGTAGGCGATGATCTGATCCGCCGTGCTCTTCAGGTCATAACCTCCGATGCCGGCCGAGCTGTTGAAGACGGCCCTGAACGTGCTCCCCGCACCGTGCTCGAGGACCCAGGCCGTCTGCCCGCCCGGACGGTAGAGCACCAGGTGATCCGGCTTCCCCGAACCCGTGTAGTCGAAGGCGATGATCCGGTCCTTGACATCCTTCAGGTTGTATCCGCCGATCCCACCGTCGGCCGTGGCGAAGACCGTCGTGAACGTGGCATTACCGTTGTGCCGGAGAATGCGGGCCATACCGGTCCCCGGCCGGTACAACAGCAGATGGTCCAGCTTCCCCGAATGCTGGTAGTCGTAGGCGATGATCTGGTCCTCGGCGCCCTGCAGGTCATATTCGCCGATGCCTGCCGAGCTGTTGAAGACGGCTTTGAAGGTGTTGCCCGCGCCGTGCTCGAGAATCCAGGCCGTATGCCCGCCCGGACGGTAGAGCAGCAGATGGTCCAGTTTTCCCGAACCCTTGTAGTCAAAGGCGATGATGCGGTCCCGATTGTCCTTCAGGTCATAGCCACCGATACCAGTGGTCGAGGAGAAGACCGGGGCGTAGGTGCCGTCCGTCCTCCGCTTGACGATGAAGACGATCTGCGAGCCCGGGCGGTAGAGCAGCAGGTGATCCAGCTTTCCCGAATGGTCGTAATCGAAGGCCACCGCCTGATCACGGTTGTCCTTCAGGTCATAGCCGCCGATACCGGTCACGCTGCCGCCGTACTGTGCGAAGGACGTGGTGGGCTCGATCGCGACCGTGCGGATCCAGCTCGCCAGGTCGTCCAGCCGCGCCGCGTCGCCCCCGCGCGCCCCGTCGCCGGCGGCGCCCAGGCAGCCTCCCTGGCCCGCGCCGGAGCTGAGCCCGACGAGCTCCGTGCGGTCCCCGCTCGTGCGCAGCACCGGCGCGCCCGCGTCGCCTTGACAGGCGCTCACGTCACTGCCGTTCGCTCCGGTCCAGCCGAACGAGCCGGCGGCCACGGCCCCCGCCACGATCGGCGCGGCATGCACCCGGTTGGGCGCCCACTGCCCAGCCGTTCGTCCATAGCCCACGACCTGCAGCGCGTCCCCCGCGGCAGGAACGGTGGAGCCGACCAGGGCAGGCGTGATGCCGACGGCCCGCAGCGCCAGCTTGACCAGCACGACGTCCCGGTCGCTGTGCGGGTGGATCCATTCCACGGGCAGCACCCGCCCGCCCGAACCGGACAGGTCCGTCCTGCCGACCGTCACCGTCGTCGCCGTCTTCGGCGCTCCGCTCGTGACGGACTGCCCTGGGGAGGCGAAACAACTGGTGGCGGTGATCACCCATTGCGGGCTGACGAGGGCTCCGGTGCAGCTATGCGTCTCGCCGACGTTCACCTTCGCTACGAAACCGTACGTGCCGTCGGCCACCGGGCCGGCTCCCGTGACGGCCTGGGCCGGCGTCGCCCCCGCCCAGAGCACCGCTGAGGAGGCGACCATCAGGAGGGAGAGGGCCGTGATGTGTAAGGACCGAATGATCCGCTGGAGGTTCACGGCACGATTGTGAAGATCACACCATCGGCCGACCAGGGCGCTACCCGGACATAAGCCGGACATTTGCCCAATCGCTTCTCTGGCCTCCCGGTGTTGATGCGCAGGACGGGGAAGACAACCACGGATAGCGGGAGGTGGGCGATCCATACAGCTTGCGCCAGACCGCGGCCCGCAGCCTGGTCGGCTCGCTGGGCACGCGGTCGATCGGCATCGGGCGCCGCCCCGGAGGCGGACGGGGCGTTCGCACTCAGCGGGGTTACTCCAGCCGCACGGACACGCGGCGTGGCGCCCCCCGTCCCGGTAGTGGCGCTGCCACTTGTAGAAGCGGGCGCGGCGGATGCTGTTGCGGCAGCCCGGCGAGACGTGGCGGCGGACCGCCAGGCGGTGGCGAGCCTGGCGGTCCGATCGCTGTCGGGGCGACGGGACATGAGAGATCTAGCGGTCGCGTGTGTCGATCCGCAACGCGATGGCGAAGGCCGCCATCAGGCCCACACCGACCACCGGCGTGAGGACCACCGTCGGCACGGCGAACCCCAGCAGCGCCACCGTGCCGAGCGCCAGCGTGACAACGACGGCGACGGCGATCTTCCAGTCGTCGCCGACGATCAGGTCGTACCAGAACTGTCCGAACCCTCGGATGAACCCCATGTCTAGCTCCCTGACGTGGTGGAAACAGCCCCGGCCTGAGCCGGCGACGGCCGTCTGAGCGCGCGGACCATCAGGCGCGACAGCCCGTACCAGGCGGCGATGAGCACCAGGATCGCCAGGTCGGCGCCCGGCCACTCCAGGCTCTCGCGGCTCGCGGTGAAGATGCCGAGCCCCTCGACCGACCAGTACGTGCCGAAGCCGGCCAGCAGCAGCCCGACGCCGTACTTGAGGGTGTTCTCCGGCACCTTCGACAGCGGTCCCCTGACGGCGATGCCCACGACGAGCACGAGGAGCACACCGACCACGGCCGCCGCGATCGCCACCGGCAGGTTGCCGGCGCTCAGGCCGAAGGTGATCACGATGAAGACGACCTCGACGCCTTCGAGGAAGACGCCCTTGAAGCTGATCATGAACGAGAACCAGTCGAGCCCCTTGGCGCTGACCTCGCCCGCGTTCCTGGCGGCGGCCACCTCCTCGGCGTAGATCTGGTCCTCGTCGTGCATGGCCTTGCGCCCCGACGATCTCAGGATCGCCTTGCGCAGCCACTGCAGGCCGAAGATCAGCAGCAGGCCGCCGATCGCGAGCTGCAGCGCCGCCTCCGGCAGCCAGGTCGCCAGGGCGTAGCCGGCGGCGGCGGTGAAGGCGGTCAGGGCCACGAGGGCCGCCGCCACGCCCATGAGCGTCGATCGCCAGCTCCGCGTCATGCCCATCGCCATGACGATCGTGAGCGCTTCGACCATCTCCACGATCGAGGCCAGCAGCACCGCCGCGCCAAGACCCCATGCGGCCGCGTTCATCGGCCCACATCCTTCCGTTGCGTTAGAAACGTAACAGTCGTTAGTTTGCGCATATATCCGCTGATATGTCCATGCAGAACTCGACAGTCGTCCGCGCCAGGTCCTCGATCCACGGCTCCGGCCAGGAGGAGAACTTGGCGATGACCACCTCGGCCTTCTCGTGCACGAAGAGCAGCTGGCCGTGGATGCCGAGCGCCAGGTAGATCCCGCCCTTGTCGGCGACCCACCACTGGTTGCGGTAGTAGGCGCCGGGCAGGTCCAGGTACGCCGAGCCGTGCCTGGTGAAGGCCGCCGGCTGACCGGCGTCGGGGCTCAGGGTGTCGGCCACCCAGGGCTCCGGCACCACCCGCGCCCCGTCCGGGCGCCGGCCGCCCCGCCGCAGCACCTCGCCGAGCCTGGCGAGGTCGCGTGCCGTGCAGCAGATCCCGATGTCCGCCAGCGCGTTGCCGTTGCGGTCGACCGTGATCTCGGCGTCGTGCTCGGCGCCGAGCCGCTGCCAGAGGTGCTGGGAGACCAGTTCGGGGAGCCGGAGTCCCGTCGCGCGCTCGGCCAGGATCGCCAGCACGCACGTCAGGGTCGAGCGGTACTCGAAGTCGCCGCCGTGCGGGCGCACCTGGGTCAGCCGCCACAGGTGGCTGCGCGAGTCCTCCTCCCCCGGTGACTCGGGGAAGCTCGCCGGAGGAGCCCATAGGCAGGTGGAGTAGTAGGCGCGCTGGAGCTCCAGGGTGGTGATGTCCTCGCGTGTCCCCGTACGCATGTCCAGCACATGGCGGACGGTGGCCCCCTCCAGCCCGGTGCCGCGGAACTCCGGCACGATCGCGCAGACCTCGTCATCGGGCGACAGCGCCCCCGAGGCGATCACCGAGCCGACGGCCGTGGCAGTGATGGACTTGGAGACCGACATGCACAGATGCCGCGTGCCGGGCCCCATGCCGTTCTCGTACTGCTCGTGGATCACCCGGCCGCGGTGCAGGACGACCAGGGCGTCGGTGTGGGTCCGGTCGGCCAAGCCCCTGAGAAGCAGGCTGCTCCCGCCCCCTTCGAGGTCGAACGCGGGCCCCTCACCTCGGGAGATGACCGCGGTGGGTATCAGCTCCCTGATGCGCTGATACCCCACGACGTTGTACGGCGGTCGCATCCAGTTCTCCAACGTCACCGCTTCAGCAGGCACCGCTCTCTCCTCCTTTGACGAAACCTTTCGGCACGGCTACAAATGGCCTGTCCTCGCCGCTGCGCGGCCCCCGACACAGACGGAGTCCCTGCATGGCCACGAAGCGAGCCCGCCCCACGATCCGTGATGTGGCGATCCAGGCGGGGGTGTCCATGACGACGGTCTCCGACGTCGTCAACAGCAAGGGACGGGTGGATCCCGCGACCCGCGAACGGGTGCTGACCGCCGTCTCGCAGGTCGGGTGGCGTCCCCGGCGCTCGGCCCGCGCCCTGCGCTCGGGCCGCACGGGCGTGTTCGCCATGTGCCTGCCGGTGGGCCACGTGGGCGTGGGCGAGTGGCTGGTGAACGCCGAGTACGACATGGCACTGGTGGCCGCCTGCGCCGCGGCCACCGTCGACTCCGACCGGCAGCTCCTGGTTGCCCCGCGGCCCACGGACGTCAGGGATCTCGCCCGGCTCGACGTCGACGGCGTGATCATCGCCGATCCGCGCGAGGGCGACCAGGCGCTCACCGTGCTCAACAACGCGGGCGTGCCCGCGGTGACCATCGACCGCGACATCCAGCGCACCGACGGCTGGTGGGTGGAGACCGACAACGCCGGCAGCACCGTGCAGGTCCTCGACCATCTCGCCGCCCAGGGCGCCGAGCGCATCGCGCTGGTGACGGCCGACGCGCCGTGGGCGTGGTTCGAGGACACCTCCGCGGCGTACGCGCGCTGGTGCGCCGAGCACGGCGTCAAGTCGCAGGTGCGCCTGATCGACGTGGAGCGGCCCAGGGCGACCGCGGCGGCGGGCGTGCGCAGCCTGCTGCGCCTCAAGAACCCGCCGGACGCCATCTTCGCCATCCCGTACGGCACCCCGCTCGGCGCGCTCGACGCGATCGTCGAGTCCGGACGTTCGGTGCCCGGCGACATCCTGCTGGCCGGAGGCATGGACGGGCAGATACTGCAGGGCTCCTCGCCCGCCATCACGGCCGTGGACCTGCGGCCCGTGGAGATGGCCAGGGCGGCAGTGGACCTGCTGGCCAGGCGGGTGAGCGGGGAGAAGGCCGCGGGCCCGGTCGTCATCGAGACCGCGCTGCGGGTACGCGAATCGACCACCAGGCGCTGAGCGCCGCGCCCGCTCATCCGTCCGCCAGCGACGCGGCCAGGGACACGCAGGCGCTGATGGTGTCCTCGGCGAGCAGCGTGGACCAGCCCTGCGGCCAGGTCGAGAACTTCGCGACGACCACCTCGGCCGGTTCGTGCACCAGCAGCAGTTGCCCGTGGATGCCCAGCGCCATGTAGATCGCGCCCTGCGGGCCGGACTCGACGACCCACCACTGATTGCGGTAGTAGGCGCCGGGACCGGGCAGGTAGCGGGCGCCGTGCCGGACGAACGCCGGCCGCTGGTCAGCGTCCGGGACCAGCGTGTCCGCCACCCAGGCGCGCGGGACGACCTCGACGCCGTCCACGGAGCCGTTGCGCCGCATGGCCTCCCCGAAGCGGGCCAGGTCCCGCAACGTACACGAGACCCCGACGTCCGCCAGAGCGTTGCGGTGGCCGTCCACGCAGATCTCGGCCTCGCGCTCCGCGCCGATCCGCTGCCAGACCTCGCGCGAGACCAGCTCGGGCAGCCGGGTGCCGGTCACGTGCTCGGCCACCCGGGCCAGCACGCAGGTCAGCGCCGAGCGGTACTGGAAGTCGCCGCCGTGTGGCCGGTCGTTCTGCCATTCGGCGAAGTACGAGGTCAGGTCGGTGTTCACGCCCGGGCGCGACATGGGCGCCCACAGCGTCGCCTCCATGTCGGTCCTGGCCTGCCCGGCCGTCATCGGCGCGGTGCCCGTGCGCATGTCGAGCAGGTGGCGCACGGTCGCGTCCGCGAAGCCGGTGCCGGCCAGTTCGGGGACGAGGTCGCCCACGAGGTCCTCGGGGCTCAGTGTCCCGTCCGCGACCGCGCGCCCGACCGCCGTGGCGGTGATGGACTTCGAGATCGACATGCACAGGTGCACCGTCGCCGGGGTCATGCCGTTGTCGTAGTGCTCGAAGACCCGCCGGCCCCGGTGCAGCACCAGGAAACCGTCGGTGTAGGTGCGCTCGAGCAGCCGGGCCAGCGGCTCCGAGCCGGTCGCGCCGCCGTCGTCGGGATGCGAGGTGTAGGTCACCTCGCGCTCGCCGAGCGGCAGGGGCGCCTCCGGCAGCTCCATGACGGGCCCCGTGCCGCGCGCGATGGCCGCGGTCGGTGTGATCTCTCTGACGTGCTGGAACGACCAGCGGTTGTACGGCGCCCGCAGCCAGTTGGCCAGCGTGGGCCGGTCCGTGACCGTCCGTGGGGGGAGGTGGATCGTCACACGTGCCTCGCATATGCCGAAACGTTTCGGCAACCATAGGCATCTCCCCCGAAAGACGCAACAGTCTCCGGACAGCCCGTCATCAGCTCGGCGACTTCGCTTCCTGATTGACCGTTGACACTGCCAATGGCCGGTGGTTGTATGTGCCGAAACGTTCAGGCATAGAACGCTTCGGCCGCCAGCGCTGCACGTCAACGGGCTGAGAGAGCACCGGACAGGCGCCGAGAGAGGAACAACATGAGCGCGCCCCCCACATCGCCTGACAGTTTCAGCATTCGCCCTCGTCTTATCGCTCTGGTTACCGCAGCGTTGCTTGTCGTGACCGGTTGCGGGTCACAGCCCGAGCCGGCAAGGGAGGCATCCGCGGCGGCAGGTTCGTTCTCTTTCACCGACGACCGTGCCGAAACGGTTCGGCTCGACAAGAAGGACATCCGGGTCGTCGCCCAGGAGGACGCCGCCAACGCCCTGATGCACCTCGGCATCAAACCGGTGGGCATCTTCGGCGGCGCGCCCTTCGCCGGCAATCCCATGCTCAAGGGGCTCGACCTGAGCGGCGTCGAGTCGATCGGCGAGGTCTTCGGCGAGGTCAAGATGGAGAAGCTGGCGGCGCTCAGGCCGGACGTCATCGTCTCGACCTTCTACACGGGCGACGGGGTGCTGTTCCCCGGCGGCGTGTACGGCTTCCAGACCGAGAAGATGCAGAACGACGCCAAGGCCATCGCCCCGATCCTGGCCGTCGACTCGACCAAGCCGTCCTCGCACGTCATCCAGCGCTTCTCCGAGCTGGCCAAGGCCCTGGGCGCGGACGTCGACGCAGGCGCGATCGCGCAGGCCCGCACCACGTGGCAGAGCGCGGTCGACGAGCTGAAGAGCACCGCCAAGGAGCGCTCGAACCTCACCGTGCTGGCCGTGACCCCGGCGCAGGAGCAGGTCTACTTCGCCGTGCCCGACCTGTTCCCCGACTTGCTCGACCTTAAGGACTGGGGGGTCAACGTGATGACTCCCAAGGGCAAGCTCGTCAGCTCCTACTACGAGGCGGTCAGCTGGGAGAACGCCGCCAAGTACCAGCCGAGCGTCGTCCTGGTGGACGCCCGCGGCTACACCCTCGGCAACGAGGCGCTGAAGAAGTATCCGACCTGGAACGCCATGAAGGCCGTGCAGGCGGGCCAGGTCGGCAGCTGGGTGCGGGTCTCGCTCAACTACGCCGACTACACCAAGCAGATCCAGGATCTCACCGCCGTGCTCAAGCGCTCGGGGAGCGTGTAGCCCGCATGGCCGCCACCGTACGGACCTCCTTCCGGCAGAGCCAGGCGGCGCCCCGCAAGGGCCTGGTCACCGGGCTGGGCCGCCCCGCCGGGCTGGTCGTCGCGATCGCGGTGCTGGCCGCGGTCGCCCTGGCCGGCCTGGTGCTCGGTTCCCGGCATCTGCCGGCGTCGTCGGTGTTCGACGCGCTCCTGCGCTTCGACCCCGCGGACGAGGCGCAGACCGTCATCCGCTCCCTGCGCCTCCCGCGCACGGCCATCGGACTGCTCACCGGGCTGGCGCTCGGGCTGGCCGGGGCCGTGATGCAGGGCGTGTCCCGCAACCCGCTCGCCGAGCCCGGCATCCTCGGCGTCAACGCGGGCGCCGCGCTCGCGGTGCTGACCGGCGTGCAGTTCTTCGGCGTCACGACCCTGCTCGGCTACGTGTGGTTCGCCTTCTTCGGCGCCGGCGTCGCGGTGGTGGTCGTGTACCTGATCTCCAGCATCGGCAGGGACGGCGCCACGCCCGTCAAGCTCGCGCTGGCGGGCACGGCGGTCACGGCCCTGCTGGCCTCCTTCACCACGCTCGTCCAGCTCCTGGACGTCAGGACCATGGACGCCTACCGGGCCTGGTCCACCGGATCGCTGGCGGGCCGCGGCGCCGACATCGCCGCACAGGTGTGGCCCTTCGTCGCCGTGGGAGCCGTCCTGGCGCTGGTCAGCGGCCGGGTGCTCAACACGCTCGCGCTCGGCGACGACGTGGCCCGCTCTCTCGGCGAGAACGTGACCCGCGCTCGGATCGTCTGCGGCGTCGCGGTCATGATCCTGGCGGGCGCCGCCACCGCCGCGGCCGGGCCGATCGTCTTCATCGGCCTGACCGTGCCGCACATCGCCCGCGCGATCGTCGGCCCCGACTACCGCTGGATCCTGCCCTACAGCGCGGTGCTGGCCCCCGTGCTGCTGCTGGCCGCCGACGTGGTCGGCCGGCTCGTGGCGGCGCCGGCCGAGCTGCAGGTCGGCATCGTGACCGCGCTGCTCGGCGCGCCGGTGTTCATCGCCCTCGTCCGCCGCAAGAATCTGGCCTCCCTATGACGACCTACGACGTCCTCCTCCACGTGTCGCGTACGCGCGCCCGCGTGGCCGGGCGCAAGCGCGCGGTCACCATCGGCCTGGCGCTGGCCGCCTTGCTGGCGTTCTGCCTGAGCCTGTCCGTCGGCGACTTCACGATCTCGCTCCTGCGCGTGCTGCCCGCGGCGTTCGGGTCGGGCGAGCGCGGCGAGGTGTTCGTGATCCAGTCGCTGCGCCTACCGAGGGCGCTGCTCGCCGTGCTGGTCGGGGCCGCGTTCGGCATGTCCGGCGCGGTCTTCCAGTCGCTCGCGCGCAACCCGCTGGCCAGCCCGGACGTCCTCGGCATCACCGCGGGCGGCAGCCTGGCCGCGGTGATGGGGCTCACCCTGCTGGGGCTGAGCGGCCTGCCGCTCTCCCTCGCCGCGACGATCGGCGCGCTGCTCACCGCCGCCCTCATCTACGGCTTCGCCTACCGGCGCGGGCTGTCGAGCTACCGCCTGGTCCTGATCGGCATCGGCGTCGGGGCGGTCGCCACCGCGCTGACGCAGTTCTTCTGGACCCGCGCCCACACGCACGACGCGGCCTCCGCCGCGCTCTGGCTGAGCGGCAGCCTCAACGGGCGGGGCTGGGAGAACATCGAACCGGTCGTGCTGATGCTGCTGGTGCTGATCCCGGTCACGCTGGCCCTCGGCAAGCAGCTCAACGTGCTGGAGCTCGGCGACGATTCCGCGACAGCCGTCGGCGTGCCCGTCCAGCGGGCCAGGCTGCTCCTGCTGGTCGCGGGGGTGGCGCTGGCCGGCGCCGGGATCGGCGCGGCCGGGCCGGTGGCCTTCGTGGCGTTCGTCTCCGCTCCGGTGGCCCGGCGGCTGGCCAGGTCACCGGGGCCCGCGCTGCTGCTGGCCGCTCTGACCGGGTCCGTCCTGGTGTGCGTGGCCGACCTGGTCGGCCGTACGGCGCTGGCCAGCACCGAGGTCTCCGTCGGAATCATCACCGGCATCGCCGGCGCCCCGTACCTGCTCTGGCTGCTGGCCACCACGAACAGCTCAGGACAAGGAGATTGACGGCGATGCCATCCTTCCGAGCGGACGACCTGCCGCACGCGGTGACCCTGGACTCCCCCGCCGGACCGCCGGAGCGGGAGCAGCAGTTGTGCGGCCGCCGGCTCAGGCTCGGCTACGACGGTGCCGACATCGTCAGCGGCCTGGACATCGACATCCCACCCGGCAAGATCACCGTCCTCGTGGGCGCGAACGCCTGCGGCAAGTCCACGACGTTGCGGGCGCTGGCCCGGCTGCTCAAGCCGCGCGGCGGCGTCGTGACGCTCGACGGCAAGGCGATCCACGAGATGCCGTCCAAGCAGCTCGCGACCAAGATCGGCATCCTGCCGCAGACGCCCACCGCACCCGAGGGGATCACGGTGGCCGACCTGGTGTGCCGGGGCCGCTACCCGCACCAGAAGTGGTTCAGGCAGTGGACCGACGAGGACGAGCGGGTCGTCGCCTGGGCGCTGCAGGCCACCGGCACCGCCGAGATCGCGGGCCGGTCCGTGGACGAGCTGTCCGGCGGGCAACGCCAGCGCGTCTGGATCGCGATGGCCCTGGCCCAGGAGACCGGCATCCTCATGCTCGACGAACCCACGACGTATCTCGACGTACAACACCAGGTCGACGTGCTGGACCTGCTGGTACAGCTCAACCGCGAGGAGGGACGGACCATCGCCGTCGTACTGCACGATCTCAACCTCGCCTGCCGCTACGCCCACCACCTGATCGCCATGCGCAAGGGGGAGATCGTGGCCCAGGGCGAGCCCGGCGCGATCGTCACCGAGGAGCTGGTGGAGGCGGTCTTCGGGCTGAAGTCGAAGGTGATCCCCGACCCGGTCTCGCAGACCCCGATGGTCGTGCCCATCGGCCGCCACCTGCGGTTCTGAGGCGCCGATGTCCATCAACTACCACTTCTCGGACGAACGCGACCCGCTCACTCGCGGCCGCGGCATCGGGGAACGCTGGCGGGCCCAGATCCACGGCACGGCCAAGGACTACGCCTGGCTCTTCGACGCGGCCAAGCTCGACCGGCACACCGTGCGCCGCATCGCCGAGCAGGGCTACGAGCACCTGCGCGCCTGGTCCCCCGGGCTCGCCACCGAGCTGGAGGGCGTGGCCCAGGGCACGGGCCTGGAGCTGTGGGAGGTCGCGGCGCTCAACTGCCGGACCGAGATCCTGGTCAGGGGCTCCATCGCCGGGCTCAAGGAGTGCACGGCGGCGGCCTGGCTGCCCCCGGGCGAGCCGCCCAGGGCGTTGCAGACCTGGGACTGGATCCCCTCGGTCGGCAACTTCACCGTGCTGAAGCACACCTCGCCCGCGGACCTGACGGTCGCCACGTTCGCCGAGAACGGCGTGCTCGGCAAGGCCGGCATCAACAGCTCCGGGCTCGGGCTGCTGTTCACGCTGCTCTGCCACACCTCCGACGGCACGCGGGAAGGTGTGCCCATCCACGCGGTCGCCAGGCAGGTGCTCGACACCGCGCGATCCGTACAGGACGCCGTGGACATCGTCCGCTCGGCCCCGCTCACGGCCTCGGCCTCGTTCACGGTGCTCACCTGGGACGGGCGAAGCGCGGACGGCGCCGTCATCGAGGCCTCGCCCGAGGAGGTCGTGGTGCTCCCGCCCGAGGAGGGATTCCTGCTGCACACCAACCACTTCCTCGACCCGGGCCTCGCCAGGGGCGACCGGCTGGCGGCCATCGGCGACGACACCCTGCCCCGCATGGAGGTGCTGCGCGAGCGCAGGTCCGTCATGACCGCGCAGAGCCGTACCGAATGGGCGAAGGGGCTCATCCACCACTGGGAGGACGGCGCGCCGGTCTGCGCGCACCCCCGGCCCGGCGCTCCCGAGACCGACCGGTGGGAGACGAAGATGCTCATCAGCTTCGACCTCGATCGCCGCACCCTGGTCCTGCAGGAGGGCGGCCCATGCGCGGTCACCGCGGACGGCTGGACGGAGGTCGCCGTATGACCTGGGACATCGCCGCGACCGGACAGCCCTCGCGGGAGATCTCGTTCACCACCTCCGAGGGCACCTGGATGAGCGTCTCCGTCACCCCCGACGGAACGACGATCGTCTTCGACCTGCTCGGCGACCTCTACTCCGTTCCCGCCGGCGGCGGCACGGCCACCCTGCTGCTGGGCGGCCCGGCGATGCACCGGATGCCGTCCGTCAGCCCGGACGGGACGGAGATCCTCTACCTCAGCGACGCCGACGGGTTCGACAACCTGTGGGTCTGCGGCATCGACGGCTCGAACCCGCGCCGGCTCACGCGGGACACCGACATGCTCCTGACCGACCCCATCTGGGGCCCGGACGGGCGCAGCGTGATCGCGCCGGCCATCTTCCGCGCGCACCGCAAGCTCTTCTCCTCCCAGATCCGCCTCTTCGAGGGCCCCGGACAGGGCCGGCTCCTCGTGGACGTGCCGCCGAGCGGGCGCGACGTGCTGGAACCCGCGCTCTCGCCGGACGGCGCCTGGCTCTACTACACCGAGCGCCTGGTCAACCCCAAGATCTACGTGGACGCCAACCACGCCACCTACTCCATCCGGCGGCGCAGGCTGGAGGACGGGCACACCGACACGGTCGTCGGCGGCTTCGGCGGCGCCATCCGGGCGGCCCTCTCCCCCGACGGCAGGCGGCTCGCGTTCATCCGCCGCGTCATGGCCAAGACCGTGCTGTTCTGCCTGGACCTGACCGGCGACGGCAGGCAGCGCCCGGTCTTCGACGGCCTCGACCGCGACAATCAGGCGGTCTGGGAGCTCCAGGGCAACTACTACCCGAGGTTCTCCTGGTTCCCCGACAGCCGCCATGTCGCCATCTGGGCGGGTGGCGGCCTGCGGCGGATCGACATGGACAGCGGCGAGCACGCGCCGATCCCGTTCACCGCCGAGTGCCGCCACACGGTCACCGAGCCGGTCCGCGTCCGGCACGACCTGGCGCCGGACAAGGTGGTGGCGCGCGCGGTGCGGCACCTGGCCGTCGCGCCCGGCGGGCAGGACGTGGCCTTCACCGCGCTGGGCCGGCTCTGGCACACCACCCGGGGCAAGGACGCCGTCGTCCCCGTCGGCGACCACACGCTGCACGCCGTCGAGCCCGCCTACAGCCGCGACGGCCGCCGGCTCGCCTACGTCGAGTGGGACGACGAACGCGGCAGCACGCTGCGAGTGTGCCGGCGGGACCGCTGGGACCAGGCTCTCGAGGTGACCGCGTCGTCCGGGGTGCTGCGCCAGCCCGCCTTCAGCCCCGACGGGACACTGATCGCGTACCGGTTGCAGGAGCACGACGTGCAGCTCGGCGGCTCCTCCGCCCGCCCCGGCCTGTACGTGGTGAGCAGCGGCGGCGGCGAACCCCGCTACCTGGGCCCGGCCGACGACGCCCCGGCCTTCGGCCCGGACGGCTCCCGGGTCTACGCCACCGCCGTGGACTCCTCCGGCGACATGCCTGTCGAGGTGCTCTTCAGCGTGGACCTGCGCGGCGGCGACCGCAGGGTGCACGCCCGCGCGGCCGACCCCGACACCTACGAGCTGCGGCTGAGCCCGGACCGCGGGTGGCTGGCGTTTCGGAACGCCGACCAGTACCACGTCATCCCGTACCGCGAGACCGGCCACGAGCTGCTCGTCACGGCGGAAACCCGCGAGCTGCCCTGCCACCGGCTCACCGAGCACGGAGGCTACGCGCTGGCCTGGGCAGCCGACGGCCGCAGCGTGCACTGGGCGGTCGGGCCGGAGCTGCACGTGCGGGAGACCGGCGACTGGTCACTGATCGAGCGGCCCTCGCCGGTGAAGCTCACCGTGGACGCCGACGTGCCCGACGGGTGCGTGGCGCTGGTCGGCGGCACCGTGATCACGATGCGCGGCGAGGAGGTCCACCGCCAGGGCACGGTCGTCGTACGGGGCAACCGCATCGTCGCGGTCGGGCAGGTCACCGTGCCGGAGGACGCCACCGTCATCGACTGCTCGGGCATGACGGTGATGCCGGGGCTCATCGACGCCCACGGGCACATCGACGGCGGCTCGGAGAACGGCCTGACCCCGCAGAAGCAGGCGGCCAGGTTCGCCGCGCTGGCCTTCGGCGTGACCACGAACTTCGACCCGTTCCCCTCCGAGCTGCCGAGCTTCGAGAGCACGGAGACCACGCAGGCCGGGCTGACGGTCGGTCCCCGCTGGATCGGCACCGGCTCGGCCATCCACGGCCGTCCGCAGAACGTCTTCCACCTCTACAGCCCGATCGAGACCTACGCGGACGCCGCGGGCGTGCTGGGCAGGAAGAAGGCCCTGGGCGCGCTGAGCGTCAAGAGCTACAAGCAGCCCGCGCGCCGGCACCGGCAGATGCTGGTCAAGGCCGCCCGGGAACATGGCGTCAACATCGTCGTAGAAGGCGAGACGCACTTCTACAACAACATCAGCATGATCCTGGACGGCCACACCAACCTCGAGCACAACCTGCCCGTCGCGACCCTCTACGACGACGTGGTGCGGCTCATGGCCCTGTCCGGCGTGTCCAACACGCCCACGCTGGTGGTCGCGTTCGGCGAGTTGTTCGGCGAGAACTACATGTACCAGCGGACCGAGGTGTGGAAGGACCCCCGGGTCCGCACGTATGTCCAGGCCTGCCTGAGCGGCTACAGCCCGTTGAACACGCCGTACGAGGCGCCGCCCTACGCGCGGGCCATGACCACGATCCACGTGGCCGACGAGCTGTACGACATCGGCGTCCTGGCCGTCTCCCGCTCGGTCAACCGGCTCGACCAGGCGGGCGTGCGGATCAACGCCGGTTCGCACGGCGAGATCCCGGGGCTGGCCATGCACTGGGAGATGGCCCTGCTGGCCGCGGGTGGGATGCCGGCGCATCGGGTGCTGCGGACCGCGACCATCAACGTGGCCGAGAGCCTCGGGGTGGATCACCAGATCGGCTCGCTCGAAGCAGGCAAGCTCGCCGACCTGATCGTGCTGCGCGAGAACCCTCTCGACGACATCGGCAACTCCACCACCGTGGCGATGACGATGGTCAACGGGCGGCTCCACGACGCCTACTCGCTGGACGAGCTGGCCCCGCGACGAAGGCCTAGAACCAGGTTCTACTGGGAGCTGCGCGACACCCACGGCATCGACTGGTGCGAGGCGTGGGGCGGCGGCTGCTGCACCTGAGCTCTCAAGCTCGCTCGGCGACGTCGGCGGCGACGGGCATCCGCTCGCCCTGAACGTACGCCGGACTGCTTCTGGGCGGAGGATCGGGCACCGCAGCCGTCGCTCGCAGTGGCCAGCGCAACTTTGAGGCTGGTGGCACTGACCCGAGCGGCAGGCCCAGACCTTCAGGGGTTCAGGAGGCGGTTGGTCTCGGCCAGCAGCTCGCTCTGGCGGAGGCGGTCGGCGGGGAACGGCATCGCGATGACGCGGTGCACGCCGACCTCGGCGAGTGCGGCCAACTGTTCGGCGGCCGCGGCGGGTGGGCCGGTGACCAGGCCGCCACGGGCCTCCTCCTCGGTCATCCCGTACTCCATCAGCGACCGGGCCTGAGCGTCGATCACCGACGTGGGCAGGTCGCCGAGACCGATGCTGAGGCCGATCGTGACGCGCGGCGCCGGACGGCCGTATTCGGCGGCGAGGCCGGCCAGTTGGCGGGTCTGTTCGGCGATCTCGGCCGGCGTGGAGAACGCCGGATACCATTCGTCGGCGAAACGGGCGGCTCGGCGCATGGGGCCGGCGCCGATGAGGACGGGCGGCATCGTCGCGCCCGGCGAGAGAGTGATCACCTCGCCGTTCACGTTCGTGGGCTTGCCCTCGACCAGGCTCGGCAGGATCTCCAGGGCGGCGTCGGTGCGCTGCGCGCGTTCGGCGTAGGGGATACCGACGGCCCGCCAGGCTGCGTCGCCGTGCACGCTGCCGCCCGAGCCGACGCCGAGCAGCACCCGACCGCCGGACAGGTGCTGCAGGCTGGCGATCTGCTTGGCGGCCCAGGCGACCGGGCGTAGCGCCAGGACCATCACCCCGAAGCCGATCTTGACGCGCTCGGTGACGGCGGCGGCCGTGGCCAGCACGATGGTGCCGTCGAGGAACGGCCGCACCGGGATCAGATGGTCGCCGACCCAGACCGACTCCAGGCCGAGCTCCTCGGCGTGCCGGGCATGCTCGCGCACCCCGGCGGTCTCGTCCACGCCGAACGACGGTAGGTTCACGCCGACCTTGAGCATCAGCGCACCTCGAGCAGGGTCTTGCCGACGCTGGCGCGCGACTCGATGGCGGCGTGCGCGTCGGCGGCCCGGTCGAGGGGGAAGCGCTGCCCGATCAGCGGCCGCAGCCGTCCGCCCGCGGCCTCGGCGAGGGCGCTCTCGGTGTACTCGCGCATCGTCTCCGGGGTGGGCTTCGCCTGGACGAGTGTGATGCCGCGCGCAACAGCGGCCTCCGCCTCGATGGCGGCCCACTCTCCGCTCGCCAGCCCGAAGCTGACCATCCGCCCGCCCTGGCCGAGCAGTTCGAAGGCGGCCCGAGCGATGTCGCCGCCGACCCCGTCGAAAACGACGTCGACGGGGTCGACCTCGTCGGTCCAGTTCGGAGCCATATAGTCGACCACCTCGTCGGCGCCCAGGTCGCGGGCCACACCGGTCTTGCGCGAGCCCCCGGCCGCTCCGACGACGGTGGCGCCCGCCGACTTGGCGAGCTGCACGAGGAGCGAGCCCACGCCGCCGGCCGCCGCCTCGACCAGAACCCGTTCCCCGGGCTGTGGCGCGGTCGCCCGGATCATCATGGTCGCGGTACGCCCGTCGGCCAAGACCGCGACCGCGTCGTCCAGTTCCAGGCCGTCGGGGACGGTAAAGAGCCCGGAGGCATCCACCGCGGCCCGTTCGGCATAACCGCCGGAGCCCCCCGTGGAGGTCACCACCCGACGGCCGACCAGGCCGGAGTCGACGCCCTCGCCGACCGCCGTGACGATGCCCCCGACGCCGTTGCCCGGGATCATCGGCAGCTCCGACTTGAACGGCGACGGGGCGCCCGACCGGAACTGGGTCTCCACAAAGGTGATGTTGGCGTAGGCGACGTCGATCAACACCTGCCCCGGCCCCGGGACCGGATCGGGGGCGTCTCCAGGTACGAGCACCTCGGGCCCGCCGAACTCCTTCAGCCACACCGCACGCACAACACTCTCCCCTGTTCAGCTGATGTCGGTCCCAGCATGCAACCTCAACCGAACTCGAGGTCAAATCGCGATCACCTGTACAGCTCGACCGCCATGCCGGCCCGGTTCTCGGGTCGGCGTCACTGGGGGACAAGGTAGAAGATCGCCGCAGGTCGCTGAGGGGGATGTGCGCCAGCCGTCAAGGCCCGATGTCGCGAAGAGTGTCAGCGGAGAGCGGCTTCGAGCGCGTCCGGCAGAGCAGTGTCGGTGATGACCAGTTCGTCGCCCAGGTTGAGGATGCGCACCTCGCCGTGATCGAGTTCGAGCCGGAGGCCGATCTCCGTCTCGATCCGGTGGTCGATGATGCGGTGAACGGCTCGGATCGACTGGCCGATGAATCGGCTCATCAGAAAATCGTCTGGGGCGGGACCGACGGTGACCTGGCCGCTGGGGTGGGTGTGCCACGACACCGTCACCTGGAGCAGCCTTCGGCTGACAAGCTCATCAGCGGAGATCACGACGCCTATGGTGTCACGATGGTCCGGGCGTTTCCGGAGCGGTCTGCAGGAGGTGGCGGTCAACGCTGTCGGCCTCGGCGGTCTGCACCCAAAACGACTCTCGGGCCTGCTCGCCGGAGGACTCCGCTCGGGCCGGGGTAAGCGCCATGGCGGCCGTCGAAGGGCCTGGCGCCTGACTCGGATCGGCGCTGCCTCAGCGGAGGGCGGCGCTCTCCGAGGGCGCAACCGCTGAGCTCCTACGGCTGCAGCACAAAGGCCGGCTCAGGCGACGGCCGCTTCGGCGTCTCTTGGCCACTCGACCTCCCTTGACGGCGCAGCCCGTACCATCGGGCGCATGACGTGCGTGCTGGTCGTGGAGGACGACCTGGTCATCCGGTCCGAGCTGGTCGAGGCGCTGGCCGCCCAGGGTTACCAGGCGGAGCCGGCCGCGGACGGCGCTGCGGCGCTGCAGGCGGCGGAGCGGCACGAGCCGGATCTGGTCCTGCTGGATCTGGGGCTGCCCGACGTGGACGGGGTGGCCCTGTGCCGGCGGCTGCGGTCGGCGGTGCCGGACACGGTGATCGTCGTACTCACGGCCCGTACCCAGGAGTTCGAGGTCGTGGTGGCGCTCGACGCGGGTGCCGACGACTACCTGACCAAGCCGTTCCGGTTGACCGAGCTGATGGCCAGGATCCGCGCCCACCTGCGGCGGCGCGGACCGGCCCAGGGGGAACGCCTGCTGACCGCCGGGCGGCTGCGGCTCGACCTGCCCGCCCGGCGCGCCTACGTCGGGAAGGAGGAGGTGGCGCTGCGACCCAAGGAGTTCGATCTGCTGGCGGCGCTGGTGAGCCGAGCGGGCGAGGTGGTCACGCGCGAGCAGCTCATGGACGAGGTGTGGGACGAGAACTGGTTCGGCCCGACCAAGACCTTGGACGTGCACGTGTTCGCGCTGCGCCGCAAGCTGGCCGAGCACGGCGAGGGGATGGAGCGGATCGTCACGGTGCGGGGGCGAGGCTACCGCTACGAGCCATGACCGTCACGTGTCATGGCCGGGCAGCAGCAGGCTGAACAGCGGTGGCCCGGCCCGGCTGAGCACCAGCCTGCCGCCTTCGGCCTCGGCCAGCGAGCGGGCCAGGGCGAGGCCGATGCCGTGGCTGTCGCCGCTGGACCTGACGAACGGATCGACGCCCTCGGCCACGCCCGTCCCGTGGTCGCCCACCTCGATGGCCAGCCCGGGGCCGACGTCGGAGACGGTGACCGCGACCTCCCCGCGACCGTGACGTACCGCGTTGTCGATCAGCACGCGCAGGATCTGCCGGACGGCCGCGGGCTGAGCCGTCACCGGCGGCAGTTCCGGCTCCACGGTGATGGTCAGGCGGCGGCCGTGCTCGGCCAGCGGGCCGTGCCACTCCTGCCGGACCTCCTCCATCAGGGCGCTGACGTCGAGGTGTTCGGTCGGCACGCGGCTGTCGCGGCTGAGCCGTACGAGATCGTCGATCACCTCCTGCAGCCGCTCGCCCCTGCTCAACGCGGCCCGTACCGCCTGGGCCAGGTCCGCGCCGGGGCGGGACAGGGCGGATTCCAGGCCGAGCAGCAGGCCGGTCAGGCCCGTGCGGAGCTGGTGGGAGACGTCGGCGCTGAAGGCCCGCTCGCGCGACAGCACGGCCCCGAGGCGGCGGGCGGTCGACTCCAGGGCCTGCCCGGCCTGGTCGGTCTCGCGCAGGCCGGAAGGGGAGGCGCGGACGCTGAAGTCGCCGCCGCCGAGGGCCTGCGCGGCGGTGGTGAGCCGTTCGAGCGGCGCGGCGAGCCTGGCCGACTGCCGCACGGCAGCGCCCGCGGCCAACGCGATCACGGTCAGCGCGAGTCCGCCCAGGAGCAACCATGCCTCGTGAACGCGCTCCTCGACCTGCGAGTTCGGTGTCGCCACCCGGATGACCATGGCGGTGCCCTCGTCGGACGGGACCGGCGCGGACACGGCCAGGAAACCGCCCTCGACGGCGTCGTGGACGCGTCCGTCCGTGCTGGAGACGGCCAGCCGTGAGTGGGCGGGACCGTCGCCGAACAGCCGGGCGCCGGCCACGTCGTAGCCGCCGATGGCCAGGTCACCCGGCAGGCCCGTCGGCAGTCTCAACGGCGTCCGCGGCTCGTCGGGCACGGCGGCGGCGACCCAGGCGGCGTCGCGTTGCAGGGCCGCCACTGTCTGGTCGTGGAAGAGCAGGCTCACCGCGACCGCCAGCGGCACCAGGAAGAGCGCGACGGCCAGGGCGGTCACACTCACGATCACCACCAGCACCCGCCGCCGCAGCGGCACGCCCTGCGCTGTCACCCCTCCAGAGTGGCAGACGCAAGGTAAACGCCCCGCTAACCCGATGCTCAGCGGACGCTTCCCCGCCCGCTCCTAGCGTGGAGAACATGAAGGTACGGCAGAGCGTCATGGCTCTGGCCATCGCAGGACTGGCGGCGGGCTGCGCAGCTGCGGCGCCCGCCCAATCCACGACGCAGACGCAATCACAGACGCAATCACAGGCGCAGCCACCAGCACCGGCTCCGCAGCCCACGGAGTCGAATCCGCCGGGCGACATTCCGGACAGTACGGTCTTCGTGCGCTACCGGCATCCCGGACAGCCGTACGAGGTGAAAGTGCCCGAGGGGTGGGCCCGCACGGACCTGCCCACCGGGGCCGCCTTCACCGACAAGCTGAACAGCATCCGCATCGAGACCAAGCCCGCCACCGCGCAGCCTACCGAGGCCTCGGTCCGGAACCAGGTGCACAGCGGCGACATCCGCACGCTCGGCACGGTGAGCAGGAACGGCGGCAAGGCGGTGCGGATCGTCTACCGCGCCGACAGCGAGCCCGATCCGGTCACCGGCAAGGCCGTCAAGGACGAGGTCGAGCGCTACGTCTTCTACCACGCCGGACACGAGGCGATCCTGACGCTGTCCGGGCCGGTCGGCGCCGACAACGTGGATCCGTGGCGCACGGTCTCCGACTCCTTCCGATGGACGACGGCGCCGTGATCCTGCAGGCCGAGGAGCTCTACCGCTTCTACCGGTCGGGCGAGGAGGAGACCCGGGCGCTGCGCGGCGTCAGCCTCCACGCCGCCGCGGGCGAGGTCGTGCTGGTCAGCGGCCCGTCCGGGTCGGGCAAGTCCACGCTGCTGGCGTGCCTGGGCGGGCTGGACGACCCCGACGGCGGCATCGTCAGGGTGGACGGGCACCGCATCAGCCACCGTCCGGAGGCGGAGCGCGCCGCGCTGCGGGCCCGGCTGGTCGGCGTGCTGTTCCAGAACGGCAACCTGATCGAGCACCTGACGGTGGCGACCAACGTCGACCTGGCCCAGCGGCTGGCGGGCCGGCAGGACCGGCGTCTGCGCGACGAGTTGCTGGCCCGGCTGGGGCTCTCGGCCAGGGCACGGGCGTGGCCGAGCGAGTTGTCCGGAGGAGAGTCGGCCCGCGCCGGGCTGGCCGTCGCGCTGGCGAACCGCCCCGCGCTGCTGCTGGCCGACGAGCCCACCGGCGAGCTCGACCAGCACACCGAGGCGCCCGTGCTGCGGCTGATCCGCGAGCAGGCCGGCGAGCGGACCGCCGTGGTGATCGCCTCGCACAGCCCGGCCGTACGGCGGTTGGCCGACCGCGTGGTCGAACTGAAGGACGGGCGGGCGACGTGACCGCGCTGGTCGCCTGCCGGCAACTGGCCCGGGTCTACGGCCACGGGACGAACGCCCTGGTCGCCGTGCACGAGGTCAGCTGCGAGCTGCGGCCGGGCGACCAGGTAGCGATCACTGGACCATCGGGGTCGGGCAAGACGACGTTGCTGCACCTGCTGGCCGGGCTCGACCGCCCCACGGCCGGGCGGATCGGCTGGCCCGCGTTCGACGACCGCCCACGTGGCCGCGTCGGCGTGGTCTTCCAGGGACCGAGCCTCCTGCCCCCGCTGAACGTCGTCGAGAACGTGGCGCTGCCGCTGCTCATCGCGGGATTGACAGACACCGAGGCCAAGGAGCGGGCACTGGCCGCACTCGGCGCCATCGGCCTGGCCGACCTGGCCGGATCCTTGCCCGAAGAACTGTCGGGCGGGCAGGCCCAGCGCGTCGCGGTGGCCCGCGTGCTGGCCGCCGAGCCTCGGCTGATCATCGCCGACGAGCCCACCGCCCAGCTCGACTCCGACCTCGCCCGCCAGGTGGTGGACCTGCTCACGCAGGTGGCGTGCCGGCTGGACGCGGCCCTCGTGGTCGCCACCCACGACCCGCGGGTCGCGGCGCGGCTGCCGAAGACCTGGACCATGAGCGACGGAGCACTCGCATGCTGATCCTCATCTGGCTGCGCGGTCTGCTGACCCGCCGGACGGCTCGACTGGCCGCCGCCGCGGCGGGCATCGCGCTCGCCGTGGCCCTTCCCGCCATGCTGGGCGCGTTCCTCGCCACCGCCAAGGCCACCATGACCGCCCGCTCGATCCAGCGGGTCGCGGTCGACTGGCAGGTGGAGCAGCAGCCCGGCCAGACCGTGTCCGTCCCGATGCCCGGCACGTCACGCGAGGTGAGCTTCGCCAGGATCGACGGGTTCGAGTCCCGCCAGGCCGGTCAGACGCTGACCACCGGCGCGGGCCAGGTCCTCGGCCTTCCCGCCGGCTACGCCGCGACCTTTCCCGGCGAGCTACGCCTGCTCTCGGGGAACGCGAACGGGCCGCTGCTGGCCCAGCAGACCGCCGCCAACCTGCACGCCCAGCCTGGCGCGCGTGTCACCGTGCGCCGCCCGGGGCTGCCGGACGCCGCGGTGGCGATCACCGGCGTGGTGGAGCTGCCCGCCGCCGACTCCCTGTTCCAGCGCGTCGGCGCACCGCCGGGCGCGCAGCCCCAGGCGCCCCCCGACAACGTGCTGCTGCTGCCTGCCGCCGACTGGCACCGGCTGTTCGACGGCATCCCCCGCGACCGGGTGCGCACCCAGTACCACGTCCGCATCGGCCACCGGCTGCCGCCCGACCCGGCGGCGGCCTACACCGCGGTCACCGGGCAGGCGCGCAACCTGGAGGAGCGGATGGCCGGCAGCGGCCTGGTCGGCGACAACCTCGGCGCGGCTCTGGACGCCGCCCGCGAGGACGCCTTGTACTCACAGGTGCTGTTCCTGTTCCTGGGTGCGCCGGCGGTCGTGCTCGCGGCCCTGCTGGCCGGCCTCGTGACGCGGGCCGGCGCGCCGCGGCGGACGGCCGAGCAGGCGCTGCTGCGCACCAGGGGCGCGTCCAGAGGCACGCTGGTGCGGCTCGCACTGGCCGAAACCGCTCTGGTGGGCGTCGCCGGAGTGCTGGCCGGCCTCGGTCTGGCCGCCGTGGCCGACCGGGCGCTGTTCGGTTCGGCGAACGTCTCGTGGTGGGCGGCCACGCTGGGCCTGCTGGTAGCGGCCGTCACCGTACTGCTGCCCGCCCTGCACGCCAGCCCTGTGGCGGCGGCCCGCCGCCCCGTCGGCGAGCGCCGCCGTGCCCCCGCCTGGATGCGGTACGGGCTGGACCTGTGGCTGCTGGCCGGAGCCGCAGTGATCTTCTGGATCACCAGCGGGAACGGCTACCAGCTCGTCCTCGTCCCCGAGGGCCTGCCCCAGCTGTCGGTCGACTACTGGGCCTTCGCCGGGCCCGCGCTGCTGTGGACGGGCGCGGGCCTGCTCATCTGGCGCCTGACCCGAACCTTGCCGATCACCTGGGCGGTGCGGCCACTGGCCGGAGGACTGGCGAACACCGTGTCCGCCATGCTGACCCGCCAGCGCGCCCCGCTGGCCCGCGCCGCCACCCTGGCCGCGCTGGCCGTCGCGTTCGCCGTCTCCACGTCCGTCTTCGACACCACCTACCGCCAGCAGGCACAGGTGGACGCCGAACTGACCAACGGCGCCGACGTCACCGTCTCACAGACCACCGCCACGCAGGGGCAGCTCGCGGCCGTGCCCGGCGTCGCCGGGGTCGAGCCGCTGCGACACCGCTTCGCCTACGTCGGCTCCGACCTGCAGGACCTGTACGGCATCCGCCCCGCCACGACGCGCCTGCACGACACCTATGTCTCCGGCGGCACCGCCAGGGAGATCCTCGACCGGCTCGCCCGGCAGCCGGACGCGCTGCTGGTCAGCCAGGAGACCGTCAACGACTTCCAGCTCCACCTCGGCGACCAGGTCCGGCTGCGCACCGAGAACGGCACCACCGTCCCCTTCCACTACGCGGGCATCATCACCGAGTTCCCCACTGCGCCACGCGACAGCTTCCTCGTCGCCAACGCCGCCTACCTGGCCCGCCACATGCCCGCCGGCACCACCTATCTCATCACCACCGACGGCACCCCACCCCACCAGGTCGCCGCCGACCTGCGCCACAGGCTGGGGCCGACCGCGAAAGTCACCGACGTGGAGACCACGCGCCAGGTCGTCGGCAGCAGCCTCACCGCCGTGGACCTGTCCGGCCTGACCGCCATCGAGCTGGGCTACGCGCTGGCGCTGGCGGCCCTGGCCACCGGTCTGCTGCTGGTGCTGGGCTTCGCCGAGCGGCGCCGCACGTACGCGCTGGCCAGGGTGCTGGGGGCCACTCCACGGCAGCTCGGCTCGTTCGTGTGGGCTGAGGTGGGGCTGGTCGGGGTGGCCGCGGCCGTGCTGGGCGGGCTGTGCGGGTGGGCGCTGTCGCGGATGCTGGTGGCCGTGCTCAGCGGGGTGTTCGACCCGCCTCCCGACGCGCTGGCCGTGCCGTGGGCGTATCTGGTCGTGCTGGCGGTTCTCGGTGTCGCGGCGCTGCTGGCCGCAGGAGCCGCTACGGTACGGGCCGCGCGTCGCCCGCCCTTGACCGCGCTGCGTGACCTGTGACGGTCAGCGGCCTGCCTCAAGCTCGGCCAGGAGCTCGCTCCAGCGTCGGCCGACGATCTCCGGGTCGTACCGCTTCGAGGTGGTCAGCGCGGCCCTTCCCATCAGTTGGCGCTCGGTCTCGGCGTCGATGAGGAGACCGAGCGCTGCGGCCAGGGCGACGACGTCCCGTCGGGGGACAAGGAGGCCATCGTGGCCGTGAGTGATGATCTCGCCGGGACCGTACGGGCAGTCGAAGGCGACCACGGGCACGCCCTTGCTCAGCGCTTCCAGGATGGTCATCGGGAATCCCTCGCGGCGGGAGCTGAGCACGAAGATCGAAGCGTCGTCGAGTTCGGCGCCGATGTCGCGCGACGGGCCGGAAAGCTCGACCGAGCAGGCCGGCCCGAGCTCGCCGACCAGCTTGAGCAGGCGGGCGCGCTCGGGGCCTGAGCCGACGATGCGCAGCGTCCAGCCGGGACGTACGCCGTTGACCTGTCGCCAGGCGTGCAGCAGCAGGTCGAAGCCCTTGACCTTGGTCAGGCGGCCGATCGCGACGACGGTCTTGGCGGTCAGGGCCGAAGGCCCACCGGTGAGGGGCGGCGTGGCGTTGGGGATGCGCAGCAGGTGTCGCGGCGCGCGGGCACCCAGGGCCGCGCGGTAGGCGCTCAGATCGGCCTCGGTCAGGGTGACGAGCGCGTCGAGCCGGCCGTACCTGCGGGTGATCATTTTCCTGACGGAGGGCTTGTGCGAGCCGAAGCCCGTGTGCTCCTGCCCGATCGTGATCACGCCGGGCGGAGCCAGCAGGGCGGTGGCCAGGTTGAGTCCGGGCCGTGTGGTGATCAGGACGCCGGTGCGCAGGCCGCGCAGGAAGCGCAGCAGGGCGAGGTCGGTACGCAGGTCGAACCTGTCGTACGCGGCCTCCTCCGGCGGGATGAGCCTGCTCCGGAGCAGGGCGCCGCGGGGCCGGCGGTTCATGCGATCGTCCAGGAAGGTGACGCGAACGCCCTGCGGCACCTCGAAGAAGGACTTGTCCCTGGTCTTGATGACGCTGACGATCTCCACGTCGTGATCGGCCACCAGCGTGCCCGCGAGGTTGAAGGCGGTCCTGACGGTGCCGCCCATGCCGTGCGCGTGCAGCAGAAGGATCTTCACCTGCCGGGTGCTGCGCGGGCCGGCCCGGCGCGCCCTGCGCCGGTTGTCCGCGCGCAGCAGGAACAAGCCGAGCCGTCGCGAATTGACGACGAGGTGAATGGCGGCCGGGGTCAGGATGACCGAGCCCAGGGTGTCGGTGGGATAGTGCGCACCGAGATAGATCCTCGCGGCCATCTGACCGGCCACGAGCACGCCGCCCGCCGCCACCGCGGGCCAGAAGTACCGGGTCTTCCTGGCCAGCAGCGCCACGGCGACCACGATCGACAGGGTCAGGCACACGTGACCGCTGGGAAAGCTGTCGGGGCCGAACTCCCGCACGAGGGCGTGCGCCGCCGGAGGCCGGGGCCGGGCGACGACGAGCTTGACCAGAGCACCCACGCCCCACCCGGCAGCGATCACCAGCAGCACGCCTCCGGCTGCGCGCGTCCGTCCCGATACGGCGACGCCCACGACGAGGAGGGCGGCCAGGACCGCGCCCACGATGGTGCCGAAGCCCACGTTCAGGACCTGCGCCACGGCGGTCAGCCACGGGCCGCGTAGCGACTGCACCGCCTGGCTCAGGCTCATGTCCACCGCGGTCCAAGCCGGCGTGCGCGCGGCGAAGCCGACGACCACCCCCAGGCCCAGGAACGCCGCGGAGACCGGCACCGGGACCGTCAGTCTGCTGCCTGATCTCATGAACGCACGGTACGGAGGGACGCCACAACGCCGGCTCATCACTCGGTTAACGCGGCGCTAACCTTCACGCCGCGGTTTCCGCAGACTGCGCCGCATGACGTTCGGAGTCATGGTCAGCCCGCTCAAAAGTGTCCGGCTGAACAGGGTGCTGAAACGGCTCGGGCGCGGCAAAGGAGTGCTTACTCCACGTTCAGGGTGGCAAGTTCACTCACGGGTACTCCCGGCGGCGCCATCCGAAGCTCGCATCGTGCTCAGCGTCACGCGTGCGCCGCCGGCCTCGAGACCGCAGACCGATGCGCCGCATGGCATTCATAGGGGGAAGACGTGGCTGTACGGAGTACTCGATCCGTTGCCATGCAGGCGGCGTCGGCTCTGCTGGCGGCGGTGCTGCTCGTTGGTTGCGGCGGCAACACGACCACCACCGTGCCACGCGAAGCCGCGGTCGCGACCGGCCCTGCGGCGTTCGCCACGCCGACCCCGGGCTTCACGAGCTCGCCCGGCGCCACATGCCCGGCGTCGGGCAATAACAGGCGGCTCGCCAAGACGCGCTTCGCGCTGCACGCGGGTCTCGCGCTGGGTGCCTTCCACCGCTACATCTACAAGCCCCTGCGCAGCGGCGGCTTCAAGGCCGGAGCGGAGAAGCGGAAGCGGAGCTTCCTGAAGGCGGCGGTGGCGGGTGCGTTCGCCCTGCACCAGGTGAAGGTCGCCAGGGGTTTCGCCATGGCCAACCCGACGCTGTGCAAGGGTCTCGACTCCGTCCACGGCGCGTTCACGAACCTCACCGGCAAGCTGAAGAGCGGCACCGCCACGCCGGCCGACCTCGACGCCGGCAAGGCCTCGCTGGACGGCCTGGTCCACAACGCCTCCAAAACGGGCGTCCAGATCAAGGAGCAGCCCGTCACCGTCCCCGGCGCCAGCTGACCGGCCACTGCCAGGCCGGTGGCGATTCAGTGGGGTATGAGCACCTTGTCGATGATGTAGATGGTGGCGTTGCGGGCCTGGATGTTGCCGCAGATGAGCTTTCAGCTCGGCCGGGGTCAGTCTGCCCTGGACCGCGTGGTAGCCGAGGATCGTGGTCAGTTCCTGCTTGTTGGCCATGATCTTGTCCCGGGTCTTGACCGGGATCGCCTGGAAGGCGTGGTTGTCCGGTGCGAAGAGCGTGAGGTGGGCGGCATCGTTGAACTTCTTCTGCCAGCCGGCCGTCGTGACCGCCTGCGACAGCATGGACGGCTCCGGAATCTGGGCCAGGGCGGTACCGAGCCCCTTGCCGGAGATGCCGGACAGGCTCTTCTTGATCGGGGCACAGCCGGGCCGACAGGGTTCGCACCGGCGGTGGGCGTGGGCGTCGGCCGCGCGGCGGAGCCCGCCCATGGGGACAGCCCAAAAGCTGGGGCCGCCTTCCGACTCGCCCCGCCCCCGGCCCTCGCGAAGGGGCAGCGGGCCGCAGCACCTCGGCCCTGCTCACCAGCATCGCACCACGCGACGAAGTGGAGTAGGCGCAGGCGTTCACCAACGCCTGCTCTGTCTGGGTTTTCGCTTCCGGCCTCGGGCTGAACGTCGGCGATGATCACATGAGTCGTCCTGATCCATGCGAACCCCACTGTCAGCCGAGATACGTCGGCACGTCCTTGCTGTGTCAGCGGAGCTCAAGAAAGACCCGAAGCCCTGCGCTGCTCGGCCCAAGCGGCCTGGGCGGGGGCGAGCCGGCGCGTCAGGTCGTCCAGTTGGGCTTCGGTCATGCCGGTCAGCCGGGAGTCGGCCAGGGCGGCGAGCTCGGCCTTCCAGACCCGGAACCGGTAGCCGTTGGAGCCTCCCGCATCCGCGATGATCAACAGCCGGGAAGCGTCCGGATGGTCCAGGCGGCCTCGGGCCTGCCACCAGCGGCGGATCGAGGCGACCGCGAACGTTGAGGTGTCATGGTCGATGCCGACGTTCACCCAGCCGGTGTTCGCGCTGATGTCGTAGATCCCATACGGGATGGCCTGCTCGACCTCCGGCCCAGTGAAGAAGCTGTAGTCCTCAACCTCGATCGGGTCGCCCTTCGGCCGCCACTCGCGGCCCGGGTTGGGCAGCCGACCCAGCTGCTCGCGTTTCTTGGTATCGACGCTGATCGCTGGCTCGCCTGCGGCCTGATGGTCCTTGACCTGTTCGTTGATATAGCGGAACTGCGCGTCCCGCTCTGGGTGCTGCTTCCCCTCCAAGGTCTTGGCGTTGCCCTGCAAGCTGAACCCGTTCTCACGCAGCAACCGCCCGACCGTGGGCACCGCCGCTGGGCCGTCCGGGACGGCCATCCACCGCTGCCGCGGTCAAGGCCCTCATCCTGCGTATGGGCCCTCACCCCGCCAGGTTCTTGACCACCTCTCCAGCGATCTCCTCCACGCCTTCGAGGAGCTCCGCCTCGGGAACCGGCCGGCTGTCCTCGTTCGGGAACATCGTGCGTCCCTTGTCGTCAGAGCCTCGGAACCGGATTTCGATCGTGGCGTTGCCCCGGACGACGTAGATCCAGGCCACCGCCTCGCGCCTGCGGGTGCCCTCGGAGTAGATCGCGTTGGCCCCGTCTCCCAGGCCGGAGATCTGCTTGATCTCCCCATATTTCATGATGGGCGGGTCGCCCTCGCTCCTCCCGGACAAGTAACGCATCAAACGCCAGTCGGATTCGGCGTTGCGCATGGCTTTCTCGTGGTCGGGGAAGACGTTGACCTTGACGCTGATCGAGCGCGTCTGGTTGTAGCCGCCCTTCATGTCGTAGCCCTTCGGCTTCCACTCGCAGTCCTTCCGCTTGGCGCCGTAACCGTCCTTGGCGACGCCCGGCCCCGACGCGGTCTTGGGGGCGAGCCGCGCGATCAAGCTCTCGGGCAGCAGGTCGCACACCTCGGGCACATCCTGCAACGGCGGGAAGGTGGAGGTGACGGTCGGGGAGGCCGACGGTTCCGCCGGGTCATCCGTGGGTTCTGTGGAACGATCGAAAGTGGGGTCCGGGGACAGGTGCCCCGAGGGCGGGGAGGCGGGCGGCTCCACCTGGCTGCCCGTGTCGAAGGGTAACGCCGCAGGAGGCTGCGAGCCGGCGTTCCGTACGGCGATGAGCCCGCCGCCGATCACCGCGACCGCTGCGGCCGTCGCCATGATCCACATCGCCCAGCCCGGGGGGGGCGAGCTCGACGGCTGCTCACTGCCGTTGTCCGGCCAGTAGGAGGCGGGAGGAACGGGAGGGGCAGTGGTCATCTTCGCTCCGGAGCTCGGACGTCTGGACCGGTCAAGGCATGAAATATAGCGAACTGAAACCGGCCCTCAATATTGTTTCCCCTGTGGCTGCTGATGTTCGAGGAGAGAGGGTGGCGGGCCGCTATCGCGTGCTGACAGCACTCGGCCAAGGGGGCATGGGGACGATATGGCTGGCCCACGACGAACTCCTCGACCGCCAAGTCGCGATCAAGGAATTACGCATACCGGAGTCGCTCCCCGCCTCCGAGCGCGAGGAGGCAGTGCAGCGGTCGATGCGTGAGGCGATGGCCGCCGCGCAGTTACGGCACCCGAACATCATCACGATTCATGACGTGCTCGTCCACAACGGCATGCCCTGGATCGTCATGGAACTGCTGACGGGCCGCGACCTCAAGGACGCGGTGGCCGCCGAGGGGCCGTGGGCCCCACAGCGTGTGGCGATGCTGGGGCTCCAGGTGCTCGATGCGCTGTCCACCGCGCACGCCCACGGCATCCAGCACCGTGACGTGAAACCGGCCAACGTGTTCCTGACCGACGACGGCCGGGTGGTGCTCACCGACTTCGGCATCGCCCGGCTGGAGGACCAGGCCACGATCACCGAGTCGGGCCTGCTCCTCGGCTCCCCCGGCTACATCGCACCGGAACGGCTCCGCGGCGAACGCGGCGGCCCGGCCTCCGACCTGTGGTCGCTGGCCGCCACCCTGTACTCCGCGGTGGAGGGCATGGCCCCCTACGCCGGCACCTCCCCCATGGCGGTCCTGCGTGACGCGCTGACCTTGCCGCCGCGGGCTCCCACGCGTGCCGGGAGCCTTGGCCCGGTGCTCATCCACATGATGGCGCGCGAACCCCACCAGCGTCCTGATGCCCGGACCGCGGCGCACCTGCTGCAGCGGGTGGCGCAGGGCCAGGACGCCACGGCGCCCCTGACCGCACCGCGCAGGTGGCGCAGGCACGGGCCGATCCTCGCCGTCGCCGGGGCTGCGGCCGTGGCCGCCGTGGTCGTCACCGTCGCGCTCCTGCCCACGTCCGCGCCGGCCCCGACGCGGCCCACGTCGGACGCGGGCGCGCAAGCCGCCACCTCCGTCCCCGGCCGCACGCCGACGGCACCGGCGACGCCGATCGCGGCGACCTCCGAGCCCGTCGCGCGGTTCACCGTCCCCGTGAATCCCTGCGCGCTCATGACGCCAACGCAAGTGCGCCTTCTGGTCCCGAAGGCCGCCGCCGAGGGCCGGCGCGACGGCGAGGGCTGCGACTGGACGGCGCGCGGCAACGGCGTAGGAGTGTCCCCGCTGAAGCCGGGGAAGGCGGACAGCGCCTGGGGGCGCAGCCTGGACGAGGCCTCGGAGGCGTTCGTCAACAGACTGAACAGTGCGGCGTCCGGGTCGAGGATCCCCTGGAAGTGGCCGGACATCGGCCTCGAGAAGATGATCACGCAGGGGCGCAGCCCGTCCCAGGAGGTCGATGGCATCGGGGACGAGGCGTTCAGCTACGTGTACGTCAACCCCAAGGGCCAGGTGGAACGGCACGACGTCGTCTTCCGCCTCAGCAATGTCGTGATCGAGATCAAGTACGTCGACCTCAGCAAGGTCGGGGACGACGAAGCCCTGCGCAAGGGCGCGCGTGACGCCGCCCGATGGGTCGCGGCGGCGCTAGGAAGCCAGGAGTGATGTGATGAACCAGCCACGCCTCGTGGGCGGGCGTTACCGGTTGCTCGCGCCCATCGGCCGGGGCGGAATGGGGGTGGTGTGGCAGGCCCACGACACCGCGATCGGCCGCGAGGTGGCGATCAAGCAGGTGCATATTCCGCCGGACCTGTCCCCGGACGACCATGCGCGGCTGCGCGCGCGTACGCTGCACGAGGCCCGGGCGGCAGCGCACGTCAGGCACCCCTCCGTGGTCGCCATCCACGACGTGGTCGAGGACGGCGCCGAACCGTGGATCGTCATGGAGCTCGTCAAGGGCCGCTCGCTCGACCAGATCGTAAGGTCGGGCGGGCCGATGTCGCCGGAGTGGGCGGCTTCGATCGGGCTGTTCGTGCTGTCCGCGCTGGCCTCCGCGCACAGCCGCGGTCTGCAGCACCGCGACGTCAAACCGGCCAACGTGCTGCTGGCCGACGACGGCCGCGTCATGCTGTCCGACTTCGGCATCGCCACGCGGGCCGGCGGGCAACCGGGCGGCGCGCCGATGGGCACGCCCGGCTTCACCGCCCCCGAGGCGCTCACCGAAGAGCCCGGCCGGGCCGCTGGTCCCGCTTCCGACCTCTGGTCGCTCGGCGCGACGATCTACACGGCCGTCGAGGGCGTGCCGCCGTTCTCCCGTCCGACCGCCCTGGCTACGCACGGTGCGGTGATGACCGAGCCACCAAGACCGCCGCAGCGGTCGGGCCCGCTCGCGCCCCTGCTCATGCGGCTGCTGGAGAAGGACCCGGCACGGCGCCCGGACACGGTGACGCTCAGGGCGGCCCTGAACTCCATCACGCAAGGCACCGCCGCCACAGTTCCCGCTTCGCGCGCGACGTCGTGGGTGCTGCCTCGGCTTCCGGTGTACGGGTTCGCGGCAGCCGTGATCGTCGCCTTCGTCATGTCGGTCACGCTCATTCTGGCCACCTCGTCACCGTCCGCCCCCTTATCCACCTCCCCGCCTGCGGCCGCGACGGGCGCAGAGTCCCCGCCGGCCACGGCGACGCCGACCGGCGCAGCCACGGGGACCGCCTCCCCGTCGAGTACGGGAACGCCGGTCGTCCGCACGCCCGGCAAGTTCACCACGATCCCCAGGCCATGCCAGCTGCTCACCCGGGATCAGGCCACGCAGGTGGTGGGCACGTACCGGACCACCGCCCTCGAGCCCACGGTCGTCTGCGCGTGGAGCCGGGTCCGCGACGACAAGGCACTCACGATGTATCTCACTCTCTACTTGTACCCGCAGCAGGGCGACGGTTACGAGACCAGGCTCGCCGAGGATCACGTGCAAGGCGCCAAGGCCGAGGCCGAGTCGGAGGCGGGCCGGGGCGGCACCGGCACCAAGCTGGGCGAGGTCTTCGACATCCCCGGCGCGGGTGACGGGGCAGTCGCCTGGGAGGTGCAGGACACCACGTTCAGCACCAAGAAGCACACGGTCTACTCGGTCTTCAGGACCAGCAACATCGTGGGCCAGATCCGCTTCACCCGCAACGTCACGCAGGAGCCGGGACTGCGGGACAAGGCCGCTCAGGCGGTCAAGTACCTCGCTGAGAACCTCGACGCCAAGGCCTGAGGCATGCACGTCGTCGCTGCTCGTTATCACCTGCTCGCACCGTTGGGCGCCGGCGGCGCCGGCACGGTGTGGCGGGCGTACGACGCGGTGCTGCACCGCGAGGTCGCCGTCAAGCAGGTACGCCTGCCGTCCGACCTCGCCCTCACGGAGCAGGCACTCGCGGCCACACTGCGCGAGGCCCGCTCCGCGGCGTCGCTGAACCACCCCGCGATCATCACCGTGCACGACGTCATCGCCGAGTCGGGCCAGCCGTGGATCGTCATGGACCTGCTCGCCGGCCGGTCGCTGGCCGACCTGATCAAGGAACACGGCAGGCTCCCCGCCGGTCAGGTCGCCACGATCGGGCTGCGGGTGCTCGACGCGCTGGAGGCGGCGCACCGGCACGGCATCCTGCACCGCGACGTGAAGCCGGGCAACGTGATCGTCACCGACTCCGGCGAGGCGATCCTCACCGACTTCGGCATCGCCACGCACATCACCGACACCGCGGCCGCGTCCCCGGCGGGCACGGCGACCGGGCGGCCGGGCACGGCGGGCACGCCGGGGTACATCGCTCCCGAGCGACTGCGTGGCGAGCCCGCCGGGCCGGCCTCCGACCTCTGGTCGCTGGCCGCCACTCTGTTCACGGCGGTGGAGGGGCGCGGGCCGTACCAGCGCGACTCCCCCATGGCGAGCATCGCGGCAGTGCTCACCCAGCCGCCACCGCCCGCCGTCAACGCGGGACCGTTCGGCGAGCTGCTGGTGGCGTTGCTGAACGCGAACCCGGCCACGCGGCCGCATCCCCAAGTGATCAGGGAGGTTCTCCAGCCGGTGGCGGTTGCGCTGCCCACGCGCCAGTCGGCGGTTACGGCACCGACCACTGCGCCGGTGCCGCGGCGGAAGAGCAGGCTTCCCCTCGCGCTGGGCGGGCTGGCGGTCGCCGCCTCGATCACCGTCACGGCTGTGCTGCTGGTCAACGCCCCTGCCCAGATGACCGAGCTCCCGCCGGACCAGTCCGCCACCCGGTCGTCGCCCGCCCCGCAGCCGACGGCCACGACGACCGCGGCTCCGTCCCAGGCCCCGAGGGGAGACGGCGCCTTCGCGACGGCGCCGCACGCCTGCCGGCTCGTGAGCGACGAGCGGGCGTCGAAGATCATGCCTGGGCTGTCCAGGCGGCAGGTCAGGCTCGACCCCACCAAGTGCGACTGGGTCGTCGGAACCCTCAAGGACGTCGTCAGCATCAAGATCTCGCACTCGGCGCAGGTGGCGGTGACGCAAAAGATCTTCACCGGCAGGAGACAGGCGCAGGCCTCCATGAAGGGCAGTGAGTCCTCGATCACCCGTCAGGCTGTGCGTGACCTGCCCGGCATCGGAAACGAGGCCTTCGGCCAGAACTGGTGGGACACGACGTCCACGCAGGCCCACAGCATCGTGTGGGTACGCGTCAGCAACCTGGTCGTCGAGATCGACTCTGCCGCCCACGACAGCTCCGAGCTGCGACCCGGGCAGCAGGACCGGGCGGTCGAGGCGGCCCGCGCGCTGGCGGACGCGCTGGCGGAGGTCGCATCGACGGACACCGGCTGATGCGCCCGACCCACGGGAGGATGGCCAGGCACCGGCCACGCGGGCGCGATCGGGCGGTGTCCCCGGCAACGGGCCCCGTACAGATCGGCGAGACAACCGAGCACCTTCCCCAGAGCCCCCGAGAGGAGACGTGGCGTTTCGCCCGGTTACCGAAGAACCGGATCTCCGCGCCGCGAACGAGATGAACGATCGACCGACCCAGCCCCGTCCCCCACGACCCGGCATCCGGATGACGCCAGTCCTGCTCAGCGGGGCCATGGCGGTGCTCGTGCTGATGGTGTTCACGATCGCCTTCCTCCTGACGCGGGAGCGGCCGCAGGTCCCGACCGCCTCCGCGGCCACGACGGCCCCCGCTCCGGTGCGCAGCGCGACCGACCGTCCCCCGGCAACAGACGTCCCCCAGGCGCAACCCTCGACGAGCGAGCCGGTCCCGACCGGGGAGGCGAAGTTCACCAAGGAGCTGGATCCGTGTGGCCTCCTCACCGAGGACCTGCTGGCCAAGCTCGTCCTCTTCCCGAGGAAGTCGCAGATCTACAAGGAGGAGTGCGAGTGGAACACCACGCCCGAGTACGGAACCTCGCTTCCCGACAACATGAGCTTCACTGTGAAGGTGTACGCCAAGGTGTTCCCCGAGGGGGTGGCGAAGGCGCATGAGCAGTTGATCGCGCGCCGGTACAAGGCGGAGTTGATACCCAGGGGATATGCCAAGGCCGACCCGGCGATCGGGGATGATTCCTATGTCACGAGGTGGACGATGCCCGGTGGCACAGGCAGGGGGCCCACCACGGCGGTCGTGGGCGTCCGGCTGAGCAACGCGGTGATCGAGGTCAGGTATGACCGCAGAGTCACCGGGGACCCCGAGGGCCGGCTGGCCAGAGGCGCGCTGGACGCGGCCAAGGCGATCGCCGACAAGGTCGGCACGGGCGCGGGGTGAGGACCGAGTGAGCTGGCATCGCGCGGACGAAGATCTTCGGTGGGAGAATCTCCGGGATGACCATCTCTGACACCGTCGGACATATATGGCGCACCAGTGTCCTGTTGCAGAGCGCTCGGTGGACGGGACGGCACCTGGCACGCCTGGCAGGGCCCGCCCTCATCGCGTCGTTACCGGCGGCCATCGTGGTGTACCTGGCAGCCATGCCGCTGGTCGGGGATGCGGGCGGCCTGGTCAACGGGCAGTTCGCGCTGCTGTCCGCGCTCCCTGGACCGTTGGTGGGCTGGACGGTCGCGATGGGGGTCGTCTCGATGCTCGCGCACGCCGTGGTGCTGCCCGCGACTGTGCTGATGGCGGCGGGGCTGATGCTCGACCGCTCCGTGTCGCCGTCCGTCGCGCTGCGGACCGCGCTACGGCGCGCGCCCGCCATGCTCGCGGCCGGTGCGATCATGCTGCTCGGGTGGGTGGCGATCGTGGCCGCCGGGCTCGGCGTGGCCTGGGTGACCGCTCAGGTGTGGCTGGCGATCCTTGTCATGCTGGGGTTCGCGGCGCTCGCGGCGCCGTTCCTGCTGGCCGTGCCGGCCGTGATCCTGGAAGGGCGTTCGGGATGGCGGGCGCTCGGCCGCGGTTGGCGCCTGGGCGACCGGCTGGCGTATGGCGGGGTCACGCTGCTCGTGGGCGTGCTGGGAGTGCCCGCGCTCGCCTGGCAGGGACTGGACCGGCTCATGCCGCAGTTGCCCGACTCGATCGCGGCGGCCGTCACGGGTGTGGGGTACGGCCTGGTGGGCGTGCTGGCCACTGTCTTCCAGGCGGTCGTGCTGGCCAGGATGTTCTTGTTCCTGCCGGACGAGAGCGAGCGGGAAAGGGTGTCCGAGGAGGTCTTGCGCCTGCTCCCGCACGGTCCTCCCGTTCCCGCCAGGCCCGTCCGGGTGGTCGCGGCGCTGGCGCTGCCGGGTCTGCTGTACGGCGGCGTCGCCCTGATCAACCCGCTCGGCTGGGTGGAGGTCACGGAGAAGACCCTGGCGGAGGGATGGACGCGGGACTCGGAAAGCTCGGGCGGCGGCGGCCTCGGCCCCTACTCCGTTGACCTGCGTGCCCTGTACTCCGGCACTGACCGGCCGCTGACGATGGTCATGAACAACACACTCAGCCACCGCAGCGGGATCAGGACCAGCGTGCTCACCTGCGAGGATGCCGACTGCCGCGACAACACCCTCACGTATCCACGCGGGCCGAACCAGTTCGGACCTGTGGTGGGCAGCGCGCGGCTGGCCGACGGGCGCCTAGTCCTGGCCGTCTGGACGAAGAACCCCGGCGACTCGCCCGGGCGCGTCCCCATGGTCCGGCTCGGCCTGCTGATCTGCGACCGGGAAGGGTGCAGGTCCCCTGAGGGGGGCAAGCCGCTCTCCGAGCCCGACGGTTACGTATTCGGAAACACCGACCCCGTGGCCATCGCCGTACGGCCGAACGGCGGCCTGGTCATCGCGCAAACGCGCGAGAACGAGGGCAGCCGGGACGAGCCGGATTCGGAGACGGTTTCGTTTACGTACTGCGACGACCCGATCTGTTCCCGGCCCGAACGCAGGATGTCCGCCACTCTGGACGCGGACTTCGGGAGTTACGAGGATGACGTCCTGGCGCTCGTGGTCGGCGCGGACGATCGGCCGGTGGCCGCGCGTGCCGACTCCAAGACCGGCGCCATGTTCGTGATCGCCTGCGCCGACGCGGCCTGCACGACCCCGCGGGTGGCAAAGCCCGAGGAGGGCAGCGACAAGGAAGATGCCGATGGCGACTTTTTGAGGTACATGTATGCCAGCGACAAGCGCGGCCATTTGACCATGGCCATGCGCGCAGACGGGCGGCCGGTCATCGTACGCCGCGACGTGATGGACGGCTCGATCAGCCTGCTCGACTGCCGGGACCGGACCTGCGCTCAGATCGACAAGGTCGCGCTGGCGGGTCCGGCTCTCGCCCGTTGGCTGCCGGCCCTGGCAGTGGACAAGGCCGGGCGGGCGCTGGTGGCCTACCAGGATCCCAAGGCCCGGCAGATCGTGCTGGCCACCTGCTCGGGCGGCAAGTGCGAGACCGCCGTCGCGGCCAGGATCCGCAACAGCCTCGGCAGCGTCTTGACCATGACCCTGGACGGCCGGGGGCGGCCGGTGATCGCCTGGGTGGACGACACCCTAGGGAGACAGCGCGAATGGGCGCTCAAGGTCACCACGGTGCTCTGAGCGCCACGGCTGGCGGTGCCGGCCAACCAGCAGGCCGGGGCGAGCTTGCGGTGCTTGGCCTGGCCGACCAGTCGTGCGTTCCGCGCATCGGCCTCATGGCAGGCGCAGACCGCGCAGCCGCGTCCACGACAGCAGCACGTGCACCCGGTCCGGAAGGTCGAGCTTGGTCAGGATGCTCGACACGTGCACCTTCACGGTGTAGCGGCTGATGACGAGCCGGCGGGCGATCTCGTCGTTGGACAGGCCCTCGGTGATCAGCTCGCACACCTGCCGCTCGCGGTCGGTGAGCCGCTCCGCCGCCGCCAGGAGGACCCGGTCGGCCTCGGTGGGCAGCGCGGGTTGCAACGCCTCGATCATCCGGGTCGTCGCCTCCGGCGCCAGCACCGACTGGCCGGCGGCGACGATCCTGATGCCGTCGCGGATGCGCTCACCCGGCGCGTCCTTGAGCAGGAACCCGCTGGCGCCGGCCTGCAGGCCGGCGTAGACGTAGCTGTCCAGGTCGTACGTCGTGAGAATGAGGACTCGGCTGGGCCCGCCGACGATGCGGCGGGTGGCCTCGATGCCGTCCATTCCGGGTAGCCGGACATCCATGAGCACCACGTCCGGCCGGAGCTCCGCGGCGGCGGCCACGGCGGTGGCGCCGTCGCCCACGGCGGCCACCACGCTCAGGTCGTCGGCGGCCCCGACCAGGCGGACCAGCGCCTCGCGCAGGAGTTGCTCGTCATCGCAGACCAGGACGCGGATGACGGTCATGGCACTTCCCGTAGCGGCAGCGTCGCGCGCACCTCGAACGTCTCGCGCCCCGCGCGCACCTGTACCGAGCCGCCGAGCAGTCCGACGCGTTCGCGCATGCCGACCAGCCCCACTCCGCCCGCCGTGCCGATGGGCCTGGACGTCACCGGGTTGGTGATCGTGACCGTCAGGCGGGTGGCGTCGTAGTGCAGCAGCACGCGCACGTCCACGGGGCCGGCGTGCTTGGCGACGTTGGTCAGCGCTTCCTGGACGACGCGGTAGGCGGCCAGTTCGATGCTGGTGTCGACCTGGCGTACGGCGCCCGAGCGGGTCAGCGTCGCCCGCGGCCCGCCCGGTGGGATGGCCGCCACAAGGGCGTCGAGGTGTTCCAGCCGTGGGGGCGGGGCGAGCGGGTCGTGGCCGGGCGGCGCCTGTCTGAGCACGCCGAGCAGCCGCCGCAGCTCGGCCAGCGACTCCCGGCCGGTGCGGGCCACGCGCCGCAGCGTCTCCTCCATGTCGTCACGCGTGTCGGCGCCCGCTTCGGCGTCCACCACCATGGTGGTGATCGAGTGGTTGAGGATGTCGTGCAGCTCCCTGGCCAGCAGCGTCCGCTCGCGTTCGGCCGCGCGCCGCTCGGCGAGCTCGCGCTCGGCCTCCAGCCGCCGCGAGCGGGCCTGCAACTCGTGGATGCGGTCACGCCGCCGCCCGTCCAGCCGCCCCATGGCCCAGAACCCGACGACGAGCACCGCCGCCGCCGCGTACGTCACCACGACCCGCACCGGATCGCCAAGGGACACCAGCGTGACCGGCAGACCGATGCCCAGCAGCGCCAGCACCGCCGCGACGCCGATCACCCTGTGGGCTCCCCGGCCCCACGCCCCGAGGCGGGACGCGGCGACGAGGGGAGCGACCAGGACGGGCATCTTGACCAGGATCAGCATCAGTTCCAGGGCGACGCTCGCGCCCAGGACGGTGAGCGGGAAGCGGCGTGACCACGTCAGGGCCACCGACTGGGCGCCGGTCAGGGCCAGTTGCAGGCCCAGGTCGGCACCGGGCGCGACCAGCCAGCCGACCAGCGGCGGCAGCAGGGCCGGGACGCCGTCGCTCAGCCACTCCATCCGGGTTTCGCGCCGCGCCTGATCGCCCGCGTGCGCATCCAGCCGGCCGCCGCCAACGCCACCACCGGCGCCCAGGGCAGCAACGCGATCGTCCAGCTCAGCCCGAGCGGCGGGCCGGGCTGCTCGATCGCCTGGATCGGCAGGACCCCGCTGGAGGTCCTGCCCGCGTTCTCCACGGCGAACTCGAACCGCCATGTGCCCTCCTCCGGCAGTGAGACGACGTCCAGCCCCCAGACCTGATCCGCCCGGGGGTGCCGCGGTAGCACGATGGCATCGCCACGACGCTGCAGGACGATGCCCTTCAACCCTCGGCGGTCGCCGCTGGGCGACACGGTCGTGAGCAGGCCGGTGCGCCCGTCGATGCCGCCGGCCGGCTCGAAGGTGAAGTCGAGCGACTGCAGGGAGCGGATCGGCCACTTTGTGAACCCTACGGTGATCGGGGCGCCGTCGCTCATGGAGACGGTCTCGGTGTGCACGATCTCGCCCGGCAGCGGGGCGGCGGCGGCCGGGCCCGCGACGGCCAGGACTGCCAGGGCCACCGCCGGGATCACCAGGATGCGCTTCATGCCGTCACCACCTGCGGGACGGAGGCCGCGCGCTCGCCGAAGCGGCGCAGCAGAACGGCGCACTGCCAGCCCAGCGAGCCCATCACCGTGCCAAGGGCGGTCGCCGCGAGCAGGGTGACCGGCAGGTTCATCTCCATGATGCCGATCCCGCCGTAGAAGAGAGCCGTGTTGACGCCGGCCAGCGCGCCGGCCGCCACCGCGATCCGTCCCGGGTGCACGCCGCGCCGCACCGCCCAGGCCGTCATGGCGCCGGCCAGCAGCGCGACGAGCGGGTACGTGGCCGGGAACCCGATCAGAGCCTGCGGCAGGTTCGCGGCGTAGTCGCGCATCGGCTGGCCGATCGCCTCGGCGTACCAGCGGGTGGCGGCCGGGGCGAACAGCGACAGCCCGCCCTGGACGAGCACGAACGTCAGCCCAGTGGCGGCGGGCCAGTGCCAGGATCGGGCAAGCCCGACGACCAGGCTCAGAATGAGCGCGGCGGCCGCGCCCAGCCCGAGCACACGCGGCGCGATCCCGGGCAGCCATTCGAAGACCAGCTCGGAAACCATGCCGAACGCCGACGTCGAACCGAGGGTGGCCAGACCGACGGCCAGTGCCAGACCCCACCGTTCGGAGCGGGTGCGCCGCAGCACGGCGAATGCCATGATCATGGCGAAGATCTCGACCTGGATGGACAGGCCGAGCCCGAAATGCGACGGGGTGGGCCCGGCGGCGATGTCGAAGCCGTACACCTCGTGCCACCACAGGTCGGAGCCCGCGTACAGGAGGTTGCCCGAGGCGCCGAGCCCGCCCACGAGGAACGGCCACGGCGCCCGGAACGTGCGGAACACCGTCACCGACGGCGTGCCGGTGGCCGGGCCACGCCCCCAGGTGGACAGCAGCACCACGATCAGGCAGGTGAGCCCGATGACGCCGGTGCCCGCGTAGAGGAGCAGGTGGGGGGCGGTCCAGAAGTTGTCGGGACCGACGTCGCCGTGCCACTGCCCGTCCCACACCATGCCGGTCAGCAACGTGGCATAGCCGAGGAGCAGGAACCAGGCGCCGGTGACTTCCCGGCGGGGTAAGTGCGAAGGTTCGGGTGACATTCGGATTCTCTCCTATTCTCCAACCAGTGTGGTGACCTTGATGACCTCGGTACCTGAGGTGTCCCGCACCCGGACGCCGATCTCCCAGACGCCCGTCATGGTGAACAGCTCGCCGCGGGCCACGTAGCGGCCCGGCCCGTCGCCCCGGGCGGCGATCTCGGGCGTGGTGTGCCCCATGTGCGGCATCACCGCGAAGACCGAGACCTCGGCGGGGGCGGCCGGGTGGATCTCGACGCGCGCTTCGAGGAGGCCGGGACGGGGTTCCAGGCGCACCGTGACGGCGTGGCGGGTGCCTCTGCCGTGCAGCTCGGCCGGGCCGGGGGCGGGACCCCCGAGAACGAGCCAGGCGACCCCGGCCGCGATCAGCAGCAGGGGCAGGACGACATACCCGCGTCGCCGGCTCATCGCCCGCTCCCTTCCTCGGCCACCTCGATGACGTGGGGCACGGTGACGATCCGGTAGTCCCGGACGTACTGGATCCAGGCCGAGTAGCGGCCTGGCCGGGGGAAGCTGAAGACGAACTCCAGCCGTGGCCCGTAGCGGGCGACTGACTCGTCCGGCGCCGGGACGGCGGTGGCGTCGGCCATCGACCGGGCCTCGTGGACGTGGCCGAGGTAACCGCTGTCCTGACTGCGCACGATCAGGTGACCGGCCATGCCGAGCCATGGCCGCAGGGCGGTGGCGCCGGTGTCGAGCGTGATGCGAACCGGCCGCCCGGCGACCGGCCGCGCGGGTTCGGTCACCGGCGCGGCCCCGGTGGGCGCCGGATGGCCGGCATGCCCGGGATGGCCGGTGCCGTCCACGGTGAACGCGCCCGACACGAGCTGGCCGCCCGCGCCGGTGCGTTCGAACTCGGCGTACGCGTGGTGTCTTCCCGGCCGCTCGGCGCGCAGCCCCACCTCGTAGACGCCCGGCGCGATTCTGATTGGGTGCACGTGCCGGAAGAAGCGGCCGTCGTCACTGGTCACAACGAGGTGCGTCAGGGCGGCGTGGTGTTCGGCCAGGTCGTCCGCCAGACCTCCGGTGGAGCCGTCGAACAGCGTCACCCGCAGCCGGAAGGCCGCCCCGAGCCCGGGCCGCCCCGGCGCCACCTCCACCAGCGGTTGTGCGTTCGGACGGGTGAGCGTCCGCGGATCAGGCGCCCCCTCCGGAGCGAACCAGGGCGAAAGCGCTCCGGTGGTGAACGCCACCACGATGGCGACCGCGAACGCCCCCGCGAACCCCGACGCGACCGCCCTGCGCCGCAGCGCCGCTCCTACCAGCGCGCCGATCAGCGCCACCGCCGCGCAGGCGAAGGACGCGTACACGATCACCTCCCACAGCGGCGCGCGCGGGACCGACAGGGTGAACGGCAGCACCGACCGTTCCGCACCCGCCCGCACCTCCAACTCGTGAGGCCCAACCCGCCCGGCCCGCAGGATCGCCGGGTACATGCCGGGGCGCCCCGCCTCGATCCGTACCGAGGCCGCGGACGAAGCTCCGTCCTCGACCGAGCGGACGGCCAGTTCGACCGGACCGCCCCGGCCAGGGTCGTGCGCGACCACGTCCACCTGCAGCGGCGCGGGCACCCGGATGCTCGCCCGCACCACGACAGTGAGTTCCATGCCGGCGATCGTCTGCGCGAAACGCACGTCGGCCTCGGCGGACCTGCCGTGCGCGGTCGCGGGGGACGGCCAGGCGAGCAGGGCCGCGAGCACGAGCAGGGCCAGGGCCAGACGTTTGATCACGGCCTTGAGCCTAGGAATCCGACCGTGGACGCCACATCGCCCACGGGCACTGACCTGTCTAGTTCCCGGGAACTACCGACCGAGTCGGACAAGGGCTGCCAGTACACCAGCGCCGACTACACCGCCCTGGCCGCACGGCCGGGGGTGCGGTTGCCGGCCGGTCGAACCGGTCAGTGCTGGGACAACGCGCTGGCCGAGTCGTTCCCAGCGGAATTTGATCACTCCATTTGCGGCACAACCTCCGCCGCCGGACTGACGTTCCGTCGCATTTTCAGCGAACCTGCAGGCCGGTGACGGCGCGGCCGATGATCAGGCGCTGGATCTCCGACGTCCCCTCAAAAATCGTGTAGATCTTGGCGTCCCGGTGGAAGCGCTCCACCGGGTGCTCCCTGGTGTATCCGGCGCCGCCCAGGATCTGGATCGCCTGCTCCGTCACCCACACCGCCGTCTCCCCCGCCACCAGCTTCGACATCGACCCCTCCGCCTGGGAGAACTGCCTGCCGTTGCGGGCCATCCAGGCGGCCCGCCAGGTCAGCAGGCGGGCCATGTCCACCCGGGTCGCCATCTCGGCGAGGAGGAAGGCGATCGCCTGGTTCTCGCCGATCTTGCGGCCGAACTGCTCCCGCTCGCGGGCGTAGTCCCTGGCGTACTCGAAGGCGGCCCGCGCGATCCCGACGGCCATGGCGGCGACCGACGGGCGGGTGGTCTCGAACGTGCGCATCGCCGCCTGCTCCCCCGCCCGCTCCCCGTTGCGGACCCGGGACAGCCGGGCGTCCAGCTTCTCCTGGCCGCCGAGCAGGCAGGAGCCCGGTACGCGCACGCCGTCCAGGATGACCTCGGCCGTGTGGGAGGCGCGGATCCCGTGCTTGCGGAACTTCTGGCCCATGGACAGGCCGGGCGTGCCGGGCGGGATGACGAAAGACGCCTGTCCCCGGGTGCCGAGTGAGGGGTCGACGGAGGCGACGACCACGTGGACGTTCGCGATGCCGCCGTTGGTGGCCCAGGTCTTGACGCCGTCCAGCACCCAGTCGCCGCCGTCCTGGACGGCGCGGGTGCGGATGGCGCCGACGTCGGAGCCGGCGTCGGGCTCGGAGGCGCAGAAGGCGCCCAGCTTGACGTCGTTCTCCGTGCCGAACATCTGCGGCAGCCACTCCCCCATCTGCTCGGGGGTGCCGTTCGCGGCGAGGGCGGCGGCGGCCAGGCCGGTGCCGACGATGGCCAGGCCGATGCCCGCGTCGCCCCAGAAGATCTCCTCGAACGCCACGGGCAGCGCGAGCCCGCTCTCCTCGAACCACTGGGTGGCGAAGAAGTCGAGGGAGTAGAGGCCGATCTTGGCCGCCTCCTGGATGACCGGCCAGGGGGTCTCCTCGCGTTCGTCCCATTCGGCGCCCGCCGGGCGGATCACGTCGCGGGCGAAGGCGTGCACCCAGTCGCGTACCTCGACCACGTCGTCGCTGGGTTCCGGGCAGAAGCCGGTCATGTGCGCACCCTCCTCGACCCGATGTTACCAGTGGTAACAGAACACCTTACCGGTCAGTAGCTACACGGTGGAATACCCCGGAGAGCAGGGTGGCCAGGGCCGCCAGCGCCATGCCGATCGCGAGACCGTACAGGAGCGGGGTGAATCCCCCGAACGCGGCGGCCAGCTGCGGGCCGACGCTGCCGCCGACCGCGAGCGCGAAGGAGAACAGCGACAGCGCGGTCCCCCGGGCGGGTCCGGCGTCGGCGGAGATCGCCTCGTTCAGGCTGGGCAGGCCGCCGGTGATGGCGGCGACGTAGGCGGCCAGCAGCAGCACCAGCACGGCCGTCCCGGTGAGGCCGACGGCGGCGAGGGCGAGGGCTCCGGCCGCCAGGAACGCCGCCGCCCTGATCGGCGCGTGGATCCGGGCCAGCCAGGGCATGAGCAGCGGCACCAGGACGATCGACGGGAGCCCCGCCGCGCGGAGCGCGAGGAGCTCGGAGGACGAGGACACGCCGTAGATCTGCAGACCGGTGTAAACGGCCACGAAACCCGCCATCAGCATGACCGTGGCCACGTACCGGAGGCCGAGGACGCGGTGGAAGAGCAGGCCCGGCACCGCCCGGTAGACCGACAGCGGCGAGCCGCCGCCCGCGCGCGGCAGGTCGGGCAGCGTGACGGCCCGCACGCCCAGGAACGCCAGCACGAACCCGGCCGCCGACAGCAGGAACAGCCCGCGCCAGCCGATCACGTCCACCAGCAGCTGGGCGGCGACCTGGAGCAGCACGGCCGAGGCGAGGAACGCGCCGGTGATCGCCGCGATCGCGCCCACCCGGCGGCGCGGCTCGACCCGTTCCGCCAGGTACGCCAGAGCCGCAGGCGGGAACATCGCCACCGCCAGCCCCTGTACCGCCCGCAACGCCAGCGCCACTTCGGGGTTCGGGCTCAACGCCACCGCCGCCGAGGTGAGCGCGGCCAGCGGCAGTCCGATCATCAGCATCCGGCGGCGGCCGTACCGGTCGGACAGCGGGCCGAAGATCAGGAAACCGGCTCCGTACCCGATGCCGAACGCGGTCACCAGCCAGGTCAGCCCGCCGGCCGAGACGCCCCAGCCGGCGGCCATGTCGTGCAGGAGCGGGATCACGATGTACAGCTGGCCACTGACCAGCACGGCGGTGAGGGTGAGGGCCGCCAGCGTGCGCCCGTACGGCAAGCCGGCCGGCAAGGTCGCCGCCAGGCCGTGTGGCGCGGGGGAAAAGGTGGTCGTCATGTGTCGGGACGGTAGCCAACCAACTAGTTGGATGTCAACTGTTCGGTTGGATAACAACCAACTGGTTGGTGGCTATCATGGGCGGCATGGCACCCAAGGTCTCGACCACCGCCACGCGCACCGCCCTGCTGGAGGCCGCGCGGGAGGAGTTCGCCGCGTACGGCGTGGCGGGCGCCCGCGTGGATCGCATCGCCGAGCGCGCCGGCGTCAACAAGGAGCGCATCTACGGGCATTTCGGCAGCAAGGAGAAGCTGTTCGACGAGGTCATCAAGGAGGCGCTCGACGACCTGACGACGCAGATCTCCCTCCCCGGTGCCGATCCCGGCGACTACGTGGCCCGGCTGACGGACTACTACCACTCGCATCCCGAGCTGGTGCGGCTGCTGATGTGGGAGGCGCTCAACTACCGGGACCAGGAGGGGCTGCCGGCCGGGCAGGAGGTGCGGGTGGAGCGCTGCCGCCGCAAGACGGCCTCGCTGGCGGAGGGCCTGGGCGTGGAGCCGTCGCCGGAGGTGGCCCGGATGGTGTTCATGATGACCGGGCTGGCGCTGTTCCCATCGATGATGCGCCAGCTCGGGCGCATCATCCTGGGCGAGGCGGCCGACGACCACGAGGCCATGCGCGACCAGATCGCCGCGTTCGTCACGTCGGGGTTCAAGGAGTCACGGTGATCGGGTTCAGGGCGTCACGGTGATCATGGGTGGGCGTTCGCCGATCCCGATGTCGCGGAGCAGGATGTCGTGCCCGTCCAGCCCCCTCCGGAACTGTGCCAGCCGGACGGACGGCTCGTGGCGGGTCTCGATCTTGCCCTGACGCAGCAGGCGTGACCAGGCGGCCAGCATGATCTGGGACGCCATCCTCCCGAGCGCCTCGGTCGACTGCGGAGCGTGCTCGCGCGAGCCCAGGTCCACCTGCGCGAACGCGTCCAGCCCGGCCAGTTCGAGCAGGTCGATCAGCAGCCCCAGCTCCACGCCGTAACCGGTCAGGAACGGCACGCGTTCCAGGGCCGAGCGGCGGCCGGCGTACTCCCCGGCCAGGGGCTGGACGAAACCGGCCAGTTGCGGCCAGTGGAGGTTGATGAGCGGGCGGGCCACCAGCTCCGTGACGCGGCCGCCGCCGTTGGCGGTGCCGTGCAAGGGGCGGTCATAACACCCTTTCGTGTAGACCACGGTGGGGTCCGCGAACAGCGGTCCGAGCAGGCCGAATACCAGAGAAGCACGAAATTTCCGGATGTCGGCGTCCACGAACACCAGCACGTCCCCCGAGGTCACGGCGAGGGACTTCCACAGCGCCTCGCCCTTGCCGTCCATCGGCTTGAGCCGCGGCAGGATCTCGTCCTGGGCGTGCACGCAGGCCCCCGCGCGGCGCGCCACCAGCGCCGTGTCGTCGGAGGAACGCGAATCGATCACCACGATCTCGTCGACGAGCCCGTCCAGCTCGCGCCGGATCACCCCGACGATCTGGCCCACGGTCTCCCGCTCGTCGCGGGCGGGGAGCACCACGCTGACCGTGGTCTCCCCCTTGGCGGCCTTCAGGTCCCGGAGCGGCCAGTCCGCGGCGGACGAAGTACGGTGCCGCAACCATCCTCGCACTTCAGGCAGCATGCGACCCCTCCCCCCGTATCCCACATTTCAGATTATGCGGTGGCGGCGTGACGCTCCAGGAACGTGTACACGTCCGCCTCGTCCACCCCGGGGAACGACCCCGGCGGCAGCGCGGCCAGGACGTGGGAGTTGGCACGGGCGGACGGCCAGGCGTAGCCCTCCCAGCGCTCGGACAGCTCGGCGGGCGGGCGGCGGCAGCAGTCGCCGTTGGGGCAGTTGGACTTGGTACGGCTGGTGGTCTCCCGGCCCCTGAACCAGCGCGACTCCTTGTACGGCACCCCCAGCGTGATGGCGAAGTCCCGCTCCCGCGAGGGATCCACGTGCGCCACGCAGAAATAGGTCCCGGTGGGCGAGTCGGAGTACTGGTAGTACACCGAGAACCGGTCGGGCGAGGCGAACACCTGCCGTCCCGACCACTGCAGGCACATCCGCTGCCCCTCGATGGCCCCCTGCTCGTCGGCCGGGAAGACGATGCCGTCGTTCTCGTACGCCTTGTAGATGGTGCCACCGGCGTCGTTGCGCACGAAGTGGCAGACGAGACCCAGGTGGTGGGTGGCGAGGTTGGTGAAGCGGTGGGCGGCCATCTCGTACGACACCGCGAAGACGTCCCGCAGGTCCTCCACCGACAGCGCCCGGTCGGCCTTGGCCTCCTGGAGGTAGAGCGCGGCGGCCTTCTCGGGGACGAGGACGGCGGCGGCGAAGTAGTTCGCCTCGGTGCGCTGGCGCAGGAAGTCGGCGAAGTCGCGGGGCTTGTCGTGGCCGAGCGCGAGGTGGCCGAGCGTCTGGAGCAGGATCGTGCGCGGGGTGTGCATGCCGAGCTGCTCGTGCTTGACGTAGATGCGGCGGTTGCGGAGGTCGGTGATGGAACGTACGGATCGCGGCAGGTCCTGCGCGGTGTGCACGGTGTAGCCGAAGTGCGTGACCAGGCTCTGGATCATGCTCTGCGACAGCGCGCCCGTACGGTAGCCGACCGCGGCCAGCGCCTTGGCGGCGGCCTCCTCGATCTCCCCGAAGTAGTTGCCGACCTCGCGCTGCCTGCGCCGCAGCTCGGCGTTGGCGGCCCTGGCCTCCTCCGGGGTGGCGGTGCCGCGGGCCTGCCTGGCGCGCAGCTCGCCGTACAGGCCGAGGAGGTGTTCGAGCACGTCGTTGGGGACGCGGGCGGAGACCTTGAGCCGGGGCAGCCCGAGCCCGGCGTAGATGGGGTCGCGCTGCGCCTCCTCCAGCGCGATCTCCAGCTGGGCGCGGCGGTTGGGCGGCTGGCGGCGCAGCAGTTCCTCGATGGGCACGCCCAGCGCGGAGGCCAGCCCCTTGAGCAGCGAGAGCTTGGGCTCGCGCTTGCCGTTCTCCAGCAGCGACAGCTGGCTGGGGGCTCTGCCGACGCGCGAGCCCAGGTCGGACAGGGTGAGGCCGCGCTGTTTGCGCAGGTGCCGGAGGCGCTGCCCGAACGCGATCAGATCAAGCTCCTGCGTCAAAGACAGCGGTTCTTCACCTAGCAAGGGCGCCATGTCGGCATCTTAGACAGAAATTCGGCTCATTTTCTAGTCTCCTGAACAGGTCGGGCCCGGCCGCCGTGTCGCTCGGATTGGTCTAGGCCAACGGGAAAACTATCGATTTCTTCACTGTTGAATACCCGCCGGTAATGCAGAGTCTGGAAACTTTCGCCGTTCTTCTCTCTGCTCATGACTATGGGCGGCCCCTCCCAGGGCACACACTCGGCAGTGAGCCCCAGGGGACGACAAGGGAGTGAACAATGATCGATCGCCTCAAGGGAGCTGCTGAGCAGCTGCAGGACGAATGGGACAACGACCCTCGCTGGGAGGGCGTCGAGCGCACCTACGGCGCCGAAGACGTGATCAGATTGCGCGGCAGCGTCCAGGAGGAGCACACGCTGGCCCGGCTCGGCGCCGGCCGGCTGTGGGACCTGCTGAACAGCGAGGACTACGTCAACGCCCTCGGCGCACTGACCGGCAACCAGGCCGTCCAGCAGGTGAAGGCGGGACTGAAGGCGATCTACCTGTCCGGCTGGCAGGTCGCCGCGGACGCGAACCTGGGCGGGCAGACGTACCCGGACCAGAGCCTGTACCCGGCCAACTCCGTGCCCGCCGTCGTGCGCCGCATCAACAACGCGCTGCTGCGCGCCGACCAGATCACCTGGTCGGAGGGCGACACCGACGCCCCGCACTGGCTCGCGCCGATCGTGGCGGACGCCGAGGCCGGGTTCGGCGGGGTGCTGAACGCGTTCGAGCTGATGAAGGGCATGATCGCGGCCGGCGCCGCGGGCGTGCACTGGGAGGACCAGCTCGCCTCCGAGAAGAAGTGCGGCCACCTGGGCGGCAAGGTGCTCATCCCGACCGGCCAGCACATCAAGACCCTGACCGCCGCCCGCCTCGCCGCGGACGTCGCCGGAGTCCCCACGCTGATCATCGCGCGGACCGACGCACAGGCCGCGACGCTCCTGACCAGCGACGTGGACCCGCGCGACCAGGCGTTCACCACCGGCGAGCGCACCCCGGAGGGCTTCTACCAGGTCAGGAATGGGCTGGGGGCGTGCATCGCCCGCGGCCTGGCGTACGCGCCGTACTCGGACCTGCTCTGGATGGAGACCAGCACGCCCGACCTGGACGTGGCCCGCGAGTTCGCCGAGGCCATCAAGGCGGCGTACCCGGACAAGATGCTCGCCTACAACTGCTCACCGTCGTTCAACTGGAAGAAGCACCTGGACGACTCCACCATCGCCAAGTTCCAGCGGGAACTGGGACACATGGGGTACAAGTTCCAGTTCATCACGCTCGCCGGGTTCCACTCGCTGAACTACGGCATGTTCGACCTGGCCCAGGGGTACGCCGCGGACGGCATGACGGCGTACGTGGAGCTGCAGGAGGCCGAGTTCGCCGCCGAGTCGCGCGGCTACACCGCGACCCGGCACCAGCGCGAGGTCGGCACCGGCTACTTCGACCTGATCAGCACGGCAGTGGCGCCCGACTCCTCGACGACCGCGCTGCGGGGATCGACGGAGGAGGAGCAGTTCGCCCACTGATCTGCCGGGACCGCCCTCCGGGCATGCGGCGGTTCCCCGGCGAAACGGGCCGCGCCAGTCTCCCCCAGCACTGGCGCGGCCCACTTTCATGGTGTGGTGTGCTCTCATTGGAGGAGTGGCTGACCTTCAACGGAGGGTTTGGTGCGCAGAACGATCTCCTCTGTCCGGACCGCGCTCGCTCAGTGGTTACCCTCAGTTCCGCCGCCGCCCGGAAAAAATGATCATGAGTCGCTCGTGGCCGCCCTGGAACATGCCACCCGCTGGTACGAGTACCGCATGAGCCAAGGACTCCAGGTCCTCAACTTCTACCTCGTGTCGACTGCCGTGAATTCCGCCGCCTACGTCGCCGCTCTCCAGGCCAAACTCGACGCCGTAGCCGGCGCCGTCGGGCTCGTGGCGGCGCTGGTCTCCGTCGCGGCGGCACTTGCGGGCTGGCGCTCCCGCGGTCTTGCCCGGCTGGCCTTGCAGCCGATGGCGGAGATCGAGGATCGGCTGGCCGCGACCCTGGACCTGGATTCGCTCCGTCTCGTGCGGCGCAATCCCCACCGCACGTTCACCACGCCGATTTCCCTGATCATGTTCATCCTCGCCTGCGCCATCTCGGTGACAGGAGCCTTGTACGCGTGGCTTCGCTGACATGGGAGGCTGTGGACACCCATACTGACTGGTCGGTATCTTCGGCGGCATGACGCTGGAACGCCGGACCTGGCGCACTCTGGAGCCCCTGCACGGCATGATCTACTTCTCCCCCGAGGCGAGCGCCGCCTACGAGAGCCTCGGGCTGAGCGGCCGGATGGGATACTTCGCCTCCCGAGCCGCCGCTCTCGGTCCGGTGCCCGCCGAAGCGGTGATCGCGACCTTCTACAACTTCAACCCCGACCTGGTACGGCGGGCGATCCCGGCCGCCTGGCGGATCGCCTCGCCGGCCGACATCCTGGCCGCCCGGCTCGAATCGGCCGGCGCCACGCTGCGCCGCGTGCTGGGCGACGCCGTGGACTCCCCGGAGATGTCACGGGCGGCGGCGCTGGCCCGCCGGGCGGCGGAGAGCGTCGCGGGCGAGCTCAGCGGGCGGCCTCTTTATGCCGCGCACGCGGCACTGCCCTGGCCCGAGGCTCCCCACCTGGTGCTCTGGCACGCCCAGACCCTGCTGCGCGAGTATCGCGGCGACGGTCATCTCGCCGCCCTCCTGGCGGCCGGGCTGAGCGGCATCGAGGCGCTGGTCACCCACGCGGCGACCGGCGCCGTCACGGCCGAGGTGCTCCGAGGCACGCGCGGGTGGCCCGAGGCCGACTGGGCCGCCGCCGTGCGGAGGCTGGAGGAGCGTGGCTGGCTCGTCGAGGGAGCTCTCACCGAGGAGGGCCGCAGGAGGCGCGAGGAGATCGAGGAGGCGACGGACCGGATGGGCATGGCGCCGTACACCGCGCTCGGCGCCGCGGGCTGCGAGGAGCTGCGCTCTCTCGCCCGGCCGTGGAGCAAGACCGTGGTCGCCGAGCTGATGCCCTGGTCCACCGGCCGTTAGCCCGAGCACACCTCGCTTTCACCCCGGAACGCCGGCGGCCGGGCCGCACGTACGCCGCCGCCGGATCACGAGCCCCCGGCTCGTCAGGCGACCTTCCGGAAGAGCACGGTGGCGCGGTAGCGGCCCTCCGCCTCCGCGTCGGGCTCGGCTTCGGCGCTGATGACGTCCAGCTCGGTGCCAAGGCCGAAGAAGCTGAGCGCCCGGGCCACGGCCTTCTCCCTGATCTCGTCCGGCGTCGCTCCGCTCACCGTGACGCGCAGCGTGAGCGGGAACGCTTTCGTACTCATGATGGTCTTCTTTCACAGAAGAGTCGATCCATCTCCGAGCGTAGCCCGCCGTACGTGTCGCCCCTGGCCCCGGCGCGGCGTGCAACAGTTTTCGCGCTCTGTTCCTCTCGGAGGTGAAGGAACGACGAAGGGCGAGGTCTGTTGGAAGGTGATCCCCGTTTCGCGGAGTTCGTCGCCGAACGCGGCGACGCGCTGCTGCGCTACGGCTATGTGCTGGCCGGCAATCCGCACGACGCGGCCGACCTGGTCCAGGAGGCGCTGCTGAAGCTGCGCGGCGCCTGGTCCCGGCTGCGGCTGAAGGAGAACCCGGAGAGCTACGCGCGCACCACCATGGCCAGGCTGCACATCGCCACCTGGCGGTTACGCAGGCGCGAGCTGCTCGCCTGGGACCTGCCGGAAGGCGAGCACCACGACCCGCTGCCCAGCGGCGACGAGCGCAGGATGTGGCAGGCGCTGGCCGGGCTGCCGCGCAAGCAGCGCGCGGTGCTGGTGCTGCGCTACTACGAGCAGCTCGACGACGCCGAGATCGCCGCCGTGCTCGGGATCTCCCGCGGCACGGTACGCAGCCAGGCCGCCCGCGCGCTGGACAAGCTGCGCGTGGCCCTCCCGAGTGAGCCGATGACCAGGGGGAACGTACGATGACCGAGGTTGAGGAGACCCTGCGCAGGACGCTCGGCCACGCCGCCGAGCAGGCGCCGGGAATGCCCCCGCTGCTGTCCCAGCGGCTGGAGCGGATCCACCGGCGCAGGAGGCAGCGCGCCCGGATCGCGCTGGCCGCCGCGGCGGTCGTGCTGGCCGGGGCCGGGGCCACGGCCGTGCTGCGCGGCGGCGACACCATCACGGCCGTCCCCGCCAGCGGGCGCGACACCGAGGCGCCGGCCGGACAGGTGGACAAGGTCTGGCCGGAGGCGGTGCGGAAGGTCTCGGCGAAGTCCCCCGACGGGGTGCCGTGGCGGCCGCGGACGTTCGTCGACGACCGTACGCTGCTCATGGAGGCCCAGGGAGGCGAATCCGGAACGATCAACGCCGTCTACGCCTACGACCTCGACTCCGGCACACCACGCAAGATCGCCGACGTCCCGGCTTCCGAGGACACGGTGGGCTTCGCGAACGGCTTCGCCGTGGGCGGCGGCCAGGTGGCCTGGTGGTCCGGGACGAAGGACTCCGTCGCGCACCTCTGGACGGTGCCGCTGGACGGCGGTACCCCGAAGATCGTCGCCGACCAGCGTCTCGACACGGCCGACGACGGCAGCGGAATCGACAGACTCGCCGTGGTCAACGGCAAGATCGTTTTCTCTCTGTACACCGGAGGGGTCTTCACCGTCCCTCTCGGGGGCGGCACGGTGGAGCCGGTCCAGGGCGGTGCCGGGATGCATCTGCTGGACTGGCCGTGGATCGGCGCGCCGGGGCGCGGGGGCGAGCCCCAGGGCCTGCCGTACGCCCGGATCCAGAACGTGGAAACCGGCGAGACCCGCACGGCCGTCACCAACCCCGGCGAGGAGCTGCGTTTCTGCGGCGTGACCATCTGCCAGGGCAGGACCGCGGAAGGCGTGGCCTTCTTCCGTCATCGGGACGGCTCGTCGCAGAAGGACGTGCCCCGCTCCGTGCACTCGCCGAACCTGCCGACGCAGGACCGCTTCTACCTCTCGACGTTCGGCGAAGGGAAGATCGAGGGCGTGGGACTCTACGACCTGGACACCGACAAGTCGGGCGACCTGGGCATCCCATCAAAGGGCGACTGGATCAGTATGCCGTCCACGGATCCGACCGGCAGGCTCCTCAGCTACACGCTCGGGGACGACCTCTACCTGATCGACCTGTCTAAGATCCGGTAGCCGTCGGCGTCTCCGGGACGGACACGGACGGGTCCGGCGACTCGCCGGGCCCGTCCTGCGGGATCGTGCTGATCGACTGCGACGGCTGCGGGCAGTCCCTCCTGACCGCGCCGCCGCGCCTGCGCATCGGGCTCGCGCAGTCGCCGGGGTCCTCGCCGCCCGGTCCGCTGCTGCTGGCCGGCCCGAACGTGTCCTGCCGGCCGGGCGAGGGGCTGCGCACCGTCAGCGGCGCCTTGGTACGGGTGCGCGGGACGGGCGTCGTGGGCGTGCCCGCCGGTGTGGGCGGGGCGGCGGCCTTGGTCGGCGGGAGGGTGGCGGCGGGCGTGGACGGGGGGCGGACGGTCGAGTCCGCGCTGCCGTAGGAGCGCACGATCGGCGGGTCGACCGGCAGCAGCGAGCCGCCTCCGACGCTCGTGCCGTCGCCGCCCGCCGCGATCACCGTGAGGGCCGCGATGGACACCGTGGCCAGGGCGGCGAAGCTGGCGTGCGACAGCTGCGCCCCGGCCTTGGCCCTGCGCCCGCGCGTACGGGAACGCTCCACACCCTCCCCCGGCGTCCCGGACTCGCCGGTCGGAGAGGCGAGACGTACCCGCCCGCCGCCGGGCGGATAGGGCACGGGCGTCCAGATCTCCTCCAGCACCCCGGCCACCGCCTGCCGCAGATCCCACGGCTCGCCGACGCCCCCGGCGGCCAGCAGCGCCCGGAGCAGCTCGGCGGACGTGGGACGGCCGGCGGGATCCTTGGCCAGCGCCGCCTCGACGGCGGGCCGCAGCATGGCGGGCACGCCCCCGACGCGCGGCGGGTCGAACAGGATGCGCCGGGTCAGCACATCCGCCTCCCCGCCCCCGAACGGGTGGTGCCCCGTGGCCGCGAACGCCACCACGCACCCCCACGCGAACACGTCCGACGCGGGCACCGCCGGGCCACCCGTCAGCCGCTCGGGAGCGACCCACCCGGGGCTCCCCATGACCTGTCCGGCCTGCGTGTGCGCGGCCAGCGTGTCGACGTCGCGGGCGATGCCGAAGTCGATGACGCGCGGCCCCCGCGTGGACAGCAGCACGTTGCCGGGCTTGAGGTCCCGGTGCACCAGGCCCGCCTCGTGGACCGCCACCAGGGCGGCGGCCACGCCGAGCGCCGCGCCGTACGCGAGATCGGGCGTGAGCGGCCCCTTGGCCGCGACGACCTGGGAGAGCGCCGGACCCGGGATGTACTCGGTGACCAGGTACGGACGGTCCTTGTCGGTGCCGTCCTCCAGGACCGCCGCCGTGCAGAACGGCACCAATCTTCGCGAGAAAGTCACTTCCTCGGCGAAGCGCGCGCGTAAGGTGGCATCGTTGAGATGCACCGCATGCGGCGTCTTGAGTGCGACCAGGCCACCCCGAGGGTGTTCGGCCAGATACACCACTCCCATCCCGCCCGTGCCGAGGCGGCCGAGGAGCAGATATCGGCCGATGATGACCGGGTCGCCCACCGTAAGCGGCCGCACGCCAGGAGGCATGTCGCCAGCACCACGCGCCATACGGGTTTCGCCTCTCTGATCCGGGACTCGGCAAAGCACACTGTGGCCGGATCCGCGGAGGCTTTCCGCATGTCTGCCATAAGGGGTATTGGAGGTAAGGCGTTCGTTCCTCTGGGGTCAGTAAGTGCTGGGGTTGAGTGGTCTGAAGTGGTGTTTCGACCCTGGCGTGCCCTGCGGGCCTAGGAGGCGATCGCGGACTCCTCCTCGGCCTCGACCTGACGGTTCCAGTCGCGCTTCATCGCGCGCCACGCCTCGTCGTCGGCCCCCGAGCGCCAGTATCCGGAGATGGACAGCCGGTCCAGCCCGATGCCCCGCTCGACGCGCAGGTGACGGCGGAGCTCCTTGACGAAGCCGGCCTCGCCGTGCACGAACGCGTGCACGTCCCCCTCGGGGAACTCCAGCGTCCGCACCGCCGCCACGAGCTTCTCGCCGACGGGACGGCCGCCGCGGTAGAGCCACGTGATCCGGGCGTCGGCGGCCGTCTCGAGCTTCTGCTCGTCCTCGGGCGCGTCCACCTCGACCAGCACGTGCGCCTGCGCGCCCTCCGGCAGGCCCTCCAGCGCGGCCGCGATGGCCGGCAGCGCGCTCTCGTCGCCGACCAACAGGTGCCAGTCGGCCTCGGGGTCGGGCGCGTAGCCGCCGCCGGGTCCGAGCATGAGCACGACGTCACCGGGACGGGCCTGGGCGGCCCACGGGCCGGCCAGGCCCTCGTCGCCGTGCACCACGAAGTCGAGGGTCAGCTCGCGGCTGTCGGGGTCCCAGGCGCGTACGGTGTAGGTCCGCAGCCGCGGCCAGAACTCGCGCGGCATCGTCTCGCGGCAGGTCTTCACGCTGAACGGGGTGGGGTATTCGACGCCTTCGTAGGGGAAGACCAGCTTGACGTAGTGGTCCGTCAGTCCGGCGGTGGCGAAGTCGGCCAGCCCGTCGCCCCCGACCACGACGCGGACCATGTGCCGCGAGATCCACTCGGTCCGCAGGACGACGCCACGATGGTGATCCGTGGGCTTCTCGGTCATGCACAGCCCCCTGACTTCAGGTTAGGTATACCTAACCTTACACGTTCTCCAAGCTGTCAGCGTACGCCGGGAACCACAAAAAGGGCAGTGCCGAAAACTCACGCCGCCGCGATGTCCCCTCTGGACGCGCGGCGGGCGGCCACGGCCCGCAGGAAGTACGCCATGTGCCGGAAGGCCAGCCGCGCCTCGGGCAGCACGTCCGCCAGGATCGGGAAGGCGTGCGGCATCCGGTTCCACTCTTCGTACCGTACCGGCACCTTGGCCTGCCGCGCCCGCTCGGCCACCCGTCTGGCCTCGTCCCGCAGCACCTCGGTCGAGCCGGTAACGATCATGAGCGGCGGCAGCCCCGTGAAGTCCCCGAGCACCGGGGAGACCAGCGGATCGCTCGGGTCGAGGCCCGAGGTCCACCGGCGGGCCAGCCAGCGCACCCGCCCGGCCGGGAGCATGGGGTCCTGCCAGCGGTTGGCGGTCCGCGGGATGTCGGTCAGGTCGGCCCACGGCGACAGGCAGATCGCCGCGCCGGGCATCGGCAGCTCCCGGTCCCGCAGTGCCAGCAACGTGGCCAGCGTGAGGTGACCACCCGCGGAGTCCCCCGCCAGGATGACGTCCCCGGGCGCGTGGCCGCGCCGCAGCAGGCACTCGTACGCGTCCAGCGCGTCGGTCAGCGAGTCCGACAGCTTGTGCACGGGCCCCTGCCGGTAGTCGAGCGCCAGCACGGGCCGCCGGGCCGCCACCGACAGCCGCCAGGTGATGGACCGATGGGTACGCGGCGAGCACGAGAAGTAGCCGCCGCCGTGGAAGTAGAGCACCGCCTTGCCCTCGTCGAGCCCCGGCCTGCCCCGCACCCACTCGCCCCCGCAGGCCGAGAACTCCGCGGGCTCGATGATGACGTGCTCGGGCTGGGGTACGCGCACCAGGCGGCCGAGGTCCCCGAGCCGGGCCGCGCAGACCAGGGCCAGCGGATGGCGCATCAGCACGCTGGACGCCGGCTTCAGGGTGCCCCACATCAGACTGGTCAGGGCGCGGGCTTGCCAGCTCAAGGGATAGTCGGGGACCACGTCCCGGTCGATCTGCATATCGGCCCTCCGATGAATCTCCTTCCCCGGATGAAGATCCTTCTACCGGCCAGTAAGTATCTCATCTCTTACCTGGATATTTCGGTGCGGTGACGACGTCATATTGGTCTTCTGCCCCGACTCGGCCGCCCTTCACGAGGCTTTCCCATCCGCCCTGGCCCTGCCGGCGAAGAGCGGCGGCCTGTACCGTCTCGCCGACCGCCGAACGATTAATTGCGTTGCGGGGCGCCAGGCCCGCGACGCATAATTCCATGCTTCCCATCGGCAGACCCGTGCGCGGGTCCGTACACGGTCGGTCACCGTGTCCTCACCCTCCGGAGGTGCAAAACCATACCCCTCTATGCCCGGCTCGTCCGGTACGGCTTCCGCAAGCACGCCACCTACGTCTGGGGCGCGATCGCCGGCGCTTTCACCAACAGCGTCTTCGGCATCCTCCGCGCCTACATCCTCATCGCGCTCTGGCAGGCCCGCCCCGGGCTGGCCGGCTACGACGTGGCCGACGCCGTCACGTTCTGCTTCGTCACCCAGGCGTTCATCGGCCCGATGCAGCTGTTCGGGGGCGGACTCGGCCTCCCCGAGCGCATCCGCAGCGGCGACATCGCGCTCGACCTGGTCCGGCCCGCCTCGCTCCAGCTCTGGACGCTGGCCGAGGACCTGGGCAGGGCCGCCTACCTGTTCCTGGTCCGCGGCGTCCCGCCCATGCTGGTCGGCGCGGTGGTGTTCGGCATCACGGTCCCCGCCGGGCCGGGGCAGTGGTCGGCGTTCCTGGCCGGCTTCGCCGTCGCGGTGGTGGTCAGCTTCGGCTGGCGCTACCTGGTGGCGCTGTCGACCTGCTGGCTCCTCGACGACCGCGGCGTCGCGGTGGTGTCGATGCTCCTGACGACCTTCTTCTCCGGGATGATGGTGCCGCTGCACCTGTTCCCCGGCTGGTTCGGCGACCTGGTCATGGCGATGCCCTGGGCGGCCATGGTCCAGCTCCCGACCGACCTCTACCTGGGCAGGGCCCCGATCCTGGAGACGCTCGCGTTCCAGGCGCTCTGGGCCGCGATCCTGCTCGGGCTGGGCGCGCTCGGCACCATGGCGATCCGCCGCAAGGTGGTGATCCAGGGTGGTTAGGACCTACTTCCTGCTGCTGTGGACCTGGACCAGGGCCGCGGCGGCGTATCCGGTGTCGTTCGCGCTGATGACCCTGTTCGGCGTCCTCACCTCCGGGCTCGACGTCGCCGTGATCCTGATCGTCTTCGCCAACACCACCACGCTCGCGGGCTTCTCCCGCGAGGAGGTCCTCTTCCTGTACGGCGCCGCCGGCGTGTCGTTCGCCATCTGCGACACGTTCGTCAGCAACATCGACCGGATCAGCCAGCACATCAAGGCGGGCACCCTCGACACGTTCCTGATCAGGCCGGTCAGCCCGTGGATCCAGCTCGCCACCGACCGGTTCGTGCCCGCCAGGGTGGGCCGGATCCTGCAGGCGTGCGTCGTGCTCGGCTACGGCGTCGCCGCGCTCGACCTCGACTGGCGGCGCGCCTGGATGATCCCCGTCATGCTGGTCACCGGGATCGTCATCTTCGCGGCGCTCTGGACGCTCGGCGGCGCGGTCCAGTTCGTGCTGACCGACGCCCCCGAGGTGTCCAACGCCTTCACCTACGGCAGCAACCAGCTCAGCCAGTACCCGCTCAGCATCTACGGCCGCGACCTGGTCAGGGGCGTGACATATGTGCTCCCGCTGGCCTTCGTCAACTGGCAGCCCGGCCTGTACGTGCTGGGCCGGGACGACCCGTTCGGCACGCCGGAGCTCCTGCGGTTCGCCGCGCCGGTCGCCGCGCTGGTCCTCGCCCTGCTGGCCGCGCTGGCCTGGCGGCAGGGCATCAGGCACTACCGATCCACGGGGAGTTGAGGATGATCGAACTTGACCGGGCCGGACGCTCGTTCAAGATCAAGAGAAGGGTCGTCCACGCCGTGAGCGACCTGTCGTTCACCGTGTCGGCGGGAGAGTTCGTCGGCTACCTCGGGCCCAACGGGGCCGGCAAGTCCACCACCATCAAGATGCTCTGCGGCATCCTCACGCCGACGTCCGGCCGGGTCCGGGTGGCCGGGCTCGACCCGTCGCGGCGGCGCACGTCGCTGGCGCGGCGGATCGGGGTGGTGTTCGGGCAGCGGACGACGCTGTGGTGGGACCTGCCGCTCGTCGACAGCTTCGAGCTGATCCGCCACCTGTACAGGGTGGACCGGGCCACGTTCAGATCACGGCTCGGCGAGCTGACCGAGACGCTCGACCTGGGCGAGTTCATGCGCACGCCGGTGCGCCAGCTCAGCCTGGGCCAGCGCATGCGGGGCGACCTCGCGGCGGCGCTGCTGCACGCGCCCGACGTGCTGGTGCTCGACGAGCCGACGATCGGGCTGGACGTGGTCAGCAAGGCCGGCATCAGGGAGTTCCTGCAGCGGGTCAACGCCGAGCGCGGCACGACCGTGCTGCTGACCACGCACGACCTCGGCGACATCGAGCGCCTGTGCCGCCGGGTCATGGTGATCGACCACGGGCGGCTGGCCTTCGACGGCACGCTCGACGACCTGATGGCCACCTCCCCCGGCCAGTCGAGCATCGAGGACGTGGTGACCCGCCTCTACACAGGTACGGCCCAGCAGGGACAAGCTCAGTAGTAGCTGCCCTCCGGCGTGGCCTCGTAGTCCTCGTCGACGTCGTCGTCGTACGGGCGCGACCAGCGCGACGGCATCAGCACGGGGATGAACAGCGCCACGCCGAGCAGGGCGAACACGCCCGACGTGAGCAGGGTCTTGGCGCCGAGGCCGGCGTCCAGGATGATCTGGTTGACCGACGGGGCGCTCGGGATGAGGGAGATCGCCCTGTTGACGTCGAGCGCGTACACGACCGTCCAGGCCAGCAGGACCATCGACGGCACGAACGTCGCCATGGGCGAGATCCGGCCCGCCACCACCAGTCCGAAGACCAGCCCGACGGCGGCCATCGCGCCCAGGGCGATCCACATCTTCTGGTTGTCCGGTGGTGTCGCCGCGGCGTTACCGAGGGCCTGCTGGACGGCCCAGCCACCGCCCGCCAGCACGGCCGCCGTCACCACCAAGCCGATGAGGAAACCACCTAAGTGCCGCAACGTTCTCACCTCGATGTCAACGCGGTCGGCACGACCCTAGCCCTAAATGCCCGTTTTGGACCAGCCAATGTGCACCTTCGGACTTCGGGTCTCATGACTCACTGCCCCGTGAGAGCATGGGGCACACCCATGCGTGCGCACCTTCCCCTCAGACTCGCGCGGACGGCCGCCTTCGCCGCCGTCTGCGTGGCTCTCGCCGCCTTCGCCCACGTGCTGGGCGGCGGTTCGGCGCCCGCGCCGTGGGTCGCCGGCCTGGGGCTCGCGGGCGTGTCCGCGCTGGGGCTGGCGCTGTGCGGCAGGGAGCGCTCCGCGGCGACGATCAACGTCATGCTGGTGGGGGCGCAGCTGGCGCTGCACGAGCTGTTCGCGGGCGACGGCGCCGCCTACTTCTCCGTGCGCGGGCTGTTCGAGCCGGTGGCCGCGGCGCACGGCCACGGCCAGGGCGGCCTGGCGGTCAACACCGGGATGCTGCTCACGCACGTGACGGCCACGCTGATCACGGGCCTGTGGCTGGCGCGCGGCGAGGTCGCGCTCTGGTCGCTGCTGCGCCTGGTCGGCCGCCGTCTCATGCTGCTCCCGGCGTTCGCCGTGCCGCCGCTCACGCGGCCCGCCGCGCCGATCGTCCGGGCGAGGGTCGTCCCGCTCCAGCCGGAGTTCCGGCTCTGCGTGGCCAGGCGTGGTCCTCCACTTCCCGCCTGACCGTCTGACACCCCTTTTTCATCCCCGTTCACCAAGTGGAGTTCCCCCATGTCCTTCGTACGCCGTGCGGCGACCGTGCTCGCCGCCGCCACCGCCCTCACCGTCGGCCTCGCCATCCCGGCCCTGGCCCACGTCACCATCCAGCCGGGCACCGCCGAGCAGGGCGGATTCACCAAGGTCGCGTTCCGGGTGCCCAACGAGCGCGACGACGCCTCGACCACCAAGGTCGAGGTCTCCTTCCCCGTCGACCATCCGCTGGCGTTCGTGTCGGTCAAGCCCCTGCCGGGCTGGGACGTCAAGGTCACGCAGGGCAAGCTGCCCAAGCCGGTCAAGACCGAGTACGGCGACCTCGAAGAGGCCGTGACCAAGGTCGTGTGGTCCGGCGGCAAGATCAACCCGGGCGAGTTCCAGGAGTTCGAGGTGTCCATGGGGCAGTTGCCCAAGGACACGGACGCGCTGGTGTTCCCGACGAAGCAGACGTACTCGAAGGGTGAGGTGGTGGACTGGGCGGACGCGCCCAAGACGGACGGGACCGAGGCGGAGCACCCCGCCCCGACGCTCAAGCTGGTCCCCGCGAGCGGGGGCGACGGGCACGGCATGGCCTCAGCGTCGGCCTCGGCCGCTCCGGCCGCCGCCGCTCCCTCGGTGACGCCGGTGGCGGCGGCCACGTCGGCCTCCGACGGCACTGCCCGCCTGCTCGGCGGCGCCGGCCTCGTGGTGGGCGTCATCGGCGTCGTGATCGGCGCGCTCGGCCTGCGCCGCCGCCCCGCCGCCTGACGTCCACGACGGCGCGCCCCGGCCGTCCGCGGTCGGGGCGCTCGCGCTGTCAGGAGGTGATGTCCTTGCCGGAGAAGCGCGCCCAGGCGATCGAGCCGAACAGCACGATGTACGCCCCGAACGCCAGCAGCCCGTCCCGCAGGCTCCCGAAGTCGATCGGGCTGCGCAGCACGGCGTCGAAGTTCGTGAACTTGGACGGCAGCAGGTAGGGCGTGATCGAGCCCAGCTCGGGGATCGCCCGGAGCACCTGGCAGACGATGACCAGCACCATGGTGGCCGCGATGGCCCCGATGGACACCTCGGTGAACGTCGACAGCGCCAGCGCGACCGCGGCCAGGGCGGCCATCCCGGCGCCGACGTACCCGACGGCGATGAGGATGCGCAGCAGCCCGTCGGCCATCGAGATCGTGGTGCCGGACAGCAGCGTCACGTCCCCGGCCGGGAAGAGGACCAGGCCCGTCAGCAGCGCCGTCAGGGCCACCACCGCGGTGACCGCGTACGCGAAGACGACCGCGTTGAGGTATTTGACCAGCAGCAGCCGGGTGCGCCCCGCCGGGGCGGCCAGCAGGTAGCGCAGGGTCCCCGCCCCGGCCTCGCCCGCGATCGAGTCGCCGGCCACGACGCTGACGGCGACCGGCATCAGCAGCAGCACCAGGAACGAGAACGACACGAACGTCAGCATCAGGCTGTTGCCCACGACGTCCTGGACGAGCCCGCCCATCCCCTCCTCGGAGGCGACGAGCCGCAGCGCCACGCCGATGACGATCGGCACGACGCCGAGCACGGCCAGCATGGTCAGGTTGCGCGGCCTGCGGAACGTCAGGCCCAGCTCGGAGCCGAGCAGCCGCCAGAACGCCCACGCCCTTCCCGCCGCGGGGGCGGGGGCCTCGGCGGGCGGCTCCGGCGGGCGGCGTTCGGTGGAGCGCAGGGACTCCGCGACGGGCACCAGCCCGGGCGTGCGGCGCTCGTCCTGGGTCCCGGCCTCCGTGGTCCCGACGGCGGACCCCAAGGTCCCCGCCGTCCCAGCCATCGACTCAGCCGTCGACATCGAAGCCCTCCCCTGTCAGTCCCACGAACACGTCCTCCAGGCTCGGCCGCACCACGGCCAGCCCGCGAACGGCCACGCCCTCCCCCACCAGCGCGGCGTTGACGCGCTCCGGCGCGTGGCCGCCCAGCTCGGCCGTGACCTCCCCGTCCCCGGTCAGCACGTCGGCGAGGCCGAGCGTGCCGAGCACCCGCGCGGCGTCCGCCGCGTCCGGCGTCTCCACCCGGATGCGTGTCACGAGCCCGCCGTTCAGCGAGGCGATCGTGCCCTGCGCCACGAGCTTGCCGGTACGCATGATCGCGGCGTGCGTGCACATCTGCTCCACCTCCGCCAGCAGGTGGGAGGAGACGAAGACCGTGGTGCCGTCGGCGGCGATCTCCTTGACCAGCGCGCGGACCTCGCGCGTGCCCTGCGGGTCGAGCCCGTTGGTGGGCTCGTCCAGGATGAGCAGCTCGCGCGGCCCCAGCAGGGCGGCGGCGATGGCCAGGCGCTGGCGCATGCCGAGCGAGTAGTTGCGGAAGCGCTTGCCGGCCGCGGCCGACAGGCCCACGCGGTCGAGCGCCTCGGCGATGCGCCGCTTCGCGCTCGCGCGGCGCGCGGTCGGGTCGGCGGAGTCGAAGCGCATCAGGTTGGCCGCGCCCGACAGGTACGGGTAGAAGGCCGGCCCCTCGACCAGCGCCCCGACCTTGGGCAGGGCCTGCGCCTGGGGCAGGCCGAGCACGGAGTATCCACCCGACGTCGGCGCGACCAGGCCGAGCAGCATGCGGATCGTGGTGGTCTTGCCCGAGCCGTTGGGCCCCAGGAAGCCGAACACCGAGCCGCGCGGCACGGCCAGGTCCAGCGTGTCCACGGCGATCTGGCCGCCGCGGAAGCGCTTGGTCAGCCCCTCCGTGACGATCGCGGACTCCCCCGCGTCCACCCCCGGGGGCAGGGCCGCCCCGGAGGGCGCCCCTGCTTCCTGCGTGACGGTGGTCACTTGGTGCCCGCCGCCTTGGTGATCTCCTCCGGGGTGACCGCGCCGACCAGGAGGCGGCCGTCGTCGGTCAGCAGGGCGGTGACGAGCTTGGTCTTGATCAGCTTGCCGGAGCCCCACGTGCCGCTCACCGGGGTGGCGGACTTCAGCACGCTGTCGATCAGCGCGCTCGGGTCGGCGCCCGCGCCGGAGCCCGGACCGCGGCCCTGGCGCCCGTCCGACGGCGTCGCGGTCTTCAGGTCCGACAGCGAGAACGGCACGACCGCCACGGTCGTCCAGCCCTGCCCCACGACCTTTGCCCGCTCCGCGACGTCCTTGGCGTGCTCGGCGCGATCCGCCGCGACCTCCTGCTCCATGCCGGCCCCGAGGGTCTTCTCCTCCACCTTGGCGCCCGCGGGCGGGGTGAAGGTGAAGTTCTCGTCCGCCGGCGGCGTGAACGTCACCTGCGTGAACCCGACCTGGAACGCCGGTTCGGCCGACCCCTTGGCGTAGACCTGCACCTGCAGCGGGACGTACGTCTCGCCGTCGAGCGCGATGCGGATCTCCTGGACGAGCGAGCCCGCGTCCTTGGGCGCCAGCACGAGCTGGTAGACCGGCCGGCCCGCCACCTGGGCGGTGTTGATCACGCGGACCGCCGTGTGCTGGTCGACGTTGGCCAGCAGGTGCTCGGCCACCTGCTGCGGCGTCACGTCGGTCGGCCGCGGCGTGGGCAGGGCGCGCTTGTCCTGCCTCGCCTCCGCCTTGATGGTCAGCTTGGTGGCGGTGTTGGTGGCGCTCTCCCAGTACCAGGCCGTGTCGCCGTTCACGATCAGGTTGGTCTCGTTCAGCTGGGTCGGCAGGGCCACCCGGACCTTGTCGGCGCCGCCGTACCAGACCTTCACCTCGTGCGAGCCGGACAGCAGGCTCAGCGGTGACGCCTCGCCGGTCTGCGGCAGCGCCGGCAGGCCGAGCGAGGCCGTCTGCTGCACCGTGCCGGACATCGGCGCGATGCCGCCTTCCTTGCCGGTCGCCGCCACGGCGTCGGCCAGCAGCTGCTGTGCCGACCGCTCCGGCAGCACGGGCTCGCCGCTCACCGCGGCTATGACGGGGCCGGCGCCGATCGCGGCTCCGATCACGGCCGCCGCCGCGATCGGCACTCCCCACCTCACGAACGTGCCTCTACGCATCTCACTCCTTAACCGTATGTCGATGTTCAGAGCCTGCGTGATGCATCCTTAGGCGGACCTGAGACTGTCTGAGACGGCTCTCAGCCTTCTCAGCGTTGTCTCAGGGCGGGAACAGGAGAATTGCCACATGAGAGTACTTGTCGTCGAGGACGAGCGGCGGATGGCCGCCGCGCTCCAGCGGGGGCTCCAGGCTGAGGGGTTCGCCGTGGACCTCGCCCACGACGGCGAGGAGGGCCTGCACGCGGCCAGACAGGGTGACTACGACGTCGTGGTGCTCGACATCATGCTCCCCAGGCTCTCGGGCTACAACGTGTGCAAGCAACTGCGCGCGGAGGAGAACTGGGTGCCGATCCTCATGTTGTCTGCCAAGGACGGCGAATACGACATGGCCGACGGGCTCGACCTGGGCGCCGACGACTACCTGACCAAGCCGTTCTCGTACGTGGTGCTGGTGGCCAGGCTCCGGGCACTGCTGCGGCGCGACGCGGGGCGGCGGCCGTCGGTGCTGGTGGCCGGCGACCTGTCGCTCGACCCGGCCCGGCGCCGGGTCGAGCGGGACGGGAGCTCGATCGAGCTGACGCCGAGGGAGTTCGCGCTGCTGGAATACCTGATCCGGCGGCGGGACGAGGTCGTGTCGAAGGCGGAGATCCTGGAGCACGTCTGGGACACCTTCGACACCGACCCGAACGTGGTCGAGGTGTACGTCGGCTACCTGCGGCGCAAGATCGACGCCCCGTTCGGCAGGAACGCGCTCCAGACCGTGCGCGGCGCGGGCTACCGGCTGGCGGGCGACGGTGGCTGACTCCCCGCTGGCCTGGTGGCGGCGGCAGGGGCTGCGGTTCAGGCTCACGGTGGCGGCCGCCGCGGTGCTCGCGCTGGCGCTGGCCGTGTCGGCGTCGGTGCTGGTCAGCGTGCTCGAACGGGCGCTGATGGACACCGTGGACGAGTCCACCAGGCAGACGGCGCAGGCCGTGCGCGTGGCGGCCGACGCAGGGACGCTGACCAGCCCGATCAGCACGCACGACGGCACGATCGTGCAGGTCATCGACGCCGGCGGGCGCATCACGCACGTGACGTACGGCACCGACCGGCTGGTCCCGCTGCTGGACGCCAAGGCCCGGGCCAAGGTGCTCCAGCGGGGGCAGGCCACGCTCCTGGACGGGCGGCCGTACGCGGTGCCCGGGTTCCTGCGGGTGATCGTGCTCAGCGCGGACCGCGGGCAGACCGTCATCGCGGCCCGGCCGATCAGCGAGATCCAGACCAGCCTGGTCACGGCCGGACGGGTGCTGCTGGTGGGCACGCCCGCGCTGATCGTGCTGCTCGCGGTGGCGAGCTGGCTCATGATCGGCCGCACGCTGCGCCCGATCGCGGCCCTGCGCAGGGGCGCGGCGGACATCACGCACACGGCCAGGTCGCGCCGGCTGCCGGTGCCGCAGTCGCGTGACGAGGTCTACTCGCTGGCCACCACGCTCAACGGCATGCTGGCCAGGCTGGAGGAGGCCGAGCAGCGCCAGCGGGCGCTGGTCTCCGACGCCGCGCACGAGCTGCGCAGCCCGCTGGCCAGCATCAGGCTGCAGCTCGAGGTCGCGCTGGGGCATCCCGAGGGTCAGGACTGGCGGGAGACCGCCGAGGGCGTCCTGGAGGACACGATGCGGCTGTCCAGGCTGGCCGAGGACCTGCTGGCGCTGGCCAGGCTGGACGAGCGCGGCGGCGTGCCCGCCAGGCGGGAACCCGTCGAGCTGGACGAGGTGGTCCGCCAGACCGTCGACAGGTACGCCGAGGCGCGACTGATGGTGTGTGACCCGGTCGTGGTGCGCGGCGACGCCCTCGACCTGAGCCGGGTGCTGACGAACCTGATGGACAACGCGGTACGCCACACCTCTTCCAAGGTCGAGGTGGCCTTGACCGCGGACGGAGTGCTGACGGTGACCGACGACGGGCCCGGCATTCCCGAACAGGATCGCGAGCGCGTCTTCAACCGCTTCACCAGGCTGGACTCCGGGCGCAGCCGTGATGAGGGCGGCGCCGGGCTGGGGCTGGCGATCGTGCGAGAGACCGTGCGGGCGCACGGCGGCACGGTCGTCCTGGAGGACGCCGCGCCTGGGCTGCGGGCCGTGGTGCGGTTGCCGGTCTCCCGGTAGCGGTCCGGGTGAGGGAGCGCCGCCGCCTGGACTGAGGAGCGCAGGGAGCGTAGCGACCGGAGCGACGAGGGAAGGCGGCGGCTCCCCAGCGACCGAACCCCGCCCCCACGGAGTGGGGGCCATGAGCATGGATCGTTCCTAATCGGGTCAGGCCGCTGTCCCCTTTTCTGCGGTGGCCAGGAAGTCCTGGGCGATCAGCGGCAGGCGGCGGCGGGCGTGCACGACGGCGATGACGCGCCGCACGGCGGGTTCGAGCGAGCGCACGATCAGGCCCGCGCGACTGGCCTGTTCGGCCAGGCCGCGGTACCAGAGCAACGACGCCTGGCCCGCGCGTACCGCGTTGAGCCAGCCGTTGCGCTCGTCGGTTTCGAGCACGACCACAGGGCTCACCGAGTACTTGCCGAACATCGCGTCCAGCTCCCTGCGCCGCATGCTGCCGCGGGCCGGCAGCGCCAGGCGCATGCCGTGCAGCTTGCCCATCGGCACCGGGTTGGGCAGGTCGAGCCCGGGCGGGGAGATCAGCACGATCTCCTGGCGCTCGAGCGGATGGGTGATCAGGTCCGTGGGGACCGGAAGATCGGTGAGCCCGAGGTCGGCCCGCTGATCTCTGATGGCGCTGACGACGCTGTCTCTGCCGTCGCAGCGGACGATGTGCACGCGTACTCCCGGATGCTCGGCCGCGTAAGCCGGGAGCAGCCTCCCGGCCAGGCCGGGTTCGAGGCTGGGCGTGGACGCGATGCGGAGCTCCGCTTCCGTGACGCCGCTGTGGTTGGCCAGGCCCTCGATCTCGTGAACGGCGTCGAGTGCCTCCCTCGCCAGCTTGACCACGCGACGGCCCTGCGCGGTGACGACCACGCCGCGGCCTGAACGAGCGAAGAGCGTCATGCCGAGCTCCCGCTCCAGATCGCGGATCGCGCGGGACAGCGCAGGCTGCGCGATGTAAAGCGATCTTGCCGCGTCGGTCATGGTGCGGTGCTCCGCAGTCGCGACCACATAGCGGAGCTGCTGGAGATTCATGCCAGAAAAGCTAGGGCAACGCCCGCCGCGCGGACCGGGAGATAACCGAGATCACCTCGAATGATTTCGGACCGTAACCGATCACTGCTACATCCGTGACGGGTGAGAAATGAGTATGCTTTTGCCCCAAATTTGGCAAGGGTCCGGCAAGTCGCGGCGCAAAGCCTTCCATTCCAGACAACCGGGCGAACGGGGAGACACGGTGACAGGGAACGGGCAATATCCACCCCCGCCACAAGGGCCAGGGCAGCCACAGAGGCCACCCTCGTTGCCGTGGCCGCCGCCCAACTACCGCCAGCCGCAGCCGCCGAGCCGGCAGCCGTACCCGACGCCGCCACCGCCTCCGCAGCCCCCTCCCCCGCCTCCGCCACCTCAGCAGGGGAATCCGTACCAGCAGGCGCCGGCCTACCCTCAGGGGCCGGCGTACCCGCAGCAGGCCTATCCCCAGGGCGGCCCGCAGTACCCGCCACCGCCGCCACCTTACGGGCAGCAGCAGCAATACCGGCAACCGCCGCCCCCGCCTCCTCCCCCACCGCCGCCGCCTTTGCCGCCGGCGCAGTGGGGGCCGCCGCAGCGCAGGAAGTCGGGCATGGGCGTCTTCGGCGTGATCGGCGGCGTGCTCGGGGGGATCGCCGCGCTGTTCGTGCTGATCGTCGTCGCGTCGGCGCTGCTCAAGAGCGCGTCGAGGTCGGAGACGACGACACCGGTCGCGATCCCGACGTACGAGCCTTCGGAGCGCGCCACCAGCGAGCCGTTCCCCACCCGCTCCCGGCCGGCCCCGACGGAGTCCGACTCGCCGACGCGGCAGCCCACCCAGGAGGAGACCCAGGAGCCGGAGACGACCCCGACGCAGCCTCCCCAGGTGACGCTGAACACGAGCCTGAAGAGCAACACCATGTACCGGGCGGGCTCGCTGCCCAGGCTGAGCTGCTCCGGCGGGAACGCCAACATCTTCAACCACGGCCAGCTCAAGGCGCTGATCCTGAAGACCGGCAAGTGCATGGACCGGGCATGGGGGCCGATCCTGGAAAAGCAGGGCATCCAGTTCAGCCCGCCCAACTACGCCATCGCCGCCAAGCGGGGCCGGGGCGCGTGCGGCGACTATCCGTCGGCCGGGAGCATGGTGCCGTACTACTGCCCGCGCAACAACACGATCTACGCCTCCACCTCGGCCATGGCCCGGGGCAACGGCAACGCCCGCGGGTACGGCCAGATCATCCAGTGGCACGGCGGCATCATCAGCATGATGGCCCACGAGTACGGCCATCACATCCAGAACATCACGGGCCTGATGGACTCCTGGTGGCGCGCCACCCTCGACTCCTCCAGCCAGAGCGGCAAGCTGGCGCTCAGCAGGCGGCTGGAGCTGCAGGCGACCTGCTTCGGCGGCATGTGGATGCGGTCGGTCGCGGCGTCGTACCCGGTGAACACGTCCCTGCGCAGCCGCCTGTTCTCGTTCTACGCCCAGGTGGGCGACTATCCGGGGTGGCCGCGCGACCACGGCACGCCCGCGAACAACAACCGGTGGTTCCGTCAGGGCTGGGAGCGGGACAAGACGTACCAGTGCAACACCTGGATGGCGCCGTCCTCGACCGTCTCCTGAAAAAAAGTTACGACCTACCCAAAACCCTCTAAATGCGGCCCATCGTGCACGTAGTGTTCATCTCAGCTTGGGCACGTGTCTCTGATGTCCAGATATGGGGACTAGAATCCTGGCAATCTTGTGCCCAACGGGGGGCAACGACAGTTTTGCCTGGTAGGCGTGTAAGGAGCCGGGTGTGAGCAATCGCGATGGGGCAGAAACCGTGCCAGGGGGCAAGAAACGGCGACCTGTTCGCCGGCCGCGCCCTGGTGGCTCCTCATCCCCTCGCTTCGCCAAGCCCCTGACAACCGGATCCGTACTCGGGTGGACCGCATTGTCCGCCATCGCGCCCGGCGCCGCACATCTGCGCGCCGGGCGCCGCCGTACCGGGCTGATCCTCCTCAGCGTGTACGCGGTGCTGCTCCTGGCGGCCCTGGCCTACGGGCTGACCCGGAACCTGCAGAACCTCACCGCGTTCGCCGGCGACGGGATGATGATCACCGTGGTCGTGGTGGCCTCGGTCCTCGCGCTGATGTGGTTCGCCGTGCTGGTGACCTCGTACGTCGCGCTCGGGCCCAACCGCCTCAACCAGCAGGGCCAGGTGCTGACCGGCATCGTCGTCGGGGTGCTGTGCGTGGCGGTGATGTCGCCGTTCGCCCTGACCGCCAACTACGTGCTGACCGCGCGGGACGCGATCAAGCAGATCTTCCCCTCGGTGTCCGACCCCGAAGTCGCCGCCCCGGTCAAAGAGGGCGAGGACCCGTGGAGCGGCAAGGACCGCGTGAACTTCCTGCTGATCGGCGGCGACGCGGCCGGCAACCGCACCGGCGTGCGCACCGACAGCATGAACGTGGCCAGCATCGACCTCAAGACGGGCAACACCGTCCTGTTCAGCCTGCCGCGCAACCTGCAGCACGTGCGCTTCCCGCCGAGCTCGCCGCTGCACAAGCAGTTCCCGAACGGCTTCATGGCCGAACTCCCCAACGGGGGCCTGCTCAACGAGGTCTGGCAGTACGCCAACGACAACCCGCAGCTCATGGGCGGCAAGAACAAGGGCCCCCGGGCGCTGATGGACGCCATCGGCTACACGCTGAACCTCAAGATCGACTACTACATGCTGATGAACATGTACGGCTTCGCGGACCTCGTCGACGCCATCGGCGGCCTCAAGATCCGGGTCGAGCAGGACGTCAAGTGGGGCGGCCACTTCGGCACGGCGGGCACCATCAAGGCGGGCTACCGGAAGCTGACGGGCGAGCAGGCCCTCTGGTACGGCCGCTCCCGCGTCAACAGCGACGACTTCTCCCGCATGGCCCGCCAGCGCTGCGTCATCGGCGCCTTCGCCCAGCAGGCCACCCCCACCGTGATCCTCACCAACTTCACCAAGATCGCCGGGGCGGCCAAGCGGCTGGCCCAGACCAACATCCCCCAGCACCTGGTGCAGCCGCTGGTGGAGCTGGCCGTCAAGGTCAAGGACGCCCGGATCACGAGCATGCAGTTCGTGCCGCCGGAGTTCTGGCCGGGCTCGCCGGACTGGGCGAAGATCCGCGTGGCCTCCAGGAAGGCGATCGCCGACTCCAACCGGCCCGCCCGCCAGGCCCAGACGGCCAACGTGAGCGCGTCCCCGAGCGTCACGTCCTCGGCCTCGCCGACCCGTACGCGCCCGCTGACGCCCACGCAGACGCCGACCAGGAACACCCAGAAGGGCGGCGGCGCCAAGTCCCTCGACGAGCTCTGCGGCCTGTGAGCGGCGGGGTTACACCCCGCCGCCCGGCCGTCAGGCGGTGACCGGCTTGCGGGGCAGCAGCACCATCGCCCCGATGTAGAGCACCGCCGCCACGATCAGCAGCCCCTTGTAGCCGATCACCAGCGCCGCGTACTCCAGGCACCCGCCCACCATGGCCCCCAGCAGGTTGGCGCCGAAGGAGGTGGTCGCGTCGGCCGTCTCGGCGAAGCGCTTGGCGAAGACGACGTTCGCGGCGAAGATCGGCAGGAACGCCACCACCACGGCCGCCACCGCGCGCAGCGGCACCGGCAGGGACAGCAGCCACGCGTTCGGCACCAGCCAGGCCAGCAACAGCCCCGCGAGCAGCACGCCGTACATGACGGGCAGCGGCGGGGTGCGGAAGTGGCGGGTGATCTCGACGGCGGCGAGGACCGCGACCAGGACGCCGGCGAAGACGATCGCGTTGACCACCCACGTGGTGCCGAACAGCAGCGCGAACCCGGTCACGCTCTTGGTCTCCAGCAGCATGAACGCCACGCCCAGCAGGAACAGGTCCGCGTACGGCCGCATCCGCTGGTAGGGCCCGGCGACGACGCGGACGGCGAGGAGGCTGACGACGAGGATGAGGCCGAGCGTGATGATGTAGATCGGCGGGATCGTGGCGTCCTTGAGGTAGAGGAACGGCCGGTCGTCGTTGGCGGGCTGCGGGGTGCCGGGGGCGGCGCCGGGCCACTCCGACGCGCAGCGCTGCGCGTCGGCCGTCACGCCCGCCGTGATGACGGCCTGCTGGCCGGCGGTGCTGACGACGTCGACGCACGGCTTGTGACCGAAGGCGCGCTGCATGGTCGAGGCGAGGCGGTCGACCAGCCAGCTCTCGCGGTAGTAGTTGTACATCGAGAAGGTGCCGCCCGGCTTGAGGTGGGCGCGGGCGGCCTTCATGGCCTCCTCGGTGAACAGGTAGCTCTCCAGGCGCAGCGAGCTCGCCCCGGAGACGAGGGTGAGCGAGTCGGGCAGGGCGAAGAGGATGAGGTCGTACTTGTCGCCCGTGCGCTCGAGGAAGGCGCGCCCGTCGGTGATGTGGGTGGTGACGCGCGGGTCGTCGTACGGCTTGTCGGGGTGGACCGAGCCGCCCAGCTCGCGCAGCTTGGGGTCGATCTCCACGGCGTCCACCCGGCCCGCGCCCTTGGACAGCGCGATGGCCACGTCGGTGCCGCTGCCCGCGCCGACGATGAGCACGTCCTTGGGCGGCTTGCTGGTCCTCTCGTACGGCAGGCCGTACTGGGCCTCCCACTGCAGCCGGGCGGCGGCGGGCACGGCCTGCTGGTGCGGGATGCCGTTCACGGCGATGTCGGTGACGAGCACGCCGAGCTGCGTGAGCTGCCGCGTGGTCACCTTGTAGTACGGCGACCAGATGGCCCCGGCGGTCAGCGTCTCCATCAGCAGCAGCCCCACCACGGCCAGCGAGGGCACGGTCACCAGGCCGAGATAGAGCGAGCGCGGCCGGGGCGTGAGCAGCAGCCCGTAGCAGATGGCCGCGATCAGCCCCCAGAACACCGGCGGCGCGCTCAGGAACGACAGCGCCGTGAACGCCGCGATCCCGCTGAGGCTGCCGATGAGGTCGTAGCGGTAGGCCTCCAGGCGCGGCAGCTCGGGGAAGCAGCGCCCGACGAGCTCTGCGGGGCCCATGAGCACCAGCGCGGCGGCGCCGAAGATCACCGGCAGGATCAGCCACGCGGGCGGCCCGCTGGTGGACAGGCTCGTCCAGTACAGGACGCCCTCGGTGTTCCTGTCGACGGTCACGGGGAACGTCAGGACGACGGCGACCAGGGCGGCCAGCACGACGGGCGAGTAGTACGGCTGCCGCCGCGACCGCCCCACGCGCAGGAAGCCGAGCCCGATGCCCAGGAACGAGCCGAGCAGCACGAAGTTGGTGAAATAGCTGAGGTGGACGATGTTGGACCCGGTCCACCGGATCAGCGCCAGCTCGAGGAACAGCATGAAGGCGCTGGCGAGGACGAGCCTCGGCCGCACCGCCAGCCAGTGAGCTCTTTCTCCGTCGTCGACCGGCTTCTGCGCCTGGAGCGTCATGATTCGACACCGTAGTGAACAGACCGGGAACACGGAAGCCTGACGCCCGGAAGAAATGTCATCCGGTTCGCACCAATTACGGTGTTTGCGCAGGTCAAACCCCTGAAAGGCGCTGGACGCCGGGGCGATGAATGGAGGAATCTTGGGGAGTTCATTTCCTCCCCGAGATTCGGTGGTGACACATGCGGGTCCTGATCCAGCTCCGCCCCTCCCCTGATCTGGTCGCGGCGGTCGCCGACCCGGATCAGAGCGCCACGACGGCCGACGTGGCCGACGGGCTGCCCGGGGTCGAGCTCGACACCGCGTACGTCCCCGTGGCGGTCGCGCGGCCCGTCCCGGCCGCCGGGGGCGATCCCCTCTCGCTCAACCAGCCGCTCGACTTCTCGCTGGCCGCCGAGGACGCCTCCGTGCTGGTGCGCGGCACGATCTCGGACGACGAGCTGGCCTCCAGGGTCACGCTGCTGCCGGCGTTGCGGCCCGACGTGGTCGGCGTCTACGCCGACCCGGTGATCGGCACCACCCGCACCTGCGGGGGCGACCCGCCGGTCGGCACCTGGCACGACGTGGAGCGGCTGCTGAACGTGCCGGGGCTGAGCGCCGAGGGCCTCGACGGCAGCGGGGTGGCGCTGGCCGTGCTCGACACCGGGATCAACGCGGCCCACACCGCCAGGCAGCTCGGCAGGGGCGTCACGCTGGACGCCGAGCGGTCCTGGAGCCCGCAGGGGGTGTCGGGCAAGGCGGGCGAGTTCGAGGTCGATCACGGGACGATGTGCGCCTTCGACACGCTCATCGCCGCTCCCCAGGCGTCGCTGATCGACATCCCCGTCCTGCTGTCCACCCGGCCCGGCGGCTCGGCGCTGGACGGGCTGCTGTCGGACGCGGTGTCGGCGTTCGCGCACCTGCGCACCGTGCTCGCCGCCCAGCCCGCCGGGTCCAGGGCGCTGGTGGTGAGCAACTCGTGGGGCTCCTTCTCCCCCGAGTGGGACTTCCCCGTCGGGCATCCGGGCAACTACTCCGACAACGCCGCCCATCCGTTCAACCTGATGGTGGCCGAGCTCGACCGGGCCGGCGCGGACGTGCTGTTCGCGGCGGGCAACTGCGGCACCCAGTGCCCCGACGGCCGGTGCGTCTACCCCAACCGGCCCATCGTCGGCGCCAACTCCCACCCGAAGGCCCTGTCCGTCGGCGGCGTCGACATCAACGGGGAGCGGGTGGGCTACTCCTCGCAGGGCCCCGGGCGGCTGACCGCCCGAAAGCCCGACTTCTGCGCCTACACCCACTTCTCCGGGTCGAAGGCGTTCGGCGACGACGAGCCCGACTCGGGCACCTCCGCGGCGACGCCGGTGGCCGCCGGGCTCGTCGCCGCCGTCCGCACCCTGTGGCCCTCGACCCGGCTGTCGCCCACCCAGCTGCGGGCGCTGCTGCGGCGCACCGCCGAGGACCGCAGCGAGGTGGGCTTCGACTACGACTACGGCTACGGGAACGTGGACCCGGCGGGGATCATCGCCGCGCTGCGGCGGCGCGCCAGGAACGCGGCCTGAACGGCGCTCTCAGGCGTTCTCCCGGTTGAAGACCCTGGTCCCGACCGTGAGGCTGACCGCGGCGAACACCACGGTCACGGCCACTCCCAGGCCCACGGTGCCCGTCAGGTAGCGCCCCGCGAACAGGTCGCGCAGCGCTTCCAGCGTGTACCTGAACGGGCTGAGGTGCGAGATGGCGTCGAGCCAGCCCGGCGCCATCGACATCGGCAGGAACGAGCCGGACAGCAGGACCAGCGGGATCACCGCCGTGGACATCACGGGCGCGAACAGGTGCTCGTTCATGGTCAGGGCGATGGCGTACGACAGCGCGGCCAGGCTGCTCCCGAGCACGATCACCAGCACGAACCCGGCCGCCAGCCCCGGCGCGGGAGCCCGCAGGCCGAAGGCGAAGGCGACCGCGAGCAGCAGCAGCGTCTGGATCGTCATGGTGAGCGCGTTGTTGAGCACGCGCCCGAGCAGCAGCGCCAGCCGGCTGGCCGGGGTGACGCGCATGCGCTCCAGCACGCCGGAGCGCTTCTCGAACACCACCCCGAAGCCCGCCAGCCCCATGCTCATGAGCCCGAGCTGGATGATGAGGCCGGGGACGAGCGTCTCCCACGTGCCGAACGTGGTGAAGATGGGCCCGAACAGCACCAGGAAGAGCAGCGGCTGGATCGCGCCGAAGACCATGCCGACCTTCTGCTGGAGCGTGACGCGCACGCCGTGGCGGAACAGCACCCAGGTGTCGCGCAGCATCAGACGCCCTTTCCGGTGAGCACGCTCTCCTCGCGCAGCGACCTGCCGGTGATGTCCAGGAACACCTCGTCGAGTGTGCGCCCGCCGGTCTTCAGCTCGGCCGGGGCGCCCTCGGCCACGATCCGGCCGTGGTCGATGATCACTATCCGGTCGCAGAGCGCGTCGGCCTCGTCCAGGTAATGGGTGGTGAGGAAGACCGTCATGCCCCGCTCTCCGCGCAGCGAGCGGATGTGCTCCCACAGGTTGGCCCGGCTCTGCGGGTCGAGGCCCGTCGTGGGCTCGTCGAGGAAGAGCAGGACCGGGTCGTGCAGCAGGGCGAACGCGATGTCGAAGCGGCGGCGCTGGCCGCCGGACAGCGCCGCGCCCGGCTTCGACTCCAGGCCCGTGAGTTCGAGCCGCTCCAGCGCCTCCCGCGTCCTGGCCTCCGCCTGCGCCCTGCTCAGGCCGTACAGCATGCCCTGGAGCACGAGCTCGCCCATCAGCGGCGAGGTCGGCGACGTCCCGCCGGTCTGGGAGACGTAGCCGATGCGCCTGCGCACCTGCCTCGCGTCACCGAGCAGGTCGTGGCCGGCCACCGTGGCGGTGCCGGAGGTGGGGCGCAGCAGCGTGGTCAGCATGCGCATGGTCGTGGTCTTGCCGGCGCCGTTCGGACCGAGGAACCCGACGATCTCGCCGGGCCCGACCGACAGGTCGACGCCTTTGACGGCCTCCACGCCGCCGTCGAAGGTCTTGCTCAGACCTGAAGTAGTAATCATTTCATCGCCTCCAAAATTAGAGTAGCCACAATTTTGGAGTCACTGCAAGCTTGGTACGATGACGGCATGGAAGAGGGGCTGCGGGAGCGGAAGAAGCGCGAGACCAGGCAGCGCATCGCGGACATGGCGATGGGGCTGTTCATGGCCAAGGGGTTCGACAACGTGACCGTGGCCGAGATCGCGCGGGTCTCCGACGTGTCGGTCAACACGGTGTTCAACTACTTCGGCACCAAGGAGGACCTGTTCGCCGACCGGCAGGACGTGGCGATCGACCTGGCGCCGCAGGTGCTGCGCGAGCGCGAGCCCGGGGAGAGCGTGGTGGGGGCGTTCCGCCGCGACTTCTTCGACGCGCTCGACACGCGCCACTGGCGCTACGGGCTCAGCCAGGGGTCCGACGTGTTCGCCCGGATCGTCAGTGAAGCACCCTCGCTGGTGGCCAAGCTGCGTGAGATGCACGAGAAGCGGGAGGACGCGCTGACGCGGGCGCTGGCCGACGAGCTCGAGGCCGATGCCGACGACCTCACGCCCCGCCTGGTCGCCACCCACATCCTCAACACGACGAGGATCCTCACCCACTCTTCGGTGCGCAGGCAGCTGGCGGGCGAGCCGTGGGAGAGCATCGAGCCCGACCTCAGGGTTCAGGCCGACAAGGCGTTCGACCTGCTGGAGTCGGGCTTCGGCGAGCTGCTATCGGGAAAGGGCGCCGGTGACCAGCATGAGCCCGAACATTAGGACGACGAAGCCGAGGCCGATCATCATCAGGACCGAGCTGACGATGCCGCAGATGCGCCCGGCCTGCACCATGCCGCGGTTCTCGTAGTAGTAGCCGCTCTCGTCGATCTCGCGCAGCGCCCTGGTGCCCATCGACCAGGCGAAGGGGCCGATGAACGAGCAGACCACCAGACTCAGGATGCCCAGCACCAGGATGGTGGTGCCCTGGGGGTGGCTCTGGGGTGGCGGTCCGTAAGAGGAGGGACCGTAGTTGGGATAGGACATAGTCTCTCGGCGCCCTCACCATTCGTCGCTCAGCTGCGTTTTTATACCACAGACACCGGCTTGATCATGTTGCGCCATCATGGTGGGGCACATGACCAAGCCCTTAGGAGCCTGCCCCCGTGCGTGAACGCACCGCCGCCTTCCTCGCCCGCGAAAGCTTCCAGCGGTTCATCGTCGGCGTCATCCTGCTCAACGCGGCCACGCTGGGTCTCGAGACCTTCCCCGCGGTGGTCGCGCGCTTCGGCCACCTGCTGACCGTGGTCGACCACATCGCGCTGTACGTCTTCGCCGTCGAGCTGATCGCCAAGATCTACGTCGAGCGCTCCAGGTTCTTACGCGACCCGTGGAACGTCTTCGACGCCACCATCGTCGCCATCGCCTTCCTGCCCGCCACGGGCGGCCTGTCCGTGCTGCGCTCCCTGCGCATCCTGCGCGCCCTGCGGCTGCTGTCGGTCGTGCCGAGCCTGCGCCGCGTCGTCTCGGCGCTGCTTCGCGCGATGCCGGGCATGAGCTCGATCGTGGTGCTGCTCGGCCTGGTGCTCTACGTGGCCGCCGTCATGGCCACCAAGCTCTACGGGAGCACCTCCCCCGAGCGCTTCGGCAGCCTGCCGACCTCGCTGTTCACCCTCTACCAGACGATGACCGGCGACGACTGGGGCAACATCGCCAGGGAGGTGATGACCCGCCATCCGTCGGCCTGGGTCTTCTTCACCATCTTCATCCTGATCTGCACGTTCGTGATCCTGAACCTCTTCATGGCCGTGGTCGTCAGCGCCATGGACGAGGAGAGCGCCGAGGAACGCGCCGAGGAGCGCGCGGTGCTGGAGGACACCAGCGAGCACACCCAGCGGATCCTCGACGAGCTGGCCGAGCTGCGCAAGGAGGTCGCCGAGCTACGCCGGCCGGACTGAGCCCTGCTGGGCCGTGCCGCCGCCGTGCCGGTAGGCCACCCGCCACAGGGCGACGACCAGCAGCAGCGCGACCACGGCCCAGCCCTCGACGAACCCGGACACCGCGCCCACCGCCAGCGGCGCGGCCACGGACGGCAGCGCCCATCCCCAGATCCACCGCCGCTCGGCGCCGCTCGCCACGCCGAGCACGGTGGAGGCGGCGAAGTAGACGGCCAGACCGGCGGCCAGCACCCAGCCGACGCCGCCGTGCGGGTGCGCGGCCGGGTCCGCGGCGACCGCGCCGAGCCCGGCCGCGGTCGCGGTGATGCCCGCGGTCATCGCGAAGTGCGCGGGCAGCGCCACGTACGCGCGCAGCCCCCGCTCGGCCGCGCCCGGCACCGCGCTCACGCCGTACTGCAGGGTCAGCCACCACAGCGAGACGATCAGCCCGAACCCGGCCACCGCCGCCAGGCCGAGCTGCAGGTCCCAGGACTGCCCGGAGGAGGCCATCACGACCTGCATGACGGCCTCGCCGAGCACGATGATCACGAACAGGCCGAGCCGTTCCCCGAGGTGCGCCGGGTCGAGCACGGCGGCCTTGACCCGCACCGCCGGGCTCAGAGCCGGCACGTTGCCCCTGCGCCGCTCGCGCTGCTCCAGCCGCTGCGCCTGCCGCAGGGCCTGATGCTGCAGCTCCTTGATCAGGCGCTCCGGCCTGCGGCTCTGGAGCACGGAGAAGATCAGGTCGAGTACGGCGCCCAGCCCCCACAAGAAGTAGCGGGCCGGGCCCTGGACGCCGATGGAGGCGAACCACGGGATCAGGCCCGCACCGAGCTGGGCCGCCGGCCACGCCGTCAGGATCGTGCCGGCGCGCTGCAGGGTCTGCGACGCGCCGATCCTGCAGGTGATGTAGGCGGCGATGAACCAGCCGTCATGCGTGTCGCCGGTCGCCTCCAGCACGTGCGCCACGTCGGGCGCGGCCGCGGCCATCACGGCGATGCCGAACATGCCGATCAGGATGCCGCGGGTGCGGGTGCGCTCGGCCTCGGCGTTGGAATAGAGCGTCAGCGTCGTCCACACGCTCCACACGGCGTAGTAGAGCACCGCGAACAACGCGACGTTCTCCCATGTGGGATGCTCCAGCCGGTGGGCCAGCTGCGCCACGGCCACGACGACCACCAGGTCGAAGAACAGCTCTAACCAACTCGCATGACGCTCCACCGGTTCGCTCACGGCTAACGAGAATAGAACTCCACGACGAGTTGCTCCTCCACGGGTACCACGATCTGCCCGCGTTCGGGGCGGTTCACCAGCGTGAACGTCAAGTCGGCGTGATCCACGGAGAGGTAGGGCGCGGGGCGCTCGTCGGCGTACACGCCTTCGGCGGCGGCCACGAACGGCTGCATCCCGCGCGACCGCTCCCGCACCGTGACCACCTGGCCGGGCTTGACCAGGTAGCTGGGGATGTCCACCTTGCGGCCGTCCACGGCGATGTGGCCGTGGTTGACGTACTGCCGCGCCGCGTAGATGGACGGCGCCAGCCCGGCGCGCAGCACGAGCGAGGCCAGGCGGCTCTCCAGCAGCGTGACCAGCTCGGCGCCGGACGCGCCCGGCTTGCGGAGGGCGAGGTCCCAGTAGCGGCGCAGCTGCCGCTCCGACACGTCGTAGTACCAGCGCAGCTTCTGCTTCTCCATCAGCCGCAACCCGTAGTCGCCGGTGCTGCGGCGGTTGGTCTTGCGGCCGTGCTCGCCCGGCGGATAGGGGCGCTGCTCGAAGTAGCGGACGGCTTTCCTGGTCAGCGGGACGCCCGCGCGACGCGACAGTCGCACCTTGGGGCCGGTGTAGCGCACGTTCACCTCAATGTGATTAGGTAACCCTTACTTAGGGAAGCCTAACCTATCATTGAACGGAGAGCCCATGCTGCCGATCCCTGAGCGGGTCCGCACCCTCGCCGCGAGCGCGAACGTCGCCAAGCTGTCCGTGGACGGAGCCCCCTCGCCGGCCCGGGGCGGCGTGGACGAGCGCGGCCGGCCCGTGCTCCTGGTGCTGCCCGGCGAGCCCCTGCACCCCTTGCGCGAGGACGCCGTCGTGGCGGTGAACCTGACGTCGATGCGGCAACTGGGCGACGCCACCCATCCGCGCGGGCTGCTGGAGGTGCAGGGGTGGGCGGAGGCCGTGCCGGAGAGCGAGGCGCGCGGCGCGGCGGTCGCGGTGGCCGCCCACAGCGCCGACGAGAGCCTGTTCGACGCGCTCGAACGGTTCGGGGAGCGCTCCGCGCCCCGGCTGCTGCGGCTGGACGTGGGGCAGGTCGTGTACCTGACCGGGCAGGAGTCGGGGCTGCTGGACGCCGACGACTACCTGGACGCGGCGCCGGACCCGCTGGCGGAGACGGCCGAGCGGGTGCTCGCGCACGTCAACGCCTCGCACCGGGCGCAGCTCACCGCGGGCGTGTCCCGGCAGCTCGGCGAGGAGGCCGGCGAGGTGTGGCTGTGGGAGCTGGACCGGTTCGGGGCGACCGTACGGGTGGACGAGTCGCTGATCCGCTTCCCGTGGCCGACGCCGGCCCACTCCGGCCTGTGCCTGGAGACGGCGCTGCGCGGGCTGCTGTGCTCCTGTTGATGATCACAATTGGCTCGCCCATTTGTCCGGATCGGCCCTGGCGTCGGCGGCACCTCTCTAGCATTTGAGGGGTGACTGGCACGGAGCGATCATCGGAGCCCACCCGGTTCGCCGACGAGGGCGGGCGGCGGGGGCGGATCCTGATGATCGCCGGCGCGCTGATCGGCACGCTCATGCTGGCCTCGGCGGGGATCCTGGTGGGCGGGGCGTCCACCGCCAGGCGGCCGGACGCGGTCGACTGGCACGGCACCGGCCCCGGCGCCCGCGACAGCTCGGTCCCGGTCGCCGCCGAATCCCGCCTCCGCACCGCGTCCACCGCTGCCACCACCACTCCCACCGGCCTCGGCCCCTCCGCGCCGCCGACGCGCTCCCGCTCCGTCGCGCACCGCCCCACCCCGAAGCAGGCGCTATCCGCGCGCCCGACCGCGCGGCGGACGACCCCCACACGGCCGACCCCGGCCCCGGTTTCCCGCACGCCCACGCCGGCGCCGGCCACGATCACTCCGGCGGCGCAGCCGACCCGCCCGTCCGTGGCGCCACCTCCCACCGACGCCACGCCCCCTGGCCGCACGCACGTGCCGCCCGGCCAGACGCGCCACCCCAGAAAGCACTAAAACCCCCTTTTTTACGGCTGCGCACGGTGGGCCGCACGCGCCGACGCCCCTGGCCGTCCGTCATGGCCGGCCGTGAAGGCTCACGGGCTGCTCGCCGTGACGACGCGCACTCTTGACCGCCTCCGCGAAAAGAACCTCGGCCAGCTTGTGGAATGAAGCATTCCGTTCTGCTAATCTGGAACAGAACAAGCCGTTCCAATTCAGGAGGCCGTGAATGACCGTCCTCGACACCCGCCCCGCGCAGGCACCCGCCACCCCCGCGCCCTACAAGTGGCGCTGGCCCGCGCTCGCGGTGGTCCTCGCCGGTTCCGTGATGGAGCTGCTCGACGCGACCGTCACCACCGTCGCGGGCCCCACGATGCGGGCCGACCTCGGCGGCGGCACCTCCCTGATCCAGTGGCTCGGCGCGGCCTACACCCTCGCCATGACCGCGGGCCTGCTGACCGGCGGACGCCTCGGGGACATCGTGGGGCGCAAGCGCATGTTCCTCATCGGCGTCATCGGGTTCACCGTCGGGTCGCTGCTGTGCGCCCTGGCCGCCTCCCCCGAGACGATCATCGCGGCCAGGGTCGTGCAGGGGCTGTTCGGGGCGGCGATGATCCCCCAGGGCATGGGGCTGATGAAGGAGATGTTCCCGCCCAAGGAGCTGGCGGTCGCGATGGGGACGTTCGGGCCGGTCATGGGGCTGTCGGCGGTGGGCGGGCCGATCCTGGCGGGCGCGCTGACCGGGGTGGACTGGCGGCTGATCTTCCTGATCAACCTGCCGATCGGGGCCGCCGCCGCGCTGGCCGCCCTGCGCTTCCTGCCCGCCTCCCGCCCGGTCAGGGGCGTGCGGCTCGATCTGCCGGGTGCCCTGCTGGCCTGCGCGGGCACCGTACTCATGGTCTTCCCGCTGGTCCAGGGGCGCGAGAGCGGCTGGCCGGCGTGGGCGTTCGCGATGATGGCGGCCTCCGCGGCGGTGTTCGCGGTCTTCGCGGCCTACGAGAAGCGCAGGGCCAGGCGCGGCGGCGACCCGCTGGTGGCGCCCAGCCTGTTCGGCAAGCGGGCGTTCGTCTCCGGCATGGCGACCGGCACGATCTACTTCGCCGCCTTCACCGGGTTCTTCCTCGTGATCGGCCTCTACACCCAGCTCGGCCTGGGCTACTCCCCGCTCAAGGCGGCGCTGACCGGCGTGCCCTCGTCGCTGGGCATGATCGCGGGCATGGGCGTCGCGCAGGCCGCCCGGCGGCACGGCCGCAAGGTGCTGCTGGCCGGCGCGATCGTCATGGGGCTCGGCGTGATCGGGGTGATCGCCGTCGCCTCCCCCGGGGTCTCGCCCTGGCAGCTCGCCCCGGCGCTGGTGGTGTCCGGGCTGGGCAGCGGGCTGATCATGAGCCCGTACTTCAGCATCGTGATGGCCGCCGTCGAGCCCCAGGAGACCGGCTCCGCCTCCGGCGCGCTGACCGCGCTCCAGCAGGTGGGCGGGGCGCTGGGCCTGGCCCTGCTGGGCACCCTCTACTTCGGCACCGGGAGCGTGGCGATCACGCTGTGGGTGGCGGCCGGGATGATCGCCCTGACGTTCGCGGTCGGCCTGATGCTCCCGAAGCAGGCCCGCGAGGACTGACGACCCCCCGAAGGCGGCCGGCTCACCCGAGCCGGCCGCCTTCGCGTCCGCGGGACTGCTCCATGCCCTCCAGCAGGTAGCCGAGGCCCTCGTCGAACGTGGCGTCCCACGCGTGGTCGAGGCCGTGCTCGGCGAGGGCCGGGTAGCGCTCGGCGCGCTCCCTGAGGAACTCGCCGGTGTCGTCCCCGTCGCGGTCCTGCCAGGTCACCTGCATGACGACCGAGCCCATGACGTAGTTGGACAGGCTGTAGGCGGCGGGCTTGGGGGCGGCGAAGCCGGCGGCGGCCAGGGTCGCGTAGAGGAACTCGGTGCGCTCCAGCGCGTTCGGGCCCATGAGCGGGCGGTCGAGGATGGTGGCCGACCACGGGTGCCGCAGCAGGGCCGCGCGCCAGCCGCCGATGAGCTCGCGGACGGCCGCCTGCCACCCGGAGCCGCCCGCCGGCAGCCGCACCTCCCCGAAGACGGCGTCCAGGGCCAGGTCGAGGACGTCGTCCTTGGTCTTGACGTGCCAGTAGAGCGTGGTCGAGCCGGTGTCGAGCCGCTCGGCCAGCCGGCGCATGGTCAGCCGGCCCACGCCTTCCTCGTCGAGCAGCGCGACCGCCTCGGCCACGATCCGGTCGAGCGTCAGCGTCTGTCTCGGCGCCTTCTGGGGGCGCGACCACACGGATTCCACCTGGAGATAATACGTTGTTCTAGAGACCGGATCGATGGTCTAGTTAGTCGAACGACGATCGAGTGGAGGTGGCCGTCATGGGGCACATCGAGGTGAGCGGGCTGACGTACCTGCTGCCGGACGGGCGGCCGCTGCTGCTGGAGACGTCCTTCAAGGTGGGCGCCGGCGCCAAGGCGGCGCTCGTCGGGCCGAACGGCGCGGGCAAGACCACGCTGCTGCGGTTGATCGCGGGCGAGCTGGCCCCGTCGGACGGACGCGTGGCCAGCGGCGGCGGGATCGGGGTGATGCGGCAGTTCCTCGGCGCGGGCACCGTGCACGACCTGCTGATCGGCGTCGCCCCGAGGCGCGTGCGCGACGCCGCCGCCGCGCTGGAGGCGGCCGAGGCGGCGATGTCGCGCAGCGACGACGAGCCCGCCCAGCTCGCCTACGCCCAGGCCATCGCCGACTACGCCGACGCGGGCGGCTACGAGCTGGAGGTGGTGTGGGACGTGTGCGCCACCGAGGCCCTGGGGCTGCCGTACGAGCGGGTGAAGGACAGGGAGCTGGGCACGCTGTCGGGCGGGGAGCAGAAGCGGCTCATGCTGGAGGCGCTGCTGCGCGGGCCGGACGAGGTGCTGCTGCTGGACGAGCCCGACAACTACCTGGACGTGCGGGCCAAGCAGTGGCTGGAGCGGGCGATCAGGGGCTCGGCCAAGACGGTGCTGCTGGTCTCGCACGACCGGCAGCTGCTGGCCGAGGCCGCCGACCGGATCATCACGGTGGAGGGGCGCGAGGTGTGGGTGCACGGCGGCGGGTTCGCGACGTACGCCGAGGCCCGCAGGCGGCGCAGGGAGCGCCTCGAAGAGCTGCGCCGGCGCTGGGAGGACGAGCGGGCCAGGCTGCGCCGCCTGGTCCACACGCTGCGCCAGCGCTCGGCGAACAACGACGCGCTGGCGGGGGCGTACCAGTCGGCGGTCACGAGGCTGGAGCGCTTCGAGCGGGCGGGGCCGCCGCGGCGCGCGCCGAAGGAGCAGAACGTCCGGATGCGGCTGCGCGGCGGGCGCACCGGGAAGCGGGCGGTGACCTGCGAGGACCTGGAGCTCACCGGGCTGCTGCGGCCGTTCTCCACCGAGGTCTGGTACGGCGAGCGGGTCGGCGTGCTGGGCCAGAACGGCACCGGCAAGTCCCACTTCCTGCGCCTGCTGGCGGGCGAGCCGATCGCGCACACCGGCGTGGCCCGCCTGGGCGCCAGGGTGTCAGCCGGGCACTTCACCCAGACCCACGTGCGGCCCGACCTGGTCGGGCGGGCCGCCGCCGACGTGGTGATGCGCGAGTACGCGCTGACCCGCAACGAGGCGATGGCGGCGCTGGCCCGCTACGAGCTGGCGCCGGCGGGCGGGCAGCCGTTCGAGACGCTGTCGGGCGGGCAGCAGGCCCGGCTGCAGATCCTGCTGCTGGAGCTGTCGGGGGCGACGCTGCTGCTGCTCGACGAGCCGACGGACAACCTCGACCTGGCCAGCGCGGAGGCGCTCCAGCAGGGGCTCGCGGGCTTCGAGGGGACGGTGCTGGCGGTCACGCACGACCGCTGGTTCGCCGCCGACCTCGACCGCCATCTGGTCTTCGGCGCGGACGGGCTCGTACGGGAGAGCGACGTCCCCCGCTGGGACCTCTGACCCTACGGGGCGGCGACGCGCTCGCGGCGCAGGGACGAGATCGTCATGGTCTCGTCCACGGCCTCCGGCGAGAGCACGTGGTCCAGCACCATCACCGCGCACCCGCTGATGCCCGCGCCCGCCCCCAGCCGGCTCGGCTCGATGCGCAGCCGCCGGGTGGCCAGGGCAGTGGAACGGCGGTAGACGACCTCGCGGATGCTCGACACCAGCGGGCCGAACGCCTCGGCCACGTCGCCGCCCAGCACCACCACCGACGGGTTGAGGATGTTGACCGCCCCCGCCAGCACCTCGCCGATCCGGCGCCCGGCCTCGCGCACGGTCGCCATCGTCTCGGCGTCGCCCGCGCGCACCAGCGCGGTCACGTCCGCGATCGTCTTGACGTCCTTGCCCTGCGCCCGCAGGTCGCGCAGCAGCGCGGTGCCGCTGGCCACGGAGTCGACGCAGCCGGTGTTGCCGCAGCGGCACAGCACGTCGCCGCCGTCGAGCACGGGGATGTGCCCGATCTCGCCCGCCGCGCCCAGCGCGCCGCGCAGGATGCCGCCCCCGGCGATCACGCCCGCGCCGATCCGCGTCGAGATCTTCACGAACATCAGGTCGTCCAGGTCGGGGTAGGCGCCGCGGTGCTCGCCGATGGCCAGCACGTTCACGTCGTTGTCCACGAGCACGGGGACGGGGAAGCGCTCGCGGATGATCGGCGGGATCACCACGCCGGTCCACGAGGCCATCACGCGGGCGCTCTCGGCGCGCCCCTGCGCGAACTCGACCGTGGCCGGCACGCCCATCCCGACGCCCCTGAGCATCGAGCGGGGCCGGTCGCCGAGCAGCTCGTCCCAGGAATCCATGATCACCGGGAGCACGACGTCGGGCCCCTGCTCCACGTCCATCGCGAACTCGCGCCCGGCCAGCTCCCGCCCGGCCAGGTCGCAGACGGCCACCCGGGTGCGGCTGGCGCCGAGCGCCGCCACCAGCACGACGCCGCCCGAGGCGTTGAACTCCAGCCGGACCGGCGGCCGCCCGCCCGTGGACGGGGCGTCGTCGCGCTCCAGGACCAGGCCGCGTTCCAGCAGCTCACCCACGCGCAGCTGCACCGCGGGCCGCGACAGGCCGGTCACCCGGCCCAGGTCGGCGCGCGTCACGGCCTCTCCGGCGCGGATGAGGCGGAGCACCTCGCCACTGGTGGCGAGGGTCGCGGCGGTACGTCGAGGCATCGGCTAAGTGAATCACATGGGGTTAGGTCATGAAAAGTCCAGACTTTTTTATCTCAAATGCCAAAACTCCGCTTGTGTGAGACCCAAACTCTCGTTAGTGTCCGTTCTGTCCCTGCTTGGTAGATCATCGGAGCCCGTAACCGTGTCCCCCGTGTCGACAACCAGCCCCGCCCACACCGCCGACCTCGTCGTCTTCGGCGGCACCGGCGACCTGTCCATGCGCAAGCTGCTCCCGGCGCTCTACCACAGCGACAGGGACGGCCGGCTCTCCCCGGAGACCCGCGTCATCGCCATGTCCAGGGGCGGCCTGACCGACGCCGACTTCCGCGGCAAGGTGGACGCCGAGGTACGCGACCAGGTCCCGATCGACGACCCCGCCACGTGGCAGCGCTTCCTCGGCCGCCTGCACCACGTGTCGGTCGACGTCGGAGGCGCCGACAAATCGGGCTGGGGGGCGCTGAGCCGGCTGCTGGCCGGGCACGAGCAGCGCGACCGGGTCTTCTACCTGGCCAGCCCGCCCCGGACGTTCGGCCCCTTCTGCCGCGAGCTGGAGGAGGCCGGGCTGGTGACGCCGCGCTCGCGCGTGGTGCTGGAGAAGCCGCTGGGCCACGACCTGCCGAGCGCGCAGCGGATCAACGACGAGGTCGGCGCCATCTTCGACGAGCGCCAGATCTTCCGCATCGACCACTACCTGGGCAAGGAGACCGTCCAGAACCTGCTGGTCCTGCGCTTCGCCAACGCCTTCCTCGAGCCGATCTGGAACTCCCTGTGGATCGACCACGTCCAGATCACCGCCGCCGAGACCGTCGGCACGCCGGGCCGGCGCGGCTACTACGACCACGCGGGCGCGCTGCGCGACATGGTGCAGAACCACCTGCTCCAGCTCCTCACGCTGACCGCGATGGAGCCGCCGGCCCGCAACGACCGCGAGGCCATCCGCGACGAGAAGGTCAAGGTCCTTCAGGCGCTGCGCCCGATCACGGGCACGGAGGTCGGCCGCTTCACCGTGCGGGGCCAGTACACCGAGGCCGGCGGGATGCCGGGTTACCTCGACGAGCCCGCCTCCACGCCGCCGACGGAGGCCTCGCGGCGGGTGGAGACGTTCACCGCGATCCGGGCCGAGATCAAGAACTGGCGGTGGGCGGGGGTGCCGTTCTACCTGCGGACCGGCAAGCGGATGCCGTACCGCAGGTCGGAGATCGTGGTGCAGTTCAAGGACGTGCCGCACTCCATCTTCCCCGGCGGCACGCCGAACCGCCTGGTGCTGCGCCTGCAGCCGGAAGAGGGCATCGAGCTGCACATCATGGCCAAGGAGCCGGGCGCAGGCGAGGTGACGCTGAAGCCGGTGCCGATGTCGCTGAGCTTCGGCAAGACGTTCACCGCGCGGGTGCCGGAGGCGTACGAGCGGCTGCTGACGGACGTGCTGGCCGGGAACCCGACGCTGTTCATGCGGCGTGACGAGGTGGAGGCGGCCTGGCGCTGGATCGACCCGATCCTGTCGACCTGGGAGTCCTCCGGCGACCTGCCCGAGCCCTACCCCGCCGGGACCACCGGTCCCGCCGGAGCCCACGAACTGCTCGGCCGCAGCGGTCGCGAATGGCACGAGGAGGACGTGTGAACAATCGATTCCGGGTTCATGGACCCGACGAAGGAGGCACCGTGAACCCCGTCATCCAGGACGTCACCGACCGCATCATCGAGCGGAGCGCCACGAGCCGGGCCGCGTACCTGGCGCGCATCCGGCGCGACGGCGAGGCCGCCAGGGCCAAGGGCCCGGCCCGCGCCCACCTCGGCTGCGCGAACCTGGCGCACGGCTTCGCCGGCGCGCCCGCTGACGACAAGCTCGTGCTGCGGGGCGTTGGAAACAACGCTGCCAAGCCGGGCGTGGCGATCGTGACGAGCTACAACGACATGCTCTCGGCGCACCAGCCGTACGAGACGTACCCGCCGGAGCTGAAGGCCGCGGTGCGCAAGGCCGGCGGCGTGGCACAGGTGGCGGGCGGCGTGCCCGCGATGTGCGACGGCATCACGCAGGGGCGGCCCGGCATGGAGCTGTCCCTCTACAGCCGCGACGTGATCGCGATGGCCGCGGCGATCGCGCTGTCGCACGACATGTTCGACGCGTCGCTGCTGCTGGGCGTGTGCGACAAGATCGTGCCCGGCCTGTTCATCGGGGCGCTGCACTTCGGGCACCTGCCCGCGATCTTCGTCCCGGCCGGGCCGATGACCTCGGGCCTGCCGAACAAGGTCAAGGCGCGCACCCGCCAGCTCTTCGCCGAGGGCAAGGTGGGCCGCCAGGAGCTGCTCGACGCCGAGGCGAAGTCGTACCACTCCCCCGGCACCTGCACCTTCTACGGCACCGCCAACTCCAACCAGGCGCTGATGGAGGTCATGGGCCTGCACCTGCCCGGCTCGACCTTCGTCAACCCGCACACCGAGCTGCGCCACGCCCTGACCGAGGCGGCCGGGCGCCGCGCGGTGGAGATCACCGCGCACGGCTCGGAGTACACGCCGATCGGCGAGCTGGTCGACGAGAAGGCCATCGTGAACGCCTGCGTCGCCCTGCTGGCCACCGGCGGGTCCACGAACCACACGATCCACCTGGTCGCCATGGCCGCCGCCGCGGGCATCGTGCTGACCTGGGACGACTTCGCCCGCCTGTCGGGGGTCGTGCCGTCCCTCACCAAGATCTACCCGAACGGCCAGGCGGACGTGAACCACTTCCGCGACGCCGGCGGCATGCAGGTCCTCATCGGCGACCTGCTGGACGAGGGCCTGCTGCACGGGGACGTCATGACCGTGGCCGGGCCCGGCCTCGACCGCTACCGCGAGGCTCCCGAGCTGGTGGACGGCGAGCTGGTGTGGGCGCCGGTCACCGGCGGCAGCTCCGACCTGGACGTGCTGCGGCCGGTCGCGGCGCCGTTCTCCCCGGACGGCGGCATCCACATGCTGTCGGGCAACCTGGGCCGGGCCGTCTCCAAGGTCTCGGCGGTCAAGCCGGAGCACCTGGTGATCGAGGCCCCGGCGAAGGTGTTCGACGACCAGCTGGAGCTGCTGCGGGCGTTCGAGGCGGGCGAGCTGGACGGGCAGGACTTCGTGGCGGTCATCCGCTACCAGGGGCCGAGCGCGAACGGCATGCCCGAGCTGCACAAGCTCACGCCGCCGCTGGCCGTGCTCCTCGACAGGGGGCAGCGGGTCGCGATCGTCACGGACGGCCGCATGTCCGGCGCGTCCGGGAAGGTGCCCGCGGCCATCCACCTGTCGCCCGAGGCCGCCGACGGCGGGCCGATCGCCCTGGTGCGCGACGGCGACCCGATCAGGCTGGACTCGGCGGCGGGGACGCTGGAGCTGCGGGTGCCCGCCGAGGAGCTGGCGCGCCGCGCGCCGCAGGGCCGCCCGCTGAGCGACGCGCAGTGGGTGGGGACCGGGCGCGAGCTGTTCGCGGCCTTCCGCCGGATGGCGGGTCACGCGGAGCAGGGCGCCGGGATCTTCGGCGTCAGCGGCGCCGAGTCGCCCGACCACGGCCCCGGCCTGGGCTTCCTCGCCGAGGCCGGCGCCTCGCACCTGGAGACGGGCGCCCCGGTCGGCGCCCAGCACGCCGGGCTGGCGAGGTGACGGATCGGAGTCCGATGGCTCATCGCCCGCTCTGGGGCGATGTGAGCGTTCGTGGGATCCTTCGGTATACGGCGAGCGATCTTGACGCCGCCCTGGACGCCGGAGGTATGCGTGAGTGCCTTTGACCTTCCGTGGCTGGTCGCCGACATCGGCGGGACCAACGCCCGGTTCGGCCTCGTCACCTCGTCGGGAGCGCGGCCGGCCAACGTCGCGGTCCTGGCCGGGTCCGACTACGCGACCCTCCCCGAAGCCGTAGCCGCCTATCTCGCGGAGCACGCGGGCGGAGTGCGACCGGGGGCGGCGTGCCTGGCCGTGGCCGGGCCGATCGACGGCGACCGCTACCGGCTCACGAATTCCGCGTGGGCCGGGTCCGTACGGGATCTCGACGTGCCGTACGCGGTGCTGCTCAACGACTTCGAGGCGCTGGCGGTGTCGCTGCCGCACCTGGAGGGCGGTGACCTGGTCTCGCTGGGCGGCCCCGAGCCGGGCCACGGGGTCAAGGCCGTGCTGGGGCCGGGGACCGGCCTCGGCGTGGGCGGGCTGGTGCCCGCCGAGCACGGCTGGACGCCGATCCCGGGCGAGGGCGGGCACGTCACGGTGCCCGTGGTGGACCGGCGGGAGCTGGAGATCGTCCAGGTCCTGCAGTCGCAGGGGCTGCCGCACGTGGTGGCCGAGCACGTGCTGTCCGGGCCTGGGCTGGTCCGGCTGCACCGGGCGCTCGCCCAGGTGAACGGCGTCGCCGCCCCCGACCTGACCGCCTCGGACATCGTGGCCCGGCTGGACGACTCGCTGTGCGCGGAGACGGTGGAGGTGTTCTGCGGCATGCTGGGCAGCTTCGCCGGGAACGTGGCCCTGACCCTCGGCGCGAGGGGCGGGGTCTATCTGGGCGGCGGAGTGCTCCCCCGTATCGTGGAACGGGTGCGCACCAGCAGCTTCCGGACGCGCTTCACCGAAAATCCGGATATGTCCCACTACCTGGAGGCCATCGGCACCGCGCTGATCGTCGCCCCGCAACCGGCGCTGACGGGCGCGGCGGCCTGGCTGGCCCAGCGCGCCCGCCGGGAACTGGTGGGATGACCGCGCGGACCTGCCCGGGCGGACCTGTACGTGACTAGACGGCCGTCAACGGGCCGACGAGGAGAAGAAGAACCCATGAGCCTGCTCGATCTCGCCCCGGTGATCCCCGTCGTGGTGATCGACGACGTGGAGAGCGCCGTGCCGATGGCCAGGGCGCTGGTCGCCGGCGGCCTGCCGGTCATCGAGGTGACCCTGCGGACCCCGGTCGCGCGCGAGGCCATCGCCAGGATCGCGGCCGAGGTGCCCGAGGCGACCGTGGGCGCGGGGACCATCCGCAGCTCGGAGGATATCTCGGCGTCGGTGGCCGCCGGGGCGCGGTTCCTGGTCTCGCCCGGCACGACCCTGTCGCTGGTCGAGGCGATGGACTCCAGCGGCGTCCCGTACCTGCCGGGGGCGGCCACCGTGTCCGAGGTGATGGCGCTGGTCGAGCGGGGGGTCAAGGAGCTGAAGTTCTTCCCCGCCGAGGCCGCGGGCGGCGTCCCCTACCTCAAGGCGCTGGCCGGGCCGCTCCCGGACGTGCGCTTCTGCCCGACGGGCGGGATCCGGGTGAACACGGCGGCCGACTATCTCGCGCTCCCGAACGTGGGCTGCGTCGGCGGCACCTGGCTGACCCCGGCCGACGCGCTGGCCGCGGGCGACTGGGGCCGCGTGGAGAAGCTCGCCTCGGAGGCCGCGGCTCTGCGCTGAATGGGGCCTGCGTTAACGGGCGGCAGCCGGGTACGCCAAGGAACGGACAACCGCAGCCCCCGGGAAGCCCCTTTCGCTCTCCGGAGAGCGAAAGGACATCAATGCCGACCGAACTTGTCCGCCAAGTGCAGAGGATGGCGGACGACCGCCCCGTGGCCCAGCCGGGCAGCCTGGAGCGGGGCATCGACATCCTGCTGGCGCTCAACTCCGCCTCCCACCCGGTCAGCCTCTCGCAGCTGTGCCGCAGCACGGGCCTGCCCAAGTCGACCGCCCACCGCATCCTGGGCGTGCTGTGCTCGCGCGAGCTGGCCAGGCGGGTGGGCAACGGCTACCTGCCGGGCGAGCTGCTGGAGACGATGGCCGGCATCACCCGGGCCCGCGTGCCGGGCAGCCGCAAGGTCGTGCTGCCGTACCTGCTCTACCTGTGCGAGACCACCAGGCAGACGGTCAACCTGGCGGTCCCGTCCGGCCTGGAGGCCCGTTACGTCGAGCGCCTCTACGGCCACAACCGCGTCGACTCCCGCTCCGACGGCATGGACCGCGCGCCGCTCCACTGCACGGCGACCGGCAAGGCGCTGCTGGCCTTCGACCCGAGGCTGCGCCAGGAGCTGCTGGCGCGCGGCTCGTTCGAGCGGATGACGCGCCGCACGATCACCACGCTGGGCGGGCTCGAACGCGAGCTGGCCCAGGTCCGGCGGCACGGCGTGGCGTACTCGCAGGAGGAGTTCACCGAGGGCGTGGCGTGCGTGGCCGCGCCGGTGTTCGGGCCGGGCGGCCGGATCTGCATGTCCCTCGGCGTGGCCGCCCCCGCGGGCGCGGCGCCGCTCGCCAAGCTCGGCATCTCCGTGCGCGGCGCCGCCCAGGCCATCTCGGCCGCCCTCCTCGGCGCCTGAAAGCGTTCCGGCCATCGGAACATCTCCGCGGTGTCCACCCGGAAGTGTTCCGGTGGCCGAGACCCCCGATTGCGGACGCGGCGCCACGGGAGATCACATCGGCATATGGACTTCCATCCTGCTCCGGCCACCCAGGAGGCGCCCGCGGGCCGCGAGGTCAGGGCCCGCATGGCCACGGACCCGCGGGCGCCGGTCGGAACACGGAAGGCCGCGCGTGCCTAGGGGCCTGCCCCGGGCCACCGTGCTGGAGAGCCTGCGCCTGGCCGCCACGATCGTCCCGCCGGGCGTGCCGCACCTGGTGCCCGGGCGCGACCCGCTGCGCTCCCGCGCGCTGCTGGCCGAGCTCGAGACCAGGTACGGCGGCCGCCCCGTCCTGGTGCGCGGCCTGCGCGGCCCCGCGCTGCTGGTCATCTCCAAGCGGGACGCCCTGCGCGTGCTGTCGGAGAGCGACGAATACGCGCAGGGCGTCGGGCAGCGCCCCTTCGGCCTGCCGACGGACGTGCTGCGGCCGACGTTCATCGACATCGCCCGGGAGGAGGCCGGGGAGCTCACCTCCGGCGTGGTGGACCACGACCGGCTCAACGCCCGGTGGCAGCGGGTGGCCAGGCGCTGCGTCTACGGCGACGGCGCCGCCGACGACGTGGAGCTCACCCGCCTGCTGGCGGACCTCACCCGGGCCGGCAGGTGGCGCGCCAGGCGGCGCCAGGACCTGCTCTCGGGCCGGTACGACGCCCGCATCCTCGACCACCTGCACCGCGCCGAACCCGGCAGCCTGGCCGGCCTGATCGCCGAGACGCCGGGGGTGGCGCGCTCGCGCGGGCTCATGCAGGCGGCGTTCTGGCTGATGGGCCTCGGCGTGATGTCGGCGGGGCTGATGCAGACCCTGGCGCTGCTGGCCGCCCACCCGGCCCAGCGCAAGTCGGCCCGCCGCGACGCCGACTACCTGCGGGCGTGCCTGCGCGAGGGGCTGCGCCTGTGGCCGCCGGTGCCGGCGCTGTCGCGGGTCACCGCCACCAGGACCGACTGGTACGGCACCACCCTGCCCGCCGGCACCACCGTGCTCGTGCCGATCGCCGCGCACCAGCGCAGCCCGCGCCTGCCGTACGCCAACACCTTCGCCCCCGAGATCTGGCTGGACGGCACCGCCGCGAACGAGTGGTGGGCGCGGTCGTTCAAGGGCCCGGGCTGCGACGGCGTGCACCTCTCGCTCGCGGTCGGGACCGCGTTCCTGGCCGGCATCGTCCGCGCCGCCCGCCCCAAGCCGGTCGGGCGGCTGCTGTCCCCGCACCGCCCCCTCCCCCACACCCTCAACCTCGCGCGCCTGCGGGTGACGATGCGCCCCTTGCGCATCCACGGCGCTGCCTCGCCTGCTCAGAGCTAGTCGCCACCGGACAGGCACTTCCTCCGTTAGAGTCTTGGGTACAAAACGACGTGCCGGGCGGAGGAACGGTTCGGGTTGAGACGGGATGACGACGGCGAGAGGACGGCGACGTTGGGGCGCTCCGCAGGCACTCCTCTGGAGCCGGAAGATCCGCCGGCGATCGGCCCCTATGAGCTGATCAGCCGTCTCGGCACCGGCGGCATGGGCGTGGTCTACCTCGCCAAGGCCGCCGACGGGCAGCGGGTGGCGCTCAAGGCGATCCGGCGCGACTACACGGCCGACCCGGTCTACCGGGCGCGCTTCCACGAAGAGGTGTCCAACGCGCGCAAGGTGGCCTCGTTCTGCACGGCGCGCGTGCTCGACCACGGCGAGGACCGCGGCGTCCTCTACCTCGTCACCGAGTACATCGACGGCATCTCGCTCGAGGACCACCTGATCGAGCACGGCGCGCTGTCGCCGTCGGTGCTGCACTCCGCGGCCGTCGGCGTGGCCGCCGCGCTGACCGCGATCCACGCGGCCGGGCTGGTCCACCGCGACCTCAAGCCGGCCAACGTGATGCTGACGCTGGCCGGGCCCCGGGTGATCGACTTCGGGCTGGCGCGCTCGACGCACGTCAGCTCCCGGCACACCAACGCCGGCATGGTGATGGGCACTCCCGGATGGATCGCTCCCGAGCAGGTCTTCGAGGGGCGCACCAGCCCGGCGGGCGACGTGTTCGCCTGGGGGTCGCTGATCGCCTACGCGGGGCTGGGCGGGCATCCGTTCGGCGAGGGCGACGCGTACGTGATGGCGGCCCGGGCCCGCAGCGCGCCGCCCGACCTGCGGGGGCTGCCCGCGCCCCTGGACCGGCTGGTGGCCGCGGCCATCCACCCCGACCCGGCGCGCCGGCCGGCGGCCAGGCAGCTGCTGCTGGAGCTGGTGGGAGCGGCCGACGAGCCCGCGGCGCAGCTCGCCGCCACCAAGCACCTGACCAACTCGTGGAACCCGTCGGACTTCCCGATGATGCCGCGGCCGCCGCACCCGATGCCGCCCGACCGCACGGGCCGGCCGCCGGGCGCGGGTCATCCGCCCCGCCGCCCCGACGGCCGGGCCCCGCATGCCGAGCCCCGCGGCCCGCAGCCTCCGCCACTCGCCGAACGCACCGGCCCCACGCCGGGGGCGGCGAGCCACGTGCCGCCCGCCGAGCGCACCGGCCCCAAGCCCGGCATGATGCAGCCGCCGCCCGCCGAACGCACCGGGCCCAAGGCCGGCATGATGCAGCCGCCGCCCGCCGAGCGCACGGGACCCAAGCCGGGTCAGGTGCCGCCTGCCGAGCGCACGGGGCCCAGGCCCGGCATGATGCAGCCGCCGCCCGCGGAGCGGACCGGGCCCAAACCCGGCATGATGCAGCCGCCGCCCGCCGAGCGCACCGGCCCCGTGCCGCAGACCGGGATGGGGCCGCGGGGGCCGCACCCGGATCTCACCGGGCCGGTCCCCCACCACCAGACCGGGCAGGGGCCGCTGCCCCACCACGCCGCCACCGGCCAGGGACCGTTGCCGGGCTACCCGCCCGCCAAGCCCAAGCGAGGCGTGCTCACGGGCTGCATGACCGCCTTGATCATCGCGTTCGTGCTGGTGGTGGGCCTGATCGTCGTGCTGGTCTGGGTGCTGCGGCCCTCGGCGGCCGGCGAGGACGGGCCCGTGCAGGACGGCAAGCTGCGCTTCGCCGTCACCAGCACGAAGTGCCCCAAGCCCGCGAAGTCCGCGCTGACCCGCACGTGCCAGATCGGGGTGCGGGTCAGCAACGTCGGCCAGGAGGCCAGGGTGCTCTACCCGGGCCAGCAGAAGCTGGTCGACGAGGACAAGGAGTTACACGGCGGCACGAAGCTGCTCGACAAGGACGGCAAGGAGATCACGCCGATCCGCATCGAGGGGGGCCAGTCGTTCGCCGGGGCGCTGGTGTTCGAGCTGCCGAAGGACCTCGCCCCGGCCGCGCTCGAGGTGCACGACTCGGAGCTGAGCGACGGGGCCCGCCTCAACCTCGGCTGAGCCGTCTGGGGGCGCCTCAGAAACCCTCGGACGGGGAGACCACGCCCTCCAGCGGGGCGCCGTCGCCGAAGCGCCGCACGTTGGAGGTGACGCGCTCGGTCAGGCCGCGCCAGTAGGAGGAGGGCGGGTTGGCCGAGTGGGGCGTGATGAGCACGTTGTCCAGGCTCCACAGCGGATGCCCGTCGGGCAGCGGCTCCGGGTCCGTGACGTCCAGCGCCGCGCCGCCGATGCGGCCGGCGCGCAGCGCGTCCACCAGCTCGTCGGTCACGACCAGGCTGCCCCGGGCGACGTTGACCAGCCAGGCGTCCTCGCGCATGAGCTCGAACTCCCGCTTGCCGAACATCCCCCTGGTCTCCGGCGTGGCCGGCGCCAGGACGACCACGTAGTCGGCCTCGGGCAGCACCTCGCGGTAGCGGGCGCGCGGCAGCACGAGGTCCGCGCCGGGTGCCTCGCCGCTGTCGGTGACCGCCAGGACCCGGCAGCCGAACGGCTCCAGCATCCGCATGAGCACCCGCCCGATGCCGCCGTAGCCGACGATCGCGACCGTCGAGCCCGCGAACTCCCTGGACGTCTTCGGCTCCCACGACTCGACCCGGGCCGACCGGTACAGCCGGCGCGCGGCCGCCAGCATCAGGGCCACCGCGTGCTCGGCCACCGGCAGGCCGTAGGAGCCGGTGGCGGCGGTGAACAGCGGGTGCTCGGAGATCAGCCCGGCGTCGGCGAACCGCTCGATGCCCGCGCTCGGCAGTTGCACCCAGCGGATGCCCTCGTGGAGCATCGGCCGCAGCTCGTCGGGGCCGCCGCCGAAGAAGACGATCGCCTCGGCCTCCTCCAGCGGCACGACCCGGCCGCCCGCCCGGCGCACCGCCTCGATGAGCACGGGCACCGGCTCGGGTCCGACATGGACGGCGACGGTCATGCTGGGGCCTCCTTCTCGCCACGGGATCACCAGCGTATCGGTGATGCCCGAGCACGACGTTCGCCGATGCCAGCATCTCTTCAGCCTTCGTGGGTAGGTTGGGGCGGGTGTCCGCCGTCGCCGCCCAGCCCGTGACCGCCCCCGTCCCCGCCGCCGCCAGGCTCGCGTGGCTGGACGCGCTCCGGGGGATCGGCGCGCTGGCCGTGGTGGCCGAGCACCTGCTGCCGTGGTTCCTGCCGCAGCTCAGGCCGTACTGGTTCAGCCTCGGCATCTACGGCATCGTCGTGTTCTTCCTGGTCAGCGGCTACATCATCCCCACGTCCCTGGAACGCCACGGCGACGTGCGCAAGTTCTGGATCAGCCGGTTCTTCCGGCTCTATCCCCTCTATCTCGGCGTGACCGTTCTCGTGCTGGCCCTGGCCTGGTGGGTGCCGGTGCGGCCGGAGGTGCCCAGGGACGCCAGCGCGGTGGCGGCGCACGCGACCATGCTGCTCGACGTCGTGAACGTGGGCGGCGTGGCCGACACGATGTGGACGCTGTCGTACGAGATGGTCTTCTACCTCCTGGTCACCGCGCTGTTCCTGATCGGGGGGCACGGGCGCAGCGGGCTGCTGTCGGTGTCGTTCGCGGCGGGGGCCGTGGTGGTGGGGCTCGTGGCGTCGGGGGCGGTGCTGACGGGCGGGTGGCCCGCCTACGTCTCCGCCGCGGTGTTCGTGGCCGGGCTGGCCTGCGTCGTGTGGGGGCGGCTGCGCACGGCCGCGGCCTGCGTGCTGGGGCTGATGGCGCTGGCGCTGCTGCCGCTGAGCAGCCGGGTGCCGTGGCTCGCGGTGGCGGTGCTGGCGGTGATGTTCGCGGGGACGGCCATCCACCGGTGGGAGCGGGGCCGCGGGCGGCTGTGGCCGGTCGCGGTGGCCGCGGCGCTGGTGGGGATCGCGCCGCTGTGGGCCGCCCAGGGCGGCTGGTGGTGGGTGCGGGCAGACGTGTGGCTGACGACGCTCGCGCTGGCCGGGGCCACGTTCGCGGCGGGGATGGCGCTGCGGGGACGGCGGCTGCCCAGGGTGCTGACCTGGCTCGGGCTGATCAGCTACTCGCTCTACCTGGTGCACCACCCGCTGCTGAAGTATTTCGTGGCGATCACCGGTGACCTGCGGCGGGCGGAGCCGGCGTACCAGCTCATGATGGCGGCGCTGGCCCTGGTCGTGGTGCTGGCCGTCAGCGCGCTCACCTACAGATACGTCGAACGGCCCATGCAGGCGCTGGGCCGCCGCCTCTCAGGCCGGCGCGCCCGCCGGCTCCAGGGCGAGGGCGATCGCGGGGTGGCGGGACAGGACGCGCGACACGACGGGGTCCTCGGCCATGAGGAGGCCGAGGTGCCGGACCGCGTGCGCGACCACGTTGGCCAGGGCGACGCGCTCAGGTGACGGGGTCGCGGGCGCCCGGCCCCTGGCGATCTCCAGCTCGGGCGCCTCGACCGCGGGCAGCCACGGCGCCGGGTCCGGGCAGACCACATAGGTCAGGACGACCCCGCTGTCCGGCTCGTAGCGCCAGCTCGTGGAGTGCACGACGGTGTCAGGGTCCTGGGGCTCGACCCCGCCGAGCCGGCGGGCCGCCTCGTCGGGGCTTTCCCCTCGCCGCTGCCGGGTAAGGGCATGCCGGTAGGACCAGCGATTGTCGGTGTCCACCCGTAGCATGAGCGTCTCAACCAGGATCACGTGTCTTCCCGTCACCGCCACCAACTTACTGCCAATCATATGCAAGTACGTCCCAGACGCATTGTCTCGATGCTCTTGAAAGCCGTGGCGGGCCCGGATGTAGTCGATGGCATGCGAGAGAGGGGCCGACAGCCATGCCGGGTTTGCTGGTGTTGATGGGGTCGGGCGAGACGAGCCCGACCATGGTCGAGATCCACCGCGCGGCGGCGCGTTCGCTGCGAGCCGGAGCGCGGGCCGTGCTGCTCGACACTCCCTACGCCTTCCAGGAAAACTCCGCCGACATCTCCGCCCGCGCCCGCCGCTACTTCGCGCGCAGCGTCGGCCTGGAGGTCGAGGTGGCGGCCGGGATCACGGGCGCCGACTGGGTCTTCTCGGGTCCCGGCAGCCCGACGTACGCGCTCGACCGGTGGGCCGGCTCGGGCGTGGCCGGCGACCTGCGTGCCCGGATCCGCGCGCGCGAGGGGGTGACGGTGCTGGCCTCGGCCGCCGCCTGCACGGCGGGCCTGGCCACCGTGCCGGTCTACGAGATCTACAAGGTGGGCGCGGACCCCCATTGGCGCGAGGGCGTCGACCTGCTGGAGCCGCTCGGGCTGCGGGCGGTGCTGATCCCCCATTTCGACAACGCCGAGGGCGGCACCCACGACACCCGCTACTGCTATCTGGGCGAGCGCCGGCTGTCACGCATGGAGCGCGAGCTGCCGCCCGGCACCGCCGTCCTGGGCCTCGACGAGCACACCGCCCTGATGATCGACCTCGAGACCGAGTCGGTGCGGGTGGCGGGCCGGGGCGGCCTGACCGTCCGCCTGCCCGGCTCCGCGACGGTCCTGCCCACGGGCACCCACACCGACCTGGCCGAGCTGCGCCGCCTGGCCGAGGGCGGCCCCGGCACGGGCGCCGCCACCCCGCCGCCCCCGGCGGACCCCGCCCCCGCCGAGGTGACGCTGGAGGAGACGATCCACACGTGCGAGGAGCTGTTCAAGGCGGCGCTGGCCCGTCCGGACCTGGTGGCGGCGGCCCAGGCGGTGCTCGACCTGGAGGCCGAGATCGTCAAGTGGGCGGCCGACACGGAGGAGGACGCCGGCGGGGTCGACCAGGCCAGGGAGCTGATGCGGCTGCTCATCGCCCGCCTCGGCGAGCTCGCCTCGACCGCCCGCCTCCGCTCTCAGAGCCTCCCCTCCCTGGTGGAGCCCCTGCTGGTGCTCCGCTCCCGGCTGCGCGAGGAGGGGCGCTACGACGTGGCGGACGCGGTGCGGGCGGCGATGCAGGAGGGCGGGATCCTCGTGGAGGACACCCCGGACGGGCCCCGCTGGACCTGCGCCTCCTGAGACATCCACTGACGGGATCGGTAAAAGGGGGGTAACGTGATCCCGTCACTCAAGGTGCTCACCCAAATGCCCTCTGTCATCTGTGGAAGGTGATGAGGCGATGACTGCTGTGCCGGATGAAGGTTGGCTGGTTGCCCATCCGCCACCACGGCGTGCCAGGCTTTTCGCCTTGCCGCTCACCACTGATGGCTACACGCTCGATGACTGGCTCAAACTGCCCGAAACAGGGGAACGGATCGAGTTGATCGACGGGTGTTTCGTCGTCAGTCCCCTGCCCTCCTATGGCCACGCGCTCGTGGCGAGTCGGCTGGTCCGCATCCTGGATGACGCGCGTCCTCAGGACTATGAGGTGGTCGGGGCGGGCAACCTCAAGGTCGGAGAGGACGGCCTCATCCCCGACGTCGTTCTTGGACGTGCCAAGGCGATACTCGAAGGCCCTGTCGCGCTCCCGGCGTCCGATGCCGTGTGCGTGGCTGAGGTTGTCAGCCCTGGCAAGGTGAGCCGGGACCGCGACTACACGATCAAGCCGCCCAAGTACGCCGCAGCAGGGATAGCAGTCTTCATCCGAGTCGACCTCGAGGGCGACGACGCACCCCGCGTCGAGGTCTTCAACCTGAGCGGCGAGGGCTACGAGCTCGTCGCGGAGGGGAAGGCGGGCAATGTCCTCTCGCTCGACCAGCCCTTCCCCTTGTCCTTCGACCCGGCCGTGCTGACCGGGCGGCGATCGACGACCCAGGGCTAGAACGTCCTGGCGAGCCGGCGGGCGTGTTCGTCGGCCTGCTTGCGTTCGGCCTCGTACGAGCCCGTGAGCGTGGGGTGGTGGCGGATCTCCTGGACGTCGGCGATGCCGGCCCAGCGGAGCCAGTCGCCGAAGTACGTCGACTGGAAGTCGTTGCCGAACTCCGGCCCCAGGCCGGGACCCCAGACGGCGCTGGTGTAGACGACGGCGGCGCGCTTGCCGGTCAGGAGGGGGCGGTAGCCGGTCTCCGGGTGCACGTCGAAGACCATCGCCGGCTGGCTGACCACGTCGATGAACTGCTTCAGCTTGTACGGCACGCCCCCGTTCCACATCGGCACGCTGAAGAGGTAACGGTCGTAGGAGTCGAAGCGCTCGAACGTCCGCACGGCCGCCGCCCACGCCCGTGCCTGCTCCCCCTCGGGCGTGCCACCGCCGAACACGGTCATCTTCGCGCCCGCGGCGGCGGGGCCGAACTCGGGGAGCGTGCCGTCCCACAGGTCGAGGTGGTCGACCGTCGCGCCGGGCCGGGCGGCGCGGTACTCCTCGACGAACGTCCGCGCGATGCCCAGCGAGATCGACTCGCCCCCGCGGGGAGAGGCGGAGATGTGCAGCAGTCTGCTCATGGTTTCCCATCCTTTCCGGACCGTGGTCCGATTACTGCCCACGAAAATACGGACTGCGGTCCGATTAGTCAAGCGGGTCGCACGCGGCTTGGTACTGCGGTCGCAGTAGGGCGGATGGGTACCAGGGGATGAGGGACTTCGCCCAGGTCAGACCTACCCTTTGAGAGGTGCGTACGCTGACCTGGCTGAGACGGGAGCTCCTTTCCCGGCCCTATGTGGCCGACACGGCCCTGGCCGTGTGCGTGTATGCGATGACGCTGCTGGCGCCGGGCGCACCTCCGCCGCCGGGCGCGGAGTGGCACGACCCGATGCGGCCTCTCACCTCGTACGACATCGCACTGGCCGCGGTCGTCTGCGGCGCTCTGGTCTTCCGGCGGCGATGGCCCCACGCCGTGCTCGCCGTCACGCTCACCGGGTTCACCGCCCATGCCATGCTCGACAGCGGGCGGAGCGCGCTGGACCTGGCGTCGGCGGTCGCGATGTACACGCTGGCCTCGCGATGCCCGCGCCGGCACGCCTGGATCTACGGCGGGCTCGCCGCGCTCGTGGTCGCCGTGGCCAGGGTCGTGTTCGGCGACAGCGCGTGGCTGGCGCCCGAGATGCTGGCGCCGATCGCGGCGATCGGCATGGCGACCGCCGTCGGGGACTCCCTGCGCAGCCGCCGGGCCTACGTGGCCGCCATCGAGGAGCGGGCGCGCAGGGCCGAGGAGACGCGCGAGGAGGAGGCCGAACGCCGGGTGATGGAGGAGCGGCTGCACATCGCGCGGGAGCTGCACGACGTGCTCGCCCACCACATCGCGCTGATCAACGTGCAGGCGCAGGTGGCCTCGTTCATGCTGGCGAGCGAACCCGAGCAGGCCCGCACGGCGCTGGGGCATGTCCGCGAAGCCGGCAAGGAGGCGCTGGACGAGCTGCGCACGACGGTGGGGCTGCTGCGCCGTCCGGGCAGCCGCGACGAGCTCCTGACCGAGCCCTCCCCGGGGCTGGATCGGCTGCCCGAACTGGTCGAATCCTTCACCGCCGCCGGGCTGAGACTCGGCTGGCTGCTCTACGGCGACCCGAGGCCGTTGCCCGCCCCGGTGGACCTCGCCGCGTTCCGGATCGTCCAGGAGGCGCTGACCAACGTGAGCAAGCACGCGCCGCGGGCGACCGCCACCGTGCGGATCGAGTACGCCGCCGACAAGGTGACCGTCAACGTGACCGACGACGGTCAGGGTGGTGCGGGCGGGATCTCCCCCGGGTCCGGTCACGGGCTGATCGGCATGCGGGAGCGGGCCCTGTCGGTCGACGGCGCGTTCCTCGCCGGGCCCGTGGACGGCGGCGGGTTCCGGGTGCACGCGGTGCTGCCCACCTCCAGGGAGAACAGGCGATGACCGTCAGAGTGCTGCTGGCCGACGACCAGGCGCTGGTCCGCGCGGGGTTCCGGGTGCTGATCGACTCGGCCCCCGACCTGCACGTGGTCGGCGAGGCCGCCAACGGTCACGACGCCGTACGGCTGGCGCGGGAGACCATGGCCGACGTGGTGCTGATGGACGTCCGCATGCCCGGGATGGACGGCCTGGCCGCGACGAGGGAGATCACCGGCGACGTGGCCATGTCCGGGGTCCGGGTGCTGGTCCTGACCACGTTCGAGATCGACGAGTACGTCTTCGCCGCGCTGCGGGCGGGCGCCAGCGGCTTCCTCGGCAAGGGGGTGGAGGCCGGCGAGCTGCAGGAGGCCATCAGGGTGGTGGCCAGGGGCGAGGCGCTGCTGTCGCCGTCGGCGACCAGACGGCTGATCACCCGCTTCCTGGCCGGCCCCGGCGTCTCGGCCCAGTACGTGCCCGAAGACCTGGCCGTGCTCACCGAGCGCGAGCGAGAGGTGATGACCCTGGTCGCCTGCGGGCGTACCAACGACGAGATCGCCGACCAGCTGGGGATCAGCCGGGTGACCGCCAAGACGCACGTCAACCGGGCCATGACCAAGCTGAAGGCGCACGACCGCGCCCAACTGGTGATCATCGCCTACGAGACCGGCCTGGTCCGTCCCCAGGCCCGCTGATCGGCCGGGAACCGCGAGCGCGGTAGCCGGCGCCCGCGTCTACTGCGATCGCCGCAGTTCAGAACCCTCCTCCAGGCGGACGTTCCCCCGGGGCGAGGCCACGAGGCTTGAAGGGTGAACCACGACGGCCCCGGCGCAGGGTCGCGCCCGGCGTCGTGCTGATCGCCGGTGACGGAGCCGTCCCACCGTGCGGTCTGACCTCCCTGCGAAGAGAAGTGGAAAGATGCCTGCTGCCCTTGCCGTCGTTCCCCCAGATGTCGGTCGTCGCCCCGGACACCGGCGAACTGAAGAAGCACGCGCGCCGCGAGGTCGGCGATGACCGACGCCATCCGCGGCCGGGGCGCCCTGTGCGACTTCCAGCGCGCGGAGCTGCCGAACCCCACGGTCGAGATCGTCATCCCCGTCTACAACGAGGAGCGCGCGCTCCCCGGATGCCTGCGCACCCTTCACGCGCACCTGCGTGAGCGGATGCCGTTCCCCTGGCGGATCACCGTGGCGGACAACGCGAGCCGTGACCGGACGCTGGAGGTGGCCCGGGAGCTGGCCGCCGAACTGCCCGGCACGAACGTGGTCCACCTCGACAGGAAGGGGCGCGGGCTCGCGCTGCGTACGGTGTGGGGCGCGAGCGAGGCCGACATCGTCGTCTACATGGACGTCGACCTGTCCACGCGCCTGGACGGGCTGCTGCCGCTGATCGCCCCGCTGGCCAGCGGCCACTCCGATCTCGCGATCGGCAGCAGGCTGGCCGCCGGCGCGCGCACCGTGCGCGGGCCGCGCCGCGAGCTGATCTCCCGCTGCTACAACGCGATCATCCGGCTCACCCACGGAGCCCGCTTCAGCGACGCGCAGTGCGGCTTCAAGGCCGCCCGTACGGACGTGCTCGGCCCGCTGCTCGAAAGGACACAGGACGACGCCTGGTTCTTCGACACCGAGCTGCTGCTGCTCGCCGAGCACAACGGGCTGCGCATCCACGAGGTCCCGGTCGACTGGGTCGAGGACGTGGACACCCGGGTCGACGTCGTCAGCACCGCCGCGGACGACCTGCGCGGGCTGTGGCGGGTGGCCCGCATGAAGGCGTCGGGCGCCGCGCGGGCCCCGTTGCCGAGGCGCCCCGCCCCCGCCGCCGAGCATCCCGACGCCGTGCTGGCCCCCGCCGGGGCGCGCTCCCGCATCACCTGGGAGGTCGGCTGCTTCGTGGCCATCGGCGTGCTCTCGACGGCCGGTCAGGCCCTGCTCTACTGGCTGCTGCGCGCGTGGTGGCCGCCCATGATCGCGAACCTGGTGTCGCTGCTCGTCCTCACCGTGCTCAACACCGAGGCCAACCGCCGTCTCACCTTCCGCTGGTCCGGCACGGGGGCCGGGCGGGCGCACCTGGGCGCTGGAGCCCTGTTCGTGCTCGGGTACGTCGTCACCTCCGCCGCCGTGCTGCTGTTCCGCAACGCCCAGCCCGAGGCGTCGGCCGCGGCCGAGACGCTCGTCCTCACCGCCTCGTCCGTCCTGGTCACCGCCGTCCGTTTCGTGGCGCTACGCCTGGCCGTCTTCCGCCGTACCACCCCCTGATCGTCTTCGGAGAAGCGAAGCACAGATGACCGACATCACCGAACTGCCGTCGCCGCCACGCGCCACCGGCCGTCACCTGCCCGGCTGGGCGGCCCCGGCCGCGCTGGCGGCGATCCTGCTCCTGGCCGCCGGCCTGTACGGCTGGGCCCTGGGCTCCCTCGGCTGGGGCAACAGCTACTACTCCGCCGCCGTGAAGTCGATGGGCCAGAGCTGGACGAACTTCCTGTTCGGCGCCTACGACCCGGCCGGCGTGATCACCGTCGACAAGCCGCCGGCGGCGCTGTGGCCGCAGGTCCTCAGCACCAAGGTCTTCGGCCTGCACGGCTGGGCGCTGATCCTCCCCCAGGTGCTGGAGGGCGTCGCCACGGTGTTCCTCCTGCACCGCACCGTACGCCTGTGGGCGGGCGAGGCGGCGGGGCTGCTGGCCGCGCTGGTCCTGACCCTGACCCCGATCACGGTGGCGATCAACCGCGACAACAACCCCGACACGCTGCTGGTGCTGACGCTGGTGGCGGCGGCGTACGCGCTCACGCGGGCCTTGCGGACGGCTTCCGGCCGGGCCGCCCTGCGGTGGCTGTGCGTCGCCGGGTTCCTGATCGGACTCGGCTTCCTGACGAAGATGCTGGCCGCCTGGATGGTGATCCCCGCCTTCGCGGCGGCCTGGCTGGCCGGCGCCCGGGGCCCCTGGCCCGGCCGGCTCGCCAGGCTGCTGGCCGGCGGCGCCGTCCTCGCGGTGTCCTCCCTGTGGTGGGTCGCGATGGTCGCGCTCTGGCCGGGAGAGCGGCCGTACGTCGGCGGCAGCACCGACGGCGGCGCCTGGGACCTGGTCGTCGGCTACAACGGCCTCGGCCGGGTCTTCGGCGGGAGCGGCGGCGGCATGGGCGGCTTCGGCATCTCCTTCGGCGGGGCGGCCGGTCCGGGGCGGCTCTTCAACGAGCAGGTCGGCGGGCAGATCAGCTGGCTCCTGCCGCTGTGCGGGGTGGCGCTGGCGCTGGTCCTGGCCGTCGCCGTGCTGCGCCGGCGCGGGGTCGCGACCCCCGGTGAGCCGTTGGCCGCGGCCGGATGGGTGCTGTGGGGCACCTGGCTGGTGGTCTGCGGGCTGGTGTTCGCCACGCAGCAGGGGATCTTCCACCCGTACTACACGACGCAGCTCGCCCCGGCGATCGCCGCCGTCACCGCGGGTTTCGTCACGACGCTGGCCCGCGCCCATCGCGCGGGGGCTCGCTGGGCGCTTCCGCTGGGCGCCGGGACCGTCGCGGTGACCGCGGTCTGGGCCTGCGCGATGATCGGGCGGGTCCCGTCCTGGAACGGCTGGCTGGTGTGGCCCGTGGGCGCGGCCGGAGTGGTGGCGGTCGTCCTGCTCCTGCTGTCCGCCGGCCGGCGACGGCTGCTGCCCGCGGCCCTCGGCGTCGCGGTCCTGGCGGTGCTGGCGGCGCCCGCGGCCTGGGCGATGAGCGTCCCCGGCGCCACGTCGGTGCTGGGCGGCGCCAACCCCACCGCGGGGCCGCCGGTCATGCCCTTCGGCCGCGGCGGCGGACCCGGCTCGGCCCCGGCCGGTTCCGGGCTCCCCGAAGGGATGCGGCTCCCACCGGGCATGGAACTCCCGCCCGGTATGGAGCTCCCGCCAGGTATGGAGCTCCCGCCCGGCATGGAGCTCCCCGAGGGCTTTCCCGGTGGGAGCTCGGGCGGCATGCCGTCCGGGCTCGCGGGCGGCTTCCCGGGTGGCTTTCCCGGGGGCGGCGCCGAGCTCACCGCCGACCAGCGCAAGATCCTCGACCATGCCGTCAGGAACTCCGGCTCCGCCCGGATCAAGCTCGCCGTCGAGGGTGGCGCCATGTTCGCCTCCACGTTCATCCTCGGCAGCGACGCCACCGTCATCGGCATGGGCGGCTTCATCGGCATCGACGACGCCCCGGCCGTCCAGCAGCTGAAGGACTGGACGGATTCCGGGCAGCTGCGCTTCGTCCTGGACACCGGCTGGGGCGGGATGGGCGGGTCGAGCACGAACCGCTCGCAATGGATGAAAGCGAACTGCGCCGTAGTCCCCGCCGCCGCCTATGGCGGAAGTTCCACGACCGGCGGCCTCACCCTCTACGACTGCGCGAACTGACCAACAGAACCAATCTGGTCAGTTCGTCGAATAGAGTCGTACCAACACGACAGAAGGGGAGTCCGGTATGAAGGACGCAGTCGGGCGTGGCCGTGCGCTGGTGGTGGGGCTCGGGATCGCGGGCATCGCCACCGCGCTGCGCCTGCGGCAGGTGGGCTGGGAGCCGGTGCTGGTGGAGCGGGCTCCGGCACGCCGCTCAGGCGGGTACTTCATCCTGCTGTTCGGCACCGGTGTCGCCTCCGCGGGGCGGCTGGGCGTGCTGGAGGCGATCGGCGACCGCACCCCGCGGTTTCCCCCGTACGAGGTGAACCGGGCCGGACGCCACACCGCCGGCATGAGCCTGGCCAACCTGCCCGGCAAGCCGCGGGTGGTGCTGCGCGGCGACATCGAGCGGGCGCTGTTCGCCGCGCTCCCGGCCGATGTGGAGATCCGCTATTCCACCGTGCCCACCCACATCGCCCAGGACGACTCCGCGGCGGAGGTCACCCTGCGCGACACCGCCTCCGGCGCCACCGTCACCGAGCGCTTCGACCTGGTGGTGGGCGCCGACGGGATGCGCTCGACCGTGCGCAGGCTGGCCTTCGGCCCCGAGGAGCACCTGCACCCGCTGAACTACATGATCGGCGCCACCGTGCTGGACCAGCCGATCGAGGGCCTCGGCCAGGGGCAGGGCCTGACCCTGGCCGAGCCGGGACGCTCAGCGTGGATCTTCCCCTTCTCCGACCACCCGCCGGGCCTGCTGTTCTCCTACCGCACCGGCGACATCGACGCCGAGTTCGCCCGCCCGCCGATCGAGTCCATCCGCGCCGCGTTCGGCCCGCAGCCCGCCGGACCGCTCCTGGAGAAGCTGTTCACGGCGTTCGAGCAGGCCCCGGAGTTCCTGTTCGACTCGGTGAACCAGGTCAAGATGCCGCGCTGGCACCACGGCCGGGTGGTCCTGGTCGGCGACGCCGCCTGGTGCGTGACCTTGTACGCGGGCATGGGCGCCTCCAGCGGCATCGCCGGCGGCGAGCTACTGGGCACCATGCTGCAGCGCCACCCCGGCGACCTGCCCGGCGCGCTGCGGGCGTGGGAGGCCCGGATGCGGCCCTTCATCCAGACCGAGCAGGACAGCGCGCTGATCATGCGCAGGATCTTCACGCCGCACGACCGCAAGGAGCAGGTCATGCGCGGCGCGATGCTGCGCCTCATGCGCGCGCCGGTCATCGGGCCGGCCATGGGCAAGATAATGAACGGTCCGGACATGAGGAACAAGACCTTCGACGTCGCCGCCGTGTGACCGACGCCGGCACGGAAGCACACGAAAGAGGACAGCCCACGTGAGCCAGCTGATCGAGCGCCACTCGCGCAAAGCCGCCCGCATCCTGGACAGCGCACGGGAGCTGGTGCTCGATCACGGCGTGCACAAGGTGACGGTCAGCGAGATCGCCCGCGCGGCGGGGGTCGGCAAGGGCACCGTCTACCTGTACTGGCCCGCCAAAGAGGACCTCATCCTCGGGCTGTTCGCCCGCGAACTGCTGGCCTTCCTGGACGAGATCACCACCCGCGTCAGCGCCGACCCCGCCACCGTGCTGCCGCACCGCCTGGCCCCGCTGCTGGTCCGCACCGGGCTGAAGTTCCCGCTGGCCCGCCGGGTGCAGAGCGGCGACGCCGACCTGCTGCGGCTGCTCACCCAGCAGGCGGGCGACCGCGAGCTGTTCGCCCGCACCACGCCCAGCGCCCTGTGCGAGGCGGGCATGCCGATCCATCACCGCCACGGGCTGATCCGCCACGACCGTCCGCTGCCCGAGCTGACCTACGCCGTGCACGCCGTGCTCACCGGGTTCGGCGCCGCCCTGTCCGACCCGGCCACCGCCGCCCTCGGCGTCGATCCCGACCAGGTTCTCGCCGACACCGTGGCCCGGCTGCTCGAACCCGCCGTCGCCCCCGGCGACCAGGCCGTCGCCGCGGCCGCCGAGGAGGTCCTCGTCTTCCTGCGCCAGATCCGGAAAGGAATGCTGGACCTCATCGAACGCAGCCAGACCCTCCAGCAGTGAACCGCGGGGCGGTGGCGGCGGGCTATCGGCGCGGGGGGTCGATGCGGGCGCCGTCGAGGGTGAAGATCATGATGCGGGAAAGGTCGATCGCGACCTTGGCGGCGTCGCCCGCGCGCCAGACGGGGCGGTTGCCCAGGCGGACGATCAGGTCGGAGCGGCGGTGGATGCCGCTGTTCGGGTGCTGGCCGACCTGCTCCTGCTCCTGGTGCTCCTCCTCCCGCTGCGCGGAGAAGATCCGCCGTACCAGTCCTGACAGCTTCCCCGAGCCGTTCTTGTTCGCGTTGCTCCGCTGGCGCGGGTCCGGCGGCTCCGGCACCGGTACGGCGGGCACCCCGCACTCCAGGTACGCCAGCCACTCGTGCCCGTGGTACTCCAGCGCCCGCACCCGCCCGAAGAACGACGGCCCGTCGTACGACTCCTGCACCGGCGCCAGCCCGTCCGGGCGCATGCCCACCAGCACCTGCCCGCCGGTGTGCTGCGAGATCGCGTACGCCCTCGGATCGCTCCACGGCATCGTGAGCTGGTGCGGCCCGAAGTCGAGCATGACGTACTGGTTCTGCGGCGTCCTGACAGTGGCCGCCAACAGGTTCAACTGCTGGGAGTTGAGGAACGCCGCCACGAACGCGGTGGCTGGATCGTTGTAAATCTGGGCGGGGGTGCCGACGTCCTGGAGCACCCCTCGGTTCAGGATGGCGATCCGGTCGGCGAGCGTGAGCGCCTCCACCTGGTCGTGCGTCACGTAGATCGTGGTGACGCCGAGCGACCTGACCAGCGCCGAGATCTCCATGCGCAGCTCGGTGCGCATGCCCGCGTCCAGGTTCGACAGCGGCTCGTCCATGAGGAACAGCTTGGGCTGGCGGACGATGGCCCGCCCCATGGCCACGCGCTGCCGCTGGCCGCCGGAGAGCGTGCCGGGGCGGCGGTCCAGCGTCTCGTCGATGTGTAACGCCTTCGACAGCTCGGTCACCCGCTCGCGCACCATCGCCGGGTCCGACTTGGCTATCTCCAGGGGGAAGGCGATGTTCCCGCGCACCGTCCGGTGCGGATACAGCGCGCCGTTCTGGAACACCATGGCGACGTCACGATCGCGCGGGGCCAGATGGTTGGCGAGCTCGCCGTCCAGCCACAGGTCACCGTCGGTGATCTCCTCCAGGCCCGCGATCATGCGGAGCAGCGTGGACTTGCCGCAGCCGGAGGGCCCGAGGAGGACGAGGAACTCGCCGTCTTCGGCCCGCAGGCTCAACCGGTCGACTGCGAGGTAGTCGCCCGGATACACCTTGGTCACTTTGTCGAGAACGACCGAGCTCATGGGCCCACACCTTGCGCGCGTGTCACCTGTGACGAGGCTGATTGAAGAGGTAGTACATCGCGCCTTAACGCTAGATGTCCACCCTTGACATAAAGAATCTCCTGCGCAGGCCTTTCGGTCGAGGGCTTTGTGCGTTCTTACGCCGGAATTTCCGTATTGGAGGGGTATGTAAGGGCTTGCGTAAACTTGCGGCAAGGGATTTCATAGTCGGGACCGTCAAGGGGAGACTATGACCGCATGGTGGCGAGACGCCGCGATTTACCAGGTGTACGTGCGCAGCTTCGCCGACGGCGACGGCGACGGCGTGGGCGACCTGATCGGCGTTCGCGATCGCCTGCCCTATCTGGCCGGGCTCGGCGTCGACGCCATCTGGCTGACGCCCTTCTACACCTCCCCCATGGCCGACTTCGGGTACGACGTCGCGGACTACCGGGACGTCGACCCGCTGTTCGGGACGCTCGCGGACGCCAAGGCGCTCATCGACGAGGCGCACGCCGTCGGCCTGCGGGTGATCGTGGACATCGTCCCCAACCACACCTCCTCGGCCCACCCCTGGTTCCAGGAGGCGCTGCGCGGCGAGCACCGGGATCGCTACATCTTCCGCGACCGGCCGAACGACTGGGAGTCGATCTTCGGCGGCCCGGCGTGGACGCGGGTCGAGGACGGGCAGTGGTACCTCCACCTGTTCGACCCCGCGCAGCCGGACCTCAACTGGGACAACGACGAGGTGCGCGGCGAGTTCGAGTCGATCCTGCGCTTCTGGCTCGACCTGGGGGTCGACGGCTTCCGCGTGGACGTGGCGCACGGCATGGTCAAGCCGCGCGACCTGCCCGACATCGGCCACCCGGACCAGACCAGGCTGATCGGCAAGGAGCCGGTGCCGTACTTCGACAATGACGGCGTGCACGACATCCACCGCGCGTGGCGGCGCGTGCTCGACTCCTATCCCGGCCAGCGCATCGGCGTGGCCGAGGCGTGGGCGCCGACGGCCGAGCGGCTGGCGATGTACGTCCGCCCGGACGAGCTGCACCAGGCGTTCAACTTCCACTACCTGTTCACCCCGTGGAACGCCGCCGAGCTCAGGGCGGTGATCGACTCCTCTCTCGCCACGGCCGGCTCCGTGGGCGCCCCGACCACCTGGGTGCTGTCGAACCACGACGTCAAGCGGCACGTCACCCGCTACGGCGGCCTGGCCAGGGCCCGCGCGGCCGCGCTGCTGACGCTCGCGCTGCCCGGCTCGGTCTACGTCTACCAGGGCGAGGAGCTGGGCCTGCCCGAGGTGCTCGACCTGCCGGAGGAGGTGTGCCAGGACCCTCAGCGGCTGCGCGACCCCGACAGCGGCCGGGACGGCTGCCGCGTCCCGCTGCCGTGGACGCGCGAGTCCGGCTGGCGGGACCCGTGGCTGCCGATCCCGTCCGAGTGGGCCGAGCTGAGCGTGGAGGCGCAGGAAGGGGTGCCCGGCTCGACGCTGGAGCTGTACCGGGAGGCGCTGGGGCTGCGGCGCGCGCTGAGCGGGGACCTCGTCTGGCACGAGTCGCCCGAGGGCACGCTCGTGTTCTCCAGGGGGCCGTTCGTCTGCGCCGTCAACCTCACCGCGACGCCGGTGGACTTCGGGATCGGCGGGGAGCTCCTGATCGCGTCGGATGTCCCTGGAGCAGGGGATTCGGCGGCCTGGTGGAAAGTAAAGTGAGTGGCATGAACGGTCACGCTCGCCTAGCCGACATCGCCGCCCAGGCCGGGGTGAGTGAGGCCACGGTCAGCAGGGTGCTCAACGGCAAACCCGGCGTCTCGGCCGCCACCCGCCAGGCGGTGATGACCGCGCTCGACCTCATGGGCTACGAGCGCCCGCCCCGGCTGCGCCAGCGCAGCAACGGGCTGGTCGGCCTGGTGACGCCGGAGCTGGACAACCCGATCTTCCCCGCGTTCGCGCAGGCCATCGAGAAGGCGCTGACCCAGCACGGCTACACGCCGGTCCTGTGCACCCAGCTGCCCGGCGGCGCGCCGGAGGACGAGTTCACCGAGCTGCTGGTCGACCGCGGGGTGAGCGGCATCGTGTTCATCTCCGGGCTGCACGCCGACAGCACCGCCCGCATGGACCGCTACACCCGCCTGACCGACCGCGGGCTGCCGATCGTGCTGGTCGACGGCTACAGCGAGCACATCGACGCGCCCTTCATCTCGCCCGACGACCGCATGGCCGCCCGGCTGTCCGTGCAGCACCTGGTCGACCTCGGCCACGAGCGGATCGGGATCGCGCTGGGGCCGCGCAGGTTCGTGCCGGTGATCAGGAAGATCGACGGCTACAAGCAGGCCATGGCGCAGCTGCTCGGCGCGACCGACGTCGACGAGCTGATCGCCCACTCGCTGTTCTCCGTCGAGGGCGGTCAGGCGGCCGCCGCGCAGCTGCTGGCCCGCGGCTGCACCGGCATCGTGTGCGCGAGCGACCTGATGGCGCTGGGCGCGATCCGCGCCTGCCGGGAGAAGGGGCTGTCGGTGCCGGGAGAGGTGTCCGTGGTGGGCTTCGACGACTCGCCGCTGATCGCGTTCACCGACCCGCCGCTGACCACCGTGCGCAAGCCGATCGGCGCGATGGCCTCGGCGGCCGTGCAGACGCTGCTCGAAGAGGTCAACAGCGCCCCCGCCAAGCACGTCGAGCTGATCTTCCAGCCAGAGCTCGTCGTCCGCGGCTCCACCGGCTCCGGCCCGCTGGTCAACCGGTGACCGGCGAGGGAGCGCCGTCGCCTGGACTGAGGAGCGGCGGGAGCGCAGCGACCAGAGCGACGAGGGAAGGCGACGGCTCCCCAGCGACCGAGCCCGCCTCCACGGAGTGGAAGCCATGAATACGGATATCTTGGTCCTCGGAGGGGCCGGGGTCGATACGACGGTGTACGTGCCGGAGCTGCCGCTGCCGTACCAGGACACCTACCACGTGCCCCCGGTCGTCGACCGGATCGGCAACACGGGCGCGGGCGTGGCGCTGGGCTGCCACGCGCTCGGCCTCGCCGTCGCCTTCGCCGACCTGATCGGCGACGACCCGCAGGGCGCGCTGGTCCGCCAGGCGCTGCGCGAGGTCGACTGCTCCTTCGGGCCCGCCGCGGCGGGCACCCGGCGCAGCGTCCTGCTCGTGGGGCCGGACGGCCGCCGCACCTCGCTCCACGACCCGAAGGTCACGCCGGACGAGCGCCTGCCGCGCGAGCTGTACGCGAACACGCGCGCCAGGCACGTCCACCTGTCGATCATGGACTTCTGCCGCCACGTCTACCCCGACCTCGACGGCACGCCGATCTCCACCGACCTGCACGACTGGGACGGCGCCAACGACTACCACAAGGACTTCGCCTACCGCTCCGACCTGGTGTTCCTGTCGGCCACCGCGCTGGCCGACCCGGCCGCCACGATGCGCGACATCCTCGAGCGCGGCCGCGCCCACACCGTCGTCTGCACGCGCGGGGCCGACGGCTGCCTCGTGCTGACGCGCGACCGCGGCGTGCGCGCCTTCCCGGCCGCGCCGCTGCCCGGGCCGGTGGCCGACAGCAACGGGGCGGGCGACGCGTTCGTCTCCGGCTTCCTGTACGGCACCTTGCGCGGCCGGTCGCTGGAGGAGTGCGTACGCCTGGGCGCGGTGGCCGGCGCGCACGCGTGCACGGTCGCCGGCACGCACGAGTCCCCCATCACGGAGTCCGCGCTGTTGGCTACGGTTTCGCGGTAGACGGCTGATCCAGCTCCCGCCAGGCCCGGCAGACGAACGGCGGGATGGACGTGATCAGATAGAGGGCGGCGAACGCGTAGAGCGTGGTCCGCAGGCCGGTCAGCTCGGTGAGCGAGCCGGCCAGCAGCCCGCCGGCCGGCATGGCGGCGTACGCGGCGGCCGTCATGGTGCCGAGCGCCCGCGCTCTCATGGGGGCGGGGATGCGGCCGAACTGCAGGATGCCGAGGATCGGGTTGATCGCGCCGGCGGCGAACCCGGACAGCGCGGCCGTGGCGAGCGCCACGGGGAACGGCGCGCCGAGCGCCAGGACCAGCACGCGCGGGACGCCGGCGATGAGGAAGCACACTCCGTAGGTCAGCCTCATGGGTAATCGTTCGCCGGCGGCCCCGTACACGATCGTCCCCGCCACGGCGCCCGCCCCGAGCGCGCCGGTGAGCAGGCCGAACGCGCGGGGGTCGCCGGCCACGTCCCGGGCGTACAGGGCCAGCAGCACCTGGGTCACGCCCGTGTCGAGCATGTTGACGACCACGATCATGCTGGTGGCGCTCAGCTGCAGGCGGTCGCGCCAGAGGAAGGCCAGGCCGTCGCGCAGGTCGCGCAGGTAGCCGCCGGATTCGCGGTCGGCGTTCTCGATGCGCGGGACTCCGCCGGCGACGAGCGCCGCCGACAGCAGGAAGGTGACGCCGTCGACGATGAGGAGCGTGCTCGGTCCCGCCCAGAGGATCAGGACCCCGGCGAGCGGGGCGCCCACCATGGTCGCGCCGCGGCTGGCGCCGTCGTAGGCCGCCGTCGCGTGCTCGATGCGGACGCGGCCGAGGGCCGACAGGTCGGGCAGCATGGCCTTGCGCGCGGTCTCCCCCGGCGTGGCGGCCAGCCACCGTACGAACAGCAGGAGCAGCAGGAGCGGATAGGACAGCCCGGTCGTCAGGAACAGCGCCGGAACGGCGAGCACGACGACCCCGCTGACCAGGTCGGACACCACGCTCGCCGCGCGGAACCCCAGCCAGTCCACCAGCGTGCCGCCGAACGCGGCGGAGATGACGATGGGGAAGGTGGTGGCGAAGGCGGCCAGCCCCGTGAGCGCGGCGCTTCCCGTGGTCTCCAGGACGAACCAGGGGACGGCGAGCATGGAGAGCACGTTTCCGGTGACGGACAGGGCGTTGGCGGACAACAAGGTGATGAATGGACGCCTCACGCGTAATGCCCCCGGCATCGTCTCCCGCTTCAGCGTTCCTCACGGTCGGCGTGCGGTCAAGGCAGGGTTCCGTGGCCGGTTGCGTCTCAGCGCGAGCGGTGGGTTGACAGGCTGGCGTGGTGGTCGGCGCCCGCGGGGCCGTGCGGGTCGGTGTGGACGGTGGCGGCTCTCAGGCGCGGCAGCTCGTGGATGAGCCGGTGCTCGGCCTCCACCGCCACCGCGTGGGCGTCCACCACCGACATGTCGTGATCTACGAGGATCTCCACCTCCGCGTGCAGGGCGTGGCCGATCCAGCGCAGGCGTACGGAGCCGACGCGGTGGACCCCGGCCACCCCGCCCAGGATGCGCTCGGCCTGGTCCACGAGGGCGGGGTCCACGGCGTCCATGAGCCGGTGGTAGATCTCACGGGCGGCGTCCCGCAGCACGAAGCAGATGGCGAACGTGATCAGCAGGCCCACGATCGGGTCCGCCAGGGGGAAGCCGAGCGCTGCGCCGCCCGCGCCCAGCAGGACGGCCAGCGAGGTGAAGCCGTCGGTCCTGGCGTGCAGCCCGTCGGCCACCAGGGCGGCCGAGCCGATCTCCCGGCCCACCTTGATCCGGTAGCGGGCCACCCACTCGTTCCCCGCGAACCCCACCACGGCCGCCCCGGCCACCCATGCGACGGCCCGGAGATCCTGGGGGTTCAGCAGGCGGGTGACGGCCTCGTACCCGGCCAGGGCCGCCGAGGCGGCGATCAGCAGGACGATGACGATGCCCGCGAGGTCCTCGGCCCTGCCGTACCCGTAGGTGAAGCGCCGGGTGGCGGCGCGGCGGCCGAGCGAGAACGCGATCGCCAGCGGGACGGCGGTGAGCGCGTCGGCCACGTTGTGCAGGGTGTCGCCGAGCAGCGCGACCGACCCGGAGGCCAGGACGATCACCGCCTGAACGGCGGCGGTGACCATGAGGACGGCGAACGAGACGGCCAGCACGCGCATGCCGCGGCTGCTGGTCTCCAGGGCGGCGTCGGTCTTGTCGGCGCTGTCGTGGGAGTGGGCGCTGAGCGGACTGTGCGCCGCGACCGCGTGCGCCACCCGGGCGAACCACCCCCGGCTCCCGCCGAAGTGCCCATGCCCGTGGCCGTGCCCGTGTGCCTCATGGTCCCTGTGGTCAGTCATCGCATTCCTCGCTTGCGCAATTCGACCCTTTTGACCAGGATATGTAGTTATGTACGCACGCGACAACGTCTCAGGTGCCAAACAGTCGCAGGAGCAACCCACTCCCGCCCAGGTGAACGCGGCCGTGGACGCCTTCCGCATGCTCAGCGACGGCACCCGGCTGAGGCTGATGTGGTTGCTCTCATCCGGCGAGAAGGATGTGAACTCGCTTGCCGAGGCCATCGGCGTGCCCCGCCCGTCCGTGTCGCAGCACCTCGCCAAGCTCCGGCTGGCGGGACTGGTGGACACCCGCAGGGACGGGCGTCGCGTGCTCTACCGGGCACGCGACTCCCACGTACGGGCTCTCATCGCGGAGGCGCTGTTCCACGCCGGCCACGAGGTGTCCGGCCTGCCCGGCCACGACTAGCCGGTAGCCGCCCCGGGCCGGGCGCGGGCGGCCAGCTTGGCGACCACGTCCACGATGCGGGAGGCGCGCTCCAGCTCGGCGCGGTGGAACACCGGCCCGTCCGCCCTGGCGACCACCAGGTGCAGCCCCTGCGCCACCACCGGCAGCAACATCAGGCGCAGTTCGTTGGCGTCCATGGTGGCGGCCCGCGGCGGGGGCTCCGGAAGGTTCAGCTCGAACGTCGCGGGAGCGGCCAGCGAGGCGTGCCGCACGGCGCCGTCGGCCAGCGCCACCGACCACTCCGCCCCGCACAATCCCGGCAACGCGTCCACCAGCGCGGCGAATCCCCGGGCGGGCTGGGACACGACGTGCATGAGAAGGTCGTAGTCCAGCGCCGAGCCCGGCACCTCCTTGGTCGCCCAGACGCCCTCCACCCGTACCCCCGGTATGCCCGACAATCGCTCGCGAGCCTCTGAGGCGGTCACCGGGCCCGGCCAGGAAACAGTGAAATCGTCCACGGCCCGTCCGGCCTCGCGTTCGAGCACGGTGACCTGCAGGATGTCCGCGCCCAGCGCTCCAAGAGACTTGGCGACCTGGCCAAGGCCGCCCGGCCGGTCCGGCAGCGACACCCTCAGTCGCAGCAGCATTGCCGCCCCCTTTCAGAGGCTCTCACAGTGCCGTGGAAAAGTTTCGAGCATGTTCCACGGACATGTCGCGCATGCTGCGCTTATATCCCAGCATGCAGTGTTAAGTCCGGAATGTCGATAAAGGGCTGTCGCAGGTTTCCGCAGGTCACGGTACGCCCCTCCCCGCCCCGCCGACGCGGCGCCCGGAGGCCGGCCGCCGTGATCTCCGCAGGGCGAGCGGCCTCCGTCGCACCGCGGCTCGCCGTGGCGGCCGACCGGCCGGGAGCGCGCTGCGGGCGGGTGGGATCAGGCGAAGACGTCCTGCTGGTAGCGGCCGGAGGACTCCAGCTCGGCCAGCCACCCGGCCCCGTCCTCCCCCGTCCGTGACCGGTAGATGTCCAGCAGCGTCTGCCGCACCGCGGGCGCCATCCGCAGCCCGTCGCCGCAGACGTACACGTACGCCCCCTGGGAGAGCAGCTCCCACACCTCGTCGGCGTGCGCCGCGATGGCGTCCTGGACGAACCGGTACGGGTGCCCGGGCACGGCGGAGTACGCGGCGTGCGCGGGCACGCCCCAGCGGGCCAGGTCGCCCGCGTACAGCTCGTCGTGCCGGGGGTGGCGGCTGCCGGTGAAGACGGCGGCGCGGCCGGGAGCCCCGGTCAGCAGGCGCTCCTCGATGAAGCCGCGCAGCGGCGCGAAGCCGGTGCCGGGGCCGACGAGGATCACCGGCGTGGCCGGGTCGTCCGGCAGCCGGAACGGCGGCGCGGGCACGCGGATGTAGCCGTAGAACACCTCGCCCTCCTTCAGCCCGGCGAGGTAGGCCGAGCACATGCCCTGGTAGGTGCCCGAGCCGGACCAGGCGGGGCCCTCGACGAGGCCGACGGTGAGGCGCACGAGCGAGGGGTCGGCCAGCGGCGAGGAGGAGACGGAGTAGTAGCGCGGCTTGATCGGCCCGGCCATCTCCAGGAACACCGGCAGCGGCAGCTCGATCGCGGGGAAGCGTTCGAGCAGGGTGAGCGGGGAGACGCGCTTGGCGAGGATCTCGTCGGCGTAGTTCGCGGTCAGCTCGGCGAGCTGGCCCTTGGTCCAGGGGCAGGCGGTGTGCGCGGCCAGCGCCTCCAGGTCGGACCTGGTGGCCACCTCCTGCAGCTCGGCGAACTCGGTCAGCAGCAGGCCCGCCGTGACCGCCGTGTCCACGGGCAGGTGGGTGGATCCGGCGGCGCGCAGCCGTACCACCTGCTCGCGGGGGACGCGCAGGCAGCGCAGCGCCCACTCCACCAGCTCGGGGTCGTTCTTGGCGAAGACGGCCACGTGGTCGCCCGCCGAGTAGGTGACGCCTTCGGGCAGCCGGGCCACGATGGAGCGCACGCCGGGGCGCGGCGCCTCGGTCGAGAAGTCCCAGAGGCCGCTCGGGTCGGAGGTCAGCTCCTCGTTGGAGACGACGGTCAGCGGGAACGCGCGCGCGGAGACGACCGAGGGCCTGACCTCGGCCTCGCTGAGCACCTCCATCTCGTAACGCGGCCCGGCGCTCTCGGTGCCCAGATTCGCGGGAGTCGAGTACTCCTCGGCCAGCGCCGCCCACAGCCCGGCCGTCCAGGCGGTCACGTCGCCGTCGAAGTCGCCGTCCGCGTCGGCCTCGCCGCGCTCGATCAGCGGCACCGCTCCGGCGGCCGTCAGCTTCTCGTACGCGCGCTTCGGGAACTCCTGGTACGTGGGCCACTGCGTGTTCCCGCAGCCCAGCACGGCCAGCCGGACCCCGGACAGGTCGGGCAGCGCCTCCAGGGCGTCGAAGCGCTGGGCGTTGTCGGGGGCCTTGCCGTTGTAGGAGGAGGCGACCACGACCAGCAGGCCCTCGCTCGGCGGCGTCATGTCGTCGAGCGAGGTCAGCGTCGTGGCGAAGCCCGCGCGGCCGGCCCGCTCGGCCAGGCGCTCGGCGATGTCGGAGCTGGTGCCGAGGTTGGAGCCGTAGGCGACGGTGAGCGGCACGCCGGTGACGGCGATCTCCTGCTGCGCGCTCTCCTCGACCTCCTGGGCCACGACGACGGCCCGCTCGTGCGCCCGCCGCTCGCGGACCCTGAGCGTGAACCCGTCGGGCTTGAGGGTGAGGGTCTGCTTGATCTTCATGCGGTAGACGTTCGGGTCGGAGATCGCGAACCGCCGCAGGATCATCGCCAGCGCCAGCCTGGCCTCGGTCAGCGCGAACTGGCGGCCGATGCAGGCCCGCTCGCCGTTGCCGAACGGCTTGTACGCCCCGGGGTGGTGGTCCTTCTTGTTCTCCGGCAGCCAGCGGTCGATGTCGAACTCGTCCGGCCGCTCCCACACCTTGGGGCTGCGGTGCAGCACCGGCAGCAGCACGAGGACGCCCTGGTCCTTGGCGATGGGGTAGCCGCCGATCGTGGTGTCCTCGAGCGCGCTGACGCTGAACCCCGGGATCGGCGACCAGTGCCGCAGCGTCTCCTCCAGGACACGCGCGATGACGTCGAGCTTCATGATCGTCTCGTACGTGGGCGGCTCGTCGCCCGGCAGCAGCCGGTCCACCTCCTCGTAGGCGCGGGCCAGGGTGTGCGGCTCGCGCAGCAGGTTGTAGAGCGCGAAGGAGAGCAGGCCGCTGGTGGTCTCGTGGCCGGCGATGAGGAAGGTGAGGACCTGGTTGCGGATGTTCTCGTCGGAAAGGCGGGCGCCGCTCTGCGGGTCGGACGCCTCCAGCATGAGGCCGAGCAGGTCCTTGGAGCCGGTGGCGCCCTCGGCGCGGCGCTGCCTGATCACGTCGTCGACCAGCGACTGCATGGTGGCGATGTCGCGCCGGTAGGCCTCCTCGCGCCCGCGCTTGAGCTTGGTGACGAACGGCAGCTGCTGGTTGCGCAGCATGGCCTCGGTGAGCGCGCCGCCCATGGCCTGTAGGAACGGGTGCAGCTCGGGCGAGTCGAAGGAGTTGAACCGGTAGCCGAACCCGGTGAGCGAGATCGTGTCCAGGGTCAGCCTGGTCATGTCGTCGGAGACGGGCAGGTCCTCCCCCTGGCGGGCTGCCCACGACTCGACGAGCTGCTCGGCGACCTCGAGCATCTGCCCGTAGTACGCCTTCATGGCCCGCTGGCTGAAGGCCGGCATCAGGATGCGGTGCGCGTGCCCCCACACCGGCTCGTCCGGGTCGGCCGTGAACAGCCCGTCACCGGCGAAGTCGCGCACGATCGTCAGCGGCGGCTTGATCCGCTTGACGAACCGGCTCTCGTCGCACACCTCGGCGACCAGGTCGGGGTCGTACACCAGCACGACCGTGCGGCCGACGATCTCCAGCCGGTAGATGCCCTCGTCGTACCGGGACGCGACCTGGGCGAAGTGCTCCATCGGCGAGTGAGAGGGAATCTGCAGCGTGTTGCCGAGGATGGGCAGGCCCTGCGGGGCGGGGATCTCCGCCATGATTGCTCCCTTCGAGTAGCCATACACCGTATGGCTGACGCTACCATACGGTGTATGGCAGTGAGCGCGCGCAGAGGTGCCCCTTTGACCCTCGACGAGATCAGCTCCACGGCGGTTCGCCTGATGGAGGCGAGCGGGGTGGAGGGGCTGTCCATGCGCAAGCTGGCAGCCGAGCTGAACGTCAACCCGATGTCGCTCTACCACCACGTGGAGAGCAAGGACGCGCTGCTGGCACTGATCTGCGCCACGGCGGCCGAGCGCATGCACATGCCGCCGGACGACGGCGCCCCGTGGCAGGAGCAGCTCATGGCGCTGGCGCTGGCCTACCACCGGCACGCGAAGGAACACCCCGCCATCTGGGGATATCTCCACACCCATCCGAGACTCATCGCCGACCGGCGGCTGCCCATCTGGCAGACGCTCTACCGCATCCTGCGACTGGCGGGGGTGCCGGACCCGGAGCTGCGGCGGACGAGCGACATCCTGCACGCGTTCGTCTCGGGTTTCATCCTGGCCGAGACCCAGGGACACATGTCGGACGATCCTGAGGAGATCGGCCGCACGTTCGACGCGGCCATCCAGCTGATCATCGGCGGTTTGGCGAGCGCCACCTCCTGACCCGGAGGGGTCCGTTGGAAAATCCAACCCACCGGGTCTAGAGTGGGTTCAGTTTTCCAACTGATGAGGAGGGCGCTGTGCGTGATGCCGTCATCGTGCAAGCCGTACGTACTCCGATCGGCAAGGGCAAACCGGGCGGCGGCCTGTCCGCGATCCACCCGGTGGACCTGCTCGCGCACACGCTGCGCGCCCTGATCGAGCGCAGCGGGGTGGACCCGTCCCTGGTGGACGACGTGATCGGCGGCTGCGTCGACCAGGTGGGCGAGCAGGCCATGAACACCACCCGCAACGCCTGGCTGGCGGCCGGGCTCCCGGAGTCGGTGCCCGCGGTCACGGTGGACCGGCAGTGCGGTTCGTCACAGCAGGCGGTGCATTTCGCCGCACAGGGGGTGATGTCGGGCGCGTACGACCTGGTGGTGGCCTGCGGCGTGGAGTCGATGAGCCGGGTGCCGATGTGGTCGAACGTGCCCGCGGGCGCCGACCCGTTCGGCCCGGCGCTGGCCGCGCGCTTCCCCGACGGCCTGGTGCCGCAGGGCATCAGCGCGGAGCTCATCGCGGCCAAGTGGTCGCTCGGCCGCGAGCAGCTCGACGAGTTCTCCGCCGGCTCGCACCGCAAGGCCGCCGCCTCCTCCTTCGCCGGCGAGCTCGCGCCCGTCGGCGGGCTCGACCGGGACGAGTCGGTACGCCCGAGCACGACGCCGGAGATCCTGGCCGGGCTCAGGCCGGCCTTCACCGACCCCGGTTACGCCGAGCGGTTCCCGCAGATCGACTGGTCGGTGACCGCGGGCAACAGCAGCCCGATCAACGACGGGGCGGCGGCCGTACTGGTCACCACCTCGGAGACGGCGGCCCGCCTGGGCCTGCGGCCCCTGGCCCGCCTGCACAGCTTCGCCGTCGTCGGCTCGGACCCGATCCTCATGCTCACCGGCGTCATCCCGGCCACGGAGAAGGTCCTGCGCCGCGCGGGGCTGAGCCTGGCCGACATCGACCTGTTCGAGGTCAACGAGGCGTTCGCGAGCGTCGTGCTGGCCTGGCTCCAGGAGACCGGCGCCGACCCGGCCAAGGTCAACGTCAAGGGCGGCGCCATCGCCCTCGGCCACCCGCTGGGCGCCAGCGGCGCCCGCATCGCCACGACCCTGGTCCACGCGATGGCCGAGCGCGGCGCCCGCTACGCCCTGCAGACCATGTGCGAGGCGGGCGGCCTCGCCAACGCCCTCATCCTCGAACGTCCCTGACCACACCTTGGGAGCAGTCGTCATGAAGATCTCCGGCAGCGTCGCACTCGTCACCGGCGCCAACCGCGGCCTGGGCGCCGCCTTCGCCCAGGCCCTCCTGGACCGGGGGGCCCGCACGGTCTACGCGGCCGCCAGGAACCCCGCCACGATCACCGGCACGAACCTCACCCCGATCGAGCTCGACGTCACCGACCCGGCCGCCGTCGCGGCCGCGGCCGAGCGCTGCGCCGACGTGGACCTGCTCGTCAACAACGCCGGCATCTCGCGCTCCGGAAGCTCGGACCCGGACTCGGCGCGCGCCGAGATGGACACCAACTACTTCGGCACCCTGTCCATGAGCCGCGCCTTCGCCCCCGTCCTGGCCCGCAACGGCGGCGGGGCGCTGGTGAACGTCCTGTCGGTGCTGTCGTTCATCACGCTGCCCCAGGTGAGCGGGTACGCCGCGTCGAAGGCGGCGGCGTGGTCCCTGACCAACGCCCTGCGGCTGGAGCTGAAGGAGCAGGGCACCCACGTCCTGGGGGTGCACGCGGGCTACATCGACACCGACATGGCCGCCCACGTCACCGGACCCAAGATCGCTCCGGGGGAGGTCGTCGCGCAGACCCTCGACGCCCTGGAGAGCGGGGCCTACGAGGTGCTGGCCGACGCCCTCAGCCGGCAGTCGAAGGCCGGGCTCTCGGGCGAGCTGGAGCGCCTCTACCCGGCGCTGGCCGCCGGCGGCTGACGCCTCAGCCGCTCGCCTCCCAGACGGCCTCGAACGCCTGCTCCGTGATCTCGGTCAGCTCCCAGACCTCCAGCGGCTGGTCGGTGAGGAAGCCGTGCTCGTCCTGCAGGTGGCGCCACCAGTAGCGGCGGGCGGCCCGGTCGGCGCCGACCAGCACCTGCCTGATCGCCCACTGTTCGGCGCCGTCGCCCTCGACGCTCTCGAACAGCCAGGCCCGCCCGTCGTCGTCGCCCAGGTGCCAGTAGCGCCGGGGGGCGTCGGACTCGGCGAGCTGCCGCACCAGCGGCTGGCGAAGATCTGGAAGCACCCGTCCACTCTAGAACGGGCGCAGCCCGCCGATGGCGATCTCGGCGGCGCGGGCCATCGAGGCCACGATCTCCTCATCGGACTGGCCTGCCTCGCGGGCGGCGCCGCCCGCCCCCTGGACCGCGCCCACGAACGCGCCCGCCACCGCCGCGGCGCTGATCGGGTCGAGCACGTCGGGGAAGGCCTCCAGCAGGTGCCGGGCGACCTCGCGCTGCACCCCGAACATCATGTGCAGCGCCTTGGCCTGGATGGCGGGCACGGTGGCGACCAGGTGCTCGTAGACCTTCGCCAGCTCGGGGTCGCCCGCCACCGGGCCCTTGGTCAGGTAGTGGGCGATGACCCGGTCGTAGGTCTTGAGCAGCACGTCGGCGACGCGGTCCGACGGCTCGCGCTCGGCGACCACGCCGGCCATCTGCTCCATGTACTCCACGACCTCGGCGAACAGCACGTCTTCCTTGGTCGGGAAGTAGTTGAAGAACGTCTTGGTGGCGACGTCGGCCGCGGCGGCGATCTGCGCGACGGTCGTCTGCTCGTATCCCTGCGCGGCGAACAGCCTGAGCGCCGTGCCGACGAGCAACTGCCTGGTCTGCCGCTTCTTACGCTCGCGCCGCGACTCCTCCATAGGCGGCAAGCTTACACTCACTGCATCTTTACACCGCTCCGGCGGCGAGGCCCCGCACCAGCGCAGAGAGCGGCGTTGGTGCGGGGGAACGGCGTCAGTGCTGGTAGGCGCCCGCGTCGGGGGCACCGGCCAGGGGCTTGCCGGCCATGTCCTTGCTGAGCGCGCTGCCGCCGTACCACTTGGACGTGAGGGGCAGGCCGCGGCCGAGCGCCGGCGAGCCGGGCCGCAGCCGCAGGTCGGTACGGGAGACGAACTTCGGGTCGGCCACGATCGACTTCGGCCCCAGCTTGAACTTGTCCACGCGCCCCCGGTAGACGCTGCCGCCCTCGTCGGCCCCCTTGCCGTCCTCCCAGCCGGCCTCGCCGCCCACCACGATCACGTTGTTGCGCAGCTTCAGGATCGACGGGGAGCAGCCGTCGTGGCAGGACCAGCCGATGGTGTCCCTGGCCGGCAGGTAGACCGAGTTGTGGACGGCGATCGTGCCCTTGACAGGCCCCACGATGTGGCGCGGGCCTCGGGTGATGAGGAACGAGCCGCGGCTGCGGGAGGAGGTCACGACGTTGAAGGCGAACACGTTGCCGGTGGCGGTCTTGCCCTTCTTGGCGCCGAGCTCGGTGAACGTCTCGTTGTTCCTGGAGATGTTGTGGGTGACGCGGTTACGGTCGCCGTCGAAGATCTCGACGGCGGCCCCGTCGGTGCCGTAGTCGGCGCTCTTGGCGAAGCTGCCGGTGATGGTGTTGCCGGTCACGAGGTTGTCGTCGCCGTTGAGCAGCACGCCGAAGGCGCCGGAGTCGTTGTCGCCGCCCTCGTCGTTGACGCTCATCCGGTTGTTGTCGGTCAGGACGCTGTCGCGGATGACGTTGTGGGAGCCGGACGGGGTGACGTAGACGCCGGCGATGTTGCCGTCGGCCTGCACGCCGGCCAGCTCGTTGCTGTCACCGGCCAGCTGGAAGCCGGCCCAGCGGCAGCGGGAGGCCCGCAGGCCGCCGACGCGCCAGTGGTCGCCGCTGAGCACGACGCAGTCGTCGTCCATGCCGCTGATTTTGGCCAGCGGGCCCGTGCCGTACGCCTGGACGACGATCGGCCTGGCCGCGGTGCCGTTGGCCTCCAGCTTGAGCGGCCCGGTGAAGGAGCTGCCGCGCTTGAAGCTGACCGCGTCGCCCGGCTTGAGGTCGGCGGAGTTGACCTTGTCGAGGGACTTCCACGGCGCGGTGGCGCTGGTGCCCGCCGCGTCGTCGTTGCCCGACTTGGAGTCCACGTAGTACGTGGTGCCCGCCAGCGCGTACGCGGGGGCCGCCGGAGTGAAACCGGGCAGGAGAGCCGCCATGACGGCGACGGGCAGCAACCTCATTCGAGCACACCACTATCGAGTTGGAGCGGATGGGGGGGTAGCTCAAGGTAGCGTGATCAGCGCGCGAGACGCCAGAGACGCACCGAAGGTCCGTCGCCGGGCAGCAGATCCCCGTCCTCGGCGTTGTAGAGGCCGCGGGCGTGGACGCCGAGGCGCAGCGGCGTGCCGGGCGCCCGCCGCACGCACACCAGGATCGACTCCTCGTAGGTCTCCCGCGCGAAGACCAGGCAGTCGGCGTCGGCGTGCAGCCAGCGCAGGCCGCCGTGGCGCAGCGCGGGCTCGGCGCGGCGCAGCCCGAACAGCTCCCGGTAGGCCGCCAGCGTCGCCAGGTCCTGGTCGGCGGGCCGGTTCCAGGGCATCGGCGTGCGGGAGTGCTCGCCGTTCACCCCGGTCAGGCCGAACTCGCTACCCGCGAACACCATCGGCGTGCCCGGCAGCGTGGCCTGCAGGGCGAGGGCGAGCAGGTGGCGCTCGCGCGAGCCGGTGACGGTGCGGATGCGGGGCGAGTCGTGCGAGTCGAGCAGCTGCCAGGAGTGGACGAGCGAGCGCCACGACATGTGGGACGCGAACGACCGGAACGTGGCCAGCGTGGCCGTCCCGTCGCGCGACGGCACGCCGCCCGGCACGCCGAGGAAGTGGTCGAGGTCCAGCTCGGGCCCGCGCAGCCAGGTCCAGACGGGGCGGGTGAAGCCGCCGTAGTTCATGGTGCCGTGCCAGCCGTCGCGGTCGAGGTCGGAGGAGGCGTCGTGGTTGTGCTCGGCGATGAACGCGGCCTCTGGGCCCAGCTCGGCCCGCAGCATGGCGGCGACCTCGTGGTTGTGGTCGTCGGCGGCGCGCCTGCCGGTCATGTTGGCCACGTCCACGCGCCAGCCGTCCAGCGGCCCCAGCCACTTCTTCAGCACGGCCCGCATGCGGGCGCGGACGAGCTCGCTGCCCCAGTTGAGCTTGGGCAGCGTCTTGACGCCCCACCAGGACTCGTAGTCGCCGGAGTCGGGGTCGAAGTAGAACATCTCGCGCTCGACCGCGTTCACGTCGGAGACGGCCGCGGTAAACCATTCGTGCGTGTCGCCGCAGTGGTTGGTGGTGATGTCGCCGAGCAGGCGCATGCCGCGGGCGTGCAGCGCGCCGGACAGGCGGTGCAGCGCCTCGTCGCCGCCGAGCAGCGGATCGACGTGCTCGAACGTGGAGGCGTTGTAGCGGTGGTTGGAGCGGGCGGGGAAGATCGGCGTCAGGTAGACGGTGTTCACGCCGAGGCTCTGGACGTGGTCGAGCCGCTGGGCGACGCCGTCGAGGTCGCCGCCGTAGAACTGGTCCGAGGTGCCGGGGCCGGCGGGGATGACCGGGTCGCGGTCCCAGTCGCGCGGCAGCGCCCAGTCGGGCAGGTCGCGCATGGGCCGGGAGCGGTCGAAGCGGTCGGGGAAGATCTGGTAGACGATCGCGTCCGACATCCAGGAGGGCGGCGGCTGGTGGCACACGAGGCGGAAGTCGCCCGCGTCGGTCACGTCGTGGGCGACGAGCCCGGCCGCGGTCAGCCACGCCTGGCCGCCCCGCGTGGCGAGCAGGAACCGGTACGGGGTCACCGGGTTGACCGCGGTGATCTCGGCCCGCCACCAGACGTCCGTGCCGCCGTACCTGCCGGCCTCCCGCCGCGACGGGTCCGGCGCCGCCTCGGCGTAGCGCGGCTCGCCGTCGTGCACGGTACGCACGTGCACGCCCGTGATCCCGGCGGCCAGCGGCGCCCGCAGCCACAGCGTCACCCGCGAGCCGAGGGCGGGCTCCTGCTCGGAGACGTACAGAGCTGAGCCGTCGTGATGCGGCTCCCCGATGAAGCGCAAATCCACCTATCCCTTGACAGCCCCGGCGGTGAGCCCGGAGACGATGTACTTCTGCAACCAGAGGAACACACTGACCGTCGGAATCGCGGTAAGCAGCGTCGCCGCGGCGAACATGCCGAAGTTCGCGTTGCGGTGGTCGCCGGCGATCATCCCGTACATGCCGACGGCGAGGGTCTTGCTCTCGGGGTCGCGCAGGAACACGTTCGCCATGAGGAACTCGCTCATCGTGCCGATGAACGCCAGCAGCGCCGTGACCGCGAGGATCGGCGTGACCAGCGGCATGATGACCCGCCAGAAGATCTGCGCGTGCGTGGCCCCGTCCACGGTGGCGGCCTCGTCCAGCTCCTTCGGCACGGTGTCGAGGAAGCCCTTCATCAGCCAGGTGTTCACGCCGAGCGCGCCGCCGAGGTAGAGCAGCATCAGCCCCCACACCGTGTTGAACCCGAAGGCCGGGTACAGCTCGGTCACCCTGGTGAAGATCATGAAGATCGTCACGATGGCCAGGAACTGCGGGAACATCTGGATGAGCAGCAGCGCCAGCAGCCCGACCCGGCGGCCCGCGAAGCGCATGCGGCTGAAGGCGTACGCGGCGAGCATCGACAGCAGCAGGCTCGCGAACGAGGCCACCAGCGCGATGAACACCGAGTTGAAGAACCATCGGCCGAACGGGTAGCTGTCGGAGGTCAGCAGGTGGGCGAAGTTGACCAGGCTGGCCCCGGTCGGCAGCAGGTCGGTGGAGGCCAGCGTGCCCATGGGGTTGATCGCGGCCGAGACCACGAACAGGATCGGGAAGAGCGCGAACGCGCACACGATCAGCACGAAGACGTGCCTGAGGGCGAGCTTCACGCGTAGACCTCCTCCTGCTTGCGGGTACGGCGGAACGCCACGGCCGAGATGACGGCCACGATCGTGAAGATGAACACCGAGACGGCCGCCGCGAAGCCGAACTGCGCGCCGCCCGCGCCGAACGCCAGCCTGAAGGTGTAGGTGATCAGCAGGTCGGTGCCGCCCACCTGCGGGTTGTCGGCCGGGAACGGCCCGCCCTCGGTGGTGAGCGCGATCGCGTTGAAGTTGTTGAAGTTGTAGGCGAACGACGAGATCAGCAGCGGCGTGAGCGCCACCAGCAGCAGCGGCAGCGTCACCCGCCGGAACGCCTTCCACGGCGTGGCCCCGTCGATGGCCGCCGCCTCGGTCAGCTCGCGCGGGATGGCCTGCAGCGCGCCGGTGGTGACGAGGAACATGTACGGGAAGCCGAGCCAGAGGTTGACCAGGATCACCCCGAACCGGGCGGTCGCCGTCTCGCCCAGCCAGTCGACGTTGGCGCCGAGGAGCTGGTTGATCAGGCCGAAGTCGCGGTTGAACATGTCACGCCAGACCAGCAGCATGGCGAAGGCGGGCATCGCGTACGGCAGGATCAGCGCGATCCGGTAGAACCGGGTGCCGCGCATCCTCGGGTGGTGCAGCGCCAGCGCGACCGACATGCCGAGCGCGAACGTGCCGAGCACGGAGGCCAGGGCGAAGACCAGGTTCCAGCCGAACACCCCCGCGAAATATCCCGAAATAGTCGGATTTGTCAGCACCCGAGCGAAGTTGTCCAGCCCGACGCCGACCTGCCAGCCCTGCGCCAGGTGCTCGCCCTTGGCGTTGACGAAGAAGCCCTGGCTCTCGTCGGCCATCCAGGTGTCGCCGTTGCCGCGCACGCAGTCGCACCCGGCGTCGTACACCAGAGCCGCCTTGCCCTCGACGGCCCGGCTGAGCCCGTTCGCCTTGATCACGCCGTCGCCGGCCGGCACGGCCAGCGCGGAGATCTCCTGCCCGCGGGCGGCGGCCTCGGGCGCCTTGAGCACGGTCAGCCCGGGGGCCGCCAGCACCTTGCCGGTGGTCCCGACCTGGGCGCCCGCCAGCGGCGACAGCCCCTTGGCGTCGCCCAGCCGCACCTGCTTGGTCTTGGGGTCGACCAGCAGGAACACCAATTCGTCGCCGCGCAGCGCGGCCGTCATGGCGTACTCGGGCGAGCCGGGGGTCTGACGCACCGAGCCGGTCTCGATGGCGGTGACCGCGGCGGCCTTGTCGCCGCGGTGCCCGTCGCCGAAGTTCGTGAACGCGGTGGTGACCGTGTAGACGACCGGGAACACCTGGAACGCGATCAGGAAGACGGTGCCGGGGACCAGATACTTGGCCGGAATGAAGCGCCGGGTCAGGTAGAGGTAGGCGATGGCCGCGCTGACGGCGCCCAGCAGCGCGAGCGAGACCCACGATTCGGCGGCGACCAGCGGCGGCACGGCGTAGAGCAGGATCGCGGCGGCCACGGCCAGCACCGCGATCCTGCTCACCACGAACGCCGTGGTGATCTCCCGGCGGGGCCGCGGAGCCGCCTTGGGCCCCCCGCCTTTTCTCGGGACCTCGCGCACGTCGAGCGCCATGATCAGTGCTTGAGCGAGCCGTCGATGGCCTTCTGCGCGGCCGCGGCGGCCTTGGCCGCGTCGCCGCCCTTGACGACGGCGTTCTCGGCGATGCCGAACGGCTCCCAGATGGCCGCCATTTCAGGAATGGCCGGCATCGGCAGGCCGTCCTTGCCCGCCTCCATGAACTTGACCGCGTCCGGGTCGCTCGCCTGGACCTCCTGGAGGGCGGCGGTCAGCGCCGGGGGCCGCGGGTCGGCCTCGTACAGCGCCTTCGCGACGTCCTTGTTGGTCACGTAGTTGGCGACGAACTCCTGGGCCAGGGCCTTGTTCTTGCCCTTGGAGGCCACGAAGAACGTCTGCACGCCGACGAACGGGGTGGCGGGCTTGCCGCCCTTGAACGACGGGACGGCCGTGATGTCGTACGTGATGCCGCCCTTCTTGACCTCGCTCATCGCCCACGGGCCGGAGATCAGGTAGGCGCACTTGCCGCCGGCGAAGTTCACGATGTAGTTCTCGTTCGTGATCGACGTGCGCAGCGCGCCGTCGCCCTTCTCGCCCAGGTCCTTGAGCTTGCCGAACGCCTTGACCGAGTCGGGCGAGCCGACCAGCACCTGCTTGGGGTCGGGGTCGCCGGTGGAGGTGGCGCCGAACAGCGCGCCGCCCGCCGAGGCGAAGATCGGGTAGACGTGGAAGGCGTCGCCCTTCTGGCCGACGGGGATGCAGAGCACCTCCTTGACCTTGCCGGCCGCCTTGAGCTCCTTGCCCTTGGCGACCATGTCCTCGATCGAGGCGGGCGCGTCGGGGGCGAGCTTGGTGTTGCGGATCAGGGCGATGTTCTCCACCGCGTAGGGGGCGCCGTAGACCTGGCCGTTGAACGTCACGGCCTGCATCGCCTTGGCCGAGAAGGCGGCCTTCTGCTCGTCGGTCAGGGTGACGGGGTCGATGGCGCCGTTCTGCACGAGGTTGCCGATCCAGTCGTGCGCGCCGATCATGATGTCCGGGCCGCTGCCCTGCTGGGAGGCGGTGAGGAAGGTCGTCTGGTTGTCCTTGCTGATCTCCTTCACCTCGACGGTCACGCCGTTCTCGGTGCCGAACTGGTCGGCGAACGGCTTGAGCGGCTTGACGCGGCTGGGGTCGGCCCAGATCACGAGCGTGCCGCCGCTCTTGGCCGCCGGGGCGGAGGCGGACGCACCGGGTGCCGCCGGGGACGCCGACTGGGAAGCCGGCTGGGATTCGCCGCACGCCGTGGCGGCGAACGCGAGGGTCGCGAGAGCGGCCACACCCAGAGCCCGCATGCGCATGGGACCTCCTGAGGTCACGCAGGAACGGCGGTGCCACGCGAGCGCCGCCGGAAGAAAGCTCTAACGTTTCCGGGACGTTAGCGGCTCTTTGCAAGAATTGGAAGAACTTGCGAAAGAGCGTTACGTGATCCTCACCGAACCCGACGAAAGCGCCTCCCGCACGAGGGCTCGGGGCGAATACGGGCGGGTCAAGGTGACCTATGCAACTTTCCGCAAGTTGCGCTTGACCGTGCCCGAACGAGCGCGACATCCTTCACCAGAACATCGCAGGACATCTCGGGCATCCAGGGAGGACAGCCATGCTCGGCAACGACGACTGGTGGCGTGACGCCGTCGTGTACCAGGTCTACCCGCGCAGCTTCGCCGACGCGAACGGCGATGGCATGGGCGACCTCGCCGGCGTGCGCGACCGCCTCGGCTACCTCGCCGAACTGGGCGTGGACGCCATCTGGCTGAGCCCCTTCTACACCTCCCCCATGGCCGACGGCGGCTACGACGTGGCCGACTACCGGGACGTGGACCCCATGTTCGGCACGCTCGCCGACTTCGACGCCCTCGTCGCCGACGCCCACGACAAGGGCATCAGGGTCATCGTGGACCTGGTCCCGAACCACTCCTCCGACCGGCACCCGTGGTTCCAGGCCGGGCTGCGCGATCGCTACATCTTCCGCGACGAGCCCAACGACTGGGAGTCGATCTTCGGCGGCCCCGCCTGGACGCAGGTGGCGGACGGGCAGTGGTACCTGCACCTGTTCGCCCCCGAGCAGCCGGACCTCAACTGGGAGAACCCGGACGTGCGCGCCGAGTTCCGCGACATCCTGCGCTTCTGGCTCGACCGGGGCGTGGACGGCTTCAGGGTCGACGTGGCGCACGGCATGATCAAGGCCGCCGGGCTGCCCGACGTGGGGCCGAAGGAGGGTCGCCAGGCCGAGATGCTGGGTGACGAGCAGCTCCCGTACTTCGACCAGGACGGCGTGCACGAGATCTACCGGGAGTGGCGGCCGATCCTCGACTCCTACCCCGGCGGCCGGATGGCGGTGGCCGAGGCGTGGGTGTCCTCCCCCGAGCGGCTGGCCCGCTACGTCGGGCCCGACGAGCTGCACCAGGCGTTCTCGTTCGAGTTCATGATGGCCGACTTCCACGCCAAGTCGTTCCGTACCGTCATCGAGAAGGCGCTGAAGGAGTCGGAGCTGGTCGGCGCGCCCACCACATGGGTGCTGTCCAACCACGACAAGCCCCGCCACGTCACCCGCCACGGCGGCCTGGCCCGCGCCCGGGCGGCCACGCTGCTCATGCTGGCCCTGCCCGGCTCTGCCTACCTCTACAACGGCGAGGAGCTGGGCCTGCCCGAGGTGCTCGACCTGCCGGACGAGCTGCGCCAGGACCCCGCCTTCCGGCGCACCGGCGAGAGCCGCGACGGCTGCCGGGTGCCGATCCCGTGGACCGCCTCCGGCGACTTCGGCTGGCGTGACCCGTGGCTGCCGATCCCCGCCTCGTGGGGGCCGCTGTCGGCCGAGGCCCAGGAGCACGACCCCGCCTCCACCCTGAACCTCTACCGCGCCGCGCTGAGGCTGCGCAAGCAGCACCCGGCGCTCGGCGGCGGCACCGTGACGTGGCTCGACTCCCCCAAGGACGTGCTGGCCATCGAGCGTGACCCGGGGCTGGTCGTGGTGCTCAACACGGGCGAGGAGCCGGTCCGGCTCGACCTGGGCGGCGAGGTGCTGCTGTCCAGCGGCCCGCTGGCCGAGGACGGGGCCCTCCCGCCGGACACCGCGGTGTGGATCCAGCGCTGACCGGATCCGACCCCAGGTTGGGGGAATCTTTCCCTTAACGCGGCAAATGCCGGTAATCACGCTCGGTAACCTCACAGGGTGCCACCCTGGTGGGCCAGATCCCTGCGCGGACGCGTCACCCTCATCGCGACGGCGGTAGCCGCCCTCGTGCTCATCCCCGTGGCCGTCGCCGGGGTGATCACCGCCAGGTCGCTGATGACGGCCAGCGTGTTCCGCGACACCAGGGACACCGCCGAGCGGATCGCATACGAGATGCGCGGCGGCGCGCTGCCCATGGGCGCCGCCATCCCGGTCCCCAACCCGTCGGTGGACCTGATCCAGGTCGTCGGCCCCAACGGGCAGATCCTGGCCAGCAGCGACGCGGCCAGGAACCTGCCGCCGCTCAGCGACATCCGCCCCACGCCCGAGAACCGGGTCATCAGCGTGATGAACTGCCTGCCGACCGAGTGCGTCCACGTCACGGCCGTCCGGGTGAGCATGTTCGCCGACTCCCCCGTGGTCTACGCGGGCCGCAGCACGCCCGACCTGCTGGCCAACCGCGGCCTGGAAGTGGTGGTGTTCATCGAGGTCGGGGTGCTGATCGGGCTGGCGTCGTGGGCCACGTGGCTGGTCACGGGGCGCGCGCTGCGGCCGGTGGCGACCATGCGGGCCGAGCTGGACGCCGTCCACGCGGGCGACCTGAGCCGGCGCGTCACGCAGCCGCCGGGCGGGGACGAGGTGGCCCAGCTCGCCAGGTCCGTCAATGGCACGCTGGCCCGGCTGGAGCGCTCGGCCCAGCAGCAGCGCCAGTTCGCCTCCGACGCCTCCCATGAGCTGCGCACCCCCATCGCGGGACTGCGCGCCCAGCTGGAGAGCGCCCAGCTCTATCCCGACGACACCGACGTCGAGGCGCTGGTGGACAGCGCGCTGCGCGACACCGACCGCCTGGAGGCCATCATCACCGACCTGCTGCTGCTGGCCAGGATCGGCTCCCGGGTGGACGTGGTCAAGGAGCGGGTGGACCTCGCCGAGCTGGTGCGCCAGGAGCTGTCCGTGCGCTGCGACAAGGTGCCCGTGCACGTGGATCTGGCCGAGGGGGTGGTGGTCGAGGGCGTACGGCTCCAGCTCGCCAGGGTGCTGACGAACCTGCTGGACAACGCCCAGCGCCACGCCGAGCACACCGTCCAGGTCGAGGTCCGCAGGGAGGGCGGGCACACGGCGCTGCTGGCGGTCGAGAACGACGGCGTGGAGATCGCCGAGGAGGATCGCGAGCGCATCTTCCAGCGCTTCACCCGCCTGGACGCCGCCCGCAGCCGCGACGCCGGCGGAACGGGGCTGGGCCTGGCCATCGCGCGCGACGTCGCGGTGGCCCATGGGGGACAGATCACCGTTGAGGACCGTGTGGGCGGGGCGCGGTTTGTGTTGAGACTTCCCGCCGTTTGACCGCTTTTCGTAGATTTCCGGTGCTCAAGTCATAGATCATGGTGCCATGACGGAACAAGCGCCGCAGGGCGTCGACCCGCACATCCCTAACGCGGCGCGCATGTACGACTACTTCCTGGGTGGCAAGGACAATTTCCAAGCCGACAGGGATCTGGCCGAACTGGTCCTGAGCGCGGTTCCGGAGACCCGCGACGGCACCAGGGAGAACCGGGCACTCGTGGGCCGGTTCGTGCGTTACCTGTGCGAGCAGGGCATCACGCAGTTCCTCGACCTCGGCTCCGGCCTGCCGGGGCAGGAGAACGTGCACGAGGTCGCGCTCCGCCACACCCCCGACGCCCGCGTGGTCTACGTGGACAACGACCCGGTGGTGGCCACGCACGGCAGGGCCCTGCTGGCCGACCCGGACCGGGTGGCCATGGTGCTGGGCGACGTGCGGCGGCCGAAGGAGATCCTGGCCAACCCCGAAGTGCGCGCGCTCCTGGACTTCGAGCGGCCGGTGGCCGTGCTGATGATGTTCATCCTGCACCTGATCCCCGACGAGGACGACCCGAACGCGTTCGTGGCCGCCTACCGCGAGGCGATGGCGCCGGGCAGCTATCTGGCCATCTCGCACGTGGGCAGCGACTCCCACTCGGAGCTGACGGACCGGGTGGTCGAGTTCTACCAGCGGGCCAACATGCCGTTCAGGCCGCGACCCGGCAAGGAGATCGCGGCCTTCTTCGGTGACTTCGAGTTCATCCCGCCCGGCTACCTCGCCAACGGCATCGGGCCGGAGCTGGGATGGCCGTACCTCGACCGCGACGTCCCGATCTTCCTCGACGCGGACATGTCGCGGATGGGCTACGCGGGCATCGCCCGCAAGCCCTAGACCTTCGACAGTTCCCGGTCGCCCGACTCGTCGGGCCCGGGACGGCCGTTGCCGTCGTTGTCGTCGTCCTCGTCCAGCAGCGTGGCCTCGTCGAAGGGCGCGTTCCCGGCGAGCACCTGGTTCGCGCGCTCCCGGTCGAAGTCACCGGTCCAGACGGCGACCAGCACGGTGGCGACGGAGTTGCCGGCGAAGTTCGTCAGCGCCCTGGCCTCGGACATGAAGCGGTCGATGCCCACGATGAGGCCGACGCCGTCGACCAGCGCGGGACGGTGCGCCTGCAGCCCGCCGGCCAGCGTGGCCAGCCCGGCCCCGGTCACGCCCGCGGCGCCCTTGGAGGCGATCATCATGAACAGCAGCAGCGCGATCTGCTCGCCGAACTGCAGCGGCGCCCCGGTGGCCTCGGCGATGAACAGCGTGGCCATGGTCAGGTAGATCGCCGTGCCGTCGAGGTTGAAGGAGTAGCCGGTCGGCACGGTGATGCCGGCCACGGTCTTGCTCACGCCCAGGTGCTCCATCTTCGCGATGAGCCTGGGCAGGGCCGTCTCCGAGGAGGAGGTGGACAGGATGAGCAGGAACTCGCGGCCCAGGTACTTCAGCAGCGACCACAGGTTGATCCGGGCGACCAGCCACAGGATCGAGCCGAGCACGACGCCGACGAACAGCAGGCAGGTGATGTAGAAGGCGATCATGATGATCGCCAGGCTCTTGAGCGCCTCCAGCCCGGTCTCCCCCACGACCGCCGCGATCGCGCCGAACGCGCCGACGGGCGCGGCCCACATGATCATGGCGAGGATCCGGAACGTCAGCCGCTGGAAGTGCTCGATGGTGCGCAGGATCGGCTCGCCCTTGGCGCCCATGGCCTGGATCGCGAACCCGGCCAGCAGCGCCACGAGCAGCGCCTGCAGCACCGAGCCTTCGGTGAGCGAGGACACCAGCGTCTTCGGGATGATGCCCAGCAGGAAGTCGACCGTGCTGGACTCGCCGCCCTTGGCCGCCTGCGCCTCGGCCGCCTGCTTGGCGGCGTCGCTGAGGTGCAGCCCCGAGCCCGGGTCGATGACGTTGCCGACCAGCAGGCCGATGAGCAGGGCTACCGTGGACATGACGATGAAGTAGCCGAGCGCGAGGCCGCCGACCTTGCCGACCTTGGCCGCCTGGCGCACCGAGCCGATGCCCAGCACGATCGTGCAGAAGATGATCGGCCCGATCACCATCTGGATCAGCGCCACGAAGCCGGTGCCGAGCGGTTTGAGCTCCTTGCCCACGTCCGGCCAGACGAATCCGACCAGGATGCCGAGTAGGACCGCCCCGATGACGGCCAGATAGAGGTAGCGAGTGCGATCACGCATGGGGGGCTCTCCAGCGGTGATGGAATGACCTTCTAGACGCCCGAGTATGCCCCTCACAGTGACATAGGTCACGATTGAGTAAGTTTCGTTCACAGGGGAGATGTCAGATGCGGCGCTGGAGCCTGGCGGGCCAGATGCTGGTCCTGCAGCTGCTCGTGGTCGCCGTCACGGTGGCGGGCCTGGCGGTGCTCGCGCTCGTGCAGGCGCACGAGCTGCTCACCGACGAGGCCAGCAGCAAGGCCAGGGCCGTCGCGGTGAGCGTGGCGGCCTCGCCCAGCGTGCTGGCCGCCCTCGACGACCCGAACCCGTCCGTACGGCTGCAGCCGTACGCCGAGCGGGTACGCCACCAGACGGGCGTGGACTTCATCACCATCATGAAACCGGACGGCACCCGCTACACCCACCCCAACCCCGCCGAGATCGGCAAGCACTACCTCGGCCACACCGAGCGGGCGCTGGCGGGCGAGACGTTCACCGAGACCTACACCGGCACCCTCGGCGAGTCCAGGCGGGTGGTGACCCCCGTCATGTCGGACGGCCGGGTGCGGGCGCTGGTCAGCGCGGGCATCACGATCAACAAGATCAGCGCCAGGGTCCGCGACCAGCTCGCCTGGGGCGGCCTCATCGTCGCGCTCGCGCTCTCGCTGGGCGCCGCCGGCACGTGGCTGGTCACCGCGCGGCTGCGCCGCCAGACGCACGGCCTCGGCCCGGTGGAGCTGGGCCGCATCCACGAGCACCACGACGCCGTCCTGCACGCCGTCCGGGAGGGCCTGCTACTGGTGGGCAAGGACGGCACGCTGACGCTGTGCAACGACGCCGCCCGGATGCTGCTCGGCCTGCCCGCCGACGCCGAAGGGCGGCACGTGGACGAGCTCGGCCTGTCGGAGGTGCTGGCCGACGACGACGAGCGCGTCCACCTGGTCGGCGACCGCGTCCTCGCGGTCAACAGCGCCGCCAGCCGGCTCGGCACCGTCGTGACCGTGCGCGACCACACCGAGCTCCAGGCGCTGACCGGGCAGCTCGACGCCGAGCGCGACTTCGCCGACTCGCTGCGCTCGGCCGCCCACGAGGCCGCCAACCGGCTGCACACCGTCATCACGCTGGTGGAGCTGGGCCGTACCGAACAGGCCGTGGCGCTCGGCACGGCGGAGCTGCGCGCCGCGCAGGAGCTGACCGACCGGGTGGTCGGCGCCGTGCGCGAGCCGGTGCTCGCCGCGCTGCTGCTGGGCAAGAGCGCCGAGGCGGCCGAACGCGGCGCCGAGCTCGTGATCAGCCAGGACAGCGAGCTCGACGACCTGGGCCTCGACCCGCGCGAGCTCGTCACGATCGTGGGCAACCTGATCGACAACGCCATCGACGCGGCCTCCCGGGTGGAGGTCCACCTCAGCGCGGGCGGCGGCGAGGTGCTCATCAGGGTCGCCGACAACGGCCCCGGGCCGGCCGACCCGCAGGCGTTCGAGAAGGGCTGGACCACCAAGGGCGACGGGCGCGGGCTCGGCCTGGCGCTGGTGGGGCAGGCGGTGCGGCGGCTCGGCGGCACCATCGACGTGAAGGGCTCGGTGTTCACCGTGCGGCTGCCGGTGCCGGAGCGGGTGCGATGACCATCCCGGCGCCGGGATCGGGCGCGAAGATCTCCGTGCTCGTCGTGGAGGACGAGGAGATCACGGCCGAGGCCAACCGCATCTACGTCGAGCGCACGCCCGGGTTCGAGGTGGCCGGGGTGGTCAGGACCGGCGGCGAGGCCCTGCGGTTCCTGCGCGGCAGGCCCGTGGACCTCGTCCTGCTCGACCTGTACCTGCCGGACATGCACGGGCTGGAGGTGTGCCGGGCGATCCGCGCGGGCGGGCTCATGTGCGACGTGATCGCCGTCACCTCGGCCCGCGACCTGGCCATGGTGCGCTCGGCGGTCTCGCTCGGCATCTCCCAGTACCTGCTCAAACCGTTCACCTACGCGACACTCTCCGAAAAGCTGACGCGTTACGCCCGGTTCAAGGACGAGGCGGGCCTGGCCGTCGGGCAGGGCGACGTGGACCGGGTCCTCGGCACCCTGCGGGGCAGCTCGGAGCTGCCGAAGGGCATGGCGCGCGACACCCTCGACACGGTCGCCGCGAAGCTGCGCGACAGCCCCGAGGGCATGGCGGCCCAAGCCGTCGCCGACGCGATCGGGGTGTCCCGCGTGACGGCCCGCCGCTACCTGGAATACCTGGTCGAGCTGGGGGTGGCGGCCCGCATCCCGCAATACGGAGGAGTCGGCCGGCCAGAACTCCTCTACCGGATCCCCATGGAAAGTTAATGATGGTGACGCTGGCCGTTCAATCCGGGCCTCTAGCTTCTGGGTGCAGTCCGATGCACTGAGGAGACAGATCTTGCGAGTCCTGGCCGTAGTTCCCGCCCGCGGAGGTTCGGCGGGCGTACCCCTGAAGAACCTCGCCCTGGTCGGCGGCGTCCCGCTGGTCACCCGAGCGGTTCGGGCCGCCCTGCGGGCCGAGCTCGTGGACCAGGTCGTGGTCAGCACCGACCACGCGGGCATCGCCGAGACCGCCCGCGAGGCGGGGGCCATCGTCGTGGACCGCCCCGAGGAGCTGAGCGGCGCGACCGCCTCCAGCGAGTCGGCGGTGCTGCACGCGCTCGACGCCCTCGGCGAGGACCCCGAGGTCGTCGTGCTGGTGCAGTGCACCAGCGCGTTCATCGACCCGGAGAACCTCTCCGAGGCGGTGCGCAAGGTGCTGGACGGGGAGGCCGACTCGGTCGTGTCGGGGCTGCCGACGCACGAGTTCCTGTGGACCGCCGCCGGGGCCGGCATCAACCACGACCCGGCCATCCGGCAGCGCCGCCAGGACCGCGACCCCGAGTTCCGCGAGAACGGCGCCTTCTACGTCATGCGCACCTCCGGCCTGCGCGAGCACGGCCACCGCTTCTTCGGCCAGGTCGCCGTCCAGCCGGTCTCGCCCAAGCACGGCGTCGAGATCGACAACCCGGACGACCTCGAGCTGGTGCGCGCGCTCGCCCCGTTCATCGACGAGCCCGAGCCGATCGACGTGGACGCCGTCATCACCGACTTCGACGGCGTGCACACCGACGACCGCGCCTACGTCGACTCCGACGGCCGCGAGATGGTGCTCGTCAGCCGCTCCGACGGGATGGGCATCGCGCTGCTGAAGCGGTCCGGGGTGAAGGTGCTGGTCATGTCCACCGAGCACAACCCGGTGGTGGCCGCCCGCGCCCGCAAGCTCGGCGTCCCCGTGCTGCAGGGCCTGGCCGAGAAGCGGACCGTGCTGCGCGACTGGCTGACCATCGAGGGCCTCGACCCGGCCCGCGTCGCCTACGTCGGCAACGACGTCAACGACCTGGGCCCGATGGCCGAGGTCGGCTGGCCCGTCGCCACCCCCGACGCCCACCCGCGCGTCCGCGCCGCCGCCAGGGTCGTGCTGACCAGGGCCGGCGGGTCCGGCGCCGTGCGCGAGCTGTGCGACCGCGTCGTGGCCGCCCGTCCCGAGCCGCCCGCCGCCGAGGTCCGCACGCGGCCCAGGCTCGGGCCGGAGCGGAGGAGCTCCGGGGGAGAGAGCGAGGGACGAGCCAACGAGCCCGGAAGCGGCCGCGACCATGAGCACGTTGCGATCGGCGACGTCCTGGTCGGCGACGGCGAGCCCGTGTACGTGATCGGCGAGATCGGCATCAACCACAACGGCGACATCGACATCGCCCGCCGCCTCATCGACGTGGCGGCCGAGGCCGGCTGCCAGGCGGTCAAGTTCCAGAAGCGCACCCCCGCGATCTGCGTGCCCGAGGAGCAGAAGGGCCAGATCAGGCAGACGCCGTGGGGCGAGATGACGTACCTGGAGTACAAGGAGCGGACCGAGTTCGGCTACGACGAGTACCGGCAGATCGCGAAATACTGCGACGAGCGCGGCCTGCACTGGTTCGCCTCGCCGTGGGACGTGCCCTCCGTGGAGTTCCTGGAGGAGATGGACGTCCTCGTCCACAAGGTGGCCTCGGCCAGCGTCGCCGACCACGAGCTGCTGCGGGTCCTGGCCGCCACCGGCAAGCCGATCATCCTGTCCACCGGCATGTCCACGCTGTCGGAGATCGACGCGGCCGTCGAGATCCTCGGCACCGACAAGCTGATCATGATGCACGCGACGTCCACCTACCCGCTGCCGCCGGAAGAGGCGAACCTGCGCACGATCACCACGCTCAAGGAGCGCTACGGCGTGCCCGTCGGCTACTCCGGCCACGAGCGCGGCCTGCAGATCTCCCTGGCCGCGGTCACGCTCGGCGCGGTCACCGTGGAGCGGCACATCACGCTCGACCGGACCATGTGGGGCTCCGACCACGCCGCCTCCCTGGAGCCGGCCGGCCTCGAGCACCTCGTCCGTGACATCCGCATCATCGAGCAGGCCATGGGCGACGGCGTCAAGCGCGTCTTCCCCGGCGAGGAGGCCCCCAAGGCCCGCCTGCGCCGGGTGACCGTCTGACCTCGTCCGCACTCTGGAGAATCCACTCTTGATCACTCTCTCGGTCGTCGTGCCGGTGCTGAACGGCGAGCGGTACATCGCCGACGCGCTGTCGTCGCTCTGCCGCAACGCCCGGCACGACTTCGAGTTCATCGTCGTGAACGACGGGTCCACGGATGCCACCGGGGACATCGTCGACGACTTCACGCGCGACCTGCCCGGGTTGACCATGCTGCGCAACCCGGCCCCCGTCGGGCTGGCCGACGCCCGCAACACGGGCCTGTCGGCCGCCTCCGGCCGGTACGTCACGTTCATGGACGCCGACGACTGGCTCGCCCCGGGCTACCTGGCACGGCTCGTCGAGGCGATCGACGGGCTCGGCTGCGACTTCGTACGCGCCGACCACGTGCAGGTCGAGGGCCGCAAACGGGTCGTGCACCGCGCCCCCATGGCGCGGAGGGGCGTGGTGCTCGACCCACGGGAGGCGATCCTGCCCGCCGGCGTGCGGACCATGGTCGACTACCCGTACGCGTGGGCCGGGATCTACCGGCGCTCCCTGCGCGACCTGCTGCACTTCCCCGGCTCCCTGCACACCGCCGAGGACCGGCCGTGGATCTGGCGCCTGCACCGGGAGGCCGCCACGTTCGCGGTGGTGTCGCTGGCCGGGGTGTTCTACCGCCGCCTGGTGTCCGGGTCGCTGACCCAGGTCGGCGACGAGCGCCAGCTGCACTTCTTCGACGCGTTCGACCTGGTGTTCAAGGATCTCGAGCCGGAGTTCCTGCCCAAGGCGGTGCGCAACTTCTGCGCGCTGCTCGCCCACCACCTGGAGATCGCCGACCGGTTCACCCCGGCGCTGCGCTCCCGCTTCGAGGAGCGCGGCGCCCACATGGTGCGCGCCCTGCCCGCCGAGCTGGTGTCGGAGTCGGTGGCGCGCATGTCCGCCGAACGCGAGACCACGCTGCGGGCCCTGGTGCCCGACCTGCCGCCCAGCCCGCACGTCCGGGTCCGCCGCGACCGGGAGGAGACATAGTGAAGGTCTTCTACGCCTCGACGCTGTTCGGCGCGATGTCGCTGGCCGCGGCCATCGACGACGGCCGCTTCGGCGACGGGCGCCGCGTCCTGATCGTCTCGAACAACGCGGCCATCCCCGAGGTGACGGCGCCGCTCGACAAGTCGCCCGGCTTCGCCGTGCTGCGCTCGCGCTTCGACGCCGTGCACTCGTGGAACGACCTCATCGCGCCGCTGCACCCCTCCGACTGGCGCGCCCGCGTCATCGAGGTGCCGATGATGGAGCGCCTCCTCCGCTCGGTCTGGGGTCTGGACGGGGTCGAGGAGCTGGTGCTGGAGTCCATCGCGGTGCCCCCGGCCCGGACCATCGCCGGGCTGGTGCGCGACTGCCCGATCACCGTCTACTCCGACGGCCTGATGAGCTACGGCCCCACCCGCGACCCGCTGCCGGCGGAGATCTACCGCCGCATCGGCCGCCTGCTCCACCTGGACCTCGTGCCGGGCCTGACCCCGCTGCTGCTCAGCGAGTACGACGTCGCGCCCTCGATCCTGCCGGACGAGCGGTTCATGTCGATCGTGCACGAGGTCACCGCCACCGCCCCCGACATGCGGCCCGGGCAGGCGATGATCCTCGGCCAGTACCTGTCGGCGCTGGAGATCGTCACCCCGGAGGAGGAGGCGGCGCTGCACGAGACGATGCTCAAGGCCCTGGCCGCCCGCGGCTACACCGACATCGTCTTCAAGCCGCACCCGGCCGCCGGGCGGCGCCACGCCCAGCTACTGCGGGCCGCGGCCGAACCCCTGGGCGTCCGGCTGTCGGTGGCCGCCGAGAGCGTGCCCGCCGAGGTGTGCTTCGCGGCGCTGCGGCCCGAACTGGTCGTGGGCTGCTTCTCGACCGGGCTGCTGACCGCGCAGCGCTACTTCGGGCTGCAGGTGGCCTCGTACGGCACGGAGTTGGTGCTCGACCGGCTGGCGCCGTACGAGAACAGCAACCGGATCCCGGTCACGATCGTGGACGCGCTGCTGCCCCGGCTGTCGCCGGACGGCGGCATCGAGCACCCGACGGCGGTGGACCTGCGCGGGCTCGTCCGGGCGGTGGGCTACTGCATGCAGGCCGAGACGTATCCGGAGCTGCGGCCGGCGAGCATCGAGTTCGACGCCCGCTACTTCAAGCGCAAGCGCCTGGAGACCCTCGGCCTGGTGGCCCGGCCCACGGCGCTCACCCGGCTGCGCCGGAAGATCCGCTCGGCGATCTGACAGCCCACGACAAGGCCGCAACCCCGACGACGGGGGTTGCGGCCTTTCGTCATGGGACCGGTGGCGAGACCTCCGGCCCCCGCGCTTCCTCGGGGACCGCGACCCCGGCCGATCCGGCTACCCACCGCGGCCCGCCCGGCCACCGCGCGTCCCAGGCGACCGCTTTCCCCGGCCGATCCCGCCGCCGCGCTTCCCGTGGGACCGCAACCCCGGGCGACGGGAGGGACCCTCTCCCGCCGTCCGGGGTTGCGGTCCTTTCGGCGGAAAGGAGCGCGAACGGCCGCGCCCCAGGCGGTCCTGCGGGAAAACAAGCGCGCGTGAGCCGCGCCCAGGCGGCCCCTTGGAGGAACCGGCGCAGGTGAGCCGCGCCTCAGGCGGCGGTCAGCCGAGGGCCCTGAGGTAGCGGCGCACGCGGCGCTTGGCCCGGTAGCCGGCCCGCAGCATCGAGGGATGCACCTCCACCCGCAGCCTGGCCCGCCGCCGCGCCGCCGCGTGCTCCGGCCCGTCCAGCAGCGACCGGGCCGGTACGCGCGGCCCGCCCGCCACCAGCCCGGCCAGCCGCCCGGCCCAGTCGTTGCGCGCCGGCGGGTGGAAGTAGTTGGCCTCGCACCACTCCGGAGAGGCCGCCCGGAAACCGCCCTCGGCCAGGTCGTCGAGCGTGCCCAGCAGCCCGCTGCCCTCGAACACCAGGTTGATCATCTCGGCGCTGACGCCGAAGTCCTCCAGCACCAGCGACGGCACGCCCAGCGCGATCGCCTCCAGCGCCGCCGTCGAGCTCACCGTGACGAACCCGGCCGCCCGTTCGAGCTGGTCGTGCATCGACCCCGCCGCGAACTCCACCCGCCCCGGCTCGCCCATCTCCCGCCACAGCCGCTGGTAGTGGTGGCGCTCGTTGTGCGTCTGCCGCTCGTCCTCAAGGGCCCGCAGCTTGACCACCACGTCCAGCTCCGGCCGCAGCCGGGCGAGCTCGGCCAGCGCCAGCAGGATCCGCTCGCGGTCCGGGCGCTCGCGCGGCACCTTGGCCTGGGTGGCGAACACGACCCGGTTCCCGCCCCCGGCGACCACGTCGGAGCGCAGGAACGGCAGCCTGGCCAGCCCCACCGCCCCTCCCCCGCCGAGCCGGCCGGCGATCTCGGAGAACTCGGCCACCTCACGCTCGCTGTGCACCACGAACAGGTCACACCCGCTGCGGAACAGCCACGCCTTCTCCGTCGCCGGCACCGAGATGCCCGGCAGCCCGCTCACGAACACCGGCCGCGGCCGCAGGTCGCCGAGCACGTCGGCCACCAGCACGTCCACCACCGGGCCCGTGCAGGCCACCAGCACCACGTCCGGACGCGTGCGCTCGGCCAGCCGCCGCACGGACCGCGCCGAGATCACCGGCGGCGGCTCCAGACCGCCCACGGCGGCGGCGATCTGCTCCGGCGAGGGCGCGATCGGCGTGCGTACCACCACGAGCTCCGCCGTGCCGCCGGGGGGAAGGTCGCCGAGCAGGCAGGCCGCCCACTTCAGATACGAGTCGGAGTCGGCGACCGCCAACACTTTCAACCGGACACTCCTGTCAGATGCGAGCGAAGGGCGGGGGCCGCCCTGCTGGTCCACCAGTCGTCAGGAACGTCCACGGGCTCCACGGTGACACCGCGCGGGCTGAGCAGCACCCGCAGCGAGGTGATCGCGGTCGAGGGCAGGCTGAGCACGCGCTGGCTCGCGTCCAGGCCGCGCAGCGTCAGCTCGGCCGGCGCGCCCACGTCGTGCACGGTGATGCCGGGGCGCTCCCTGATCAGGGCCACGTCCACGGGGTCCTCGCGGCGGTGCGGGTAGTACGCGAGCGGCTCCTGGGCCGCCAGCTCCGTCAGCCAGCGCAGGTAGTGGCCGCGGTGCACGAGCCCGTTCCGGACGAGCGAGGTGCCGAGGACGACCGTGCGCTCCGCGGGCCCCTCCGCGCTGGGCGGCTGGGCACGCAACCAGGCGAACTGGTGACGTACCAGGTTGATCCCGGCCCGCCGTACGCCCTCCACCAGGGCCTCGTCCACGGGCAGGGCGGTGAAGACCGACACGTCGCTCAGGCGCAGCCGCAGCGCGGCCGCCAGGCCCAGCGCGGAACGCAGCTTCGTCGGCTGGGCCCTGGCCCGCAGCAGCGGCCGGTACGGCCCCGCGGCCAGCAGCTCCAGCAGCCGGAGCGTGGCCAGCCCGTCGTCCACGATGACGATGCGTCCGGGACGCGAGGTGAGCCAGCGCAGCTGCACCCTGCCGGAGAAGGCGTCGCCGACGGCCTGCACGCGTCTGGGCATGCGCTCGAGCGGCTCCGCCAGCTCCAGGCCGTCGGGCAGCCCGAGAGACCTCAGCTCCCGGCGCGTGGCCTTCAGCGGCCGCAGACCGGCGCGCGGCACGACCACCGTCTCGGGGCCGAGCACGCCCGCGTGATGGGCCTCGACGGCGCACAGCATCTGGAGCGGTGACTCCACCCAGGCCGACGCCTGTTCGACCACTCCTGTCCTCCCCGCCGGGTGATGGCCCGTTCACGACCGCTTCAAGCTAGCCCCGCCGCCTTAAGCCACCAGAAACGCGACGTGAACAATGGAGGGTATGAACTCGCTCATGCTCAACACCGACGGCGTGCAGATCCCGCAGCTCGGCTACGGCGTCTGGCAGGTCCCCGCCGACGAGGCCGCGCAGGCCGTCACGACCGCGCTCAAAGCCGGTTACCGGCACGTGGACACCGCCTCCGCGTACGGCAACGAAGAGGGCGTGGGTCAGGCCGTACGCGAAAGTGAGCTGCCGCGCCGCAAGCTGTTCGTGACCACCAAGCTGTGGAACGCCGACCACGGCCGCGCGGAGGCGGCCTTCGACGAGTCCCTGGCCCGGCTCGGCCTCGACTACATCGACCTCTTCCTCATCCACTGGCCGGTGCCGCAGCAGGACAAGTACGTGCAGGCGTGGAAGGCGATCGAGAAGATCTACCGTGACGGGCGCGCCAAGGCCATCGGCACCTCCAACTTCACCATCGCCCACCTCACCCGCCTCATGAACGAGACCGACCTCGTGCCCTCCATCAACCAGATCGAGCTGCACCCCTACTTCCAGCAGCGCGAGCTGCGCGCCTTCCACGAGGCCAACGGCATCCTCACCGAGGCGTGGAGCCCGCTCGGCCAGGGCCAGGGCCTGCTGAACGACCCGGCGCTGGCCAAGCTGTCGGACAAGTGCGGCAAGACGCCCGCGCAGATCGTGCTCCGCTGGCACCTGCAGCTCGGCCACGTCGCCATCCCCAAGTCGGTCACCCCGGCGCGCATCGCCGAGAACATCGGCGTCTTCGACTTCATCCTCGACGCCGAGGACATGGCCGCCATCGGCGCGATGAGCAGGGGCCAGCGGATCGGACCCGACCCCGACACGTTCAACATGACCTGATTCGTCTACGATCTCCCGCGTGCGGGATTTTGCGTGGGGCATAGCGGCGACAGGGAATATCGCGCGGACCGTCGGGAAGGCCATCGCGGCCGAACCCGGCATGCGGGTGGCCGCCGTCGGATCGAGGAACCTGGGGCGGGCGCAGGCGCTGGCCGCCACGCTGGGGGCGGAGTCCGCGTACGACTCCTATGAGCGGCTCTGCGCCGACCCGGCCGTGGACGCCGTCTACGTGGCGACGCCGCACGCCCAGCACCTGGAGGTGGCCGAGGTCGCCATCGCCGCGGGCAAGGCCGTGCTGTGCGAGAAGCCGCTGGCCGCCACCGTGGACGACGCGGAGAAGATGGTGCGCCTGGCACGCGAGGCGGGCGTGTTCCTGATGGAAGCGATGTGGATGAGGTTCAACCCGCTCATCCAGAAGATCGCGGCCGACGAGCGCTTCGGCGACCTGCGCTCGGTGCACGCCTCCTTCGGCTTCGCCAAGCCCTACGACCCGCAGCACCGGCTGTGGGCGCCGGAGCTCGGCGGCGGGGCGCTCCTGGACCTCGGGATCTACCCGTTCGGGCTGGCCCAGCTGCTCCTCGGCATGCCCTCCGACCTGCGGATCACCGGCGCTCTGGCGCCCAACGGCGTCGACGCGGAGGCCGGCGGCGTCCTGCTCTACCCGGGTGGCAGGAAGGCTCTCGTGGAGACCTCGTTGCTCGGGAATTACCCGAACCAGGCCAGTGTTGTAGGGACTCAGATGCGGGCGGACCTCCAGGCGCCGTTCTGGGCTACGCCGCGGATTCGGCTGTCCGGGCCTTCCATGAAGCCGGAGGAGTACACCCTCGATCCGGCGGACAACGGCTACGCCGGAGAGCTCCGCGAGGTCCGGGCCGCGACGGCCGAAGGCAGGACCGAAAGTTCGATCATGCCGCTCGACGAATCCCTTGCCATGATGGGGCTTCTGGCCGAGGCCCGGAGGCAGGTCGTCTAGCTGGGCCTTTATCGATTTGTAACGCTCTTGCCTTATGCATTACGTTTAAGGCATTCTTGAGACATACGTCCGGTTTGTCCGGACTTGTCCGACCATCGCAAGACACATCACAGGACCGTCCTGTGACCGCTGAATCCGCCCTCGGGCGGAACCGGGGACCCACGTCCTTTGGGGTGAATCGGCACTTCGGTGCCGTAGGGCAGCTTCCACGCCCGAACCCGTCAGCTAACCCGGTAAGCGGCATGGAAGCAAGGAGCAAACCCCCTCGATGGCCACCTTCCGCTTTACCTCTGCTGCGAAGACCAACATCGCCCGCGCCCTTCTCGGCGCAACCATCCTCGGAACCGCGTTCGGCGCCCACATGACCAGCGCCACCGCAGCGGAGAAGCAGCCGATCGACACCGCCACCGTCGCCGACCACGCCGAGCGCTCGCGCGAGGCCAAGGCCGGCGTCACCGCCGCCCAGGTCCTGGCGCTCGCCAAGTCCCAGGTCGGCATCACCGAGAACGCGGCCGGCGGCGGCACCAAGTTCCAGCGGTGGTACGCCAGCTCGCAGCGCGCCGCGGAGACCATCGCCCGTGACGGCGGCAGCCGCGCCGACTACCTGAACGCCGCCTGGTGCGCGATGTTCGTCTCCTGGGTCGGCGAGCAGACCGGCGCCCGCCCGCAGATCGGCTGGGACGCCTGGACCGTCGCCCACGCCAAGTGGTTCCAGGCCAACCACCGCTTCGGCACCGAGGCCAAGCCCGGCGCCGTCGTGTTCTTCGCCTGGAGCGGCAGCAAGGACCTCAACGACATCAACCACGTCGGGTTCGTCGAGAAGGACAACGGCGACGGCACCATCTCGACCGTCGAGGGCAACACCGGCAACGGCAAGGTCGAGGAGCGCGTCCGTCCCAAGTCCCAGGTCGTCGGCTACGGCTACCCGCAGTACCGTTCCTGACCGGACCTCCCCCGAGGCCTCCAGCCTCCCCCTCGGCGCCTCCTGCCCGGCGCCGAACGAGCGCGCGTCCCGCAACGGGACGCGCGCTCGTCGCGTTCACCCCCGCGTCGGCTCCTTCTCGGCCGCGGTCCCGGTGCGGCGAGTGCGGCGGCCCGCCACCGGGGAAAGACCCGTGGCGAACCGCCCGCGACCTCGCCAAGGAGCCGCCCACCATGCCAGCCGCGCGCAGACGCCCAGGACGGCTGGTGCGCGGCGGGCTGCGGTGGGTCGCCGACGGGCTCTTCCCGAGCGGCGCCAACCCGCACGGCGTCCTGCCGGCCCTGCTGATCCTGCTGGCCTTCGTCACCGGCCTCGTGGACGCCGTCAGCTTCCTCGGCCTGGGCCGCGTCTTCGTCGCCAACATGACCGGCAACATCGTCTTCCTCAGCTTCGCCCTGGCCGGGGAGGCCCAGATGTCCAGATGGGCCTCGCCGGCGGCCCTCGCCGCCTTCGGAGCCGGCGCCTGGAGCGCCGGGCGGGTGATCAGGTGGACCGCGAACGCGCGACGGGCGTTCGCCGCCGCCACCGCCGTACACGCGCTCCTCGTCGCCGCCGCCCTCGCCGTCGCCCTCACGGCCGGGCACCGCGCGACCTGGCCCCAGGCGGCCCTCATCACGCTGCTGGCCTGCGGCATGGGCCTGCAGAACGCGTCCGTACGGGCGCTCGGCGTACCCGACCTGGTCACCAACGTCCTCACCACGACGCTCACGGGCCTGGCCGCCGACACGCCGGGCCGGGCCGCCCTGCGCCGGGTCGCCTCCGTGGCCGCGATGTTCCTCGGCGCCCTGGCCGGCGCCACTTTCCACCTCACCACCGGCCCGGCCCCCGCCCTGGCGGCCGCCCTGATCCTGCTCGCCACCGCCGCCCTCATGGCCCGCGGCGGTCTCAGCCGAGAAAGAACTCCGCCAGGACCCGCGTGACCCCGGCCGGATCGTTCTCCATCGGGATGTGCCCCGCCCCGGGAACGCGCACCAGCGTCGTGTTCGGCACCTCGGCGGCGAAGCGCTCGGCGTACCGGACCTCCTGGAACGTGTCGTCCTCCCCCCACACCAGCAGCTTCGGCGTCTGATCGGCCTTGAGCGCGGGCACCAGGTCCAGCGTGTAACGGCTGTCGGCCGCGCCCGCCAGCGCCATCCACGACCGGCCCACCCGCGGGTCGTTCCACGGATCGAGGTAATCGGCCAGCTCCGCCTCGGTGGCCGGCCGGGCGAGCGCGGTGGTGACCGCCCTGCGGCGGGCGGCGAGCAGTTCCTCCACGGTCGTGGCCGCCACCACGGCCGGATCCCGGTAACGGGCCACGCCGGGCACCGGCCAGGAGTCGTATGTGACCGAGTTGACCAGCGCCAGCCGCCGCACCTCCGGCTCCCCCTCCACCAGCAGCTGCTGGGCAACCGCACCGCCGATGTCGTGGCCCGCCACCGAGAGCCGCTCCCCCGCGCCGACCGCGGCCGCGAACCGGGCCACCCACGCCGCCAGCGCCGGAACCGCCGCCGTCTCCATCGTCAGCTCCCCGCCGGAACGCCCCAGCCCCGGCAGATCCACCGCCACAGGACGCAGCCCCGCCGCAGCCAGCCCGTCGATCACCGGCGCCCAGACCCGGCTCCAGTACGTGCCGTGCAACAGCAACACCACCGGGCCCCGCTCGCCCGCCGTCAGATAACTGGCCACGCGGCCGTCGACTTCGATCGTCATTCGCTCGAACATGGACATAACCATCGTGTTCTGGAAGTATCCCGGTCAAATACCAATTAAGGTATGCCGGTATGACATTGGCGCAGCTCAGAGCCCTGGTCGCAGTCGCCGAACACGGCGGCTTCACCGCCGCCGCCGAGCACACCGGCATGTCCCAGCCCGCCGTCAGCCGCGCCATCGCCGCCCTCGAACGCGAGCTCGGCGCCGCCCTGTTCGTCCGCCACCGCGACGGCATCGCCCTCACCGAGGCCGGCCGGCGAGCCCTCGCCCGCACCCGCGAGACCCTGCGCCACTTCGACCTCATCCGCGCCGACGTGGCCGCCGCCAGCGGCCAGATCACCGGCGAACTCCGCCTGGCCAGCCTCCCCAGCGCCACCGGCACGCTCGTCGCCAAGCTGCTGCGCGCATTCACCGACCGCTACCCGCAAGTCCGCGTACGCCTCTTCGAGGGCATGGACGACGACATCCGCGAATGGCTGCAGCGCGGCGCCGCCGAGGTCGGCGTCGTCACCCTCCCCGCGCCCGGCCTGCACACCGTCCACCTGAGCACCCACGACATGGTCGCCGTGCTGCCCGCCGACCACCCTCTGACCGCCCGCCCGGCCGTCACTCTCGCCGATTTGGCGGGCAGGCCGTTCATCCTGACCACCGCCGGCTGCCGCCCCCTCATCATGGGTGCGGCACTGACGGCCCAGGTACGGCTCGACGTCGCCTTCGAGGCCAGCGGGCCCGCCGCCATCCTGGAGATGGTGGCCGCGGGGCTGGGCGTCAGCATCGTCCCCACCCTCGGCCTGCCCGCCGACCTGAGCACCGTCGTCACCCGGCCCCTGGAGCCGAAGATGACCCGCTCGCTGGCCCTGGCTGTTCCATCGGCGGACGACTGCGCCCCGACCGCCCGTGCTTTTCTCGACCAGCTCGCCGCCTTTACATTGTAGATTCACGTGTACGCCGACTTGCCCCAGAGGAGGGCGATCCATGGCCGCGGCGGGCCTGGACGCCGACACCGAAATGGCCATCGTCAACACGTCAGCTCCTACACGCAGGGAGTCACTGGACGGCATCGCGGGCCGGCTGTCCGCGAGATGAATCTCTCGCGGACGTGTCGATTCCGCCTGCCGTCGTTCGACGCGTTCTGCGAGAGCCGGAACCGGATGAAAGAGAGACAGCCATGAAATTCATGATCGTCGGCAAGGGCGGCGCGGAGACCGAGGCGGGGACGCTGCCCAGCCAGGAGGTCGTGGACAGCATGCACGCCTACAACGAGGCGCTGGCCAAGGCGGGCGTGCTGCTGGCGGCCGAAGGGCTCTACCCGAGCTCGCAGGGGGCCCAGATCGCGTACAGCGGCGGCAAGGCGACCGTGATCGACGGCCCCTTCGCCGAGGCCAAGGAGCTCATCGCCGGCTTCTGGCTGATCCAGGTCAAGTCCCGGGAAGAGGCGATCGAATGGGCGATGCGCGTGCCGGTGCCGCCGGGGTCTGACGGGATCGGGCTGGACGTGTGGCGGGTGTTCGACGCTTCGGACGTGCCGGACGACTCGCTGCCCGCGGACGAGCGCGAACGCGAACAAGCCCTGCGCGAACGCCTCGGCGTCGACACGCCCGGCACCTGACCCACCCACACGCCTGCGCCGGCCTGCCGGGCCCGCGCCCAGGAATGCCTCGGCCACCACCCGCCAGCACTGCCGGGCCCGCGCCCAGGAAGGCCCCCGCCACCGCCCGCCGGCACTGCCAGGCCGCCTTCACGAAGGCCCCGGCCATCACCCGCCGGGGCGCATGACGAGACGCGGGTTGCCATCGGTGGCTTCGCGCTGCTCTCATGGGCCGGTGATGGCTTCCGACGCCGACGACCAGCCCCCCGCTCGCCGCGGGGCGGAGACCCATCGGGCCATCGAGGCGGTGTGGCGGATCGAGGCGGCCCGGCTCATCGCCGGGCTCGCCCGGCTGGTGCGCGACGTCGGCCTGGCCGAGGAGCTGGCCCAGGACGCGCTGGTCGCCGCCCTGGAGCAGTGGCCGGAGTCCGGCGTGCCCCGCAACCCCGGCGCCTGGCTGATGACGGTGTCGAAGCGCCGCGCCATCGACCTGATCCGCAGGAACGAACGCCTCGAACGCAACCTGATCGAGCTCGGCCACCGGCTCGGCACCGAGGAGGACCTGCCCCAGGTCGACGAGATCGAAGACGACCTCCTGCGGCTGGTGTTCACGGCCTGCCACCCGACGCTCTCCATGGACGCCCGGGTGGCCCTCACGCTCCGCGTGCTCGGCGGCCTGACCACCGACGAGATCGCCCGCGCGTTCCTGGTCCCGGAGTCCACGGCGGCGCAGCGGATCGTCCGCGCCAAGCGAACCCTGGCCGACAGGAAGATCCCCTTCGAGGTCCCCCAGGCCGCCGAGCTGTCCGCGCGCCTGGAATCGGTCCTGGAGGTCATCTATCTGATCTTCAACGAGGGCTATTCGGCGACGGCCGGCGACGACTGGATGCGTCCCGCCCTGTGCGAGGACGCGCTCCGGCTGGGCCGGGTCCTGGCCGGCCTGATGCCCGAGGAGCCGGAGGTGCACGGCCTGGTCGCCCTCATGGAGATCCAGGCCTCCAGGTCGGCGGCCCGCGTGAGCCCGTCCGGCGAGCCCGTCCTCCTCCTCGACCAGGACCGCGCCCGCTGGGACCGGCTTCTCATCCACCGCGGCCTCACCGCCCTGGAGCGGGCCGAGAAGCTGGGGGACGGAGCGCCCGGCCCGTACACCCTCCAGGCCGCCATCGCCGCCTGCCACGCGCGAGCGCTCGACCCGGAGGACACCGACTGGGCAGGCATCGCGAGCCTGTACGAGGCGCTGGCCAAGCTGTCCCGCTCCCCCATCGTCGAGCTCAACCGGGCCGTCGCCCTCTCCATGGCCTACGGCCCCGCGGTCGGCCTCCAACTCCTCGACCAGATCGCCGGCGAGCCCTCACTCAAGGACTACCACCTGCTGCCGAGCGTACGAGGAGACCTGCTCTTCAAGCTGGGCCGGAGGGAGGAGGCCCGCACCGAGTTCGAGAGAGCGGCGGACATGACCCGCAACGCCCGCGAACGCGCCCTACTCCAGGAACGCGCCACCGCCTGCCGGGAGGCCGGGTGAGATTCGGCCCTACGACCGATGAGTTCCGCCTCGCCGCGTCGTCTGCATGGGGGGACCTTCCGCGCCCGCGGGAGGCCCGCGATGAGATGACGAGGAGCGTGCACACCGTGGACCAGGAGAACGTGAGCGCCAGCCTGACCGTCGCCGTGCCCGCCGCGAGGGTGTTCGCGGTGCTGGCGGACCCGGCGACCCATGCGGCGATCGACGGCACCGGCTGGGTCCAGAAGGCCGTGAACCGGGCGCCGCTGACCGAGGTGGGGCAGATCTTCCGGATGGACATGTATCACGACAACCATCCGAACGGCGACTACCGGGTGGCCAACAAGGTCCAGGTGCTCGACCCGCCGCGCGCCATCGCCTGGCTGACGGGGTCGGAGAAGGACGACGGCCGGCTGGAGTTCGGCGGCTGGATCTGGCGTTACGACCTCGCGCCGCTCGGGCCGTCCGAGACCGAGGTCACGCTCTCCTATGACTGGTCGGCGGTGTCGCCGTACCTCCGGGAGCACATCCGGTTCCCGCCGTTCGGCCCGGAGCATCTCAGCAACTCGCTGCGCCACCTGGCCGAGCTCGTCTCCGTCGGGTGAGGTCGCCGGCGGGACGGCCGGCAGACCTCCGACGCCCACGAACCCCGGTCGGGGACGGGACGGCTCCCGCCCCTCCGACCGGGGTTCTCACTGGTGGTGTGACCGGGAGAAAGCGTGGTCGGTGCGGGTGACATGCCCTTGATGCGACACAAAAGATGCCTCTTGTGGTGGGAGCGCTCCCAAGCCGCCCTTTGCGAGGTATAACGCCAAAAATCCCGTTCTAGAGTGACAAACCGCCTCATTGGTAACGGTTGCGTTTCGGTGGATTGACGTGCAGACCACGTAAGTGCACCCTTTGTGGGAGCGCTCCCAAAGACTCCCACCGCGGCGGAGCGCGAGCCGCGGTGCACTCCCCCAACATTCACCCGAGAAGGGGTCACCCATGATGATCAGCAAGCGTCGCGGCGGTCTCGCCGCGGCCTCTGCCCTGGCCGCGGCGGCGCTGGCCGTCGCGTCCTGCAGCTCCGGCGGCGGCACCGCGACGGGGTCCAGCAGCGCTCCCGCCTCCTCCGCGGCGGCTGAGCCGGTCACCATCCGCGTTCAGACTTTTGGCGGCGGCACCAACTTCGGCTACAAGAACGCCATCACGAAGTGGAACGCCGAGCACAAGGACATCCAGATCAAGGAAGAGCACCTGACCGACCAGTTCGAGCAGCAGTACTGGCCGCAGATGATCCAGTGGTTGCAGGCCGGCAACGGCGCGGGCGACGTGGTGGGCATCGACGAGGGCGGCATGGGCCTGGCCAAGGCGCACCCCGAATGGTGGGCCGATCTCAAGGAGTTCGGGCTGGAGTCCCGCAAGGCGGACTTCCCGGCGTGGAAGTGGGAGAACGGCGTCACGGCCGACGGCAAGCTGTTCGGCCTGGGCACCGACATCGGCGGCATGAGCCTCTGCTACCGCGCGGACCTGTTCAAGAAGGCCGGGCTGCCGACCGAGCGTGACAAGGTCAGCGCGCTCTGGCCGACCTGGGACGAGTTCATGAACGTCGCCAAGACGTTCCAGTCGAAGGTCAAGGACACCAAGTTCACCGACGGCACGAACACGCTCTACCAGGTCGTCCTCTACCAGGAGGCGGCCAAGAACGGCAACGTGACGTACTTCGACAAGGACAACAACCTCATCGTCGACAAGAACCCGGCGGTGAAGGCGGGCTTCGACTTCGCCACGAAGATGAGCCAGCAGGGCCTGACCGCCAAGCTCCGCAACTTCACCGACGAGTGGGCGGCGGGCACCCAGAAGGGCGCGTTCGCCACGGTCGGCTGCCCGTCCTGGATGCTCGGCGTGGTCAGCGGCAACGCCGGCGACGGCGGCAAGGGCAAGTGGGACGTGGCCAGCGTGCCGGGCGGCGGCGGCAACTGGGGCGGCTCCTGGCTGGCCGTGCCCAAGCAGTCCAAGCACCCGAAGGAAGCCGCGATGGTCGCCGACTACCTGACCAACGCGCAGACCGAGGCGAGCATCTTCGCCGACTTCGGCAACATGCCGAGCAACACGAAGGCCCAGCAGGACCCGGCCGTGCAGGGCGCGAAGAACGAGTTCTTCAACGACGCCCCCATCGGTGAGATCTTCGCCAAGTCCGCGTCGAGCCTGCAGCCGGTCTTCCTCGGCGTGAAGCACGCCCAGGTCAAGAACGCCATCGAGTCCGTCATCCAGGGCATGGACGACGGCTCCGTCCCGTACGACAAGGCCTGGCAGCAGCTGGTCGACGACGCGGTGAAGGCCGCGGGCTAGTCTCCCCGCCCGGCCCGCGAGCAGCGGGCCGGGCTTGTTGCCGCCGAAAGGTCTGCCATGAGCCTCGACACCCTCCCGCGGGCGGCGCGGAACAACCATCGCCGCGCCCGTCCGCCCGGCCACCGCTGGCGTTCACGATTCGACGTCAAAGCGATGCCGTACGCCCTGGTGTCCCCTTATTTCCTGCTTTTCGCCGCCTTCGGGCTGTTCCCGTTGGCCTTCACCCTGTACTACTCGCTCTACGACTACGACCTGGCCGGGACCGTGGAGTGGACCGGGCTGGGCAACTACACCGCCCTGCTCGGCGACGAGGACTTCTGGAACGCCGTGGTCAACACGGTGGGCATGTTCATCCTCGCCACCGTCCCCCAGATGATCCTCGCGCTGCTCCTGGCCAACGCGCTGAACAAGCGCCTGAAGCTCCGCCTGGCCATCCGCATGAGCGTGCTGCTGCCGCTGGTCACGTCGGTGGTCGCGGTCGCGGTGGTGTTCACGCAGCTGTACGCCCGCGACTGGGGCCTGGTCAACTGGGTCCTGAGCGGGCTCGGTGTCGACAAGACGAACTGGCGGGCCGAGCGCATCCCGTCGTGGATCGCCATCGCCACCATGGTCGACTGGCGCTGGACGGGCTACAACGCGATCATCTTCCTGGCCGGCATGCAGACGATCCCGCGCGACCTGTACGAGGCCGCCGCGATCGACGGCGCGTCGCGTCGCAGGCAGTTCTGGCAGATCACGCTGCCGATGCTGCGCCCGACGATGATCTTCGTGGTGCTCAACTCCACGATCGGCGGCCTGACGCTGTTCTCCGAGCCGACCACGTTCTACAACGGCAACGTCGACGGCGGCTCGCAGGGACAGTTCCAGACGGTGGCCATGTTCATCGTCAAGCAGGGCTTCCGCGAGTTCGACTACGGCTACGCCGCGGCGGCCGCCTGGCTGCTGTTCCTGCTCATCCTCATAGGAGCGGCGATCAACTTCCTGTTCGTGCGCAGGATCGGGGGCACCAGATGAACAACTTCTCCCCGACCCTCGCCACCCGGCTCATGCTGGCCCTGGCCGTCCTGCTGTCGGCGTTCCCGCTGTACTGGATGCTCGTCATCGCCTCCCGTACGAACGCCGACGCCGTATCGGTGCCGCCGCCGTTCCTGCCGGGCGGGAACCTGGGCGACAACATCGTCGCGGTGCTCAACAACGAGGACGCCAAGTTCCTGCTGGGCCTGACGAACTCGTTCATCGTGTCGAGCATCGTCACCGTCTCCGTGGTGATCATCTCCACGCTGGCCGGCTTCGCCTTCGCGAACCTGAGCTTCAAGGGCAGGAACCTGCTGCTGGTGCTCGTGCTGCTGACGATGGCGGTGCCGTTGCAGCAGATGGGCGTGGTGCCCCTCTACCGGCTCATGGTGAGCCTGGAGTGGACCGGCACGCTCAAGGCGGTCATCCTGCCGTACCTGCTCAACGGGTTCGGCGTGTTCCTGATGACGCAGTACACTCGCCAGGCCGTGCCGATGGAGCTGGTCGAGGCCGCCCGGGTCGACGGCGCCGCCACGCTGCGGATCTGGTGGAACGTCGTCCTGCCCGCCGTGCGTCCGGGCATGGCGGTGCTCGGCATCAACACGTTCATGCTCATGTGGAACGACTTCATGTGGCCGCTGATCGTGCTGACCCCGGACAACCCGACCGTGCAGATCGCGATCACCTCGCTCAACGCCAGGTTCTCCACGAACTACACGTTGATCTTCGCGGGAACGGCGTTGTCCATCATTCCGCTCATCGCAGTATTCGTCGCATTCGGCCGCCAGATCGTCGGCGGCCTCATGGAAGGTGCGGTCAAGGCGTGACGACACAAGAGGAACAGACGCGTGCCGGGCTGCGCTTCCCTGCGGGCTTCGCGTGGGGCGCGGCGACCTCGGCGTACCAGATCGAGGGCGCGGTCGAGGAGGACGGGCGCGGCGTCTCCATCTGGGACACCTTCACCAGGACGCCGGGCCGGATTCTCAACGGCCACAACGCGGACGTGGCCATCGACCACTACCACCGGTACCGGGAAGACGTCCGGATCATGGCGGACCTGGGCCTGTCGGCCTACCGTTTCTCGGTCTCCTGGCCCCGCATCCAGCCGACCGGATCCGGCAAGGTCAACCAGAAGGGGCTGGACTTCTACAAGCGGCTCGCCGACGAGCTGCGCGGGCACGGCATCGACCCGTGGCTGACCCTCTACCACTGGGACCTGCCGCAGGAGCTGGAGGACAAGGGCGGCTGGCCGAACCGCGACGTGGCGTACTGCTTCGCGGACTACGCGGCGACGGTCCACGAGGCGCTGAAGGACCACATCCACACCTTCAGCACCGTCAACGAGCCATGGTGCGCCGCGTTCCTCGGCTACGCCTCGGGCGAGCACGCCCCTGGCCGGCGCGAGCCGGAGAACGCGATCAGGGGCGCGCACCACCTCAACCTGGCGCACGGGCTGGCCGTCCAGGCGATGGACGCCCGGCGCGTCGGCGGCTGCGTGAACCTGTACGCGGTCACGCCCGCCACCGACAGCGCGGAGGACCTGGACGCCGCGCGGCGCATCGACGGGCTGCAGAACCGGTTCTTCCTGGACGCGCTGCTGCTGGGCCGCTACCCGGAGGACGTGCTGGAGGACGTGCCGGGCGATGGCGACTTCATCCAGCCGGGCGACCTGAAGATCATCAACGCGCCCATCGACGTGCTGCTCGTCAACTACTACAGCCGCTTCACGGTCTCGGGAGCACCAGGCGGCAGGCAGTCGGCGGCGGCCGCCCCCACGGACTCGGGGTCTCCGTGGGTGGGCAGCGAGCACGTGTCGTTCGTCAGCGGTGGCCAGCCGGTGACGGCCATGGGCTGGGAGATCGACGAGGGCGGCCTGGTGGAGGTCCTCACGAGGGTGGCGCGGGAGTACCCGCCGATCCCGATGGTGGTCTCCGAGAACGGCGCCGCCTTCGACGACGTGCTCGAGGACGGCCGGATCCACGACGCCGAGCGGCGCGCGTACGTGGAGGCGCACCTGGGCGCCTGCAAGCAGGCCATCGAGGCGGGCGTGCCCCTGGAGGGCTATTTCGCCTGGTCACTGATGGACAACTTCGAGTGGGCCTGGGGCTATGGCAAGCGGTTCGGCCTGGTGCGCGTGGACTTCGAGACCCAGGAACGGCTGATCAAGGACAGCGCGCTCTGGTACTCGGAGATCATCCGGCAGAATAGGCGCCATGAACCGACCGACTCTTGAGGCAGTCGCGGCTCGGGCCGGTGTAGGCCGGGGCACGGTGTCTAGAGTCATCAACGGCTCGCCGAACGTCAGCTCCAAGGCCCGCGAGGCCGTGGAGCTGGCCATCCGCGAGCTGGGCTACGTGCCCAACCGCGCGGCGCGCGCCCTGGTGACGCGCCGCACCGACGCGGTGGCCCTGGTGGTGTCCGAGTCACAGCTGCGGGTGTTCGACGACCCGTTCTTCGCGGGCACCATCCGCGGCATCGGCTCGGCGCTCTCGGAGACCGGGCTGCAGCTCATCCTGGCGATGGCCCGCACCACCGAGGAGTACGACCGGCTGGAGCAGTACCTGACCGGGCAGCACGTCGACGGCGTGCTGCTGCTGTCGCTGCACGGCGCCGACCCGCTGCCGGGGCGGCTCGAGGAGATGGGCGTGCCGACCGTGCTCGGCGGCCGCCCCGTCGGGCTCGACCCCTACAGCTACGTCGACATGGACAACAGGGCAGGGGCCCGGCAGGCGGTCAAACACCTGCTGGGCCTCGGCCGCACGCGCATCGCCACCATCGCCGGTCACCAGGACATGGGCGTGGGCGTCGACCGTCTGGCCGGCTATCGCGACGCGCTGTTGCCCGCCGGGCTGCCGGAGCTGGTGGTGTACGGCGACTTCTCGGAGGAGAGCGGCTCTGCGGCGATGACCCAGCTGCTGGCGAGCCATCCCGATCTCGACGCGGTCTTCGCCGCGTCCGACCCGATGGCCCTGGGCGCGATGCGCGTGCTCAAGGCGGCGGGGCGGGCGATCCCGGAGGACGTGGCGGTGATCGGGTTCGACGACTCCAAGGCCGCGCTGCACGCCGACCCGCCGCTGACCACCGTCCACCAGCCGACCGAGCAGATGGGCCGGCAGATGGCGCAGCTGCTGGTGGCCCGCATCAACGGCGAGGAGCTGCGCCAGCCCGTCGTGATCCTCGACACCCACCTGGTACGCCGGCAGTCAGCGTGAAAGGCCCTCGTGGACAGTAGAACCAAGCGCCGCTTATCCGACGCCGAGCTCGACGCCCTGCTCCGCCGCGCGCTGGGCACGGGCGTCGTGGCCGTCACCGAGCTGACCGACGGCTACGCCAACGCCGTGTGGCGGCTGAAGCTCGACGACGGGCGCGAGGTGGTGCTCAAGCTGTCCCCGCCGCCCGACCTCGACCAGCTCAGCTACGAGCGCAACCTGCTGCGCATGGAGGCCGCCGCGTACGAGCTGGCGGCGCAGGCGGGCGTGCCGGTGGCCACGCTGCTGTGCGCCGGGTTCGACGACCCGGTGCTGGGCGGCGACTACCTGCTGCTCGACGCGCTCGACGGGGTCTCGTGGAACGACGTCAAGCCGGAGGGCGAGCAGGCGCTGCGCCAGGAGCTGGGCCGCCACCTGGCCAGGTTCAACGCGGTGAGCGGCGAGGTCTTCGGCTACCCGCACGCCGGGATCGTCGGCGCCACGTGGCGGCAGGCGTTCCTGGCGATGGTGGGGGCGCTGGTCGGCGACACCGAGCGCTACCCGACGCCGCTGCCGCGCTCCCCCGGCGAGATCATGGCGGTGGTCGAGGCCGCGTCGCCGGTGCTCGACGAGGTGACGACGCCGCGGCTGGTGCACTTCGACGTCTGGCCGGGCAACGTCTTCCTCGACGTCAGCGGCCCGCCCCGGATCCAGGCCATCATCGACCACGAACGGGCCTTCTGGGGCGACCCGCTCGCCGAGTTCGTCACGCCGACGATCTTCGGCGAGCTGGCGGAGGACGACCCGCTGCTGGCGGGCTACCGCGAGGTGACGCCGCTGGAGCTCACCCCGGCGGCGCGCACCCGCATCGACCTCTACCGCGCCTACCTCTACCTGATCCTGCTGGTGGAGAACGGACCCCGGCAGTATCCGGAGGAGGAGTACGCCAGGCTCCGCGAGGCCTCGTTCGGCTCACTTGCCGCCGTGCTCGACCGCCTCGTAAGCGCCTCCTCTGGCGGCCGCGGCTAGCCGGACGCACGATCGCGCGCCCTTGTTGGGCACGCCGAGGTCGACGGGCCTGTCACCCGTGCACAGCAGCGCGCCGCTGATCGTGCTGCCCGACAGGATCGGCGCCGTGTTGCCGGCCAGCAGGACGGCGCCGCGCAGGTCGGCGCCCACGATGGCCAGCGCCTTGGCGCCGCTGACGTTGAGCGCGCCGGTCAGGGAGGCCTTGAGCAGGTGGACGGCGGCGGGCTGCGCCGCGGTCAGCGTGCCGGCGATCCGGCCGCCCTTGACCACGAGCGAGGCTCCGGGCCGCACCGTGATGGGCCCGCTGACCTGCGCGCCGTCGAGGCAGGTGACGCCGTCGGCGACGACGATGGCGCCCTGGTGGAGGCCGGTGACCGTGCGGGTGCAGGCGGGCGGCGGGGCGATCGTGGTGACGGTGAAGCTCTTCGGCGTCCCCTGGTTGCCCGCGGCGTCGATCGAGCGGTACTCGATCGTGTGCCGGCCGCGCGGCAGCTTCCCGTACACGAGGGAGTCGATGACCGTGCCCTCCTCGCTGAACGTCCACGGCAGCTCCGAGGAGGTGGGCCAGCCGAAGTAGTTGAACCAGCCGTCCCCGTCCATCCTGGACTCCGAGACCACGTAGCCGCCGCGGTCGTCCTCGCCCGCCAGCCGCATGGAGAACGGGCCGTTGTAGACGTAGGCGTCGCCGGCCGCGGCGAGCGGCTCGGACAGCTCGTAGCGGGTGTCGGGCCGGCTCGCGTCGATCTGCCAGTTGAGGGTCTGGCCGCCGAGGGCGGCGGTCAGGGTGTGCGTGCCCGGTCGCAGGTCCAGCTTGCCCAGGTCGAGGTCGGTGCCGGCGCCCGCCGGGCGGCCGTCCACGGTCCACGTCACCTCGGGCACGGTCGCGGCCGGATGGGTGGTCTCCACGTACACGACGTCGGCGCGGCCCAGCGGCCGGTCGGTGGGGGTGGAGGAGACGAACGCGGCCTCGGCGCCGTCCGGCGGGGTGGTCAGCGACGTGTCCACCGTCCAGGTGCGGGACTTGGTGATGGCCGCCCTGATCGCCGGGTCCCTGACGAACTCGGTCGGGTCCGAGACGGTGGCCGTGACGGTGTGCGTGCCCGGGCTGAGGCCGAGGGTGCGCAGGTCGAGGGCGTCGTCGTGGCTCGCGAGGTCCTTGCCGTCCACGTTCCAGGTGGTCGTCAGCGAGTGGCCGACGGGGCGCATCGGCTCGACCCAGAGCACCCGGTCGGCGCCGACGGGCTGCTGGTTGGGTGTGGCGTCCTGGATGACCATGGTCTTGGCGGTGATGCGCTGGACCATGACCTCGCGGCTGACCTGGTCGAAGTAATAGCCGAGGGTCTTCATCATCGAGTGCCGGCTGGGCCGCCAGACGCCGGTCGTGTAGTACAGGCCGCCCTCGTAGCGGCCGATGGGGCCGCCCGACTCGCTGGGCTCGCCCAGCCAGCGCCACCACTTCTTCTGCTGGTCCTTCAGCTGCTGCTCGGTCAGCAGGGTGTGGTGGGGGCTGGACGGCTCGGCTCCCGGGTAGGCGCCGCCGGGGACGCCGCGCTGGTAGTAGTCGTACTCGTCCTGCAGGCCGCCCAGGGAGTGGCCCAGCTCGTGCGGGCTGATCAGGGCGGACATGCTGTTGCTGCCCGAGGCGGTGGCGTACGAGCCGCCGGCGCCGCCGTACGTGCCGCTGTTGCCGAGCGCGAGGATCTGCCGGTTGCCGGAGGAGGTGCCGGTGACCAGGTCGGCGTAGCGGGTGGCGGCGGCGTTGTCCATGGTGATCAGGCGCTGGACGCTGGCGGGGTTGCAGCGGCCCCAGAAGCCCATGCCGAGCGGGGTGACCTTCCTCGGCGCGTCCAGTCCGGGGTCGCAGCTGATGCCGGACTCGCCGGAGACGATGTCGACGCGGTAGACGTTGATGTAGTTGCGATACGTCTTGAACGGCTCGATCGACCACATCACGTTGAGGTGCCGGTCCACGTCCGCCCGGAACTTCGCCTGCTCCGGCTCGGTGTAGCCGTCGCCCATGATGATCAGGTTGAATCGCCTGGCCGGAGAGCCCGTGACCTGGACGGGCGCCACGGTGGCCGCGCCCGCCTCGGCGGCCGCCGCGGGCACGGGTAACACGGGTAACAGTGCGGCGGCCAGCGCCAGGGCCGCGAAGATACGCATGCCCAGCACTATCTACGATCAAACGCCCGTGACCAACCCCCTAACTGCGTGTCAGGCCTCCGGGAGCTCGGCCAGGAGGATCGGCCGCGTCGTGGGCCTGCCGGAACCGGCCGCCGGCTCGACCGTGAGCGCCACGCGGTCCTCCCCCCGCTCCGGCGTGATCAGCAGGGGGGCGGTCAGGCCGCCCCCGGCCCGGTCGAGCATCCCGGCGGGGCGGGGGCCGTCCGGGCCCATCAGCCACAGCTCGTACCCCTTGGACCGGGGCAGCTCGGCCAGGCCGGACGAGGCGAACACCAGGCGTCCCCTGGCCCTGGAGATCACGACCGTGCCGGTGCCGCCGGAGGTGGCGGGCCTGCGTACCGTCTCGGCGTCGGGCGCGGCCAGCACGGCGATCACCTCGTCGTTCCTGGCGGTCAGGTCGCTCAGGTCACGGCGGGCGTCCACGGCGACGGCGCCGAGCGCGACCGCGGCCACCGCGGCCACGGCCGCCAGGCCCGCCGTCACCCTGGCCCGGCGGCGCCTGAGGGGCGCGGGCGGGGCCGCAGGCGGGGCTGCGGGCGTGCGGGACGCCGGGGGCCACCAGATGGTCGGGCCGTCGTCGGGCACCGCTCCTGACCCCCTCTCCGGCCGCTCCTCGGGCCGCCGCCGCTCGGGCCGCTGGTCGGGCCGCTGGTCGGGCCGCCGCTGGTCGTGGGCGGCGTCGAGCAGGCGCTGCCGGAGCGGGGCGGGCGGTGGCTCGGCCACCGCCTCGGCGAGCCTGGCCGCCGTCTCCCGCAGCCGCCGGACCTCCATCCAGCAGGCCGAGCACGCCGGCAGATGCTCCTCGTACAGCACCCACTCGGCGTACGGCAGTGCGTGCACGGCGTAGGCGCCGGAGAGGGCGTGGAGGTCGTCCGTCATCATCCACTCCCTTTGTGAGAGGCGGCTCACGCATGTACTTCGGCGACTCGGGCATGTCGGATGGCTGCGGGGCTTGCTCTTTTCTCATGACGTGAGACAATCTCATCGGGTGATGAATTATGAGCTGTGTAATAGCAGGGGGCGGGCCCGCCGGCGCGGTGCTGGCGCTGCTCCTGGCCAGGGCAGGCGTCGAGGTCACGCTGCTGGAGAAGCACGGCGACTTCCTGCGTGACTTCCGGGGCGACACGATCCATCCGTCCACGCTGCAGGTCCTCGACGAGCTGGGGCTGGCCGAGGAGTTCCTGAAGATCCCCCATCGCAAGGCGCACGGGATCACCATGGTGACCGACCGCGGCGACGCCAAGATGGCGAGCCTGCGCGGGCTGCCCGGCAAGTACGACTACATCGCGTTCGTACCGCAATGGGATTTCCTCAACCTCGTCACGTCGGCCGCCGCCCGCTACCCGAGTTTCCGGCTGGTGATGAACGCCGAGGCGTACGACCTGATCCGCGAGGGCCGGACCGTGCGCGGCCTGCGCTACCGGGACGAGTCGGGCGAGCACGAGATCAGGGCCGACCTGACCGTCGCCGCCGACGGGCGGCACTCGACCCTGCGCGAGCGCGCCGGGCTCGTGCCGGAGGAGCTCGGCGCGCCGATGGACGTGGTGTGGTTCCGGCTGCCCCGGCACCCGTCCGACCGCGACGACACGTTCCTGCGGATCTCCGGCGGACGCATGATGGTGGCCATCAACCGGCAAAGTTATTGGCAACTCGCGTACGTGATCCCCAAGGGCGGGTTCGACGAGCTGGTGCGCGCCGGGATCGACGCGCTCCGCGAGCCGGTCGCGGCGCTGCTGCCGTGGCTGGCCGACCGGGTCGGGCAGATCGGGAGCTTCGACGACGTCAGCGTGCTGACCGTCGCGCTCAACCGGCTGCGCCGCTGGCACCGGCCCGGATTCCTGTGCATCGGGGACGCCGCGCACGCCATGTCGCCGGTGTTCGGGGTGGGGATCAACCTGGCCGTCCAGGACGCCGTCGCCACCGCCAACCTGCTGGCCGGATCGCTCAGGTCCGGCGCGCCGATCCCCGAGTCCACCCTGCGCCTGGTGCAGAAGCGGCGGATGCCGCCCACGCGGGTCACGCAGGCGGTCCAGCGGGTGTTCCAGAACCTGGTGATCAAGCGGGCCCTCAGCAACCGGCTCGACCCGTCCAGGATGCCCCGCGACCTCACGCGGATCCCCCTGCTCAAGCGGGTGGCCCGGCGTTTCATCGGGCTGGGGGTGCGCCCCGAGCACGTGTCCGTAAAGGAACTTTGACCGCCTCCGAGTCCCCAGAGGTATAAGCGCATTCTCACAACGTGGACAACGAGGTCCGTGGGCCCGGAGCCAGTGGATTACCCTCGTATCTCGTGAGCAGCAATCTCGTGGATCTCGATTCCTGGCGAGCCCTCCCCGCGGCGCAGCAACCTGACTGGCCCGACCGCGGCGAGCTCGACAAGGTCGTCGCCGAGCTCGGCGGCCTGCCCCCACTGGTCTTCGCCGGCGAGTGCGACCAGCTCAAGGAGCAGCTGGCCGCAGTCGCCCGGGGCGAGGCCTTCGTCCTGCAGGGCGGCGACTGCGCGGAGACCTTCTCCGGCGCGACCGCCGACAACGTGCGTAACAAGCTCAAGACGCTGCTGCAGATGGCGATCGTGCTGACGTACGCGGGCAAGGTGCCGGTCGTGAAGATCGGCCGGGTCGCGGGCCAGTTCGCCAAGCCGCGCTCCAAGGGCAGCGAGGTCCGTGACGGGATCGAGCTGCCCGCCTACCGGGGCGACATGGTCAACGGGTTCGACTTCACCGCCGAGGCGCGCCGGCCCGACCCGTGGCGGCTGCTCAAGGCCTACCACTCCTCGGCCGTGACCCTCAACCTCGCCCGCGCGTTCACCAAGGGCGGCTACGCCGACCTGCGCCAGGTGCACGCGTGGAACCAGGACTTCGTGGCCGAGTCGCCCGCCGGGCGCCGCTACGAGCAACTGGCCAGGGAGATCGACCAGGCACTCGCCTTCATGCGGGCCTGCGGGGCCGACCCCGAGGAGTTCCACACCGTCGAGTTCTACTCCTCGCACGAGGCGCTCATCCTCGACTACGACCGCGCGCTCACGCGCATCGACTCGCGTACGGGGCTGCCGTACGACGTGTCGGCGCACATGGTCTGGATCGGCGAGCGCACCCGCCAGCTCGACGGGGCGCACGTCGACTTCTTCGCCCGCATCCGCAACCCGATCGGCGTCAAGCTCGGGCCCAGCACGTCGCCGGACGAGGCTCTCGGCCTCATCGAGAAGCTCAACCCGGGCAACGAGGCGGGGCGGCTCACGTTCATCACCCGCATGGGCGCCTCCAAGATCCGCGAGCACCTGCCGGCCCTGGTCAAGGAGGTCACGGCCACGGGGGCGCGGGTCGCCTGGATCTGCGACCCGATGCACGGCAACACCTTCGAGGCGCCCAGCGGGCACAAGACCCGCCGGCTCGACGACGTGCTGGACGAGGTGGCGGGCTTCTTCGAGGTGCACCGGTCGCTGGGCACGCATCCCGGCGGGATCCACATCGAGTTCACCGGTGACGACGTGACGGAGTGCGTCGGCGGGGGGCACGAGATCGTCGAGGACGATCTCGCGACCCGCTACGAGACGGCCTGCGACCCGCGGCTCAACCGCAGCCAGTCCCTCGACCTCGCCTTCCGCGTCGCCGAGCTCTACCGCGGCTGACCCCACCGCACCCGAGGGGACGCGCCCGCCTCATCAGGCACGCGTCCCCTTTTGCTGCCCGCCCCGGCCGGACGCCTCGCCCCCGGCGACGCCCGCCCGATAGGCACCGGCCCGCCCGCGACGCCCGCCCGGCGGTAGCGGCCCGCCCGGCTTCGGCGCGCCCCCGGCTTCGGCGCCCGGCTTTCGCTGCAGGCCCGGCTTCGGCGCCACCTCTGCGCGAGCGGCACCGCACGCCATCCCACGCCTGCGGGGCGGGGCGAGGCGCGAGGGGGCTGGCGCGGGGCGATAGCGCGGCGGCGGGCGAGGGGCGGGGGCGGCGTTCGGCGGCATGCGACCGCAGGCGAGCAGGCGCACGAGGACGCTCGTCACTCACGCCCGGGCCGGGGCGAGCCGCCAGCACCACACCCCCTCGCCAACGAGCCCCCGCCCGCTGAAAGCCGCACCCGACCGGACGCCTCGCCCCCGGCGACACCCGCCCGATAGCACCGGCCCGGCCGCGACGCCCGCACGGCAGTAGCGGACCGCCCCGACGCGCGCCCAAGAGCAGCGCCCCGCCCCCACGCCCGCCCGATGGCGGTAACCCGCCCGCGACGCCCGCCCGGTAGCGGAAACCCGTCCGTGACGGTGTGGTCCCCGTGGGAGCCCAGGGGGTGGTCGGCGGCTTTCGGGGGTGGTGTGTCACGCGGTGCGAGGGAGGTGGAGCGGGGGGTGAGGGAAGGGGGTGATGTACGTCTCACTGGCACCGCGAGTAGAACCAAATTCCGGGGAAATCGGGGAAACCGCGGCTATGATCGCCCGCAAAAAGGGCGATATTTCAGGAGAAATCGTGGACAGTGCCCCGGAGGGGGTGGACCCTAACGTCCCCAACGTCGCGCGGATGTACGACTACTTCCTCGACGGCAAGGACAACTTCGCGGCCGACCGGGCAGCCGCCGAGCAGATCCTGCAGACGTTCCCCAACACCAAGGAGGGCGCCCGCGCGAACAGGGCGTTCCTGCGCCGTGCCGTGCGGCACCTGGTCGATTCGGGGGTGCGGCAGATCATCGACCTCGGCGCCGGGCTGCCGACCCAGGGGAACACGCACGAGATCGCTCCTGAGGCGCGGGTCGTCTACGTGGACAACGACCCCGTCGTCTGTGTGCACGGCAGGGCGCTGCTGGCCAGGACCGGGAACGTGGACTTCCTGCAGGCGGACGTGCGCGAGACCGACGCGCTGCTGGACAAGCTGGGCGACCTGATCGACTTCGACCGGCCGGTGGCGTTCCTGATGCTGGCGATCCTGCACTTCATCCCGGACTACGTCGCGTACGACATGGTGAGCAAGCTGCGTGCGGCGAGCGCGCCCGGGAGCCGGCTGGTGATCAGCCATGCCATCGACACCACGCCGGACACCACCCCGCAGGCCGTCGAGATCTACCGGCGGGCCACGGCCGCGCTGAGCCTGCGGACGGACAAGGAGATCCTGCGCTTCTTCGAGGGGTACGAACTGGAGGAACCCGGGCTGACGTACCCGAACGGCTGGCGGCCCGACGACCCGGACGCGCCCGGCAACGGGATCACGTTCGGGTACGTCGGGGTCGCCCGCAAGCCCTGAGCCCCCTGGGAAGGGTCAGTTCTGCTTCATCTCCTCGGCGAGTTCGGCCCTGATGGCGTCCATGTCGAGCGCCCGCACCTGCCTGATCAGGTCCTCGAGTGCGGGCGCCGGGATGGCGCCGGCCTGGGCGAAGACCACAATGCCGTCGCGGATGGCCATGAGCGTCGGGATCGAGGTGATGTCGAAGCCCTGTGCGAGCCCCTGCTCGGCGTCGGTGTCGATCTTGCCGAACGTGATGTCCTCGTGCAGCCCCGACGCCTGCTCGAAGATCGGACCGAACTTCTTGCACGGCGGGCACCACTCCGCCCAGAAGTCGAGCAGGACGATCCCCTTGTCGGCGATGTCGTTGAAGTTCTGCTCTGTTACTTCGATGGTCGCCACAAGTGGCTCCTCGTTCCTCTCTGAAAACTGTCCATGGGTATGAACCCCTACCCTCTCACCCGCATTCCAGTGTCCAGGCCGGCGCCGGACCTATCCCTTGCCTCCCGGCAGGGTCAGGCCGATGACCAGGGGGTCGTGGTCGGAGGAGCGGTAGGCGTCCGGCTGGTAGAGGCCGGGCGGGTTGTACTCCGTGTTGTAGTCGCGGATGCGCGGCTCGTCGGCGTTGATGTGCCAGATCGGCGCGCTCGTCACCCGCTTGAGCAGCTGCCGCCCGACCATGGCGTGGTCGAGCTCGCCGGCCAGGCCGTCGAACAGGTAGCTGTAGCGCAGCGGCGCGGGCACGAACCGCTTGGTGACGCCGGCCAGGCCGCCCGCCTCAAGGGTGTCGATCGGGTCCTCCTCGCCGGAGGCGTTGAGGTCGCCGAGCACGATCGGGCGGGGCAGGTCCTGGTCCGCGATGATGCCCAGCAGGGCCTGGGCCTGCCTGACGCGGGTGGCGTTCCAGCAGCTCTGGCCGTCGCCCTGGTCGGCGTCGGGGCCGTCGGCCGGGCAGGTGCCCTTGGGACTTGAGGTGGTTGACCAGCATCGTGAACGGCCGGCCGCCGCCCGTGCGGCGGAAGGTCTGGATCAGCGGCGGGCGGCTGAACACCGGGTCCTGCGACGCCCTCGGCTCGCCGACCGGGGTCAGCCGGCCGGGCTTGTAGATCAGCGCGACCTGGATGCGTCCGTGCCGGGGTACGGGTGCGTGAGCGCGGCGTACGTACCGGCGCCGACCTCGGCGTTCACGGCGTCCACCAGCGTCCGCGGCGCGGTCTGGCCGTTGTTCTCGACCTCCATGAGCGCGACCGCGTCGGCGTCGAGACCTGACGTTCCCGATCACGGGGACCGGCTTGGGCGGGCGCGGGTTGGCGTTCTGTAGCCGATCGGCTCGGTCGGCTGCAGCCGGTACTTGCCGAAGCCGTACCCGGGCACGCCCGTGACGCCGGACGCGACGTCGCCGGTGCGCACGACGGGCGGCAGGGTGGCCGGGTTCTCCCTGGTGGAGCCGTCGTCGACGAGCAGCGAGCGGCGGGCGTCCGGCGCCGCGTCGACGCCCGGCCGGTCGGTCGGCTGGAACAGCCGGCCCTGCGAGGAGAGCGTGACCTCGCCGAAGCGGCCCAGGTTGTAGTGCTCGCTGACGGTCAGCGGCTGCGGGAACGTGAGCAGCACGTTCTCGACCCGCTCCAGGCCGCCCGTGGTCTCGATAGGCAGCTTGTACGGCTGGGCCGCCACGCTCCCGGCGCCGCACACGTCCACGGCGGTGACCGGCGACAGCTCGGTCCAGCCGTTGAACTCGGTCGCCCGGCCGGTGACCAGGACCCGATCACCGACCTTGACGTCCTTGACCGACTCCCGGGCGAACACGAACAGCCCCTCCGAGGTCGCGGGATGCCCGGGATAAAGCGCGCATGCCCGGCACTTTAGAGCCCATTTAGAGCGCATATTTCCACATAAAACGGGATAGAACATTAAAACATCGAACCTTGACACCGTCCCCGGCGGGTATGACCTCTTCATGGACTGGGTCACCTGCGCGTATTCGGCTGCCTGCACCGGAATCGCCAGCCGGACGACCGGCTTCTGCCTCGCACACCTCGCACCCGACCAACTCCCCCAGGCCCTCGACGAGATGTCCCCCGGCCGCCTGCTCGACCTGCGCGGCACCACCGTCAGCGGCGAGCTGCTGTCCCTGGTGCTCGAGGCCACCGGCGGCAGGCCCGGCAGGGCCCGGCTCGACCGGGTCAGGTTCACCGGCGACGTACGGCTGTCCGGCGTGACGTTCACGGGCGACGTGTCGCTCGACGGGGCCAGGTTCGAGCGGCTGGCCTCGTTCTTCGGCGCCCGCTTCGAGGGCAACGTGTCGCTGGCCGGCGCCAGGTTCACCCGCGAGCTGTCCTTCCACGGGGTCACCGTGCGCGGGCACGTCTCCCTCGACCGGGCCGTGATGTCCCGCGACGCGCTGTTCAGCCAGGCCGTGTTCGGTCACGGGCTGTCGTGCGAGGGGGCCAGGTTCGACGGGTACGCCACCTTCGACGGGGCCCGGCTGGGCGACGGGGGCGCCTTCAGAGGGGCGCGCTTCGGCCGTACCCTGTCCTTCCGCAAGGTCAGCGGGCACGCCGGGTTCGAGGCCGCGCACTTCGCCGCCGACGCCTACCTGTCGGCCACCGGCAGGCTGTCGGCGGCCAGGGCCCGCGCCGACGGGCTCCTGGACGTGACGGTGTCCCGGTGCGGCGTGGACCTGCGCGGCGTCGAGGTGGCGGGCACGACGACGCTGCGGCTGACCGACTCCCAGGCCGACCTGGAGGGCGCGGTGCTGCGCGGCCCCGCCACCGTGACCGGCCGGGGCAGGTCCGCGCTGACGTCGCTGCGGCAGGTGGACGCGGCCGACCTGGCGCTGTACGGGCTGGACCTGTCGGCGTGCCGGTTCGCCGGGCTGGCCCGTCCGTCGGGGGTGCGGGTCAAGGACTGCACGTTCGCGCTCACACCGCGCGGCCTGCGGGTGAGCCTGCGCTGGCCGATGCTGCGCTGGTTCTCCCGCCGGCGCGCGCTGGCCGACGAGCACACCCTGCGCGGCTGGGGCCCGCCGGGCGACCCCGGCGCCACCCCCGACCGGCTGGCCGACCTCTACGCCGGGCTGCAGCCCAGCGACCGCGCCACCTCGGCCGACTTCGCGTTCGCGGCCATGGAGATGCGCCGCCAGGCCGGTCACCGCTGGTGGCTGTCGGTCTCCTGGCTCCTGTGCGGCTACGGCATGCGCATGGGGCGGGCGGCGGGCTGGTTCGCCCTGCTGCTGGCGATCACCACGGCCGCCGTCATGTGGACGTCCACCTCGCACGCCGAGCGCCAGGCGGAACCGCCGAGCCCGGCGTTACATCCTTAGGCGTCCAGTTCGTCCACGACGGCGGCGATGGCGCGGAAGTGGCGCGAGCGCCAGCCGCCGCCCATGATGCGGCGCGAGAGCTGCTGCAGCTCGTCGTCCGGGTCGAAGCCCTCATGGTCGAGGAACAGCCTGGTGCCCCTGCCCTCGGGCTCCAGCCGCCAGGTGACCGTCCAGTCTGCCAGCTTGCGGTCGCTCCAGCTGATCTTGAGCAGCTTCTCCGGCTCCAGCTCCAGCACCTCGCAGTAGACGATCCCGTCGAAGCCCACCTGCGGCTTGGGCTCCGTGGTGAAGGTGAACCGATGCCCCACCTCCGGCCTGAAGTCGTTGGGCATGAGCCAGCGGGCGACCAGCTCGGGCTCGGTGAGCGCCCGCCACACCTTCCTCGGGGGATGCGCGATGAACTGGTCGATCCTGATCGCGCGCAGGTCCTCGGCCGCCGTGTCACGGGGCATGGTCGTCGTCCTCCATCTCGTCCAGCAGGGTCGTGAGATCGGCCAGCTTCTCCCGCCAGAACCGTTCGTACGGGGTGAGCCAGTCGCGGATCTCCATGAGCGGCGCCGCCTCCAGCCGGTAGTGCCGCTCCCGCCCCTTGCGGGTCTCGGCCACCAGCCCGGCGTCCCTGAGCACCTTGAGGTGCTCCGACACGCTGGGCCTGCTCATGTCGAACCGCTCGGCCAGCCGGCCGGCCGGCTGGGCGCCCTCGTCGAGCAGCAGGCGCAGCAGCTCCCGCCTGGCCGGGCTGGCCAGCGCGGTGAACACGTGGTCGGCCGTCATGCCTGGCTGACCACGAACCCGTTGCCGAACGGGTCCTGGAACAGCAGCTGACGCCCCCATGGCTCGTCGCTCGGCCCCTCGAACGAGACGCCGTGCTCGCGCAGCCGCGCCGCCAGGGCGTCGAGGTCGGGCGCGGCCACCACCAGGCCGCCGATCGGGGCCATGCCCGGGAACCAGGAGGCCAGCAGCAGCGCGGTCCCGGCCCCCTTGGGGGCGACGGTGAGCCAGCGGCCCATCGGGAACGGGTTGTCGGCGCGCACCTCGAAGTCGAGGACGCCGGTGTAGAAGGCCAGCGCCCGCTCCTGGTCGGCGACGGGCACGGTGATGGTGAGGATTTGGGATATCGGCATGTCGGACACTATACGTAGGAATTTTCCTACACATCAACCCGGGTCCTGGAAAATATCGGGGAATTCCCCGATGGGAGAGCGAGATCGCCCTCCGTAGACTGGGGTTCATGCGTATCGACGACTACGTGGCGGAGCTCGACCGTGCCCTGGCCGGCCCGCAGGGGGCGAAGCGCGACCTGGTCGTCGAGGCGCGCGACAGCCTGACCGACACCGCCGACGCGCTGGAGGCCGAGGGGCTCGAACGGGCGGAGGCCGAGCGGGTCGCGGTGGCGGAGTTCGGGGAGGTCGCGCAGGTCGCCCCCGGCTACCAGTCCGAGCTGACCGCCGTGGCGGGGCGCCGGCTGGGCTTCCTGCTGTTCATCAGCGTGCCGATCACCGCGCTGATGTGGTCGGTGATCTGGCGCATCTATCCCGGCGACGACACCGCCTGGCGGCTCGCTCCCGCGTGGTACCGGCCCGTCTCGCGCCTGCTCGACGTCCTGCAGCTCTGCGTGGGGCTGTACGGCGGGCTCGCGCTGTTCGCGCTGAGCCGGGGCGCCCGCTGGATCCGCCGGCCACGGCTGGTGACCAGGTCGCTGGGCGTGGTCGTCTGGAGCATGCTGCCCGTCACCGTGCTGCTGGGCATGCTGCTGACCCTGGGTTCCAACGGGGCGAGCCATCTGGACGTCCTGCCCAGCATGCTGGCCAACGCGGTGACGTCGGCCTGCTGGGGGCTGCAGATCTACGGCGCGACGCGCTGCCTGCGCATCAGCCGGCCGCCCCTCGCGCGCCGCTGACCTCCCCGGCCTCCACGGCGTCCGCGCGGAGCACGCTGCCGATCACGGTGGCGAACTCCTGCCACGCCGAGCGCTCCCCTTGGAGCTGCTTCCTGCCCGAATCCGTCAGCCGGTAGGTGCGCCGCTTGCGCCCGCCCACCGTGGCCCACTCGCTGGACAGGTAGCCGATGCGCTCCAGCCTGCGCAGGGCCGGGTAGACGGTGCCCGTCGGCACGTTCAGCGCGCCGCCGCTGCGCTCCAGCAGCGCCTCGATGATGGCGTAGCCGTGCAGCGGCTCCCGCTCCAGCACGGAGAGCAGGAGCGCGTCCATATGCCCGCGCAGCGCGTCCGGATTCATGATTCCGATCCTAGACACCGCACAGGCGACCCGGCATGCCCTGCCCGCCGCGCCCCTTCCGCCCGAGGGACATCGGCCGGAGTGCGGGCGTGTGTGCTCATGTAGTTAGTCTACATGTAGGCTGTCTATATGTAGACAGACACAACAACGGAGTTCGCGATGGATGTACTCGAACTGGCCAGGACACAGTTCGCCGTGACGGGAAGCCTCCACTTCCTGTTCGTCGTCCTCACCCTGGGCCTGGCGCCACTCGTGGCGATCATGAACACGCGCTGGGCGATGTCGGGCAACCCGCTCCACGAGGCCATGACCCGCTTCTGGGGCCAGATCTACGTCGTCAACTACGCGCTGGGCATCGTGACCGGGCTGGTGATGGAGTTCCAGTTCGGCCTCGCCTGGAGCGGCCTGTCCCACTACGCCGGCGACGTGTTCGGCGCGCCGCTGGCCATGGAGACCCTGGTGGCCTTCTTCCTGGAGTCCACGTTCCTGGGCCTGTGGATCTTCGGCTGGGGACGGCTGCCCAGGTGGGCGCACCTGGCCTGCATCTGGCTCGTGACGCTGACCGCGTACGCGAGCGCCTTCTACATCATGCTCGCCAACTCGTTCCTGCAGAACCCGGTCGGCTCCGTCGCCCGCGGCGACCGGCTGGAGCTGGTCGACTTCGGCGCCCTGCTCACGAACAAGAGCCTGGTCTTCTCCTTCCCGCACGTCATCGGGGCGGGGCTGTTCACGGGGGCCATGGTGCTGGTGGGGGCGAGCGCGTACCAGCTGCGCCGCCGTACCGAGCACGTGGAGTTCTTCACCCGGTCGCTGCGGACCGGCGTGGTCGCGGCGGCGATCGGGATCTTCGTCACGACCGGGTTCGGGTACGCGCAGTTCGCCGGGGTCCAGGAGGGCAAGTTCAACGACAACGTGGGCGCGGCGCTCCCGCTCGGGTTGATGATCGAGTTCGGGCAGCTGCTCGCGCTGGTCGTGCTGTTCGTGATGCTGCCGATGATCGCCGTGCTGCCGCGGTGGCGGTGGACGCATCCGCTGCTCATGCTGATGACGCCGCTGCCGTTCGTGCTGGCGATCATGGGCTGGCTGGCGCGGGAGGTCGGCCGGCAGCCGTGGATGATCTGGGAGAAGCTCACCGTGGCCGACGCCATGTCCCCCGGGCTGACCTCGGGCATGGTCACGGCCTCGCTCGTCGGGTTCGCGGGCGTGCTGGGGCTGCTGGCGGTCGTCGACTACGTGCTCATCGCCAGGATCGTCCGGCGCGGGCCGCGTGACGTGGCCCTGGGCGCCGTCCCCGCCGGCGAGAGCCGCTCCCCCGCCCTGAGCTACTGAGTGAGGTGCCGACATGGAAGTGATCTGGTTCGTTCTCTTCGCCGTGCTGCTGGCCGGATATTTCGCCCTTGAGGGGTTCGATCTGGGGGTGGGGCTGCTGCTGCCGCTGCTGGGCAGGACCCGCGAGGGCCGTGACCGCATGGTGGCCGCGATGGCGCCGTACGTGCTGGCCAACGAGGTGTGGCTGGTGGCCGTCGCCGGGACGATGTTCGGCGTCTATCCGCTGCTGGAAGGCGAGGTGCTGTTCAAGCTGTACCCGCTGGTGGTGGCCATGCTGCTGAGCTGGATCCTGCGGGACGCGGGGCTGTGGTTCCGGCGCAGGCTGGACGGGTTCAGGTGGCGGGGGTTCTGGGACGCGATGATCGCGTTCGGGTCTCTGGGGCTGTCGTTCGGGTGGGGCATGGCGATCCACGCGGCGGCCACGGGGTTCGCGGGCCCGGTGGTGCATCCGGTGGGGGTGATGCTGGGGGCGGTCGTGACGCTGCTGTTCGCCTTCCACGGGTGGACGTTCCTGGCGTGGCGGGCGCCCGGGGTCTTCGGGGCGTCCCGGTCGGGGCGGGCCTTGGCGGTGTCGGGGGTCGTGGCGGCGGTCCCGGCGGTGGGCGTGCTCGTGGGCGCGATGCCGTACCTGCTGGCGAACAGCGCGCCGGCGGCCACGTTGAATGTGCTCAGTGTCATGGTGCTGCCGTTCGCGCCCATCATCCTCGGCGCGCAAGTATGGGTGTGGCGCACTTTCCGCCCAGGGAAGGACGCCGTCCTGCTTCCGTCGTTCTTCTGAGGGCTTCTGAGGGCTCGTGCACAAGGATCTCCTACGGCTCATGCGGGCCGAGCGGTCGGTCCGCCGCCACCTGGCCGTGACCATGGTCGCGGCGGTGCTGGCGGGGCTGCTCGTGCTGGTGCAGGCCGAGTTGCTGGCCGGGGTGCTGTCCGGCAGGTTCACCGCCGTCGCCCTGGCGGGGCTGGCGGCGGTGGTGGGCGTGCGGGCGCTGCTGGCCTGGACGCAGGGCGTCTTCGCCGGGCGCACCGCCACCGGCGTGAAGTCGGCGCTGCGCCACCGGCTGCTGGCCCGGCTGCGCGACCTGGGCCCCGGGCGGCTCACGCAGCACCGCTCGGGCGAGCTGGTCACGCTCACGGGGCGCGGCCTGGACGGCCTGGACGCCTACCTGACCGGCTACCTGCCGTCGATCGCGGTGGCCGGGGTGGTGCCGCTCGCGGTGCTGGTACGCCTGTTCGCCGCCGACCTGGCCAGCGCCCTCATCGTCCTGATCACGCTGCCCCTGATCCCCGTCTTCGGCGCCCTGGTGGGCATGACCACCAAGGCCGTCACCGAGCGCCAGTTCCTGGCCCTGTCGCGGCTCGGCGGCCACTTCCTCGACGTGGTGCGCGGGCTGCCCACCCTGCGGGCCTTCGGCCGGGCCCGGTACCAGGCCGGCGTCATCCAGCAGGTCGCGGAAGCGCACCGGAGCGCGACGATGCGGACGTTGCGGGTGGCGTTCCTGTCGTCGCTGGTGCTGGAGCTGTGCGCGTCGCTGTCGCTGGCGCTGGTGGCGGTGCCGATCGGGCTGCGGCTGCTCGGGGGGTCGCTGGATCTGACGACGGCGCTGCTGGTGCTGCTGCTGGCGCCGGAGGCGTACCTGCCGCTGCGGGCGATGGGGACGCGCTTCCACGCCTCGATGGAGGGGGTGGCGGCGGCCGACGCCGCCTTCGCCGTGCTGGACGGCGAAGGCGAGCCCGAGCCGATCCGCGGGGCAGGCCAGGGCGCGCCGCCGTCCGGGACGCCGGAGATCCGCCTGGAGAACGTGACCGTGCGCTACCCCGGCCGGGACGTCGCGGCCCTGGAGGACGTCTCGCTCACGATCGGCCCGGGCGAACGCGTGGCGCTGGTCGGCGAGAGCGGCGGGGGCAAGAGCACCCTGCTCCATCTCGTCCTCGGGTTCGTCCGGCCGTCGGAGGGCCGGGTACTCATCGACGGCACCGACCTGCGCGAGCTCGACCTGGGGAGCTGGCGGGCGCGGCTGGCGTTCGTGGCGCAGCGGCCCCACCTGTTCGCCACCTCCGTGGCCGGAAACATCCGGCTCGGGGCTCCCGCGGCCTCCCCGGAGGAGGTCCGCAGGGCCGCGGCCGCCGCGCACGCCGACTTCGTGGACGCGCTGCCACAGGGGTTCGACACGATGGTGGGCGAGCGCGGCGCCAACCTGTCCGCCGGCCAGCGGCAGCGGATCGCGCTGGCGCGGGCCTTCTGCCGGCCCGCGGCCTCGGTGCTGCTGCTCGACGAGCCCACGGCCCGCCTGGACGGGCGGAGCGAGGCCGCCGTGGTGGCGGCCACCTCGGACCTGGCCCAGGGCCGTACGGCCGTCATCGTCGCGCACCGCCCGGCCATGATCGACCTGGCCGACCGCGTCATCCGCGTGCACGAGGGCCGGGTCGTCTCCGACACCACCCGCACGCACCACGAGGCCGAGCCCGCGGCGCGGTCGGGCGAAGGGAGCGGGCGATGAACCGGCGCATGGGGACGCGGCTGCTCTGGGCCGTGCTGGCGGGCGCGGCGGCGGACCTGGCGGGGCTCGGGCTCATCGCCGCCGCCGCGTGGCTGATCACCAGGGCCGCGCAGCAGCCGGGCCTGGCCGCCCTGAGCGTGGCCATCGTGGCGACCAGGGCGTTCGCCACGAGCAAGGGCGTCTTCCGCTACGCCGAACGCCTCACCGGCCACGACGTCGCGCTCCGCGCCCAGGCGGGCACCCGCGAGCAGCTCTACCGGGCCCTCATCCCGCCCCAGCAGCCCCGGCACGGCGGCGCCGACCTGCTCAGCCGCATGGTCGACGACACCGAGGCCGTCCAGGACCTGCTCGTGCGCTGCCTGCTCCCCGCCACGGCGGCGGCGCTGGCGGGGCTGGCCGCCGTCGTCGTCGGGCTGACCATCCTGCCGGTGTCGGCGCTCGTGCTGGTGGCCGGGCTCCTCCTGGCCGGGGTGGCGCTGCCCGCCGGCACGGCCGCCGCGGCCCGGCGCTGGGCGGCCAGGATCGCCCCGGCCAGGGCGGCGCTGGCGGGCCGGGTGGCCGATCTGGTGCACGGCTCCGCCGACCTGGCCGCCTACGGCGCCGACGAGGAGGCGCTGGCCAAGGCGCAGGCCGCCGACGAGTCCCTGGCCGCGCTCGAACGCCGCCAGGCCCTCGTCCACGCCGCCGCCCTGGCCGGGGGCACCCTCGTGCAGGGCCTGACGGTGGCGGCCGTCGTCCTGCTCGCGCAGGGCGCGGGCGCCGGCTCGGTCGCGACGGCCGTGCTCGCGCTGACCGCCCTGGTGGCGTTCGAGCCGGTGCTGCCGCTGGCGGCGGCGGGCGAGCGCCTGGCAGGGATCACGGCGGCGCTGCGCCGCCTGCGCGAGGTCCGCTCCGCCACCCCGGCCGTCGCGGAGCCCGCCCGGCCCGCGCCCCGGCCCGAGGCCCCGCTGACCGTCGAGATCGACGACCTGGTGGTCCGCCACGGGTCCGCGCGGGCCGCCCTGGACGGGGTGTCGCTGACGCTCACGCCCGGCAGGCGGGTGGCGATCGTGGGCCCCAGCGGGGCGGGGAAGAGCACGCTGCTGGCCGCCCTGATGCGCCTGGTCGAGCCGGAGTCGGGCAGCATCCGCGTCAACGGCGTGGACGTACGCGACCTCGACGGCGACGACGTGCGGACGCTCATGACCGGCCTCACCCAGGACCCGTACATCTTCCGCGCCAGCCTGAAGGACAACCTGCGCCTGGCGGGCCCGGAGGCCGGTGAGGAGGAACTCGAGCGGGCCGTACGCGAGGCCAGGCTCGACGGCTGGGTCGGGCGGACCGGTTGGGACGCCGAGCTGGGCGAGGACGGCAGGACCGTGTCCGGCGGGCAGCTGCAGCGCCTGGCCCTGGCCAGGGCCCTGCTGTACGACCCGCCGGTGCTGCTGCTCGACGAGCCCGCCGAGGCGCTCGACGAGGAGACGGCCGACCGGCTGATGGGCGACCTGCTCGACGTCACCCGCGACCGCACCACGCTCCTCGTGACGCACCGGCTCAAGGGGCTGGAGAGCGTGGACGAGGTCGTGGTGCTCGAAGAGGGCCGGGTCATCCAGCGGGGCTGGCATGACGAGCTCGTCTCGGTGCCCGGCTACTACCGCGATCTGTGGGAATCCGAGGTCCTGACCAGGCGCTGAGCCTTCTGACGAAAGGGGGATTGAGTCGGCGTGGCAAGCTGGTTTAAAGTACAAACCAGTTTGAGGTATCGAGGAGTTTGCGATGATGAGCGACGACGACCAGGTGACCAGCCCTGAGGAGATGCTGCGCGTCATCGAGGAGCAGCGCGCCGCCACCGCGAAGTGGCTGCACGGCGATCCGCTCCTGCTCTACGCCCCTTGGGGCGTCGCCTGGCTGCTCGGCTTCACCGCGTTCTTCCTGCACTACGGCCTCGACGGCCGCCCGTACGCGCCGATCTCCCAGATGCAGGCGCTGGCGGTGCTGATGGGCGCGCAGATGGTGGCCGGGGCGGTGGCCGCGTTCGGGATCGTGCGGATGAACAAGGGCATCCGCGGCGACCTCACGGCCAGGGGCACGATGTACGGCTACGCGTGGTTCGCCGGGATGATGCTCGTGGTCGTCATCGCCTCCAGGGTGAGTCCCCTGCTACCGCCCGACGAGAGCGGCCTGGTCTGGGGAGGCGCGTCACTCATGGTCGTCGCGGTCATGCACATGGCCGGGGGCGCGATCTGGCTCAACTGGCCGATGTTCTTCATCGGGGCGTGGGTCGCGGGGGTCGACGCCGTGGGCGTGCTGCTCGGGGCCGGCTGGCACGCGCTGCTGACGGCGGTGCTGCTCGGAGGCGGCTTCATCGTCGCGGGCCTGTGGCTCAGGCGGCGCTGCCGGTGACCGCGGACAAGGCGCCGCCGGAGCTCGACCCGGTGATCCACGCGCAGGCCAGGCTCCGGGTGGTCGCCGCGCTCAACGTGCTCGGCGAGGGGAGCGAGATGGCCTTCCCCGCGCTGAAGGACCTGCTGGGGATGACCGCGGGCAACCTGTCGGTGCACCTCACCAAGCTGGAGGACGCCGGATACGTCCAGATCACCAAGACGCACAAGGGCCGCACGCCGGTCACGTTCGTGGCGCTGACCAAGCGCGGGCGGCTGGCCTTCGACGACTACACCAAGGCGATCCGCGCCTTGCTGGACAACGCTGGAGTGACGCCATGACCATCCTCGCCAGAGCGATCGAGGCCACCCGCCGCTACGGCGACGTGCTGGCGCTCGACCGCGTCTCGCTCGACATCCGGGCGGGCGAGCTCGTCGGGCTGCTCGGCCCGAACGGCGCGGGCAAGTCCACCCTGATCAACCTGTTCGTGGGGCTGCGCCGGCCCACCTCCGGCACGGTCGAGCTGCTCGGCGGCTCCCCGCAGGACCCGGTCATGCGGCGCGGGATCGGCGTGACCCCGCAGGAGACCGGGCTGCCCGAGTCGTTACGCGTCGGCGAGATCGTCGACTTCGTCTCCGCACATTTCCCGAAAAAAGTGGATAAAGGGGAGCTGCTGGCCCGCTTCGGCCTCGCCGACCTGGTCAGGCGGCAGGTCGGCGGCCTGTCCGGCGGGCAGAAGCGGCGGCTGGCCGTGGCGCTGGCCTTCGCGGGCGAGCCGCGGCTGGTCTTCCTGGACGAGCCCACGACCGGCCTGGACGTCGAGGCCAGGCGCTCGCTGTGGGAGGGCATCAGGTCCTTCCACGAGGGCGGCGGCACCGTCCTGCTGACCAGCCACTACCTGGAGGAGATCGAGGCCCTGGCCGAGCGGGTCGTGGTGGTGGGCCACGGCCGCGTGCTGGCCGACGACACGGTGCGGGCCGTACGTGACATGGTGGGCGTGCGGCGCGTCTCGCTCGTCGCCGAGAGCCTGCCCGAGCTGCCCGGCGTGATCGGCACCGAGCACGAGGACGGCCGGACCCACCTGATGACCACCGACCCCGACCGGCTGGTCGTCGAGCTGGTGCGCAGCGGCACCCCGTTCTCCGGCCTCGAGATCAGGCCGACCACCCTGGAGGAGGCCTTCCTCACCATCACCTCGAAGGAGACGGCCCATGCCTAGCCTGGTCCTCGCGCACACCCGCTACCTCATGCTGGAGCAGCTCCGGGTGCCCATCAGCCTCCTGGCGAGCGCGTTCTTCCCGGCCGTGTCGATGCTGGCGTTCGTGGTGCCGTTCGCGGGGCGGGATCCGCAGCAGGCCACGATGGCGACGGCGTCGCTGATGTTCTTCGGGGCCATGTCGGGGGCGTTGATCGGGCTCAGCATCACCGTCGCCCAGGACCGCGAGCAGCCCTGGAACCCCTACCTGCGCACGCTCCCGGCGGGCCCGTTCCCCCGCTTCGCCGGGCGGATCCTGTCGACGGTGGCCGTCATGCTGGTCTCGGTGATCCCCGTGCTGCTGGTGGCGGCGTTCCTCACGGAGGCCACCATCACGCCGGTGAAGCTGCTGCTCGGGCTGGCCGTGCTGGTCGCCGGCGGGATCCCGTTCATGCTGCTGGCCCTGTTCATCGGCTTCCGGCTGAGCTCGAAGGCGGCCATCGCGGTCTCGCAGATCCTGTTCTTCCCGCTGGCGGTGCTGGGCGGGCTGCTGCTGCCGCCCCAGGTCCTGCCCGGCTTCATCGAAAGCGTCTCCCCGTACGTGCCGACCCGGGGTGCGGCGGAGCTGCTCTGGGCGGTGACCGCGGACCGCGCCCCGAACGTGGTCGCCCTCGTCATGCTGGCCGTCTGGACGGTCGTCCTCGCCCTCGCCGCGGGCTGGGCCTACCGCCGCGACGAGGGCCGGCGCTTCTCCTGAGAGGGGGGTGTGCCGCCGAGTCCGCAGCGATCTCAACGGCACACCCGTCCGGGAGGGGGTCCTGGTTACTTCTTCTCTTGGAGGGTCACGGTGACGTCGGACGTCTTGCCGTCCCTCATGTATGTGATCTTGACCTGTTGGCCGGGTTTAAAACCTCTGACCTGCCCAACTACAGTATCTCCCCCGTCAACCGCCTTGTCACCGATCTTGGTGATCAGGTCACCCTGCCGCAGTCCCGCCGTGGCCGCCGGGCTCCCGTCGGTGACCTGCCTGACGAGGGCTCCCGGCACGTCGCCGGTCGCGTCGGTGACGCTCACGCCGAGGAACGCGTGGCTGACCTTGCCGCTGTTGATGAGCTGCTCGGAGACCTGCTTGGCGGTGTTGACCGGGATGGCGAAGCCGACGCCGCCGCCCGCGGCGTCCGAGGCGATCGCGGTGTTGATGCCGATGAGCTCGCCCGCGGCGTTCACCAGCGCGCCGCCGGAGTTGCCGGGGTTGATCGAGGCGTCGGTCTGGATGGCGCCGCCGATCGTGGTGGTCTGGCTCCCCTGGTCCTGCTGGCCCCAGCCCCAGCCGGGCGGGATCTGCTGGCGCTGCTCGCCGCCGACGGTGAGCGTGCGGTCGAGCGCGCTGACGATGCCCGCGGTGACGGATCCGTCGAGGCCGAGCGGGCTTCCGATGGCCAGTACGGGGTCGCCGACCTTGACGATGTCGCTGTCGCCGAGCGTGGCCTTGGTCAGCCCCGACACGCCTTCCGCCCTGATGACGGCCAGGTCCGTGGAGGGGTCGGTGCCGACGACGGTGGCCTTGGCGGTCTTGCCGTCGTTGAACTTGACGGTCATCTGCCCGCCGCCCTGGCCCGCGCCCACGACCACGTGGTTGTTGGTGAGGATGAGCCCGTCCTCCGACAGCACGACGCCGGAGCCCTCACCGCTCTGCCCCTGGATCATCACGACGGTCGGCTGCACCTTGGCGGCCACCTGCGCGACGGTGAGCTGGTTGGAGGCCGTCTTGAAGACGGGGCTCGGCGTGGCGCTGCTGGCCAGCTGCGTCGGCTGGAACGCGTTGGCGACGACGGCCCCCACGACGCCGCCGCCGATGGCCGTGGCCGCCAGGGCGAGCCCGGCAACGGCCTTGCGGCCTGTGACGAAGCCGGGCTTCTTCGGTGGCGAGGAAGGCGGGGCCGGCTGCTCCATGATCTGCGTGTCCCGCCGGGGAAAGCCCCCGGCGGCCGGCGGGGTGCTGCCGAACTGGCTCCACCCACCGGTCCCCTGCTCGTGAGGCTCGTTCGCGTTCATCTGTCATCTCCCTCGAGTACCGATGACTCAAGGGTGCCAAGAGGCGCGTAAGAGCTGGTTAAGCGGCTGATCAGAGGTTCATGAGAAGAGGGAACGGAAGCCTTATCAGCCAAGGTGGGACCGCCGGCGACAGCCAGGAGAAAATGCGGAAAATTTACCCGGAAGCCGGCCAGTACTCGTCCCTGAGCAGGCGCTTGTAGAGCTTGCCCGTCGGGTGGCGGGGCAGCTGCTCGCGGAAGTCCACCGACTTCGGGCACTTGTAGTGGGCCAGCCGCTCGCGGCAGTACGCGATCAGCTCCGCCTCCAGCCCCGGGCCGGCCTCGGCCATGGAGACCGGCTCGACCACGGCCTTGACCTGCTCGCCCATCTCCTCGTCCGGCACCCCGAACACCGCCACGTCGGCCACCTTCGGATGCACCGACAGGACGTTCTCGGCCTCCTGCGGGTAGATGTTCACCCCGCCGGAGATGATCATGTACGAGCGGCGGTCGGTGAGGTAGAGGAAGCCGTCGGCGTCCAGGCGGCCGATGTCGCCGAGCGTGGTCCAGCCCCTGCCCTGAGGGTCCTGCGCGGAGCGGGTCTTGTCCGGGTCGTCGTGATACTCGAACCGGCCGCCCTTCTCGAAGTAGATCGTGCCGTGCTCGCCCGGGGGCAGGTCGTTACCGTCCTCGTCGCAGACGTGCACGACGCCGAGCAAGGAGCGGCCGACCGTGCCCTTGTGCCGGAGCCAGTCCTGGGAGTTGACGTAGAGGAAGCCGTTGCCCTCGGTGCCCGCGTAGTACTCGTGGATGATCGGGCCCCACCAGTCGATCATCTGCTCCTTGACGGGGACGGGGCAGGGGGCGGCGGCGTGGATCGCGTACGCGAGCGAGGAAATATCGTACTTTGTCCGCGTTTCTTCGGGCAGTTTGAGCATCTTGATGAACATCGTGGGCACGAGCTGCGCGTGCGTCACCCCGTACCGCTCCACCAGCGCCAGGAACTGCTCGGGGTCGAAGCGCTCCATCACCACCACCGTGGCCCCGAGCCGCTGGAACGTCAGGCTGTAGCGCAGCGGGGCGGCGTGGTAGAGCGGGGCCGGCGAGAGGTAGACGCTGTCCGCCGACGGCGCGAACAGCGCCTGGATGAGCTGGAGCAGCATGCCGGGCTCGGTGAGCGGGCCGTGCGCCGAGGGGATCTTGACGCCCTTCGGCCGTCCCGTGGTGCCCGAGGAGTAGAGCATGTCCACGCCCATGCACTCGTCGTCGATGGGGGTGGCCGGCTGCTTGGCGACCGCCTCCTCGTACGACTCGAAGCCCTCGGCCGTGCCGTCCAGCATGAGCCGCGTCTCGACCCCGGGCGTGACGGCGGTGACCGAGGTGGCGACGGCGGCCAGGTCGGCGCTGGAGATGAACGCCCGGGCGCCGCAGTTGCCGATGATGTAGGCCAGTTCGCCGGTCTGCAGGCGGGAGCTGATCGGCGTGTAGTACAGCCCCGAGCGCTGCGCGGCCCAGGCGACGGCCAGGAAGAGGGGGTGGTTGGCGAGCATGAAGGCGATGTGGTCACCGGGGCGCAGCCCGGCGGCGCGGAGCAGGTGGGCCAGCCGGTTGGACTCCTCGTCCAGCTCGCGGTAGGTGATGATCCGTCCGGAGCCCGCCATGATCACAGCGGGCTTGTCTGGGGTGACTGCTGCGATGGCTCCCGGATACATGACCGAACACTATTCGGTGCCCCGCGCCCGCGCCAGCACCGAGGGGCGGCGGGGTGAGGCCCGCCGCCCCTCGGCGGTCACTCGGCCGGGATGACGGAGCCCTCGTACTTCTGCTTGATGAAGTCCTTGACCTTCTGGTCCTGCAGCAGCTTCCCGAGCGTGACGATGTTGGCGTCCTTCTCGTGGCCGGCCTTGACGACGAGGCCGTTCACGTACGGGTTGCCCTCGGTCTTCTCCAGCACCAGCGCCTGCGACGCGGGCTTGAGCCCCGCCTCGATGGCGTAGTTGCCGTTGATGACGGCGGCGTCCACGTCCTCGAGCGAGCGCGGGAGCTGAGCGGCTTCGAGCGGCTTGAACTGCAGCTTCTTCGGGTTGTCCACGACGTCGCGCTCGGTGGCGGCGGTGCCGACGCCGTCCTTGAGCTTGACCAGGCCGTTGTCGGCGAGCAGCTTGAGCGCGCGGCCGAGGTTGGTGGCGTCGTTCGGCACGGCCACGGTCGCGCCACCGGCCAGCGCGGACACTGAGGTGATCTTCTTGGAGTAGAGGCCCAGCGGCTCCAGGTGCACCGGCGTGACGAAGGTCAGCTTGGTGCCCTTGGAGGCGTTGAAGTCGTCCAGGTACGGCTTGTGCTGGAAGAAGTTCGCGCCCAGCTGGCCCTCGTCGAGCTGCACGTTCGGCTGCACGTAGTCGGTGAACTCCACGATCTCGAGCTTGAGCCCGGCGGCCGGGGCCAGGTTCTGCTTGACGAAGTTGAGGATCTCCGCGTGCGGCACCGGGCTCGCGCCCACCTTCAGCACGGTGTCGGCCGACTCGGCGGCCTTCGTCGCGGGCTGCGACGATCCGCATGCGGCGAGCGACAAGGCCAGCGCAACAGCACCCGCTATATAACGAAATTTCATGATTTTTCCTTATTTGTGAGATAGGCGCCGAGCGACCCAGTCGCCCAGGCTCTGCAGAAGTTGCACGATCACGAGGAGCAGGACGACGGTCACGATCATCAGCAGCGTCTCGAACCGCTGGTAGCCGTACCGGACCGCCAGGTCGCCCAGCCCGCCGCCGCCGAGCGTGCCGGCCATGGCGCTGTAGCCGATGAGCGCGACGACGGTCACGGTCAGGCCCGCGACCAGCCCGGGCAGAGCCTCGGGCAGCAGGACCTTGCGCACGATGGTGGCCCGGCTCGCGCCCATGGCCTGCGCGGCCTGCACCACGTCCGGGCCGACCTCCCTGAGCGCCGTCTCGACGAGGCGGGCGAAGAACGGCACCGCGCCGACGGTGAGCGGCACCACGAACGCGGCCGTCCCGATGGTGGTGCCGACGACGAGCCGGGTGAACGGGATGACGGCGATCATCAGCACGATGAACGGCAGCGACCGCCCGATGTTGACCACGAACCCGAGGGCCGACTTGAGCGCCGGCGCCGGCCGCAGCCCGTTCCGGTCGAACACCACCAGCGCCACGCCGAGCGGCAGCCCGAGCAGCGCCGTGAACAGCGTCGACCAGCCGACCATCTGCGCCGTCTCCAGCGTCGCCGGACCGAGCAGCGGCAGGATCTCATCCCACGTCATGAGCCCTCCTTCGTCGGTCTCATGACCAAGGTGCTGTGCTTATCGATGACCTCGACAAGCTCGGTCATATGCCCTCCACCTCCACGATCAGCCCCGCGTCACGCAGGTACGCCAGCGCCGCGGCGCTCTCGGCGCCGTCGAGCGCGACCCGCAGCCGGCCCACCGAGCCGCCGGCGAGGTCCTCGATCGAACCGCCCAGGATGCTCAGGTCCACCGAGAACTTCCTGACCACCTCCGACACGACCGGCTGCCGCGGGTCGCCGGTGAACGTCAGCGTCACCGAGCCGGCCGGGGCGGGCTCGGGCAGCGGGAAGATCTCCCTGGTCAAGCGGGATCCGGGGGTACGGATGAGGTCCGCGATGGCGCCCGACTCCTCGATGCGCCCGTTCGCCATGATGGCGACGGAGTCGCAGACGCTCTTGACGACGTTCATCTCGTGGGTGATGAGCAGGATCGTCAGGCCCAGCTCGGCGTTGAGCCGCTTGAGCAGCGCGAGAATCGACTGGGTGGTGGCCGGGTCGAGCGCGGAGGTGGCCTCGTCCGACAGCAGCACGGACGGGTTGCCCGCGAGCGCCCTGGCGATGCCGACCCGCTGCTTCTGGCCGCCGGAGAGCTGGTTGGGGCGGTCCTTGCCGCGCCCCGCGAGCCCGACGAGCTCCAGCAGCTCGGCCACGCGGCGGTCGCGCTCGGCCCTGGGCACCCCCATGATCTCCAGGGGGAAGGCGACGTTGCCCGCGACCGTGCGCGAGCTCAGCAGCGCGAAGTGCTGGTGGATCATGCCGATGCGCTGGCGGGCGCGGTTGAGCTCGGCGCTGCGCAGCGCGGTCAGGTCCTGCCCGGCGACGGTGACGGTGCCCGCGGTGGGGCGTTCGAGCAGGTTGACGCAGCGCAGAAGCGTGCTCTTGCCGGCGCCGCTCTGGCCGAGCACGCCGTAGATCTCGCCTTCGCGCACGTGCAGGTCGACGCCGTCCAGCGCGACGGTCTCCCCGTACTGCTTGCGCAGGCCTGAAGCCTGGATCACGGAATATCCCCACGACTGAGAGCGGCCCGTCGGCGGGCCGCGGAAACGTACATCACATTCAGGAAGAAAGGGGGCCGGCGTCAGCGGGTGCCGGGGTGGAAGGGCAGGTGGCTCAGCCTGCGCAGCACGAAACAAGGTGCGATCATGGTGACCTTCACGGAGGAACGGACGGATCTCTGCTTCAGCTCGGCATTCGCCCCATACGACAACACGAGCCGTCCCGGTGGGCGCTCGTGTCGTACGCGTATGCCTCGTTCACGCCCGATTCAACGGATCCCTTGACTCCCCTTATTCCCTACTTCTTTGGTGATCTGAGTCACGATGCGCCAGCCGTGGGCGGGGACCTCGGCCGGGTCCCCCCGATCGTCCTGGAAGGCGGGCCGGGCCTCGCCGAGGTGGAAGCGGTGCGGCTGGTCGCCGAGGTTCAGCAGCGTGACGACCTCCTCGCCGGGTCCCCCGCGGCTGCGGAGCGCGACGGTGGTGTTGGTGAGCTGTTCGGCGGTGGTCCGGGCCCGGTGCAGCCATGGGTGGCGCCTGCGGAAGCCGATGAGCCGCTGGTGTAGCCGGTACGTCTCGGTCCCGGACGGCGCCAGGCCGCCCGGCTCCGCGGGGAACGCCGGTCTGATCGCGTCGTCGCCGCCCGCCCGTTCCTCCTTCAGCCCCTGGAACGCCTGCTCGTCCCCGTAATAGACGCTGGGCAGGCCCGCGACGGTGAACAGCACGGCCAGCGCGTGGCCCAGGTGGCGGGGGTCGTCGAGCCGGGTGGCGAGCCTGGTGACGTCGTGGTTCCCGACGAACGTGAGCGGCACGAACGTGTCGAGCAGCTGGTCGTGGCGGTCGAGGGCCCAGGCGAGCTCGAAGAGGTTGCGGTCGTTGAGCGAGCTCCAGATGGCCTTCCACAGCTCGTACTGGGTGACCGAGTCGAGCCCCGACTCCCTGACGTAACCGGCGTAGTCGCCGTGGATCACCTCGCCGCCGAACCACGCCTCCGGATGCCGTTCGCGTACCTCCGGCAGGACCTTCCGCCAGAACCACGCCGGCACGGCGTACGCGGCGTCGAGCCGCCACCCCGAGGCGCCGCGGCCGAGCCAGTGGTCGAGCACGCCGGCCACGTACCGCTGGACGGCGGGCAGGGCGTGGTCGAGCGTGACGAGCCCGTGGTGACCCTCGAAGACCTCGTAGCCGCCGGGGCCGCGCTTGAACCACCCGTCGCCGGCCGCGAAGGAGCGGCCCACGTGGTTGAACACGCCGTCGAGGACGATGCGCAGCCCGCGCTCGCGCGCCTTGGCGACGAGGGCGTCGAAGTCGCGATCGTCGCCGAGGCGCGGGTCGATCCTGAGGTGGTCGACGGTGTCGTAACCGTGGGACTCGGCGGCGAAGATCGGACCGAGCTGGAGGCCCGAACAGCCCAGCTCGACCGCGTAGTCCAGCCACGACTCGAGCCGGCGCAGCCGGTGCCGCACGCCGCCGGCGTCGCCCGCCGTGGCGGGGGCTCCGGTGAAGCCGAGCGGGTAGACGTGCCACCAGATCGCATGTTCAGCCCACGACGGCACGAATGCTCCTTTCCCGGCGTACCACCCAGGGCAGATACCCGAGCCCCAGGGCCAGTACGCAGCCGATGGCCGTGTCCGCCAGCCGGTACCCGATCGTGGCGGGTGCCACACGTGCGCCGCCCTCCATGAGCAGCAGGACGAGCGGGGTCATGACGGTCGCGTACAAGGTGTGGTGGTGCTCCTTGAGCGCCGGCCTGACCGCGGCGAGCGCGGCGACGAGCAGCACGAACAGCCACGACGGCGGCACCCACAGCAGCACGGCGGATCCGGCGACGACCCCGGCGGCGGTGCCGGCGGCCCGCTCGGCCGTCCGCCGCGCCGCGCCGTCCAGGCGGCGCCGGACGACGATCACCACGGTGACGGCGATCCACGACGCGGTCGGCTGCGGCCACAGGAGCCCGGCGGCCTCGGCGGCGGCGAGGCAGGTGGTCAGGCGGATGGGGTACTGCCACCCGGGAGCGCTCCCCAGCGTCCTCCACCAGCGCCGCAGCAGCGCTCTCGCCGGGGGAGCCGGGCGGGGCTCCCCCGGCTCGGCGGGCGCCTTCCGGGCGTGCAGGCAGAGCGCGGTGACCAGCAGGCCCCAGGCCGCCCCTTCGGCGAACAGCACGGCGGCGGCGACCGGCTCGACACCCTTCGCCACGCCGGTGCCGATGACCATGAAGACGATGAAGCGGGTGCTGTGCTCGGCCATGGGGCGGCTGATCCCGCCGGCCACCGCGAGCAGGCCCGCGACCAGCACGACGGCGACGGCGGTGAGCCACCCGTGCCCGGCGACCAGGACCCCGGCGAGCCCGCCCGCAACCGGGGCGGCTCCATGGACCAGGATGCGGCGAAGGCCCGGCCGGACCTCGCCCATGAAGAGGCCGCTCACGGCGAGGGCTCCGACGGCGGCCAGGGCGCCGACCGCGGGCCGCCCGGAGACGACTCCCCACGCGACCGGCCCGCCGAGCCCCAGCCCGGCGGCGGCCATGTGTCGCAGCTCGATCCGCACGCGGCACCTCCCGACGCGGGAGCCTACCTCACCTTCCTACGCATTGCGTAGTAAGTTTCGCAATTTTGTCGTTAAATGCCGATGAATTAGTAAGTGTTATCGTAATAATCATGGACGACGAGGAACTGAGGGCGACAGCCGTGACGCTCCGCCGGGCGACCATCGGCCTGGCGCGGCGGCTGCGCGACGAGCGCCCCGCGCACGGCCTCGGCCGCCTGGCGCTCTCCCTGCTGGGCCACCTGCACCGGCGCGGCGCGATGACGGCGGGCGAGCTGGCCGCCGCCGAGCATCTCCAGCCCCAGTCCGTCACCCGCGTGCTCGCCTCGCTGGAGGAGCAGGGCCTGATCCGCCGCTCGCGCGGCGAGAGCGACCGCCGCAGGCACCACATCGTCCTCACGGAGGAGGGCACGGCGGCGCTCACCCGGCAGGTCGGCACCACGGATCTGTGGCTGGCCGAGGCCATGGCCGGCAAGCTCACCCCCGCCGAGTGCCGCATCCTGGCGGTGGCCGCCGACCTGCTCGAACAGCTCCAGACCTAGCGGTACGGGTCGCGCAGCGGGGTGACGCGCTCGGCGAAGTCGGCCTTGATCCGCTCCATGCGCGGCCCCGGGGCGTAGAAGCGGCCCTTGGTCTCGCCGTACGGCCGCAGCCAGCCCTTGGCGGCCAGATCGCGCAGGTCACGCGCGGCCTGCCCCTGGCTGAGGCCCTCGTCGGACTGGTAGCGGCTCCTGCGCAGCCGCCTGTTGACGAAGACCTCGTAGAGCGCGGAGACGGTGCGGCTGTTGAGCCCGTCGGCGTCGATCTGCTCCCCCAGGAGCATCCAGATCTCTCCGGCTTCGACCAGGCGCTGGCGGACCCGCTGAGCCTGCATGTGATGCGCCCTCAAGCAGAACCGCACCCACGGCAGCGTGTCCCCGTGGGGGCCCCATCGCCGCCCTCCGACCTCACCCAGCACGTCGTAGTAGTCGAGGGTGACGCGCTGCTGGCCGAGCCACTCCTCGATGGAGCAGAACTCGGGCAGAAGGATCTGCTCCCGGCCGAGGACGAGCGTCTGCAGCGCCCGGGACATCCGGCCGTTGCCGTCACGCCATGGGTGGATCTTGACGAGGTTGAAGTGGGCCATGGCCGCCCGGACATAGCCGGGGACGTCGAGGTCGCCCTCGTTCAGCCAGGTGACCAGCTCGTTCATCGCACCGGGGACCAGCTCGACGTCGGGCCCCTCGTAGACGACCTCCCCCGTGTCGGAGTCACGGATGAAGACGGCTCCCGGCCGGATGACGCCCGGCCCCTTGTTGCGATGGTGACCGATGACCATGAAGTTGAGCGCGTTGAGCATCCCGGCGTCGTAGCGGAACACCGGCGCCCGCGACAGCACCTGGATGTAGGTCATCGCCTGCTGGTATCCCGCGATCTCCTGGGCCACCGGCGCCGACGTCTCCAGCGGCTCCTCCCCCGCCATGATCGACTGGATGTCCTCGACGCCGGCCTGGTAGCCCTCGATCGAGTTGGAGCCCTGGATCGCCCGAGCCTGCAGCTGCCTGCGCAGCTGCCCGTCCCACCGGTGCGTCTCGGCGAGCCGGTACTTCAGGTCGCGCCGCATCTCCTCGATCTCCTCGAGGACTGCTTTGTCCACGGGCTCCAGCGCCGGGGTCTCGTACAACATGCCCTCATGACAGCATGGGCGAATCATCCAGTCAAACGACTGAATGATTCGCCCATTTATGCCCCAATTAGGCGGCGGCCGTGGCGGCCACCTGCGCCGGGGTCAGCGCGATGTCGAGGACCTCGCGCACGTCGCTCACCGCGTGGATGGTCAGCTCGTTGCGAACCTCCTCGGGCACGTCGTCCAGGTCCGGCTCGTTGCGGGCCGGGATGAGGACGGTCGTGATGCCCGCCCGGTGCGCGGCCAGGAGCTTCTGCTTGACGCCGCCGATCGGCAGGACCCGCCCGGTCAGGGAGATCTCGCCGGTCATGGCCACGTCACCGCGTACGAGACGGCCCGACAGGAGCGAGGCCAGCGCGGTCGTCAGCGTCACACCGGCCGAGGGGCCGTCCTTGGGCACGGCGCCCGCCGGGAAGTGGACGTGGACCGAGCGGTCCTTCAGCGCGGTGACCGGCAGCTCCAGCTCCGCCCCGTGCGAGCGGAGGTAGGACAGCGCGATCCTGGCCGACTCCTTCATCACGTCGCCCAGCTGGCCGGTCAGCGTGAGGCCGGTCTCGCCGGTCTCCGGGTCGGCCATGGACGCCTCGACGTACAGGACGTCGCCGCCCGCTCCGGTGACCGCCAGGCCCGTGGCCACGCCCGGCACCGAGGTGCGCTGGGTGGACTCGGGCAGCGACGACTCCGGCACGAACCGCGGCCGTCCGAGGTAGCCCACGAGGTCGCCCTCGCCGACCGTGACGGGCAGCTCGTCCTTGGCCGCCACCTTGCGCAGGATCCTGGCGACCGAGCGCTCCAGCGACCGGACGCCCGCCTCGCGGGTGTACTCGGCGGCCAGCTTGCGCAGCGCGTCGTCCTCGACCTTGACCTCCTCGGCGCTCAGCCCGGCCAGCTCCAGCTGCCTGGGCAGCAGGTGGTCGCGGGCGATCGCGACCTTCTCGTCCTCGGTGTAGCCGTCGAGCGTGACGATCTCCATCCGGTCGAGCAGCGGCCCGGGGATGGCCTCGAGCACGTTGGCCGTGGCCAGGAACAGCACGTCGGACAGGTCCAGCTCGACCTCGAGGTAGTGGTCGCGGAACGTGTGGTTCTGGGCCGGGTCGAGCACCTCCAGCAGGGCCGCCGTCGGGTCGCCGCGGTAGTCGGCGCCGACCTTGTCGACCTCGTCGAGCAGGACGACCGGGTTCATCGAGCCGGCCTCGCGGATGGCGCGGACGATGCGGCCGGGCAGCGCGCCGACGTAGGTGCGCCGGTGGCCGCGGATCTCGGCCTCGTCGCGTACGCCACCGAGCGCGACGCGTACGAACTTGCGGCCCATCGCGCGCGCCACGGACTCGCCCAGAGACGTCTTGCCGACTCCGGGAGGGCCGGCGAGGGCGAGCACGGCGCCGCTGCGGCGGCCGCCCACCACGCCGAGGCCCTTGTCCTGGCGGCGCTTGCGCACGGCCAGGTGCTCGATGATGCGGTCCTTCACGTCGGACAGGCCCGTGTGGTCGGCGTCGAGCACGGCCCGCGCGCCGGTGATGTCGTAGTTGTCCTCGGTACGGTCGTTCCAGGGGATGTCGAGCACCGTGTCCAGCCAGGTGCGGATCCAGCCGGTCTCAGGGGACTGGTCGGAGGTCCGCTCCAGCTTGTCGACCTCCTTGAGCGCGGCCTCGCGCACCTTCTCCGGCAGGTCGGCGGCCTCGACGCGGGCGCGATAGTCCTCTTCCTCGGTCTCGGTGTCGCCGTTGAGCTCCTTGAGCTCCTTGCGCACGGCGGCGAGCTGCTGGCGCAGCAGGAACTCGCGCTGCTGCTTCTCCATGCCCTCCTGGACGTCCTTGCGGATCGTCTCGGCGACGTCGAGCTCGGCGAGGTGCTCGCGGGACCACTCGACCAGCTTGGCCAGCCGTTCGGCGGGGTCGGCGGCTTCGAGCAGCTCGACCTTCTGCGCCGTGGTCAGCCAGGGGGTGTAGCCGGAGCTGTCGGCCAGCACCGAGGGGTCGTCGATCTGGTTGACCTGGTCGACCACCTGCCAGGCGCCGCGCTTCTGGAGGATCGTGGTGGCCAGCGCCTTGTACTCCTTGGCCAGCTCCTGAGCGCGCTCACCGGCGGCGACGGTGTCGATCGTTTCGGCCTCGACCCACAGTGCGGCGCCCGGTCCCGTCGTTCCGGTGCCCACGCGGACGCGGTTGACACCCCGGACCACGGCGGCGGGCTCGCCGCCGGGCAGCCTCCCGACCTGCTCGACAACGGCCTGCACGCCGATGGCGCCGTAACGGCCGTCGATCCGGGGAACGAGGAGGACCCGCGGCTTGTTGCCACCGGATGCACGAGCCGCGTCGATGGCAGCCCGCACCTCGGAGTCGGACAGGTCCAGCGGAACCACCATGCCCGGCAGGACGACCTCGTCGTCCAGAGGCAGGACCGGAAGGATCAGGCTCTCACTCATGCGAACTCCAAAGGGTTGAGTTATACCGACTCAATTCATTGGAGCCCTTCGTTGTTCCCTCTCTTGCCGATGTTCGCTCACGGCGATCGTAATTGTGTAAGCGATACCTGAGGGGGACGTGCGGGATCAAACCCTGGGGTGACGCCCAGCGAGGCGCGCGCCCGTACCCTTGACCAGGTGATCTCCGTCCCCCGCCGCCGCTTCCTCAGCCGCCGCCGTCGCGCGTCCGGCGAGGAGTGGGCGGGTTCGCCAGGCGGGGGCGGCGATGAGGCGGCATCCACGCCGCACGACGATGACGCGGCGGCTCGGGGGTGGGATGGCGGGGAGCGTCCGAGCGAGCGGACCGGCCGGCCACAGCCCAGCACGGACGGCGAACGAAGCGGCGGCCAACGAAGCGACGGCGAACCGAGCGACGGCCAACGGAGGGATGGCGAACGAAGCGGCGGCCAACGAAGCGACGGCGAACCGAGCGACGGCCAACGGAGGGATGGCGAACGGAGCGGCGACCAAAGGACCGATGGCGAACCGAGCGACGCCCAACGAAGCCTCGGCGGACGGAGCAGCGGCGAACGGAGCAGCGGCCAAAGGAGCGGCGGCGGCGGCGGACTGGGGTTCTTCGGGCGGGTCGGGGCGTGGGCGGGGCGGGCCGTGCGCGCCGTCCCGGGGGCGTTCGGGCTCGCCTTCTTCCAGGGTGACGCCGATCCGCCGCCGAAGGCGCGGCGGCTGGCGTTCGGGGTGCCGCAGTGGCTCAGGCCGCTCGTCCCGGTCTCCACGATCAGCCTCGTCCAGGTGGCGGAGCTGATACTGGCGCTGCTGCTCTACATGCAGACGCAGAGCACGGTGCGGTCGTGGATCTCCGGCCCACCGCCCGGCCCGGACGGACGAGGGCCGATCTGGGACGGCTTCGTCTACCTCACCGCCGTGGCGGTCGGGCTGCCCATCGCCCTGCGCGACCGGTGGCCGCTGGCGGCCTGGCGGGTGTCGATCGCGCTGATGCCGGTGGCCGTCGGGGTCACCAGGACGGTCGGGTTGTCTGACGGCGGGATGCCGTACACGACGTGGCTGATCGTCTCCCAGCTACTGGTCCTCTACTCCGTGGCCGTGCGCTGCGACCGGCGGATCACGGTGGCCGTCTGGGTCGTCATGCTCCTGGCCACGTGGATCATCGACCCCAACTCGATGCCGGTCGCCATGGTCGTCGTGTCGGTGGCGGTGCTGTTCGGCTACAACGTCCGGGTCCGCCGTTCCGCCACGGCGAAGCTGAAGACGGAGGAGCGGCGCACCCGGCAGGCCGAGAGCGCGCAGGCGGTGCTGGCGGAGCGGGCCCGCATCGCCAGGGAGCTGCACGACGTGGTCGCGCACCACATGTCGGTGATCGCGATCCAGGCGGAGGCCGTGCCGCTCAAGGCCAGGGGCGACCCCGCCCAGCTGGAGGCGGGGCTGGCGGAGATCCGGGCGCTGTCGCTGGAGGCGATCGCCGAGCTGCGCCAGGTCCTCGGCGTGCTGCGCGATCAGGACGGACGCGTCGACACCGCCCCTCAGCCCGGGCTCGACCGGCTCGACGAGCTGGTCTCCAACGCCCGGGCCGCCGGGCTGGCCGTGCTCGTCAAGCGCGCCGGACCGCTCGACCGGCTGCCTCCGGCCGTGGGGCTGTCGGCGTACCGGATCGTGCAGGAGTCGCTCAGCAACGCGATGCGGCACGCGCCCGGCTCGACGGTGGCGCTGGACGTCGCGCACCGACGGGGTGAGCTGCGGCTGCGCGTCGCCAACGGCCCGAGCGCCGCGCCCGGCGCGGGGCCCGGCGCGGGTCACGGAGTGGCGGGCATGCGCGAACGGGCGACGCTGCTCGGCGGCACGCTCGACGCCGGTCCCGTGGCGGGCGGAGGCTTCGAGGTACGCGCCACGCTGCCCGTCACCGACGCCGGCGAGAAGACCCACGAGCGCCCCCGGGGATTCGTCACAGGGGACGACGTCGGATGACCACGGAGAGGGAGAGGGCTTGATCCGGGTTCTGATCGCGGACGACCAGGGGATGGTGCGCACGGGGTTCACCGTGTTCCTGAGCGGGCAGCCGGACATCGAGGTCGTGGGCGAGGCGGCCAACGGGCGGGAGGCCGTGGAGCGGGCCTCGGCGCTGCGGCCCGACGTGGTGCTCATGGACGTGCGCATGCCGGTCATGAACGGCCTGGAGGCGACCAGGGAGCTCCTGTCGCGGGGCGGGACGCCGAAGGTGCTCATCCTGACGACGTTCGACCTCGACGACTACGTCTACGAGGCGTTGCGGGCCGGGGCCAGCGGGTTCCTGCTCAAGGACGCCTCCGCCGCCCAACTCGCGGAGGCGGTGCGGGTGGTCGCGGCCGGGGAGGCGCTCATCGCCCCGGCGGTCACCAAGCGGCTCATCCACGAGTTCGCCAAGCTGGGCGCGCCGCGACCGGTGGCGGGCAGGCGACCGGCCGAGCTCACCGAGCGCGAGACGGAGGTGCTGACGCTGGTCGCGCAGGCGCTGTCCAACCAGGAGATCGCGGAGAAGCTGTTCGTGGCGGAGCAGACGGTCAAGACGCACGTCGGGCGGGTGCTGATGAAGCTCGGCCTGCGCGACCGCGCCCAGGCGATCGTCTTCGCCTACGAGACCGGCCTGGTCCGCCCCGGCGAATGACCCCGGGCGCGATGCCTGCGCGGCCCCGGTGAATGACCCCGGGGCAGTGCCTGCGCGGCCCCGGCGAATGACCCCGGAGCGGTGCCTGCGCGGCCCCGGTAAATGACCCCGGAGCGGTGCCTGCGTGGCCCCGGTAAATGACCCCGGGGTGGTGCCTGCGCGGCCCCGTTCCCCTTCACGGGCCGCCGCCGTACAGTCGGCTGATGGACCCGGTTGAGCTCTTCCATCAGGTGGCGGCGACTGTTCCCGCCTACAGGGCCTTTCTGGCGGAGAACCACATCAACCCCGAGCAGGTCACGACATTTCAGGATTTCGTCGGGCTGCCGATGACGTCCAAGGAGACCTACACCCACCGCCATCCCCTCCCCGACCTGTGCAGGAACGGCACGATCGGGGACATCATCGCTGTGTCCTCCGGCTCGACCGGCGTCCCGTCCTTCTGGCCACGCTCGGCGGCGGACGAGCGAGTGATCGCCGCCCGTTTCGAGGAGGTCTTCAGGGACTCCTTTGACGCCCGCGAGCGCCGTACCCTCGCCGTCGTCTGCTTCGCCCTGGGCACCTGGGTCGGCGGCCTGTTCACCGTCAACTGCTGCCGTCACCTGGCCGAACGCGGCTACCCGATCACCGTGGTCGCCCCCGGCACCGACCGGAGGGAGATCCTGCGGGTCATCCCCGAGCTGGCGCCCCACTTCGACCAGGTCGTGCTCCTGGGCTACCCGCCGTTCCTCAAGAACGTCATCGACACCGAGGACCTCCCCTGGGCCGACTGGAACATCAGGCTCGTCACGGCCGGCGAGGTGTTCAGCGAGGAGTGGCGCACGCTCGTCGCACGGCGGGCGGGCATCGTGGACCCCGTCCGGGGCATCGCCTCCCTGTACGGCACCGCCGACGCGGGCGTCCTGGGCAACGAGACCCCGCTGTCCGTCGAGATCCGCCGCTTCCTGTCCACGCGCCCGGACACGGCCAGGGAACTGTTCGGTGAGTCCAGGCTTCCGACGCTCATCCAGTACGACCCGCAGGTCCGCTTCTTCGAGGAGCACGAGGGCACCCTGCTCTTCTCCGGCGACAACGGCATCCCGCTCATCCGCTACCACATCGCCGACGAGGGCGGCGTGGTGCCGTACGAGGACATGCTGGGCTTCGTCCGGCAGCACGGCTTCTCGCCGGAGGCCGAGGGGCCGCAGCGGCCGTTCGTGTACGTCTTCGGCCGCAGCCACTTCACCGTGTCCTACTACGGCGCGAACGTCTACCCGGAGAACATCGCGGTCGGCCTGGAACAGCCGGAGGTCAGCGGCTCGGTCACCGGAAAGTTCGTGATGGAGGTGGTGGAGGACGCCAACCGGGACCGGCACCTGACGATCACGGTGGAGCTGATGCCCGGCGAGAAACCGACCGACGAGATCGCCCAGGCCGTGGGCGGGTCGATCCTGGCCCAGCTGCGGCGGCTGAACAGCGAGTTCGCCAACTATGTGCCCGTACCGCAGCAGGTGCCGTTCATCCGGCTCCGGGAGTCCGGCGACCCCGAGTACTTCCCCCCGGGCGCCAAGCACCGCTACACCCGCTGAGGACCGGGGGCGGGGCGAGCGGAACTCCATGACCCGCTGCCAGCTCGGGGTCGTGGACCGATGGTCTCTTGCGAGTACATACACGGGCCATCGCCGTACACAACGCCCAGCATTACCTACCCCAGCCGGCCAGGTCGCAGCCGACGCCCAACAGCATCTCCACCCGCCCCCCATCCAGGCAGACCACCACCACACACAGCACCCAACCCACCTCCGTCAGGCCGTAGTCGTAAACCGACGGCATCTCCTGCCACCACCCGCACAGCCCACCACGCACCACCCCACAGCGCCCAACCCGCCCCCGGCCAGGCCGTAGCCGTAAACCGGCGGCATCTCCTGCCACCACCCGCACAGCCCACCACGCACCACCCCACAGCGCCCAACCCGCCCCCGGCCAGGCCGTAGCCGTAAACCGGCGACATCTCCCGCCACCACCCGCACAGCCCGCCACCACCCCACAGCCTCAACCCGCCCCGGGCCAGGTCGTAGCCGCCGGGCCAACAGCGTCCCCCGCCCGCACCCACACAGACCGCCAAGCCACACAGCACCAACCCATCCCCAGCCGGGTCGTAACAGCAGAGCCGTGGCATCCGCCGCTCTCCGGACATTCACGACGCGTCGCCCCCACGCGGCCCCAAGATGATCTCGCCTAACCGAGCTGGGGCGATGGGCACCTTGGGCAGGGCGGCGGCGGCGTTGTGGGGCACCCCCTTGGCATGATCTGCGAAGGGCCGGGGCGTGGAGCATGACGCACCCACCCGGGATGGTTTGTCGGCAGCCCGCACCCGAGCCAACGCCGAGCACGCGCCGTAGCCCCGCGTCCCCCTCCAGTACTACGGAAAAGGTCAAACCCTGCGGTGACGCGAACGCCAGGCCACTCTCCGTAACGTTCCCAGCATGCTCAGAAACCTTCTCCTCGCAGGACTCGTGACGGTGGGGGCCCTCGCGGCGTGGCCGGGGCAGCCGAGCGGACGGCTGGTGCGGGTCTACGGCGACCTGTCCGCCGCCGACCGGGTGGCGGTCATCGTGCCCGGTGCCGACACGACGGTCGCCACGTTCGACGACGGCACAAAACGCCCCGGAGGCGCGGCGAGGGCCCTGCTCGCGGAGGCCGCGCGGCTCGCCCCGCACGAGCGGCTGGCGGCGGTGGCATGGCTCGGCTACGACTCCCCACCCACGCTGAGCCTCGGCGCGCTCACCAACGACGCAGCAGCCAAAGGCGCCCGCGCACTGCGCCGCACCGTCACGGAGCTCCACTCACGCACCCCGGCCCCGATCGCACTGCTGTGCCACAGCTACGGCTCGGTCCTGTGCGCCAAAGCCGTCCCCGGCTTACCCGTGACCGACCTCGCGATCTTCGGCAGCCCTGGCCTCGACGCCCCCTCTGCCGCCGCCTTGACCCACCCGGCCCGCAACGCGGAGACCGCCGAAGCCGTCACCCTCAGCGCACCAACCGCAAACACGACTCTTGGCATGAAAGGCGAACATGCCACCCAAGGCACAAGAGACCCGACGGACCCCCACGGCACGGCATACTTGCTGGACACCCAGCGCCCGGCAAGCGTGGAGGGTGCTCAGGGAGCCGTGACAGGCGCAGGGGTGTCACCGCTGCGGATCTGGGCAGGGCTCGGCAAGAACGACTGGATCAGGTTCGTGCCGAAGGTCAAGCTCGGCCCCGTGGGCTTCGGCACCGACCCTATGAACCCATCGTTCGGAGCTCGAGTCTTCGCGGTGGGCTCGGGCGGTCACAGCGACTACTTCACTCCCGGGACCCCATCACTGCGCAACCTGACCCTCATCGCTCTGGGGCACGAAGGCGAGGTGACCTCTTGACGTGGTGTTTCCTGGGTACGAGACAGAAGAGCCGGATTTTGATGACATGGTGTCGTCATCAGCTTGACTCCGGGTGCCGATGTTTGTGACACTTCGTCATGAAACTTCCGTGCGAGTTGAGGTAGGTCGTGAGCACCCCGTTCTCCGAAACCCTGAAGAACGCCACCTGGGCTGACCACGAGTCCGCCGAAGGCGAGAGCTATCTCGCGGAGCTCATGGGCGGCCGCCTGAGCGAGCACGAATACGGGGAAATGGTAGCTCAACACTACTTCGCGTATATCGCACTTGACGGCGCGTCACGCCAACTCGCCGACCATCCCGTGGCGGGCCGGTTCGTCTTTCCCGAGCTGTATCGAGAGCGGGCGCTGGAGCGGGACCTGGCGACGATCTACGGTCCGAGCTGGCGCAGCCGGATCGTGCCGTCCAAAGCCACCCGTACGCTGGTCGCGCGGATCCACCAGGTGGCCGATTGGCCGAGCGGCTACATAGCCCACCACTACACGCGCTACCTGGGCGACCTTTCCGGCGGTCAGTTCATCCGCATGGAGCTCCAGAAGATCTACGGGTACGGCGCCGGCGGGGGCGTCGACTTCTACATCTTCGACGGGCTGGGCAGCCTGCCGAGGTTCAAGAACGAGTACCGTACGCGGCTGGACGAGCTCGAACTGGACGATCGGGAGCGTCAGCGCATGATCCGCGAGGTGAAGCTGGCGTACCAGCTCAACACCGAGGTGCTCGCCGAACTCCTCCACGTCGTCAAGACCGCCGCCTAACCACCCATCCCCGGCTGTCACGACCGCTGCCTGACTATGCACGCCCGGCCGCCACGACCGCCGCCTAACTACGCACACCCGGCCATCACGACCGCCGCCTCACCACCCACCCCGGCCGTCACGTCCACCGCCTAACGCCCAATGGCCGGCGAACCCGACGAGGCTCACTCGCCACGTCCTCAGGACCGGCCACCAATCACCAGCGAGCACCTCACCACATCATCAGAGCAAGCCACTAACCGCCGCCAGGGCCCCACCACGTCCTCAGAACAGGCCACCAACCACCAGCCAGCACCTCACCACGTCATCAGAACAGGCCACCAACCGCCGCCAGGGACCCCCACCACATCCTCAGAACCAGCCACCAACCACCAGCCAGCACCTCACCACGTCATCAGAACAGGCCACCAACCGCCGCCAGGGACCCCCACCACATCCTCAGAACCAGCCACCAACCACCAGCCAGCACCTCACCACGTCATCAGAACAAGCCATCAACCGCCGTCCACCACCTCGCCACATCATCAGGACCGATGACTGACCGCCGACGGACCGTCCTCGCTGCTCTGTTGCCCATCGGCGGCGGTGGGTCTCGGAGGGGAGGGGGAATGGGGGGAGTGTGCGTCGGCTTCTGACAATCCCGGCCTACGATGGGCGTATGCCTCGGATCTCCGCCGCCACGATCGGCGAGCATCGAACGCTGACGCGGGACCGGATCCTGCAGGCCGTCTCCCGGCTGTCCAGGGTGCACGGCATCGACGCGATCTCGATGACGGACGTGGCCGGCGAGGCGGGGATCACCAGGACCGTCCTGTACAACTACTTCCCCGACAAGGCGGCCCTGTTGCTGGCGTTCACCGAGCAGGTGACCCAGTACTTCATCGACAGCTACGAGCAGGAGCTGCCGGGGGGTGCCTCACCGGCTGATCGGCTGCGGGCGTTCGTACGGCTGCAGCTGGCCGGGCTGCTCGCCCATCCGCATCCGGGTGCCGCCGATCTCGGTGCCGCGCTCGGGCCCGACGCCTACCAGCAGCTGGCCGAGCATGTCGCGCCCATGCAGCGCATTCTGGTGGAGATCCTCGAGAGCGGGGTCGAGTCCGGCGATTTCCGGGTGCTCGACGTGCAGGCCACGGCTCGCATGATCCTCGCCGTCGTCGGCGCCGAGCGGGTTCCGCTGATCAGCGGGAGCGTGACGGTGGACCGGGCCGAGGAGCTGGTGTCCGAGTTCGTGCTGCGGGCCATCGGCGGACTCGCGTGAGCGGTGCGGCTGACGGCGCGGGGACGGCGCCCGTGAACGGCCATGTCCAGCTCGGGTCCGCCCGTGGCCGCTGGATCCTGGCCGCGACCGTGCTGGGCTCCGGGCTGGCGCTGCTCGACAGCACCGTGGTCAACGTCGCCCTCCCGTTCCTGGGCAGAGAGCTCGACGCGGGCATGGACGGCCTGCAGTGGACGATCAACGCGTACACGCTCACCCTCGCCGGGCTGATCCTGCTGGGCGGGTCGCTGGGCGACCGCTACGGGCGGCGGAAGATCTTCTTGATCGGCACCGTGTGGTTCGCCGTGGCCTCGGCGCTGTGCGGGCTGTCGCCGAACATCGAGTTCCTGATCTCGGCCCGGGCCCTGCAGGGCATCGGCGGGGCGTTGCTCACGCCGGGTTCGCTGGCGATCATTCAGGCGTCGTTCGTGCGGCACGATCGGCCCCGGGCCGTCGGGGTGTGGTCCGGGCTGGGCGGCGTGGCCAGCGCGATCGGGCCGCTGCTGGGCGGCTCGCTGGTGCAGAGCGTGGGGTGGCGCTGGGCGTTCCTGGTCAACCTGCCGTTCGCGGCGCTGATCGTGCTCGTGACCCTGCGGCACGTGCCGGAGAGCAAGGACGAGCAGGCGGCGGGGCGGTTCGACGTGCTGGGGGCGGTGCTGGCGGCGCTGGCGCTGGCCGGGATCACGTACGGGCTGATCGAGACGGGCGCGCCGGTGGCGCTGGTCGCGGGGCTGGCGCTGGGCGCGGTCTTCGTGGTGACCGAGATCCGCAGGTCGCCCGACGCGCTGGTGCCGGTGGAGATCTTCCGCAACCCGGTCTTCACCGCCGTGAACGTGGTGACACTGATCATGTACGCGGCCATGGGCGTGGTGTTCTTCCTGCTCGTGGTCCAGCTCCAGGTGGTGTCCGGATTCGGGCCCATCGCGGCGGGGCTGGCGATGCTGCCGACGACGATCCTGATGCTGCTCCTGTCACCCGGGGCCGGAGAGATCGCCAAGCGGTTCGGGCCGCGCTGGCCGATGACGGGCGGGATCCTGCTCGCGGCCGGCGGGTTCCTCGCGATGAGCACGATCGGGCCGGGCGCCTCCTACTGGCTGCAGGTGCTGCCCGCGGCGACCCTGTTCGGGCTGGGGCTTTCGGCGGCGGTCGCGCCGCTGACCTCGACCGTGCTGGCCACGGCCGAGGAGCGGCACGCGGGCACCGCCAGCGGCGTCAACAACGCCGTGGCCCGCACCGGGAGCCTGCTCGCCGTGGCGGCCGTGCCGCCGCTGGTCGGGCTGGTCGGCGACGCGTTCAGGAACCCGCCGGTCTTCGACGCCGGGTTCCATATGGCGATGCTGGTCAGCGCCGGGATGATGGTGGTGGCGGCGCTGATCACGTTCCTCACGATCAGGACGAACGTGCTGGCGGTGGAGGACGACGACGAGCCAGGCTGAGCCCTGTCACAGCCTCAGAAGGTGAACGGCTGGGCGCGGACGCTGTTGTCGAAGTTCGACAGCAGCAGCTCCGGCTCGCCGACCGAGCGAATGTCGGGCAGCCTGGTCAGCAGCTCGCGGAACATCGTCCGCATCTCCTGCCTGGCCAGGTTGGCGCCGAGGCAGAAGTGCGGTCCGGGGCCGCCGAAGCCGACGTGCGGCTTGGTCTCGCGGGTGATGTCGAACGTGTCGGCGTCCGGGAAGACCGACTCGTCCCGGTTGGCCGATCCGTAGAACAGGACGACCTTGTCGCCCTTCTTCAGCTCCAGCCCGCGCAGCGAGTAGTCCTCGGTGACCGTGCGCCGGAACTGCATGATCGGCGACACGTACCGGACCATCTCCTCGATCGCGCCGTTGATGTGCGCGTCGAAGTCGCCCATCAGCAGCTCACGCTGCGCCGGGTTGTCGGTGAGGAGCTTGATGCCGTGCGCCATCGTGTTGCGGGCCGTCTCGTTGCCCGCGACCAGCAGCAGCGAGAAGAACGAGCCGAGCTCCTTGTCGGTCAGCTTCTCCCCGTCGGGGTTGGCGTTGACCAGCAGGGACACCAGGTCGCCCTTGGGGTCGGCGACGCGCTCGTGGCCGAGCTTGATGACCATGCGCTGCAGGGCGAGCAGGGCCAGCATGTTCTGGCCGGCCATCTGGACGCTGCGGGCCAGGCTGGGGCGCACGCCGGTGTAGGCGGTGGAGATGTCGACGTGCTGGTGGACCTTCTCGCGCAGCTCCTGCGGGATGTCCAGCATGTCGCAGATGACGTGGATGGGCAGCCGAGCGGCCACCTGGGTGACGAAGTCGCGCGGCCCGTCCTTGACGACGTCGTCGACGATGCGGGCGCAGGCGGCCTCGATGTCGCTCTGCAGCCCGGCCAGCATCTTGGGGCTGAACGAGCGGGTGACGATCCGGCGCAGGCGGGCGTGGCGTGGGTCGTCCATGTTGACCATCGACTCCCCGAACACCTGCTTCACCCAGCCCGGCGGCTCCGGGTTGGTGACGGCGGGCTCGCTGGAGAAGATCTTGGCGTTGCGGCTGGCCTCGACCACGTCCGCGTGCCGCACGAGGGCGTAGAAACCCTTGCCCGAGCGCAGGAACGGCACCTTCTTCTCGGGGAAGAACACCGGGTGCTCCACCTGCCGGAGCCGGGCGAACGCCTCGTTACGCTCTTTGGGCGGCTTGCGCCAGAAATCCAGATCCGCGAGATCGATGTCCACGCGTCTATCCTGGCACGTTCCCACCACGCCGTGGATCGCCAAGCGATGTGCATCCGGCCCTCCTGGGCCGTTCTCGCGCTGTTCAGGCACGGTTCGACCTAAGTGGACATTACTTCCGTTATGAACCTTCTCCTCGCCGCCTGCCTGTTTCTCCCGCTCGCCTCCGGTACGACTCCCGCCGCGGCACGGGCGTGCGGCGGGCACCCTCTCGACTTCGACGGCGACGGCCGGCCCGACCTCGCCGTGGCCGCGCCCTACGACGACTCCCGGGCCGGGTCGGTGACCGTGATGTACGGGTCCGGGAAGAAGGCGAAGCTCACCCAGAACGGCGCCGAACCCGGTGACTCGTTCGGATCGGCGCTGGCCGTCGGCGACTTCAACGGCGACAAGTGCGCCGACCTGGCCGTCGGGGTGTCGGAGGAGTTCGTGGGGGCGCGGGTGCCGGGCGGCGACGGGAACGGGGTCGTCCAGATCTTCAACGGCTCGGTCGACGGGCTGGTACCGGGCAAGGAGCTGGCGCCGGCCAAGCCGTCCAGCGACCGGTTCGGGGCGGCGCTGGCCGCCGGTGACCTCGACGGGGACGGCAAGGACGAACTGGTCGTCGGCGCGCCCAGCCACCGCTCGGGCGGGGCGGTGACGGTGTACTGGATGAAGGGGCGTAAGCCGTACCAGATCACTCAGAAGACGTCGTGGGTGCGGCAGGCGGCGAGCGTGACCGACCAGTGGGGCGCCGCGCTGGCGACCGGGGACTTCGACGGGGACGGCAAGGACGAGCTGGCCGTCGGCGCGCCCGCCGACAGCGTCACGCTGGACGGGCAGGGGTCGGTGACCATCCTCGACGTACGGGCGAAGCGGGCGCGGCTGCTCACCCAGAGCACCCCCGGCATCAAGGGGGCCTCCGAGAAGTGGGACGCCTTCGGGGCCTCGCTGGCCACGGGCGACTTCAACGGGGACGGGCGGGCCGACCTGGCCATCGGGGTGCCGGGTGAGGGGCTCAGCGCGAACCAGCGGGCCATGGACTACGGCGACGGCACCGTGGACGTCCTGTACGGGTCGCGCGGCGGGCTGACCACGCGCAAGAGCGAGGCGTGGTCGCAGAACACGCTCAAGGGGGTGGCCCGGTACTACGACCGGTTCGGGGCGTCGCTGGCCACGGGCGACTTCAACGGGGACGGGCACGACGAGCTGGCCATCGGCGTGCCCGGGGAGAAGGCGGTCCAGGTGCTGGCCGGGCGGGCGTCCGGCGGGCTCACGCGGGTGGGGAACCTGCTGATCAAGGGCGAGGGGCGGGACTTCGGGGCCGCTCTGGCCACCTTGCCGCTGAGTGAGCGTTATCGGGCGCTGGGGGCGCGGCGGCCGCTGTACGGGCTCGTGGTGGCGGCGCCGGACCAGGGGCTGGTCATGTACGCTCCCGGGTCCCGGAAGGCGGGGCTGAAGCTGGGCAAGGTGCGCCCGCTCAGCAAGGGCACGGGGCTGTACGGGTACACCTTCGGCTGAGGTCCTCTCGGGGGAAGAGCGGAGGGGCGGCGCCCCTGAAACGGGAGACGGCGCGGCGGCGTGGGGCGGGGGCCGACGTGCCGAGGCCCGGTGAATGGCGCGCGGGGTGAGCGGTGGGGCGGGCGGTGAAGCAGGTAGGGGTCAGGTGGAGGGCGGGGTGGGGGTGGTGGGGAGGATGATGCGGAAGAGGGCGCCCTTGCCCGGTGAGCCTTCCGCCATCACGATGCCCCCGTGCGCCTCCACCAGCGTCGCCGCGATCGACAGCCCCAGCCCCGACCCGCCCGCGCTCCGCGCCGGGTCCGCCCGGTAGAAGCGCTCGAAGACGCGTTCGGCCACCTCCGGAGGGAAACCGGGCCCCTCGTCGGCCACCTCCACCACGGCCTGGTCGCCGTCCAGCCCCACCCGCACCTGGAAGGGCGTGCCGGGCGGCGTGTGGGTGAGGGCGTTGGTGACGAGGTTGTTGAGGACCTGTCCGAGCCGCGACTCGTCCCCGGTCACGATCACGTCCCCCTCGCCCCCGAACAGCCGCACCAGCTCGATCCTGCGGTCCGGCGCCAGCGTCTGGGCGTCGATGACGGCGGTGGCGGCCAGGCTGAGCAGGTCCACGGGCCGCCGGGCCAGTTCCCGCCGCTGGTCGAGACGGGCCAGCAGGAGCATGTCCTCCACCAGCAGCCCCATCCGGGCCGCCTGCCCCTCGATGCGGCTCAGCAGCCGTACGGCCTCGGCCAGGTCCTTCTCCTCCCCCAGCCGGTACAGCTCGGCGAACCCCCTGATCGACGTCAGCGGCGTGCGCAGCTCGTGGGAGGCGTCGGCCATGAACCTGCGCATCAGCTCCTCCGAGCGCCGGGCGGCCGTCGCGGACTGGCGAGCCGACTCGGCGGCCGACTCGCGCTCGCGCGCCGCCGACTCGATCTGCGCGAGCATGCCGTTGAGCGAGCGGCCGAGCTTGCCGACCTCGGTGGTGGCCGCCCACATGGGCACGCGGCGCGACAGGTCGCCGCCCGCGATGTCCTTGGCCGTACGCGCGATCTCGCGGAGCGGGCGCAGGCTGCGGCGCACCAGCCAGTAGCAGGCGAACCCGAGCACCACCAGCGTGCCGCCGCCGGCGACCCCCACGATGAGGGCGAGCTGGGAGACCGTGGCGTCCACGTCGCCCAGGTTGACGGCGATCACCCGGGTCTCGCCGTCCCGGACCGGCACGGCGACGACGCGCCAGGTCGGCCCCCCGGCCGCGCGCGACTCGACGGTGAAGGGGTGGCCGTGGAGCGCCAGGACCGTGGGGAGGTCGAGCTTGGGCAGGGCGGGCGTGTGGTCCTCGGTGGACTCGCTGATCGTCCTGATCGGGGCGCCGGCGGAGTCGAGGATCACCGCGTAGAACAGGCCGAAGAAACGCTGCGGACGGGCGCCGGGACGGGGCTGGTCGGCGGGCGGCGGGAGCGGCTCGCGCAGCGGGCGGCTGGCCGAGAGCAGCTGCTGGTCCACGCGCTCGACGAGGTAGCCGCGCATCAGGCGTACGGCGAACAGGCCGGTCACGGTGATGGCGAGGGTGACCAGCAGGAGGGTCGCCGACACCAGCCGCAGCCACAGCGGGGACCTGGCCAGGTGTTTGCGCACCGCCGCGCCCTTGGCGCGCAGGCGCCGCGCGGGAGAGACGGCGCCGCTCATAGGCGCGGCGGGCGCAGGATGTAGCCCACCCCGCGCAGCGTGTGCAGGTATTTGCGGTCCCCCGTGTCCACCTTCCGCCGCAGGTAGGAGACGTACGACTCGACGAGCCCGACGTCGGTGCGCCAGTCGCCGTTCCAGACGTGGTCGAGGATCTGCGTCTTCGACAGCACGCGGCCCACGTTGAGCATGAAGTACCGCAGCAGCCTGAACTCCGTCGGCGACAGCTTCACCGGGATGCCGTCGCGCCACACCTCGTGGCTCTCCTCGTCCAGCTCCAGGTCGGCCACCCGCAGCCGGTTGGGCGGCGGCACGCCGCGCCGGGTCCTGCGCAGCACCGCCCGGATCCTGGCGATGACCTCCTCCAGGCTGAACGGCTTGGTCACGTAGTCCTCGCCCAGGCCCAGCCCCGCGATGCGGTCCTCGAACGTGTCCTTCGCGGTCACGAACAGCACCGGGACCCGGCGGCCGCGGGACCGCAGCCTGCCCGCGACCGCCAGGCCGTCCAGGTCGGGCAGCATGACGTCGAGCATCACCAGGTCAGGCGAGCTCTCCTCGGCCACCCGCAGGGCCTCCATGCCGTCGGCCGCGGTCAGCACCTCGAAGCCGGCCATGCGCAGGCTGGCCGAGAACAGCTCCCTGATGTTGGGCTCGTCATCGACCACCAGCAGCCGGGCTTCGGGCTCGCGCGTCATCGCGGGCCTCCTCCGAGGTTCCCCTGCGTGATCGACGTCGCGGTCACCGAGCCGTCGCCGCCCTGCTGCCCGCGTACCACCACGCTGGTGCCGGTCCGGAGGTCGGACACCTTCCCGGGCTTGGAGATCTGGACGGTGGTCCGGTCGTCGGTGGTGACCGTGACGGTGGAGCCGTCCATGGTCTTCACGTAGACCTTGCCGCCCTCGACCTTCTCGACGGTGCCGATGGTGCCTCCCCCGCCGCCGCCCATCCGCTGGCCTCCACCGTAACCGGGCGGCTGCCCGAAACCGCCACGCTGCTGGCCGGAACCGCCCTGCTGCTGGCCGTACCCGCCGCCGGGGCGCTGCTGCGCCCCGGCGGCGGAGGCGGCCGGCGAGCCGAACAGGTTGGCGGCCTGAATGCCGATGAGGATACCGGCCACCAGCACGACGCCGGCGGCCAGCGCCAGCGTGAGCTTGGAGGTGCCCTTCCGCGGCTGTACGGCGAGCTCCTCCCCCAGGTCGTCGGGGTACGGCGAGGAGTCGAGCTGGGCCATGTCATTCTCCTTACTCGTGGCGCAGGGCCTGGATCGGCCTCAGCTTGGCCGCCCGGTTGGCGGGATAACTGCCGAAGAACAACCCGATCCCCACCGACACGCTCAGCGCGAGCGCCACCGACGACGGCACGAGGACCGGCTCGATGCCGGCCACGGTGAACCTGGTCCCGATGAACGCCACCAGCACCCCGGACAGCCCGCCGACCAGGCTCAGCAGCGTGGCCTCCAGCAGGAACTGGCCCAGGATCGCGCTCCTGGGCGCGCCGATCGCCTTGCGGATGCCGATCTCGCGGGTGCGCTCCGTGACGGTCACCAGCATGATGTTGGTGATGCCGATGCCGCCCACCAGCAGCGAGATCGCGGCCACGGCGCCCAGCAGCACGGTGAAGGTGCCGGTGGCCGCGCTGACGGTCTCCTGCAGGGTGGCCTGGTTGAGGATGCGGTAGTCGGCGTTGTCGTTCTTGATGCCGTGCCGCTGGTTGAGGATGGCCGTGACCTCGGCCTGCGCCGCCGTCGTGGTGTCGGCCCCGGACGCCTGCACGACGATCGAGCTGAGCGAGCCGAACCCGCTCAGGCTCTGCTGTACGGCGGGCAGCGGCGCGATGGCCACGTCGTCGGCGTCCTGCATGCCGGTGGACCCGGTCTCCTTCAGCACCCCGACGACCGTGAACGGCACGCCGGACACGCTGACCTGCTTGCCGATGGGATCGACGGTGCCGAACAGCTCCTCCACGACGGTCTGGCCGAGCACCACGACCTTCCTGGCGGCCAGCACGTCGTCGTTGAAGAAGTAGGTGCCCTTCGAGACCGGCTTGTTGACGGCCTCGAAGTAGCTGGGGTAGGTGCCGACGAACTGCGAGATCGCGTGGCTGGCGGCGCCGTACGTGGCGGTCGAGGAAGAGGCGGTCACGACCGGCGAGACGCTCCTGACGGAGGGCGCCAGGGTCCTGTCGGTCAGCGCCTTGGCGTCGGCCAGGCTGAGCTGCCTGGCCTGGGTGCGCGGGCCGGTGTTCGTGCCGCCGCCGGGCGCCCGCATGCCACCGCCACCACCGCCGCCGCCGCCCGAGAACTGCGGGGAGATCGTCAGGGTGTTGGCGCCGAGGCGCTGGATGTTGCGCGTGATGCTCTGCGAGGAGCCCTCGCCGACGGCGACCAGCATGATGACCGCGGCGACGCCGATGAGGATGCCGAGCGTGGTCAGCGAGCTGCGCATCTTGTTGGCCAGCAGGCCGCGCAGCGCGAAGCGGAGGATCTCGAGCTGGTTCACCGGGCGACTCCCGCCATCCGGGGCGGCGGGCCGTCCACCGGGCCCTGGCGGCGGTCCTCCACGACCTCGCCGTCCACCAGCCTGATCACCCGCTTGGCGTGCGCGGCCACGTCGTTCTCGTGGGTGATGAGCACGATCGTGCGGCCCGACTCGCTGAGCCGGTCCAGGATCTCCAGGACGTCGTTGGTGGAGGCGGTGTCGAGGTTGCCGGTCGGCTCGTCGGCCAGCAGCAGCGCGGGCGCGGTGACCAGGGCCCTGGCGACGGCCACGCGCTGCTGCTGGCCGCCGGAGAGCTGGTTCGGCTCGTGGTGTACGCGGTCGGTCAGCCCGACCTGGTCCAGCGCGGCCAGGGCCCGCCTGCGCCGCTCGGCCTGGCCGATGCCGCCGTACACCAGCGGCAGCTCGACGTTGGCCAGCGCGCTCATGCGCGGGATGAGGTTGAACGACTGGAACACGAACCCGACCCTGCGGTTGCGCAGGATGGCGAGCTGGCGTTCGTCCAGCTGTCCCACGTCGGCGCCGTCGATCAGGTACGTGCCGGAGGTGGGGACGTCGAGGCAGCCGAGGATGTTCATGAGCGTGGACTTGCCGGAGCCGGAGGCGCCCATGATGGCGACATAGTCGCCACGCTCGACGTCCAGGCTGATGCCGCGCAGGGCGCGGACCCTCGCGTCGCCCTCGCCGTACTCCTTGACCAGGTCCTGCACCCGCAGGACGGGAGGGACCTCCGGGGCCGTCATCGCCCGCCTCCCGGCCCGCCGCCGCCGGGCACGCCACCGCCACCGGGGAAGCCGCCGCCACCGCCGAAGCGCAGGTTGCCGCCCGTGGTGCTCGTCGTGGTCGCCGGGGGCACGAGCTGGTCGCCCTCGGAGACGCCCGACTTGATCTCGGTCAGCGTCGTGCCCTGCACGCCGACCTCCACCGGGGTCCTGGTCTGCGTGCCGTTCCTGAGCAGGGTGACCGTGGTCTGGCCGCCGCTGGTGGAGACCGCCGTCGAGGGTACGGTGACGACGTCGTCGGCCTGGCCGACCACGACCTCGACCGTGGCCGTCTGGCCCAGCCGCACCTGTCCCGGGACCTTCGTGAACGTCACCGTGACCGGATATTGCACGACATTGTTGCTGGTGGAGGCGACCGGCTGGATCTGCGTGACCTTGCCCGTGGCGGTCACTCCCGGCAGGGCGTCGAACGTGACCGTGGCCTCCTGGCCGTTCTTGATCTTGCCGACGTCGGACTCGGTGAAGGTGCCCACGAGCTGCAGCTTGCCGGTGTCGGCCAGCTCGACGAACCCGCCGGAGCTCTGAGCGCCGCCGGAGCCCGAGGACTGGCCCGCGCTCTGACCGGAGCCCGCGCTCGAAGCCGATCCCGAGCCGGATCCGGAGCCCGATCCCGAGCTGCTGCCGCCGACCGAGCCGTTCACCGCCGTGATCGTGCCCTTGAACGGCGCCTTCAGCACGGTGGCCGCGACCGTGCGCTGGGCCTCCCGGTAGGCGTTGCGGGCCTTGATGTAGGCGGCGTAGAGCTGGGCCGTCGAGGTCCCGTCGTCGACGGCCTCGTCGTACGTGGCCTTGGCCGCCGACAGGCTCTCCTGCGCGGCGTCGTCGTCGAGCCTGGCCAGGAGGTCGCCCTTGCTCACCTTGTCGCCGGCCTTGACATAGATTTTCTCGACCGTCCCCGTCGTACCGAACGACAGGGCCCTGGACTTGGAGCTCTCGACCGCGCCCGACGCGGACACCGAGGCCACCACGGAGCCGCGGCTCGCGGTCACGGTCCTGACGGCAGTCTGGCCCGCCGCCTGTCCCGTGCCGAGCTGGGCGTACGCGAGCGCGGCACCGCCCAGCAGGAGCACCACCAGCGCTCCGTTGGTCATCAGCGCTCTGCGCCTTGTCGACACCTTCACAGCCGGTGACCCTTGCACACCAGGCTGCGCCGGAGCCGCGAGCGAGCTGAACGTTCGCTGACAACCTGGAGGTCCCTTCAGGTACACAGGTAACTCTTAGGCTGCTCGCAGCCTGGCGCGAGCCGGCTTCGCCAGGATGGGCGGCCATGAGACCGACTTTCGCGCTGGGCGGCCTCGCCCTCGCCGTGCTCGTGGCCGGGTCCGGCCTGGTGCTGGCGCTGCGCGACGACACCCCGCCCACCGTCCAGGTACGGCTCGCCGCCGCGCAGCGCGGCCAGGTCACGGCCACGGTCAGCGCGGCGGGCAACACCGTGGACGGCTCGCGCAGGGACCTGGCGTTCGGCTCTTCGGGGACGCTGACCAAGGTGTACGTCAAAGTCGGGACCAAGGTGAAGAAGGGGCAGGTGCTGGCCAGGATCGACGGGCGGTCGGCGCGGGAGGCGTACACGGCGGCCAAGGCCGATCTCGCCGCCGCCGAGGAAGCCCTGGAGGAGGCCCAGGAGAAGGCCGCGGAGAAGGCCGCGTCCCCGGCCGCGTCCCCGGTCGGCGCCGCCAGCCCCGCTGCCTGTACGCCGTCCGGAGGCGGCGCGACGCCGGCCACGTCCGCCACCGGCGCGGCGACGCCCACCGGCGGGACACCCGCGGGTTCGGCGACGCCCACCAGGCGTGCGACCCCCACGCCCACGCCCACGCCCACGCCCACGGGCCGGCCGAGCGGCGGCACGGTCGGCGGCGTGTTCAGCGGCGATGAGGTGAGCGGCAGTGGAGCGAACGGCAGTGGGGCGAACGGCAGTGGGGCCAACGGCGCGCTCGGGCCGACGGCGCCCCCCACCCAGGGCGTGTCCCTGAGCAACGCGAGCCCGGCCACCAGCTCCACCCCGCGCCCCACCGGCACGCCGACCTCCGTCCCCACGGACCCCGGCCCCACCGGCCCCGGCCCCGGCCCCGAGCCGCAGCCCACGGTCACGGTCACCGTGACGGCCACCGTCACCACGACCGTCACCGCCACCCCGACCGGCGGCGCTTCCCACGGCGGCATCCCGGGCGGGGGCTCCGACCAGTCCGGGAGCCGTCCGACCTCGGACGCCACCCCGTCCGCCACGAGCTCCGGCAAGCCGTCCACCGGCGCGAAGCCGTCGGCGAGCGGCCGCCCCACGGCCGGCGGCAAGCCGTCGGCGGGAACGAGCACGAGACCGACGAGCGGCGCCGCCCGGCCGAACGCGCAGTCGTCCTGCAACCGCGGCACCGGCTCAACGGGCCAGAGCCAGAGCCAGGGCCAGGCGCAGAGCCAGAGTCAGGGGCAGGCGCAGAGTCAGGGGCAGGGCGGCGTCAGCGAGGAGCAGGCGAGCGCGAACGTGGATCGCGCGCAGGCCGCGCTCGAGCAGGCCGCCGACGCCGTACGGGCGACCCGTATCGTGGCCCCGGCGGCGGGCACGGTCCTGTCGCTGGCGGGCGCGGTCGGCGACCAGGCCGGCACCGGCACCTTCGCCAGCCTCGGCGACCTCAACGAGCTGCAGGTCCAGGCCATGGTCACCGAGTCGGACGTGAACCGGCTCAAGCTCGGCCAGAAGGCCCGGATCACCCTGGCCACCCGGAACGGCCAGCAGTACGAGGGGACGGTCACGGCCATCGCGCCGACCGCGACGGTGAGCGGCCAGCTCGTCCGCTACTCGGTCACCCTGGCCTTCGACGAGCCGCCCGCCGGGCTCATGCTCGGGCAGACCGCCTCGGTGACGGTCACCACGGACACGGCCGCGGACGCGATCTACGTGCCCGCCTCGGCGGTCCGCAGCAGGTCGGACGGCGCCCAGGTGGTCACGGTCCGGGCGGGCGGGCGCGACTCGGCGAAGGTGGTGCGGACGGGCGTCCGCGGCGACCAGTACGTGGAGGTGACCTCAGGGCTGCAGGAGAGCGACGAAGTGGTCATGTCGGGTGCCACGAACGGCGAGTTCCCGGACGCGAGCTGGCCTGGCGCCTGACCCCCTGGACCGGCCCGGCACCTCCTCTCCCGGCCGGGTCCCGGGCAGGGCCGCACGTGCGGCGTGCCGCCCCGGCCCGGCGCGCCTACCGGCGGCGCCACCTGGCGCCTCCGGTGGGCGCGGCAAACGCCTTCGGGAGCGGCCTGGTGACCGCCGCCCCGCATGCCAGAAGGGCACGGCGGACGCCCCGGTGGGCATGGTGGGCACGCCAGGCGGGTGCGCGAGACGGCGCCCCGGTGGGCGCGCAAGATGGCGCGCCGGTGGGCGGGCATGCCAGGCGGGGGCGTGGCTCGCGCCCCGGGGAGCGTGCCCCCAGTGGGCGTGGTGCCGCGCCGGTGGGTGGGTGGTCGGTGGGGCGGGTGGGCGGGTCGTTGAGCGGATTTTCAGGTTGCTCCCAGCGAACCTTCAGCCGACGCGCGCTGCGCCCGCCCGGCCGGCGGCCGCGGGGCCGGTGGTTGCCGGGATGGTGAGCCGGTGAGCGGTCTTGGCCTGAGCGCCCCGCCGCGAAATGTAGTCCAATGTCCGGAAATCGACGGAAAGCTCATCCCGGGTCAGCCGCGCCATCAGATACCCCCGCCGCTGGTCGATGAAGGAGAAGTGCGGGTTCTCCTGCAGCGCCTCCGCGATCCACGTCCGGTCCCGGTACCCGTCCCCGTCGCTCGCGATCGACGAGGCGATCAGTTCCTTGGCCACCACCGGCGAGTCCGGGTCGTCGAAGTCGGTCTTGAGCTCGGCCAGGTGGTGCATGTGCGCGTCCCCCGTCAGCACCACCGGGTTCTCGGTCCCCGCCAGCGAGCCCAGCAGCCGCGTCCGCTCGGCGGCGTACCCGTCCCAGGAGTCCAGGTTCACCTCGCGCCCGGGCCCGACCTTGTAGTCGCGCTGCGCCATCATGATCTGCTGCCCCAGCAGGTTCCAGCGGGTGGTCGAGCCGCGCAGGCCGCTCTCCAGCCAGCGCCACTGGTCGGGGCCGAGCAGCGTCCGCCCCGACGCCAGCCGGTCGTCGCACCCGGCCCGCACGCCGTCCAGGCACGCCTGGTCGTCGCGGAACTGCCGGGTGTCCAGCAGGTGGAAGCGGGCCAGCGTCCCCCAGGAGATCCGCCGGTTCACCCTGAGCACCGCCCCCTGGAGGCTGGCGCGGCGCAGCGGCATGTTCTCGTAGTACGCCCGGAACGCCTGCGCCCTGCGCCTGGTGAAGCCGGGCGCGTTCGTGCTGGAGACGGGCCCGGCCCAGTTGTTCTCGATCTCGTGGTCGTCGAAGGCCACCAGCCACGGGGCGACCGCGTGCGCGGCCTGGAGGTCGTGGTCGCTCTTGTACTGGGCGTGCCGCAGCCGGTAGTCGGCGAGCGTCTGGCACTTGCCGGGGGTGTGGGTGCGTACGCGGCCGGCCAGCGCCGTGTAGCCGCTGGGGCCGTACTCGTACATGTAGTCGCCGAGGAACACCACCAGGTCGGGCTCCTGCTCGGCCAGGCGGCGGTAGGCCGTGTAGTAGCCGTGCTCGTAGTGGGCGCACGCCGCGACCGCGAAGTTGAGCGGCGTCTCCCCGGCGGGGGTCGTCCTGGTGCGCGCCGCCGGGGAGAGCCTGCCGTCGCTTCTGAACCGGTAGAAGTACTCGCGCCCCGGCTCCAGCCCGTCCAGCTCGACGTGGACGCTGTGGGCGTCGCGCGACCTGGCGGTGGCCGTACCGGACCTGACGATCTTGGAGAAGCGCTCGTCGGCCGAGACCTGCCAGTCCACGTCCACGTCGCGGGCGGGCATGCCGCCGCGGCCGTCGCCGGCCAGCGGGTCGAGTGCCAGCCTGGTCCACAGGACGAAGCCGTCGGCCGACGGGTCGCCGGAGGCCACGCCCAGCGTGAACGGGTCGGATCTGAGGGTTCTGGCCGCTGCCGCCGGAGTGGCGGTCTGGGGAAGGAGGAGTCCGGCTGTCGCCGCTGTCAGGAAGGCTCTGCGGTCCACGTTCACAGGTATGTCCGCCCGCGCTGACCCGGCCGTGACAGCCGAGTCAAGCACGGGTGAACAGCATCAGTCGTCCTGTTCGCGGGGTTTCACCCGGCCGATGACCTCACTGAGCGTTCATCCGATGGCTCCGTGCACGCCAGACAGCGTTCCGCGGAGCGTGGACGCGTCCGTGAAGTGCACGCCGGTCATGCCCGCGCGCTCGGCGCCCTCGACGTTCTCCTCGCGGTCGTCGATGAAGACGACCTCGGACGGGTCGGCGCCCAGCGCGCGGGCCATCTCGTCGTAGATCTCCCGGTCGGGTTTGACCAGGCCCATCCTGCCGCTGTAGAAGCGGTGGCCGACCTCGGCGATCCAGGGCAGCTCGTCCAGGCCGTCGCCGACGCAGACGGGCATGTTGGACAGCAGCGCCACGTCACGCCCGGCCCCGATCAGCTCGCCGAGCAGGGCGACCGTGCTCTCGTTCGGGTACGCCCAGCTCGCGACGTCCATGGCGACCAGGCGGGCGAGCTCGGACGTGGTGGCGGGCCGGCCCAGCACGGCCGACCAGTAGTCCAGCGGGCCCAGGCTCCCCCGGTCGAACTCCAGGCGGTGCTCCCAGTAGCCGCGCCGGAACGCGTCCGGGTCCGCGCCCACCGCCCGCGCCATGGCCTCGTTGTCGGAATCGAGCTGGGGCAGGCACAGGACGCCGCCGTAGTCGAACACAATCCACGTCATGCCAGGAATGGTCGCAGATGCGGGTCCAGCGCCGGGCAACCTAAGTACTTCTCCACGGTGTGAAAGTCGATCCAATCCAGGTTGACCAGCTCTTCGGCGTCGATGCCGGTGAAGCTGACGGCCAGGTTGGGCGGGATGGCGGCGATATCGTCCTTGTCGGCGATGTTCACCCAGCGCTTGACGCCCGGGGGGCGTTCGCCGCGGCCGTTGATGGGCGCGGGCAGGAGGCGCTCGAAGACGACGTTGCGCATGCCGAGCGGGCTGCCCAGGGTGATCAGGAGGTCGATCCGCAGGCTGGGGTCGCCCCAGAGCGTCTCGTACGCGACCACGCTGCCGAGCGAGTGGGCGATCACCACCTTGGGCCGGTTGCGCCTGATCGCGTCGGCCACGGCCTGCCGGCACTTCTCCCGCTTGCCCTCGTCCGTGAGGTACGCCGCCACCTCCGGCGCGAACAGCTTGGCGAACGCCGCCGACCTGCCGTCCAGCCGGTCGAGCAGCCAGCCGGTGAACGACTTGAGCGCCCCCGTCACGTGCTCGCCCACGCCCAGGTTCTTCGCCCAGGCGACGAGCACCTGCTGCATCTGGCCCTCCGCCGCCGCGGCGGCCCTGGCCTCCTCCTCGCCGCCCTTGCCGCTGTGCAGGTGGTGCGAGAAGTAGGCGACCTCGCTGAAGTAGGGCCGCGCCTCGCCCCCGAGCGCCACCTGGAGGTAGCGGTCCCACTTGACCCGCATGGCCTCGGCCGCTCCGGTCGCGGACCGCCCGGCCTCGAGGTAGTAGTTGTACTTGCCGATCCCGTGCACGCCGACGATCGCGGCCACAGCGCCTCCCCCACACGTGATTCTCCGCGCGATGGTGGCATACGTCACTTGCAGTCCGCCATCTCAACAGAGAAGGGGAAATGCCGTTGCGCGCGGCATACATCACCCATTTACTGTTAGTGCTGGTGAGAGAACAGGAGTCCCGCACATGCCCGGCCCGCTGATCGTCAACGACTCGATCGTCATCCCCGACGTCGAGCTCGTCTGGCGTTTCTCACGTTCGTCGGGCCCCGGCGGCCAGGGCGTCAACACCACCGACAGCCGCGTGGAGCTCGTCTTCGACGTGGCCGCCAGCACCGCGCTGCCGCCCGCGCTGAAGGCCAGGGCGCTCGACCGGCTGGGCTCCCCGACGATCACGATCGCCGCCTCCGAATACCGCTCCCAGCTGCGCAACCGGGAGGCCGCGGCGCACCGCCTGGCCCAGCGCCTGCGCGAGGCCATCGCCCCGCCGCCCAAGCGCCGCCGCCCGACCAAGCCCAGCCGCGGCGCCGTCGAGCGCCGCATCGCCGCGAAGAAGCAGCGCTCCGACCTGAAGCGCCTGCGCCGCGAGCCCTAACCGGGCGGAGAGCCCTGGCCGATCAGGCGGGGCAGGTCCGTGATGGCGGTCGACAGGTAGTCGGCGACCGGCTCGGGCACCAGGTGCCGGGACGTGATCTCCGAACGGTTCAGCCGTACCCGCTCCACCTCGTACAGCCCCCGCGACGGGTCCTCGAACTCAGGCCCGTGCCGCAGCCCCGGATCCATCGACACCAGGCGGCAGCCGTAGACGTGCTGCGTCTTGAGCTCGCCCTGCCAGGGGTATGACAGCGTGACCAGGGGCGTCACCGCCGAGACGGTCGCGCCCAGCTCCTCGAGCAGTTCCCGGTGCAGGGTGTGCTCCAGCGTGTCGTCCCCCGGTTCGACATGCCCTCCGGGGATGCTCCAATAGACGTCGCGTCCCGGAACCGTACGGCGGAAGATCACCAGCCGCTCGTCGTGGTCGAGCAGGACACCGCGGACACTGGGTCGCATAGGGACACCCTATTTGACCGGTATGTCCTTCCGGTAGCCTAACCTACGGTACCGTAACCTGAAGGAGAAGATCTTTTATGGCGATGACTCAGACGGAGCTGCTGCACGAGCTGGAGCCCGTGGTGGCCGTGGAGCTCGACCGCCATCACACGATGGCGAAGGAGTGGTTCCCGCACGAGTACATCCCGTGGAGCGAAGGCCGCGACTTCGACGGCATCTACGGGGGCGAGGCGTGGCAGGAAGGCGACTCCAAGATCCCCGAGGCGGCCCGCATCTCGCTCATCGTCAATCTCCTGACCGAGGACAACCTCCCCAGCTACCACCACGAGATCGCCAGCACGTTCGGCCGCGACGGCGCCTGGGGCACCTGGGTGCACCGCTGGACGGCCGAGGAGGACCGCCACGGCACCGCGCTGCGCGACTACCTCACGGTCACCCGCGCCGTCGATCCGGTGGCGCTCGAGCGCGCCCGCATGCACCACATGGAGAACGGCTTCATCACCGAGTACGGCACCATGCTCCAGCAGCTCGCGTACGTCTCCTTCCAGGAGCTGGCCACCCGCATCGCGCACCGCAACACCGGCAGGGCCTCCGGCGACGAGGGCTGCGAGCGTCTGCTCGCCAGGATCGCCGCCGACGAGAACCTGCACATGCTCTTCTACCGCAACCTGCTCAAGGCCGCCTTCGAGCTGGACCCCAACCAGACCATGCGCGCGGTGACCGACGTCGTCACCACGTTCCAGATGCCGGGCTCGGGCATCGAGGGGTTCGCCCGCAAGGCCATGATCATCGCGAACGAGGGCATCTACGACCTGCGCCTCCACCTGGACGACGTGCTGATGCCGGTGCTGAAGCAGTGGTCGGTGTTCGACAAGACCGGGCTGGACGCCGAGGGCGAGCGGGCCCGCGAGGAGCTGTCCGCGTTCCTGGCCAAGACCGAGACCACGGCCGCCAGGTTCGTCGAGCGCCGCGAGGAGCGCCGGGCGCGCGCCGCCGCCCGCTGACGGACCCGCGCCCGCCGCCGGCATCTGGCGGGGAGCGCCGCCGTGGAAGGATCCTGCTCTATGGATCTCCCCACCCAGCTGCTCCTCAGCGTCTTCACGCTCCTGATGATCATCGGTCTGGCCACGGCGGCGCAGCGCCTGCTGGACGTCAGGTTCGGCAGGCTGCGCACGTTCCTGGCTGCGCTGGTCGCCTTCGCGCTGGCGCAGCCGATGCTGGAGCCGATCCTGTCCTCGCTCGGCCCCGTCGACCGCGAGAACCCGCCCGCCGCGCCGGCGATGGGGATCCTGCTGCTCATCGTCATGAGCGTGGTGCTGATCCCCATGGTGATCCTGGTGATCGCCGAGGCGCTGGTGCCGCCGGGCTCGGTGCCGGGGCCGCTGGAGCTCGTCAGGTCCGTACGCGGCCGCCTGTCCCGGGCCAGGCGCTACTCGCAGATCACCCGGATCGCCATCAAGCACGGCCTCGGCCCGTACCTGCGCGGCCGGGGCGAGCGGCTCGACGACCGCTCGGGCAAGGTGCGGCTGGCCAGGTCGCTGCGCGAGGCGCTCGACGAGGGCGGCGTCACGTTCATCAAGCTCGGCCAGGTCCTGTCCACCCGGCGCGACCTGCTGCCCGCCGAGTTCGTCGAGGAGCTGGGCCGGCTGCAGGACCAGGTCGCCCCGGCGCCGTGGCCGGAGATCGAGCCGGTGCTGGCCGCCGAGCTGGGCGGGCCGGTGGACGAGGCGTTCGCCGAGTTCGACCGGACGCCGCTGGCCGCCGCCTCCATCGGGCAGGTCCACGCCGCGCGCCTGCACTCGGGCGAGAGCGTCGTGGTCAAGGTGCTGCGGCCGGGCATCTGGCCGGTGGTCTCGAAGGACCTCGACATCGTCCGGCGGCTGGCGGCCACGCTGGAGTCCAGGACCCGCTGGGGCCGCTCGCTCGGCCTGCGCGACCTGGCCGAGGGGTTCGCGACGGCGATCCGCGAGGAGCTCGACTTCCGGGTGGAGGCGGCCAACATGGCGGCCGTCACCGCCTCCGGCGGCGGCGGTGTCACCTACCCCGCCCCGATCAGCGCCATGTGCACCGAACGCGTGCTCGTCATGCGGCGCCTGTCCGGCCGGCCCGTCACCGCCGCCGCCCCCGAGCAGGGCCCGCAGCTGGCCCGCGACCTGCTCGACTGCCTGCTCAGGCAGATCCTGATCGAGGGCGTCTTCCACGCCGACCCGCATCCCGGCAACCTCATGCTGCTCGACGACGGCACGCTGGGGCTGCTCGACTTCGGCGCGGTCGGGCGGCTCGACGACTCCGTGCGCTCGGCGCTGCGGCGCTTCCTGCTCGCCATGAACCGCCAGGACCCGCTGGGCGTCACCGACGCGCTGCTCGAGGTCGTGCCCAGGCCGGAGGACATCGACGAGGCCGCGCTCGAACGGGCGCTCGGCCAGTTCATGGCCAGGCACGTGACGGCCGGCATGGACAGCGCGCAGATGTTCACCGACCTGTTCAGGATCGTCTCGGCGTACGGGCTGTCGATCCCGCCCGAGGTGGCCGCCGTCTTCCGCGCGCTGGCCACGCTGGAGGGCACGCTCGTGCGCCTGTCCCCCGGGTTCGACCTCATCGGCGAGGCCCGCTCGTTCGCCGGCCGCCACCTCGCCGAGCGGATCACGCCGGAGACGATCAAGGAGTCCGTCACGCAGGAGCTGGTCGCGCTGCTGCCGATGCTGCGCCGCCTGCCGCGCCGCGTCGAGCGCATCGCGAGCGCCGCGGAGCACGGCCGGTTCACCATGAACGTGCGGCTGCTCGCCGACGACCGCGACCGCCGTTACGTGACGGGCCTGCTCCACCAGGTGCTGCTGACGGTGCTCGGGGCCACGGCCGGGGTGATGGCGGTCATCCTCCTCGGGACGGCCGGCGGCCCGCCGGCGCTGGCGAACACCTCGCTGTTCCAGCTCATCGGCTACAACCTGCTGGTGATCGCCGCCATCCTGGTGCTGCGCGTCCTGGCCCTGATCTTCCGCCGCCCGCGCGCCTCGGACGATCACCCGGCGCGGCGATAGGGCGCGAACGGGCCCCAGTCGTGTCTTGACCCGGCGCTGGTCTTGGACATCCGAGGCATCGGGCAGGTTTCTGGAAACTTCGGAACCGCTCGGGAGCAGAGGGTGAAAATCATCGGGATCGCCGCCAGTCTGCACGCGGGGTCGTTTATCAACAAATTGCTGGACGCGGCGGGTGGCGAGCTGCCCGCGGGCGTCGACTTCGCGGTGTGGCCGGGGCTGGGCGAGATCCCGCCGTACGCGCCTGGCCCGGTGCCGGTCGTGGCGCGCGAGCTCATCGGGCTGGTCGCCGCGTCCGACGCGGTGCTGCTGACCGCCCCCGAGCACAGCCTGCTGCCGGAGGAGCTGACGTACGCGCTGGACTGGATGTCGGCGGGCGACCGGCTGTCGGGCAAGCACGTGGCGGTGATGAGCGCGAGCGCGCGGGCGTGCGGCGCGATGTGGGCGCAGGCGGAGCTGTACAAGCACCTTCAGGCGGCGGGCGCCGTCGTGATGGGGGCCGAGCTGGTGATCTCCCCGGCCTGCCCGCACTTCGACGAGGACGGCCACCTCACGGACCCCGCCCTGCGCGCCCAGGTGCGCGCGGTGATCGGCCGGCTGTGCCCCTCCGAGGTCATGGAGCCCGCGCTCTCGCTCTGACCCGCCTCAGCTCACGGCGTCCGCCGGGCGGACGAGCCGGATCGGGTGGTCCTCGACCTCGCCGCTGTCGGCCCATCCCGTGGGCAGGGCCGTCGCCTCGGCGGCCAGGCGCAGCCGCATCCAGGTGGGGCCGGTGGGCAGTGTCTTCGGCAGACTCCAGCGCAGCTCGGCGGTGGTGGCGTCCTTGTCGACCTTCGCGGTGGCCCGCTCGTCCGTGCCGAAGCGGCCGTCGCCGTCGGCGTCGATCCAGCCGGTGAGGTACGCGGGCGACCCGGCCCGTACGGGCACCGTCAGCGTGCCGGCCAGGTCCCGGACGGTGATCTCCGCCGGGGAGCCGGTCACGGCGTCGTCCTCGTCGGCGCTCACCCTGCGGGGCGCCGTGCTCACCACGTTCAGATGGTCGGCGGTCACGGAGGCTCCCAGGAAGGAGTCGGTGATCGCGTGGGAGGCGGCTCCGTACGAGGCGGGCGCGTCGGAGTCGTCCTCGGCCAGCGTGAGCTTGAACGCGGCCCACAGCCTGGGCCCCCGAGCCCGTAGCGCACGTCACGGGCGCTCAGGCGGATCGTGAACGCGGTCACGGTGCCGTTCACCTTGGCCGTGCCGCAGGTGTAGACGACCCCGCAGGTGGTGGACCTGACGGGACGGACCGCTTCCGGCTCGATCGAGTCCGACGTGACCCGGTAGCCGGGGAAGCCGGCCGCCGCGGAGAAGGTGGGCGTGGCCGGGGTGCCGCCGACCAGGTCGATGGCGGGCCAGTAGTCGTCGCGGCCGCGCCTGGGGTCGCGCGACAGGCCGCCCGTGCCGAACACGTGCAGGTGCGGGTCGCGTACCGGCCGGGAGAACGTGAACGTCAGCATGGCCACGCCGCTCCAGCCGCCGGGCCGGGCCGCGAAGTCCTCGTAGAGGTCCATGAATCCCGCCGTCATCTTGGCGTTGGCCGGGACGAGGTATTCGTCGGCGGGCGCCCACGTGCTCGGGGTCAGCACCTGGGCGGAGGCCACGCGGGTCTGCCCGATCATGGTCTTGCGCACGGTCACCCTCACGCCGGACGGCGTCCGCCCCGAGGCCGTCGCCGGCGAGTTGGTGAAGGACGACGGCGCGTCCCCGGCGACGGCCCCCGGGACGCCGGCGAACAGCGTGACCACGCAGGGCAGCACCGCGTGAAGAACCATCGCGGCTCTACGCGGGTTCACGCCCGGGCTCCCCGAAGTCGGCGCACGAGGCCCCTGGTCACGCGGCGGGCGGCGAAGTCGCAGCCGCACACGAACCGCATGGCCGGTCCGAACGTCGCCGCCGCCGCGAGCCCGACCAGGTGCAGCCCCGCGACGGACGTCTCGAAGGCGGGACCGAGCCGCGGCGCCGGACCGGGCGCCGCCACCGCGCGCCGCAGGTCCTCGTGCAGGATCCCGATCCTGGCCACGTCCACCCGGTAGCCGGTCGCCGCGATGACGTGCTCGGTCTCCAGCGTGGTGACCGCTCCCGCGGGGTCCCGCAGCCGCAGCCGGACCCCGTCGCGGTACTCGGAGGCCGCCAGCCGCGTCCCCAGGGTCACCTGCACGGCGCCGTCGAAGCGCTCCTTCAGCCACCAGGACCCGGCCGGCCCGAGGGTGTTGCGCACGATGTGGGCGCGGGCCGCCCTCGGCAGGTGCCGGACCGCGTACGGCATCCGCGACCAGGCCACGGACGGCCAGCCGCTCCCGAGCGGGGAGCGGGGCGCCAGCACGCGCGACATGAGCGGGCGCCGCTCGACGGGCACGTCGTTCCAGGCCAGGGCATCGGTCCGGGCGACGAGCCGGACGGCCGCCCCGGCCTCGGCCAGCAGCGTCGCGGTCTCCAGCGCCGACTGCCCGGCCCCGAGCACGGTCACGTCCCGGCCCGCGAACCCGCTCAGGTCGTGGTGGTCGGAGCTGTGCGTGGCCGCCTCGGGCGGCAGGGCCGCCAGGGCGCGGGGCCGGTGGGCGAACGGCAGGAATCCGAGGGCCAGCACGACCGTCCTGGCCAGCACGGACGCCCCCGACGACAGGGAGAGCGCGAACAGCCTGCCCTCGACGCCGACGGCCGTCACCTCCGTCTCCTCCAGCGCCCGGCCGACCGCCCGCCCCCGGAACCACCTGCCGTAGGCGACGAACCTCTCCACCGGCACCGGCTCCCCGTAGGAGTAGCGGTGGAAGGCGTCGAGGCCGTGCCTGCGATCCGGGTCGCCGAGATGGGACGCGTCCGGCTCGGACTTCAGCAGCATGCCTCTGGGCATGTGGCGCTCCCACGCCCGCATCGGCTCGCCGTACACCCGCGCGTCCAGCCCGGCGTGCAGGGCGTGCGCCGCCACGGACAGCCCGTACGGTCCGGCGCCCACGATCGCCACGTCGATGACCGAGGTAGCCATGTTCTCCTCCATTCGCCGTGCTAGGCCCGCTGCCGGGCCAGCCGGGTGAATCCGCGTTTCATCGCATGCCTGGCCATGGCCACGAAGGGCCGGGGATCGTCGGCGGACAGCCAGGCCAGTTCGTCCGCCGACCACAGGGCGCGCAGGCTCTTCGGGCCCGCGGTGAGGAGGTCGTAGTTCTCCACCACGTAGGTCCGGCCGTGTCCGGCCCGCCCCAGGGCCGTGCGCCGGCCGGACAGGTGCAGGTGGGCGGCCCGCACCAGGTCCAGTCCGCTGCTGTCGCTGAAGAGCCGGAACTGGGCGCCGAGCCGGGGGTTGAAGTCCAGCAGGTGGTAGGCGTCCCTGCCGGCGTCGTGGCGGAAGTCGATGTCCAGCACGCCGCGGTAGCCCAGCCGCTCCGCCAGCTCGCGGGCCGTGCCCTCGACGACGGGGTTGGGCAGCCATCGCCCGTAGGTGGTGAGCCCGGCGCCCTTGGGATGGGCGCGCTCCTTGCGTCCCGCTCCGCCGTACAGGCAGCGGGAGTTCTCGTCGAAGTAGCCGTGGAAGAACCAGTCCGAGTGCGGCCCACCGGGCACGAAGCGCTGGAACAGCAGGTCGCGCCCCTCCACGTACTGGAGCAGCCGGGGCACCTGGCCGGCCCGGCGCACCAGGCTGGTGTTGCGCAGTCCGACGCCGGCGGGCAGGAGCCACGGCTGGGCCCACTTGGCGACCAGCGGCAGCCCGAAGTCGGTGACGGCCGCCGCGGCGTCGCGTTCGCCGGTGATCAGCCGGGTCTCCGGCTGGACGACCCCGAACGCGGAACACAGCTGCGCCAGCAGGCGCTTGTCGGCGAGGGCGCGCGGCAGTCCGGGCACCTGGTCGGGAAGGAGGTAGTACGGGCGCAGCTCGGCCGCGTGCTCCGCGACGGCGATGGCGCCCGCGTCGTCCAGCGCCAGCAGGACGGCCGGGCGGCCGATGCTCTGGGCGACCTGCGTGAGCGTCCGCACGACGTCCCCCATGCCCCCGCCGCGCGGCCACGCGTGCCCGCGCGCCAGGTACTTGGAGCGGGAGGTGGGCGAGTCCGTGTCCCCGAGCAGCCCGTGCACCTCCACGCCGGCCCTGCCGAGGGAGCGGATGGCGCCGAGGGTCCCATGATGAAAGTTATTGGGGTCCAGTCGCAGCACAAGCGCCGGGACGGTGCAATCGAGCATGTTCCTTCTCCTTCGCGAAAAGCTATAAATCAGGCAAATCGCGAGTCGGATATCCGGATTGCCGAAACGTGGGGTATGGAGAAGGAAGGAGAGGCGAGAATCGGGGATGTGCGATCGTGGCAGGAAAGAAATATCTGCACTTTTCGCTCGCGATAATCACGGGTGTGGCCGTGGCATCGGTCAGCCTGGGCACGCCCGTGCCCGCCCCCTCCGCCGGCCCCGCGGCGCTGGGCGTCTTCCTCGCCTCCGACAAACGCGGTCCCGACCTCCTGCCGGGCTTCGAGGCGTGGCTGGGGCTCAAGGTGACGGTCGGGCGCACCTACCTCCCCGGCGAACGCTGGAAGTCCCTCGAGGGGGGCGACTCCGAGATCCTCGACACCTGGACACGCTGGCGGGCCGCACAGCCGGGCCGCGTCCTGGCGCTGAACGTGCCGATGGTCACCCCGAACGAGTCCGGGATGTCCGACCGCGCCGTGGCGCGAAAGCTGGCCAAGGGGGCGCACGGCGCCCACGACGGCCGCTTCAGGAAGCTCGCCGGGAAGCTGGTCTCCTCCGGCGCCGCCGACACGATCATCGTGCTCGGCTGGGAGATGAACGGCACCACCTACTCCAGCAGGTGCGGACCCGACCCGGAGGCGTGGAAGCAGTACTGGCGGCGCATCGTGCAGACCATGCGCGAGACGCCCGGCCAGCGCTTCCGCTTCGACTTCGCCCCCAGCCGCGGGAGCGACGCGGTCCCCTGGACGGACTGCTACCCGGGTGACGACGTGGTCGACATCATCGGCATGGACAGCTACGACCAGGGGCCCGGGCACGAGTTCGCCGACTACGTCGACCAGCCGTACGGCCTGCGGGCGCACGCCGACTTCGCCGCGCAGCACGGCAAGCCCATCTCGTTCCCCGAGTGGGGGCTGTTCCGCAACGGCGACCGCCCCGCCTACGTCGAGGGGATGCTCGACTGGATCAGTACTCACAACGTCGTCTATCACTCGATCTCCGATTACTGTCCCCACGGCGTCTGGCAGTGTTCGTCGAACCCGGGCTCGTCGGAGGCCTTCCGCAGGCGGCTGCTGGAGCGCGCCTCCCTGGCCAGCACGCCCAGCGTGTGCGCGGCGAGCCCGTCCAGCGCGCCCTCCACGCCGAACCCGGCCGCCAGCGCGGCGGCGGCCGCCCCCTCGGCGCCGGCCAGCGCGGGCTGCCCGAGCCTGACCAGCAGCGCCTCGGCCAGTCCCGCGCCGTCCTCCGGCTGAACGAGCGCGCCGACTTCCCCGGCCACCACCTCGGTGAGGCCGGGCACCGCGCACGCGACCACGGGCCTGCCCGTGGCCAGCGCCTCCAGCGCGGTGAGCGGCAGACCTTCCCAGCGCGAGGGCAGCACCACCACGTCGGCGGCGGCGTACCAGGGCCGGACGTCGGTCACGCCGCCGGCGAAGTGAACGCCGGGCACGGCCCGCGACCGCAGCGTGCTCAGCAGCGGGCCGTCGCCGACGATGGCCAGCCGGGCCCGCCCGTCGCGCGCGGCGACGCGCCGCCAGGCCGACAGCAGCAGGTCCTGGCCCTTCTGGCGGGTGACCCGCCCCACGCAGACCGCCAGCGGCGTGTCCTCGGCGATGCCGTGGCGGGCGCGCGCCTCGGCCCGTTCCCGCGGCCCCGCGGGCGTGAAGCGGCGCAGGTCCACGCCGTTGCGCACCACGACGAGGTCGCCGGGCACGCCGTACCGTCTGGCCAGCGCCGCTTCGCCCTCGCCCACGCAGATCACCCGGTCGGCCCAGCGCGCGGCCAGCCGTTCCCAGGTCAGCGCCGCGGCGGCGACGCCGCCCCGGGCGGCCAGCCAGGACCAGCCGTGCGGCTGGAAGAGCGTGGGCACCCGGCCCCTGAGCGCGGCCCTGCCCGCCAGCCCCGCCTTGGACGAGTGCAGGTGCACCGCGTCGGGGCGGAACTCGCGCACGATCCGCCGCAGCCGCGCCGCCTGGGCGACGTCGCCGAGCCCGGGCGCGCGGCCGGCCGTCCAGTCCAGCCGGGGCACGCCCAGCCGGTCCAGCTCGCCGGCCAGCGGTCCGGCCTGCACATCGGGCGGGGGGCAGGCGACCGCGACCCGCCAGCCCCGGCGTGCCTGGTCGGCGGCGGCCATGGCCACGTACGCCCCCACGCCGCCGTCCACCGGCTGCGTGACATGCAGGACCCCCGGTCTCACCGCCATGCCGAGACCTTCGCCACCAGGCGCGGGCAGCGCCTCTTCAGCAGCTCCTTGCCCGCCCTGCGCACGCCCGCCAGCGCGGCGTAGGCGGCCGCGCGGGAGCCGCGCCCGAGCATCACCCGCCGGTTGACCACCGCCTCGGCCTCCCACCTGGCCTTGTGCGGCTCGGCGCCGCGCAGCATGCTGAGCACCGGCTTGCCCAGCCGGTGCGTCAGCTCCAGGTTGGTACGCAGCAGCATCGTGACCAGGTCCACCCGGGCCCGCAGGTCCGGGTGGACCCCGTACAGGTAGCCGCCCACGAAGTCCTTGCCGATCACCGAGAAGTCGCAGGCCAGCAGCCGCCCGTCCACCCGGTACTCCCACAGCGCCCCGTGGTCCTCCGTCACCAGCGCCTGCGCGGCCCCGGCCAGGTGGTCCAGGAAGCGCGGCTGCGTGTGCTGGGCGTTGATCGCCCGGCTCTTCCACTGCATGGTGTGCAACCGCAGCAGCTCGGCCGTCGCCGCCCTGACCCGGTCCGCCTCGACCGCGGTCACCGACACGTTCAGCGCGTCGAGCTTGCGCAGCGCGGCCCGCACATGCTGGGCCCGGCGGCCTTGGAGCCCGGCGAGGACCTGCTCGATGGGTTGTCCGGGCAGTTGGAGGCAGGTGGAGGCGGGCAGGGTCCAGGCTCTGCCGTCCCAGATCTCCGCCAGGCGGCGGATCGCCGCGCCGGGCCGCGCCTCGGGCAGGTCGATGACGTCCCAGCCCGGCTGGGCCAGCAGCCCGGCGCGCAGGTCGCGCAGGCCCGCGTCGCCCTCGGCGTCGTCCACCACGATGTCCGTGAAGTCGGACTGCGCTCCCCCGACGGGCGTCAGCACCCGGCAGCCGAGCCGGTGTTCCAGCCTGAGCGGGGCGGCGGCGACCAGGCGTCCGTCCCGGTGCGCCAGGAACAGCCGCAGCCGCCCCGGGGTCCCGTAGACCCGCCACCAGGAGCTGAGCCAGCCGTAGGACTGGAACGGCGTGGCGGCCGAGCTGCGCGCGTACAGATCCGCCCATTCCGCCGACAGCGCGGCCAGCTCCGCGCCCTCCCTGACGACCCGCAGCGTGAGCCCCGCGCGCGAGGTCCCCGGCCGGGCGGCCCTCACGCCGGCGCTCCGGTCAGCGCCGCCGGTTCCGGCCGCGCCTGAGAGCGGGCCTGCGGCGCGGCCAGCCGGACGAGGCCGGCCGCCAGGGCCGCCCCGCAGGCGCCGATGGCCACGCTGAGCAGCGGCAGAGGGGACGCGGGGCGCAGCGGAGGCGCCGCCGAGGCGAAGGGGACCAGCCGTACGCGGGTGTCGGCGGCATGGGCGTTGGCGTAGGCGATCAGCGCGGCGGCCGCCCGGTTGACGCGGTCGGCGGCCTCCCGCGCGCCGGTCGCCACGGAGGTGAGCCGCACCAGCGGGGCGTCGGGCGAGGCCGCCGCCCGCAGGCTGTCCGGCTCGTCCGCGGCGCCCGCGAGGAACCCGGGATGACTGGAGATCCGGGCGTAGGCGGCGGCGAACCCGGCCGCCTGAGCCGGGTCGCCGCCGGCCACCACGACGTAGGCCTCGGCGGCGTAGACGGCGTCGCGGGCCAGCGCGTAGGCGGTCCCGCCGAGCGCCCCGACCGCCAGGGACAGCGGAAGCCACCATCGCACGAGCAGGCCCGTGATGCGGACCCAGGTCCAAGTCATCCTCACTCCTCGGTGGGTTCGGCGCCCAGCAGGCGCAGGTAGAGCCGCTCCAACTGGTCCGCCTGGCGGCGGACGTCGTAGAGCCGGACGGCATCGGGCGGTGGCAGTCTGAGGGGCGGGCGGGCGGCGAGGCCGGACAGCTCCTCGGCGAGCCGGTGCGGCTCGACGCGCCGCGCCCCCGGGGCCGAGCCGGGCGGCAGGTCCTCGACTGCCGGGCAGGCGTCGTACAGGACGGGCAGGCCGGACGCGAGCGCCTCGACGACGGCCACGCCGAACGTCTCCTCGGCCGAGGGCGCGGCCAGCACGTCCATCGCCGACATCAGGGCCCCCACGTCGGGCGACTCCCCCGCGAAGATCACCCTGTGCTCGGCCCCGGCCTCGCGGGCCAGCTCCCGCAGCCGGGGCTCGCAGGAGCCGGAGCCGACCAGGAGCAGGACGGCGTGTTCGAGCGGCGGCAGCGCCCTGATCAGGATGTCGAAGCGCTTGCTCGGCTCCAGGCGGCCGACGCCGCCGATCACGAACGCGCTCTCGGGCAGGCCGAGCCGCTCCCGGGTGCGCCGGCGCAGGGCGGCGTCGAAGCCGAACGCGGCGCCGTCGACGCCGTTCGGGACCACCACGATGCGCGAGCGGGGGACGCCCCATCTCGACAGCCGGTCGGCCACGGTCGGCGAGACGGCCACGGTGAGGTGCCCGAGCAGCTCGCTGGCCAGGTAGAGGGCCCTGATCGAGCGGGTCAGGCGGCGCCCCTCGACGTGCTCGCGCCCGATCGAGTGCTCGGTCGCCACGATCGCCGGGACGTTCGCCAGCCGCGCCGCCAGCCTGCCGTACACGCAGGCGCGGTACAGATGGGTGTGCACCACGTCGTAGCGGCGCCGGCGCATGAGCCGGGCCAGCCGCCCGACGGCGCGCAGGTCCCTGTTGCCGCGCATGCCGACGTGGTGGACGGGCACGCCGGAACGCTCGATGGCGTCCGCGACCACCCCGTGCCCGGTGAGCACCGCCACCTCGCACCGGGCCCGCACGTGCGGCAGCAGGGACCGCAGCTGCTGCTCCGCGCCGCCCGCCGCCAGGCCGGTGATGACGTGCAGGACCTTCACCAGCCCCACCGGACCCGGTGCCGCGCCCGCTTGGCGTGCAGCCGCAGCGCGCCGTCCCGCTCGCCCACGTACGTGCGCGGCAGCGCGTACGTGCCGGTGAGCTCGGACTTCCAGATGGCGCAGGCGTAGGAGTAGCCCGCCTCGCGGACAGCGGCCAGCTCGCGGGCGTTGACGTGCCCGTACGGGTAACAGAACCCGTTCACCTGGCGGCCCAGGAGGTCCTCCAGCGTCGCCTTGCTGCCGGCCACCTCCTGGTGGAGCTCGTCGTCGCGCAGCCCGGACAGCGAGTAGTGCCCGGCCGAGTGCGAGCCGATCTCCATGCCCTGCCGCGCGGCCCAGCGCAGGCCCTCGGAGTCCATGAGCCGCTTGCGCGGCGAGCCGGCGTCCCAGGCGTTGTGCTCGCCGATCAGGCCGGTGACCACGAAGACCGTGGCGGTGAAGCCGTACCTGCGCAGGACGGGCACGACCTCGCTGAGGAAGTCGCCGTACCCGTCGTCGAAGGTGAGCCCGACCAGGCCGCGCGTGCTGCGGGCGCGCGTGAGCTCGAGCATCGAGACCCCGGACAGGCCGCGCCGGGCGAGCCAGCGCATCTGCCGGGCGAAGCGGTCGGGCGAGACCGTGACGTGAAGCGGGTCGCTGTCGTATTTGTCCACGGAGTGGTACATGAGCACCAGCGGCATCGCGGTCATGAGCGACCTCGCATCCTGATCAAGTGGGTGATCTTGGTGGTGTCGATGAGCGCTGCCGTGGCCCCCGAGAGGGCCGCGACGGCGTAGAAGGTGACGGCGATCGCGGCTCCGGTCGAAGCCAGGGCGATCGGCGGCGGCAGGTCCGCCAGCAGCGTCCGCGTGCCCCAGCCCGCTCCGGTGGCGGCCGCGGCGGCCGGCAGCAGGTCGCCGAACGGGCCCAGCGCCGCGTGGAGGGGCAGGGCGAGGGCCTGCCGCCGCAGCCCCGCGAGCAGCAGCGCGGCGGTCAGCGTGATCCCGGCCGCGTTGGCGGCGGCGATCCCCGTCACGCCCCACTCCGGGCGGGCCAGCACGACCGTCGCGGCCAGCCCCGCGCCCATCGCGAGGGCCGGGTACCAGGACGCGCGGGCGCCGCAGAAGTAGACCCGGCAGACGACCCCGACCACGGCCTGGCCGAGCAGCCCCAGCGCGTACACCCGCATGATCCGCGCGGTGGCGGCGGTGTCGGCCTCGGTGAACGCGCCGTACTGCAGCAGGACGGCCACGACGTCCGGAGCGCAGACGAGCAGCACCGCGGTGGCGAGCAGCACGATCGCCGAGGCGCTGATCAGGTCGTCGCCGAGCCTGCGCCGCGCCCGCTCGGTCTCGCCCGCGGCGAGGGCGCGGGCGAGCTGCGGGAAGCTCACGGTCGCCACGATCAGCGACAGGACCATCGGCACCTGGGCGATCTTCTGCGCGTAGTTGAGGTGCGAGATGGACCCTTCGGCCAGCTTCGAGCCGACGAACCTCTCGACGAAGACCTGGCTCTGCCGGGCGAGGGTGAAGACCGCGATCGGCAGGAAGGCGCTCATCGGCAGCGCCACGCGGCGCGCGGGCCGCAGGGGCGCCCCGAAGCGCCGCACGAACGCCGGGACCTGGGCCAGCACCATGCCCGCCCCGCCCGCGGCCACCCCGACCGCCGCCGCGTAGGCGCCCTGGTCCCGCAGGGCCCACACGCAGGTGACGATCCCCAGGTTGTAGGCCACGTAGATGGCGGCCGGCGGCGCGAACGACTGGTGCGCCCGCAACGCCGCGCTCAGGTACCCGGCCAGCCCGAACGTCAGGATCGTCACCGACGCCACCCGCATGCAGTCCACGGCGAGGTCGGCCCGCCGGATGCCCGGGGCGAGCACGCCGACCAGCCACGGCGCGCCCGCGACGGCCAGCACGGTCAGCACCAGCAGCCCGAGACACAGGTACGGCAGCGTCGACGACACCAGGGCCCTCAGGTCCTCGCCCGCCTCCATGGCCCGGCTGAACAGCGGGACCAGCACGAACGCCATCGCCCCCTCGATCAGCAGGGGCGCGGCGGTCTCCGGGATCGTCCAGGCGACGAGGAACGCGTCGGTGCCGGCGTCGGCGCCGAAGAAGCGGCCCAGCAGCAGGTCGCGGACGAAGCCGAGCAGCGAGCCCAGCCCGGTCAGCAGGACGGTGACGCCGACGGCCCGTGCCATGGGCGAGGTGGCCCGCGAGGTGGACGAGGTCATCGTGCCCCGCCCAGCGCGACCGGGGCCCCGCCCGCCCAGCCTGTCGCCGAGGGCCGGGCGACGAGCGACAGGACCAGCCCCAGGACGACGGACGTGACCACGGTCGAGGGTCCGCCGACGTCGCCGTAGAGGAAGTCGATGCCCTGCCAGGCCAGCAGCCCGGCCGCGGCCGGCACGCCCGCCCGCACGGCCCACCAGGCCATGGACCCCAGGCACGCGCCCAGCGCGGCCAGCCCGAGCAGGCCCTGCTCGCTGAGCGTCAGCAGGTACATGTTGTGCGGGGAGAGCAGCGGCCGGCGCTGGAAGCCGTTCACCGGGTCGTCGGTGTCGCTGCCGGAGGACAGCTCGATCGGCGCGTAGGCGTCGCGCAGCTCCGCGAACATGCGCGGCCCGGCCCCGGTCAGCGGGTGGTCCAGCCAGATCCTCGTGGCGGTGAGCCACAGGCTGTAGCGGTCGCTCACCGACTGGTCGGGCTGGGAGACGGCGGAGGTGATGGAGGACAGCCGCCGCCCCAGCAGGTCCGGGTCCGAGCCCGCGCCCGGGCCGAGGGCCAGCACGGCCGCCGCCGCGGCGCCGAGCAGGATCACCCTGGCCGCCAGCGCCCGGCTGTGCACGAAGAGCACGACCAGCGACGCGCCCAGCAGGGCGAGCCAGGCGCCGCGGCTGAGCGACAGGGCGAGCGGGACGCAGAGCAGGGCGGCGCCGCCGAGCGCGGCGGCCCGGCGACCGCCCCGCCAGGCCAGGCCGGCCGCCAGCAGGAGGAGCGTGCCGTAGCTGACCACGCCGGCCATGCCCATGACGTCGAGCGCGCCGAAGGTGCCGACGGCCCGTACCCGTTCCCCCGCGTACGACGCGCCGGTGCCGGTGACCGCCTGGACGCAGCCGACCAGGCCCTGCAGGGCGGCCGCCCCGACCAGGGCCCCGCCCACGATCAGGGTGTCGGCACGGTCCCGGACCGTCACCAGGACGGCCAGCGGGACCAGCACGAACACCTGGAGATACCGGACGTAGCCCGGCAGGCTCGCCAGGACGTCGGGAGAGGCCAGCATCGCGATCCCGGCCGCGCCCGCGACCGGCGCGAGCACCAAGGCACGCGCGGGCACCACGGCGAAGGCGGCCGGCACGGCACGGGCGGACGCCAGAGCGCGGGCGGGCAGCACGGCATGCGCAGGCAGCACGGCGTGCGCGTACTCCCAGGCGCGGGCGGGCAGCGGGCGTGGCAGGCGGCTCGCCAGCGCGACGGTCGCCGCGATGGCGACCAGCAGGAGCGAGGCCAGGTCGGCGGCCGTGACCTGGACGCCGGAGGACAGGTCCTGGCGGCCCGCCGGCAGGCAGGTCAGGAGCACGGTGGCGGCGGCCGCCAGGCTGGGCCGCCGGCAGAGGGCGCGCATGCCTAGCCCCCGCCCGGCCGGAGCAGGGACCAGACCGTCTGCAGCATGATCTTGAGATCCGTCCGCAGCGTCCATCCGTCGATGTAGTGGTTGTCGAACCGGACGCGATCCTCGATCGAGGTGTCACCGCGCAGCCCGTGGATCTGGGCCCAGCCGGTGATGCCGACCGGCATCCGGTGGCGCAGGCCGTAGCCCGGGACCGTCCGGGAGAACTTCTTGACGAAGTGCGGGCGTTCGGGCCGCGGGCCGACGATGCTCATGTCTCCCCTGAGAACGTTCCAGAGCTGGGGAAGCTCGTCGAAGGAGGCCTTGCGCAGCAGCCGGCCCACCGGCCCGATCCGGCTGTCGTGGGCGATGCTCCACAGGGTCTCGGACTCGCGCGCGTCCGCGGGCCTCAGCGTCCTGAGCTTGATCAGTTCGAGCGGCTGGTCCCGGTAGCCCACGCGCCGCTGCCGGAACAGCACCCCGGGGCCGGTCTCCATCCGGATCAGCAGTGCGCAGAGCGCGAGGATCGGCGCGCTGACGACGAGGCCGGTCAGCGCGACGGCGACGTCCATGGCCCGCTTCAGCGGCCAGGCGAGGCCGCGCTGCGCCTCGGGGCGCATCCGCACGAGCGGGAAGCTGCGTACGTGCTCGCGCAGCGTCACGAAGTCGATGATGAGCTCGCCCAGGTCGGGCGCGAGGTAGACGTCGCAGCCGAGCGACCTCGCCGTTCTCGCGATCGACTGCTGGCCCTGCCCGGCGATGACCACGGCGCGCACCCCGTGGGCCTGGACGACGCGGACGAGGTCGCCGGGCCCGCCGAGCACCGGGACGCACGGGTCCTCGCCGGGCGTCTCGTCCAGGAAGCCCAGCGGGAGCAGGCCGTACTCGGGGTAGGCGAGCAGGTTGCGCGCCAGCCGCTGACCGTGCGCCCCCGCGCCGACCACCAGGGCGGGCACGGCCCTGCCGCGCCGGCGTGCCCGGCGGATCAGGAAGTACAGGACGCTCCTGCCGCACACGGCGAGAAAGGTGAACAGCAGCGCGATCAGGACGACCACGATGAGCGACGTCGTCTCCCGGAAGGCCGTGAGCGCGCCCACGAGTCCCGCCCCGGCGAGCCAGAAGCCACGGTCCAGGCTGGAGGGCAGGACGCGCGGCGCGTACACGTGACCGAGGCCGCCGACCGCGACGACCAGGAGTCCCGCCAGCGCGATGCGCGGCACGCTCTGGCCGGCGTTGGCCGCGGCGAACGCCATGCACATCAGATCGACGCAGACCAGGCTCAGTGGTTGGACGGCCTTCCAGAGCCTCGACCTCTGCTGTCCTCCCCACCGCCTGACCCAGCGATGGCCCCCAACGCTAACAGCCACTACTTCTCCGGAAATAAACTAGTTTGACCGGATCGACCTTGAAAATAGTCGATCTAATCCCTCCAAAAAGCCAATAGTCTCTCTTCGGGCCATTTGCTGCCCCATATTTCCGTAGCAAGTCTTTTCCTACGGAATACGCGAACAATGGCCCAACGAAGCCTTGAGCGTAGCCGCGCGCCTCACGGAAATCGAGAACGTTAGGGGCTTGGATCCCTTGTTGTCGCGCAAGTTTTCATTGATCCAGCGTTGGCGATATGGAGGTGGTTACCGGGTTTAGGGTCGGCTTTGGGTAGAGAGTCCGGATTGAGAGAGATGCTCCGGGGGGTGTCCGGATCCGGGGAGCCCGTTCGTCATGCTGGTGACAGCACGACACGCAAGGAGCGATCGATGAAGTACATGATGTTCGTCTGCACCGACGCCGAACCGGACACGGACTCGACCGGCAGCGAGGACATCGAGAAGTGGGTGGCCGACAACGACGGCCGCGGCCGGCGGCTGGACGGCAACGAGCTGGGGCCGGTGTCGGCCGCCACGACGGTCCGCGTCCGCAACGGCGAGCTGCTGGTCTCCGACGGGCCGTTCGCCGAGACCCGGGAGGTGATCGTGGGCTACGACATCCTCGAGTGCGCCCATCTCGACGAGGCGATCGAGGTGGCGCGGGCGCACCCGATGGCCCGGTACGGGCGGCTGGAGCTGCGGCCGTTCGCCGGCCAGTGACGGCAGGACGCGCGGCACGGCCCCCCGCGGCGGCACAGCCCGCCGCGGGGACCGGCTCGGAACCCGGCGCGAGGCCCGGTGCGGGGACCGTCACAGAGGCCGTCGCAGGACCCGGCGCGGGACAGGGCGCGGGACAGGGCGCGGGACAGGGCGCGGGGGCCGTGGCGGAGGTTGTCGCGGGGGTCGGCGCGGACTCCTACACGCGGATCGTCGCCACCCTGATCCGCGTCACCGGCGACTGGACGCTCGCCGAGGACAGCGCCCAGGAGGCGCTCGCGCAGGCCCTGGAGAGGTGGCCGCGGGACGGCGTGCCGGACAACCCCGGCGGCTGGCTCATGACCGTGGCCCGCAACCGCGCCACCGACGTGCTGCGCCGCGCGTCCGTCGAGCGCCGCAAGCTGCACGAGCTGGCGGAGCTCTCCCTCACCGCCCCGGCCACGGACGACCCGGAGGAGGAGGTCGTGGACGACCGCCTGCGGCTGATCTTCACCTGCTGCCACCCCGCGCTGGCCCTGGAGTCGCGGGTGGCGCTCACGCTGAGGACCGTCTGCGGGGTGCCGACCGCCGACATCGCGCGGGCGTTCCTCGTCCCCCACGCGACCATGACGCGGCGGCTGACCCGGGCCAAGACGAAGATCTCGGACGCGGGCATCCCGTACCTGGTCCCGAGCGGCCCGGCGCTGGCCGAGCGCCTGCCCGGCGTGCTGGCGGTCCTGTACGTGCTCTTCACCCGCGGCTACGACCCCGACGGCGAGCCGGGCTTCGCCGACGAGGCGGTCCGGCTGGCACGCCTGCTCCACCGGCTGCTCCCGGACCAGCCCGAGGTCGCCGGCCTGCTGGCGCTGTTCCTCTTCCAGCACTCCCGGCGCGAGGCCCGCCGCGACGGCCGGGGCGACCTGCTCACGCTCGACAAGCAGGACCGCGCCCGCTGGGACCGCGCGGCGATCCGCGAAGGGCTGGAGACGCTGGCGGCGGCGCGGGCCGACGGCCCCTCCGTCCTGCGGGCGCCCATCGCCGACGGCCCCAACGTCCCGCAGGCGCGCATCGCCGACGGCCCCTACGTCCTTCAGGCGCGCATCGCCGCCTGCCACGCGACCGCGCCGCACCCCGGCGCGACGGACTGGCAGGCCATCGCCCGCTGGTACGACGAGCTCGCGGAGATCCACCCCTCACCGGTGATCGCCCTCAACCGCGCCGTGGCCCACGGCTACGCGCACGGCCCGGCGGCCGGGCTGGCGCTGATCGACCAGGTGCTCGCCACCGGCGCGCTGAAGGACTATCCGCTCGCCGTCGCCGCGCAGGCCGACCTCACGGCCCGCCTCGGCCACCGCGACCACGCCGCCGCGCTGTTCCGCCGGGCGGCCGCCCTCCTCGCCCCGGGCGCCGAGCAGCGCGCCCTCCTGGAACGCGCCGACGACCTCACCGGCCCCGCTCCCGGCTAGCGGCCCCTCGGCGAAGCGGCGATCCGGCCCGGCCCGGCGTCACATGTAGTCCTTCTTGAGCACGCGATCGAGCTTGATGCCCAGGTCGAGCAGCTCGGACCGCATCGCGTTGAACTCCTGCGAGATCTCGGCCCGGACGCTCGCGAACTCGTCGGCGATCTGCGTCGGGATGTAGTCCTCGCCGTCCGCGGCGGGCGTGGCGAAGTGGGTGTGGATCTCCCGCCGGATGGCCGCGATCTCGAGGTCGACGGCAGCGAACTGCTCGATCGTCTCGGTGCGGGCCACCGCCGTCTCGGCCTTCATCGCGGCGAGCTGGGTCTCCAGACGCTTGGTGCGGTCGTTGATCTCACGGAGCAGGGCCAGCTCCCCGCCGCCCCCCGGCGTGGCGTCGCCGAGCCGGTCGCACGCCTCGAGCCCATCGACACGGAGCTTCAAGTCGCGAATCTCCGCCTGTACGTCCACGGGTTTTACCTTTGCGCTTGCTGATGGAGCGGCCGCACCATCGACGACCGCTTTCGGTCACCACATGGTGGCAGTCGGTGAGGGATTTTGGCCAGACCTCGACGAAATCGGCCCCGATTCTTTGCCCGGCCCGCCGGGCGAGGATGCTAGCGGCGGTCCTCGATCTCCCAGAGGTGGTCGACGACGTGCCAGGCGGTGCGGCGCAGCGCGTAGCGGGGCGGCCAGCCGGTCGTCTGGGGCGGCTCCCAGGCGCGGGACAGCACCTCCGCCAGCTCCGCCCGCATGGCGTCCCGGTCCCCGGGCTCCTTGTACGGCCTGTGCCGCACGTCCACCTTCCTGGCGAAGGCGCGCTCGGCCTCCTCCACGTGCCTGACGACCCTCGACAGGTCGCGGCCGCCCCCGCGCGGGCCCTTGCGCAGGTCCTCGGGCGAGACGGCGGCGCACTCGTCGAACAGGGCCCAGGCCGCCCGGAGGAGGGCGACGCCGCGGGCCGCCTCGGACGCCGCCAGGGGCTCCTGGTCCAGGTCGGGGACGGCGTACGGGGCGCCGAAGTCCGTGATGTCGCTGCCCTGGACGCGCGCCACGACCACCGGGTCACCCGGGGCGAAGTCCAGCCCGGCCCGCGCGGCCACCGCGCCGTAGCGGGGGACGTACTCCATGAGCAGGTCGAGTGCCGCCTCCTCGCCCTTGGCGACCCGGCACCAGCCGGGCCAGTCGAGCGAGCAGGCGAACACCTTCTTCGGGCCGATCTCCAGGTAAACGCGGGTCATGCCACCCAAGGGTGCCACCCGTACCTGTCAGAACTGGTCAGGTTCAGATGAGGTCGATGAGGTCGGCGACCGAGTCGACCACCAGCGAGGGACGGTAGGGGAAGCGGTCGATCTCGTCGCGCTGGGTCACGCCCGTGAGGACCAGGATCGTGAACAGGCCCGCCTCCATGCCCGACACGATGTCGGTGTCCATGCGGTCGCCGATCATGGCGGTCGTCTCGCTGTGGCCCTCGATCTCGTTGAGGGCGCTGCGCATCATGCGGGGGTTGGGCTTGCCGACGAAGTAGGGGGCGACGCCGGTGGCCTTGGTGATGAGGGCGGCCACGGCGCCGCAGGCCGGAAGGGAGCCCTCGGTGGAGGGGCCGATGGGGTCGGGGTTGGTGGCGATGAAGCGGGCGCCTCCCTCGATGAGGCGGATGGCCCGGGTGATCTGCGTGAAGCTGTAGGTGCGGGTCTCGCCGAGCACGACGTAGTCGGGGTCGAGGTCGGTGAGCACGTAGCCGACCTCGTGCAGCGCGGTCGTCAGGCCCGCCTCGCCGATGACGTACGCCGAGCCGCCCGCGCGCTGGTCGTCGAGGAACTGGGCGGTGGCCAGCGCGGAGGTCCAGATGGACCCGGGGGGCACCTCGAGGCCCGCCCCGGCCAGGCGCGCCGACAGGTCGCGCTGGGTGTAGATCGAGTTGTTCGTCAGCACCCTGAACTTCTTGTCGGACTCGCTGAGCCGCTTGATGAATTCGTCCGCACCGGGGATCGGACGACCCTCGTGGACCAGAACGCCGTCCATATCGGACAACCAGGAGTCGATCCGTTTACGCTGAGTCACACGCACATCGTACCGAGCGCGCCTTATCGACTTCCCGCCCGGTGGATGAACAATGTTCTTCATGTCCTTCACTGAAGCCGCCCGTGACATGCGGGACGAACTCATCCAGCTCAGGCACTCGTTGCACACCACCCCGGAGCTCGGCCTGCACCTGCCGCGCACGCAGGAGAAGGTCCTGGCCGCGTTGGACGGGCTGCCGCTGGAGGTGAGGACGGGCACGTCCCTCAGCTCCGTCACCGCCGTGCTGAGGGGCGGCAGGCCGGGCCCGGCCGTGCTGCTGCGCGGGGACATGGACGCGCTCCCCGTGGCCGAGAAGAACGACCTGCCGTACGTCTCCCAGCTCCCCGGGCAGATGCACGCGTGCGGTCACGACCTGCACACCGCGATGCTGGCGGGGGCGGCGCGGCTGCTGAGCGCGCGGCGGGAGGAGCTGGCCGGTGACGTCGTCTTCATGTTCCAGCCGGGTGAGGAGGGTTTCGAGGGCGCCAAGCACATGATCGACGAGGGCGTGCTCGACGCGGCGGGCACGCGGCCCGTGGCGGCGTACGGGATGCACGTGGTGTCGGCGATGTTGCCGCCGGGGCTGTTCGCGTCGCGGCCGGGACCGATCATGGCGGCGGCGGACACGTTCCTCGTGACGGTCAAGGGGCGCGGCGGGCACGGCTCCAGCCCGCACCGGTCGCTGGACCCGATCGCGGCGGGCTGCGAGATGGTGACGGCGTTGCAGACCATGGTGACCAGGGGGTTCGACGTGTTCGACCCGGTCGTGGTGACGGTGGGCAGCTTCCACGGCGGGTCGGCGGACAACGTGATCCCCGACGAGGCCAGGTTCGAGGCCACGGTGCGCACGTTCAGCAAGGACAACCGGACGAAGGTCAAGCGCAGGCTGGTGGAGGTCGTGCGGGGGATCGCGGCGGCGCACGGGCTGGAGGTCGAGGCGTCGTTCGGGATGGGTTACCCGGTGACGGTGAACGACGACGGCGAGGCGGCGTTCGTGGGTAAGACGGCCGACGAGCTGTTCGGGCCGGGGCGGTATTTCGTGGCGCCGCAGCCCATCATGGGCTCCGAGGACTTCTCGTACGTGCTCGAGGAGGTGCCGGGCGCGTTCGTGTTCCTGGGGGCGTGCCCGCCGGACCGGGACCCGGCCACGGCGCCCTACAACCACTCCCCCGAGGCCGTCTTCGACGACGACGTCCTGACCGACGGCGCCGCGCTCTACGCCACGCTCGCGCACGCCAGGCTGTCGTGACCATGCGGGCGTGGGTCGTGGCCGAGCCGGGGCCGATGGCGACGGGGCCGCTGGAGCTCGTCGAGCGGGACGTGCCCGAGCCTGGCCCGGGCGAGGTGCTGGTGCGGGTCGAGGCGTGCGGCGTGTGCCGTACCGACCTGCACCTGGCGGAGGGCGATCTCCTGCCGCGCCGGCCGCGCACCACGCCCGGCCATCAGGTCGTCGGGCGCGTCGAGGGCACGGGCGAGCGGGTGGGCGTGGCCTGGCTGCGCTCGACCTGCGGCACGTGCAGATACTGCCTGAGGGGCTCGGAGAACCTCTGCCCCTCCTCCACCTACACGGGGTGGGACGCCGACGGCGGGTACGCCGAATACCTCACCGCGCCCCGCGACTACGTCTATCCGCTGCCCGAGGGCCTGCCCGCCGAGCGGCTGGCGCCGCTGTTGTGCGCCGGGATCATCGGCTACCGGGCGCTGCTGCGCTGCGACCTGCCGCCGGGCGGGCGGCTGGGGATCTACGGATTCGGCGCCTCGGCGCACCTGACCGCGCAGGCCGCCATCGCGCAGGGCGCGGTCGTGCACGCGGTGACCAGATCCGCGGCCTCCCGGGCGCTCGCGCTGGAGCTGGGAGCCGCCTCCGCCGGGGACGAACCGCCCGAGCCGCTGGACGCGGCCATCCTATTTGCGCCGGTAGGTACCCTGGTGCCAACAGCGCTCGAAGCGCTCGACCGTGGCGGCACGCTGGCCATCGCCGGCATCCACCTGAGCGACGTGCCCGTTCTGAACTACGACAGGCACCTCTTCCAGGAACGCACGCTCCGCAGCGTCACGGCCAACACCAGGGCCGATGGGCGTGCCTACCTGGAGCTGGCGCTGGCGCACCCGCCACACGTGGCGACGAGCCTCCACCCGTTCGGGGAGGCTGCCCAGGCGCTCACCGATCTGGCGAACGACCAGGTCAGAGGGGCTGCCGTCTTGGTAATGGAATGACGTTTTACTTGACGGCGCTTAGCTCCACTCCGCACACTGATGAAGGAAAGTTACATTAGCCTCACAACCTCTGGAGATTATTGACGCGGGTGAGGCACGATCGTAGGGTCCGGTCAATCCCTACAGAGATCTTCGACAGGTCCGACATCTCCCCGGAGCGGCAAATGAAACGACTGGCAGCGGTAGTGGCGTTGCTGGGCCTTGCCACCGCGACAGCGGCGTGCAGCGGTGGTTCGACCAACAGTTCCGGCGGCTCGGGCGGCGGGGGCGGGCTCTTCACCACGATCGACGTGCTCAAGCCCGGCCTCGACGCGAGCGGCCCGGCCAACCCATGGGCGCCCAAGGGCAACTCTTTCCTGGGTTACAACGCGATGAAGCTGGGCTGGATCAAGAACCACCTGACCGATCCCAACCAGTTCTACCCGGGTATCGCGGCCAGTTGGGAGATCGCTCCCGACAACTCCTCGATCACCCTCCACATCCAGCCGAACGCCAAGTGGTCCGACGGCAAGCCGGTGACGGCCGACGACGTCAAGCTCTCTCTCGGGCTGGCCTCCACCACCGGCAGCACCGCGTTCGCGGTCACGCCGGGCGCGGCGGGCGTGGCCTCCGACGTCCAGGTGGTCGACCAGAAGACCGTCAAGGTCTCCCAGGACATGAAGAACCCGAGCATGAAGTTCGCCCGCGGCATCATGGACAACTGGGTCGTGCCGGCCCATGTCTGGAACAGCCTGCTGCCGGCCGACTTCTGGGACAAGCTGAAGGCCGCCAGGGAAACCGGCGCCGACGCCGACAAGGCCCGCGAGGAGATCCTCGCCATCGGCCAGAAGGTGCTCGCGTTCGCGCCGCCGAAGGACGTCTCGGCCGGACCCTTCACGCTGGAGCGGGTCAACCCCGGCGAGGCGCTGCTGGTCAAGAACAAGAACTTCTACAACGCCGCGAACGTCGCGCCCGCGCAGGTGAAGCTGCTCAACTACAACGGCAACGAGCAGATCTGGAACTACCTGAGCGCGGGCAAGCTCGACCAGGCCGGCTTCACCGCCATGCCTTCCGACATCATGACCCGGATCAAGAACGCCCCCGGCTCCAACGTCATCAGGGGCTTCTCGCCGGTGGCCGTCGGCATGGCCTTCAACCAGTCGAAGAAGCCGTACGACAACGTGCACGTGCGGCGCGGCCTGGCCTACCTGATCGACCGCGACCAGGTGACCAAGGTGGCCTCGCCCGAGGGCGGCACGCCGGCCCTGACCACCTCCGGCATCCACCAGAAGCCGGCCCAGGAGTGGATCGGCTCCGAGCTGGCGAGCCTGAACCCGTACAAGCACGACGTGGCCAAGGCGGAGGAGGAGTTCAAGGCCGCCGGCCTGAAGAAGACGGGCGGCAAGTGGACGCTGGCCGACGGCTCGCCGTGGAAGGTCAGCATGCGCGCGCCCGCGACGTTCTCCGACTGGATCTCCGCCGAGGAGAACATCAAGAGCCAGCTCATCGCGGGCGGCGTGGACGCCGAGGTCGTGACCGTCGCCGACTACCCCGTCTACCTGGAGGAGCTCGATGCCGGCAAGTACGACGTCGGCTTCTGGCTGATGGCGCTCGGCCCCGCGCCGTACGACATCTTCCAGCGCCTCTACGGCGCCGCCAACGGCTGGACCAACGTCGCCGGCAAGGTCGCGCACAGCGCGCCCGGCAAGGGCGGCAACTGGATGGGCAGCGCGGAGGAGATCGACGTCGAGGGCGTGGGCAAGATCAACCCGGGCGAGCTCACGGCCAAGCTGAACGCGGCCACGCCCGAGCAGGCCAAGCCGATCATGGCGCAGCTCGCCAAGACGGCCAACCAGGACCTGCCGGCCATCCAGCTCTGGGACTACGTGAACACGCAGTTCACCAACACCAGCCGCTTCACCGGCTGGCCGGAGCAGGACAGTGACCTGCTCCGCCTGAACGCCGGCGTCTGGATCCAGCTGGGCCTCATCAAGGCGAAGCAGTAGAGAAGAGCCTATGGTAGTAATCGCACGGCGACTCGCGGGCCACCTGGCCCGCGGGGTCGTCATGATCCTCGTCGTAGCCACGATCAGCTTCTTCATCGTCAGGAGCATCCCCGGCGACCCGGTGGCCGCGAACGTCCAGAAGCTGGTCCAGCAGGGCATGGATCAGCAGGCAGCCGAGCAGGCGACGCGCGTGCTCTACGGGTTCCAGCCCAAGGGCTCGCTGTGGGAGCAGTACACCCAGTACATGTCGGGCCTGCTCCGCTTCGACCTGGGCCAGTCGATCACCCACGCGGGCGCGCCGGTCACCCAGGTGCTGGGCGAGGCGGCCAAGTGGACCGTTCTACCGGTGCTGGTCGGAACGCTGCTCAGCTTCCTGGTCGGCATCCTGATGGGCGTCTACGCGGCCATCAAGCGCTCCGGCAAGCTCGGCGACGTCCTGGCCATCTCGGGATCGCTGCTGCACGGCATCCCGCAGTACGTACTGGGGCTGCTGCTCAGCGCCGTCTTCGCGACGCTGATCCCGATCCTGCCGGGCGACGGGCCCGTGGACATCCTGTTCGAGCCAGGGTTCAACGCCGGCTACATCGGCTCGCTGGCCCAGCACGCGGTGCTGCCGGTGCTGACGTACGCGCTGGCGTCCTACGGCGGATGGATCCTGGCGATGAAGTCGAGCGTGGTGACGGTGCTCGGCGACGACTTCATCCTGGCGGCGGAGCTGCGCGGGATGAAGCGGTCGATCATCTTCCGCTACATCGCGCGCAACGCGATCCTGCCGCTGTTCACGATCCTCGCGCTGTCGCTCGGGCTGCTGCTCGGCGGCGCGGTGTTCATCGAGCGGATCTTCAACTACCCGGGGCTCGGCCTGCTGCTCCTCGACAGCATCACCATGCGTGACTACGCGCTGATGGGCGGGGCGTTCCTGCTGATCACAGTGTCCATCATCGTGGCGAACATCCTCGCCGACCTGTTCTACTCCGCGATCGACCCGCGGGTCCGCAGCGGGGAGGAGGTGTCGTCATGAGTGTCCTGCTGGAGAGCTCTTCGACCAGCGCCGCCATGCGCCGCAACTTCTGGGCGGGCGTCTGGCGGGTCATGAAGCGCAAGCCCAGCCGCATGGTGGGCGCGGTGCTCGTGCTCGGGTTCGTCTTCATGGGCGTGTTCGGTCCGATGTTCTACCCCGCCCAGCTGCCCCTCGACCCGACCCGGATCACCGCGCCGCCGAGCTGGGAGCACTGGCTCGGCACCGACGACCAGGGCCGGGACGTGATCGCCCTCGTGGTCACCGGATCGCGGTACGTGCTGCTGGCCGCCCTGGTGACCGCGGTCATCACGGTGGTCGTGGGCACCGGCATCGGGCTGTTCTCCGGCTTCAAGCGGGGCCGCTGGGACAACGTGCTCATGCGGCTCACCGACATGAAGCTGACCATCCCCGGCCTGCCGCTGCTGCTGGTGCTGTCCACGGTGTGGAAGTTCAGCAGCGCGATCCAGATGGGCCTGGTGCTGGGGCTGCTCGGCTGGGGCGGCGTGGCGCGGGCGGTGCGCTCGCAGACGCTGTCGCTGCGCGAGCGGGGCTTCATCGAGGCGGCGCGCGGGCTCGGCCTGCCCACCAGGCACATCGTGGGCAAGGAGCTGCTGCCGAGCATGGCGCCGTACATCGCGATGAACATGCTCATCGCGGTCACCGGCGGCGTCTACGCGCAGGTCGGCCTGTTCTTCCTGGGCGTGCTGCCGTACGAGTCGAACAACTGGGGGCAGATGCTCAACACGGCCGTGTTCCGTTCCGGCGCGCTCCAGGTGCCGAGCGCGCTGGGCTTCCTCATCGGGCCGCTGCTGGCGATCCTGTTGCTGACGCTGGCCATCGTGCTCGTGGTGGACGCCATGGACGAGATCTTCAATCCCCGGCTGCGGGAGGAGTAGTAAGTGGCTCAGCAAGCACCGGGAGTGCGCATCGACGGCCTCACGGTCGTCTACAAGACCCCCGCGGGAGAGCTGCCCGCCGTCAGGGACATCACCCTGACCCTGGAGCCGGGCACGATCACCGGCATCGTCGGCGAGTCCGGTTCGGGCAAGTCGACGATGGCCCTGTCGCTGCTCAACGCCGTCCAGCCCCCGGGCAGGATCTCGGCGGGCAGCGTCGAGATCGACGGGCTCGGCGACGTGGTCGGCCTGAAGGGCGAGGACCTGCGCAAGGCCAGGGGCAAGCACATCGGGTACGTGTTCCAGGCCGCCCAGAACTCCCTGAACCCGCTCAAGACGGTCGGCAAGCAGCTGCTCGACCTGGGCCGCTCGCACGGCGTCGAGGACCTGCGCGGGCTGGTGCGGGAGGCCAAGGAGCTGCTGGGCCGGATGGGCCTCGACGGGGCCCGGGTGCTCGACTCGCACCAGCACGAGCTGTCCGGCGGCATGCGCCAGCGGGTCGGCATCATGCTGGCGCTGGTCCTCAACGCCCACCTGGTGGTGCTGGACGAGCCGACGACCGCCCTCGACATGATCACGCAGGCGAACATCCTGAAGATCGTGCGCGAGGTGCACGCGGAGCGCGGCCTGACCACCCTCGTCATCACGCACGACATCGGCGTGGTGGCCGAGGTCGCCGACCGGCTGGCCGTCATGTACGGCGGGCGGCTGGTCGAGCAGGGCCCCACCAGGGAGGTGCTCGGCTCGCCGCGGCACCCGTACACCCGGGGCCTGATCCAGGCCATCCCCCGGCTCGTCGGCGACATCGACGAGGCCAGGGCGCTGCCCGGCCGGCCGCCGACGCTGGCGACCGTGCCGAAGCAGGGGTGCGTGTTCAGGGAGCGCTGCGCGCTGCGCATGGACGTGTGCGACACCGTCGATCCGCTCCCCCAGGCCGATCAGGGCGCCGACGGGTCGAGGGTCGTGGCGTGCCACGCCGTGACCGCGAACGTGAAGGAGCACGCATGATCACCGGGACCGGCGTCGTCAAGACGTTCAAGCAGCGGGGCAAGGTGCTCGGCGCCCGCGAGGTGCGGGCGCTGCGCGGCGTGGACTTCGCGATCCCCAAGGGCGGCGCGGCCTCGTTCATCGGCGAGTCCGGGTGCGGCAAGACCACGCTGGGCCGGATCATCGCCGGGCTGGAGACGTACGACGAGGGCGAGATCGCGATCGACGGCGTCTCCATGTCGCCGCTCAAGCAGAAGCAGCGCCAGCCGCACTTCCGCAAGATCCAGATGATCCACCAGGACCCGTACTCGGCCCTGAACCCGACCAGGACCGTCCACCAGACCCTGTTCGCCCCGCTGTCCCTGCGGGCCGGGCAGACCGGGCGGTCGCGGTCGTGGGTCGAGGAGCGGGCGGCCGAGGTGCTGTCGCTGGTGGGCCTCGACCCGGGCACGGTGCTGTCGCGCTACCCGCACCAGCTGTCCGGCGGCATGCGCCAGCGCGTGGTCATCGCCCGCGCGCTGACCGTCGACCCGGAGATGCTCGTCGCCGACGAGGCCGTCTCCATGATCGACGTGTCGCTGCGGCTGGGCATCCTGGCGCTGCTGAAGGACCTGCGCGAGCGGCTGGGCGTGAGCGTGCTGTTCATCACGCACGACGTGGCCACGGCCCGTTACATCGGCGACGACGGCGAGCTGTACGTCATCTACCGCGGCCAGGTCGTCGAGCGCGGCGCGGTGGACACGGTCATCGCCGACCCCGTCCACCCGTACACGCAGTCGCTGCTGTCGGCGATCCCGGTGCTGCACGGCCTGGAGCAGCCCGGCGAGCAGCCCGTGACGCCGCTGGAGTCGCTGGACGAGAGCCAGGCTGACGAGGGCTGCCTGTTCGCCCGCCGCTGCCCGTTCAGGGGCGAGCGGTGCGAGAGCGAGCGGCCGCTGCTGCAGCTGACCCAAGGGGTGCCGCAGGAGCACGCGTGCTTCTACCCCGAGCGCCGCAGCGTGATCGCCCGCCCGATGAGCGAGGTGTGATGTCCCACGCCGTGCGGACCCTCATGTCCGCCGCCGGATCTGTGAGCGGGGCCGGGGCCGCCGAGGCGGCCGAGGTCGCCGCCGCCGCGCTGACGCTGGACGCCGCGGAGGCCGCCGGCCTGGTCGGCTACCTGGCGCGCCCGCCCGCCGAGCGGCGCTGGAACGCGCTGGCCACCGACGGCGGCGTGGTGATGGCTTCCCTGTCGGCCACGGAGCCGGAGACCGGGCACATCGACCTGCTGGCCGTCCACCCCTCCGCGCAGGGGCAGGGGCGCGGGCGGGCGCTGGTGCGGGCCGCCGAGGAGTGGCTGAGGAGCCAGGGCGCGCGGCAGGCGCGCTTCTCCGGCAACCCGCCGTGCTACGTCTGGCCGGGCATCGACGTCCGCTACACCGCGGCCGCCTGCCTGGCCGAGAGCCTCGGCTACCACCGCTACGACGTCGCCTGGAACATGACGGCCGACCTGAGCGCCGACCTGTCCGTGGAGGACGACCTGCCGCGGCTGGAGCGCTCCGGCGTGCGCGTGCACGCGGCCGGCGACACCGCGGACCACCCGGCCCGCGCGCACGTCGCCGCGTTCGTGCGGGAGCAGTGGAACGAGCGCTGGGCCTGGGAGGCCGCCCACGCGGCCGGCCTGCACTACGCCGAGCGCGACGGTCGCGTCCTGGGCTTCGCCGCCTGGGGCGCCCGGCCGGGCTGGTTCGGGCCCATGGGGACCTCCCCGGACGCCCGCGGGCTCGGCGTCGGACGGGTGCTGCTGCGCAGGTGCCTGGCCGACCAGCGGGCCGCTGGACAGTCCAGCGCCCAGATCGGGTGGGTGGGGCCGTTGCGGTTCTACTCGCACGCCGTGGGCGCGCGAGCGGAACGCGTCTTCTGGCTCTACCGGCGCGATCTGGCGTGATGTCAGTCGTAGATGAGTCGTCCTTCAGGCTTTCCCGGCGGCGGGCACAGGCCCCGGGGGTCCTCGCCGGCGTCCAGGCAGCGGGTCAGGGTGTCGGAGCCCCACAGGTGGTCCATGAACAGGTCGGGGCCCCACCAGCGCAGGTCGTCCGGGTAGAGGGTGCGGGCCGCGTACAGCATGGACAGGCCCGTCAGGACGGGCCTGAACGCCTCGGGGTCGTGCACGTGGAGCTGGACGCCGCGCACGGCGACGCCCGCGTGCTTGTGGAATGTGGGCATGAACCACGTCTCCCTGAACCGCACGCCCGGCAGGTCCAGCGCGGTCAGCGCCGGGGCGAACCTGGCGTCGGCGTACGGGGCGCCGATCAGCTCGAACGGCCTGGTCGTGCCGCGCCCCTCGGAGAAGTTGGTCCCCTCGAACAGGCCCGTGCCCGGGTAGACCAGCGCGGTGTCCGGGGTCGGCATGTTGACCGAGGGCATCACCCAGGGCAGCCCCGTCGCGGCGAACGTCATGTCGCGCCGCCAGCCCTCCATCTCGATCACGAGCAGGTCCACGTCGAACCCGAACAGCATGGCCAGCTCCCCCGCCGTCCTGCCGTGCCGGACCGGCAGCGGGAAGCGGCCCACGAAGCTCGCGAACGCCGGGTCGAGCGCCGGCCCCTCCTCGACGGTCCCGCCCAGCGGGTTGGGCCGGTCCAGGACCACGAACCTCAGGCCGAGCCGGGCGGCCGACGCCATCAGGTCGTACATCGTCCAGACGTAGGTGTAGAAGCGCGTGCCCACGTCGGCGATGTCGAACACGAGCGTGTCCACGCCCGACCCCGCGATCGTCCGGTCGAGCGCCTCGCCCTCGAGCTTGTGCGTGTCGAAGACCGGCAGCCCGGTCCTCTCGTCCACGGAGTCGGCCTCGCTGCCGGCCGCCTGGGCGGTGCCGCGCATGCCGTGCTCGGGGCCGAACAGGGCCGTCAGGTTCAGTCCTGCGGCCAGCAGCGCGTCCGCGGTGGGGGTGAGATCGGGCAGGACTCCGGTGGGGTTCGTGATCAGGCCGAGCCGGGTTCCGCCCGCGAGTGCGGTATCCACGGCCAGCCGTTCGGCTCCGGTGCGTATGTGTGGCATGAAAGCCATTGTCTGAAAGATATTTACAAGTGTGAAGGAGAGGGTGGAAATTAGCGTCATGATTGATCCGCTACCCGAGCTGTCCACCGAGCAGAGCGATCCCCGCTACAGCCAGATCGACCGGCTGCCGACCGAGCAGATCGCCCGGCTCATGAACCAGGCCGACGCCGCCGTGCCCGCCGCCGTCGCGGTGGCCATCCCGGCGATCTCGGCCGCCATCGACGCGATCTCCGCCAGGATGGCAGAGGGCGGCCGGCTGCTGTACGTCGGGGCCGGCACGTCGGGCCGGCTGGCCGTGCTCGACGCCAGCGAGTGCCCGCCCACGTTCGGCACCGATCCGTCGCTGGTGCAGGGCATCATCGCGGGCGGGCCCGAGGCGCTCACCCGGTCGGTCGAGGGAGCGGAGGACGACGCCGAGGCGGGCGCCGCCGCGTTGAAGGACCTGGAGGTGGGACCGCTCGACTCGGTGGTGGGCGTGTCCGCCAGCGGCCGGGCTCCCTTCGTCCTGGGCGCGCTGGCGGAGGCGGCCTCCCGGGGCGCGGTCACCGTCGGCCTGTCGTGCAACGAGGGCGCGCCGCTGTCGGCCGCCGCCGAGCACGCGATCGAGGTGGTCGTGGGACCCGAGGTGGTGACCGGCTCGACCCGGCTCAAGGCGGGCACGGCCCAGAAGCTCGTGCTCAACATGATCTCCACGATCTCGATGGTCAAGCTCGGCCGTACCTACGGCAACAAGATGATCGAGATGTCGGCGATGAACAACAAGCTGGCCGGGCGCGCGCTGCGCATGGTCAGCGACATCACCGGCGCCGACCTGGAGACGGCCGAGACCGCGCTGGACGCGGCCGGCGGGCAGGCGAAGATCGCCGTGCTGATGATCCAGCACGGGCTCGACGCGGAGGGGGCACGAGCGCTGCTGGAGTCGCACGGGGAGCGCCTCAGCGACGCGCTGAGCGGCTGAGGGGAACGGGGATGACCGACCGGCTGGGGGCGGTCCTGGCGGGCGCGGTGCCGCGCGTGTGCGCCGCCGCGGTCGCGCTGATCGCCGTGGACGGCTCCGTGGCCGCCGCGGCCGCCGCCGGCGAGCTCGTACGCTACGCCGACGCCGAGGGGACCCTGGCCGCGCGGCGCCCGCCCGCCGGCCACGACTCGATCTTCGACCTGGCCTCGATCAGCAAGCTCTTCACCACGGCCGTGCTGCTCTCGCTGGCCGAGGAGGGCGCGATCGGCCTGGACGAGCCGGTCGCCGCCTGGATACCGGGGCACGACCCGAGGGTCACGCCGCGCCGCCTGCTCACGCACACGGCGGGCCTGCCCCCGACCCGCCGCATCGACCTGGAGCTGCCCGGCGCGGACGCCTCCGAACGCATGGAGGCCATGCTGCGCACGCCGATCGCCCATCCGGTCGGCGGCCCGTACCTCTACAGCGACGTCGGCCTGGTCGTCGCCGGCCGGGTCGCCGAGCTGGCGGGCGGCGCGCCGCTCGACGCGCTGGTCCGCGCCCGGGTCACGGACGTGCTCGGCCTGCCCGACACCGGCTACCGGCCCACGGCGCTCGCGCGCGTGGCCGCCACCGAGTGGAAGCCGGAGCGGCCCGGGCCGGGCTGCGTGCGCGGGGAGGTCCACGACGAGACGGCGTACGCGCTGGGCGGCGTGGCGGGGCACGCGGGGCTGTTCGCCACGGCCGGGGACCTGCTGGCCTTCGGCGAGGCTCTGCGGCTGTCCGCGATCGGGCGGGGCGGCGCCGTGCTGCGCCCGGAGAGCGTGGCCGAGATGCTGCGCGACCAGGGCGCCGAGGGGGCCGCCTTCCGGCACGGGCTGGGCGTGCGGATCGGCGACCCGGGCATCGTCGGCCCCCTGAGCGGCGCCTTCGGGCACTCCGGCTTCACCGGCACCTCGCTGGTGGTCGATCCCGCCCGCGGGCTGACCGTGGTGCTGCTGACGAACGCCGTCCACCCCGTGCGCGGGCGGGACGGCATCCGCGAGCTGCGCCACGCGGTGGCCGGGGAGGCGCTGCGACTGCGCGAGCTCCAGCCCCTGACGTAGCCTGCAGGTATGTCCGTCCAGCTGAACCACACCATCGTGCAGGCGAAGGACAGGGACGCGACCGCCGCGTTCCTCGTGGACGTCCTCGGCCTGGAGCCCGCGCCCGTGTACGGGCCGTTCCGCGTCGTCTCGCTCGGCAACGGCGTCTCGCTCGACGTCGTCCAGGCGGGTGAGGCCGTGGTGCCGCAGCATTACGCGTTCCTGGTCAGCGAGGAGGAGTTCGACCAGATCTGGGACCGGATCAAGAGCCGCGGCCTGACGTACTGGGCCGATCCGCACCACACGCAGCCGGAGCGGATCAACACCCACGACGGCGGCCGCGGCCTCTACTGGTCCGACCCCGACGGCCACAACCTGGAGATCATCACGGTCCCGTACGGCGGCTGGGGCTAGGGGGCCAGCGCCTCCAGCGCCTCCTCGGCCCGGCGCATCGCCTCCTCGGCGTCGAGCGTGACGAACTCGCGGTCGAAGTTGAGGTCGTGGAAGACGTCCGTCACGCCACTGGCGGCCAGCGCGTCCACGTCGCTCCTGATCTTGTCGTACGTGCCCGTCAGTGGCCGGTCGCCGGCCTCCCGGACCTGCGTGACACCGCGGCAGACGAAGCGGAACGCCGCCGCGTCGCGCCCTGCCTCCGCCATCGTCTCCTTGATCAGCCGCACCCGGCCGGCGATGGCGGACAGGTCCTCCCTGCTGGAGCTCACCCACCCGTCGGCCAGCCGGGCGGCGCGGCGCAGCGCGACCTCCGCGGTGCCGCCCAGCAGGATCGGCGGCGGCCCCGGCACGGGCTTGGGGTCGATGTGGGAGGGCGGCACCCGGTAGAACTCGCCGCGGTGCTCGACCACGTCGTCGGCCCAGGCCTTGCGCAGCACCTCGACGAACTCCTCGCCCCTGCGCCCCCGCCGGTCCATGCCGGCGCCCGCCGCCTCGAACTCCTCCGGCAGCCAGCCCAGCCCGAGCCCCGCCGTGAGCCGCCCGCCGGACACCGTCTGGAGCGTGGCCAGCTGCTTGGCCAGCACGACGGGCTGCACGTACGTGTTGACGACGGCCACGCCGAGCCGGATCCGCTCCGTCACGCCCGCGAGGTGGGCCAGCGTGATCAGCGGGTCGTGGACGCTGCGGTACGTCGGCCCCATCGGGTGCCCGACCGGGTACAGCAGCCGCTGGAACGTCCACAGCTCGTGGTAGCCGAGCTCCTCCGCCCGCCGGGCGACGCGGCGCATGTTCTCCGGGGTCGCCCAAGGGCCTGACTGGGGCACTGCGAAACCGATCCTCATGAGCTCTAGTCTGTACGAGTGGGTCTGGAGGAGGAGCTGGCGGGGATCGCCGGGGCGTACGGGGGGACGGGCGAGCCCGTGCTGCACCCGACGCGCACGGACGTCGTGGTGTTACGCAGGGGCGAGATCGTGGTCAAGGCCCACTCGCGGCGTGACGACGTGGAGTCGTTGCGGATCCGGTTGCGGGGCGCGGCGTCGGCCGCGGTGACCGGCGTGCTGCTGGCCCCGCTCGACCCCGAGGTGCTGCAGGTCGCGGGCCGCGCGGTGACGGTCTGGCCCGCCGGCCGGCCGGTCGCGCAGGAGGACCCGGACTCCGCGCCCTGGGAGGAGGGCGCCAGGCTGCTGGCCAGGCTGCACGCCGTCCCGCTCACCCTGCTGCCCGGCCTGCCCCCCGCCGGCGGGCCCGCGCGGGCCGCCAGGGCGGTGGGCCGGATGACCGGCGACGGCCCGGTGGAGCAGCTCATCAGGCGGACCTTCGAGGAGCTGCCCGAGCCCGACCCGCTGCCCGGCCTGCTCACGCACGGCGACTGGCATCTGGGCCAGCTCGTCCACCGCGACGGCTGGCTGCTCATCGACGTCGACGACCTGGGCGTCGGCGACCCGGCGTGGGACCTGGCCAGGCCGGCCGCCTGGTACGCCGCCGGGCTGCTCGACCCGGCCGTCTGGGAGCGGTTCCTGGGGGCCTACCTGGCCTCCGGCGGGCCCGCGCTCGGCCCGGGCGACGACCCGTGGCGGCGGCTCGACGTGCCCGCCAGGGCGCTGACCGTTCAGCTCGCCGCGGTGGCCGTCGTCAACGCCGAGCGCGACGGCCGGGAACTGGACGAGGTCGAGCATTCGTTAGTCGAGGCGTGCAACAGAATCGTCCGAGCGTGACGGGGTTGCGCGCGGTAGGTTTCAACCTGAGACCTCGAAGCCAAGGAGAGCGAGCTAGATGCAGTGCCCCAAGTGCCGCGGGAACATGCGGACCTATGAGCGCAACGGCGTTCACATCGAGCAGTGCGACAACTGCCGCGGGATCTTCCTCGACTACGGCGAGCTCGAGACGCTGACCCGGATGGAGTCTCAGTACCACACGTCTCCCCCGCCGCCCCCCGCCCCCGGTCCGGCCTGGGGCGCTCCGCACGGCGGCCACTACGGCGGCCACCACCACCGGCAGCGCAGCTGGGTGGGCATGCTGTTCTCCACCTGACCGCGACGAAGGCCGCGCACCGATGGGGTGCGCGGCCTTCGCGCGTTCTACGGGGTCTTCGGGTCTTCGGGGGGTCAGCCCGGGAAGTCGTCGGGGTCCACGGGCGAGGTGCGGGCGTTGCCGCCCGCGATCGCGTGCAGCGTGATCCGCCAGTCGTGCCAGCGGATCTGCGTGGCGGTGAACGTCGTCTTGAACGTCACCGACTTCTGGAACCTCTCGAAGCTGCAGTTCCGCGTGAACGACTTGCTCTTGCCGTCCCAGTCCACGCCGTGCGTGAAGTAGATCTTGTAGCTGCCGTCGCGCACGCCCTTGATCTTGAACTTGGCGTTCTTGCGCACGTACACGCTGAAGGACTTGCTCCCGCCCTTCATGATGGTCACCACGGAGTCGCGGTTGCCGCCGTTGTCGATCTCCAGCGAGCTGCGGCCGTTGAAGGTCGCCCTCTTGATGAACGAGCCGTTCTTCAGCCGCCTGGTCTGCTTCTTGCCGGCCTTCACGCTCACGACGTCGGCCGGGTAGTCGCCGGCGCTCTGCAGGGCCGCGCCCGCCTTGTCGAGCGCGGCCAGCTTGTCGTCGAGGTCGGCGAGGACGGCCGAGGAGGTGCACAGGTTCCGCGCGCCGACCTTGCCGGCCGTGGTGCCCAGCTCTGCGGCGAAGTCGCGCAGGCCGGCCACGTACGCGTCGTGCTGGGGTCGTACGGCGTCGGGCGGGGTGATGGCCGCCAGCGCGTCCGCCGCCCCGCTCAGCGCCTCCTCAGCGCGGCCGACGCGCTGATCCAGGGCCTTGACCCCGCGCGCGCCGGCCAGGGCGCTGATGGCGTCCGCCATCGACTTGTGCCGGCTCTGGAGCTCGCCCTTGTAGGCCTCGGGCGTGAGCGCGGCCGGGCTCGGGGTGCCCGCCACCGTGCCGCCGCCGGCGGGCACGCCGCCGTTGCCGCCGGCCACCCCGCTGACCTTCGGCTCGCCTCCGGTCGGGGACGGTAACGCCGAGGAGCACGCGCCGAGCGTGAGGGTTGCCAGGGCGAGAACACAGGAGATCAACCGGGGTCCAGCCACCTGTCACACTATCGTCCGGTTGATCCCTGCCCGTCAATCAGGATTCGGACAGTCCGGCATTCCGATCCTGTTGCAGCCACCGGGTGATCCCGATCGTCTCCAGGAACGGCACGTCGTGGCTGGCCACCACGAGCGCCCCCCGGTACGCGTTCAGCGCCTGGGAGAGCTGGCGGACGCTGGCCATGTCCAGGTTGTTCGTCGGCTCGTCGAGCAGGAGCAGCTGGGGCGGCGGCTCGGCCGACAGGAGCGCGGCCAGCGTCGCCCGGAAGCGCTCGCCGCCCGACAGCGTGCCGACGGCCTGGTTGACCCGCTCGCCCCTGAACAGGAAGCGCGCCAGGCGGGCCCGGACGTCGTTCACGGAGGCGGACGGGGCCACGGCCCGCACGTTGTCCACCACGCTCAGCGCGTCGTCCAGGAGGTCGAGGCGCTGCGGCAGGTAGCGCACCGGGACGTGGGCGCCGTGCTCGACGATCCGCTTGAGCAGCGTGGTCTTGCCCGAGCCGTTGGGGCCCAGCAACGCGATCCGCTCGGGACCGCGCACCACCAGCGTCTCCAGCACCACGCCTTCACCATCACCTTCCCCTTCCTCACGCCCGGTGCCCGCCCCCCGGGCGAGGGGGAGGGTCAGGACCGTGCGGCCCGCCGGGACCTCGGTGCCCGGCAGCTCGATGCGGATCTCCGCGTCGTCCCGCACCGCCTGCTCCGCCTCCGTCAGCCGCCCCCGCGCCTCCTCCAGCTTCTCGATGGCCAGGTTGCGCTGCTTGCCCGCCGTCACCTGGGCCTTCCGCTTGAGGGCGTTGGCGACGATCTTCGGCGCCTTCTTGTTCTCGAACGCCTTCCGGCCGACCCGCCGGCTCCGGTCGATCCGGGTGCGGGCGTCGATGAGCTCGCGCTGCTGCCGCCGGATCTCGCCCTCCGCGGTCCGTACCATCCGGTGGGCGGCGTCCTGCTCGGCGGCGACCTGCTCCTCGTAGGCGCTCAGGTTGCCCCCGTACATGCGCACGACGCCGTCGCGGAGCTCGGCGATCTGGTCCACCAGCTCCAGCAGCGCGCGGTCGTGGCTGACCACCACCAGCACGCCCGGCCAGGCGGCGACCGCGGCGTAGAGCCGCTCTCGCGCGTCGAGGTCGAGGTTGTTGGTGGGCTCGTCGAGCAGCAGCACCTCGGGCCGTTTCAGCAGCTGGGCGGCCAGCGCGACCATGATGGTCTCGCCGCCGGACAGCGTGCCGACCGTGCGGTCCAGCCCGACGTGGTCCAGCCCGAGCCGGTCGAGCTCCGCCCGGGCGCGTTCCTCGACGTCCCAGTCGTCGCCGACGGCCGCGAAGTGCTCCTCGGCCACGTCCCCGCCCTCGATGGCGTGCAGCGCCGCTCGCGTCGCGCTGATCTCCAGCAGGTCCGACACGGTACGGCCGGCGCCCAGCGGGACGTTCTGCGGCAGGTATCCGATCTCTCCCGAGACGGACACCGATCCGGGCCGGGGGGCCAGCTCCCCCGCGATGATCTTCAGCAGGGTGGACTTGCCCGACCCGTTGGTCCCGATGAGCCCGGTGCGCCCCGCGGGGAACGCGGCGTCGAGCCCGTCGAGCACCTTGGTGCCGTCCGGCCAGCCGAAGGACACGTGATCTACGACAATGAAAAAAGACATAAGGCGGCTCCCGTCACAAAGATCGAAATTTCGTGACTTGGCGGGAATCACCGCAAACGCACGCACACCAGCAGAGGGTCCGGGGCGACGAGGATCGCCAAGAGGTCCAGGTGTGTGCGCGCATGCCCACGACAGGGCGGAACGGCGCGGTGCCCGCGACCTCAGATCCTCACGTCAACTGCCCCCACGGCTCGGCGATAAGACGCCACAAAGCGTATGCGACGCCCCGATCACCTCGCAAGGCCACGCGCCCGATGCGCCGCGACGTTGACCCGGTTGGCGCAGGCCGGAGAGCAGAACCGGCGCCGCCCGTTGCGGGAGGTGTCGACAAAGACGATCTCACACCCGTCGCGGTCGCACCGCCCCAGCCGGTGCCCGCCCGCGAACGACATGGCCATGGCCAGCCCGCCGGCCGTCGTGTCCTTCGCCCGGGACACGACGTCCGCGCTGGGGTCGAAGAAGTGCAGGTGCGGCTCGCGCCCGTCGTGCGCGCTGACGTAGGGCTTGGAGGCGGTGACGTCGAGCAGATCGTTGATCAGCTTGATCTGCGTGTCCTGGTCCCGCTCCCCGAACACCGGCGACAGCCGCCCCACCCACACCCGAAGCTCCTCGGCCTGCTCCGCCGTGACGACGGTGCGAACGAGGCGATGCTCGGTCAGCATCGCCTCGACCGCCCCGGGGCTGAAGTCGGTCGCGTTCACCAGCGCCGCCGCCAGGGCCGCCCCGTTGCCGCCGTAAGCGTTGAAATGCATAAGGCCATTACAGCAGATTGGAAACATGCACTCCAGACACCTGCACGACCCCCTGGCCCTGGCCGTCGTCTCCTCCCACCGCACCTCCGAGGGCACGGTCTCCTACCTGCGGTGTGACTGCGGCGTGTGGGAGGTGCGCACCTCGCGCATGGTCGCCACCGTCCCACCTCGCCGCTGCGGTGTCTCGACGCCTCAGCGCAGCCTGGACCGGTAGACCGCCCCGGCCTGCTCCAGCAGGGACACGTGGTCGCCGAACTGGTAGGCGCCGGCCAGGCGGCCGTGCTGCCTGACGAGCTCCTCCAGCAGGTCGAGCCACTCCAGGCACCACACGACGTCCTCCCGCCGGGCGACCCGCCACCCGTCCACCTCCACGTAGACGGGGCTGGTCAGGGCGTACCCGGTGGAGGTCATCGTGCGGGGGTGCTCGTCGCACACTCCGCCGTGCGGATGCGCACCGCCGCGACCTCGGGGCCGACGGCGGTGGCCGTGACGCGGACGCGCTGCCCCTCGCGGGCCTGGAGCACGTGGCCCGGGCCGTGGCCGGCCACCGACAGCTCCAGCCAGGGGCCGGTGGTGGCGAACGTCCGGCCCGCGCGTACGGCCGCCGCGAACGACCTGGCGGTCAGCGCGCCCTCGACCTGGGCGTAGACGCGGGCCCAGCCGGGCGGGTTCGACTGGTTGCCGGAGCGGGCGAAGGAGATCATCGCATCCGTGCCCGCGGTCACGGCGAGCCGGTCGCCCGCCCCGATCAGCCGCCGGTACACCGCATCCGTGCCCGCGGTCACGGCGAGCCGGTCGCGCGCCCCGATCAGCCGCCGGTACACCGCCGCCGTGGACGGGATCGAGGCGTGCGTGAGCACGTCGAGGCTGTCCACGGGCCCGAACGCGACGTCGGCGTCCGCGGGCCCGCCGACGAGGTCTCCCGCGCAGTTGAGGTGTTCGTGCATGTCGCCGCCGTACCAGCCGCGCGCGGCCGCGTCGTAGATGCGCCGCGGGGCGAGCTCGGTCAGGCGCTCCTCACGCGGCCCCGGTTCGAGCTCGACCGTGGCTTCGCCGTACTCCATGCCCCGGATGAGCTGAGGGCGCGAAGCGCTGGGCATCGCCGTCTCTGGCCACCTGTGTTAAATTTTGGCCATGCGGTCAGAAAATGAGCCGGACGGCCAGAAGCGGCGGTCGTTCATCGAGGAGGCCAGGCGCGCGCAGATCGTGGCGTCGGCCGTGGAGGTGATCGCCGACGTCGGGTTCGCCCAGGCGTCCCTTGCGCGCATCGCCAAGCACGCGGGCATCAGCAAGGGCGTCATCTCCTACCACTTCGCCGGCAAGGACGAGCTGATGGAGGAGGTGGTCATCCGCGCCTACACGGAGGCCGCCGATCACGTGCTGGCCACGATGGAGGGCGTGGAGGGGGCCGGCGCGCTGCTGCGGACGTACGTCGTCGCCAACGCCGCGCACATGCGCAAGCACCGCTCGCAGATCCTGGCGCTCGGCGAGATCTTCAACAACCTGCGCACCGCCGACGGCAAGCCCCGCTACGGCGTGCGCACCAGTGAGGAGATCTACCGGGGACTGGAGCAGATCTTCAGGCTCGGGCAGCGCACCGGCGAGTTCAGGGACTTCGACCTCCGCGTCATGTCCGTCACGCTGTCGGCGGCCATGGACAGCATGTTCGGCTACTGGGCCGCCTATCCCGACCACGACCTCGAAGCACACGCGCGCGAGCTGGCCGACCTCTTCGAAAGGGCATGCCGGAAATGAAGACCGAACCGAGGACAAGGCTCCACTCGATCGACAACCTGCGGATCGTGCTGACCGCGCTGGTGGTCATCCACCACGCCGCCGTCACGTACGGGAACATCCCCCTGTGGTTCTACACCGAGCCCGCCAAGGACCCGTCGGGGGTCGCGCTCGACATCCTGGTGGTGTTCAACCAGGCGTTCTTCATGGGGTTCTTCTTCCTCATCTCCGGCTTCTTCACCCCCGGGTCCTACGACCGCAAGGGCTCGCGGGCCTTCGTGCGGGACCGGCTGGTGCGGCTGGGCATCCCGCTGCTCGTCTTCCTCGTCCTGCTCCGGCCGCTGGTGAACTTCGGCGGGCTCGCGCAGCGCCCGGACATGCCGTACTGGCAGTACTACCTGGGCTCGTGGGACCCGGGGCCCATGTGGTTCGCCGAGGTGCTGATCGTCTTCGCGCTGGCGTACGCGTGGTGGCGGAGCCGGCGGCCGGCGCCCGAGCCGAGCCCCGCGCCGCTGCGGCCGCGGTCGGTCGTGCTGTTCGTCCTGGGCCTGTCGCTCGCCACGTTCCTGTGGCGGATCCCGGTGCCGACCGGTAGTTATGTGCCGGTGCTCGGGCTGCCGACGCCGAGCTTCCTGCCGCAGTACGTCGCCATGTTCGCGCTCGGATGCGTGGCCTTCCGGCGCGGCTGGTTCGAGACGCTGCCCGCGCGGGCGGGGCACCTGGCGTTCGCCGCGGCGGGCGTGTCGACCGCCGTGCTGCTGCCGCTCTCGTCCATGACCAGCGGGACGGTCAACTCGGCGGTGGTGGCCACCTGGGAGTCGGCCTTCGCGGTCAGCATGATCATCGGGCTGACGGTGCTTTTCCGGGAGCGCTTCGCCGGGCAGGGGCCGCGCGGGAGGTTCCTGTCCGACCACGCCTTCACCGTCTACATCATCCACCCGATCGTGCTGGTCGCCATCGGCTACGCGCTGCGCCCGCTGGAGGCGATCGCGGTCGTCAAGTTCGCGATCATGGCGGTGGTGGCGCTGCCGCTGTGCTGGGGGCTGGCGTACCTGGTGCGGTCGCTGCCGGGGGCGAAGCGGGTCCTCTGAGCATGTCGGGCAGGCGGGCGGGGTGGCCGTCGCGAACGCACACGTACGTGACCGTCCCGACGGCCACCAGCTCGTCCCCGCGCCGCATCGTGAACCTCATGGTGATCGACGTGGTGCCGACCCTGGCCGGCGCGCTCTCCACGGCCAGCACGTCGCCGAGGCGGGCGGGCGCGTGGTGCTCGCACCCGCTCGCCTTGACCACCAGGTCGGCGCCCTCCCGCCGGAGCCGGTCGTAGCCGCCGCGGGCCCCGATCCAGTCGAGGAACGCGTCCTCGATGTACTCGTAGTACCGGGAGGCGTGCATCATGGCCTGGGCGTCGCAGTGCCTCGGCCGCACCGGCAGGTGGGAGATCACGGCGGGATCGCTCACCCGTCGTAGAAGGAGTCGAGGGTCTTGCCGTGGCGCTCTTCGACGGCCTTGCGCTTGATCTTGAGGCTGGCCGTCAGCTCGCCCGTCTCCACGGTGAAGTCCTCGGCCAGGATCGCGAACTTCTTGACCGTCGCGTAGCTGGCCTGGTCGGCGTTGACCTGGTCGATGGCCCGCCCGACCTCCTCGCGCACGCGCGGGTGCTCGCGCAGCTCCTCGGGATCGGACGGCAGTCCCTCGGCCTGGGCCCACGGCTTGACGACGTCCATGTCCAGCGTGACCAGCGCGGTGACGTAGTTGCGCCGGTCACCGTGGACGAAGACGTGCGAGGCGTATGGGCAGGCCGCCTTGATCCGGCCCTCCAGGTACGTGGGCGCGACGTACTTGCCGCCCGAGGTCTTGATCAGCTCCTTCTTGCGGTCGGTGATGCGCAGCCGCCCGGCCTCGTCGAGTTCGCCGATGTCGCCGGTGTGCAGCCAGCCCTCCTCCAGCGCCTCGGCCGTCTCCTCCGGCAGCCCGTGGTAGCCGCGCATGATGCCGCGCCCGCCGATGAGAACCTCGCCGTCGTCGGCGATGCGGACCTCGGTGCCCGGCAGCGGCGGCCCGACCGTGCCGAACTTCACCGACTCCGGCCGGTTGAGGAAGCTGCCCGCCGACGACTCGGTCAGCCCGTACCCCTCCAGGATGGTCAGGCCCGCCGCGTCGAAGAACTCGGCGATGTCCTGCGAGAGCGGGGCGGCGCCGGAGATGAAGAAGCGGATCCGGCCGCCGAACCGGTCGCGGAGCTTGGCGAAGACCAGGCGGTCGGCCACGGCGTGCTCGACCCGGGTGGTGACCGGGACGTCCGCCCCGCGCTGGCGGGCCCTGACGACCCGGATGCCGGTCTGCTTCGCCCAGTCGAAGATGCGCAGCTTGATCCCGCCCTCGCGGCGCACGGTGGCCACGACCGTGTTGTGGATCTTCTCGAAGATGCGCGGCGCGGCGGCCATGAACGTCGGCCTGACGGCGCCGAGGTTCTCGGCGATCTTGTCGAGGCGGCCGTCGATCGCGGTCGGCACGCCGATGTCGATCATGACGACCTCCAGCAGCTTGCCGAACGAGTGCGACAGCGGCAGCCACAGGAAGTGCAGGTCGGACGTGGAGAGCAGGCCGAGCTTGCGGACGGCCTCGGAGACGTAGAGCCAGTTGTCGTGGGTCAGCTCCACGCCCTTGGGGCGGCCGGTGGTGCCCGAGGTGTAGATGAGGGTGGCCAGGTCGTCCTGGGCGATGGCGTCCACCATGGCGTCGTAGTCGCCCTCACCGCTGAGAGAGGCGAGGGTGACCACCCAGCCGTCGTCGCTGGGCGAGCCGTCGACGACCACGACGTGGGTGACGTCGGGCAGCTCCTTCTGGACGGACCTGAGCTTGGCCACCTGCTCGTCGTTCTCGGCGATGACGATCGTGCTGCCGGAGTCGGTGATGACGAACGCCGACTCGGCCGCCGTGTTGGACGGGTAGATCGTGGTCGTGGCCGCTCCGGTCGCCAGCACCGCGAGGTCGGCCAGGATCCACTCGACCCGGGTCGAGCAGAGGATGGAGACCCGCTTGCCGGGCCCCGAGCCCAGCCCGGCCAGGCCCAGGGCCAGCCCGCGCACGCGTTCGCCCACCTCGCGCCACGACAGCGAGGCCCAGCCGTCGTCCGAGGGGAATCGGTACGCCTCGGCGTCGGGGGTCGCCGCGATCCGGTCGCGCAGCAGGGACGGAATGCTGGCCATGCCTGAACCTCCTGGACGGTGTTGACGCCGACTCTAAGAGCAATCCCACCATTTGGGATAGACCAGTGCGCCGCGCGTCTCCCGTCTCAGGGCCGTTTGAAGGCGGACAGGAGCCGGTCGGCCGCGAGCGCGGGGGTCAGCTCGCCCGCCAGGACCTCCCGCTCGACCTCCTCGGTGATCGCCGCCACCTCGGGGTCGTGGCGCAGCTCGGACAGCAGCCGGTCGCGCACCAGCGTCCACGTCCACCCGACCTGCTGCCCGCGGCGCTTGGCGGCCAGGTCGATCGACTCCTGGTGGGTCAGCACGTGCCGCCAGAGCTTGTCCAGCCCGTCGCCGGTGAGCCCGCTGCACGTGAGCACCGGCGGCGGTGTGGAGTCGGAGCGGAGCATGCGCAGCGCGCCCGCCAGCTCCCGCGCCGCCTTCCTGGCGGGCAGCTCGTGCTCGCCGTCGGCCTTGTTGACCGCGATGACGTCCGCGAGCTCCAGCACGCCCTTCTTGATGCCCTGGAGCTGGTCGCCGGTGCGGGCCAGCGTGAGCAGCAGGAACGTGTCCACCATGTCGGCCACCGCGGTCTCCGACTGGCCCACGCCGACGGTCTCGACCAGCACGACGTCGAAGCCGGCGGCCTCCACGACGACCATGGCCTCCCTGGTCGCCTTGGTGACCCCGCCCAGGGTGCCGGAGGTGGGCGAGGGGCGGATGAACGCTGCGGGGTCGACCGACAGGCGGGCCATGCGGGTCTTGTCGCCGAGGATGCTGCCGCCCGTCCTGGTGGAGGAGGGATCGACGGCCAGGACGGCCACCTTGTGGCCCTGCTCGGTCAGCATCGTCCCGAGGGCGTCGATGAACGTGGACTTCCCCACGCCGGGCACGCCGGAGATCCCGATCCGGCGCGCGTGGCCGGACAGCGGGGTGAGCTCGACGAGCAGACGCTGTGCCAGGACGTTGTGGTCGGGCCTGGTCGACTCGACCAGCGTGATCGCGCGGGCGATCCACGTACGGGACCCGGCCCGTACGCCTCGGGCGTAGTCCTCCAGCGAGTGCACCCGGCTTACCCCTTTCTTCCCAGTTGATCAGCCTAAGCTCTGACAAGTCTTGACATTTGCCAGTAGGGTGCTGGAGTTCTAACCTCAGCCGTCACAGGAGTCACTCCCCTCATGCCCAACGTCGAACCCCTCCGCGAGGGCGACCCGGCAACGGTGGGACCCTACCGGCTGGTCGGTCGGCTCGGCGCGGGCGGCCACGGTGTCGTCTACCTCGGCCAGGCCCGTAACGGGACCCCGGTCGCCGTCAAGGTGCTGCGTGAGGGGCTCGCCGTCGACGGCCGCCTCGCCACGGAGATCGCCGCCGCGCGCAAGGTCGAGCCGTTCTGCCTCGCGCAGGTGCTCGACGCCTCGACCAGCGGCAGGCCGTACATCGTGTCCGAGTACGTGGACGGACCCTCGCTCGAGCAGGCCGGCCGGCTCGGCGGGGCGGAGCTGCAGCAGCTCGCCGTGGCGACCGCGACCGCGCTGGACGCCATCCACCAGGCCGGCGTCGTCCACGGGGACTTCAAGCCGGCGAACGTCCTGATCGGGCCCGACGGGCCGCGGGTGGTGGACTTCGGCATCGCCGGGGCGCTCGGCACCGGGGTGAAGGCGACCGGCACCTTCGTCGGCACGCCCGCGTACATGGCGCCCGAGCAGCTCGCCGGGCAGGCGGGCGGGGCGGCGGCGGACGTGTTCGCGTGGGCGTCGGTGATGGTCTCCGCGGCCACCGGGGTGCCGCCGTTCGGGGACGACTCGCTGCCCGCGGTGATCAACCGCATCCTGAAGGACGAGCCGCGCATGGGCGAGCTGCGCGGGCCGGTACGCGAGATCCTGCTGGCCTGCCTGGCCAAGGATCCGGGGGCCCGCCCCGCGATGCGTGACGTGCTGCTGCGGCTGACCGCGCCGGCCCGCCGGCAGACGGCCCCGCACCAGACCCAGCCCCACCGGCCCGATCCCCCGCTGGCGGCCTGGCAGGACACGCCGGACGCCACCCTGGACCAGGACACGCCGCCGCGCCGGGGCCGCGCCCAGGAGCCGGCCGCGGAGCAGCCCGCGGCCCCGCCGCTGCCGCGCAGGACCTCGCGCCAGGGCCACGGCACCGATCCGCAGTCCCTGGGCCAGCCAGTGGCAGGGCAACCCGTGACGGGCCAGCACGTGGCGGGACAGCCAGTGACGGGACAGCCCGTGCCGGGGCAGCACGTGGCGGGGCAGCACGTTGCGGGACAGCCCGCTCCTCCCGCGCATCATGGCCAGGGCCAGCACTTCGACCAGAACACGCCCGCGCACCTCGCCCAAGGCCCGCACTTCGACCAGGGCCCACACTTCGAACATGGTCAGCACTTCGAACAGGGCCAGCACTTCGACCAAGGCCCGCACTTCGACCAAGGCCCGCACTTCGACCAAGGCCCGCACTTCGGCCAAGGCGCGCACTTCGAACAGGGCCAGCACTTCGGCCAGGCCGCGACCGCGCCGCACGGCCAGGGGAGCGCGCCGCACGGCCAGGGGCCGGGGACGTTCCCGATGCCGGCGCCGATCGAAGCCCCGGCTCCCCCCGCCTTCCCGCACCACGCGCCCGCCGAGCCGCCGCCGGGGTTCCCGCCCGCCGAAGGGCCGGGCGCCGAGCAGGTCGTGGCCGAGCCGTCGATGGCCCAGCACTCGGCGCTGGTCGACCTCCTCGTGCCGGGCGAGCCCCAGGCACAGCCCCAGGCCCCGCCCCAGGCGCCCGCGCAGCCCCGGCGGTCCAGGCGGCGCCGGGTGAAGACGGTGCTCATCGCGGGCGTCGCCGGCGTGTCCGTGCTGGCGCTGGCCGGCGCCATCATGTGGCTCACCCCCACCACGCCCACCCCCAAGGCCAAGAACGTCTCCGACGTGACCACCGCGCCCACGACCGAGGCGGCGAGCACCCCCACGACGCGCCCGAGGCGCTCGCGTACCCCCAGGCCCAGCCCACAGAACGACGGCACCCCGAGCCACCTCCCGACGGCGGGATCGACGGCGGACCCGACCGGAAGCCCGACGGCGACGCCCGCCGCCGACCGGCTCAGGCTCGTCTACGTCCGCCCGGGCGGCGCCAAGGACGGCGACTGCTGGACCGGCGGCGAGGTCACGCTCCAGGCGCTGGTGCAGCGCACGGGCCAGCCGCTGACCTTTCGCTACACCTGGTACATCGACAACGTCGCCGTGGGCCGCGCGTCGGCGCTCGTCACCGAGAACGGCCAGCGCTACCTGACCTCGCCGCAGAGCCTCAAGAGCACGGGCGGCGTCCATCGCGTCACGCTCCGGATCACATCCCCGGTCGCCACCCAGCGGACGATCTCCGTCACGATGTGCGACCAGGGAACTTACTGACGGTTTCGCAGCTGGTCGAGCAGGTCGAGGGCGGCGTCGGCGATCACCGTGCCGGGCGGGAAGATCGCGGCGGCGCCCGCAGCCCGCAGCTCGTCGTGGTCGCCGGGCGGGATGACGCCGCCGACCACGATCATGACGTCGCCGGCGTCGAGGTCGGCCAGCGCCCGGCGCAGCGCGGGCACCAGCGTGAGGTGCCCGGCGGCCAGCGACGACACGCCCACGATGTGCACGTCGGCCTCGACCGCCTGCCTGGCGACCTCCTCCGGCGTCTGGAACAGCGGGCCGACGTCCACGTCGAAGCCGAGGTCGGCGAACGCGGTGGCGATCACCTTCTGGCCGCGGTCGTGCCCGTCCTGGCCCATCTTGGCCACCAGGATGCGCGGGCGGCGGCCCTCGGCCCGCTCGAAGTCGGCGCACACCCGGCGGACGCGCTCGATGTTGGCGGAGGGGCCTGACTCGTCGCGGTACACCCCAGAGATGGTACGTACCTGCTCGGCGTGCCTGCCGAACACCCGCTCCAGGGCGTCGGAGATCTCGCCCACGGTCGCCTTGGCCCGGGCGGCGTCCACGGCCAGCTTGAGCAGGTTGTGCTCCAGGCCCGGCGCGGGGTTGTCGGCGGCCTTGGTGAGCGCGTCGAGCGCGCGCTGCACGGCGCCGGGGTCGCGTTCGGCTTTGAGCCGGGCCAGCTTGTCGAGCTGCTGGGCGCGTACGGCGCTGTTGTCGACCTTGAGCACCTCGACGGCCTCGTCGCTCTCGGCGCGGTACTTGTTGACGCCGATCACGGGCTGGCGGCCAGAGTCGATGCGGGCCTGCGTACGGGCGGCCGCCTCCTCGATGCGGAGCTTGGGCAGGCCCGCCTCGATGGCCCTGGCCATGCCGCCGGCGGCCTCGACCTCCTGGATGTGGGCCCAGGCGCGTTCGGCGAGGTCGTGGGTGAGGCGCTCGACGTAGTAGGAGCCGCCCCACGGGTCGATCACCTTGGTGGTGCCCGACTCCTGCTGGATGAGGAGCTGGGTGTTGCGGGCGATGCGGGCGGAGAAGTCGGTGGGCAGCGCGAGCGCCTCGTCGAGGGCGTTGGTGTGCAGGGACTGCGTGTGGCCCTGGGTGGCGGCCATGGCCTCGACGCAGGTGCGGGCCACGTTGTTGAAGACGTCCTGCGCGGTCAGCGACCAGCCGGAGGTCTGGGAGTGGGTACGGAGGCTCAGCGATTTCGGATTTTTCGCATTAAATCCAGAAACCAGCTTGGCCCACAGCAGCCGGGCGGCACGCAGCTTGGCGACCTCCATGAAGAAGTTCATGCCGATGCACCAGAAGAACGACAGCCGCGGCGCGAACCGGTCGACGTCCATCCCGGCGGCGACCCCGGCCCGCAGGTATTCGACCCCGTCGGCCAGCGTGTAGGCCAGCTCCAGGTCGCACGTCGCCCCGGCCTCCTGGATGTGGTAGCCGGAAATGCTGATGGAGTTGAATTTCGGCATCTTCTCGCTCGTATAAGCGAAAATATCCGAAATAATCCGCATCGACGGCGCCGGGGGATAAATGTAGGTGTTGCGGACCATGAACTCTTTGAGGATGTCGTTCTGGATGGTCCCCGCGAGCTGCTCCGGCGCGACGCCCTGCTCCTCGGCCGCCACGATGTAGAGCGCGAGGACGGGCAGCACGGCGCCGTTCATGGTCATCGACACGGACATGCGGTCGAGCGGGATGCCGTCGAACAGCTGCCGCATGTCGTAGATGGAGTCGATCGCCACCCCGGCCATGCCCACGTCGCCGGCCACGCGCGGGTGGTCGGAGTCGTAGCCCCGGTGCGTGGCCAGGTCGAAGGCCACCGACAGGCCCTTCTGCCCGGCGGCGAGGTTGCGCCGGTAGAAGGCGTTGGAGTCCTCGGCCGTGGAGAAGCCCGCGTACTGGCGGATGGTCCAGGGCTGGTTGACGTACATGGTGGGGTACGGGCCGCGCAGATAGGGGGCCACGCCAGGGTAGGTGCGCAGGAAGTCGATGCCCTCGAGGTCGCCGGCCGTGTAGAGCGGCTTGACCCCGATGCCCTCCGGTGTCTCCCACACCTCGCCGGCGTGCGTCGGCTCCTGCGGCCCGTCCTTGGGCAGGGCGTTGAGCGGGATGCCGGAGAAGTCCGGGATCATCGGGTCACCTCCAGGTCGTCGAAGGTCTCGCGGAGCACGGCCAGCGCGTCGCAGCCCGCGTAGAGGTTTCCGTCCACGCCTTCGTACTCCCCCTTCCCCGCCAGCCAGACTTTCCTCGCACCGGCCTTGCGCAGTGCGGTGGCGACGGCGGCGGCGTGCTGGGCGTAGAGCTTGTCGGTCGAGCACAGGCAGGCGACGGAGGCGCCGCTCACGGCGAACGCGGTGGCGATCTGCTCGGGGTCGGCCCCGGGACCGGCGGTCTCGGTGTCCAGCCCGCCCGCCTGGAACAGGTTGGCGGCGAACGCGGCCCGCGCGGTGTGGGCGGCCACGGGCCCGATCGTGGCGAGGAACACCGTGGGCCGCTCGGGCTGCGCGTCGGCCAGGTCGCGCAGGGCCTCGAACTCCTCGGCGTAGCGGATCCGGGGCAGGCCGCCCGTCTCGGAGGCGGCCTGCGCCGGCGTGGGCGGGCGTACGGGCTTCTCGTGCACGTCGGGGAACTCGCTCACGCCCGTGATGGGCAGGCGGCGGTGGGCGACGTCGTCGGCGCGGCGGGCGCGGGTGGCGGCGATCCGGTCCGCCACCAGCCCGCCGGCCCGGGTGATCCCGCCCGCCGCCTCGATCTCCTGGAACCAGGCCCACGCGCGTTCGGCGAGGTCGGCGGTGCGGCGCTCGACGTACCAGGAGCCGCCGGCGGGGTCGATGACGCGCCCGAGGCCCGACTCCTCCAGCAGCAGCGCCTGCGTGTTGCGGGCGATGCGCTGCGAGAAGGCGTCCGGCAGCCCGAGGCAGGCGTCGAACGGCTGCACCGTGACCGCCTCCGCGCCGCCGACCCCGGCGGCGAAGCAGGCCAGGGTGGTGCGCAGCATGTTGACCCAGGGGTCGCGGGCGGTCATCATGGCCGAGCTGGTCACCGCGTGCTGCCGCTGGCCTCCGTGCCCGGCGGCGTCACAGACCTCGGCGACCCTGGCCCACAGCCGGCGGGCCGCGCGCAGCTTGGCGATGGTGGCGAACTGGTCGGCGGTGGCGGCGTAGCGGAACTCGATCTGCCCTAGCGCTTGCTCGACAGAGAGCCCGCCGTCCGTGAGCGCCCGCAGCTCGGCGACGCCCCGGGCGATCGAGCAGCCCAGCTCCTCGGCGTCGCTGCCGCCCGCGTCGTGGAAGGGGGTGGCGTCGACGGTGACGGCCCCGAGTCCGGGGAACCCGTCCACGCAGCGCCGGGCCAGCTCCAGCCCAGGACCCCCTACGGCGGAGGCGCCCAGGTTGCCCCGCACCGCGCTGCCGCGCCCGAACAGGACCTCGGCGGCCTCCCGTACCCGCTCCCCGGCCTCCAGCACGACCGGCGCCAGGTCGAGGTAGACGTCCTTGAGCACGGCGCCCAGCGCGTCCACCGGGATCGCGCCGTCGCCGACGACGAGCCACAGCGAGGTGACCCCGTTCTCCAGGTCGGCCAGCACCGCCTCGGGGTCGGCCACGGCGTGCCGCTGGCGCACGTCCCAGCCTGGGGTGCCGCGGGCCCCGCGCACGTAAGGCGCCTCACCGGGCAGCCCGGGATCGCCGGGCAGGTCGTCCAGGTCGTAGAGCGGCGCGACCGTCACCCCGTCGTAGGTCGCGGTGGACAGCGCCTCCTCCGGCGCCTCCGTCTCGATGCCCGACTTGCGCAGGACCTCGACCGCCAGCGCCCGCCAGCCGTCTCGCGAGATGGACTCGAACCCCGTGGCCAGTTCCATGGTCGGATACTAGGCGCAGCTCCGAAGGCGCGGTAACCCCGGGTCCACCCCAGGATCGGCGTGTCGCCGACCCCGGTCCACCCCAGATTCAGGGCCCAGATTCACGACGCGGGCGCCTCCCACGTCAGCCGCCAGGTCAGGGGGCCCACGACCCCGTCGTCCTCGATGCCCTGCCGCCGCTGGAACCTGCGGCACGCCTCGCGCGACCCGGCGCCGTACGCCCCGTCCACGGCCAGGTCGAAGCCGCGCTTGCTCATCCGCGCCTGCCAGGTGCGCACGTCCTCGCCGTGCATGACCGGCGGATACTTCAGCAGCCGCCCGGGGAACGACGGCGCGTCCGGCTCCGCGGGCGGGGTCCCGCCCGGCCGGGGCGCGCCGCGCCGGATCCAGTCGTAGAGCGGGTCGCCGGGGCAGTCGGTCGAGTAGCCGTCGCGGTGCCCCTTGATCTCCGTGCCCGCGCCGCCCTTGTCGCGCAGGTACTGGACGGCGTCCAGGACCGCGTGCAGCACCCCGTCGGGCGGCTGGACGAGCCCCGCGTTGCCGACGAGCCCCAGCACCGCGTAGTGGCCGGCGTTGAGCCCGGGGCCGTTGGCGGCGGGCAGGTGGTGCAGACCTCGCCCCTCGAACACCTTGCGGTGCGGGCAGGCGACCATGGTGTTGCCGGTGAAGTAGACGGTCCCCTCGCGGCGGGCCAGCCAGCTCTGGTTCTCGGTCCGGGGACACCAGATCCGGCCGCGGTAGGTCTCCCTCCGGATCCTCAGGGCGGGCCGGGGCATGACGGAGTGCCGGCGCCGGATCGTGGTCAGCCACATGCCGGTCTCGGGCAGGCGGCTCATGGCCGCTCCCGACCCCGACAGCAGCGCGGCGAACATGTACGCCTCCGCCGCCGCCCGGTCCTCGCGGGCGAGCCTGTCGCGCCCGGCGTCGCCCGCCGTCAGGGAGGTCTCCAGGAACAGGGCGAGCTGGGCCCGGGTCAGTGACAGGAGGAACGCGTACCCCGGCACCCTGCCGGGCGCCACCTCGACCAGTTGCCGTCCGGCGTCGGCCGGGAGCCGGAACTCGACGAGATCGTCCTTGGCCGTCTCCCTCCAGCGGGACGCGCCCCCAGCGGGAGGGCCGAAGACGCCGTGGAGCGCGGCGCGGACGCGCATGAGCTGCGCCGGGTCCCGCCGCGACCGGTGGATCGCGACGGCGCCCGCGCTCGACTCGCCCCCGGCCGCGAACCACGCGACCAGCTCCACGAAGGCGTCCGACCACTTCGGCTCGGCCGGCAGGTCGGCGCAGGGCGCCGCGACCGGGATGCGGTCCCGGTGACCGATGGTCTCGGTGGTCACCCACAGGCGCCGCGTGTCCTCGCCCGCCTGGCGCTCGACGGGCCAGCGGTGATGGGGGGTGGTCAGGGAGGAGTGGGCGGGCCCCTCCATCCGGATCATCTCCCGCTCCATCGCCGGGAACACGCACACCTCCAGCACGGGCTGCCACTCGGACATGCCCGTGCCGTGGTCGAGCGTGAGCGCGACGTCGCCCGCGCGCAGGTCCCGGTACGACTTCCACCCCTGCCGGGTGAGGAGCTCGGTCTCCTCGTCGACGCAGTAGCCGATGTCGATCCAGCCGTTGTCGTCCATGTGGAACGCCTGGATCGAGCGCACCAGCGAGACGCACCCGCTGTGGTCGGAGACGATGCCGGGGTCGACTCTGCCGCCCGTGTAGTGGACCTTCACTCCCTTGGTGGAGTCGAGCTGCGTGTAGTCGCCGCGCGGCGGGCGGGCGTTCCAGTCTTTGCGTAACACCAGGTCGATGGCCACGGTGAGCTCCGAGAGTCGCTGTCGAGACCACCGAGCGTAACGCGGAGCATGCGGACAGGTCCTGAAGTTGGGTGATTTTACCTAGGGTCTGATCACCCGCTTGTCCGTCACGATCGCGGTGATGAGATCGTGCGGCGTCACGTCGAAGGCCGGGTTCAACGCCTGGGTGCCCTCAGGCGCCACGCGTACACCTCTGACCGTCACGACCTCGTCCGCCCCTCTGTCCTCGATCTGGATGTGCTCGCCGGTGGGGGTGTGCGGGTCGATCGTGGACTCGGGCGCGACCACCACGAACGGCACCCCGGCGCGCTCCGCGCCGAGCGCGAGGGCGTACGAGCCGATCTTGTTGGCGGTGTCGCCGTTGGCGGCGATGCGGTCGGCGCCGATGAGCACGGCGTCCACCTCGCCCTTGGCCAGCAGGTACGGCCCCGCCGAGTCGGCGATGAGCCGGTGCGGCGCCCCCATCCTGGACAGCTCCCAGGTGGTGAGCCGGGCGCCCTGCAGCAGCGGGCGGGTCTCCATCGCGAGCACCTCGGCCAGCCGCCCGCGCTCGTGGAGCGTCTGCACGACGCCGAGCGCGGTGCCGCGTTCGACGGCGGCCAGCCCGCCGGTGTTGCACACGGTCATGATCCGCAGCCGGTCGCCTTCGAGCAGGTCGGCCCCGCGCTCCCCCATGGCCACGCAGGCGGCGATGTCGTCGTCGCGCACGCGCAGCGCGGCCGCGAGCACGGACTCGCGGCCTTCCCGCAGGTGGGCGGCGGCCCGGTCGACGCCCCACGCGAGGTTGACGGCGGTGGGCCGGGCGGCGCGGAGCCGGGCGATCCGCGCGGGGTCGCCGTCGGCCAGCACCACGCCGAGCGCCCCCGCCACGCCCAGCGCGGGCGCGCCGCGCACGGCCAGCCGCCGGATGGCGTCCACGAGTTCGTCCACGGTGTGGATGCGCAGCGTCACGCACTTGTCGGGCAGCAGTGTCTGGTCGACGAGCTCGACGGCGCCGTCCACCCAGTCAATGGTCCTCACACGGCAAACTGTACGTTTTCAGCGCTCGGCGAGGACGATCACCGAATCGCCGTGGTTCAGGACGACGGGCTCGGACTTGTCGGGATTGAGGACGATGCCGTAGTGCGGCGGGTCGTTGCGCGCCAGGGCGTTGCGGTAGCCGATGGCGGTCTCGCCCCTGCGCCTGGCCGACTCCACGACCGTGGCGAAGTGCACGCGCGTCCCCGTCTTGACGTAGGAGGCGGCGGGCCTGGGGTAGATCTCCGAGCCGCGCGAGTCGAACAGGTAGCCGAACACGTCCGCCAGGTGCCGGTTCTCGGCGAGCTGGGCGAGCAGCAGGCCGATGACGGTGTCGCTGATCACGATGTCGTCGGCCTCGGTGACCTCGGCCAGGGCCCGGTTGTTCTCGTCGTGCATCTCGCTGACGATCGAGTAGTGCTCGCCGAGCGTGCTCTGCATGTCGCGGAGCTGCAGCAGCGTCATGAGCGTGCGCGTGTCGGCGTGGTGGGCGGCGAAGCGGTCGTCGGAGAGCACGATGACGTGCTGGAAGAGGCCGACGCCGAGGGACTCCAGGGCGTACCTGTCGGTGGTGTCGCAGTCCTTGACGTTCACGGTGAGGTTGCGCAGGCCCGCCAGGCCGGTGCCGGCCTTGGGGTGGTCGGCGGCGATCTCCAGCACCGAGCCGGGGGCCACGTAGCCGTCGAGGTAGCGGACGATCTGCTCGGCCCGGCCGTTCCAGTTGAGCAGGAGCGTGCGCTCGGGCTCGGTGGGCGGCGCCTGCGCCTCGACGATCGCGGACTCCTCCATGGACGGCTTGCCGGCGGCCAGGCGGATGTGGGAGTCGTCGTGGGCGATGACGATGACCTCGTCGTCGGCGTTGACGACGGTGTCCATGGGCGGGTTCAGCACGACGCCGGTCGGCCGGCGCAGGCCGATGACGGAGGCGGTCTGGTAGGCGTGCAGCGCCTCCCCGTACGTGACGCCGACGAGCTTCTTGGGCGTGCGCAGGTAGATCTCGCCGCCGTCGAAGTTCAGCAGGTCCATGCAGACGACGGACATGCCCGACTGGCGCGAGGACTGCACGATGAGCCGGGAGGCGGTGTCGTCGGAGTCGACGAGGTGCACGTCCTCGCCGCCGGCCAGGCGGGCGGCGGCGATGTTGCGGCTGGAGGCGAGCCCGGCGACCACCGGCGGGTGGACGCCGCGCCGCTTGGCCAGCGCGAGCAGGATCTTGATGACGTGCGCGTCCGGGTCCTCGCCCTCGGGCGAGAGCACGACGATCGAACGGGCGGTGGCCAGGTTCATCAGCGCGAGGTCGCGCGGCTCCGTGGGCCGCCCGGTGCGGCAGACCAGCCGGGTCCTGCCGAGGTCCCCGACGGCCTCGCGGATGTCGTCCTCCATGGCCAGCTTGTCGCGGTCGGCCAGGACGGCGATGACCGAGCCCTTCTGGCTGGCGTGCGCCTTGACCAGCTCGGCCACGATCGTGAACACCTGGTCCGACCAGCCGAGGACCACCGTGTGGCCGGACTCGACGATCCGCGAGCGCCCCCTGCGCAGGCGGTCCACCTTCTGCTTGAGCCCGTTGGACAGCAGGCCGACGAGCATGCTGACGACGAACAGGCCGCCGATCGACCCGGCGAACATCACGGCCATGTACGCGGTCGAGCCCTTGTCACTGGCGAGCTTGCCTGGGTTCAGCGCGTGCATGAGCGCGATCCAGAGCACATGTCCGGGGCCGTTCACACCGTCGGGCTCGTTCGGCGCCAGCCAGAGCGTGAGCCCGGCCACGACCACGATCAGCCCCACCGACACCACGGCCAGCCAGCCGATCAACGAGGCGGTTCCCCTGGACATGGTGTTGTCGAACCAGTAACGCGCCCGTTCACGGAACGTCGCCTTCGACACTTCCCCGATACCTCCGCTTAAGGTGTGATTTGCCCAACGCTCCAAGGTACCGGTGGATCTTCACCAGCGCATGGCGACCGGTAACGTATCGGCCATGGCGAGCCCCCTGCGACCGGACGACCCGCCGTCCCTGGGCGACTACCGCCTGTCCGGCCGGCTCGGGGAGGGCGGGCAGGGCGTGGTCTACCTCGCCCAGACCGCCGCCGGCGAGCCGGTCGCGATCAAGTTGCTGAGCGCGGGCGACCAGCAGACGCGGGCCAGGCTGGCGCGCGAGCTGGACGCGCTGGAGGGCATCGCCTCCTTCTGCACCGCGCGGGTCCTCGACGTCTCGGCCGACGGGCCCCGGCCGTTCGTGGTGAGCGAGTTCGTGGACGGCCCCTCGCTGGCCGACCGGGTGCGCGAGCGCGGCCCCCTGCGCGGCGGCGACCTCGAACGCCTGGCGGTCGGCACGGCCACCGCCCTGGCCGCCATCCACGCGGCCGGGATCGTGCACCGCGACTTCAAGCCGGCCAACGTGCTGCTCGGGCCCGACGGGCCCAGGGTGGTGGACTTCGGCATCGCCCGGGCCGAGGGGGCGGCCACGATGACCTCCGGCCTGATCGGCACCCCCGCCTACCTGGCGCCCGAGCAGATCGGCGGCTCGCCCGCCTCGCCCGCCTCCGACGTGTTCGCGTGGGCCTCGTCGATGCTGTTCGCGGCCACGGGCACGAGCCCGTTCGGGGCGGACACCGTGCCCGCCGTGCTGCACCGGGTGCTCCACGTGGAGCCGGACCTGGCGCAGCTGCCGCCACGCCTGCGCGGGGTGATCGCGTCCTGCCTGGTCAAGGACCCGTCGCGGCGGCCCACGGCCCAGCACCTGATGATGTCCCTGGTCAACCCCAACGCCCCGCCGGCCCACCTCCCGCAGGGCCCCGCCGTTCCCGAGAGCCTTGGCACGGGGCCGCGCCCCCAGGCCGCGATCACCACCCAGGGGACGGGGGGCACCCGCTCGCGGGGCCTGCTCATCGGCGCGCTGGCGGTCCTGGTCGCCCTCGCCGCGGCCGTCGTCACGATGCTCTCCGCCGATCGCACCCCGACCTCGCTCGCCGACCAGGGCGACCACTCCTCCTCGCCCGTCCCTCCGGAGTCCCCGGCACCGTCCACCCCGCCGGAGTCCCCACCGGAGTCCCGACCGGAGTCCCCACCGGAGTCCGCGGACAGCACGACGCCCGCCGCCTCCGGCGGGAAGCTCAAGATCCCCGCCGCCTACGCGGGGACGTGGACGGGCCGGACGCGGAGCACCAACCCCATGGACACCGACGGGGCCGAGAACACCGTGGTGCTGAAGCCGGGCGCGTCCACCGCGCAGTGGAGCGAGAAGGACGCCGGCGTGAGCTGCCGCGGCACGATCACGCTGACCCAGGTGGAGGCGTCGCGGCTGACGTTCTCGCTGGAAGCGATGGAGGGCGGCTGCATCCCGGGCACCGTCTGGCTCGCCAAGCAGGGCGACGCCGTCTCCTACACCTGGCGGGACGAGCCCGGCCCCGGCATCGTCACCCAGACCGGCACCCTGAGCAAGACCTAACCGATACGCCGAATTTTCCGCAAAACCCTTCGACATGTGACGGCTGGACGCTGGATCATTAACGTTATGTCTGTGATGAGGGAGGTGCCGTTCCCCAGCCGGGAGTCTTCCGAGCTCCCCATGAACATCTGGATCGACGACGCCGACTCCGCCATCGACGTCATCGACGCCTTGGCGCTGTCGCCGTTCGCGACGGGTGCGCAACCGTGGTCCCGCCTTGCCAATCTGGAGCGCGTACGCCCCGACGCCCCGCTGAGCCCGGCCGACGGCCGGCTGCTGCGCACGGCGCGGGTCGAGGACGGCTCGGAGTCGCGGCTGATCGCCGGCGAGGGCTGGACCCTGCGCGTCGTGCGTCATCGCAACCGCACGGCCACGGTCAGCGTCACGGCCGTGGACGAGGAGCTGGCCAAGAGCGTGCTCGCGCAGAGCATCGAGGGCGCCGAAGAGGCCATGCCGGAGGTGGACCACGTCGAGATGGGCTTCTGGTGGCGCGGCATGCACGGCGGCACCCGCTCGGAGAAGCCGATCACGGCGCAACCTTGGGACGAGATCACCAAGAACTACTCGGCCAAGGTCCGCCCCGCCCTCGACCGGCTGATGTCGATCACCCCCGCCGACGTCAACGGCCGCCTGATCCTGCTGCACGGCGAGCCGGGCACCGGCAAGACCACGCTGCTGCGCACGCTGGCCAAGCAGTGGCACGACTGGTGCCAGGTGGACTGCGTGCTCGACCCGGAGCGGCTGTTCAACGAGCCGGGCTACCTGATGGAGGTGGCCGTCGGCTACGACTCCGACGAGGACGCGCAGCGCTGGCGGCTGCTCGTCCTGGAGGACTGCGACGAGCTGATCAGCTCGGGCGCCAAGGCCCAGGCGGGCCAGGGGCTCTCGCGGCTGCTCAACCTGACCGACGGCCTGCTCGGCCAGGGGCGGGACGTCCTGGTGGCGATCACCACCAACGAGGACCTCGCCCGCCTCCACCCGGCCGTCGTCCGCCCCGGCCGCTGCCTGGCGCAGGTGGAGGTCGGGCCGCTGACCAAGGAGGAGGCCGTCACGTGGCTGGGCTCCGCCAACGGGGTGAGCGCGTCGGGCGCGACGCTGGCCCAGCTGTACGCCCTGCGCGCGGGCCGCGAGTTCACCCCGCAGCCGGGCGACGAGTCCACGGGCCTGTACCTCTGACCGGCGCGCCGGCCAGAGGTACAGGCCCGTGGCGGTCACGGGGCGATCACGGGGCGGTCACGTCAGGTAGGTGTGCAGGCGGCGGGCCTCGCGGACGAAGTTGTTCGACGCCCGCCGCTCGGCGATCTCCGCCACGCAGGGCACCGGCCCCCGGGCTCCGGCCCACCGGGCGGTGCGCAGCGCGAAGGCGAGCACCTGCGTGTGCCGGGTGTGCGGCCGTTCCTCCGGCCCCGGCAGGAACACCGGCAGGAACCCGGTCATGATCCGCCACACCTCCCGGTGCGCTCCCTGCTCTGCCGCGCTCTCCAGGGTCTCGAGAACCGGGCCGGGCTTGAGCCACGTCCTGCGCAGCAGCAGCCCGAGCTGCCGGCCGATCTCTTCGGCGTCCCCGTCGCCGCGGGCCGCCAGGTCCACCACCAGGCCCGCCCGCACCACGGGCAGCTTCGACCAGGACGGGTCGGCCAGCAGGAACGCCGGCACGAGCGCCATCCCCTCGCCCCACGGGCCGTCGGCCAGCGCGAGGGCGTACGCCTCGGGCGGCCCCGCCCCCTGCGTCGGCCACCCGTACAGCAGGTGCGGGAGGAAGTGCAGCGCGACGACCTCCCGGTGGGACGGCATCACGTACGGCCACCACGGCAGCAGCCCGTCCTGGCCTTCCCGCCGCCGGCCGGGCTCGGTGAACAGCTCGTCGACCAGCGGCAGCCCCGTCGGCGCCACCCGGATCCTGGGCGCCAGGTCGGGGGTCCGGGTGTCGGCCGGCTCCCGGTCGTCGCGGTATTCGCCGCCGGGGTCCAGCCGCCCGGAGGCGAGCCAGCCGACCTCCGTGACCGGCTCGGGGCGGCCGCCGTCCATCCACCGGGCCGCCGCCCGCCCCGCCTCCGAGGTGAGCAGCCGCGCCCGCGCCACCACCTCGGGCGCCACCTCGCGCGGCAGCCGCAGCAGCGCCTGCTGCAGGTCCGCCGGCAGGGCCTCGACGCCGCACCGCTCGTAGCCCGCCAGCCGCGCCACGAGCTCCCCGGCGTCCACGTGCCCGGTGCCCTCGGTGGGCTCGGCCAGCAGGTACGGCGGGAGGGCGCCGCCCTGGAGCGCCGAGTGGACCTCGGCCCACCGCCGCAGCAGGAACAGGTGCGGAGCCGACACCGCGCCGCCCCGGGGCAGCCCGTCGGCCGGGGAGCCGCCCGTCAGGATCAGCCGGGCGATCTCCTCGCACCATTGCCAGACGTCCAGCCACGGCCGTTCGTGCGAGCGGCGGCCCAGCCGCCACTCCGACAGCTTCGCCACGAGCCCGTCGCGGTCGTCGTGGTGCAGCCGGACGACGCCCGCCAGCCACAGCTCCGCGGACTCCCATCCGCCCCAGCACGGCCCCAGCTCCACGGGCGTGGCCACCGGCGCGGGGAACGCCTCGGCGTAGCGCGGCGCCGGCAGCTCGGCGGGCGTGAAGGGCTCCGGCGGCTCCTCGGCGGCCTCCCCGCCGAACACCGCCACGAGGGTCTCCCCGAGCTGGTGCGGCAGCACCCCGAACGAGTCCCGCAGGGCCTGCGCCCCCACCGGCGTGAACCGCTTGGCGTGCTTGACCGCGATCCGCACCGCCCGCCCCTGCACGTCGGCGGACTCGCAGGCGAAGGCGTATCCCAGCGCGGGCGCGAGCTCGTCGAGGTCGCCCGGCCAGGCGCGGGCGACGGCGTCGAGCCAGGTCAGCCCGGCCGTCACCAGCTTGCGCTCCGGCCTGAACAGCAGCGCCCGCAGCGCCTCCGACACGTCGGCGTGGTCCAGGTGGTCGAGCCCGCGCAGGTGGCGCAGCGCCGCCTCCGCGACGGGTCCGGGCGCGGCGGGCAGCAGCCGCAGGTAGTCGGCGGCGCGCTTGCTCACCTCGTCGGAGGTCGGCTGGAGCAGCTCGTGCAGGCGGACGAAGAAGCGCAGGTCGGCGGCCTCGCCACCGCGCAGGAAGCGCCGTACGCACCCGTCGAGCAGCAGGTCGCGGCGGCCCTGACCGGCCAGCTTCTTGAGCGTGGCCAGCCACGTGCCGCGCGCCGGCGGCTCCGCGCGCTCGCCACGCAGCGCCGCGCCCACGCCCTCCGCCTCGAAGAGCCGGGGCAGGAGGTGGTCGAGCAGCGGGTCCTCGCGGACGGGCGGGCGGCGTACCCAGGCCACCACGAGGGGGTCGTGCTCGGGCGGGACCACGCCGGTGCGGCGCAGCATGGCCAGGGCGAGCGCGTCCGTCTCGTCCGGGCGGCGGCGCCGGCGGGGGGCCGGGCGCAGCCGGAGCGCGGCGCGGGTGGCGAAGTCCTCCTGCCACGCGGCCGGGCGGGCGGACAGGACGCCTTCGAGGATCGCGGTGGTGGCGCCGCTCATCTCCCCGCGCTCCTGGAACTCGCGGCGGTTGAGCCAGGCCACGACGGCCGCCGCACCGCCGATGGTGGCCGCGCCCGCGACCCGCAGGGAGCCGGCCCAGTTCTCCTCGCGCTCCATCGGCCAGGGCGGGTTCCAGGGGGTGTTCCACTCCCAGCGCTCGTACTCGTGGACGGTGCGGCCGGCGCGCTCGGCCCGGCGCACGTGCTCGCGCCAGGCGGCCTCGCTCTCGCGCTCCCGCCTGGTGAACCGCTCCAGGTCCCGGGCATGGGCCCGCTCCTCGGCCACGGCGATGTGAGCGGGGAGCAGGGCGGCCACCTCGCGGCGCTCGCGCTCGCCGAGGGCGAGCACGCGTTCGGCGACCCGCTGCGGGTCTCCGGTGTCGATGGCCGCCACCACCGTCTCCCATGCGGTCACGGAGCGACCTCTACGGCGACGCGGGCGGCGATCCTGGCCGCCAGCACGTGCTTGCACGGCCCGCGCGAGCCCCGGTGGTCGAACCACCACGGGCACGTGCACTCGCCCTCGGCGATGCGCACCCGCCGCACCCCGCCGTCGGTCGTCACCTCGGCCGCCTCCCCGAGCAGCCGCACGGCGCCGGAGCCGGCCAGCGCGCGGGCGGCCGTCAGCCGGGGGTTGAGCTCCGCCACCTGGTCCCTGTCGTAGGGCAGCTCGCGGTGGAAGTGGGCCGCCTCGTGCAGGTCGTAGCCGACGCGCCCGGCCGTGCCGAGCTGGGTGAGCGCGGCGCGTACACGCTCGATCGCAAGCCCGGAACGGTCGGCGAGCAGCCCCAGCTCGACCGTGGGCTCGAAGTTGAGCAGCATGCCCACCACGTCGGCGTCGTCCGCGGCCTCGTCTGTGGCCAGGTCCGACAGCACCGCCCCCTCGCCGGAGAACCCGCGCCACGGCTCGGGCGAGACGGCCAGCGTGTAGCGCATGCCGGGCAGCTCCAGCTCCCACCCGCTGGCCGTGGACGAGCCGTCGGCGGGCCCGTACACGCGCAGCGCCTTGGCGAACCTGAGCAGCGGCAGCAGCGTGGCCACCCGCCCGGTGCCCGACAGGCAGACCCCACCGCGCGCGGGCCCTGAGGCCAGTCGCAGGTCGCGGCCCGAGGGGACGGCCCAGACGGTGGAGCGGGCGCCCTTCGGCAGGGAGCGCAGGAAGCGCACGGCGTGCGGCCCGGCCAGCTCGGCCCGCAGGTCCCAGCCGGACGCGATCACCTGCACCTCCGCGAACCCGCGCAGCCACCGCGACGGCAGCGGCACCTTCTTCTCCACGACCGCGCCGTCGAGCGTGGTGACCGTCAGCTCGTCGGGGCCGACGCCCAGGTGGAGCGGGTCCCTGCCACCCACCCTGGCCAGGGACTCGCGCAGCGGGCCGTTGACGTCGACGTTGGTGGTGCCCCGGTCGAGCACGTCGCCGTCGAGCTCCAGCACGTCGAGCCGGGCGTAGACGCCGCCGCAGGCCGAGAACGACTCGAACCGCAGCCGCCCGCCGTCGCACGTCACCACCGGGTCGCGGGTCCAGCCCGGCCTGGGCTGGTGGTAGCGGGCGAGCGCGACGTCCGCCACCGCCAGCAGCCCGGCCGCGGCCGGGGCCGCGTGCGTGAGCAGCCCGCTGAAGAAGCGCGGGTGCGTCCGCGGCCCCGATAACGCCGTGCCGCCGGAGGTCGAGAGACCGAGCCTGCCGTCGGTGAGCGTGGAGGGGCCCGCATAGGAATATGCCTGTACCGCCTGAGTCATGCCCCGAACCTTAGAGATCACCACCGACACAAACAGGGCCGGTACGTAAACCATCCGATGTGCGACACAGGGTGCGAAACCACAATATGGCTGGTGCTCACCGTCGACCTGACCCGCGTCGCCTTCGCCCGCTTCGCCGTGCCCGCGGGCGCGCCGCAGGCGGGCGCGTGGGAGAGCGCGGAGCAGCGGATCGGGTTCGCGGCGACCCAGCTCATCCCCTCGTGGACCGCGCGCACCCCGCCGGGCTCGTGGATCGAGGTGGCGCTCCGGGCCAGGACCGCGCGGGGCGATCTCACCAAGTGGTACGTCATGGGCCGCTGGTCGGAGCACGGCGCCCCCCGCACCTCGGTGCCCGGTCAGGGCGACGAGGACGGGGACGTGGCGGTGGACACGTTCGTGGCGCGGCGGCCGGTCGTGGCGTACCAGGTGCGGATCGCGGCGCACGGCGGGGACGCGCGGGTGACCGGGCTGGGCGTGATGGCCTCGGCCGTGCCGCGCCGCCCGGTCACGCCGAGCCCCTTCGGCGCCGCGGGGGCGGTGGAGCTGGCGGTGCCCGCCTACTCCCAGCACGCGCACGCCGGGCACCATCCGCAGTGGGACGGCGGGGGCGCCAACTGGTGCGGCCCGACCTCGGTGGCCATGGTGCTGGGCTACTGGGGCCGCGGTCCCGGGCCGGCCGAGCTGGCCTGGGTGGGGGACGGCGATCCGGCCCCGTCCGTGGATCACGCGGCCATGGGCACGTACGACACGAGCTACCAGGGCACCGGCAACTGGCCGTTCAACGTGGCGTACGCGGGGCGCTACGGCCTGGCCGGGTTCGTGACGCGGCTGCGGTCGGCGGTGGAGCTGGAGGCGTTCGTGCGGGCCGGCGTCCCGGTGATCACCTCGCAGTCGTTCAAGGCGGCCGAGCTGCCCGGCTCCTGCTACTCCACCAGCGGGCACATCCTGGTCGTCACCGGTTTCACCACCGAGGGCGACATCGTCGTCAACGATCCCGCGGCTCCCGGCGACGCCTCGGTTCAAAGGGTCTATCCGCGGGCAGCGTTCGAGAACGTGTGGCTCAGGAGCTCGGGCAGCGGGGGCATCGCGTACATCCTTCACCCGCCTGACCATCCACTTCCTCCCTGTACGAATGGCAATTGGTGACTTGATGAGCATTCGACCGATCGACGTGGCCCGTACCGACGGCGGCCCGCAGTGGGTGGAGGCGGTGGCCACGCCCTCCGGCGTCGAGGTCTGGTGGGACGAGCCACGCCCGGCCGAGGGCGGGCGCCGCTGCGTGGTGCGCCGCCTCCCCGACGGCAGCCGCGTGGACGCCCTGCCGCCGGGCTGGAACGCGCGCAACCGGGTGATCGAGTACGGCGGGCGCTCCTGGCGCCCGCTCCCGGACGGCGGCCTGGTCTTCACGAACTGGGCCGACCAGCGCCTCTACCGCATCCAGGGGGCGGAGCCGGTGGCGATCACCCCCGAGGGCCCGTACCGCTACGCGGACCTCTACCTCCCGCCCGGCCGGGACGAGGTGTGGGCGGTCCGGGAGACGGACGGCGTGCGGGACCTGGTGGCGGTGCCCCTGGACGGCGGCCCGGTCACGATGATCGTCAAGGCCCAGCACTTCCTGATGAACCCCCGCCTGTCCCCCGACGGCCGCCACGTCGCCTGGATCGGCTGGGACCACCCGAACATGCCCTGGGACGGCACCGAGCTGTGCGTGGCCCCGCTGCGCGAGGATGGCACGGCGGGCGCGCACCGGGTGGTCGCCGGCGGCCCCGAGGAGTCGGTGGCGCAGGCCGAGTGGCGCGACGACGCCGGCCTGTACGCCGTGACCGACCCCACCGGCTGGTGGAACGTCCACCTCGTCCCCCTCGACGGCTCCCCCGCCACGAACCTCACCCCGATCGAGCAGGAGTTCGGCGCCGCCGCGTGGAAGCCGGGCATGTCGTACCTGGCCATCGCGGACACGGGCGAGCTCGCGGTCGTGTACGGCACCCCGGACCTGCGCCGCCTGGGCGTGCTGAACCCGGAGACCGGCGACATCAGGGACATCGGCGGCACGGCCACCTACTGGTCCTCGACCGTGTCGGTCGCGGGCGGCAAGGTGGCGGCGGTGGGCGCGACCCCGTACACGCCGCTGGAGGTCACCCTCGTCGACCTCGCGGACGGCACCCACGAGGTCGTGTCGCCGCGCAAGCCCCTGCCGGACCGCGACCTGCTGCCCACGCCCGAGGCCGTGACCATCGAGGGCGTGCACACGCACCTCTATCCGCCGTCCGGCGACCGGAGCGGCCCGGACCCGTACGTGATCTTCGTCCACGGCGGCCCGACCGGAAACCTCCCGGTCGTGCTCGACCTGGAGATCGCGTACTTCACCAGCAGAGGGCTCGGCGTGGCCGTGGTCAACTACGGCGGATCGACCGGGTACGGCCGCGCCTACCGCGAGCGGCTGCGCCACCAGTGGGGCGTGGTGGACGTACAGGACTGCGCCAAGGTGGCGCGCGGCCTGGTCGAGATGGGCAGGGCCGACGCCGCGAAGATCGCCATCCGCGGCGGCAGCGCCGGAGGCTGGACGACGGTGGCGGCGCTCGTGCACAGCGACGTGTTCGCGGGCGGGGTCGCGCACTACGCGATCACCGACCCGGAGAGCTGGGCGGCCGAGACGCACGACTTCGAGTCGCGCTATCTGGACGGCCTGGTGGGCCCGCTGCCCGAGACCCGCGAGCGCTACACCGAGCGCTCACCGCTCCTGAACGCCTACCGGGCGTCGGGCCCGTGCCTCATGATGCACGGCCTGGAGGACGCGATCGTTGACGTGAGCCAGGCCGAGCGGTTCACCGCCGAACTGGACAAACATGGCAAAGAGTGGGCTTTGATCACCTACCCCGGCGAGCAGCACGGCTGGCGCAGGGAGGAGACTATCGTCTCGGCGTTGGAGGCCGAGCTGGCCTTCTACGGGCTGATCTTCGGCATGGAGACTCCCGAGGTCCCGCCTTTGACACTGAAGGGGAGAGCGTGAAAAGCGTTGCCGAGATCTGCTCGGATCTGATCAGGTTCGACACCACCAACCCGGGCTCCGGTGAGCGGCCGGCGGCCGAGTACGTCGCCACGCTGCTGTCCGACGCCGGGATCGAGCCGGTGGTGTTCGAGTCGGCTCCGAAGCGGACCACCGTCGTGGCCAGGATCGACGGCGACTCCCCTGACGCGCTGCTGATCCACGGCCACCTGGACGTGGTGCCCGCCGACCCGGCCGAGTGGCGGATGCACCCGTTCTCGGGGGAGATCGTGGACGGCTGCGTGTACGGGCGCGGCGCGGTCGACATGAAGGGCTCGTGCTCGATGACCCTCGCGACCGTGCTCGACCTGGCCGCCCGGGGCGTGCGCCCGAAGCGTGACCTGGTGCTGGCGTTCCTGGCGGACGAGGAGGCGACCGGCGACTACGGCTCGCGGCACGCCGTCACCGAGCACCGGGAGCTGTTCGACGGCGTCACGGAGGCGATCAGCGAGTCCGGTGGCTTCAGCGTGGCCTCCGGCGAGCACCGGGTGTACCCGATCGCCGTGGGCGAGCGCGGCACCGCCTGGATGAAGCTCACCGCGCACGGCGTGGCCGGGCACGGCTCGCGCCCGCCGGTGGACAACCCGGTCGCCACGCTGGTGCACGCCCTGTCGCGGGTGGCCGCCCACCAGTGGCCCGTACGCCTGACGCCGCCGGTGGCCGCCCTCCTCCAGAGCCTGTCGGAGATCACCGGCCGCCCGATCGACCTCGACCGCCTCGACGAGGAGGCCGCCCGGCTCGGGCCGCTGGGCGGGCTGTTCAAGAGCCAGATCCGCAACTCGGCGAACCCGACGATGCTCGACGCCGGATACAAGGTGAACGTGGTGCCCTCGACCGCCGAGGCGCACGTGGACGGGCGTTACATGCCGGGGACGCAGGAGGAGTTCCTGGAGACGATCGACGCGCTGCTCGGGGCGAAGATCACCCGGGAGTTCGTCAACCTGGAGGACGCGCCCGACGCGCCGTACCCGTCGGCGTTCTTCGACACGCTGGCGGGCGCGCTGATGGCCGAAGACCCGCTCGCGCGGCCGGTGCCGTACGTGATGGCCGGCGGCACGGACGCCAAGTCCTTCGCCAGGATCGGCATCAAGGGCTACGGCTTCGCGCCCCTCATGCTCCGGCCGGACCTGGACTACTACGGGATGTTCCACGGCAAGGACGAGCGGGTGCCGGTGGAGGGGCTCGAATTCGGCACCCGGGTCCTCACCCGTCTCCTCGCCTAGGCCCTGGGCGGGCCGAACCAGGTGGTGAGCGCGGCGGCGACCCCGTCGCGCCCGCCCGCCCACGCGACATAGCCGTCGGGCCGCACCAGCAGCACCTGCGCGGCCCCGCCGCCGGGGACGGCCGAGGGGTCCGCGTGCGCCACCCGCACGCGGTCCCGGTGCCCGGCCACGGCAGCGTCGATCCCACCGTCGCCGGGCGTTCCTGAGAGGGCCAGTACGAGACCGCGCCCGTCCCGCAGCAGCTCGGGGAGCGTCCGGGCCTTCGCGGGAGCCGGCTCGGGGAGCGCCTCGAGGCGGGGTGCGAAGCGGCCGACGAGGGGGTGCGCCGAGCCGGGCGCGTAGTCCACCTCCGTCCCGTCGGCCATCCCCGTGAAGTGCCGCTTGGCGTCCGGCAGCTCGATCACCTCCGCCAGCACCTCCCGCAACGCCTCCACCTGCGCCCCTGGCCGCATCAGCGCCACCTGTGCCCGGGTGTTGCGCAGCACCCTGGCCGCCACCGGGTGCCGTTCGGCGGTGTAGGTGTCCAGCAGCGCCTCGGGCGCGAGCCCCCGGGCCACCAGGGCCAGCTTCCACCCGAGGTTGACCGCGTCCTGCAGCCCCAGGTTGAGCCCCTGGCCGCCGATCGGCGAGTGCACGTGCGCCGCGTCCCCCGCCAGCAGTACCCGCCCCTTGCGGTAGGTGCCCGCGTGCCGGGTGTTGTCGCTGTACCGGATGCCGGTCTCCAGCCGCTTGACCACCACGTCGTGCCCCGTCACCCGCCGCAGGCTGGCCTCCAGCTCCCCGGCCGTCATCGGCGCGTCCCGGTCGTCCGGCCCGCCGTCGAACTCGATGGTGGCGATCTCCCCCGGCACCAGCGACAGGTTCACCAGCCCGCCGGGGTGGCGCAGGGACGACGTCACGGCCTCGGCGGAGGCGAGCTCGGCCACGGCGGTCCGCCCCGTCATGGTCGCCGGCGTCCCCTCGAACGCGAACCCCGACCGCTTGCGCACCAGGCTCCGCCCGCCGTCGCACCCCACGAGGTACGCGGCCCGCACCGTCCGCCCGTCGGCGAGCGTGGCGACGGCGGCGGAGCCCTCCTGCGCGACGTCGCGCACCGCGCACCCCTGCCGGATCCGCACCCCCATCCCGGCAGCCCGCTCGGCCAGGACGGCCTCCAGCCGGTCCTGCTTGAGCATGAGGTATTCGGCGTCGCCGGCCTCGCCCAGCAGCGGCAGCCCGCCGAAGTGCCCCCTGATCAGGCCCTCCCGCAGCAGCTCCACCATCATGGCGACCAGGTCGGCCCCGGCGGGCTCGCGGCGCGCGGCCAGCTCGTCGAGCATCGCCCACTGCTCCCCCGCCACCGGCTCGACCAGGTCGCGCAGGGCCAGCGACTGCACCGTGCGCGCGTTGAGCGAGCGCAGGCCGAGGCTGCGCGTCCGGCGCTCCTCGCCCGTGGCCGCCTCCAGGACCAGCGGGTCGGCGCCGCCCAGCTTGAGCTCGCACGCCAGCAGCAGCCCCACGGGCCCGCCGCCGACGACGATCACGTCGGTCATCTCCGCTCCTCTACTTACGCAGTAAGCTTACGCAGTAAGTAGAACACATACACCGTAAGCTTTGTCAATCCGGGAAAGGAGCACCGCATGGCACGACGGGAGCCGCTGAACAGGGAGAGGGTCCTGGACGCGGCCCTGGAACTGGCCGACGAGGAGGGCCTGGAGGGCCTGACCATGCGACGGCTGGCCAAGGCGCTCGGCGTCGAGGCGATGTCCCTCTACAACCACGTCTCCAACAAGGCCGACATCCTCGACGGCGTGGCCGAGCGGGTGTTCGAGCAGGTCGAGCGGCCGGACCCGGCGCTGCCGTGGCAGGAGCAGGTGCGCGAGATCGCGCTGAGCATGTACCGGGTGTTCAGCCGCCATCCGGCGGTGCCGCTCGCGCTGGTCACCGACCAGTCCAACCCGACCTCCGCACGGGCACTGGAGCCGCTCGACGCGCTGGTGGGGGCGCTGTTCCAGGCGGGGTTCGACGACCTGGGCGCATGGCGGGCGCTGACCGCCGTGAACAGCCTGGTGTTCGGGTCGCTGGTACTGTCCACGGGCGGGTTCACCGGCGATCCCGGCGTGCACGCGGGCGAGCAGGGGGTCAGCGCGTACGTACGCGAGATGGATCCCGCACGGCTGCCGCACTTCAGCAGGCTGCTGCGGAGCACCCGGGAGGGCGTGGACCCGCCGGCGGACTTCGAGCAGGCCCTGGACATGCTGCTCCACGGTCTCGCGGCCGAGGTCCCCAACTAGTGGAACAAACTATTCCGTTCTGCTATGCTGAAAGCACCACGAAAGGGGGCTCACCAATGAGCGACACCACTGTCAGCGGCTGGGACATCCTCGACGGCTCGCACGAGGCTCTGCGCCGGGTCGTCGGCGCCGTGCCGGCCGGGGCCTGGCACCTGCCGACGCCCTGCGCCGCCTGGGACGTCACCCAGGTCCTCCAGCACGCGGTCGGCGACCAGATCGGGTTCGCGTCCGCGCTGACCGGCGAGCCCGGCCCCACGTTCAACCCGTTCGAGCCGTCGGGCGAGCCGGAGGCGGACCCGTCGGCCTTCACCGAGGACGCGCTGGCCCGCTCGGCCCGCGCGTGGGCGGGCGTCGACCGGGACGCCACGGAGGTGCCGACGCCGGTGCCGCCGCACAAGATGTCGCCGTGGTCCGGCTCGACGGCGTGCGCGCTCGACGCCGCCGTGCACGCCTGGGACATCGCGGTCGCGACCGGTCAGGCCTCGCCGCTCACGCCGGAGCTGGCCAGGCCCCTGCTGAAGGTGGCCCTGGAGATCGTCGAGCCGCTGCGCGCCTGGGGCGCGTACGCCCCGGCGCTGGACCCGGAGCCGGGCGACGACGACGTGGCGGCGCTCCTGCGCTACCTCGGCCGCGACCCGCGCTGGACGCCCTCCGCCTGACCGCGCGGGATCAGGAGAACTTCGACTTCGGGCGCTCCTGGAGCTCGCCGTCCACGTAGATGTCGAGCTTCTCGTTGTAGAAGGCGATCAGCCCGGCGACCTTCTCGCTCTCCGGCAGCGGCGTGCGGTACGACCAGGCCAGGTCCTTCTGGCCGTTGACCGTCCAGTATTCCGCCGTGCCCTTGTAGGGGCAGTGGGTGGCGGTGTCGGTGTGTTCGAGCAGGTCGAGCCGTACGTCCGTCTTCGGCAGGTAGTAGCGGGCGGGCAGGCCCGTCTCGAAGAGGATGCGCGGGCTGCGGGAGTCGGCCACGGTCACGCCGTCCACCTCGACCCGCACGTGGCGCGAGCTCGCCAAGATGTCCACCCGCGTGTACGGGTCACGCGGGTGGAAGTAGACCTCCTCGTCCTCCTCGAACCAGGCGTCCATGGCGTCCCACTCGAAGCGGACGTGGCCGCGGATCTGCTCCAGCGGCGAGTCGGGATAGACGAGCGCGGCGTCAGCCGCCTCGGCCGTGCCCGAGGTGACGGTGTGGACCAGGCCCTCTCCCCTGCTCGGGGAGTGCTTGGTCGCGCCGGTGGCCTTGAGCGCGGACTCGTCCACGTCGGCCAGCGGGAAGTAGTAGGTGGGGTAGTACGGGACCTCCCACACCAGGAGGGCGGAGGTGGAGTCGGCCACCACCCGGCCGCCGAGATAGGTCCTCACACGCTTGGCCGTGGGCTCGACGCGTACCCGGCCGCGGTTCGTGACATCCATGTGAGCGGCAACCCCGGACGCGGCACCGCTATTCCGGTCCCGCGTGCGGGCCGTCCGGGGCTGCCGCTCACGCCGATCCGCCCCGGAGCGCCGGCGGCCCGGGGCTCAGCTCAGGCCGAACGCGGCCAGCGTCGCCCACGTCGCGGCCGTGCCGACCAACGCTCCGACGACGACCTGGGGCCAGGTGTGGTGCGTGAGCCGTACCCGCGCCCAGCACACCAGCGCCACGACGGCGGCTCCGGCGATCGCGGCCGGCCAGGCGGGCAGGACGTGGGCGAACACGACGACCGTGCCCGCCGAGACGGCGGCGTGAAAGGAGATCTTCCAGCGCAGCGTCACCGGCACGGTGACGGCCAGCGCGACCAGCATCGCGGTCACGGTGGCGACGAGCAGCGTCGGCGCGCCCATCACCACCAGCAGCGCCAGCGCGACCAGCACGGCCGCCACGGCGGCGAGCAGGGGGCCGGTGCGGCGGGCGCGGTCCACGATGTGGTGGGAGTCGAGGCGGCCCGTGCGCACGCCGGCCGCGATCACCGCCGCCGGCACGCCGCCGCAGATCGCCGAGGCCACCAGGCCCCACGCCGCGCCGCTCCATCCCTGGGCCAGCAGGCCGACGACGGGAGGCATGGCGATCACCAGCACTTGGGGTGCCAGCAGGTTCGTCACACGCTTCGCCACCAGGTCGGCTGTCATGCCACGAAAGATTACGCGATCATGCCCGCCCACCGCCGGGGGTGCGGCACCGCTCGGCACGCGGGCCGCCTGCGACGCGGAGGGGCGGGGTCCGGGTGTCAGCCCTTGCCGGCCGCGTTCACGATCCGGGTCGTCGAGCGGCCCGGGATGGAGGCCATCTCCCAGCACTCGGACCCCAGGATCGCCGCCGCCGCCGCGCGGGCGCCCGCGTGCGGGTCGCCGGCCGTGTGCGCGAGCGCCCCCGGCCGCATCGGGGCCAGGAGGTCGATGTAGTCCTCCGGCCCGTGCGCCTCGGGCGGCCCCGTCACGATGAAGACGCCGGTCACGAAGCGGAGCGCGGCCAGCACCTCGGCCCGCTCCTCCGCCGGGTTGAGCGGGCGGCTCGGCCCCTTCCAGGCCCGCACCCGGGGATCGTCCTCCACGCCGACGACCAGCGGCAGGCCGCGGTCGGCCACCGCGCCCAGGTAGCGCACGTGGCCGACGTGCAGGATGTCGAAGACGCCGGTCACAACCGCCGCCCCCGCCCGGTCGTACGGTTGCACCCAGACGGCCTCCAGGCTGCTCACGCGACCTCCCACGCTCTCCCCTATGGCCTAGACGACTCGTCGATCGCAGCGTACTCGGTCGGCGTCCGCGGTCGTGCAGCCGACCTCGGGCAAGGTCATTCCTACCTTTTCGCGGTAATCTCCGGCCCCCCACCGGCGCGTCTCATGACGTCACCGGATTTGGGGGAGGTCGCCGTGGCACCGCCGGACTTTCACAGCGTCGACGGAGGCGACTCCGAGGATCTCGTGGCCCGGCTCCCGGGCGTGCCGTCGCAGGTGGCCAGGGCCCGGGGGCTCGTGACGGCCGCGCTCGGCCGCGACCATCCCCTGTACGACGACGCGGCGCTGCTCACCAGCGAGCTGGCCACGAACGCGATCCTGCACACCAGGTCCGGGGCGGGCGGTTCGTTCACGGTGACCGTGAGCAGCTCGGAGACGGCGGTGCGGGTGCTCGTGTCGGACGCCGGGTCCGACGGGCCGCCGTGCGTGTGCCGTACGAGCGCGCAGTCCACCAGCGGGCGCGGCCTGCCGCTGATCGAGGCGCTCAGCCACCGCTGGGGCTTCACCCGCGAGGAGGGCACGACGACGGTCTGGTTCGAGCTGCTGTGGTCGCACCTCTCGGCCGGGATGGCCGTCTGACCGGCTAGACGTCGAGGCGGCACAGGCCCTCGGCGAGGGCCTTGGTGGTCAGGCGGGTACGGCTGTCGCAGCCGAGCTTGGCGAAGATGTGCTCCAGGTGGGTCGTCACCGTGCGGACGCTGAGCACCAGCGCGGCGGCGATCTGCGGGTTGGAGTCGCCGGCCGCCACCCGGGTGAGCACGTCGACCTCGCGCCCCGTCAGGTCGTACGGCAGCGGGCACGGCCGCTCGGCCACGACCGCGCCCTGGAGCGCCCCCTGGAACCCGACCCCGGCCCTGAGCAGCCGCAGCTCGTGCCATCGCCCCTTGCGGTCGAGCCAGAGCCCGTGCCTGCTCAGCTCCCGCGAGTCGATGAACGCCCGGGCGAAGGCGGCCATCGCCGGATCCTCCCGCAGCACGGCCGACGCCTCGTGGCCCGGCACCTGGCGCCGCGTCCCCACCCGGTCGAAGGCGACCGCCCGGAAGTCCGGCGGCAGCCCGACCGGGTCGATGACGCACCTGGTCAGGTCGGTGACGTGGGCGAGCATCGGGCTGATCGCGACGACCAGCGCGCCGGTGAGCCGGGGGAAGGAGTCCTTGGTGGCCAGGTGGAGCAGCCCCGTGTAGCGGCCCTCGCTCAGGAACAGCGGCGCCGTCAGCCCCGCCCGCCAGCCGTAGGGGGCGAGGTGGCGCCGGAAGTAGCGCTCGGTGCCCGGCTCCGGCATGATCACCGGCGCGCGGGTGGCGATGGCCCTGCGGCACGCCTCCAGCCCCGCGTATTCCTCGGCCGCGTCGTGGTCGATGCGCCGGTGGCCGTCGGACACGACGCTGTGGTGCCGCCCCGTGGCCGGGTCGAACGCGACGAACTCGTAGGCGTCCACCGGGACCACCCGGCGCAGCGCCGCCATCGCCGCCTGCGCCCCGCCGCTGCCCGCGACCTGGTAGCCGACCTCGGCGAACGCCTGGAGCTGGCGGACGTCAAGGGTGATCTCGGCCACCGAGCCTTTATATCATTTGCCAAACCTTGAGGCCCTCTTGAAACTTTTTTTCACGACCGCCCGGACACCTCGGTGAGGGGCGCGGCACGGGCTCGTCGCAGGGGCCGGACGAGGCGGCGAGCGGAGTTGCGATCTTTCTTCCGGGGCTAGGAGATCGAATAGATAACGGACTCTTCCCTCCGCGCGTAACCGGCTCGTAAAGTCCGCTGCAACGCCGTGTCGGGGGAGGACGTGTCTTGACCGAGCTGAGCGACCGTGAGGCCGAGCTTGTCTCCGCGCACGAACAGGAACGCCCTGCGCGGCAACTCGGCGGGCCGCTGCGGCTCGGCGTGTGGATCGTGGGCGGATTGCTGTCGGTCTATTCGCTGGTGGTGGTGTTCCGGCCGGTGGAGGCGCTGGAACACCGGATGACGTTCCTGGCGGTGGCGCTGCCGCTGGTCTTCCTCTGCTACCGGTCGGGCTGGTCGGCGTTCCTGCCGCGGCTGCTCCGGCGCGGCGCCGCCGCGGGCCCGCCCCCCGGGACACCGGCGGAGGGCGAACCGGAGGGGACCCGGCGCTTCGAGCGGCCGTCCGTGGCCGACTGGCTGCTCGCCGCCGCCTCGCTGGCCGTGCTGGTCTATCCGCTGCTCGACATCGACGGGTTCCGCGATCGGGGCTCCGGCGCCGCGCTGACGGACCTCGACATCGTGGCGGGCCTGGCGCTGACGGTGCTGCTCCTGGAGGCGGTACGGCGCACCGTCGGCTGGTCCCTGACCATCATCTGCCTAATTTTCCTGATTTATGCCTATTACGGCGCATATTTGCCGATTGACTGGACTATCGGGCACCGTGGCTTCGACCTCGGCCAAATCGTGTCCCAGCTCTACACCGGCACCGAGGGCTTCTTCGGCGTCCCCATGCAAGTGGCCGCCAGTTACATCATCCTTTTCACGATTTACGGCGCCGTGCTCGACTATTCGGGCGCGAGCAAGTTCTTCATCGACCTGAGCTTCGCCGCCTTCCGCAAGTCCCGCGCCGCCCCGGGCCGTACCGTCACCACGGCCGGCTTCCTGCTCGGCACCGTGTCGGGCTCCGGCGTGGCCACCACGGTCAGCCTGGGCAGCGTCGCCTGGCCGGTGCTGCGGCGGGCCGGCTACCCGAAGGAGCCGGCGGGCGGCATCCTCGCGGCCGGCGGCATCGGCGCCATCCTGTCGCCGCCCACGCTGGGCGCGGCGGCGTTCATCATCGCCGAGTACCTGAGGGTCAGCTACCTCGAGGTGCTCCTGTACGCGACGATCCCCACGCTCCTGTACTACCTGGGCATCTTCCTGGCCATCGAGATCGACTCGCGCCGCTTCAGCACCCACGCCGTGCAGGTGGACGCGCCCAAGGCGGGCAAGCTGCTGCTGCGCTTCGGCTACCACTTCAGCTCGCTCGTCCTCATCATCGTGCTGATGGCGCTGGACCGCTCGGCGTTCCAGTCCGTGGTGATCGCCACCGCCATCGCGTTCGCGCTGTCGTTCCTCGACCCGCAGCACCGCATGGGCCCCAGGCGCGTCGGGCAGGCGCTGGCCAAGGGCACGCTGGAGGTGCTGCCGGTGACCGCGGTGTGCGCGGCGGCGGGCATCATCGTCGGCGTCATCACGCAAACCGGCCTCGGCCTCAACCTCAGCGCCATCATCGTGGACTTCGCCGCCGGCAACCTCGTGCTGACCACGCTCATGTCCGGCATCGCGGTCATGCTGCTGGGCCTGGCCGTGCCGGTGACCGCGAGCTTCATCATCGCCGCGGTGATCATCGGCCCGGCGCTCACGACGCTCGGGGTGACGCAGGCCGAGGCGTACATGTTCGTCTTCTACTACGCGGTGCTGTCGGAGGTGAGCCCGCCCACGGCGCTGTCCGCGGTCGCGGCGGCGGCCATCACCGGCGGCAACACGTACAAGACGATGATGATGACCTGGCGCTACACGTTGCCGGCGTTCCTGGTGCCGTTCGCCTTCGTGCTGACGCCCAACGGGCAGGCGCTGCTCGGGCAGGGGCCGATCGGCACCGTGCTGCTGATGACGGCCGTCTCGGCCGTCGCCGTGGCGGCCCTCGCGCTGGCGACCGGCGGCATGAGCGGATGGCCCGAGCGCGTGCTCGCGGCGATCGCCGCGGTGCTGCTGCTCTTCCTCGAACCCGTTCCCATCGTCGCCGGTCTGGCCGTCCTGGCCGTGGCCGTGGCCGTGCACCTCGTCAGAAGCAGGAGAAGGGACCCAGCGTGAAGCGGATCTTTGCGATAGTGGCCGTCGCCGTCCTGACCGCGGCCGGCTGCGGCGGAGGTGGCGCGGGCGGCTCCGGCAACCGGCTGTCGATCGCCACGGGCGGCACGACGGGCGTCTACTACGTGTACGGCGGCGGCCTGGCCAAGCTGCTGTCGGCCAACATCCCCAACACCCAGGCCACGGCGTCGGTCACCTCGGCCTCCGTCGAGAACATCAAGCTGCTCGCCTCCGGCAAGGCCGACATCGGCTTCTCCCAGTCCGACACGGCGGCCGACGCGGTCAACGGCAAGGACACCTTCACCTCGAAGCAGCCCGTCAAGGCCATCGCCCGCATCTACGACAACTACACCCACCTCGTGGTCGCGCCCGGCGTCCGGGCGGCCAGGGTGGCCGACCTGAAGGGCAAGCGCGTCTCGCTCGGCCCGGCCAACTCCGGCACCCAGGTCGTGGCCAGGCGGGTCCTTCAGGCGGCCGGGATCAACCCGGACAACGACATCACCAAGCAGCAGCTGTCGATCAACGAGTCGGTGCAGGCCGTCAAGGACGGCACGATCGACGCGTTCTTCTGGGTCGGCGGCCTGCCCACGGCCGGCATCACCGACCTGGCCACGAGCAAGCCGGACGTGAAGGTGCTCGACACGAGCGACGTGCTGACGACCATGCAGTCGACGTACGGCCAGCAGTACGTCGGCCTCGACGTGGACCTGTCCGTCTACAAGCTGTCCGGCTCGATCAAGACCGTCGGCATCGCGAACGTGCTCCTGGTGCCCGACAAGATGAGCGACCAGCTCGCCTACGACATCACCAAGACCCTGTTCGAGAAGAAGGCCGAGCTGGCGGCCGTGCATCCGGAGGCCAGGAAGCTCGACCTCATGCTGGGCCAGCAGGTGGCGCCGGTCGAGCTGCACCCCGGCGCGGCCCGCTACTACAAGGAAAAGGCCTGACGAGGCTGCTCGCGGCGCTCGCGGCGGCGCTCACAGTGGTGGCGGCGCTCTGCTGCGGCGCGAGCGCCGGGCGTCTCACCGTGAACGGCCTGCCCGTCGCCGGGGGCGCCTTCTCGATCGGGTACGTGCACTCGATCTACCGGGCGCCCTCCGCGGAGGTGTTCACCGTGGAGGGCCGCCGGTTCACCATGCGGGCGGTCGTCTCGACCAACGAGAGCGTCCTGGAGTACTACGCGCTCGACGGGACGCGGGTGCGGACCCCGGAGGGCATGTGGGTGCTGCGCCTGGCCGTGCCCGCCACGTACGAGGAGCTGTCCCTGCTCACCACGGCGATCGGCCGCCGGACCCTCATCTCGGGCGGCCGCTGCCTGCCCCTGTTTCCGGCGGACGGCGCCGCGCGGGTGCGGCTGGCCGTGGAGGAGCGGCCGGACGCGCGCAGCGGGCCCTGCCGCCCGCCCTACGACCTGGCCGCGCTGCGCTGGGCCCCGCGTGCGCTCACAGCCAGTCCTTCTTCTTGAACACCACGTAGAGCAGCACGGACATGCCGGCCACCAGCATCGTGGAGATCCAGAACCCCCACGGCTGCCCCGAGCCCGGGTAGGGCACGTTCTGGCCGTAGTAGCCGGTGATCGCGGTCGGCACGGCGATGATCGCGGCCCAGCTGGTGAGCCGCTTCATGATCTCGTTCAGCCGGAAGCCCTGCTGGGCGAGGCGGGTCTCGCGGACGTTAGCGAGCATGTCGCGGATGGTCTCCACCCATTCGGCCACGCGCAGCACGTGGTCGTTGACGTCCTGGTAGTAGGGGATCATGGCGGGCTCGGTGATGAAGTCCTGGTCGCGGTGGAGGAGGGTGCCGACCACCTCGCGCATCGGCATCGAGATCTTGCGGAGCCGGGCGGTGTTCTTGCGCAGCTCGTACATCCGGCGCTGCAGCGCCCTGCCGTCATGGGGGCCGTCCTCGTCGAACAGCGACTCCTCCAGCGCCTCCGCCTGCGTGTCGAGGTCCTGCACCAGGTCGAACTGGCTGTCGACGACGTAGTCGAGCAGCCCGTGCAGCAGGAACGCCACGCCGTGGCCGGCCAGCCGGGTGTTGGCGTCCCAGCGCTTGACCACGTCGCGGATGTCGAAGTGGTCGTTCTCGCGGACGGTGACCAGGGCGTTCCTGGTGGCGAAGATGTTCACCTCGACGGGGTCGAGCTGCCCTTCGTCGAAGTGCACCCCATAAACAGTGATGAACAAGTGATTGTCGTATATATCAACCTTCGGCCGCTGATGGTCGGACAGCACGTCCTCGACCGCCAGCTCGTGCAGCCCCAGCTCCTCACCGATCACGCCCAGGTCGGCGGGCGAGGGGCAGCACAGGTCGAACCAGACCGTGTTGCCGGGATCCGCCACATAGTCGGAGACCTCCTCGATCGGGAAACCTTCCTTTTCGAGGACGCCGTTCCTGTACAGACGTGTGTGCACTAGCCGAGTCTGGCAAATCGTCGCGCGTTGCGCACAGCCGCTCCCCCGGGATCGTTGTTGAAGTAGACGTACGCGTCGTCCCAGCCCGCCTCGCGCAGGCGTCCGGCCCACGTCTTCAGCGCGGTGTCGCCGTACGACCAGCGTGACGGCCCCTCGTGCAGGCGCACGTAACCCCAGCCGGCGGTGCGCCAGAGCGGGCTCTGCGGCTTGCCCAGCCGGTCGGCCCAGCACAGCGCGGCCCCGTGCGCGCTCAGGAGCTCGCGGACGTCCTCCGTCCACCACGACTCGTGCCGCGGCTCCACAGCCACCCGGACGCCCGCCGGGAAGCAGCGCAGGCACCGGTCGAGCCGGTCCGCGTCGGCCTTCAGCGTGGGCGGCAGCTGCAGCAGGACCGGGCCGAGCTTGTCCTTCAGCGCCGCGGCGCGGCTCATCAGGCGCTCCACGGGCTCCTCGGGGTCGGCCAGCCGCTTGATGTGGGTCAGGAACCTGCTGGCTTTGACCGCCATCACGAACCCGTCCGGCGTGCGGTCCCGCCAGGCCGCGAACGTCTCGGCGCTCGGCAGCCGGTAGAACGCGTTGTTGCTCTCGACGGTCGGGAACTCGGCCGCGTACTCCTCCAGCCAGAGCCGCTGCGGGACGTCCTGCGGATAGAGCACGCCGCGCCAGTCCTTGTACTGCCACCCCGAAGTGCCCACGAGCCATGACATGCTTTTACGCCTACCCAGCGCGCCGGAGTGCAGTACTGTCGTCAGCCGAGGAGGACACTGACTTCGATGGGCGCCAATCACGCGCATCCCCCCAGCTCCCGGCGTACGGTGATGGCCGGTCTGGCCGTGCTCGTGCCGCTGGCGATCATCACCCTCGCCGGCCTGCTCTGGCTCTGGCCGGGCGGGACGGTGAGCACCGGCACCGCCCAGTCCAGCGTGCAGCGGGTCACCGGGACGATCACCGGGGTCACGCTCAAGAAGTGCCCCGCCGCCCCGGACGGCGCGCCCCAGCCCGACCCGGCCACCTGCGGCAACGCCGACGTCCGCGTCGAGGGCGGGCAGAGCGTCACGCTCCGGCTGCCCAGCGGGCCCGGGGCCCAGCACTTCGCCGCGGGCGACGACGTGATCCTGCTGCGCGACGCGGACGGTCACCACCAGATCTCCGACCACGACCGGTCGACGCCGCTGTGGCTGTTCGGGGCGGCCTTCGCGCTGGCGGTCATCGCCTTCGGCCGCTGGCGCGGGGTGACGGCGCTGGTGGGGCTGGCGGTCACGTTCGTGCTGCTGCTGACGTTCGTCATCCCCGGCATCCTGGAGGGCGAGCCGCCCCTGCTGGTGGCCATCGTGGGGGCCTCGGCGATCATGCTGCTGGTCCTCTACCTCACGCACGGCTTCTCGCTGGCCACCTCGATGGCCGTGCTGGGGACGCTGGCCAGCCTGGCGCTGACGGGCCTGCTGTCGTACGGGGCGCTGGGGTTCGCCCGGCTCAACGGCATCACCGACGACAGCGCGCTGGCGCTGGACATGAGCCTGAAGATCGACACGCAGGGCCTGCTGCTGGCCAGCATCATCATCGGCGCGCTGGGGGTGCTCGACGACGTCACGGTCACCCAGGCCGTCACGGTGGCCGAGCTGGCGCACGCCAACCCCTCCTACGGCTTCGCCCGCCTCTACCGGGCGGCCGGGCGCATCGGCCGGGCGCACATCGCGTCGGTGATCAACACGATCATCCTGGCGTACGCGGGGGCGTCGCTGCCGTTGCTGCTGCTGTTCAGCATCGGGCGGCAGCCGCTGGGCGAGGTGCTGACGACGCCGGTCATCGCCCAGGAGATCGTCCGCAGCATCGTCGGCACGCTGGGGCTCATCGCCGCCGTGCCCATCACCACGGCGCTGGCGGCACTGACGGCCTCCCGTCACCACCCGGAGGAGGACGCCCGGGAGCCTGCCGCCCGGCGGGAGGCACAGGAGAGCTTCTTCACGCCGCACGCCCACCAGCACGACCCCGTCCCACGTCCGTACGAGCGGCCCGCCGAGGGTGAGCGCCCGGCCCGGCACCGCCGCCGGTCGCGCACCTGAGCGCGGCCGGTCGTCAGAGGGCCTCGGCGCTGCCGTCCACCCGCAGCTTGCGCCGGGCCCGCTCGTAGAACGTGGTGCCCAGCCGCACGACCTTCGCCGCCCCCGGCCACGCGGCCACGGTGACGGTGTCGCCGGGGCACAGGTGGGTCACCACGGCCCCGTCCACCTCCACGGCCAGCCGCCCGCTGGTGGGCAGCACCTCCAGCGTGACCTCCTCGTCGGCGGGCAGCACGAGCGCCCGGTTGAACGCCGAGTGGGCGGCGGCGGGCACCACCAGCACCGCCTCCACCCGGGGCGACACGATGGGCCCGCCGGCCGAGAAGCTGTAGGCGGTCGAGCCCGTGGAGGTCGCCACGATCACCGCGTCGGCCGCGAAGCGCACGAAGTCGCTGCCCGCCGGGGTGACCGAGATCGCGGCCAGCCCCTCCCCGGGGATGCGGACCAGCGCGATGTCGTTGAACGCGGTCACGTCCTTGCCGCCGAGCCGGCTCTTGATCGCCATGCGCGGCTCGATCGTGTAGCGGTGCTCGTCGATGGCCGACAGCGTGCCGGCCAGCTCGTCCACGTCGATCTCGGCCAGGAAGCCGAGTTTGCCGAGGTTGACCCCCAGGATGGGCGTGGGCCGGCCGGCCAGCAGCCGCATGGTCCGCAGCATCGTGCCGTCGCCGCCCAGCCCGACCAGCAGGTCGGCCCGCTCGACGAGGGCGTCGGCGTCCACGGGCACGGCGGTGCAGTCGATCCGCCCCACCTCCTCGGGCAGCCCGAGCACGGTGGCGCCCTTGTCCGCGGCCCAGCGCAGGATGGTGTCTATCGCCTTCTTGGAGTCGCGCTGGGGATGCAGCACCAGCCCGACCGTACCGACCATGCCCATGAGGCCAACACTAGGCCAGCCGCCATGGGCCGGTCGGCACGGACCCTGCAGAAGCCGTCAGCGGACGAGGCAGGGGCGCTTCGGGTCGAAGACCCAGTCCTTCACCAGATACTGCATGGCCACGGAGTCGTCGCGGGCGCCGAGGCCGTGGCGCAGGTAGAGCTCGTGGGCCTCGGCCAGGGCCGCGCGGTCGAGCTCGACGCCGAGCCCGGGGGTCGTCGGCACCTCGATCGCGCCCTCCACGATCCGGAACGGGCTGGTCGTGAGGGCCTGGCCGTCCTGCCAGATCCAGTGCGTGTCCAGCGCCGTGATCTCCCCCGGGGCCGCCGCCCCGACATGGGTGAACATCGCCAGCGAGATGTCGAAGTGGTTGTTGGAGTGCGAGCCCCAGGTCAGCCCGAAGTCGTGGCAGAGCTGGGCGACGCGGACGGATCCGGCCATGGTCCAGAAGTGCGGGTCGGCCAGCGGGATGTCCACCGCGCCGGCGCGTACGGCGTGGGCCATCTCCCGCCAGTCGGTGGCGATCATGTTCGTCGCGGTGGGCAGCCCGGTGGCCCGCCTGAACTCGGCCATCGTCTCCCGGCTGGAGAAACGGCCCTCGGCCCCGCACGGGTCCTCGGCGTAGGCCAGCACGCCGCCCAGCCCGCGGCACAGCCGTACGGCGTCGTCGAGCAGCCAGCCGCCGTTGGGGTCGAGGGTGACGCGCGCCTCGGGGAAGCGGCGGGCCAGCGCCGTGACCGCCTCGATCTCCTCCTCGCCCGTCAGCACCCCGCCCTTGAGCTTGAAGTCGGCGAAGCCGTAACGCTCCTGGGCGGCCTCGGCCAGCGCGACCACCGCGTCCGGCGTGAGCGCCTCCTGGCGGCGCAGCCGGGACCAGCGGTCCTCGCCCGCGTCGTCCACCCGGTAGGGCAGGTCGGTCCTGCCCGGGTCGCCGACGTAGAAGAGGTAGCCCAGCATCGGCACCCGGTCCCGCCTGCGGCCCTCGCCGAGCAGGTCGGCCACCGGCAGGCCCAGGTACTGGCCGTGCAGGTCGAGCAGGGTGGACTCCAGGCCGGTGACCGCGTGCACGGTGGTGCGCAGGTCGAAGGTCTGGGCGCCGCGCCCGCCCGCGTCGCGGTCGGCGAAGCGCTCGGACACCGACCGCAGCAGGCTGCGGTAGCGGGCCACGGGCTCGCCGGTCAGCAGCGCGCCCGCCTCCTCGACGGTCCGGCGGATGGCCTCGCCGCCGGGCACCTCGCCGAGTCCGGTGCGCCCGTCGGAGTCGGTGGTGATGACGACGTTGCGGGTGAAGAACGGGCCGTGGGCGCCGCTGAGGTTGAGCAGCATGCTGTCGTACCCGGCCACCGGGACGACCTCGACGCGCTGGATGGTGGGAGACATGGCGCCTAGCTGATCTTGTTGATGAGGGCGGTCAGCTCGGCCTGCTCGCCGTCGGTGAGGTTCTGCAGCGGCGGCCGGACGGGGCCCGCCGGGCGTCCGACGGCGGCCAGGCCGGCCTTGATGATCGAGACGGCGTACCCCTTCTGCCGGTCGCGGATGTCCAGGTAGGGGATCAGGAACTCCTTGATCCGCCGGTAGACGGCGTCCCGGTTCTGGGCGCGCACGTCGGCGTAGAAGTCGAGCGCGTACTGCGGGACGAAGTTGAAGATCGCCGAGGAGTAGGTGCTCATGCCGAGCTGCAGCAGCGGCAGCGCGAACGTCTCGGCCGTGGGCAGGCCGCCGATGTAGGCCAGGCGGTCGCCGACGGTGGCGTAGATGCGGGTGAGGTGCTCGATGCTGCCGACGCCGTCCTTGAACCCGACGAGGTTGGGGTTGCGGCCGGCCAGGGCCTCGACGGAGCGGTCGTTCAGGATCGCGTTGGCCCGGCTGTAGACGATCACGCCGAGGCTGGTCGCGCGGCACACCGCGGAGACGTGCTCCACCAGGCCCGCCTGCCCGGCCTCCGTGAGGTAGGGGGGCATGAGCAGCAGCCCGTCGGCCCCGGCGGCCTCGGCGGCCTGGGCCTGCGCGACGGCGTTCGCGGTGCCGCCGGTGGCGGGGGCCACGACCGGCAGCCTGCCGTTCACCTCGCCGACCGCCGCCCGCACCACCCGGTCGATCTCGGCGGAGGTCAGCGAGAAGCCCTCGCCGGTGCCGCCCGCGGCGAACAGCCCGGCCACGGGGAACGCGCTCAGCCAGGACAGGTGGTCACGGTAACCCGCCTCGTCGAACTCCAGCTCCTGCGTGAAATGGGTGACAGGGAACGACAGCAGGCCGCTCTTGAGCTGGGCGGCGAGCTCCTGGGGCGAGAAATTCGGCATGACCGTCCTCTGTTGACACGCGGTCCGCGGGATCCCCCGCACCGCCGGTAAAGGTTGATGCCGTCAGGCTAGGAAGGAGGGTGGATTCCTGTCCAAGCCCGATTCTGTATCCGGCGATACCGAACGAGCATCGTGACGTCCGGGGTCGGGCAGCAGCTCCAGGACGCGCCACAGGGCGGGGTTGGTGGAGCCGCGGTCCCAGATGACGTGCAGCTCCACCGGCTTGCCCGCGACGCCGTCACTTTCGTCGAGCGGGTCGCCGCCGCCGCGTACCAGGTCGCAGAAGACGATGCCGTCGATGCCGAGCGAGCGGGCGCTGGCCGGCGCCAGCGCCACGCCCCGGCCGGCGGCCACGAGCAGGGCGGCGGTGAGGATCTGGTGGACCTGCTGCTCGATCCTCGGGTGGGCGTTGGTGAGGAAGCGGATCGTCAGCTCGTGGAAGTAACGCGACTGCACGGGGTTGTAGCTGATGACCGGCAGGCCGTCGAAGTCGTCGGGCGCGAGCGGCCGGCCGAGGGCGGCCAGCGGATGGCCGACGGGGACCACGGCGCACAGCGGCTCGCGGAAGACCACGCGGGAGTCGAGCGTGGCGATGTCGAAGGGCGGGCGGGCCAGGCCGAGGTCGAGCTCGCCGCGCAGGATGCCGTCCACCTGCCCGGCGGTCACCCGCTCGTGGAGGATGACGTCGATCTCCGGCAGCTGCTCCGTGAGGCGGCGCAGGATCGTGCCGAGCATGCTGATGGCCGAGACGGCGGTGAAGCCGAGCCGTACGGTGCCCGTGGCGCCCTTGGCGATGCGGCGGGCCCGGTCGCCCGCGGTGTCGACGAGCGAGAGCATGCGCCGCGCGTCCTCCAGGAAGCCGCGCCCGGCGTCGGTGAGCACGACGCGGCGGTTGTCGCGTTCCAGGAGGGTCACGCCGATCGAGCGCTCCAGCTTCTGGATGTGGCGGCTGAGCGGCGGCTGCGTCATGCGCAGTCGCTCGGCGGCCCGGCCGAAGTGGAGCTCCTCGGCGACCGCCACGAATGCCCGGATCTGATCCAGTGTTAGCATGATGCTCGCAGAGTATCACCTGATACCGAATTGAGCCTGGACAGGCATCGAGGCAGGTCCCTAGTCTCCGGAGACTACAGAGCGGAAACAACCCCGTAACCTCCATAGACGCCGCTCGCACATAAGGAGAAGTCCATGCCGACATCCCGGACGACCCGCCGCCGCCTTCTCACGGGTGTCATCGGCGGCGCCGCCGCGCTCGCGCTGACGGCGTGCGGCGGTGTCAAGACCACGTCCTCCGGCGGCGGTGACGGTAAATATCCGACGGGCAACATCGAGTTCAGCGTCGGCGCGTCCGCGGGCGGCTCGACCGACCTCATCACACGGGCGCTGGCCCAGGGCATGGGCAAGGAGCTCGGCGTCTCCGCCCCGGTGCTCAACAAGCCCGGCGCGAACGGCGCGCTCAACGCCAAGGAGCTCCAGTCCGCGAAGGCCGACGGCTACAAGATCGCCGTCCAGAACGCGTCTCTGTTCACCATCACGCCGCTCACGGTCTCCCCCGCCGAGGCCACGAAGATCGACTCGTTCGACGTCATCACCGGCGTCTCGCGTGACGACTACGTCATGGCGACCAACTCCCAGTCCGGCTACAAGTCCATCGAGGACATGAAGAAGGCCGGCAAGACCATCCGCTACGGCACGACCGGCGTCGGCACGGGCGCCCAGCTCGCCTCCGCGCTGACCTTCAAGACCGCCGGCATCGAGGCCACGGCCGTGCCCTTCGACGGCGGCGCCCCCGCGCTGACCGCCCTGCTGGGCAACCAGGTGGACGTCTCCACCATGCAGATCGGCGAGGCCATCGAGAACATCAAGGCCGGCAAGCTCGTCCCGCTCGCGGTCTTCTCCGACCAGCGCATCCCCTATCTGCCGGACGTGAAGACGGCCAAGGAGCAGGGCTTCGACGTCCTGGTGACGCAGTACCGCTTCCTGACCGCGCCCAAGGGCACGCCCGAGGACGTCAAGGCCCGCCTGCTGGAGGCGGCGAAGAAGACGTTCGCCACGCCGGAGTACAAGAAGTTCAACGAGGACAACTCGCTCACCCCGATGGAGGTCTCGCCGCAGGAGGTGCTCTCTTCCCTGCAGAAGGACACCGCCACGTACAAGGAGCAGCTGAGCAAGTACGGCATCAGCCTGGCCGGATAGTCCCTAGGAGCGAGCATGTCCATGTCTGACCCTCTTGAGGCGGGCCCCCTCGAGTCCGGCCCTCTCGAGTCCGGCGCTGAGGTCGCCGACGACACCCGGCCACCGCACGCCGGCCCCCTCTCGCAGATCTCGGCGGCCCTGGTGGCGCTGGCGGTCGGCGTCGCCGGGGCGATCGGCTCCCTCGCGCTCGGGCTCGGCCGCATGACCCAGCCGGGCCCCGGCCTGTGGCCGTTCGCCATCAGCGTCGTCATCGTCGTGCTGTCGGCGGTGCTCGTCGTCACCGGCCGCAAGCTCGAGGACACCGAGCGGTTCTCGAAGGCGAGCCTGCTCACCGCGGCCGGCCTGGTGACGCTCATCATGCTGGCCTGGCTGCTGCCGCTGATCGGCTTCGAGATCCCGTCCCTGCTGCTGGTGTTCGTCTGGCTGCGCTGGCTGGGCAAAGAGTCGTGGCGCACCTCCATCGTGGTCAGCGTGCTGACGGTGGCGGCGTTCTACCTGCTCTTCGTCGTGCTGCTCCAGGTCCCGCTCCCGCGCCTCATCTGAGAAGACCCCATGGACATCTCCCCCATCCTCAACGGCTTCGGCGTCGTCATGGAGCCGGCCAACCTGCTCTACTGCCTCATCGGCGTGATCATCGGCATGCTCATCGGCGTGCTGCCCGGCCTCGGGCCCGGCGCGACGATCGCCATCCTGCTGCCGATCACGTACGGCATCGGACCGGTCTCCGCGATCATCATGCTGGCCGGCATCTTCTACGGCGCCCAGTACGGCGGGACCATCACCTCGGTCCTGCTCCGCCTGCCCGGCGAGGCGTCCTCCGTCGTGACCGTCTTCGACGGGTTCGCCCTGGCCAGACAGGGCAAGGCGGGCACCGCGCTGGGCATCGCCGCCATCGGCTCCTTCATCGGCGGCACCGTCTCGATCGTCGGCCTGACGATCCTGGCCCCGGTCGTCGCCGGCTTCGCGCTCGACTTCGGGCCCCCCGAGTACGCGGCGCTGGGCGTGCTCGGCGTGCTGCTGATCTCCTCGGTCGGCAACGGCAACAAGCTCAAGGCGATCATCGCGGCCTGCGTCGGCCTGCTCATCGCGACCGTCGGCCGCGACACCTTCACCGGCGCCGAGCGGTTCACCTTCGACAGCCTGAACCTCGCCGAGGGCATCGACTTCATCCCGATCGCCATGGGCCTGTTCGGCCTCAGCGAGATCCTCTACAACCTCGAGGAGCGGCACAACCAGGTGCACGCGCCGGCCAAGGTCGGCAACGTGTGGCCGTCGCGCCAGGACCTCAACCAGTCCAAGGGCGCGATCGGGCGCGGCTCGCTCATCGGGTTCGTACTGGGCGTCCTGCCCGGCGGCGGCGCGGTGCTGTCCTCGCTGGCGGCCTACGCCTTCGAGAAGCGCCGCGCCAAGCAGCCCGAACGTTTCGGCAAGGGCGCCGTCGAGGGCGTGGCCGCCCCCGAGACCGCCAACAACGCCGCCGCGACGTCGTCGTTCATCCCGCTGCTGACGCTCGGCATCCCGGCGAACGCGACGATGGCGCTGATGTTCGGGGCGCTGCTCATCCAGGGCATCCAGCCGGGGCCGCAGCTCGTCACCGAGCACCCCGACGTCTTCTGGGGCGTCATCAACTCGATGTACATCGGCAACATCCTGCTGCTCATCATGAGCATCCCGATGGTCGGCGTCTTCGTGAAGATCCTGCGCGTGCGCCCGGCCATCCTGGCCCCGATCACGGTGCTCATCACGCTGCTCGGCGCGTACACCGTGAACAACAATGTGTACGACATCTTCCTGGTCATCGCCTTCGGCCTGCTGGGCTACCTGATGAAGAAGTTCGGCTTCGAGCCCGGGCCGCTGGTGCTCGCGTTCGTCCTCGGCTCGATGATCGAGAACTCGTCGCGCCAGGCGCTGCTCATCTTCGGCGGCGACCCGACCGGCTTCCTCACCCGCCCGATCTCCGGCACGGTGCTCGCCCTGGTGGTGCTGGTCGCCGTCCTGCCGCTCATCCGCAAAGCCGTACGCCGCAAGACCGCCGGCGCGGACCGCGTTCCAGTTGAGGAGAAGACGCCATGACGATCCTCGTCGGTTACCTGCCCACCCCCGAGGGCGAGGCCGCGGTCGACGCGGGCCTGCGCGAGGGCGCGCTGCGCTCCGAGCGCGTGATCATCGTGAACTCCCCGCGCCGCGGCGCCCCCGTCGACGAGCACAAGATCGATGACGGCGCCTCGGCCGCGCTGCTCGCCCGGGCGCGGGCCGCCGGCGTGGACGCGGAGGTACGCCAGCCGCTCCACGACGACGACCTGCCGGAGACGTTCGAGGCGCTCGTCAGGGAGACGGGCGGCACCCTCATCGTCATCGGGCTGCGGCACCGGTCGCTGGTGGGCAAGTTCATCCTGGGCAGCGAGGCGCAGCGCATCCTCATGGAGGCCAGTGTGCCGGTGCTGACCGTGAAGGCGCCCCGATGACTGTTGACGGCGGGCGGATCAGCCGCGTCTCGGTCACGCCGGTCGCCTTCCGCGACCCGCCCCTCCTCAACGTCGTCGGCGTCCACCAGCCGTTCGTGCTGCGCGCGATCGTCCAGGCGCACACCGACTCGGGGCTGGTGGGGCTGGGCGAGACGTACGCCGACCAGGCCCATCTCGACCGGCTCGACGCCGTGGCCGCCGCGCTGCCCGGCCTGGACGTGTTCGACGCCCACGGGCTGCGCCGCGTCGTCGTGGAGACGCTCGGCCGCTCGACCGGCGGCGCGGGCGCGAGCTTCGGCGGCATGCTGGAGGTCTCCAGCGCCGTGGACACCGTGGCCGCGCCCTTCGAGGTGGCGCTGCTCGACCTGCAGGGCAGGACGCTCGGCCGTCCGGTGAGCGACCTGCTCGGCGGCGCCGTGCGCGACCGGGTGCCGTTTTCGGCGTACCTGTTCTACAAGTGGGCGGGCCACCCGGGCCAGGACGAGGACTCGTGGGGCGAGGGCGTCACGCCCGAGCAGATGGTCGCCCAGGCCCGGCGGATGGTCGACGAGTACGGCTTCACCGCCATCAAGCTCAAGGGCGGCGTCTTCGAGCCCGGCCACGAGGTCGAGACCGTCGAGGCGCTGGCCGCCGCCTTCCCCTCGTACGCCCTGCGCATCGACCCCAACGGCGCCTGGACCGTGGACACCTCGATCAAGGTGGCGCACCGGCTGGCCGGGGTCCTGGAGTACCTCGAGGACCCGACGCCCGGCATCGACGGCATGGCGCAGGTCGCCCGGCACACCGACCTGCCCCTGGCCACGAACATGTGCGTCATCGCCTTCGAGCACCTCAAGCCCGCCGTCGCCGCGGACGCCGTGCAGGTCGTCCTCTCGGACCACCACCTGTGGGGCGGCCTGCGCCGCTCGGCCCTGCTGGGGGGCATCTGCGAGACGTTCGGGATGGGGTTGTCGATGCACTCCAACTCCCACCTCGGCGTGAGCCTGGCCGCGATGACCCACCTGGCCGCCGCGACTCCCAACCTCACCTACGCCTGCGACACCCACTACCCGTGGAAGACCGAGGAGGTCATCAGGCCGGGGGCGCTGGAGTTCCGCGACGGCAGCGTGGCCGTGCCGACCGGGCCGGGGCTCGGCGTGGAGCTGGACGAGGACGCCCTGGGGGCTCTGCACGAGCAGTACGAGCGGTGCGGGCAGCGCGGGCGCGAGGACACGACGTACATGCGCACGGTCGAGCCCGGCTTCACCCCCAACACCGCCCGCTGGTAACCCGGCACCTCGCGGGGCCCGGCGACGAGCGCGCGGGGCGGGGCGCGCAGCCACATCCCACCCCGCCCTGGCACGACGAAGCCCGAAGACGGGACCCGCAAGGCGGGACAGACGCAGCCGCGCACCCCACCCACGGCCAACCACGCACTACGAAGCCCACCCGCCCCCACGGCCAACCACGCACCATGCAGCCCCCACTGCCGGTAACCGCGTGCTGCGGAGCCCGGAGACGAGCCCGCGACTCCGCAGACGCAAGCCGTCCCGGCGCGCCCCCCGACCGCCCGCTACGGGGCCTGGAGGCGGGCGCGTGAGTTGGACAGGTGCAGCCGCATCGCGGCCCGCGCCGCCGCGGCGTCCCGGTCGGCGATGGCGCGATAGATGTTCTCGTGCTCCAGCGTCACCCGGGTGAGGTGGGTGGCGTTGGACACCGTGTACGCGTGCTCCAGCCGGGTGCGCGGCAGCATGATCACCATGGGCCCGAAGGACGCCAGCAGGTCGGAGTAGAACCGGTTGCCCGAGGCCAGCGCGATCTTGAGATGGAACTGGAAGTCGGCCTCGACGGCGCTGCTGGGCTGCTCGCCGGAGCGCCCGAGGTCGACCAGGGCCCGCTCGATGGCCTTCAGCTGCAGGTCGGTGCGGCGCTCGGCGGCCAGCCCCGCCGACTCCGACTCCACGCCGATCCGGAAGTCGATCATGTCGAGGACGTCGCGATGGCTGCGGATCTGCGACGGCTCCACCGAGAAGGCCGTGGAGGCGGGCAGCGCCAGCACGAACGAGCCCCGCCCCTGGAACGTCTCGACCAGCCCGGCCGCCTGGAGCCGCGAGATGGCCTCGCGGACCACCGTACGGCTCACGCCGAACTCCTCGACGAGCGAGGACTCGGTCGGCAGCTTCTGGCCGGGCTCGATCTCGCCGGCGAGGATGCGCTCCTTGAGGCGTTCGACGAGCTCATGCGCGAGCCCGCGCCCGCTGTCGCGGTCGAGCCTCTGATCTGGCGGCACGGCTGACAACCTACCCGGCGTCCGCACGGAACTCGACCCGCCCGGACCGCCCACCCGCAACCTCACCGAACTCGCCCCGGTCGGACCTCCGCCCCGCAACCTCACCGAACTCGCCCGGATCGGGCTCCCGCCCCGCAACCGCGCCGAACTCGCCCGGATCGGACTCCCGCCCCGCAACCGCGCCGAACTCGACCTGATCGAGCCGCCAGGCCCCGGCCGCCGCGGCGAGGCTGAGGCCGAGGCCCGGGCGGTCCGGAACGCGCATGCGCCCTCCCTCGATCTCCAGCCGCTCCTCGAACAGCGGCGACAGCCACTCGATGTGCTCCACCCAGGACTCGCGCGGGTAAGCCGCTGCCAGGTGGACGTGGATCTCCATCACGAAGTGCAGCGCGACCTGCAGCTGCGCGTGATCGGCCAGGGCGGCGACCTTGAGGTAGGGCGTGATGCCGCCCACCCGCGGCACGTCGGGCTGCAGGAAGCCGACGGCGCGAAGGTCGATGAGCCGCACGAGGTCGGGCACGCTGGAGAGCATCTCGCCGGTGGCGATGGGCGTGCCGAGCGCGGCGGCGAGCTGCGCGTGCCCCTCGGCGTCGTAGGCGTCCAGCGGCTCCTCGATCCAGACGAGCCCGAGCTCCTCCACCGCCCGCCCGAACCGCAGCGCCGTGGCCCGGTCCCACTGCTGGTTGGCGTCCACCATGAGCGGCACGTCGTCCCCGAGATGCTCGCGCACCGCGGTCAGCCGCCGCAGGTCCTCCCGGGTGTCGGGCTGCCCCACCTTGATCTTGATCCCGCCGATGCCTTCGCTCAGCGACTGCCGGGCCCGCTCCTTGACCTCCTCGACCGGAGCCTGCAGATAGCCGCCCGACGTGTTGTACGTCCGCACCGAGTCACGATAGGACCCCAGCAGCTTGGCCAGCGGCAGCCCCGCCCGCTTCGCCTTCAGGTCCCACAGCGCGACGTCGACCGCCGCCAGCGCCTGCGTGGCCACCCCCGAACGCCCGACCGACGCCCCCGCCCACAACAACCCGTCGTACAACCTGCCGATGTCCGACGGATCCCGCCCGAGCAGGATCTCGCCGACCTCCTTGGCGTGGGCGAACTGCGCGCGGCAGCCCGCCCGCGTCGTGTACGAGAACCCGAGCCCCTCGAGCCCGTCGTCCGTCGTGATCTCGCAGGTCAGCACGTCGATCTGGGAGAGGGGCCGCTGGCGCCCCGTCGCGACCTTGGCGTCGCTCACCGGATGCGCCAGCGGCACGGCGTAGTGGCCGAACCGCACCGACGCGACACGGTCGCCCACCGGTCTCAGGCCTTCCCGAACTCGACGCTGTCCACGGTCCACTTGCGGCACTGCTCGCTGAGCGTGAACCCGAGCCCCGGCCGGTCCGGGACGATCATGCGGCCGTCGCGGGTCTCGAGCCGCTCGTTGAACAGCGGGTTGAGCCATTCGAAGTGCTCGACCCAGGGCTCGCGCGGGTAGGCGGCGGCCAGGTGGAGGTGGATCTCCATGGCGAAATGCGGCGCCAGCTGCAGCCCGGCGTGGTCGGCGAGGGTGGCCAGGCGCAGGAAGGGCGTGATGCCGCCGACGCGCGGGGCGTCCGGCTGGATGATGTCGGCGGCGCGGGCCTCGATGAGGCGGACGTGCTCGGCGACGCTGGAGAGCATCTCGCCGGTGGCGATGGGCGTGTCGAGCGCGGCGGCGAGCTGCGCGTGCCCCTCGGCGTCGTAGGCGTCCAGCGGCTCCTCGATCCAGACGAGCCCGAGCTCCTCCACCGCCCGCCCGAACCGCAGCGCCGTCGGCCGGTCCCACTGCTGGTTGGCGTCCACCATGAGCGGCACGTCGTCGCCGAGGTGCTCGCGGACCGCGGCGAGCCGCCGCAGGTCCTCCCGGGTGTCGGGCTGCCCGACCTTGATCTTGATCCCGCCGATGCCGTCCTTGAGCGACTGGGTGGCGCGGGCCTTGACCTCCTCGATCGGCGCGTGCAGGAAGCCGCCCGAGGTGTTGTACGTCCGCACCGAGTCACGATAGGACCCCAGCAGCTTGGCCAGCGGCAGCCCCGCCCGCTTCGCCTTCAGGTCCCACAGCGCGACGTCGATCGCGGCCAGCGCCTGCGTGGCGACGCCGGACCGGCCGACCGAGGCGCCCGCCCACAGCAGGGTGTCGTACACCTTGCCGATGTCGGAGGGGTCCTGGCCGATCAGGTTGTCCCCGACCTCCTTGGCGTGGGCGTACTGCGCGGGGCCGCCCGCCCTCTTGGAGTAGCTGAACCCGGTGCCCTCGTGACCGTCCTCGGTCGTGATCTCGGCGAAGAGGAAGGCGATCTCGGTCATCGGCTTCTGCCGCCCGGTGAGCACCTTGGCGTCGCTGACGGGGACGTCGAGCGGAAGCGTGACGGAGGAGAGCGAGACGTGGCGGATGCGGTCGGCGGCCATCGGCGGTCCAAGGGGTAGGCGGCGAGGATGTTGTCAGTCATCATACGAAGCCATCACTCATATGACAACCTCGCCTCAGGGCCGCGTCAGCACGACGAGCAGGGCGGGGTGGTCGGTGTAGGTCATGCGGGTCACCTCCGTCCGCACGTAGCCCAGGTTGGCCGCGAAGACGTGCTGCACGCTGCCGTCCCCCTTCCTGAAGAACGGCGCGGCGTTGCAGTCCTGGACGTCAGGCCCGATCAGCGGGGCGTACTTGAGGTTGAAGTCGCCCGCCAGGAACGTCTGCCGCCCCGCGACGGCCCGGTCGCGCAGCAGGGCGATCGCCGCCTTGCACTGGGCCATGGCGACGTTCCCGGTGGTCGACAGGTGGGTGCCGCACCCGACGAGGTCGGCGAACTCGGCGCACACGTAGACGCGCTTCTCGCTGCCGCCGTCCTGGGTGGCGTACTGGCCGGAGAAGACGGTCCCGGCGGCCGGAGAGCGGAAGATCAGGCCGTTGCCGTACTCGTCGCCGTTGGTGCAGCGCACGGGCGTGCCGTCGGGACGGCGGGCCGGGGCGAACGCGGAGAAGCCGTCGCCCATGGCGGGGGCCAGCTGGGGCAGGTCGTTCCTGCAGATCTCGTTGAGGGAGAGGACGTGGGGCTGCTTGGCGGCGATGACCGCGTTCGCCTCCTGGAGGGTGGCGGCGCCGTTGAAGCAGGAGGTGTTGACGCCGCTGTGGCACAGGTTGAGCTGCAGCACCCGGAACTCCTGCGCGGCCGCCGCGGGCCCGGCCAGGGCGCTCACCGCGACGAGGACGATCACGAGAAGCAGTCGGACACGAGGCATGGTCGGCCCTTCCTTTTCGCCCGTCATGACCATGACAGCGTCTCAACGGATCTCCGATACCGTCGAGAGCATGCGGCTTCACGTGGGATGCGCGATGTGGACTCATGCGCGCTGGCAAGGTCGTTTCCTCCCCGGCCACCTCCCGCCCGGGGAGCGCCTGCGCTCGTACGCGACCTGGTGCGACGCGGTGGAAGGCAACACGACCTTCTACGCGACCCCCACGCGCGCCACGGTGGAGTCGTGGGCCGGCCAGACCGCCCCCGACTTCCGCATGGTGGTCAAGCTCCCCAAGCCCATCACCCACGAGCACCGCCTGACCGGCGCCGACGAGCACCTGCACGCCTTCCTGGACGCCATCGAGCCGCTGGGCCCGCGAGCCCACGCGCTCTGGATCCAGTTGCCCGGCTCCTTCTCACCGGCCGACCTCGGCACCCTCGCGGCCTTCCTGCACCGGCTCCCCCGCTCCCACAGATACGCCGTCGAGCTCCGGCACCGCGCCTTCTTCGAGGACGAGCGGTCCGAACGGCTCCTGGAGCGCGTCCTGGCGGCCGCGGACGCCGAGTGGGTCCCGTTCGACACCACGACGCTCTTCCAGAGCCCGCCGACCAGCGACGCCGAGCGCGACGCGTGGACCAAGAAGCCCCGCGTGCCCCGCCGCACGCGCGCCCTCACCGGCCACCCGATCGTCCGCTACCTGGGCCGCGACGCCGAGGCCCGCACCGTCGAGGGCTGGCGGCCGTGGCTGGACGTCGTCACGGACTGGCTGCGGGAGGGCCGCTCCCCCACGTTCTTCGTCCACACGCCGGACAACGCCGACGCGCCGAAGCTGGCCCGCGACTTCCACGAGGCGGTACGCGCCCGCGTCCCCGGCCTGACCCCGCTCCCCGAACCCGAGCCCACGGACCCGCTGACCCTTTTCTGACGGCTGGACCGGGGGTTCTCATCCCCTTGGGCCGTAGGCCGTCATGAGGATGTGCACGAGGACGAGGACGACGATCCAGAACATGGCGCGCCTGGTCGGCGGGGGCCCGCTACGCAGTAGCGAGATGCCCAGGGGGATGAACGCGACGCAGAGGCCGCCCACGGCGACGAAGGACTGCGGTTCGGTGCCTTTGAGGGTGCCGAGCGCGAGCGCCGACATCAGGCCGAGCGCGACCGAGCGGCCCAGCCCCAGGGCGCCGGAGCGGTAGGCGCCGACGGCCAGCACGACCCAGCCGAAGAAGGCCGGTCCGGACATGGCCCTGAACGGGTGCCAGATCGTGTCCCGCCATGCCAGGTAGTAGGCGTCGATGCCGCTGAGCATCGTTCGCAGGCCGAGGCTGTCGGTCAGGTGGAAGGCCAGGTGATCGGTGCCGAACTGGAAGGTCCGGGTGAACAGGCCGACGATCACCAGGCAGCCGCCCCACAGTCCCCACAGCGGGCTGGTGGCGGCGATCCGCTGCGCCAGCGTCATGACCGCCGGCCACAGCAGGACAAAGCCGGCGGCGAAGCAGGTGTAGGCGGCCGTGATGAGGGCGGGGTGACGGGCGTAGGCGGCGAGCTGGTACGGGACGAAGTAGTAGAACGGGGAGCGCAGGAGGGTCCCGGTCATGATGAGCGCGGGGCCGCCGATCAGCGAGACGGCGCTCACCCATCGTCCGGGGAACGGGGGCTGCCGGTCCAGGTTGGCCGCGGCGTTGGCGGCGCGCCGCTCCTCGGCACTCTGTCGCCATCGGGTGATTCGCCGCCGAAGATCGGCATTCATCGTTTCCTCCCAGATTCGTCCGCTCTCGGCCCGGTATGCCGAGCGCACCAGCATGGTGACGGGCTGCGGGGCGGGGACGCGTCTGGCCCGGGTCGCATCTTGGCCGGCCGACGCGAGCCGGTGGTACGACTCGGGACGGAAGCGGATGTCCAACCGTGGTCAGATGCCGGTTGATCGGGAAGGCGATACCTTCTCGTCATGGTTCGCGCTTCGCGGCTCGGTGGAAGCGGCGTCGCCGACGCTGTGCTGGCGGTCATCGTGGCGCTGACCGTCGGCTACGCCATCGTCGATCCGCCGGGCCCGTCGTCGTGGTGGCCCGCCTGGTCGGCCTGGCCGGTGGCGGCGGCCATGAGCTTTCCGATCGCCGTCCGGCGCCGCCGGCCACGGGCCATGCTGGGGCTCGCGTGCGCCACGGCGGTGGCGGCGACCGTGGCCGGCGCCGTCGCGGCGGGCGCGATCTGGGTGTCGTTCCTGCCGACCGTGCTCGTGCTGTACCTGGTGGCCTCCACCGCCTCGGTCGTGTGGTCGTCAGGCGGCTGGGCGGTGTGCGTGGTCGGCGCGGTGGCCGCCATCCTGATCTTCTACGAGCAGGTGTTCCCTGGCCTCCCGCCCGCGGCGGCGCCCAGCGAGATGCCGCCGTACTGGCCGGTCGAGATCGGCGCGGTCTGCGTGCTGCTGACGGCCGGATGGGCCGTCGGGACGGTCGTCCGCTGGAAGCGGGACACGACCGCCCGCCTCGTCCGCCACCTCGCCGAGGCGGCCGTGGCCGACGAACGCCGGCGGATCGCCCGCGAACTGCATGACGTCATCGGCCACAGCATGAGCGTGATCGCCGTCAAGGCCACCGTCGCGAACCATGTCGCCGACGCCCGCCCGCACGAGGTGCGCGCCGCCCTGGACGTCATCGAGCAGACCAGCCGGAGCACGCTCACCGAGATCCACCGCGTGCTCGGCCTCCTGCGCTCCGACGGCGATCCCCAGCAGCCTCCCCTGCCCGTCCCCGGCATGGCGGACCTGCCCGAGCTGGCCGCCCATGCCCGCGCGGCCGGGGTGGAGGTGGATCTGACCGTCCGCGAGGAGGCCGTGCTGCCGCCCGCGGTCGCGATGTCGGTCTACCGGATCGTGCAACAGGCTCTGACCAACGTCATCACCCACGCGGCGCCCACCCGCTGCTCCGTCACCGTGGAGATCGACGGACGGGAAGCCCTGATCGAGGTCATCGATGACGGCCCCCGCCACGGCCGGCCGCCGCGAGCGGGCCACGGCGGACACGGCCTGATCGGCATGCGCGAGCGAGCCAGGATGTACGGAGGCACGTTCAGCGCCGGGCGCCGGCCCGAAGGAGGCTTTCAGGTGACGGCCCGCCTGCCCTACGACCCTAACGGCACCCTGACATGACCGCCGACGCCGCCGCACCCGATGCGCCCCCTCCCATCACGGTCTTGCTGGCCGAGGACCAGGTCCTGGTACGCGACAGCCTCAAGGTCCTCATCGACACCACCCCGGGGCTGGCCACCGTGGGCGAGACCGGCACCGGCGCCGAAGCCGTGCTCCTGGCCCGCCGGCGCCGACCCGACGTCGTCCTCATGGACGTGCGCATGCCCGACATGGACGGCATCGAGGCGACCCGGCGCATCTGCGCCGACCCGGACAGCGCCAGCGTCCGTGTGCTGATCCTCACCACGTTCGACCTGGACGAATACGTGTACGCCTCGCTCAGGGCCGGCGCCAGTGGATTCCTCGTCAAGAGCGCGACGGCGAGCGAGCTCCTGGCCGCCATCCGGGTCGTCGCCTCCGGCGAAGCGCTGCTCGCGCCCACCGTGACCCGCCGGCTCATCGCCGATTTCCTGCGCGGCCCCCACTCCGCCCCGGTCCTGCGCGACCTCGACGACATCACTCAACGCGAGCGCGAGGTGCTCACCCTCATCGGCAAGGGGATGTCCAACTCCGAGATCGCGCAGCACCTTCATCTCACCGTCGGCACGGTCAAAACCCACATCGGCCGTCTTCTGGCCAAACTCCACGCCCGGGATCGAGCGCAGCTCGTCATCGCCGCCTACGAAGGCGGACTCATCACCATCCCGGACGGCCGCCGCTGACGGCTGCCGAGACCTGGGCGAGGGAACACGGCGTCCCGCTCCGCGCGATCCGTTCTCGGGTGATTCACCCACGCACCGAGTCCTCCGGTCCCCGGCAGGGGCTGTGACCGGCGAGGTTGCCCACCCGTATCCCCGAATAGTCGGGCACCATGTCGGTGTAGGCGTTGCTGTAGCCGCGCGGGACCCGGTAGGACTGCGCGTACCGTCCGTTGCAGGTCTGCACGTAGAACCACGTTCCTTCCTCCGCCCCGGTTATCCGCGCCCAGGAGGCGCCGCACCCCGGGCTGTGGCGCAGCTCCAGCCGGCCCAGGCTGGTGGAGTAGTGGTAGACGGTCTGGGCGTCACCGCTGCAGTGCAGCTCCACGGGATCCGCTCCGTCACAGCCGGCGCCCGAGCATCCCCTGACCGCATCAACGGTCGACTTGCCCCTTTCCCCCCGGCCGGGCCCGTCCTGCGCGTACGCCGCAGGAGCGATGAGAAGGAGGCCGCAGGCCAACGCTGCGGCGGCGAAGGATCGATTCATGCTGCTTCCTCCAGGAGACAGGTACGACGTGCCGACCTCGACTGTCACTGTTCGCCCACCGCGAGGGAAGCTGTCCCGGCATTCGCACAACAACTCCGAACCATTGGAAACAACCGAACATCGCAGGCCGGAGACTCCGCATGAGCTGGACGCGGGGCCGAGTGCAACGGCGATCCGGGCTTTGACCGATCTCAGCAAAGATCGGATACTGCGAGTCACGGACGGGCGAGCTTCGACCGCGCGATCGAGGTGGCGATGGGCAGGCGGGAGACACCGGTCCCGGACGGGCCCCTCCGGGAGTTCGCCCTCGAGCTTCGCGAACTGCGGGTCACCGCACCCGGGGCCCCGACCTATCGCGAGCTCGCCCGGAAGGCGAACTACTCCCCCTCGGTGCTTTCTCGGGCCGCGGCCGGGCACACCCTGCCGACCCTGGACGTCACCCTCGCTTTCGTGGCGGCCTGCGGTGGAGAGGTCGAGGAGTGGCGGCAACGCTGGACCATGCTGCATGTCACGCTCCAGCGCGCCCGCCCCGACCTGATCGCCGAACCGGACGAGCCACGGGACGCCACCGATGGACCCGGCGAGCCCACACCCCCGGGTGGCACGGCGACGGGAAGAACCGCCGCAGCGAGTACGGCCACGGGCCGGGTCGCCGGAGGCCGCCCGCTCCTCGTCGCCCTGGTCGCCGCGCTCGCCGCCGCCGTCACGCTCGCCGTCACCCTCGCCGTGACATCGCCGTGGTCGTCGCAGGCGAAGCGCCAGGTCGTCCCTCCTTCGAGCTCCACTCCGTCGCCGACCTCGGCCTACGACCCCGTCTACCTCGACCGGCGGCTGCCGCTGCCGGACTACAACTTCTACTTCGATCTCCAGACCGGCGTGGTCACCGAGGGGGACGGTCCCTGGTCGATAAGCACCAACAGCGGAGGGGACGGCCACGGCGCCTTTGAGCTTCCCGACGACACCGACGTCTACATCTCCCCGGAACCGTCCCTGACCCCCGACCGGTGCGCGGCGCACGCATCCCCCGCCCCGTCGTACGGCGTGCGCTTCCGGCAGGTTCCCCCGAGGACGCTCTTCTGCCTGCGCTCCCGCAAGACCGGGGAGATCGCCGTGATCAAGGTGATCGAGACCGACGACGGCAACTACGCCGCGAAGATCGCTCTCGACTACTACCGGCCCCGCTGAATCGGTCCGAGAGCCATGCCCCCTCGCCTGCCACAGCGGCGCGGCCGTCTCCCGCAAGCAGATCCGGATACCCTCTTCGCCCGTTAGGCACCCACCCATGCGAAAGGGTGTCAATCCAACAGGTGACACCCTTATCGACCAGCGGAAATCTGGTCGGACGACAGGATTTGAAACCTGCGACCCCTTGACCCCCGGTCACTCCCTACAGGGCCCCGATCATGACCTGTAGCGGGTTCGACCTGGCAACACTGTCTAGGGCGATCCAGTGACGTCCACGCTTGTCGCTGACGATTGTCACTCAGCTAGTCACCCGACGGCTGGCCGATATCTTCGTCACGAATCCCGGGCGCTGCGCTTTGCTGCTCTTCTCTTCGATGTCTCTCCACAGTCAGACGCACATCCAAGAAGAAGGCCGCGAGTAGCAACACACCGCCGACGGCCAGCAAAATCGTTGTTGGGATCTGAACGAGATTGCGAACATCCTCGCACTCGTTCACATGGTCTTGACCGGCAGAATTGGACGGCGAGATGAACGCCGAACCGCACTCCAAGCCACCTTCGGTAAGGGGCATCACACCAGCAAGCACACCGGCACCAATAAAGAGGAAGGCGATGAACGCGATCGCCCTGATGGACATACGTGATCCTTCGACATGATTAATGCAGAGAAGGATCATTCCATATCGGCCCGCAGATGCGGAAGTACTGGCCCAGGGCCTGGTACCCACCGAACCCGATTCACTCAGAAGGCCGCTCGTCCGCGCACCTTCGTTTCTGCATGGACGCGCCCCGAGCCCTCTACTCGGGACCGCTCAGTTCTCGATACGCCTCGCGCAGTTCTGTGGCTTCCGGCATGCGGAGCGTTTCGATGGCGCTGATCACCTCGTGTGCCCTCCAATAGTTGGACGGCACCAGCACGCCGCTGGTCATGGTCATGAGGGCAAGCCGACCGGCCTCGTCGGGCTGATCGGCCGCCAGCAGGGCCAGCGCCAGGTCAAGACGCGCAGATACCGCCCTGCGTGGGCGAAACAGTTCATCGGCGGCTGACTCCATACGCGCGAGCACCTGCCGGGCGTATGACTCGGCGGCCGGATCTCCCAGCCATGACAGTGTGGTCGCGACGTATGCGTCGCTCTTGGAGGGGTCGTATCGGTAGTGATGCTCGGGATGCTCGGGCATCGACAACGACGAGACCAGCCGGGCGACGCGGTTCAGCGCATCACGGGTCTCCGGGCCGGATCCGAGCCGTGCCCATACCCGGCCTTCCTGTGCGGTCGCCTGGATGTAGGCGGAACTTCCACGTGGCGCGATCACCTGCGCCCCCTGAGTCAGGGTCAAGGCTCGGCGGTAGTCGCCGGTGGTGATCGCCTGCCAGGCCTCCGTCTCCAGGCACCATGCCGCGATCTCGGGATGCTCAGCATGCTTTGCCAACTGGGCGGATGTCCGAAGCCATGTTGCGGCGGCATTGAACTGGCGGAGGTCGATATAGCAGGTGGAAGCCAGCAAGGACAGCCAGCCACCGGCTGTGAGCAGGCGGCGGTGCTCGACGAGTGTCTTCTTCGCGTTGATCAGATGTGAAACGTAAGACAGGTGCTCGCGTGCTCGTTTCAGCAACTCGGCCGGCGGTGTTCCCTGGTAGGCCATCGCAAGGTCATCGACGGCCAGTTCCAGCCGGTCAAGCGTCTCGTTACCCACATCGCTGGCGGCAACCCGGCGGCCCAGCTCCAACGCCTCGATCTCGCCTTCGAAGCAAGCGTTGTCCTGCACCGAGGCTTCTGCGGCATCGGCGAACAACTCGGCTTCCCTCATACCGAACACCCGGCAGTAGAGCAATCGATAGGGGTCCTTGGGCTGATGCCTGCCGGCCTCCCAATCCTTGATCATACGGATCAGGGATTCCCGCTCGGGCAGACGAGCCCTGGTGCGTGGGTCGGCCGCGTCGGCAAGGTGCTTGGCCATGTCTCGCTGTGTCCACAACTTGCCACGCCTTTCGGCGCGCAACCGTATCGCCCAGACCGGAACGCTATCCATTGTGTGCACCTCGGGGGACTTGGGGTCCGCCTGTCTCCCCCAGTCTCCCTTACTCGCACTGTCGGTGCGGGGCTACCGGGAGATGTCATGAGAGGACCGTGAAAAGGCGGAACCCGCAGGCGCTGACACGCCGTACGGGTTCCTTGATCGCACACTGGAGGTGCGACCCATGGACAACTCTAGAGGCGCTCCGATCCCCGCGAACAGCGTCACAGCGGGCCGTCAGGACAGGACATTGGATGTCGTGTCGATGACCCCGCTCGACGTCGCCGAAGAACTCCGCAAGGCGCTGAAGCAGTACGGCATCGCGGCCGATGTCCACGACGGCTACGGGCTGGCGCTGGTGTCGGTCTGGGTGGGCCTGGTCGTGTGGTGCAAAGACGATCGCTACTGGTGGCGTACCGGCTGGGATCAGCACCGTCGGCGCTTCACCTACGCCTGGCATCCGGCGATAGACCCTGCTCGGGCGGCTCGGCGGGTCGCCTTCCGGTACGCACATCTGAGGAAGACCCCGTCATCTGAGGTGGTCGCGGACAGCGCGTCGTGACCCTTGCGAATAGGTGCCTGAGCCCGCATGTAGCCATGGCGCAGCGCGATCACACCCGGCTGGACTGGCGGCAACCGTACCCCGCGCTGGAGCGGACGCGCACGGTGGCCTGGACCTGCCACTGCAGGGCCACGGTGTACGAACTGTGCGAGGGCGGCGGGCGGGCACTCCTACGGCGAACCATCCAGCTCGACGGGAGGCACGAGGTGCATGAGACATCGCCCTTGCCGATCAGCGAGGTTTGGGCGATCTGGACGGCGTTGCTGTTTGGAAGGGCCCGCTAGAGACGGGCGTGGTGGCTTGAGATCTGGAAGGACGGCGTCACCACGCCTGCCAGAAGCAATCCGGAACTCCTGCCCCGTTCCTCCCCCGTCTTCGGCAACTGCCGATCTCACGTCCTGACCTAAGCTCAGGTCGCCCGTCGATCGGCGCGGGCCGGGACCGGCCTCCAAGGCCGCATGCCCGGTCCCGATGTCCGTGTACTACTGGACGCCCCGAGAGATGCGACACAGCTTCGTGTCGCTGCTCTCCGACTCCGGGGTTCCGCTGGAGGACATCGCCCGCCTGGTCGGCCGCACCGGGACAGCGGCCACCGAAACCGTCTACCGGAAGCAGATCCGTCCCGTACTCCTGCAAGGAGCTGCAGCGATGGACACGATCTTCGCCCGGTAGTCACTCATCAATGCGTAAGGGTGCCACTCTTTCGAGTGACACCCTTGTCGACCAGCTGAAATCTGGTCGGGACGACAGGATTTGAACCTGCGACCCCTTGACCCCCAGTCAAGTGCGCTACCAAGCTGCGCTACGTCCCGATCGTGCCGGCCGCCCCCTGCGGGGCGGGACGTCATTACCTTAGCGCACATCAGAAGTGCGAGATCATCGAGCGTTGCCGAACCGGGCCGGCAGGCCCCCGCGCTCGGGCAGGAATCGCCTTCGCCCTGTGGTGCGGGTGCTCCGGGCCGGTGCGGGCAGGCCGTGCGCGGTCGGCCTGAGCACGCCCAGGTGGTGGCATCCGGGACGGCGGAGGTCAAACAACATCCGCCGGGCGAGCGACCCGGCGGCCGGCGGTGATCAGATGGCGGCCTGGTAGGCGCTGGCGCGCATGCCGGCCAGCAGGCCGGCCGTCTGCTCCGGCGTGTAGCGCCGTACCGGGTCGTGGTGGAGCAGGCCCTCGATGAGCGGCCGCATCACCCCGGCCCGCCGGGGCGGTGGGTACGGGCCGCTGCGGGCCATGCCGAGCACCGTGGCCGCGTCCTGGCCCGGGTAGGGCGGCTGGCCCTCGACGGCGCTGTAGAGGGTGGCGCCGAAGGACCACATGTCGGCCTCCTTGCTGGCCGGCCCCCCGTGCAGCCGCTCGGGCGCCATGAACGCCGGCGTGCCCCGTAACCGCCGCGACCTGGTCATCCGGATGTCGCCCTCGGCGGTCGCTATGCCGAAGTCGGTCAGCACCACCCGGTCACCGGTCAGCATCACGTTGGCGGGCTTCACGTCGCGATGCAGCACTCCGGCCTGGTGGGCGGTGCGCAGCGCGGCGAGCAGGTGCTGCCCGATCGCGGCGACCGACTGGGCCGGTAAGGTGCCCACCTGGGAGAGCAGCTGGTGCAACGAGAGCCCGTCCAGGTATTCCATCACGATCCAGAGCTTGCCGCCCTCTTCGATCAGGTCGTGGACCGTGACGATGTTAGGGTGCGTCAGGCCGGCAGCCATCCTGGCCTCACGCAGCACCCGGCGGCGCACCATCTCGGCCTCACCGGCCAAGGTCAGCTCCTTCAGCGCCACCGTACGGTGGAGGAGCTGATCGAACGCACGCCAGACGACTCCCATACCCCCACGACCGGCCTCCTCGTTCAGGAGGTACCGTCCGCCGATCTCCCGCATACCATCCCCTCTTGCTCGGGGATAATCATGTCACTTCAGCACAGGCCGTAGGGTGCCTAACGTGATCCTGATATGTCGGAAAGTGCGGGTGCGCTGGTCAACGGCCTAGAAATTCGATCAGACAACGCGCGCCACACCAGTCCGACACCCCCCAAACATACTCCAGTGGCGCCCACGAGGACGGCACCAAGCCCCGCAAACTCGGCCACAACGCCTCCCAGAGCCGCCCCGAGCGGCATCCCGCCCATGCCGACGAGGCGGTATGCCGAATTGACCCTCCCGAGCAATTCGGCCGGGATCAGCCGCTGCCGGGCCGAGATCACCAGGACGTTGCCCGCCGCGCCCGCCACGCCCCACAGCACGGCCGTCGGGTAGAGCGTCCACGGGGACGGCACGGCCACCGGCACGATGAGCAGGAGGCTGGTCGCCAGCCAGCACCCCACGAGCGCGCGGAACTCCCCGAAGCGCCCCGCGGCCCACCCCGACAGCAGCGACCCCGGCAGCGCCCCGACGGCGAACGCGGTCGTCATCAGGCCGTACTCGCCCGGCTCCAGCCCTATCCGCGACCCGTCGCCGACGGCCCACAGCACGAAGACGGCGAAGTAGGCGGCGTTGGCGAGGTTGAGCAGCCCGGCCGTGACGGCCAGGCTCCGCAGCACCCGATGGGACCACAGGTACCGCAGCGCCTCACCGATGTCCCGCCGCAGCGGCCGCCGGCCCTGCGCTCGCGGGGTGTCCATCCGGTACGTGCCGCGCATGCCCAGCAACAGCAGGCCCGCGGCGCCGTACAGGAGGGCCGGGGCGCCGAAGACGACGGCGGGGAGCGTCACGACGAGCAGGCCCGCCAGCGGCGCCCCGACGAAGTCGTTGCCGATCATCTGGGCGGTGGAGACGCGGCCGTTCGCCCTGGTCAGGTCGGCCTGGGGCACGGTCATCGGCAGGATCGACTGCGCCGAGACGTCGGCGAAGACCTCGGCCACCCCGGCCACGAGCACGGCCGCCAGCAGCACCCACAGGTCGAGCAGGCCGAGCAGGGCCGCGAGCCCGGCGAGGGAGAGGACCGCGGCCCGGGCGAGGTTGGCCACGACCATGATGCGGCGGCGGTCGAGCCGGTCGGCGAGAGCCCCCGCGTGCAGCGCGAGGAGCAGCCACGGCACCGTCGCGGCCGCCCCCGCCAGCGACACCAGCGTGGGCGAACGCGTCATCGACACGGCCAGCAGCGGCGCCCCGACCTTCAGCACGCCGTCGGCCAGGTTCGACAGCGCGGTGGAGGACCACAGAAATCCGAACGAACGCCCCACGGCTCACTCCGATAGTGTGTAAGGGAAAGTGTGCATAGTTTTCTTTGCAAAGATAGGCTTGCATAGCGATGCAGAGCAAGAGCTATTCCGCCCGCACGCTCGACGCGAGGGCCCTGAAGTCCTTCGCCCACCCGCTGCGCCTGCGGATCTACGAGCTGCTGGACGAGCACGGCCCCTCCACGGCCACCAAGCTCGCCGCCCTGCTCGGGCAGAACACCGGCGCCACGAGCTACCACCTGAGGGAGCTGGCCGGGCACGGCATGATCGAGGTCGTGCCGGGGATGGGGCGCGGCAAGGAGAAGTACTGGCGCATCACGCCCGGCGGGTTCTCCTACGGGGAACCGCCCTCCGATCCCGAGGCGGCCGGCGCGATGGAGTTCCTGCTGGACGACATGGTGCGCCAGCGCGGCGCGGAGCTGGCCCGGTGGCGCGAGGAGGAGGCGCGGGCGCCCGAGGAGTGGGTGCGCGCGAGCGGCTACGGGCGGCGCTCGCTGCGGCTCACGCCCGAGGAGAGCGCGGCGCTGCGGGACGAGGTGTTCGAGGTGCTGGAGCGGTATCGCGCGCTGTCGGACCGCAGGGAGGTCGAGTCGCCGGACTCACGCGATCGCGATCCGTCGATGGGGCGCGTGATCATCCACTTCGACGTGCTGCCGGTGGGGGCCGGTCAGGGGCCGGCAGAGGAGGGCACGCCTTAGGGCCGCCCACGGCCGGAGCAGCCGGGGGCGGCGTGGGCGGCCGGGCCCCCAGAGCGGTGCGTCCCAGAGCGGTGCCGCCGGAGCGGGGCGGCCTGCCCTCAGAGCGAGGGCGCTGGAGCGGGGCGGCGGGGCGGGGGCGGCCGGGCCCTCAGAGCGAGGGCGCTGGGGCGGGGCGGGGGCGGCCGGGCCCCGGAGGGGGTCAGCCGATGAGTTTGAGCGCCAGCTCGGTCAGGCCCTCCGGCGCCGTCTTCGGCGACCCCGCGTCGAACGGCGGGTGCGGGTCGTACTCGATCACGAGCTGCACCGACTGCGCGGTGATCTCGTCGGTGGCCTGGGCCAGCAGGGTCAGCGCCATGTCGATCCCCGCCGACACCCCCGCCGCGGTCACGATCCCGCCCTGGGTCACGACGCGCTCGCTCACCGGCTCGGCCCCGTACTGCGGCAGCATGTCGAGCAGGGCCCAGTGGCTGGTCGCCCTCAGCCCCTCCAGCAGCCCCGCCGCCGCCAGGACGAACGACCCGCTGCACACGGAGGTCGTCCACCGGCTGTGCTCGTGGGCCTGCCGCAGCCAGCCGAGCAGCGCCTCGTCGGACATGGCGTCGAACGTCCCCGGGCCGCCCGGGACCACGATCACGTCGGGGCGGGGCAGGTCCTCGTAGGAAGCCGTGGCGGTGAGGGTGAGCGTGCCCTGGTCGTCGGTGACCGGCCCGGGCTCGGCCGCGACGAACGTGACCGTCCAGCCGGGCGCGAAGGCCAGCACCGTGTACGGCCCGACCGCGTCGAGCGCGGTGAAGCGGGGATAGAGCGGGATCGCCACGTGCATCGTTTACTTCTCCTTCGATCGGAACCCGCGACGGTGGTCGCCGGGTGAGATCCGCCAGTGGCGGCGGAAGACGCGGTAGAGGGTCTCCGGCGTGCTGAGCCCCGACTCCCTGGCCACCCGGTCCAGCGGGTGGGCGGTGACCTCCAGGAGCCGCCTGGCGGCCTCGGCACGGCTGCGCTCGACGTACCGGCCGGGCGACAGGCCGGTCTGCCCGGTGAAGACGCGGGAGAAGTGGCGCTCGCTCATCCCCACCCGGGCGGCGAGCGCGGGCACGCTCAGGTCGGCGGCGGGGTTGGCGTCGATGTAGGCCTGCAACTCCCTGAGCGGCTCGCTGCGCGGCGTCATGGCCCGCATCGGGGTGCTGAACTGGCTCTGCCCGCCCGGCCTGTGCAGGTACACCACGAGGCCGCGGGCGACGTCGCGGGCGAGCGCGTGGCCGTGGTCCCTGGCCACCAGCGCGAGCGCGAGGTCCACGCCGGACAGGACGCCCGCCGAGGTCCAGACGTCGCCGTCCTCGATGTAGAGGGGGTCGGCGTCCACCTCGACGCACTCGTAGCGGGCGGCCAGCTCGCCGGCGGACAGCCAGTGCGTGGTGGCCCGCCGGTGGTCCAGCAGCCCGGCCTCGGCCAGCAGGAACGCCCCGTTGCACACGGACGCGACCCGCCGCGCGCCCGCGGCCAGCCGGGCGACGGCCTCGACGAGCTCCCGGTCGCCGAGCTGCCCGGGGACCGACATCCCGCCCACGACCATGAGCGTGTCGACGGGCCCGGTGACCTCGCCGAGGGCGCGGGCCGTGACGGCGATCCCGTTGCCGGAGGGCACGGGACCGGCCCGCACGGCGGCCACCTCGACCTGGTAGCCGTCCTCGGGCGCCAGCAGCGCCGCCGTCGCGAACACGTCGGACGGCCCGGCCAGGTCGAGCAGCTGGAAGCCGGGGAAGACGACCATCACAACCCGTCGCTGCATGTCTTCATGCTGGTGGCGGGGCTGTCAAGGCGTCAACGACACAAACATTGCACATTACGCCATGAGCCCCCCGGGGCAGGACCGGGGGGCTCATGGGCCGGATGGGCTGAAAAATCAGCCCATGTGCGGATAACGATGGTCGGTGGGCGGGACGAACGTCTCCTTGATCGTGCGGGCGTTCACCCAGCGGATCAGGTTGAAGATCGAGCCCGCCTTGTCGTTGGTGCCCGAGGCGCGGGCGCCGCCGAACGGCTGCTGGCCCACGACCGCGCCCGTCGGCTTGTCGTTGACGTAGAAGTTGCCCGCCGCGAAGCGCAGCCGGTCGGACGCCGACGCGATGGCGTAGCGGTCCTGGGCGATGATCGAGCCGGTCAGCGCGTACGGGGCGATGCCCTCCATCTGGTCGAGCACCGCGTCGAAGTCGCGGTCCTCGTAGACGTGCACGCCCAGGATCGGCCCGAAGTACTCCTTGACGAAGATCTCGTCAGTGGGGTCGGCCGACTCCAGGATGGTCGGCTTGACGAAGTAGCCGACGCTGTCGTCGTACGAGCCGGTGAGGACGTCGATGTTCGCGGCCGCCCGCGCCCGGTCGATGGCCTCCTTGTGCTTGGCGAAGGCCCGGGCGTCGATGACCCCGCCCATGAACGTCGACAGGTCGCCCGACACGTCGCCCACGGTCAGCGACTCGGCGGTGGCCACGAAGTCGTCGCGCATCCGGTTCCAGACCGAGCGCGGCACGTACGCCCGCGAGGCCGCCGAGCACTTCTGCCCCTGGTACTCGAAGGCGCCCCTGACCAGCGCCGTCGAGAGCACGGCCGGGTCGGCGGACGGGTGGGCGAGCACGAAGTCCTTGCCGCCGGTCTCGCCGACGAGGCGCGGGTAGCCGTGGTAGGCGGCGATGTTCCGGCCGACGGTGCTCCACAGGTGCTGGAACGTCGCCGTGGAGCCGGTGAAGTGGATCCCGGCCAGGGCCGGGTGCCCGAGCGCCACCTCGGAGACGGCCTGGCCGTTGCCGGTGACCATGTTGATCACGCCGGGAGGCAGCCCGGCCGCCTCCAGCAGCCGCATCGTGAAGTGCGCGGCGAACTGCTGGGTCGGCGACGGCTTCCAGACGACGACATTCCCCATCAAAGCCGCAGAAGTCGGCAAATTTCCGGCGATGGCGGTGAAGTTGAACGGCGTGATCGCCAGCACGAAGCCTTCGAGCGGCCGGTACTCCATCCGGTTCCACACGCCGGGCGACGAGATCGGCTGGTCGGCGTAGAGCTGGCGGGCGTAGGCCACGTTGAAGCGCAGGAAGTCGATCAGCTCGCAGGCCGAGTCGATCTCCGCCTGCTGCGCCGACTTCGACTGGCCCAGCACGGTCGCCGCGTTGAGCGTGGCCCGCCACGGCCCGGACAGCAGGTCGGCGGCCTTGAGGAAGATCGCCGCCCGCTCGTCGAACGACAGGGCCCGCCACGCGGGCGCCGCCCGCAGCGCCGCGTCCACCGCGTCCTGCACGTCCCGGGCCGTAGCGTCGTTGGTACGGCCCAGGACGGCGGCGTGGTTGTGCGGTTGCACCACGTCGATGGGGGCGCCACCGCCGAGGCGCTGCTCGCCGTCGATGGTCATGGTCAGGTCGATCGACGACCCGGCCAGCTCCTTGATGCGGTCCTCCAGCGCCGACCGCTCGGCGCTGCCCGGCGCGTAGCCGTAGACGCGCTCGTTGGCCGGCACGGGAACGTTGCTGATGGCATCCATTACTTACCCCCAAGGGCGCGAAGGAAGAAGGCGACGTTGGCGGGGCGCTCCGCGAGGCGGCGCATGAAGTAGCCGTACCAGTCGTCGCCGTAGGGGACGTAGACACGGACCGTGTGGCCGGCCCCGGCCAGGGACTCCTGCAGGTCGGTCCGGATTCCGTAGAGCATCTGGAACTCGTGGTCGCCGATCGTCCGCCCGAACCGGTCGGCGAGCACCTCCGTGATCGCGATCATGCGATCGTCGTGCGTCGCCACCATGGGGTAACCCTTCCCCGCCATGAGGATGCGCAGGCATCGCACGTACGCCTTGTCCACGGCGCCGCGCCCCTGGTGCGCGACGGAGGCGGGCTCGCGGTAGGCGCCCTTGACCAGGCGCACCCGGGAGCCCTCGGCGGCCAGGTCGCGGCAGTCGGCCTCGCTGCGGAACAGGTACGCCTGGATCGCCACCCCGGTCGACGGATAGTCCTCGCGCAGCTTGCGCAGGATGGTCAGCGTCGAGTCGACGGTGGTGTGGTCCTCCATGTCGAGCGTGACGGTCGAGCCGTTGCGCGCCGCCGCGGCGCAGATCTCGCGGGCGTGCTCCAGCGCCATCGCGTCGTCGAGCCGCTGCCCCACGGCCGACAGCTTGACCGACACCTCGCCCCGGGCGCCGAGGTCGAGCGGCCTGACGGCGTCGAGCAGCGTGAGGTAGGCGTTCGCGGTGGCCTCGGCGGCCCGCGCGTCGCGCGTCTCCTCGCCGAGGTGGTCGACGGTGACGGCGAGTTTCATGTCGCGCAGGCGCTCGATGGCGTCGCGGGCCTCCTGGACGCTCTCGCCCGCGACGAACCGATCGACCACCTTCCTGGTGAGCGGGAAGGCCGACACGGCACGACGTACGACGCCGCTCCCGGACGCGGCGAGGAGCACTTGACCCAGCATGCCTCAAGTCTAAAAACGCAGCTCAGCGGGGGCCATCGACGTGCGTAACGGCCGATGTGGCAGGCTGTCATACAAATGCACAACACGGCAGACCTGCAAGAGATCGTCGACGAGATCGCCGCCCGGCTGGGGGCGTCCGCGACGCTGGAGGACCGCTCGTTCCGGCTGCTGGCGTACGGGGCGCAGCACGGCGACATCGACACGGTCCGCCAGGAGTCGATCCTGCGCCGGCGCGCCACCGGGGAGGTGCGCGACTACTTCGAGCGCTACGGCATCGCCAAGGCCCCGGGCCCGGTCCGGATCCCCGCCGACGCCGAGCTCGGCGTCCTGGCCAGGGTGTGCTGGCCGCTGCGCCACGGCGAGGTCACCTACGGCTATCTGTGGCTGCTCGACTCGGGCTCGCTCGCGGCGCTCGAATCCGTCGCGCCGCTGGTGGCCAGGGCCGCCGCCGCCCTCGCCCAGGAGGCCAGGAGCCGGCAGGACCTCGGCCGCGGCCTGCTCGCCCTCTTCTCGGCCGACCCGTCCGAGCGGGCGGGCGCGGCCATCGAGGTGCCGGGCCCCGTCGCGGCGATCGCCGTACGCGAGTCGGCCGAGCGCCTCGCCGCCCTCTGGACGCTGCCGCGCGGCGTCCTGGCCCGCCCCGGCTCCCCCGTCGCCCTGCTCGCCCCCGCCCACCTCGCGGGCGAGGTGGCGCAGACCCTGCAGAGCGCGTATGGCACCGCCGCCGGCATCGGCGCGCCCCGGGCGGACCCGGCCGACGCCTGGCTGAGCTGGCGCGAGGCCCGCCACGCCCTGCGCGTGGCCGAGCACTTCCCCCGGTACGCGCCCGTCGCCCGCTGGGAGGACCTGGGCGTGCACCGCCTGCTGGCCAGGCTCGGCCAGGCGGACCTGCGCGAGCTGGCGGCCGAGACCGCGGTCCTGGACGGCGAGCTGGCCGAGACCGTGGAGGCCTACCTCGACCACGGCGGCCACGCCCAGAAGACGGCCGCGGAGCTCGGCATCCACCGCCAGACGCTCTACTACCGGCTGGGCAAGGCCGAGCGTCTCACCCACCGGGATCTCTCGGACGGCGACGACCGCCTGGCCGTGCACCTGGGGCTCAAGGCCGCCCGGCTCTGCGGACACTGACCACCTCATGGTGCCGGCAGGCGGCTGCTGCCGCCTGCCGGGGTTTCGGTGGTTCAGGCGCAGGCCGCCTCGTACACCCTTACCAGTTCCTGGCTCACCCGCTCCCAGGAGTAGCGCGAGCGCGCCCGGTCGGCGCCGGCGTAGCCCAGCGCGGTCCGCAGGGTCGGGTCCCACAGCAGCTCGCGGGCCAGCCGCGCGGTGCGCGCCGGCCGGTCCGGGGGAACCAGCAGCCCGGTGACGCCGTCGATGACGGAGTCCAGGTGGGCGCCGACGGCCGAGGCGATCACCGGTACGCCGCAGGCCATCGCCTCCAGCGCGACGATGCCGGTCACGGCCTCGCGCGGCACCGACACCACGGCGTCCGCGCTGCGCATGAGCTTCGGCACGGCGGACCGCTTGACCTGACCCAGCAGCGTCACCTGGGCGGCGACGTCGAGCTGCTCGGCCAGCGCGCGCAGCCGGCAGGCGTCCTGGTCGGTGTCGAGGTCCTCGGGCTCGGGCCCGCCCGCGATGACCAGCTCGACGTCGCCGAGCCCCGGCAGCGCCCGCACGACGGTGTCCGCGCCGCGATCCACCGTCAGCGGGCCGACGTGCAGGAGCCGCTTGCGCGTGCCCTTCGTGGCCACCGCGCCGCGGCGCTGGAAGCGCTCGGTGTCGACGCCGTACGGGACGACGGCGATGTGGTTGCGCGGCACGCCCAGCCGGATCAGCGCCGACTCCTCGTCCCCGGAGCCCGCGATGACCGCGTTGGCCCGGCGGCCGAGGGCCAGCTCCAGCTCCTTGTGCGAGGCGTCGACCGTGTGGAAAGTCTGCGTGACCGGCACCCCCAGCCCGTTGGCACCCGCCACCGCCACCAGCCCACCGGTCCACGAATGCGCGTGGATCACATCGGGCCGCTCCTGGCTCCATCGCCGCATCAGGTGCTCGCCGACGTCGTTCAGGTAGGGAACGACGCCGTCGGCCGACAACTCCTGGGCCGGGCCCACGTCGATCTGCTCCAACGTGACCCCCGGGGCCACCCGCGTCTTGGGCTTGCCCTCAATGCTGTCACGACGGGAGTAGACGGTGACGTGGTGTTCGCGGCCGAGCTCACGGGCGACGGAAAGGATGCGGTCACGCCGGTTGCTCTCAGCGGAAGCTACGATCGCGATATTCATGGCACACCTCAGCGAAGAAAGACTGGAAGGTGCGCCTGCGTCTTAGGCACATGTCTACGCTTCCGACCATACCCAGTTTTGACTCGATCGCAAACCCCCAAAAATCAGACATCTCTGACTTTGCAGGTCAGACCCCACGTAGCGCGAGGATCACAATCTCGTCCCACACCTGGCCGCCCGAGAAGGCGTGCCGGTCGGCCTCCAGCGCCTTGACCACGGTGGACGGCGACTGTCCCGCGCACCGGCCGAGCACGTCGGCCAGCCGTTCCTCGCCGTACGGCTCCCCCCGGTCGTTCCTGGAGGAGATCAGCCCCTCCGAATAGAGCACCAGCGTCTCGCCCACGGCCACCGTCAGCCGTTCCACGCTGGTCTCCGCCTCGGGCGCCAGGCCCAGCGGCACGCCGCCGCCCGCGGCGAAGCGCACGGCGCCGTCGGCCTGCAGCAGCGCGGCGGGATGGTGCCCGGCCGACGACAGCCTGATCTCGCGCCCCTTCACGAAGCCCGCCACGGCCATCACGAACATGCCCGTGCCCTGCGCGACCAGGGCCTCGTTGACCTTGCGCATCACCAGGTCGGGGTCGGACTCCCAGACGCCGAGGACCCGCAGGCCGCCGCGTACCATCGCGCTGACCGACGCGGCCTCCTCGCCCTTGCCGACGGCGCCGCCCAGCGCGAACCCCCACCCGGACGACACCGGGAACACGTCGTAGAACTCGGCGCCCACCGACGCCCCGGGATGGTAGACGGCCGCCGCCTCGTAGCCGGGCACGTCGGGCAGCGTGCGGGGCGCGACGCTCGCCGACAGCGCGTCCGCCGCCCGCGAACGGCTCTGGAAGCTGGTCTGGGCCCGTACGGCCAGCCCGAGCTGCAGCCCGACCTCCTGCATGACGGCCAGGTCGGCCAGCGTGAACGGGCGCCGGTCGTGCGCGCGCACCAGCGTGAGCACGCCGTCGCCGGAGCCGATCGGCACGCTCAGCATCGAGCCCGCGCCCATCGCCGTCAGCAGCGGCCCGTCCGCGCAGAACCCGAGCAGGCTGTCGTCGTCCAGCATCTCCTGCACCACGCCGGAGCCGCGCTCCAGCACCTGCATCACGACCTGGCTGCCCGCCGGATCCGCGGACTCCACCTGGCGGACCAGATCGCCCAGCGGATGGTTCTTCGGCGCCACCACGACCGAGCGGCGCAGCACCCCGCCGCGCACCATGTCCGCGACCACCCAGTCGGCCCACTCGGCCGCCAGCAGCCGCGTCGCCCTCGGCAGCGCGACCGGGCGCAGCAGCGTCTCCTCCTCGAGCAGCAGATTGGCCATCTTGACCAGCAGGTCCTGCCGCTTGGCCGCCGCCAGCAGCAGCGCGCCGTCGGACTGCTCGGGCCGCCGCGCGCCCGGCTCGGGCAGCTGCACCTCGGTCGGCAGCGCCACCGCCGCCACCATCTGCTGCGGCTCGCCCGGCATGGTCATCCTGGTCAGCGCCAGCTGGACGGTGTGCGTGCGCCCCTGGTGCGCCAGCCGCGTCTCGAACGCCGCCGGCTGGCCCGTCTGGAGCACCGCCGTCAGGTGCGACCGGAACGCGGCCCGCCGCGAGACGTCCACCAGCAGCGGGAACGACCGGCCCACCAGGTAGCCGTCGGGGCTGCCGAGCAATTGCGAGGTCTCGGGGTTGATCCGCCTGACCACGCCACCGCCGTCCAGCACGATGACCGGCACCGGGAAGGCCCGGAACACCTGACGCAGCAGCTTCAGCTCCCGCTGCGTGCCGTCCTTCTTTCCGCCCGCCCGCTTGGGCGCCTTCTGCAGCGCCTCTCGGGCCTCGGCCAGCAGTTCGGCGGCGGTGTCGAGCTCGGCAAGGGCGGCGTCGAGCGTGGGCGCGAGGTCGGCGGGATAGGCGGTTCGCGCTTCGCGAAGCGACGACACGCGTCCGGCCAACGCGTCCAGCGCTTGTTCGAGGTCCGGCATGGTCACCCTCTGACGCTACGTCACAAGGGATATGGGAGGCCATATGGGGTACAGGCTTGCTGCTATGAAATCAACTGCGATGATCACCCCCGGTCTCGCCCGCGACCTTGCCGCACTGGGCCGGCTGGGCGAGGACACCTCCACGGAACGCGTGCTGCGTGGGCTCACCACGGCGCTGGCCGCCGGCGTACCGGGCTGTTCGGGAGCCTCGGCCGAGCACTGGCGCGACCACCGGGTCCTGGTGTCCGGCTCCCACAGCGAGCTGATCATGCTCGTCGAGGGCGAACGCGCGCTCGGCGAGGGCCCGTCCGTCGAGGCCCGGCAGAGCGGCGCCCGCGCCGGCGTGGCCGACGTGCTCAACGAGCCCCGCTGGCCCCGCTACGACGCGCTGGCCAGCCGCTGGGGCGTGCGCTCCGTGCTGGTCGTGCCCATCGACGTGGCGCCCGCCCTGCTGCTGGTCGGCCTCTATTCGGTACGCCCAGGGGCGTTCTCCCCCCAGGGCGCCCACTCGCTGGCCGACATGCTGACCGAGCAGGTCGGGGTGGCGATGGCCAACATGTGGGAGTTCGAGGAGGTGCGCACCGACGCCGCGCAGCTCCAGGAGGCCCTCGCCGGACGGTCGGTGATCGACCAGGCCAAGGGCATCATCATGCAGACCAGCGGATGCACCGCCGAGGCCGCGTTCGAGGAGCTGCGCAAGATCTCCCAGCACCACCAGGTCAAGGTGGCCGACCTCGCCAGGCTCCTGGTCGACGAGCACCAGCGGAAGTCGAAGCGCTGACCCTTGTCTGTCTGGCCTGTCTCTTTGGCCCCCGTCCTCAGCCGATGGCCGCCAGCGCGTCGTCGAGCGTGTCGTACAGGGGCAGCCGCTGGGCCAGTCCGGTGATCCACATCACCTTGGACTTGGAGTATTCGACCCCGATGAGCGCGAACCTGGCGCCCGACGCCAGGCTCGTCTGCCAGTGGTGGACGATGAGCCCGAGCGCGCGAGAGTCCATGAACGTGACCCCGGCCAGGTCCAGAATCAGGTCCGGCCCCGCCAGGGACAGGTAGTCGGCGAACTGCTCGCGGGTCGTGGCATCGAGGACGCCGTCAACCTTGATCACGGTGATCTCGTCCACCGTCGACGACGTCAGGCTCAGGGCCGCCATGGACCCCTCGCCGCTATCCGGCATTGTCACGGAGCAACCTTACTGTCACCACAGAAGGGAGGAATACTTCCCGCGAAACGGGGGACACTTGATGCGGAGTCCAGCAGCGGGCTTTCGTCTCGAGAGTTGAGCGAGGCGTGCCTCTGCCTGGGCTTTTTTGCTGGAGAGGCCGCCTGCGACCCATAAGAGGAGCAGCGATGGCTGTACAGGAATACGTCCTCGAGGAGATGACCGCGGAAGAACTCCTGGCCGAAATGGTCCGGGAAGACACCCTCGACAGTCACAGAGAGCGACTGCGCGAGCGGATCGTCGAGATGCACCGGCCGCTCGCCATGGAGATCGCGCGGCGCTACCGCTACCGCGGCGAGCCTCTGGAGGACCTTCTCCAGGCCGCTTACGTCGGCCTGATGAAAGCCGTCAACGGCTTCGACCCGACCCTCGGCCACGCGTTCAGGGGCTACGCGGTCGTCACGATGACCGGCGAGGTCAAGCGCCACTTCCGCGACCGCACCTGGGCCATCCGGGTGCCGCGTCTCTACCAGGAGCGCCGCTCGGAGCTCAACCGGCTGGTCGCCGACCTCAGCCAGGACCTCGGCAGGTCGCCCACGGTGGCCGAGCTGGCCGCCAAGATGAACATCAGCGAGGAGGACGTCCTGCTGACCCTCGACGCCTCCGCCGCCTACAGCACCCTGTCGCTCGACGCGCCGCTCGGCACCGACGACGACGCCGCCTCCCTCGGCGACGTCATCCCCGAGGACGACGACACGCTGAGCACCATGGTCGACCGGGAGGCCGTCAAGCCGCTCATCGACGCGCTGCCCTCGCGCGAGAAGCACATCCTGCTGCTTCGGTTCTTCGGCAACATGACGCAGGCCGAGATCGCCGCCGAGTTCGGGATCTCCCAGATGCACGTCTCACGTATCCTCCGCAAGGTTCTCGACCAGCTTCGCTCCGAGCTGGTCGGCTGAGAAGAAGGTCGCCGGGTGAACGAGGACGGGGAGCCTCAGTCGGGCTACACGAGCCCGCCGCCCGGCGCGCCCGTGAAAGAGCTCCGCTTCCGACTGCCGGACCTGCCGCAGGTCCGGCAGTTCGCTGAGGACGAGGCCCGCGACGCCGGCATGCCCGAGGACGCCATCGGGGACTTCGTCATCGCGGTCAACGAGGTCGCCACCAACGCCGTCACCCACGGGGCCGACCGGGCCTCCATGCGTACCTGGACGGTGAGCGGCGACCTGATCGTGGAGGTGCACGACGAGGGCGCCTGGAAGCCTGGGCCCAGACCGGACGCGGTGGGCGGGATGGGGTTGTGGGTGGCCCGGCTGGTGTCGTCGGACCTGACCGTACGGGTCGGGAACGGCGGCAGCACCGTCATCATGCGCTTCCCCGGAAAGGAGTGACGGGAGGCCGCCGCCTTCGGCGACCTCCCGTTCCAGGGCCTCACCGGCTGGGGCCGTTGACCGGCGGGGCCCGTTCGTACGTGCCGTCTACCTACGGGCCCGGCCACGCCAGTTGCTGTAGCCGGTACGGATGCCGGCCGTGCCGACGCCCGCCTGATGCAGCGCCAGCAGCGTCAGGCCCAGCAGGACGAACGTCATGCCGGAGAACCCGCCGGGGATCCGGGCGCCGACCAGGTCGAGCAGGAATCCCAGCCCGAAGATGATCGCTGCGACTACCGCGAGCATGTCAGATCACCTCTTTCCCCAGGTCTGGAGCTCGGGCTGGGTCTGGTGGCCGGAGAGGGCGAGCAGGCGTTCCAGGACGTTCCTGTAGTCGCGCAGCGCCAGGCGCATCTGCTCGGTGTCGGCCGCCTCGGTGTCCTTCCAGCGGTCGCGCAGGCCGTTCGTGCGGGTGGTGAGGCTGCTGGTGAGGGCGTCGACGACCTCGCCGACCAGCCCGTCGGCACGCCGCACGGCCTCGCCGGGATCGTCGACGAACGACGCCTGCAGGTCGCGCCAGCGGGCCTGCACCTGGTCCGGGTCCTGGTCGAACAGGACGATGTCGTCGGGGGCGGCGTGCGCCGGGACGTCGCCCGGCTCGGTCTCCGGTCCTGCCGTCGTGTCCTCGCCGGTCCTGGCGTAGGGGTCGCGGTACGCGCCGTCGTCGTACTCGGCCGCGGGCGGCGTCACCGCGCCGGGCACGGCCCCGGGAACGGCGCCAGGGACGGCAGCGGCGTACTCGTCGCCGGCGCGCGGGCTGTGCCGCTCCGGCTCGTCGTCGCCCGCGACCCGGACGTCGCCGGGGACCCGGCCATTGTCCAGGACAATACGGTCATCGTTTGCGGCATGGACGTCGCCCGCGCGGTCGCCGTCGAGCTCGCGCTCGTCCGCGTACCCGTCGGTGCGGGCGTCGAAGCGGTCGCCGGAGCGCTCGTCGGGGAACTCGTCAGGGAGCCCGTCGCGGCGGGCGCGCTCCTCCTCGCTGCCGCTCCTGGGGGTGCTGGGGGTGCTCATGTGCTCGTTCACCGTCCTCGTGTGGTCTCCTGCAGCAGTTCCTCGAACAGCGCGCGGTAGTGCACCATGGCCTGCCGCAGCTCCTCCGTGGAGGCCTCCTTCCTGGCCGCCCGCCCGCTGATCTCGTGGGCCGTCCGGTAGTGGTCGAGAGTCTTCGCGTGCCCCACCGACAGGGTGGACAGCCGCTCCTCGTAGTTCTCCGTCGGGTAGCCCCGTTCGGCCATGACCGAGGTGACCAGCTGATCGGCCTCGGTCACCGCGAAGCCGGGCGCGTCGACGAAGCGCTCCTGCACCTCGGTCCACTGGTTCGCGTAGGTGTCGCGCGACTCTTCCGTCAGGGGGTGGAGGTCGAGCTCCGCATGCCGGCGCTCCCGGTCGAGCAGCTCCTGCTCGGCCTCGCGGCGGGTGTCGTGCTCGGCGACTATGCGTTCGTACTCCGGGCCGAAACGTTCGCGGAGATGGTCGCGGCGCCTCTGCTGCAGCACGAGATACCCGACTGCGACGAGCGCCACCACCACGACCGCGACGACGGCCACCCAGATTAAGGTGGTCATGTTGTTCGCCTCCGGTCTCTGTCTTGAGACCAGCGACTGCCCTCGAACAGTGGGTCGAAACCCACCGTCTCAGCGGGCTTCCAGTGCCTGCCTGGCCGCGGCCAGCACCGCCGCGACATGTGAGCCCGTCGGTGCGGCGGGGATCTCGCTGAACCCTTCGGCCGCGTCGTACCGCACGTCGAGCCCCTCGTCCACGAGCCGCTGAGCCCACCGCAGAGCCGTGTTCAGCCGCTCGGCCGCGGGCGGCTTCCCCTGCGCGGCCGCTGACAGATTACGCAGATTGGTGGCGGGCCCGGACTGGGAGTGCTCGCGTGCCAGCTTCCACGGGACGGCCCGGCTGTGGTCGAGCATCGGCTTGGCCAGCCCGGCGGCCCGCTTGGCCTGCAGCACCCCGGACTCGCTGACCCCGAAGTGCGCGGCCAGCTCCTGCACGTTCATCCCCTCGGCCACCAACCTGGCCAGCTCCCGCCGATCGATGGTCGGTTTCCGCCCCACTCGGCCACCTCCGCCCCAGCTCTCCGTGTACGCGTGCACCTCCGATGTGCGCTAAGGTTATGACGTCCCGCTCCGCAGGGAGCGGCCGACACGACCGGGACGTAGCGCAGCTTGGTAGCGCACTTGACTGGGGGTCAAGGGGTCGCAGGTTCAAATCCTGTCGTCCCGACTGGTCGATCAGGGTGTCACTCGCCAGGGTGGCACCCTTTCGCATGAGTGGGCGGCGTCCGTCGCGGCTGCCCGCGGGCGCTCGATCCGGAGCACGCCGGCTCACGGGAGTCACCCAAACGCACCCCATCCGGACACAGAGCGACCACTTCGGCCACTTCCTCCCCCTCAACAACTTCCGGCGGCTTCACCGCCCCGGTAACCTTGCGGGATTCTCTGACTCCGGTGGGGGGTCGTCGTGAGCTCCGGATGCTCGCCATGCCGATCAGCGCGCTCGGGCCGGGCTTCGACTTCTTCCTGGCCGGACGGAAGCGACCGACCCGTGGAGTGACCCTCCCAGGACCGCGAAGCAGGTCCTGCACCCCTCAACCCCCCAGGAGGTAGAGCCGTGGGCTCTGGCAAGAAGACGTGGACGGCAGCGTTGCTGGCCACCACTGTGCTGGTGATCACTGCGGCCTGCGGCAGCGAAGGCGCCGACGGTGCGATCACGTTACGTTTCTCCTACTGGGGCAGTGACGCACGGCAGAAGATGACGCAAGAGGCGATCAAGAGGTTCGAGGCGAAGAACCCGGACATCGACATCGAGGAAGAGTTCTCCGGCTTCGGTGCCTACTACGACACGCTGGCCACGAGGGTCGCGAGCGACCAGACGCCCGACGTCATCACCCTCGAGATCCGCGGCCTGCGCGAATACGCCGAACGCGGCACGCTCGCCGACCTGTCCAGCGCGGTCGACACCGCCGACATCGACGCCAAGGTGCTGGCCACCGGCGCCATCGACGGCAAGCAGTTCGCCATCCCCACCGGCGTCAACGCCTGGTCCCTGGTCGTGGACCCGAAGGCGATCAAGGACGCGGGGCAGAGTCTGCCCGACGACACCACCTGGACCTGGGACGAATACGTCGACCTGGCGGCCAAGATCACTGCCGGCACCGGCGGCAAGGTCTACGGCACGCAGCAGGCTTTCAACCCGGCGTTCCTGCAGATCTTCGCCGCTCAGCGGGGCGAGTCCCTCTACAAGGGCAACAGGATCGGCGTCTCGCCCGAGACGCTGAAGGCGTGGTGGGCCATCCACCAGAAGCTGATCAGGACCAAGGGCTCTCCCGACGCCGCCAAGAGCATCGAGCTCGGGACGCAGGGCGAGGACCGGTCGCTGTTCGCCACCCGCAACGGCGCGATGGGGATGTGGTGGAGCAACCAGCTCGGCTCGATCAACAAGGCGTCCGGCGGCAAGGCGGTGGACCTGCTGCGGATGCCGAAGGCGCCGGGCGCCGCCGCGGGCGGCATGTTCCTGCAGCCCGCGATGTTCTACACCGCCTCGGCGAAGTCCGAGCACCAGGCCGCGGCGGCCAAGTTCATCGACTTCATGATCAACGATCCGGAGGCCGGCGCGATCATCCTCAGCGACCGCGGCCTGCCGGCCAATTCCCAGGTGCTGGCGGCGGTCAGGGACAAGCTTCCGGAGACCGACAAGAAGACGCTGGCCTTCCTCGACAAGGTCAAGGGCGAGCTCGCCGACTCCCCCGCCGCCCCGCCGAAGCGCGCCAGCGCCATCGAGGCGATCCTCACGCGGTACACGAATGAGGTCCTGTCCGGCCGGATGACGCCTGACAAGGCCGCGCAGAAGCTCATCACGGAGGCCAACGCCCTCATCGCAGGCTAGGGGCCGCGGGGCGGTGGCCGTCACGACCGCCCCACTGCCGTCACAGGAGGGCTCGTCAGGCGTAGGAACCCTCGACGAGATCGGCGACGATGCCGGGACGGGAGGGCCGCCACCCGAGCGCTTCGCGGGTACGCGTCGCGCTGACGCGCTGGCTGATCGCCAGGGCGTGGGCGAAGCCCTCCCCGAGCTCCTGCGCGGCCTCCTCGAGCGGCCAGGGCTCGGCCACCTCCTTGACGCCCGCCGACCTGGCCGCCGCCTCGGCCACGGCGGTGACGGGCACCGCCTCCTCGCTGATGGCGTGGTAGACGGCCGCCTCACCCTTCTCCAGGACAGCCACGATCAGCTCGGCCACATCGTCCACGTGCACGAAGGTCCACGTCGGCGGCGTGCCGCCCGCGGTGACGTACTCGCCGGTCCCGCGCCGCGCGGCCCGGGCCTTCAGCAGCGCCGCGATGCCCGCGCCGCGCCCGTGGACGACGCCGGGACGCACCACGGACCCGCCGCCGTGGATCACCAGCCGCTCCACCTCGTCCCGGTACGCCACCAGGGGGATCGGGTCGGCCGGGCTGTCCTCGTCGGCCCCGTCGGTCTCGCCGAGCACCCAGACGCCGCTGACATAGACGACCTTCTTCGACGATCCGGCGAGCACGCCCATCGTGGCCAGGTCGGTCTCCTGGTCGCCGGTCAGCTGGCCGGCGTGCACGATCGCGTCGAGGTCCGCGCCGATTGCCCTGTCCAGCGCGGCGGCGTCCGCCAGATCCCCGTAGCGCACGTCGGCCACGCCCGGCACCCGCCGCTCTCCCTCCGCCGCGGGCCGTACGTACGCCGCCACCTCATGCCCCCGCGCGACCAGCCGCTCCACCAGGACACTCCCGATGTACCCCGTCGCGCCCAGCACCAGCACCTTCATCGTCCCACCTCAAAAATTTCGACATTGAACATTTCCACGTAGGACGATAACCCACGACGTCGAACATTTCAATGTCGTACGATTGCCGCCATGGCAGATGCAGTCGACGCGATCCTCGGCCAGTGGGCCCGCACCCGGCCTGACGTGGACGTGTCCCCGATGGGCGTGATCGGCCGGGTGTCACGAGCCTCGCGGCTCCTGGAGCGGGGGGTCAAGGAGTTTTTCGCCGAGCACGGGCTTGAGGCGTGGGAGTTCGACATGCTGGCCACGCTGCTCAGGAACGAAGCCGACACCATGTGCATGAAGGACCTGTCGGCGGCGGCCATGGTCAGCCCTGGCGCGCTCACCAACCGCATGGACCATCTGGTCGAGCGTGGGCTGGTCGACCGCTGGCCGGCGCCGGGCAACCGGCGGATGACGCTCGTGGCGCTGACGGACGAGGGGCGGCGGGTCGCCAACGACATCCTGGAACGTCACGCGGCCAACGAGGCCCACCTCCTGCGCGGCCTCTCCCCCGCCGACCGCGACGCGCTGGCCGGCCTCCTCCGCAAACTCCTCGTCTCCCTGGGCGACACCGGCCGCCCCATGTAGAGCGCACGCTCGGGCGAGGCCGGCCACTACGGCAGAGCGGCACCCGCTTACAGCAGGTCGCGTACGACCCGGGTGCCGGCGAGACGGTCGTGCAGAGTGCGGGCCGCCGGGTCGGCCGTCGCCCACAACCCGTCCACCAGGAGCACGACCAGCCCGAACTCCGGCACGCAGACGAGGGCGGGGAAGACGAGCGCGCGGATCGCGGCCCGGGACCGGCCCGGCCGATGACCGGTCCCGGCGGAGACGACGCGGAGACGCATGAGCCGCTTGCCGGCCGTCAGCCCCGTCAGGGAGTACTGGAACGCGGCCACGGCGCCGAGCAGCGATGCCGGCTCGTTGACCCTGAACCAGTTCAGGAGGCCGTACTGCACGCCGCTGAGCCGCACCGCGAAGAGGTCCAGAAGGAAGGCGATGATCGCGTAGTCGATGGCGAACGCCGCCGCCCGGCGGCCGGTGGACCCACTCGGCCAGGTGTCCTGCGCCGTACGGGTGGCCAGCAGCACCAGCAGCGCCGAGCCCAGCAGGGCGGACTGCGCGGGCCCGTAGGCGCTCAGCACGGTCCGGAACCACTCGCCACTGAGCACGGGCATCACCGAGCACCCGTCCTCCCGCATGTACGAAGGGCTGACCGGTCCGGCGATCGCGAGGAGGACGAGCAGGCCGGCCACTCGGCGGCCGACGACGGCCCCGTTCCCCGTGACGGCCGACATCAGCGACCCCGCGAGGACCAGAATCGAGGGCACGCCCCACAGGACGGCCAGTTGCGTGACCTCATAGGCATCCCCCAGCAGGGCCGACGCCACTGCGGTGAGGCCGAAGCCGGTTTCGCCGAAGGACCCTATGCAGCCGAAGAAGGCGTAGGAAGACCCGTACTCGACCTGCCAGGCGTCCCAGGTCGCATACGCGGCCACGGCCACGGCGGCCGCCCAGGCGCCGGCTGCTCCGAGACAGGCCCGGCGCCCGCGCGGACCTCGGCCATGCGTGCCCACCGGGTCCCCTCCTGGGCTGTGGAGCCAGCCTCTGTACGACCCGGTCAGGATGGATCTCCTCGGCAACATTCGCGGGCTGCTGATCTGGGACGCGGCGGAACGCCTCCGGCACCTGCTGCTCCCGGCGCCGGCCGAGTCGTGGACGAGCCCGGTTCTGCTGCGGCGGGGCGATACGTGGTGCGTCTATCCGGACGGCGAGGCGTACCGGGCGGATCGCCCCGACCGCACGCTTCCGATCCCTGGCTGATCCGCGCGGCGCGGCGCGGCGGGCCCGCCTGGGGGCGGGGCTACTCCTTCTTGGCGCGGGCCTCGGCCTCGGCGGCGTCCATGGCCTCCGCCTCCTCCGGCGTCGGGGCCGTGCCGCCCAGGTGGGCGGGCTGCCACCACACCCCCGGCGGCACCTCCGGGTACGTGCGCTGCGCCTGGTCCACCAGCTCCGACAGCCGCTTGTGCAGGTCGGCGGTGTGGTCGTTGACGTTCTCGCCGCGCTTGGGGTGCATCGGCTCGCCCACCACGATGGTCAGCGGGATGTGCCGTTGCGTGAGCTTGCGGGGCCGGCCCTTGGTCCAGAAGCGCTGGCTGCCCCACAGCGCGACGGGGATGATGGGCGTGTTGGTGGCCTGGGCCATCCGGATGGCGCCGTTCTTGATCTCCTTGACGGTGAACGACCGGCTGATCGTCGCCTCCGCGAAGACCCCGACGACCTCGCCGGCCTTCAGCATGCGCAGGGCCGTGGCGTACGAGCCCGCGCCCGCCCCCCGGTCCACCGGGATGTGGTGCATGCCGCGCATCAGCGGGCCCGAGATCCGGTGCTCGAAGACGTCCTGCTTGGCCATGAAGCGCACCAGCCGCCGCGAGGGCAGCGCGGCGAACCCCGCGAAGATGAAGTCAAGGTAACTGATGTGGTTGCTCACCAGCACCGCTCCCCCGGTCTTCGGCACGTGCTCCGTACCCTCCATGTGGAACCGAACGTCGAGCACGCGAAACAGGGCCCGCGCGGCGGCGATCACCGGCGGGTACACGATCTCAGCCATGAGCAGAAGGTAGCCTACTCAGGCGGGTGGCACGGTAGTCGGGAGCCGGACCGTCCCGCGCACGTCGCCGTGCGACGCTTGCGCCCTCGTGAAAATGGGCAGATCTTCTCACCATGAAGAAGCTCATCAACACGGCCGACTCCGTCGTCGATGACGCGCTGAACGGCATGGCCGCGGCCCACCCCTCGCTGCGGGTGCGCGACCGCGTGGTCTACCGGGCCGAGGGGCCGCGGCCGGGCAAGGTCGGCCTGGTCTCGGGCGGCGGCTCGGGGCATGAGCCGCTGCACGCCGGTTTCGTCGGGTACGGCATGCTCGACGCGGCCTGCCCCGGCGAGGTCTTCACCTCCCCGGTCCCCGACCAGGTCATCGACGCGACCAGGGCGGTCGACGGCGGCGCCGGGGTCCTGCACATCGTCAAGAACTACACCGGCGACGTGCTCAACTTCGAGATGGCCGCCGAGCTGATCGAGGACGTCGAGGTGGCCAGCGTGCTGGTCGACGACGACGTGGCCGTACAGGACTCCCTCTACACGGCGGGCCGGCGCGGCACCGGGGCCACGGTGTTCGTGGAGAAGCTGGCGGGCGCGCTGGCCGAGCAGGGCGCGCCGCTGGCGCAGCTCGCCGCGGTGGCGGGCGAGGTGGACGAGCGCAGCAGGTCGTTCGGCATCGCCCTGACGTCCTGTACGACGCCGCACGCGGGCAAGCCGACGTTCGACCTGCCGGAGACGGACGTGGAGCTGGGCATCGGCATCCACGGCGAGCCGGGACGGGCCCGGGTGCCGATGGTGTCGGCGCGCGAGCTGGCCGCGATCGCGATGGAGGCCATCCACGGCGACCTGCCGCTCCGCGGCGACCTGCTCGTCATGGTCAACGGCATGGGCGGCACCCCGCTCATGGAGCTGTACGTGGTGTTCGCGGAGGTCGCGGCCTTCGTCCGGGGCAAGGGCGCCCGGGTGTCGCGCTCGCTCGTCGGCAACTACGTGACCAGCCTCGACATGCAGGGCTTCTCCGTGTCGATCTGCCTGCTCGACGACGTGCTCACCCGCCTGTGGGACGCGCCGGTCGAGACGCCGGGGCTGCGCTGGGGGCGCTGATGGACACCGACGTGTTCGTGGCCTGGTTCGAGGAGGCGGCCAGGCTGGTCCACGATGACCGCGACCGGCTGACCCGGCTGGACGCGGCGATCGGCGACGCCGACCACGGCACCAACCTCGACCGCGGCCTCACCGAGGTCCGCAAGACGCTGGCCGAGTCGCCGCCGGGGACTCCCGGCGAGGTGCTGGCCGCGGCGGGCGCGACGCTGATCCGCCGCGTCGGGGGCGCCTCCGGGCCGCTGTACGGGTCGGTGTTCCGGCAGATGGGCAAGTCGCTGGAGTCGCCGGTGACGCTGGCCGGGTTCTCGGCGGCGTTCGAGGCCGGGGTGGTGGCGCTCGAACGGCTGGGCAAGGCCGCGCTGGGCGACAAGACCATGGTGGACGCGCTGGTTCCGGCCTCCCGGGCGCTCGCGCTGGCCGTACGTGACGGGATCGGGGTGAAGGAGGCGCTCGAACGGGCGGCCGGAGCGGCCGAGGAGGGGGCGAAGGCCACGATCCCGATGCAGGCCCGCAAGGGGCGGGCCAGCTACCTGGGCGAGCGCAGCATCGGACACGAGGATCCGGGGGCGGCGTCGGCGGCCCTGTTCATGGCGGCGCTGGCGTCGGTGGTGGCGTGATGGGCCGTCCTGGCGTCGGCGGTGGCGTGACGGGCTTTGCTGACGTCGGCGGTGGCGTGACGGGCTTTGCTGACGTCGGTGGTGGCGTGATGGGCGGCTCCGGTGATCGCGTGATTCCTCGCGGAGCCGGGTGATGGTGGGGCTGGTGCTCGTCTCGCACAGCGCCGGGCTGGCCGCGGAGGCGGCGGCGCTGGCGCGCGGGATCGCCGGTGCCGACGCGCTCGTGGCGGCCGCCGGGGGCACCGAGGACGGCGGGCTGGGCACGAGCCTGGACCTCATCGAGGCGGCGCTGCGCAGCGTGGACCAGGGCGACGGGGTGGTGCTCATCCCCGACCTGGGCAGCTCGGTGCTGACCGCCCGCCTGCTGGAGGAGGACGGCCGGGTGGTGGTGGCGGACGTGCCGTTCGTGGAGGGCGCGATCGCCGCGGCGGTGGCGGCGGGCGCGGGCGTGCCGCTGGCCGACGTGCTGGAGGCGGCCGAGGAGGCACGCACCTACCGCAAGCTGTGAGCTCGGCGGGCGCCCGCATCCACCGCGAGCTGTGAGCTGGGCGGACGCCCGCGCCCACCGCGAGCTCAGTGCCCCTTGAAGGCCTCTTCCAACCACCAGGAGCCGTGCTCGGCCGTGACCTTGGCGTGCACCAGGAGCGGCCGGTCGCGGGGCCCGTCCACCCATTCGGCCACGCCCGCCAGGTCGCCGGGCCCGCCGACCGTCACGGCGGCGCAGCCGTGGCCCCGGGCGATGGCGGCGAGGTCGGCCGGCGGGAACGTGACCGTCCCGAGCGGGTGTCCGTGCGGCCCGAAATGATGGACCTCAGCCCCGTACGCCTCGTCGTCGTACACCACGATCACCATGGGCAGGCCGAGCCGGACGACGGTCTCCAGCTCCGCGATGCCCATGAAAGCGCCGCCGTCGCCGAGCGCCGCCACCGGCAGCCGGTCCGGCCGGGCGATCGCCGCGCCGATCGCCGTCGCCAGGCCCAGCCCGATCGACTGGAACGCCTGCGTGAAGCAGAACCCACCCTCATCCGGGACATCCACGAACATCGACGGATATCCCATGAAATTTCCGGAATCGATGGCGACGATCCGCTCCCGCGGCAGGAGGTCGTCCAGCCCGATGCTTAGCGTCCGGGGATCGATCCGGCCGCCACCGCTCTCGTCCTCGTACGGCACGTCCCGCCAGCGCCCCTCGGCCCGCACGCGGGCGGCGACCTCCGGCGACCGGTAGCCCGGGCGGGGCGCGACCCGAGCGGCCAGCGCCTCCGCGACGCGCGCCACGTCACCCGCCACGCCCAGATCGGCGGGCACGTGGGCCGTGAACGCCGCCGGGTCGAGATCGACCTTCACGACCTTCGCACCCGGCGAAACGAGCGTGCCGTGGCGGGTGGTCCACATGTTCAGCGCGCATCCCCACGCCACGACCAGGTCGGCGCCGCGGATCAGCTCGGCGGCCAGCGGCGTCGCGAAGCCGCCGCTCACGTCGAGGTCCCACGGGCTGCCGCGGAAGAGCCCCTTCGCGACCGCCGAGGTGGCCAGCAGGGCGCCCGCGCGCCCGGCCAGCTCCTCCAGCTCCCGCCGCGCGTGCCGGGCGCCGCGCCCCGCGATGAACACCGGCCGCTCGGCCGCGCCGAGCAACCGCGCCAGCTCCCCCACCTCCGCCGGCTCCGCCACCGAAGGACCCACCGAGGGACCTGCCGGAGGGGTCGCCGAAGAGCCCGCCGCGGCCACCGATACGTCGATAGAGCCCTCGAAAGGGGCGGCCTGGACGTCGAGCGGCAGGTTCAGCAGGACCGTGCGCCGCTCCTCCACCGCCACCCGGTACGCCTCGGCCGCCCGCGACACCGCCTCCTCCGGCGAGCCGACCCGCATCGCCACCGCCCCGACCGCCGTCGCGAGCGCGGCCTGGTCGATGTGGAAGTTGGACCGGACCTCCGTGGCCTCCCCCGCCAGCACGATGAGCGGCGTACGGCTCTTGGCCGCCTCGGTCAGGCCGGTCAGGGCGTTGGTGAGCCCCGGCCCCTGGTGCACCGACACCACGCCGACCCGGCCGCTCATCCGCGCGTACGCGTCGGCCATGGTGGCGGCCCCGCCCTCGTGGCGGGCGGCGACGAAGCGCACGCCGCCCGCCACCAGGGCGTTGGTCACGTGGAAGTTGCCGCTGCCGACCACCCCGAAGGCGGTCCCGACGCCGCAGGCGGCCAGGGCCCGGCCCACGGCCTGCGCGACGATCAACGTTCGACCAGGGCCAGCACGCGCACGGGGCTGCCGGAGCCGCCCACGATGGGCAGCGGCGGCGCGACCACGACGGCGCCGGTCACGGGCAGCCGGTCGAGGTTGCGCAGCTGGGTCAGGCCGTACTTGCCCGCCCCCAGCAGGAAGGAGTGGCACGGGAAGGCCGGGTCGAAGGAGTGGGCGGCGCCCGCGTCGGTGCCGACGGTCTCGACGCCGATCCCGGCGATCGGGGTCTCGGAGGCCAGCCATTTGGCGCACTCCACCGAGATGCCGGGCGTGTGGGGGCCGGAGGCGTCGGCGTTGAGGAAGGCCGCCTGGTCGCCGGAGCGGGTGTCCCAGCCGGTGCGGTAGAGCAGCCAGCCGCCGTCGGGCAGCGGGCCGTTGGCGCGTTCCCACTCCTTGACGTGGTCGATCTGGAGGAGGAAGTCGGCGTCCTTGGACGCCTCGGCGGCGAAGTCGAGCACGACGGCGGGCGCGATGAGGCTGCGCACGGGCACCTGGGAGACGTCCTGGCCGTCGCGGGCGGTGACCCAGTGGACGGGGGCGTCGAAGTGGGTGCCGGTGTGCTCCCCGGTGTGGATGTCGTTCCAGTACCAGGCGGGGCCGCGGTCGTCGTAGCGGCTGATCTCCTCCAGGCGGAACGGGATCGTGTTGCCGAACGGCTCGGGCAACTGGAGGATCGGCGTCTCGGACGAGAGGGGCGCCGTGAGGTCGATCACCTCGATGGCCCCGCTGCGCACGCTGTCAACGAAGCTCTGCAACACCGACATGTCATCCTCCCGGTGGGCTGTGCAGTGGGCTGTGCGGTGGGCTGTGCGCATCCTCCTACGCACACCCCACCACTGCCAACAACCTCAGCCCTTGAGTCCGCTGAAGCTCATCGTGGCCACGAAGTGCCGCTGCGCCAGGATGAACGCCAGCACGAGCGGCAGCACCGCGACCACGTTGCCGGCCATCAGCGCCGACCACTCGGTGTGCCGGGCGCCGGCGAAGGTGGCCAGGCCGAGCTGCAGCGTGTAGCCCGACTCCGAGGAGATCGCGATGAGCGGCCAGATCAGGTCGTTCCAGGCGCCGAGCAGCGTGAACACCACCAGCGTGGCCAGCGCGGGCCGGGCCAGCGGCAGCACCACGCGGAAGAACACGCCGAGCGGGGAGCAGCCGTCGATGACGGCGGCCTCCTCCAGCTCCTTGGGCAGCGACAGGAAGAACTGCCGCATGAGGAACACCCCGAACGCCGACGCCAGCCACGGCACGATGGCCGCGCCCAGAGTGTCGATCAGGCCCATGTTCTTGAAGAGCAGGAACGTCGGGATCATCAGCACCTGGGTCGGCACCATGATGGTGGCCATGACCGCCGCGAAGGCGACCCCGCGGCCGCGGAACTCGATCCGGGCGAAGCCGTACCCGGCCAGCGAGCAGAGCACCACGTGCCCGAGCACCGCCGCCCCGGCCACGATCATCGTGTTGGCCAGCCAGAGCGGATAGTCGTCCTCGGTGAAGATGCGCCTGAACCCGTCCAGCGTGAAGTGCTCGGGCCAGAGCTTGGGCGGGTAGGTGTTGATGTCGGCGTCCGGCATGAACGCGGTCAGCGCCATCCACACCAGCGGCGCCACGAACAGCAGCGCGAGCGGCATCAGGAAGAGATGGGCGAGGCTGCGGCGCGTCACTTCGCACCCCTCCACAGGACCGCGCCCGACACGGCGAGCGTCACGATGAACAGGACATAGGCGATGGCCGTGCCGTAGCCGGAGTGGAAGAGCTGGAACGCCTGCCGGTAGAGGTAGAACACGATGGTCGTCGTGGAGTCGAGCGGCTGGCCCTTGGTGGTGGTGTAGACGAGGTCGAACAGCTGCAGCGCGGTGATCGTCTGCCAGATCAGCAGGAAGACCGTGGCCGGCCGCAGCTGCGGCAGCACGACGTGGCGCAGGACGTGCCGCCCGGCGCCGCCGTCCACCCGGGCCGCCTCGATCAGCTCGCGCGGGATGTCCTGCAGGGCGGCCAGGTAGACCACGGCGGGCATGCCCACGCCGCCCCAGAGCGAGATCGCGACCAGGGTGAGCATCGCCTGGTCGGGGTCCTGCAGGAACCCCATCGCGGGCAGGCCGAGCGCCTTCAGCCCGGCGTTGACGATGCCGAAGTCGGGGTCGAAGACGAAGTTCGACAGGATGCCCGTGGCGGCGGCGGAGACGACGTACGGGACGAAGAAGCACGTGCGGTAGAACCCGATGAGGCGGATCTTGAGGTTGAGCGCCAGCGCGAGCGCCAGGCCGAGCACCACCGAGCCGGGCACGAAGAGCACGGTGTAGAGCAGCGTGTGCCCGGCCGACGCGGCCAGCTCGGCGTCGCCGAGCATGTCGCGGTAGTTCGCCAGCCCGACGAAGTCGCCGCCGGTGAGCAGGTCGCCGTCCCGCAGCGAGAGCAGCAGCGCCCACACCGCGGGGAACAGGCTGAGCCCGACGATCACGAGCGTCGCGGGGAACACGAAGCCCCACCCGGTCAGCTGGGGCACCAACCGGCTCCGCCGCGCGGGCGGCGCGCTCACCCGCGCCGCCCCGCTCATCGTCGGGGCTGTCATCGCGAGCGCCCCAGCACCGCGTCGGCCTCGGTCGCGGCCTTGGTGAGGGACTGCTGCGCGGGCGTGCCGCCGACCAGCGACTGGGCGATCGCGTTGCCGACCTTCTCGGAGAACTCCGGGTACGCCGGCAGGGGCGGCCTGGCCTGCTTGGCGTTCTCGAGGTTCGCGGTGAAGACGTCGATGCCGGGGAAGTCCTTGACGAACTTCTGGTACGCCGGCAGCGCGGTCGTGGCCTTGCGCAGCGGCAGGTTGCCCAGGCCGAGCGACCACCGGGCGTCCTGCTCCGGCCGGGTGAGCCAGGTGAGGAACTCGGCGGCGGCCTTGGCCCGGCGCGAGCCGTTGTCGAACACGACCCAGTTGTCCGGCCCGGCGACCGTCTCGTGGTTGCCGTTGTAGCCGGGCAGCACCTGCACGCCGTAGGAGATCTTGTGGTCGATGATGTCCAGCAGCGCGTACGGCGCCGCCGCGATCATCCCGATCTTGCCGCTCTGGAACAGCGGCACGAACTTCTCCCCGTTTTGATCGAGATATACGGACTTATCCTGCTGGGCCATGGCGGTCCACAGGTCGAGCGCCTGCGCCGCCTGCGGCGTGTTGAACGCCGACTTCTTGCCGTCCGGCGTCAGGATCGAGCCGCCCTGCTGCCAGATCATCGGCCAGAACCGCCACACGGTGTCCTCGAGACCGGTCACGGGGTACGCGGTGCCGTACACGCCGCCGCCGGTCAGCTTCTTCGCCGCGGCCCGGAAGTCGTCCCAGGTCCAGTCCTTGGACGGGTACGGCAGCCCCGCCGCGTCGAACAGCTTCTTGTTGTAGATGACGGCCAGGTTGTCGACCAGCGCGGGGACGCCGACGACCTTGCCGTTCACCTCCGACACGGCCCGCTCCGACGGCCAGAAGTCGTCCCACCCGAACCCGGGGGCCTTCACGGTGGCGGCCAGGTCGTACACCTTGGGGTTGCGCGCCAGGTTCGGCATCCACGTGCCGTACATGTACGCGATGTCGGGCGCCTTGCCGCCGGCCAGCACCGCCTGGACCTTCTGCAGCATGTCGTCCACGTTCGTGGACCCGACGGCGGGCGTGATCTTCACGTCCGGGTGGGCCTTGGAGTACTCGGCGGCCAGCTCCTCGATGACCTTCGCCTGCAGCTCCGTCTGGCCGTGCCACCAGGTGATCTCGACCGGGCCCGAGGCGTCGTCGGAGGAGGAGCCGCAGGCCGTCAGCAGCCCGGCGGCCAGGGCGAGCGCCGCCATGCCCGCCGTGGGGCCCTTCATGACCGGCTCCTGAGGGACTCGGGCATCAGCTCGCCGTGGGCCTCGATCAGCGCGCCGCACAGCTCGTCGATCTGCTCGACGGTGAGGGTGGCGGCGGTGTTCGGGTCGGCCATCATGGCGTGCCGGACGTGCTCGGGCCGCCCCTCGGTGACGGCGCGCACGGTCAGCTCGTTGACGTTGACGTAGGAGCGGTTGAGCGCGACGCACTGCGCGGGCAGGTCGCCGACGGCCATCGGGCGGACGCCGAGCGCGTCGGCCACGCACGGCACCTCCACCACGCAGCCGTCCGGCAAATTTGCGACCAGGCCCCTGTTCTGGACGTTCCCGTAGACGACCCGGCTCGTGCCGGTGGTGACGCTGTGGATGATCTGCGGGGCGTATTCCATGGTCCCCTCCACGGTGATCGGCCGGCCCGCTTTCAGCGCGTCGCGGGTGGCCTCGTACTGGCGGACGTTCTCCTCGCTGATGCCGATGTACGCGCCCACGGGGATCCGCAGGCGCTCGATCTCGCGCTCGTCGTGCAGGTACCAGGGCACGTACTCGGCCGAGTGCTCGCTCGTCTCGGTCGGGTAGTAGCCGAGCCTGCGGTACATGTCCACGCGCACCCGGCGCAGCAGGCCGGGGTCGCGCTCGATGGCCTCGTCCAGGCGCGGGTAGAGGTCCTGGCCGCCGGACTCGAAGCGGAGCATCCACGACTGGTGGTTGACGCCCGCCGCGAGGTACGACACCTCCTCCAGCGGCACCCCGACCAGCTCGGACAGGTCATGGGCGGTCCAGTAGATGGAGTGGCAGAGCCCGACGACGTTGCGCACGGGGGTGGCGGCGGCCAGGTACCAGACGTTCATGGCCATCGGGTTGGTGTAGTTGAGCAGCCACGCGTCCGGGCACACCTCGGCCATGGCCCGCCCGATCCGGTCGAGCGCCGGGAAGGTGCGCAGGGCGCGGAAGATGCCGCCCACGCCGATGGTGTCGGCGATCGTCTGGCGCAGCCCGTACCGGGCGGGCACCTCGAAGTCGACGCGGGTGGCGTCGATCATGCCGACCTGGATCATGTTGATCGCGAAGTCGGCCCCTTCGAGGGCCCGGCGCAGGTCGAGGTGGGCGGAGATCCTGACGGGCCGCCCGGCCGCGATGACGCGGGCGGCGGCCTCGGCGGTGTCCAGCCGCTCGGGGTGGATGTCGTGCAGCGCCACCTCGAACTCCCCCAGATCGGGGAAGGCAACCAGGTCCGCCAGCAGCCCTTGGGTGAACTCGACGCTTCCCGCGCCGAGAAAGACGATCTTCATACTTCCTTCCAGGTGGGCTGGGCGGCGGTGCCGCCGGCGGCCTGGGTCGAGAGGGATCCGCAGGTGACGGCCACGCGCAGGCATTCGCGCAGGCTCATCCCGCGCAGCCGCGCGGCGAGGAGGCCGGCGTTGAAGCTGTCGCCGGCGCCGACGGTGTCCACCGGCTCGACGGGGACGGCGGGGGCCCGGGTCAGCTCGCCCGCCTGCCACGCCAGCGCGCCGTCGCCGCCGTCCTTGACGACCACGGTGGGGCCGAGCCCGCCGATCCGGGCGGCCGCGGCCTCGATGCCTTCGGGGCCGGCGCCGAAGAGCCGGGCCGCGACGGCCCGGGCCTCGGCGGCGTTCGGGAGGAACACGTCCACCTCGGCCAGCACCTCCCCGAGCCCCTCCCACTCCCCGGCGGGGTCGTCGTTGGTGTCCAGGGAGGTGGTCGCGCCCGCGCGCCGCTCCTCCGCCAGGAAGCCCGGCAGGCCGGGCGCGAGCCCCGGCTGCAGGAAATAGGACGACACGTGGACGTGGCGGGCCAGGCCGCGCGGCAGGTCCTCCACGGTCAGGTACGGCAGGCAGCCCGGCGAGGTGAGGATGGCCCGGTCCGAACCGTCGGCCAGCACCACGGTCATGGCCGTGGGCCGGGAGTCGATCACGCAGCGGGAGACGTCCACGCCCCGCTCGGCCAGGGCGCCCAGCACGAAGCGCCCGGCCGCGTCGTCGCCCACGCGCCCGGCGAACGCGGTCCGCACGCCCAGCCGGGCCGCCCCGCACGCGGTGATCGCGCCGGACCCGCCGAGCACCAGGTCGCCGCCGGAGACGAGCTGTTCACGCTGGCCGTACGCCAACCCGCGCGGCGCCCCGGAGAGCACCACGTCGGGGTTGGCGTCACCGACGACCAGCAGGTCGAAGTCACGCGCCACGGCAGGGCACGCGGTAGGCGTCGAGCTCGTACTTCTTCTTCAGGGAGTTGAAGTTCTGAGCGTTGGACTTGGCGCAGAAGGCCGAGGTGGCCAGGTTGTACTCGACGTTGAACACGGCCTTGCCCGCCTTGACGAACTGGTCGTAGCCGTAGTCGTCGTTCTGCGCGGTGGTGCACTCGGAGTGCTCCCAGCACTCCTCGTTCACCGCGAAGTCGAAGTACGGCAGCAGCGCCGGGATCTGCTCGATGTCGTTCTTGAGCGCGACCGACAGGCCCCTCTTGTGAGCCTCGTTGGCGAACCAGCTGTTGTAGGCGAGCTGGTCGGCGGCCTTGAGCGGGAAGCCGCTGGCGTTGCTGTAGCCGTCGACGTTGTCGGGCTCCACGGCGTCGAACCCGGCGGCCTTGCACATGTCGAGCCGGGCCTTCATGATCTGGCCGAGCTTGCCGGTGTACGTGCGGATGTCGAGCCAGCGCTCACCCGGCCAGTCCTCCAGCGGCTTGCCGAGCACCTCGGCGGGGAACTGGCTCGCGTCCGGGCGCCAGTCCTCGAACGTGCCCGCGCTGATGTAGCAGACGACGCCGCGGCCCGGCTTGTCGGCCTTGAGCGACTTGACGATCGCGCCGTCCTTGGCGGCGAAGCCGTCGATGTCGAACATCTGCACGTTCGGGTACGGCTTGGCCGGCAGGGAGGAGAGCTGCCACTGCCAGGACGTGTTCAGAGCGGGCTTCCAGCAGCCGTTGCAGGCGACGGGGGCGGGCAACGCCCTGGCCTCGGTGGCCGCTGCGGCATCGGCGGCGGCTCCGGCGGCGGGGGCGGTGACGAGGGCGGTGGCGGCCAGGGCGGCCGCGGAGATCAGAGCAGGGAGACGACGCAACAGGACTCCTCGCGAACGGATCGGGTGCGGATCAGTGGCGCTGCGCGCTGTTCCGCACTCTCCGAGTCGCGTCCTGGCCAGGGACACCGGAGTGGCGTGGCCCATAACCGTAGGACGTCACGCCAGCACGCTCCAGGCGTGCCTCCCTTCTTGCTTGCCGCACAGAATTGCGCATTCCTGCTCTATTGTCCAGAGTTTGACGCACAAAAGCATCATGCCCTGGTCCACTCCGCGCATCCGGCGGTCCTGAACGCCTTGTCCGTGGCCAGGATGGTGACGCTGGCCGGACCCGCCGGCATGCCGCTGGTGATCTCGTCCCCCGTGGCGCTGCGCAGCCTGGCCCAGTAGCACATGGGGATTCCCGTGGTCGGGCCCGTCGTGCGGTAGGTGCCCGGCTGGATGTCCGTGCCCACGACGAGCGTCCGCATGGACAGGGAGCTCAAGGCAGGATTGCTCCCGGTCCCCCCGGTCGGCTGACCGGCGCCCGGCGGAGTGGACCCCGGCTGGGTCGCGCCCGGCGGCGTTCCCTGGGGTTGCGTGGGCTGTGTGGGCTGCGTGGGCTGCGTGGGCTGCGTGGGCTGTGTGGGCTGGGTGGGCTGGACCGGTGATGACGGGTCGGAGCCCGTGGGCTCGGACTCCGGCGGCTGCGTGCCCTCGACCGTGACCGTGACCCGGGGGGCGGGTTTCTCGGACGGCTCGGCCGAGCCGTACCCCACGAAGACCCCCAGCAGGAACCCGAGCAGGGCGGCGAGTCCGGCCACGAGCACGATGATCGTCGGACTGCTTGTCGCCCGCGGATACTCAGGCGGATATTCAGGAGGCCCGTACATCACGGACCAAGGGTGCCATCCCTATCAACGGTGGAGATAGTCGACGAGCGACGCCTTCTCCGTCTCCAGCTCCTCGATCGCGCTCTTGACCACGTCGCCGATGCTCACGATGCCCACGAGCCGGCCGCTCTCGACCACCGGCATGTGCCGGAACCGCTGCATGGTCATGATCTGCCGCAGCGAGTCGACGTTCTCGCCGGGCCCCACCGTGCGCACCTGGGTGGTCATGATCGCGGAAACCGGGCCGTCGAGGATCGCCGGGCCGCGGTCGTGCAGGCGGCGCACGACGTCGCGCTCGGACACGATGCCCTCGATGGTGAGGCCGTCGGTGGAGACCACCACGGCACCGATGTTGCGTTCGGCGAGCGTGGCAAGCAGCTCGCGCACCGTCGCCCCGGGCGGCACGGTGGCCACATCACTTCCCTTGGCGCGGAGAATCGTCCCGATGAGCACGTGCATCACCTCTTGCACCTCAGTCTTCCAGGCCTTGCGTACAGGCAAACAACCCCACGGGGCGGACGTCAAGGGGAGCCGGGTTGTAACGGCGCGGTCACTTTTCGTGCCTGGCTGACAACATGTGACCTGCGTCTCATACCTTTCGCGCAAATTCCCACGAAAGCATCGACTACTAGACAACCCGTCAGTAGGGTTGCCACTCATCCGTAGGCGGCGGAGGTGGTCATGGCGGTAACCCGAGGTCGCCGATGACCCTCTCCGGGTACATCGGACGCCGGGCCGGGTCGGCACTCGGCCAGATCGGTGAGCTGTTCGTCATCGTCCTGGAGGGGTTGCGCAGGACCTGGGACATCCGGCGCTGGTGGTGGGAGTTCGTCGAACAGTGCTGGTTCCTGGCCCGGGTCACCAGCGTCCCGGTCCTGCTGGTCGCCCTGCCGCTGGGCGCCACCGTGGCACTCCAGGTGGGCGAGCTGGCCAGGCAGCTCGGCGCCAGCTCCGCGACCGGCAGCGCGGTCTTCGTCGGGCTCATCCGCGAGGTGGCGCCGCTGGCCAGCGCGCTGCTGATCGCCGGGGCCGGCGGCAGCGCGATGACCTCCGACATCGGCGCGCGCCACATCCGCGACGAGCTGAGCGCGATGGAGGTCATGTCGGTCAACCCGATCCACCGCCTGGTCACGCCGCGCATGTGGGCGGCCAGCACGGTCGCGGTCTGCCTGTGCCCGCTGGTCATCCTGGCCGGCGCGAGCGGCGGCTACTTCTTCAACGTCGTCGTGCAGGGCGTCACCCCTGGCGCGTACTTCGACGGCGCGTTCTCCCTGGTCGTCGCCTCCGACCTGTACGTGACGCTGTTCAAGGCGTGGATCTTCGGGTTCATCGCGGCGGCGGTCGCCTGCTACAAGGGCATGACGTGCGCCTCCAGCCCCGTCGGCGTGGGGCGGGCGGTCAACCAGGCGACCGTGGTGACGTTCATGCTGGTGTTCGCGTTCAACTACGTGATCTCGGCCGTCTACTTCCTGGCCTACCCGCCGAGGTCGCTGTGATGATGGTGACGCGCACGGCCGGTCTGCGGCTCGCCCTGCGGGGCCGGGACGTCGCCGAGCGGTTCGCGACGCTGGCCGACTGGCCGCTGTTCGTGTGGAAGGTGCTGTTCTACTCCGTACGCGACGTCGTCCTGCGGCTCAAGTTCTTCAAGGTCGTCATCAGGCAGGTCAGCGACGTCGTGGTGGGCGTCGGGGCGACCGTCATCGGCGGCGGCATGATCTTCGTGGTGTTCACGATGGCGTTCGTCGTGGGCGCGACCGTGGGCCTGCAGGGCTACCAGGGGCTGCAGGCGATCGGCGCGGAGTCGTTCATGGGCCTGGTGGGCAGCTTCGCGAACGTCCGCGAGATCACCCCGATCATCGCCGCGACGGCGCTGGCGGCGCAGGTGGGCTCGTCGTTCACGGCGGAGCTGGGCGCGATGCGGATCTCGGAGGAGATCGACGCGCTGGAGGTCATGGGCATCAACGCCTTCACGTACCTGATCTGCACGAGGGTCGTGGCGGCGCTGCTGGCGCTGGTGCCGATCTACCTGATCGCCCTCTTCGCCAGCTTCTTCGCCACCCGGCTGATGTGCACGGTGCTGTTCGGCCTGGCGCCGGGGGTCTACGACTACTACTTCTACCTGTATCTGCCGGTCCGGGACATCGCGTTCAGCGTCACCAAGGTCGGCGTGTTCGCCTTCGCGGTCATCGTGATCCACTGCTACCACGGCTTCCACGCCACCGGCGGCCCGGTGGGCGTGGGCGTGGCGGCGGGCCGCGCCATCCGCCAGTCGATCGTCACGATCGTGCTGCTCAACCTGCTGCTGTCGTACCTGTTCTGGGGCGGCGGCGGCAACATACCGCTGACGGGGTGAGCCGGTGGGCCGATTCCAACTCTCCCTCGCCGCCCGGGTGGGCATCGCGTTCGCCGTGCTCGTCGTGCTCGCCGCGGCCACCCTGTACGTCGTCCGCACCGCCACCGAGCTGAGCGGGACGAGGATCGACGCCGTGTTCGCCAGGGCCGGGCAGGGCCTGGACGCCGGCTCCCCCGTCAAGATCCGCGGCATCACGGTCGGCAAGGTGACGGGCGTGTCGCTGGACGCCAGAGGCCGGGCCGTGGTGACCATGCACCTGGACCCCGGCGTCAAGGTGCCGCGCTCCACGGTCGCCTCCGTCGAGCCGGCCTCGGTGTTCGGCCCCAAGTTCCTCGACCTCAAGCCCGGCTCCGGCGAGACCACCGGCCCCTACCTGGCCGCCGGCGCCGTCATCACCGACACCGAGGGTCCGCTCGACCTGTCCGACACGCTCGGCGCCGCCTACCGCGGCCTGGACGCCGTGGACCCGCGCGAGGTCACCGTCATCGTGCACACCCTGGCCCAGGGCCTGGACGGCGAGGGCGAGAACCTGCGCGAGCTGATCGGCGACGCCGGCACGCTCGTCGGCGTCGCGCACCGCCAGCGCGGCCGGGCCCGGCAGTTCCTGCACGACGCCGCCCTGCTGGGCACGGCGCTGCAGGACAAGGGCGACGATCTCGTCTCGATCTCCTCCGACGTCAACGTCATCACCCCCGGCCTGCTCGCGCGGGCGGACAAGGTGCGCGCCCTGCTGGACGAGGTGACCTCCGTCTCCGGCCTGGCGGCGCACGGGCTGGCCAAGCACCGCCAGGACCTGCGGGCCGGCGTGCACTCCGCCGAGCGGGTGGCCGCGCTCATCTACGCCCAGCTCGGCCTGGCCGGCGATGGCGTACGCGGACTGAACCGGCTGGTCGACCTGCTCAACGAGCTGATCGAGGCGCCCGGGCCTGGCAACACCCGCCAGCTCCAGGTCGAGGCGTTCGTGGCGACCGACGTCTGCGAGCTGATCGTCGGCATTTGCGGCCCGACCGACGGGAGGCGCTGACATGCGCCGGGCCTGGACGTTCGCGCGGTTCGCGGTCTTCGTCGGCGTGTGCGTGACGCTGATCGCGGTGATCGGCGTGCAGATCGCCCGGGTGAGCACGGGCGCCGGCTACCCGCTGGTCGCCGTGTTCGACGACGTGTCGGGGCTGAACGAGGGCGACGAGGTGAAGATCGCCGGAGCGCCCGTGGGCCAGGTGGACACGATCAAGGTGGTGGACGGGCGGGCCGAGGTGACCATGGAGGTGCAGCAGGGGATCACCGTGCCCGCCGACACCGAGGCCGCCATCCGCTGGCGCAACGCCGTCGGCCAGCGCGTGGTCTACCTGCTGCCCGGCACCGCGGCCGGGAAGCTGACGCCGGGAGCGCGCATCACCCGTACCTCCTCCGTCGTGGACATCGGCCAGCTCGTCAGCGACCTCGGCCCGCTCACCCGCAGCCTCGACCCCGACCAGATCAACCAGCTCCTCACCGCCGCCGCCAGATCGCTCAAGGGCAACGAGCGGAACATCCCGAGGCTGCTCGACAACGTCAACGCCATCACCACCACGGTCACCGAGCGCAGGAAGACCATCGAGCAGTTACTGAAGGACTACGCCACCGTCACCGGCGTGGTCGCCCGGCGTGACAAGCAGATCGAGCAGCTCGTCGACAACCTCGTCACGCTGTCGGAGGCGTTCGCCGACAACCGCGAGCTGATCGACGAGTCGCTGGTGGAGCTGTCGACGACCGTGCACACCTCCAACGAGGTGCTGGGCAGGAACGCCGACGAGCTCGGCCGGCTGGTCGACAACCTGTCGGGGCTGACCGGCGGCATCAGGCGGCACGTGAACGAGATCGACAGGACGGTCAGCACGTTCCAGCCGCTGTTCGCCCGCGCGTACCAGACCGTGGACCGCGGCCACTACTTCATCACCGCGGTCCCGTGCGTGGCGCTGAGCGCCGCGCCCTGCCCGTACGGGATGCAGGCGCCGCCGCCGCTGCGCAACACCCGGGTCCAGAGCACGAAGGACCTGCGCAAGCTCCTGGTGGGCCGGTGATGGCGCTCAAGTCCTTCCGTGACCGCAACCGGATCGTCGTCGGCCTCGTGTCGCTGGCCACGCTCGCCGCGATCCTCGCCGGCACGTTCCTGGTCGGCAACCTGGGGCTGCTGGAGGGCGGCTACTCCATGTCCGGCGTGTTCGTGGACTCCGGCGGGCTGCGCACCGGCAACGACGTCAGGGTCGCCGGGGTGCGCGTCGGCAAGGTCACCGAGGTCCGCGCCGACTACGCGCAGGGCAACGTGGTGGTCACCTGGAAGGTGGACGACGGCGTGCGGCTCGGCCGCGGCACCCGGGCCGACATCGCCCTGTCGAACCTGCTCGGCGGCCGGTACGTCAAGCTCACCGGCCCCGTCGCGGCCCCGTACCTGGACCAGCTCCCCGAGGGGCAGCGGCGCATCCCCGTGACGCGGACCGGCGTGCCCACCCTGATCAACGACGCCATCAAGGACGCGACCCGGCTGGTCGAGCGCCTGGACACCGACGCCGTGGACGACCTGCTCACCGAGCTGGACAAGGTCGACCTCGGCAAGCGCGGCCGCATCACCCGGCTGCTGCGCAACATCGGCGACCTGTCGGACACGATCAGCAAGAGCGAGCCGCAGCTCCAGCGGCTCATCGACAACGGCACCCGGATCATGAACGTCCTGGAGAAGAAGGACAGGCAGCTCGCGCGGCTCATCGACGCCATCGGCGTCATGCTGGCCGAGCTGCGCAGGCGGCGCGCGGAGCTGCGCACGCTGCTGGGCGACGGCAGCGACCTGGTGCGCAGCACGACCAAGCTGATCAACGAGCACGAGAAGACCCTCGTCCGGGTGCTGGACGACAACGCGGCCATCACGACGCGGCTCAGCGGCAGCAACAAGCAGTTCAATTCGCTCCTGGCATGGGCGGGCCCGACGTTCTCCGGCCTGTCCACGATGGGCGGTCAAGGCCCGTGGCTCGAGGCCATAGCCACGGGCCTCGGCCCCATCAACCCCGAGGTGCTGGCCGCCATCCGCAATGACAGGAAGAGCGCCAGATGAGACGACCCGTGGCGATCCTGCTGGCCGTGGCCGGGGTGTTCCTGACGTCGGGGTGCACCGTGCTGGGGCCGGAGCCGTACCGGCTGGTGGCGATCTTCCGCAAGGCGCCCTCCCTGTACGAGCAGGCGCGCGTCAAGGTGATGGGGCTGGACGCCGGATATGTCGAGAAGATCCGGATCGATGGGGACAAGGTGAGAGTCGACCTGCTGGTGGACCGGCAGGTGCCGCTCCCGGCCGGGGTGAAGGCCGTGGTCGCGCCGCAGAACACGCTCGGCGAGCGGAACGTCGTCCTCTATCCCCCGTGGAAGCCCGGCGACCGGAAGGTCACGCCGGGCACGGTCATCCCCCTGGAGCGCACCGACCTGCCGGTGGAGATCGACGACGCGCTCGACGCGTTCACCAAGCTCACCGACGCGCTCGACGACAGGAAGCTCGGCTCCGTGGCGAGCGACCTGGCCGACGGGGTCAGGGGGCGCGGTAAGACCATCAACAACGCCATCGACGACACCTCCCGGCTCACCGGCACCCTGGCCAAGCAGGACCAGCAGCTCGTCGAGCTCGCCAAGGGGCTGAACCGGCTGGCCACCGGCCTCAACCGGCGCGAGAGCCAGGTGACGGGCGCGATCGACGCGTTCGCGGAGGCCAGTTCGATCCTGGCGGAGGAGCGGCGGCGGCTGCGCGACTTCATCACCGGCATCTCGGACTTCGTCCGGCGCGGCGACGTGATCATCGAGCAGTACTCCGAGCGGCTCCCCCAGGCCGCCGGGACGCTGGCGGAGCTGGTGCTGACCATGCGGGCCAACAGCGCGTCCGTGGCACAGGCGGTCAAGGGCGCGGCCGACTTCGCCGACGTGGTGATCGACTCGTGGGACAGGAAGCAGCACGTGCTGAAGATCCGCGTCGTGCTCAACGCGATGACCAGGGCGTGGCTGACGCCGCTGTTCCAGTCGCTGAACCTGGGGCGGGTGCCGTGCCTGCCCGCCGGGCTGAGCAACTGCCCCTACGAGCAGCAGGGGAGGCGGCGATGAGGGCCCGCCTGCCGGCCGCGATCCTCGCGCTCGCCGTCACGGCGTCGTGCTCGCTCCAGACGCTCGGGGCGACCACCGGCGACCTGACCCTGAACGCGGTCTTCGACGACGTGCAGAGCCTGGTGGCCGGGCACAGCGTGCAGATCTCCGACGTACGGGTGGGCACGGTCACCGGCATCCGGCTGGAGGGCTACCGGGCCAAGGTGACGATGTCGATCGTGTCCAAGTACCGGGTGCCCGAGGGCAGCACGGCCACCGTGGCCAAGACGTCGGTGCTGGGCGAGAACTACGTCCTGCTCACGCCGCCCGCGGGCAGGGACCTGGCCACGGGGCCGTACCTGCGCGACGGCGCCACCATCGCCGAGACGTCGGTCGAGCCGGACATCGAGCAGGTCACCGCGAAGGCCGGGCCGCTCATCGAGGCGCTCGGCGCGCAGGACGTGAACGCCATCCTCGACGCGGCCTCCACCGCCTTCGCCGGCAAGGGCGACGACGTCAACAAGCTGATCGAGCAGACGGCCGAGGTCACCGACGCCTACGCCGCGGCCCGCCGGGACCTGGGCACCAGCATCGACGCGCTGGCCAGGCTGGGCGACGACCTCGCCAAGGGCAGCGGCGAGCTGGACCGGCTGCCGGGCACGCTGGCCGCGGCCACCGCGCGGATCGCGCACGGGCGCAAGCACGTCAAGAAGGCGATCATCGCGCTGACCCGGCTGGCCAAGGAGGCCAACCTCACCGTCTACCCGCGCCACGCCGCCCGGCTGCGGACGCTGCTGCTGGAGCTGGAGGCCATCTCGTCGGCGATGCAGCGCGGCAAGGAGGACCTGAAGACGCTGGTGGCGCGGCTGCAGAAGTTCATCGACGCGCCGCCGATCACGGTCAACGGGCAGGTGCTGATCTACCTGTGGCTGAAGGGCGTCCTGCTGCCCAGGCAGTCGTCGCAGGGGCCGCTGCCCAACCGGATCGAGGACTTCCGCCTGCTCCTGGAGCCGCCGCGATGAACAACCGGATCTATCTGAACCTGGGCGTCTTCGCCGTCCTGGGCGTGGTCATGACCGTCTGGGCGTTCAGCACGATCATCCGGCTCGACGCCATCGAGCGGCCCTACCGGGTCTCGGCCGAGTTCGTGTCGTCGCCGGGGCTCATGCGGGGGTTCGACGTGGCGTACCTGGGGGTGCGGGTCGGCAAGATCGGCGACGTGCGGCTGGCGCCGGGCAAGATCGTGGTGGGTCTCGACATCGACAGGGGGATCCGGCTGCCCAGGAGCGCCACGGCCGAGGTGCGGCGCAAGTCGGCCATCGGGGAGCCGTACGTGGAGCTCTCGCCGCCCGCCACCGGCGTGACGGGCCCCACGCTCGCGGCCGGGGACACGATCCCGCTGGCCAAGACGTCGGTGCCGCTCGACTACAAGAAGCTGTTCGAGGGCGTGGGCAAGCTGCTGAACGCGGTGCCGCCCCGTGACGCGAAGACGATCACCCATGAGCTGGCCGTCGCGCTGGACGGGCGGGCCCCGGCGATCAGGAACATCATCGACGACGCCCACTCCCTGACCGGCACGCTGGCCGACAACGCCGCCGTCCTCGACGACCTGTCGGTGCAGCTCACCCGGCTCACCCACACGCTGGCCGGCAAGCGGGGCGAGCTGGCCTCCGGGATCGCGGACCTGAGCACGGTGACGGGCACGCTGCGCGCCTCCCGCGCCGACCTGAACGCCTTCCTCGACCGTGGGCCGGGGGTGTTCGCCCGGCTGGACGCGGCCGTCAGGAAGTCCAGGCCGGGGTTCTCGTGCCTGCTGACGGCGCTGGGGCAGCCGCACCGGCCGGCGTTCTCGCCGGAGACCGAGCGGAACGTGCACCACCTGCTCAGCATCGTCCCGACCGCGCTCAGCCTGGCGGACGACATCAGTGACCGGCACGGCGACACCGTCTACGGGAGGGCGGCGTTCATCTTCAGCGTGCCGGGCGGGCCGACCCCCGCCGAGGAGTACGCCGGGGCGGTCCGGCCTCCGACGGTGCCCGCCCTGCGCTCCTGCCCCTCCCCCGCCACTGACGACCCGGGGGACTCCGACGACTCCCCTGCGGATCGCCGTACGGACCCTCATCAGGACACCACCTCGCCCGCCGAGTCCGCGCGGCCGGTGGCGAGGAAGACCGAAAACCCGAAGCGGAGCCCCGAGGCCACCCCGTCGCCCACCGGCGCGGCGGAGGCCGGGCCCGCGTCCCGCACCCCGCCGAACGCCACCCCGCTGATTGCCGGGATATTCCTCGCCGTGGTGGCCGGCGGTGGCATCGTGGGCTGGATCGCGACGGGCCGGGCCGCCCGCCGCCGTGAGGAGTCGAAATGACCACCAAGCAGGACCTCGCCGAGGACGCCCGCACCGATGAGGTCCCCTCCGAGGAGACCTCTTCCGAGGAGGCCCCCTCCACGGAGGCATCCTCCGAGGAGGCGGGCGGCGGCAAGGGCGGCGGGCGCGTCACGCGGGCCCGGGTGCTCGGGACGCTGGCGGCGATGCTGGTGGCCGCGCTCGCCGCCACCGCAGTGCTGCAGTGGATCTCCGCCTCGCAGGCCGGGGACGCGCGGGCCAGGCTCGAGTCCGAGCGCGCGCTGCGGCTGGAGGTGTCGGGGGCGGCGAGCGCGTTCAGCAAGGCGCTGCTCAGCTACGACTACCAGAACCTCCAGAGCACCCGCTCCACCCTCGCCGCCCAGGCCACGGGCGACTTCCTGGCCACCTACGACGCGGCGTTCGGCGGGGCGATGGCGCAGGTCATCGTCAAGCTCAAGGCCACCTCGCAGGCCACGGTGCGCGAGGTCTACCTGGCCGACGTGGACGAGGCCACCGCGCACGCCATCGTCGTGGTCGACCAGCAGGTGAACACCTCCGAAGCGATCCGCTCCGTCAAGGACTCGCACCTTAAGATCAGCCTTGTGAAGGAGAAGGGGACCTGGAAGATCCATGACGTGACCGTTCTCGGCGCGGCCTCGGAGGACCAGTACAACCTCACCGGCGACAAGAAGAAGGACTGACCATCGGTTCCTTAGCGATGGGTGGCCGCCCCGACGAGGTGCGCGCCCCGGAAGACTGGCTCACCGAGGTGGAGATCGAGCGGGCCGGGCGGTTCAGGTTCGAGGCGGATCGGGCCAGTTTCGTCGCCGCCCACCTGCTCGTACGGCTCTGCGCCGCCGCCGTGCTCGACGTCGGGCCGCAGGAGCTGACCCTGCGGCAGCGCTGCGACCTGCACGGCCCCGGGCACGGGAAGCCGTACATCGAGGAGGCGCCCGAGCTGGGCGTCAGCTTCAGCCACACGCGCGGCTACGTGTGCGCGGCGGCCGGTCCCGGCAAGGTCGGCGTGGACGCGGAGCACGTGCCGCCGGGGCCGCTGGACCCGCTGCTCGCCGACCGGGTGCTCACCCCGCGCGAGCGGGCGATGGTCACCGGCAACGACGAGCTGATCCGGCACTGGACGCGCAAGGAGGCGCTGATCAAGCGCGGCGAGCTGACGCTCGACAAGCTCCGCGCGGGCGGCGACGACCTGGGCGACCGCCACCTGCTCGAATGGAGCGTGGGGCCGGACATCAGAGTGGCCATCATCACGGACGCCCCCGCGAGGAGGGTGCCCATCCCCGGATAGACTTGTACACATGTTCTACCGGAAATCCCTTGAAGAGCGGATCGCCGACCGCATGGCCCAGCGGCGGCCCCTCGAAGAGGGGAAGACGTTCGAGCACGGGCCGGCCAAGTTCGTGTTCATCTCCTTCATCGTCATCGTGGTGCTGATGCACGTGATCGGCGTCGCCGTTGCCATGCACTACTACAGCTGACCTGCCCCCTGCCCCCGTCAGCGACGGCGGGTCGGGGTGGGGTCGAGGAAGACCAGGCTGATCCCCGAGAAGCGCTCGCGCAGCCGCCGGTCCACCTCGTCGCAGGCGATCTCCACGCCCGCCGCGCTCGCCACGTCCACGAAGTCGATCTTGGCGGCCACCAGGATGGAGCCGGGCCCGATCATCATGGTGAGCAGCTCGACCACCTCCTCCACCTCCGGCTGAGCCACCAGCTCGGCCTTGATGCCCTCCTGCACGTGCGAGGGCGCCGCCTGGCCGATGAGCAGCGAGATGTTCGACCGCATCAGGATGAGCGCCACCACCAGCAGGAGCAGGCCGATCCCGACCGACGCCAGGCCGTCCCACAGCGCCGAGCCCGTCAGCTGCGACGCGGCCAGCCCGGCGCCGGCGATGACCAGGCCCACGAGAGCGGCCGCGTCCTCGAACAGCACGGCCTTCAACGGGGTGTCGGAGGTGATCCGCACCAGCCGGACCGGGTCGAGGTCGTGCCTGGCGGCCTGGCCGCGCAGCTGGGAGAGGGCCTTGAAGAACGAGACGGCCTCCATGGCGAACGCGACGGCCAGCACGATGTACGACGGGGTGAGGTTCGTCAGCTCCTCGCCCTTCTCGATCACGTGCAGTCCGTGCGTGATCGAGAACCCGGCCCCGCCCACCAGCGTCGCGACCGCCGCCATCATGGCCCAGAAGAACCCGCTCTTGCCGTGGCCGAACGGATGCCGCCGGTCCGGCGGCCGGACCGCGCGGCGCACCGCCACCAGCAACAGCAGCTCGGTCACGGTGTCGGCGGCCGAGTGGGCCGCCTCCGACAACATCGCCGCCGAGCCGCTGAACAGACCCGCGACGAGCTTGGCCACGGCGATGGTCAGATTGGCCGCGCCCGCCACCAGGACGGTGCCCAGGCTCTCCCCTGAATCCCGCTGCTCCATAGCGCTTCACTCTACGTGCGCTAGATTGGAGATCATGAGCGCGCCTCGTTGGCTTTCTCCCGCCGAGCAGCGTGCCTGGCGCACGCATCTGGCGCTGCACAAGCTCCTCATGCACCGGCTCGACCGGGAGCTGCAGGAGCACCAGCTCTCGCTGAACGACTACGAGATCCTGGTCAACCTCTCGGAGAGCGAGGGGCGGCGCATGCGGATGAGCGACCTGGCCGACGCGACGATCCAGTCACGCAGCCGGCTGTCGCACCAGATCTCCCGCATGGAGGCCAAGGGCCTGGTGACCAGGGAGGACTGCCGCGACGACCGGCGGGGCACGTTCGCGGTGCTGACCGACGAGGGCTGGGAGACGATCCAGCGGGTGGCGCCGCACCACGTGGCGAGCGTGCGCGAGCACTTCGTCGACCGGCTCACCGACGACCAGCTCGAAGCGATCGACGCGGCCTACGGGCCGATCGTCGAGCGCCTCAAGAAGTTGCGCTGACACCCAACCGATATCCGCGACGCCGCACGGCGTTCCCAGGCGGTGGATACGATCCGCACATGCTCAGAAAGCTTCTGATCGTCGCCGTTCTCGCGCTGGTGTCGGCGTGTTCGTCGGGCGGCGGCGGCGAGCTGCCTGCCGGTCCCGACCTGATGAAGAAGGCCGCCGAGGCCATGAAGGGCGTCAAGTCGGCCGGCTTCTCGATCGCGACGGAGGGCAAGACCACGGTGCCCGTCAAGAAGGCGGACGGCAGGCTCACGGCCGCCGGCGACGCCGACGGCACGATCACGATCGACCTCCTGGGCCTGCAGGAGATCAGCTTCGCCGTGGTCGGGGACACCGTGCACTTCAAGGGGCCCACGGGCGGCTTCCAGAAGATGACCCGGCAGCAGCTCGCGCAGTTCTACGACCCCTCGGTGATCCTCAACCCCACCAAGGGCATCGCGCAGCTGCTCACCTCGGCCACCGATCCCCAGGTGGAGGCGCTGGAGGGCGACGCCTACCGGGTGGCCACCACGTTCCCCGGGCAGGCCATCGGCCAGATCATCCCCGGCTTCACGCAGGGCGTGAACGGCAAGGTCTGGATCGACAAGGCCACCAGCCGCCTGACCAAGGCCAGCCTGCCGCTGCAGGACGGCACGGTGACGGTGTCGTTCAGCGACTACGACGCGCCGGTCACGATCACGCCGCCCGCCGGATGAGAGGCGCCCGCCGGGTCGTCCTCGGCGCCGGGGGCGCGGTGGTGCTGCTGGCCGGGCTCGACGCGTACGTGGTGGTCACGGTCCTCATCGACATCGCCGAGGACGTGGGCATCCCGCTGAACCACCTGGAGCGGGCCACGCCGATCGTGACGGGGTTCCTGCTCGGGTACGTCGCCGCGATGCCGCTGCTCGGCCAGCTCTCCGACCGTTACGGGCGGCGGCCGCTGATCCACGCCTGCCTGGCGGCGTTCGCGCTCGGCTCGGTGCTGACGGCGCTGGCGTCCGGCGAGGTGATGGTGGTGGCCGGGCGCACCGTGCAGGGGGTGGCGGGCGGGGCGCTGCTGCCGATCACGATGGCGCTCATCGGCGACCTGTGGGACGAGCACGAGCGGCCGGTGGCGCTGGGCGCCGTGGGGGCGGCGCAGGAGCTCGGGAGCGCCCTCGGGCCCCTGTACGGCGGGGTGCTGGCGCTGATCCCGAGCACCGTGGTGGCGGGGGTGGAGCTGGGCGGCTGGCACGCCATCTTCTGGATCAACCTCCCGCTCGCCGCCCTGGCCGCCGTCGCGGTCCACTTCACCGTCCCCTCCGGCCCGCCCGCCCGCACCGGCCCGCCGCCCGACCCCACGACGACCACCGGCGCCGGGCAGGCCGGGAGCGGCGGCGGGAGGCGGCGGGTGGACGTCGTCGGTGGGGCGTTGCTGGCGCTGGCGCTCGCGCTGCTGGTCGTGGGCCTGTACAACCCCGACCCGGCCAAGACCGTGCTCCCGCCGTGGGGCCTGCCCGTGATCGCCGCCGGCGCGCTGGCGGCAGGGATCTTCGTGTGGTGGGAGATCCGCTCCCCCGTACGCCTGCTCGACCTCTCCGCCACCCGCAAGGGCCCCCTGCTCGCCACCCTGGCCGTGAGCTTCCTGGCCGGGGCGGCGCTCCTGGTGACCATGGTGTTCGTCCAGTTCACCGCCCAGACCCTGCTCGGCGAGGACGCGCTGGGAGCGTCGCTGATCCTGGCCAGGTTCCTGGCCGCGCTCACCGTGGGCGCCCTGCTGGGCGGCCTCCTGGCCCGCAGGCTGGGCGAGAGCGTCGTCGCGGTGGCGGGCCTGGTGCTGGGGGCGGCCGGCTACTGGCTGATGAGCCGCTGGCCGCTCGATCTCAAGAGCGCCGGGCTCCTCGTGGACGTCGATCTGGTGGTCGCCGGTCTGGGACTGGGCCTGGTCATCGCCCCGGTCTCGTCGGCGGTGCTGCGCGTGACCTCGGCGGCCCAGCACGGCGTGGCGTCGGCGGCGGTCGTGGTGGCCAGGATGATGGGCATGCTGATCGGCATCGCGGCGGTGTCGGCGTGGGGGTTCTACCGGTTCCAGTCGCTGACCGCCCAGCTGGACACGCCGCTGCCGTTCGGCGTGGACGCGGTGACGTACCAGCGGCAGCTGGCCGAGTACACCGCGAAGGTGCAGGCGGCGCTGCACACGGAGTACACGGAGATGTTCCTGGTCACGGCCTTCGTCTGCCTGCTGGGCGCGGCCGTCGCGCTGCTGATGCCTCGCGCCCGGCGGGGCGAGCCCCCTGCGCCCGGATGAGAGCGGGCGCAGGGGGCCAGGGTCACGGGGACAGGCGGTGCAGGTCGCGGGGGAAGGCGGTGGTCTGGCGGATGTTGGCGGCGCCGGTCAGCCGCGCCGTCCACCGTTCCAGCCCGAGCGCGAACCCGCCGTGCGGCGGCATCCCGTACCGGAACGCCTGCAAGTACCCCTCGTACGGCTCCGTGCCCTCGCCCCGGGCGGCCAGCGCGGCCACGTAGTCCGGGTACCTGTGCAGCCGCTGCCCGCCGGTGACCAGCTCCAAGCCCCGGAAGAGCAGGTCGAACCCGTTGGAGTGCCCGGGCCGCGCGGGGTCCGGGTGGGTGTAGAAGGGCCGCTTGGACATCGGGTAGCCGGTGACGAACAGGAACTCCGACCCGTGCTCCTTCGCCGCCCACTCGCACAGCCACCGCTCCTGCGCGGGCGACAGGTCCGGCTCGGCCGAGCCGGTCAGCTCCTGCGCCTCGGTGAAGTGGATGGCCGGGATCTCGGCGGGCACCTCGGGCAGGATTGCCCCGGCGCGTTCGACGGCGGACGGGGCGCGGCGCCGTACCGACTCCAGCATGCCCGCCACCACCTCCCGCAGCACCGCCATCACGTCCCGGTGGTCCATGACGAAGCCCAGCTCGGCGTCGAGGCTGGTGTACTGGGCCAGATGGCGTACGGTGTCGTGCGGCTCGGCGCGGAAGACGGGGCCGACCTCGTAGACCCGCTCGAACACCCCCACCATCGCCTGCTTGTAGAACTGCGGCGACTGGGCCAGGTAGGCGCGCCTGCCGAAGTAGTCGATGCCGAAGACGTTCGCGCCCGACTCGGTGGCCGAGGCGACGATCTTCGGCGTGTGGATCTCGGTGAACCCGAGCCCGTCGAGCGTCTCGCGGAAGCCCGCCACGCTCGCGGCCGAGATCTCCAGCGGCGCGCCGAGCAGCGGATGCCGCAGCGCGACCGGCGCGTGGTCGAGGATCGTCGGCAGCCCGGCCGGCACCACCGGCCGGTACAGGTCGAACGGCGGCGCCGCGCACGGCTCCGACAGCACCTCGATCTCCGGCTCCACCAGCTCGACGCCTCCCGGCGCCTGCGGGCTGGCGGTCACGGTGCCGGTGACCTCGACGACGCTCTCCTCGCCGGGCAGGTCGCTCGCGGCGACCACCTGGGCCAGGCCGGTACGGTCCCTGACGACGAGGAAGGACACGGATTTCAGCTGCCGGCGGCGATGGACCCAGCCGGCGATCGTCACTCGTTGGCCGGCGTGCTCAGCGAGCTCCGCCGACATGACACGAGAGATCATTACAGCTCCTCACGAGGAATTGCATGACCCCTTGGGAGTGCGGGGGAGAAGGGAGCTCCCGGTGCCACCGCACTTTCGCCGCCTCAGCGGAGGCGGCCTCGACGACCCGATGACGGGGGTCAGACCGGCGGGGCATTTCCTCCCCGCACTCGGGAGTGTCTTCACCAGCGGAGCACGGGACCGCCTTCGCAGCTACCGGCGGCTCTCTCGACCCCTGCGGACCTCTGGCTACTCGTCTCCGTCGACGCGTTGCCGTAGATCCTACGGCCGCGCCCGGGGGAACGGCAAAACCATTCCCCCGGGCGCCGTGCGCGTCACTTGTCCTTCTTGGCCCGCTTCTCCCGGATCTTCATCGTGACCTCGATCGGCGAGCCGGCGAACCCGAACTCCTCCCGGATGCGCCGCTCGATGAAGCGCCGGTAGGTGTCCTCCAGCCATCCCGACGTGAACAGCACGAACTTCGGCGGCTCCACGGAGGCCTGCGTGGCGAAGAGGATCTTGGGCTGCTTCCCGCCCCGCACCGGCGGCGGCGTCTGCTGCACCAGCTCCGTCAGGAACGCGTTGAGCCGGGCGGTGGGCACCCGGGTGGACCAGGAGTCGAGCGCCTTCTCCAGGGCGGGCACCAGCCGGTCGATGTGCCGGCCCGTCAGGGCGGAGATGTTGACCCGCAGCGCCCACGGGGTGCGGACGAGCTGGCGGTCGATCTCCTTCTCCAGGTAGTAGCGGCGGTCCTCGTCGACCAGGTCCCACTTGTTGAAGGCCACCACCATGGCCCGGCCCGACTCGATGACCAGGCCGATGATGCGCAGGTCCTGCTCGGTGAGGATCTGGCTGGCGTCGATGAGCACGACGGCCACCTCGGTGCGCTCCAGCGCGGCGCGGGTGCGCATGGCCGCGTAGAAGTCGGCCCCCTGCAGCTCCCGGTCGCGCCGCCGGATGCCGGCCGTGTCGACGAACCGCCAGGTGCGCCCGCCCAGCTCGATCAGCTCGTCGACGGGGTCGCGGGTGGTGCCGGCCATCGGGTCGACCAGCACCCGCTCCTCGCCCGCGAGCTTGTTGAGCAGCGAGGACTTGCCGACGTTGGGCTTGCCGAGCAGCGCGACGCGGGCGGGGCCGCGTTCGGTCTCGAAGCCGAGCGCGGGCGTCTCGGGCAGCGCGTCGAGCACCACGTCGAGCAGGTCGCCGCTGGAGCGCCCGTGCAGGGCCGAGACCGGGTACGGCTCGCCGAGGCCGAGCGACCACAGCGCGGCGGCCTCCAGCTCCAGCTGCTGGTTGTCGACCTTGTTGGCGGCCAGGACGACCGGCTTGCCGGACTGCCGCAGGACCGAGCCCACGATCTCGTCGGCGTCGGTCGCGCCCACGGTGGCGTCGACGACGAACACGATCACGTCGGCCAGCTCGACGGCGACCTGGGCCTGCTCGGCGATGCGCAGGTTCATCCCGGTGGCGTCGGGGTCCCAGCCGCCGGTGTCGACCACCGTGAAGCGGCGGCCACGCCAGTTGGCGTCGTACGTGACCCGGTCGCGCGTGACGCCCGGCACGTCCTCCACGACCGCCTCGCGGCGGCCGATGATGCGGTTGACCAGCGTGGACTTGCCGACATTAGGCCGCCCCACGATGGCGACGACCGGCAACGGCGTAGTGTCGCCGTGCTCGGTGATCTCAAGGTCGTCGAGACCGGCCTCGACCCAATCCCCCGTTGACACGAAATTTCATCCTTTGTGAGTACCGCACCGTCAGGTGCGCTCGTTTACACGGTCGCGGCCGCTTCGGAACTCGTTGGCTCCGCTCTCTCCTTCCGAGCTCCTCCGCTCCGCGACCAGTCTCAGCACCTCGGCGATGACCTCTTCCAAGGTCAACGGCGTGGTGTCGAGCTCGACGGCGCCATCCGCCATCGAGAGTGGGTCCGTCTTGCGGGTCGAGTCGAGGGTGTCACGCTTGGCCATGGCCTCCTGCTGCGCCGCCACCGTCGAGCCGGCCAGCTCGGCGTTGCGCCGCCGGGCACGGGCCTCCGGGCTGGCCGTCAGGTAGACCTTGACGGCGGCCTCGGGCCAGACGACCGTGCCGATGTCGCGGCCTTCGACCACGATGTCACCGGCCCCGATGAGCTCCCGCTGGAGCGCCACCAGGCGGGCCCGGACCTCGGGGACGGCGGCCACGGTGGAGACGGCGCCGGTGACCTCGGACTCCCTGATCGGGCCCGCCACGTCGACGCCGTCGACGTGGATCGTGGGACCGTCGGGGTCGGTGCCGGCCTCGATGCGCGGCTCGCCGGAGCGGGCCGCCACGGCGGCGGGGTCGGTCAGGTCGACGGACTGCCGCAGCATCCACCAGGTCATCGCCCGGTACATCGCCCCGGTGTCGAGGTAGCGCAGGCCCAGCGCCCGGGCGACCCCGCGCGACACGCTCGACTTACCCGACCCCGAAGGACCGTCCATGGCGACGACCAGACCGGTCACGGCCTCTCCCTCTTCACGAGCTTCTCAAGAATCCCAACCTGAAGAGGCTACCGTGTCCGGCTCAGTCGGCGATCCAGCTTCCGTGGAAGCCGAGCGGGACGCGGGCCGGCAGGTGGACGGTGGCGACCGGCTCGCCGGTGAAGTCCTGCGCGGAAAGGATCACCAGGTCGGCCGCTCCCCTGGTCTCGTTGTTGACCAGGACGAGCACGTACCCGTTGTCCTCGGCCGCGCCGGAGGCCACGAACGCGGGCTCGCCGGCGTACGCGCCCCGCCCGAACTGCCGCCACTCCTGCGTCCCCCGCGCCAGGTCGTGCTTGATGAGCGTGTTGTCGAAGGCCTGGTCGGGCAGGTCCTCCAGCTCGCCGTCGGCCGGGTAGAGCACGTCGTGGAGGTCGCGGGCGGCCGAGGTGTAGCCGTAGCGGTACGGCCGGCCGGTGCGGCGCTCGTCCATGCGCGGGAACTCCTGCGGCCGGTCGTCCAGCCGCGTCTGCCGGACCTTGCCGGCGGCCGGGTCGATCGTCCACCGGTCGAGCGTCGGCAGGCCGCCCAGGTCGAGCCGGGCGTCCACGAACCGCTTGGGGTAGCGGACCACGTCCACGACCACCTCGTCGCCGTCGTCGTAGGCGTTGAGCGTGTGGAACACCCAGCACGGGTCCACCTCCACCCACCGCACCTCGCCGCTCTCGCGCGACATGAGCCCGATCCGGGCGCCGTGGGCGTCGTTCCACGCGTACGGCAGCGGCACGCCCTTCTCCGCGTGGGCCTGGCTGAACGTGACCGGCAGGTCGTAGATCACCACGTACCGCTCGGTGAGCGCGAAGTCGTGCAGCATCGGGGCGTCGGCGATCGGGATGTCCCTGATCCGCGTCACCGAGCCCTTGGGGTCGATCACGATGTGCTGGTGGTGGTCCCAGCCGAAGAAGTAGGCCAGCGCGTGCAGTTCGCCGCTGACCGGGTCGAGGTGGGTGTGCGCGGCGAACCCGCCGGGCAGGCCGCCGTCGAAGTCGCACGTGCCGACGGTGTCGAGCTCGTAGTCCAGCTCGTACGGCAGGGGCCCCGCCTCCACGGTCGCGAACGTGCGCCCGGCCAGCCCGATGACGTGCGTGTTGGCGGCGAAGTCCCAGTTCTTGTGCAGCGGGCCCGGCCGGGGCGGCTCGCCGAGCCGTTCGGCGACGCGGGCGCTGCGGACCCAGCGGTTGCGGTACCACTCGGCGCGGCCGTCGCGCAGCCGCACGCCGTGGACCATGCCCTCGCCGAGGAACAGGTGGCTCGCCGTGGGGTCGTCGAGGCTGAGCGGGTTGGGGCCGTTGCGCAGGTAGCGGCCGTTCAGCTCGGCCGGGACGCTGCCGGTGACCTCCAGGTCGAAGGCCGTGATCTCATCGGTCACGGGCGCGAACCCGCCGGTGAAGGGCGTCATGTCGCGTTCCTCTCGTCGTGGGTCAGGCGCCTTGGCTCACGTCACCGTGGGTCACGTCACCGTGGGTCACGGCACTGTGGGCCAGGAAAGGCGCGAGGACCGAGGCGCAGAGCAGCTCGTAGCGCTGTGCCACCTCGTCAGGCTCGAAATAGCCAGAAATTTCCAGACTTACGGCGCCGTGCATGGCCATCCACAGCACATCGGCGATCTCCCGGGCCGCTCCCCCGCGCAGCACCCCCGCCTCCAGGCACTCCTCCACGCGCCGCAGCAGCAGGTCGAACGTCCGCCTGGCGGCCTGCACCGACTCCTGGTCCGGCTTGAACCCCGGCATCGCCCCCTGGAACATGACCCGGTAGTAGTCGGGCTCGGCCAGGGCGTAGGCGCGGTAGGCCACCATGCCTCTGCGCAGCGTGGTCAGGGGATCATCCGGCCCCATCACCTCGAGCATCCACCGCTCGAACCGCGCGAACCCCTCCAGCCACAGCGCCTGGCTGAGCCCGTCCTTGCCGCCGAACAGCGTGTAGATCACCTTGGTCGAGCAGCCGACCTCGCCGGAGATCCGCCGCACGGTCAGCGCCGCCGGCCCCTCGGTGGCGAGCAGGTGCGTGGCGGCGTCGAGGATCGCGGCCCGGACGACGCTCTGCCCCTCCTGCTGGGCCTGCTGGTACGCAGTGCTCACGGTAACGCCGTTTCTTCTCGGTAACGCTGTTACCGCTTTTGATACCCCCTTTCCGGGGAGCGCGTCAACCAAGAGGAGTAAGAGAGCGCCGCGCGGTAAGTGGCCCTCTGTGAACGATCCGCGCGTCACCGTGGTGGTGGCCAGCAAGGACAGGCTGCGGGTGCTGGCCCGCACGCTTCCGCTGCACCCGCGCCCGGTCATCCTCGTCGACAACGGCTCGACCGACGGGACGGCGGGGTTCGTGCGGCGCCACTTCCCGGACGTTCACGTGGTGGAGGCGGGCAGGAACCTGGGGGCGCCGGGCCGCAACCTCGGCGTCCGCCTGGCCGAGACCCCGTACGTGGCCTTCGCCGACGACGACTCCTGGTGGGCGCCGGGGGCGCTGGAGCGGGCCGCGGACGTGCTGGACGCGCATCCGCGGCTGGCCGTCCTGGGGGCACGCGTGCTGGTGGGGCCGGAGGAGCGCCTGGACGCGGTCTCGGAGGCGATGCGCGACTCACCGCTCGGCGTGGAGCCGGACCTGCCGGGGCCGAGCGTGCTGGGGTTCCTGGCGTTCGCGGTGGTGGTGCGCAAGGAGGCGTTCCTGGAGGCGGGCGGGTTCGACGACGTGATCTTCTTCTTCGGCGAGGAGGAGCGGCTGGCCGTGGACCTGGCCGCGAAGGGGTGGGGACTGGCGTACGTGGACGAGGTCGTGGCCCACCACCACCCGCCCCCGCCCAAGGACCCGCGCGGCAGGCAGGTGCTGGCCACGCGCAACGCCGTGCTGACCGCGGTGCTGCGCCGCCCGTGGCGGGTGGTGGCGCGGCGGTCGCTCGACGCGCTCCGCGCCGGACCGGCCGGCTGGGAGGGGCTGCGTACGGCCGTGCCGAGGCTGTCGCGGGCACTGGCCGAGCGGCGGGAACTGCCGCCCGAGGTGGAGCGGGCACGGCAGCGGCTGGAACAGCACGATTGCTGACCGAATGTTACATATCGTGACAGTCGGGCAGCACAGAGTTATGACGACAATACCGAACCCGATCGACCTGCTCAAGAACCTGAGCGGCGTGGAATTTCCGGCCAACAAGCAGGAGCTGATCAGGGCTGCCCGCGAGCGCAAGGCGAGCAAGGACATCATCAAAGCCCTGGAGACCCTGCCCGACCACGAGATGTTCGACGACCCGAGTGACGTGACCGAGGCCCTGACGACCAGGCGCTGATCACGGAAGAACGCGACGGGCGGGGCCCAGTGCCCCGCCCGTCGTGCCGTTCACCCGAGCCCTCCGGTCAGCGCGAACGCCCACACGGGCACCAGCCCCCGCTTCAGCAGCCCGAACGTGGGCAGCGGGCTGCCGCTCACGGCCTCCTTGTACGCGATCGCCGCCCGGCCCCTCAGGTACCACCTGCGCGGGCTGTCGTCCGGCCGGGTGAACTGGATGACCGCGTCCTCGCGCCCCAGCGAGACGGGCTGATGCACGTACCCGAACCGGAACGCCTTCGGGGTCCTGCCGCGCAGGGTCGCGGCGAGCGAGTCGGCCGCGTGCAGGCCGGTGGGGATGCCGCCCTGGCAGGTGCCGTGCAGCACGCCGTACGGCTGGCTGACCGCGGCGGCGTCGCCGACGGCGTACACGTCGGGGTGGGAGACCGAGCGCAGCGCGGAGTCCACCACGATCCGGCCGCGGGCGTCGACGCTCAGCCCCGACTCGGCGGCCGGCGGCAGGCCCCTGGTGCCGGTGGTCCACAGTGTCGCGTCGGAGTGGACGAGCTCGCCCCCGGCCAGCTCGACCCCCTCCGGCAGCACCTTGGTGATGTCCGCGCCGGTGCGCACCTCGACGCCCAGCCGCTCCAGCGCGGCGTCCAGGTGGGCGCGGGCCCGCTCGCCCATCATGGAGCCCGGCCGCCCCCTGGTCAGCAGGACCACGTGCAGGCGCGGGTGCGCCTCGGCGATCTCCGCGGCCGACTCGACGCCGGTCAGCCCGCCGCCGGCCACGACGACCGTGCCCGAGGCGAGGCCCGCGAGGTGTTCGGCGAGCCGTACGGTGCCCGCGTAGTCGTCGTAGACGAAGGCGTGCTCGGCGACGCCGGGCACCGAGGCGTCGGTGACGGCGCCGAGCGCGTAGATCAGCTTGTCGTAGCCGAGCACGCGCCCGTCCTCCAGCCGGGCCTGACGGCGCTCGACGTCCAGCCCGGCCACCCGTCCCTGGACGAACTCGATGCCGGTGCCCGCGACCACGTCCTGCAGCGGGAAGTCGGCCAGCCGCTGCCCGGCCGCCGTCTGGTGCAGCCGGAGCCGCTCGGTGAACCTCGCCGAGGCGTTCACCAGCCGCACCCGGCCCCCCGCGCGGCGGGTCCTGACGGCGGTCCTGATGGCCGCGGCGACCCCGGTGTAGCCGGCTCCGAGTACCAGAATGTCGGTCATTGTCCTTACCTCCTCGATCCGGCCTGAAGACGGACCGAGGAGGCTCGGATGTGACATCGGGCCGGTGCTAGCCGGCGGCGGGCACGGCGGGCTTGTCGTCGGTCCAGCCGACCTTGTACGTCTCGACCCCGCTCTTGCCGGCCAGCTGCTTGCCGCCGTCCTGGAGATCGACGTAGCGGGCCAGCAGCGTCATCGTCTTGGTGTCCACGATGAACTGCTCCTTGAGCACCGAGCTCTTCCGCTCGTAGACCGGCAGGGCGACCTTCTGGCCGGACCGGTTCAGCGGGTCCTTCGCCTGGCCGAGGTCACTGACGCCCTTGGTGGTCTTCAGCGCCTGGTACGCGGCGGACCTGACCTTGAACGGCACCGGGTTCTCGTACAGCAGGTGGGTCATGTGCTCGGCCACGTACCTGTCGAGGTGGGCCAGCCAGTCCTCCTTCTTGGCACTCGGGTCGGTGGTCTTGGCCTCCTCCGCGGCCGCGTCGATCCAGGCGCGCACGTCCGCGACGACGCGCGCCCTGAGCGTTTCGGGCTCGGTCGGCAGGGCCTGGAGCTGGGCGTACGTCACCCACTTCTCCCCCATCCGGAACTTTCCTGCGGGCCGCCCCTTCACCGGGCCCACGCGGCCCTTGCCGGGTTCAGTGGACAGCGAGATCTTCATGCCTTCCGTCCGGTACGTCCACGAGGTCGGCGAGCCGTCGGCCTTCCAGGCCGCCTCGTCCTTCGCGGTCTTGGGCCGGGCTCCCAGCTCGCGGTAGGCGGACCACGCCTTGCCCCCGGGCGTCTGCCAGTCGACGCTGACCGACCGCTGGGTCACCGTGTATCCGCTGCCCACGGGGCGTGGATGGTCCGCGGTCCGCACCACCTCGACCCGCCAGTAGGCGCCCTCGGCCGGGGCTGCCTGCGCGGGCACGGCGACGACGCCGGCGGTGATGAGGACGGCCACTGCGGCTATCGGATATCTCACTTCGTCTCCTCCAACGGGTTGTCGTTCGTCCAGCGGCTGTCCTGGATCGCGGTGTACTCCAGGAGCAGCCCGTCCTTCACCGACCGGGTCTCGATGGACAGCGGCATCCCGCTGACCGGATCGATCACCAGCCGGGTGCGGGTCTCTCCCGCGTACGGTGTGGTGGGGTATTCGGCGGAGCGGTACTCGACCGCCTGTCCCGCGCGGCCCAGCACGTCGGTCACCGGGCCGACGGCGTCGACCCCGGGCAGCGAGGCGAGCAGCCGGTAGGCGGCGGCCCTGGTCCGGCTGGTCACCGGCGCGAAGAAGAGCAGGCGGGCGGTGTTGTCGATGGTCGCCTGGTCGTCGGGGGCGCCGAGGAGCGCGCGCAGGCCCTCGGGGGTGTCGGGGACCTCGTTCATCTTGGTCAGGGGCTTGTCCGCGAGCACGATGCGGAAGTCCCAGTCCTCGGTGGAGAAGGTCTCCGGCTTGCCGGGCGCCGCCCGTACGATGCCGAGTGGGGCGTCCTCGGTGGGCAACCCGGGAGCCTTCTTCGCGTAGGTCCACGACTCCGGCGCCCCGGCGGCGCGCCAGGCCGCCTCGTCCTGGGGCGTGGCGGGCTTGGCGCCCAGGTACTTCCAGCGGTACCAGGTGCGGCCCTCCGGGTCCGCGGGGATCCACGTCTCCTGCGACTCGCTCTCCCGCAGCACGTAGCCCTGGCCGGGCTCGCGGAACTCCCTGCCGTTGATCAGCGTGCTCCCCCACCACGTGCCGGCGTCCGGCACGGAGGTCACCGAAGCCGCGGCGGCCAGCAGGAACTGTTTGCCGTCAGGCGCGGCGATCACGCCGTGCGGGGTCGGCGCGGTGGGGGCCGTGGCGGGAACGACGACCAGGGCCGCCGCGGCCGCCGCGCCCGCCAGGCCGAGCCCCAGCCCGGTCCACCTGGCGGCCCTGCGGCCCTTCCGTACCCGCTCCCCCGCGATCGCGGCGGCCAGCCTGTCGCGTCCGGCCCGTTCCACGTCGGGCGTCAGCGGCGGCGCGGGCAGCAGCTCCCGCACCGCCCGGTAGTCATCCATCGGTGCCTCCGTTCAGGGGGTTGACGCTGCCCAGGGCGGCACGGAGCTTCTTGCGCACACGGGACAGGCGGGATCCGACGGTGCCGTACGGGATGTCGAGGGCCTGGGCCACCTCTTCATGGCTCAGCTCGCCCAGCGCGCTCAGGAGCAGCACGTCCCTGTCGCCGTCGGACAGGGCCCGCAGCTCCTCCGCGAGCCGCCCCTGTGTGCTCACGGCGTCCACGCGGGTCACCACGCGCTCCTCGTGGCCGTCCTCCGGGGCGCGGTGCACGCCGGCGCTGCGCTGCAGCGCGGCCAGCCGCCGGAGCTCGGTACGGCGGTGCAGGCTGATCAGGTTGGTGGCGAACCCGTAGAGCCAGGCGCGGACCTCGCCGCGCCCGGAGTCGAACGTCTCGCGCTTCCTGAAGGCAGCGAGGAACACCTCGGCGGTCAGGTCGTCGGCGGCCTGCCGGTCCAGGCGCCTGCCGAGGTAGGCGTGGATCTCCGCCACGTACCGGTCGTAGATCTCACCGAACCGCTCGGGTTTTCGGCACGACAGCTCCAGCAGAGCCGCGTCGCTCAGCGCCTCCGCCGGGTCCGATGGCCCGGCGCGAGCCGTCACTTTGGCAGTCACACCCTTTACTCAACCGATAGGGCGTTCTGCTTTCACACGGGAGGACCCAGGGGTCAGGGAACTTCCCAGCCGCGCTCGCGCAGGCCCTCGGCCAGCATGGACACGGCGTCGGGCTGGACCGACAGCTCGGCGATGCCCAGGGGCAGGCCGGGGGCGTGCTCCAGGCGCACGTCCTCGACGTTGACCCCGACCTCGTCGCACACCTGGAAGAGGCGGGCGAGCTGGCCGGGACGGTCGCCGATGACGACCTGGACGACGGCGTAGGAGGGGGCCGGGCCGCCGTGCTTGCCGGGGATGCGGTCGTGGCCGACGACACCGCGCTTGAGGAGCTGGGTGATGTCGTTGGTGGCGGTGCCGTCGCCCTCGGCCAGGGCGCGCAGGGCGCTGGCGGCGTCGGCCAGGTCGGCGGCGACGGCTTCGAGCACCTCGGCGACCGGGGAGGCGTTGCCGGACAGGATGCCGAGCCAGAGGCTCGGGTCGCTGCCCGCGATCCGGGTGACGTCACGCACGCCCTGACCGGCCAGGCCGAGCGCGACGTCGGTGGCGTCGGCCAGGCGGGCCGCCACGGCGGAGGCGGCGACGTGGGGGGCGTGGGAGACGACGGCGACCGCGCGGTCGTGCTCGGACGCGCTCACCTCGACCGCGTTGGCCCCGCACAGCTCGATCAGCCGCAGCACGGTCGCCTTGGCCTCGGGGTCGGCCTCCTCGGTGGGGCACAGCGCCCACGGCCGGCCCAGGAACAGATCGGCCCTGGCCGCCCCCGGGCCGGACTTCTCGCGGCCGGCGAGCGGGTGGGAGGCGACGTAGGAGGTCAGGTCGCAGCCGAGCTGCGTGGCCCGGTGCAGGGGCTCGGCCTTCACGCTGGCGACGTCGGTGTAGAACCTGGCGGCGTTGATCCGCTGCAGCTCCAGCAGCTCGCTCGCCACGTGGGCCGGGGGGACCGCGATGATCGCCAGGTCCACCTCGTCGGCGAGCTGCGCGTCCGGGTCCCAGTCTTCGCCCGCGCCCAGCTCCCGGGCCAGCCGTACGGCGGCCTGATCGCGGTCGGCGAGCAGCACGCGTACGCCGCGCTTGCGCAGCGCCAGGGCCGCGGAAGTGCCGATGAGACCGGTGCCGACGACGAGCGCGGTGCGAAGTTCCATCTCGGTGTCCTGATTTATCGGGCCATAGTGGGCGTGAGTATGCCCTGACGTAATCGCCGGGCGTTACTGGGCGATATCCTGCCGCAACTTCACGGCGCCACGCAGGTAGACATGCTGGATCGCGGAGCGCGGGCGGTCGAGGTCGACGTGGGCCATGAGGCGCACCACCCGGGGCAGCGCGCCCGGCACGTCGATCTCGGTGCAGCAGATCAGCGGCACCTCGTGGAAGCCCAGCTTGCGCGCCGCCAGCGCCGGGAACTCGGCCGTCAGGTCGGGCGTGGCCGTGAACAGCACGCTGATCACGTCGTCGGTGGTCAGCTCGTTGCGCTCCATGATCGCGGTGACCAGCTCGGTCGTGCCTGCGATGATCGAGTCGCGGTCGTTGGCTTCCACCTGGATCGCCCCGCGGATCGCCCGCACCATGTGGTCAGTCCCCTTCCATAGCGGGAGAGCCCGTGCGGAGGTTCGCACGGGCTCCTGCGTCCGGCCAGATTACAGCTTCACGGCCGCGTACAGCTCACCGACCTCTTTCAAGGTCAGCGCCCTGACCGTCCCCGGTTTGGTACGGCCCAGCTTCACCGGCCCGAACTCGATCCTGGCCAGGTCGATCACCCGGTGGCCCGCCTCTTCCAGCATGCGCCGGACGACGTGCTTGCGGCCCTCGTGCAGGACGACCTCGACCAGCGCCTGCTGGCCGTGCTCCTGCACGATCGCGAAGCTGTCGGCCTTGACGAGGCCGTCCTCCAGGTCGATGCCCTGCTTGAGCCTGCGGCCCAGGTCGCGCGGGATCGGGCCCGGCACCTTGGCCCAGTATTTCTTCTGCACGCCGTAGCTGGGGTGCGTCAGCCGGTTGGCCAGCTCGCCGTCGTTGGTGAGCAGCAGCAGGCCCTCGGTCTCGGTGTCCAGCCTGCCCACGTGGAACAGCCTCGGAGCCAGCTCCTCCACGTAGTCGGCCAGGCACGGGCGGCCCTGCGGGTCGCTCATGGTGGAGACGACGCCGATGGGCTTGTTCAGGGCGTAGTAGACGAGGTCGGGGGCGGTGGGGATGCGCTTGCCGTCCACGTGGATGACCTGCGTCGCCGGGTCCACCTTGGCCCCGAACCGCCTGACGACCTGGCCGTTCACGGTGACCCTGCCGTCGCCGATCATCTCCTCGCAGGCCCGGCGGCTGGCCACGCCCGCCTGGGCGAGCACCTTCTGCAGCCGCACCCCGTTGGGGACCTCGGTGGTGTCGCGCTCGTCGGTGTAGTCGTCGGCGTAGAAGTCGCGGTCGCGGAGGGGCTGGCGAGCGGCCTTCACGCGGTCGCGCTGGGGGCTGCCGCTGCCGATCGTCTGCACGTCGTCGCGGCGGGGGGTACGGGGGGCGCGGTCGCCGGGGCGGGCGTCGCCGTCCCGCCTGCCGAACCGGGCACGCGAGGAAGCCGGAGCGCCCCCGTCCCTGCGCCCGCTCCGATCAGCCCGGAACCCGCCGCCACCGCTGCTGCTGCGCTCATCACGCCGCCCGGCACCGAAGCCACCGCGCTCGTCACGCCGCCCGGCGCCGGAGCCCTCGCGCTCATCGCGCCGCCCGGCACCGTAACCGCCACGGTCATCGCGCCTGTTGGCCGCGTAACCGCCGCGCTCGTCACGCCGCCCGGCACCATAGCCACCGCGCTCGTCACGCCGCCCGGCGCCGAAACCGCCACGCTCGTCACGGCGGCCCGCACCGAAACCGCCACGCTCGTCACGCCGTCCAGCACCGGAGCCGCCGCGCTCATCGCGCCGCCCGGCGCCGAAGCCGCCACGGTCATCGCGCCGTCCGGCCGCATAACCGCCGCGGTCGTCACGCCGCCCGGCACCGAAACCGCCGCGGTCGTCACGCCGTCCGGCCGCGTAACCGCCGCGCTCGTCGCGTCGGTCGCCGCCGTAGCCGCCACGCTCGTCGCGGGAGCCGCGGGCGCCCCCGCCGCGCTCGTCGTCGCGGCGCTCGGGGCGGTATCCGCCTCGGTCGCCGCGGGGCCGCTCCTGGCGCTCACCACGCCCGTTGCGGTCTTCGTACCGGCCACCCCGGTCGTCGTACCGGCTCCCACGGTCATCGTTCCGGCCGGCACGGTCACCGGTCCGGTTGCCACGGTCCTCGTAACGGTTGCCGCGGTCGTCACGCGCCGGGTACTCGCGCTCGCCGCGGGAGGGCCTCTGCTCGCCGTCGCCGGACCCGTACCGGGCGCGTGAGCCGCTCCGGTCGGCGCGGAGGGAGTCCCCGGATCCGCCGCGGAAGCCGCCGCCGGACCGGGATCCTGAACTGGAATCGGAGCGGAAGGCGGGACGTCCCGCTCGGCCCTGACCCGAGCCGCCGGTACGTCCACGACCGCGTCCATCACCGGACGGGGTGCTACGCCTGTTGATCACTTTGTTGTCTCCTCGAGGTTTTCCACGTCGTCGGGGAGGAAGGGCGCGAGCTCGGGGAGCTCGCTGAGATCCCGCAGTCCCAGACGTTCAAGGAAGTATGAGCTTGTCCGGTAGAGCACTGCCTGGCTCTCCGGGTCGGTGCCGGCCTCTTCGACCAGCCCTCTCGCGACGAGCGTCCGCATGACGCCGTCGCTGTTGACGCCGCGTACCGCGGCGACGCGAGCCCGGCTCACCGGTTGCCGGTAAGCCACGACCGCAAGTGTTTCCAGCGCGGCCTGGGTCAGCCGCGTCTGCTGGCCGTCGCGTACGAACCGCTCGACCAGGGGTGCGCAGTCGGCACGCGTGTAGAAACGCCAGCCGCCCGCAACATCTCTCAAGTCAAAACCTCGGCCGGCAGCGGTATATTCCGCCGCCAGGCCCCGCAACGCGGCGACGACCTCGTGGGTGGGCCGCTCCAGCACCTGGGCCAGGGTGATCTCGGAGACGGGCTCGTCGACGACGAGCAGGATGGCCTCCAGCGCCGCCTCCAGCGTCGGCCCTTCAGCCGCCCGCTCCTGCCCCTCGTCGAAGCCTTCCGCACCCTGCCCGGGAGCCACGCCCAAGGCGGCATCCGCCTCACGCCACTCAGGCGCCGACGCCCCACCGGCCTCCGAAGCGCCCGCCTCATCGGCTGTGCGCGTTGCGCCGAACTCCGCCGCACCACGACCCGCCGACCCGGCGCCCGGAGGACCCGCGTCCGGGGCGGCGGAGGGAACGTCCGGCGCCGGTGCGCTGTCCGCCTCCTGCGACAGCGGCCCGTCGACCGAAACCTCCTCATCCGCCAACAGCGCGTCAGCGGTGGATCCGGCCTCGTCGGCCGACTCGGCCCCGCCGGTCGAGCGCGCCTCATCGGCCCACATCGCCCCATCAGTCGATCGGGCGTCGTCCGGGGGCGGTGGTGGGGTGGGTGAGGGCGGTTCGGTCGTGTCCTCTTCCGGCGGAGATGAGGGTTGGACGAGGGAGCCGGGGAGGGTCATCCAGGCGGGGAGCGGGGGCTCGGAGTCCGGGGATCGGCGAGGGGTGGGCAGTGGGCTGTCAGTCATTGCTTGGTTTCTCCGCGGATTCCTCGTAATCGTCCCCCACCGCGACGTCCCCGTCGTCAGCGCCCGTCCAGGTTACGTGCAAGTCCCCCAGCGCTTCGACCTGTTCGAAGGTGACCGCCGACTCCCGGAAGAGCTCCAGCACCGCCAGGAATCGGGCGATGACCTCGAAAGTGCCCGAGCAGTCGGCCACCAGCGTGCGGAAGGTGGCGCGCCGGAGGCGGCGCAGGTGCATGACGAGGATGGCCGCCTGCTCCTTGACGCTCGCCAGGGGCTGGTAGATGTGCCCGACGCTGACGGTGGGGGGCAGCTTGGGGGTGAAGGCCTTGGCGGCGATCTTGGCGAGTTGCTCGGGCCCGATGCCCAGGATGAGCTCGGGCAGGAGGTTGGCGAACTGCGGCTCCAGCGGCACCGTACGGGGGAAGCGCAGCGCCTCCTCGGCCATCCGCCCCGCGAAGAGCTTCGCCACCTCCTTGTACGCCTTGTACTGCAGCAGCCGCGCGAACAGCAGGTCCCTGGCCTCCAGCAGCGCCAGGTCCTCCTCGTCCTCGACCTCGCCCGAGGGCAGCAGTCGGGCCGCCTTCAGGTCGAGCAGGGTCGCCGCGACCAGCAGGAAGTGGCTGGTCTGGTCGAGGTCCCACTCGGTCCCACGGGAGCGGATGTAGGCGATGAACTCGTCGGTGACCTTGGAGAGCGAGACCTCGGTGATGTCCAGCTTGTGCTTGGCGATGAGGCCGAGGAGCAGGTCGAAGGGTCCCTCGAAGACGTCCAGGTGGACCTGGAACCCCTGAGGCTGCTCGGCGTCGGTCACCTGGCCATTGTGGCAGGCGCCGACCAGCGCGAGAGCACCTCGCGGGCCAGCTCTCGGTAAGCGTTGGCGCCGAGCGAGGACGGGTCGAAGGTGGTGATGGGCTCGCCGGCGACCGTGGCGTCGGGGAAGCGGACCGTACGGTTGATCACCGTGTGGAACACCTTGTCGCCGAACGCCTCCACCACGCGCGCCAGCACCTCACGGCCGTGCAGCGTACGGGCGTCGTACATGGTGGCCAGCAGGCCCTCGATCTCGAGGTCCTCGTTCAGCCGCTCCTGCACCTTGGAGATCGTGTCCATGAGCAGCGCCACGCCGCGCAGCGCGAAGAACTCGCACTCCAGCGGCACCATGACGCCGTGGGCGCAGGTGAGGGCGTTGATCGTGAGCAGGCCCAGCGACGGCTGGCAGTCGATGAGGCACACGTCGTAGTGCGGCAGCAGCGGCTTGATCACCCGGCCGAGCACCTGCTCGCGGGCGACCTCGGTGACGAGCTGCACTTCGGCGGCCGACAGGTCGATGTTGCTGGGCAGCAGGTCGAGGCCCTCGACGCCGGTCTCCAGGAGCACGTCCTCGGCGGTGACGCCCCGCTCCATGAGCAGGTTGTAGACCGTCAGGTCGAGCTGGAGCGGGTTGATGCCCAGGCCGACGGAGAGCGCGCCCTGCGGGTCGAAGTCGACCAGCAGCACCTTGAGCCCGCATTCGACGAGCGCGGCCCCCAGGTTGATGGTGGTCGTCGTCTTGCCGACGCCGCCCTTCTGGTTGACCATCGCGACCACGCGCGCCGGGCCGTGCACCGCGGGGGGCACCGGCTCGGGGAACACGGGTCTGGGCCGCTGCGTGGGCCCGAGGTTGACGCCGTTGGAAGGCGCGTTGGTCTTCGTGTCGCCCCAGGGGTTGTCGGGGGTCCCCGGGGTCGAACCCTTGGTCGTCACAGTCACCAGCTCGAACCTCCCTGACGATCCCGAACCGGACCGTCCGGACGGACACTATGGGCTCGCCACTTTAGGCAGCAAGGCGGCACGCCGAGGGTTGCCGCACGTCGCAAAAGACTATAGATCACTGCCGGGCACGTGGATGCGCGGCGGCGTAGACCTCGCGAAGTTTGTCGACCGTCACCAAGGTGTAGACCTGCGTGGTCGTCACGGAGGCGTGGCCGAGCAACTCCTGGACCACCCTAACGTCAGCGCCGCCGTCTATCAGATGGGTTGCGAAGGAATGGCGAAGAACGTGGGGACTTATCCCGTCGAGCTCGGCGCGTTCGGCGGCGGCCTGGAGCACTTCCCAGGCTCCCTGCCTGGTCAGCCGGCCTCCCCTGGCATTGAGGAAGACGGCCGGGGTGCCGCGCCCGTGGGCGAGCAGGCCGGGGCGGGCCCGTACGAGGTAGGCGTCGAGCGCGGAGCGGGCGTAGCGGCCCAGGGGCACGACGCGCATGCGTTCGCCCTTGCCGCGCAGGCGCACCTGGTCGTCCTCCAGGTCGTCCACGGCCAGCCCGACGGCCTCGGAGATGCGGGCGCCGGTGCCGTACAGGACCTCGAGCAGGGCCCTGTTGCGCAAGGTCAGGGGCGCGCCGTCGGGGCCGGAGGCGGCGATGAGCCGCTCGACCTCGTCCACGCTGATGGCCTTGGGGAGCCGGCGCGGCTGGCGCGGCGGGCGTACCTCGTGGGCGGGGTCGTGGGCCGTGACGCCTTCGCGCAGAGCGAAACGGTGCAGCCCGCGCACGGCGGAGACGGCGCGGGCGGCCGAGCTGGCGACGAGCGCGGGGTGCTCGCCGTCGCCCTCGCGCAACGCGGCGAGGAAGGCCAGCACGTCGGCCTCCCCCACCTCGTCGAGCTCCGCCCGGCCCCGCGCGCGCAGGTGGTCGACATATCGGCGCAGGTCACGGCGGTAGGACGCGAGCGTGTTGGCAGCCAGGCTCCGCTCCACCGCCAGATGGGCGAGGTAGCTGGAGAGCACCGCCTCCACGAAAAGGTCCTTCCGGTCACACCTCAGGGGCGTCGGCGGGGCGCAACAGGGCGAACCCCTCGACCGAAGCCGCGTACGCGGCGAGGATACCGGCCACGGCCGGGGAATTGTGGATCATTCCCATGAGCGCCTTCTCGACCGCGTCGGGCAGCGGCACCCACTCGACCGGCATGTCGATCTCCTCGTGCCGGTGGACGAAGTCGGTCTCGATCTTGGTCAGGTCGCGGGCGAGGAAGACCCGGATCCGCTCGTCGGTCATGCCCGGGGAGGAGCGCAGGTCGACGAGGGTGTGCCAGGTGCCGGCCCGGTAGCCGGCCTCCTCGGCGAGCTCGCGGGCCGCCCCCTCGACGAGCGATTCGCCTTCGACGTCGCGGATCCCGGCGGGCAGCTCCCACATGAGCATGCGCGTGGGGTGGCGGTACTGCCTGATCATCAGGACCCGCTCCCGATCGTCGAGCGCGAGCACGGCGACCGAGCCTGGATGCACCACGACGTCGCGGTCGGCGACCTCGTCGCGGGGCATCTTCACCGAGTCCGTGACCACCGTGATGACGTGGCCGCGGAAGCGTTCCTTGGAATCGACGACGTCCCACGCCTCGGGCGTGTCTTCGACCTTCATCACTGGGTCACCTTCGTGGAGACTCGCGCGTCCGCGTACGTCAGGGCCGCGGTGATGAGGCCCTTGAACATGGGGTTGGCCCGCGTGGGGCGCGAGCGGAACTCGGGGTGGGCCTGGGTGCCGATGAAGAACGGGTGGACGTCGGTGGGCAGCTCGGTGTACTCGACCAGGCGGCCGTCGGGCGACAGGCCGGAGAAGACCAGGCCGACCTTCTCGAGCTGCTCGCGGTAGGCGTTGTTGACCTCGTAGCGGTGGCGGTGGCGCTCGTCGGCCTTGGCCTTGCCGCTGTAGAGCTGCCTGGCCAGGGTGCCCTCGCCGAGCTTGGCGGTGTAGCTGCCGAGCCGCATGGTGCCGCCCATGTCGCGCTCGCCGGCGACGACGTCCTCCTGGTCGGCCATGGTGGAGATGACCGGGTGCTTGGTGTCGGGGTCGAACTCGGCGGAGTTGGCGTCCTCGATGCCGGCCATGTTGCGGGCGGCCTCGATGACCATGCCCTGCATGCCGAGGCAGATGCCGAGCAGCGGGATCTTGCCCTCGCGGGCGTGCCGGATCGCGCCGATCTTGCCCTCGATGCCGCGCACGCCGAACCCGCCGGGGATCAGCACGCCGTCGACGCCGTCGAGCTCGCGCTCGGCGCCCTCGGGGGTCTCGCAGTCGTCGCTCTTGACCCACCGGATGTTGACGCGGGCGTCGTTGGCGAACCCGCCGGCCCGCAGCGCCTCGGTGACCGACAGGTACGCGTCGGGCAGGTCGATGTACTTGCCGACCAGCGCGATCGTGACCTCCTTGGCCGGCCGGTGGACCCGGCGCAGGAGCTCCTCCCACTCCTTCCAGTCGACGTCGCGGAACGGCAGGCCGAGCCGGCGCACCACGTACGCGTCGAGCCCCTCGGAGTGGAGCACCTTGGGGATGTCGTAGATCGAGGCCGCGTCCACGGCGGAGACGACGGCGTCCTCGTCCACGTCGCACATCAGGCTGATCTTGCGCTTGATCGCCGTCTGCACGGGCCGGTCGGAGCGCAGCACGATCGCGTCCGGCTGGATGCCGATGCTGCGCAGCGCCGCCACGCTGTGCTGGGTCGGCTTGGTCTTGAGCTCGCCCGAGGGGCCGATGTACGGCAGCAGCGACACGTGCAGGAAGAACACGTTGTCGCGCCCGACCTCGTGCCTGATCTGGCGGACGGCCTCCAGGAACGGCAGCGACTCGATGTCGCCGACCGTGCCCCCCACCTCGGTGATGACCACGTCCACCTCAGGGGCGGCCATGCCCCTGATCCGGTCCTTGATCTCGTTGGTGATGTGCGGGATGACCTGGACGGTGTCGCCCAGGTATTCGCCCCGCCGCTCCTTGGCGATGACGTTGGAGTAGACCTGGCCGGTCGTCACGTTGGCCGAGCCGTGCAGGTCGGTGTCGAGGAACCGCTCGTAGTGGCCGACGTCGAGGTCGGTCTCGGCGCCGTCGTCGGTGACGAACACCTCGCCGTGCTGGAACGGGTTCATGGTCCCTGGGTCGACATTGAGGTAAGGGTCGAGCTTCTGCATGGTGACCCTGAGACCGCGCGCCTTGAGCAGGCGACCGAGGCTGGATGCCGTGAGCCCCTTGCCGAGACTGGAGGCGACACCGCCGGTGACGAACAGATGCTTGGTTTGCGATGCGCTGCGCAAAGGGGCTCCCGTGGCTCGAGGTGTGGTCGAAGTGTCCACGGGCTCTCAGGATATCAAACAACGCCCCCGACATGCCCGAACGGTGTGACCTAGCGGTAACTTTGGTCGCTATGTCATTGGTACGGCGGGCAGTCGGCGCGCTGATTCACCGAGCCTACGGGGCGATCCGGCGCGCGGGCGCGATCAACGCCACCGCTCCGGCCGGCTACCGCTTCGGCCGGATCGGCGACGGCGTCAGCATCGCCTTCCCCCCGGGCGCGATCTTCGGCGAGCGGTGGATCGAGATCGGCGACCACACGCTGGTCGGCGAGCGCGTGTCCCTGTCCTGCGGCATGGGCCCCGGCGTTGACCTGGGGCCGGAGTCCATCCTGCGCATCGGCGGCGGCTGCTCTATCGGCCGCGGCTCGCACGTCGTGGCCCACCAGTCGATCGACATCGGCGACGACGTCTTCACCGGCCCGTACGTCTACATCACCGACCAGAACCACGTCTACGACGACCCCGACGTGCCGATCGGCCGGCAGTGGCCGCGTAACAGCCCGGTATCGATCGGCTCCGGCTCGTGGATCGGGGCGGGCGCGATCATCCTGCCGGGCACGAGGCTGGGCCGCCAGTGCGTGGTGGCGGGCGGGGCGGTGGTCCGCGGCGAGTTCCCCGACCACAGCGTGGTCGCCGGCGTACCGGCCAAGCTGGTCCGCGGCTACACCTCGGAGCTCGGCTGGCACGCCCCCGGCGGCCTGCTGAAGCACCCGGCCCGCCCCGGGGGATGGACCGAACAAGCTTCTGCCGGTTAGCGTCGGATCATGCGGACCTCCATCTGTGAGCGCCTGGGCATCGAGTTCCCGTTGTTCGCCTTCAGCCACTGCCGCGACGTCGTGGCCGCCGTCACGAACGCGGGCGGTTTCGGGGTCCTGGGTGCGATCGCGTACTCGCCGGAGCAGCTCGACACCGAGCTGACCTGGATCGACGGGCAGGTGGGCGGCCGGCCGTACGGCGTGGACGTGCTCGTGCCCGGCAAGGTCGACGCCTCCGCGCTCGACCGGCAGGCGCACCTCATGGACTTCGTCCCCGAACGGCACCGCGACTTCGTCACCCACCTGCTGTCCAAGTACGGCGTGAGCGCCCCCATCCAGCCGCTGACGGCGGCGGCGGACGAGTTCGGCAGGCGGGTGACGGCGGCCGGGGCGACGGGATTGATCGACGTGGCGCTCAAGCACCCGATCGGGCTCATCGCCAGCGCGTTGGGGCCGCCTCCGCCCGAGATGGTCGCCAGGGCGAGGGAGGCGGGCGTGCCGGTGGCCGCGCTGGTCGGCACGGTCGAGCACGCCCGCAGGCAGGTGGCGGCGGGCGCGGACCTCATCGTGGCGCAGGGCACCGAGGCCGGCGGGCACACCGGCGACATCTCCACGATGGTGCTGGTCCCGCAGGTCGTGGACGCGGTCGCCCCGGTCCCCGTGCTGGCGGCGGGCGGGATCGCGTCGGGGCGGCAGATGGCGGCGGCCATGGCGCTCGGGGCCGAGGGCGTGTGGTGCGGCTCGGTCTGGCTGACCACGGAGGAGGCGGAGACGTCGCCCGCGGTCAAGCGCAAGTTCCTGGCCGCCTCGTCGCTGGACACGGTCAGGTCCAGGTCCCGTACGGGCAAGCCGGCCCGCCAGCTCAAGTCGGCCTGGACGGAGGAGTGGGACTCCGGCCAGGAGAGCCCCGGGCCGCTCGGGATGCCGCTGCAGCTGCTGGTGGCCGAGGGCGCGATGGCCCGCATCGGGGCGGCGGCGGAGAAGGGCGAGCCTGGGGCCGTGGAGCTGGTCAACTACTTCGTCGGGCAGGTCGTGGGCCAGCTCGACCAGGTGAGACCGGCCCGCGAGGTGGTCTACGACATGATCAGCGAGTTCGGGGAGGCGGTGGAGCGGCTGCGGCTGCTGACCGGCTCCGACTAGCGGCGTAGACGTACAGGTACGGGTGCCGCGGCCGGACCCCGCCGTCCGCCGCGGCTCTGGCCAGCGCGAGGGCGCCGTCGGCCGAGGTGCCGCCGGGCGGCGTGAACCGGGCCTGCGGCAGCAGGTCGCGCACGGTGCCCTGGAACGGCTCCATCAGCAGGTCCGCGGCCTCGAAGACGCGGCCGCCCCAGGAGAAGACCGGGTCGAGCCCCGACGCGGCGGCGACGGCGGTCTGGCCGAGCTGCCGCCCCGCCTCGGTCCAGATCCCGCGCGCCACCGGGTCCCCCGCGCGGGCCGCGTCGGCCACGGACGGCGCGAACGACGCCAGGTGGTGCGCCGGCGACCCCGACTCGTAGACGAGCGCCACCAGGTCCAGGGGGTGGCCGAAGCGGGCCGTCAGGTGTTCGAGCAGGGCGGGCGAGCCGCCGGCCCGGCCGTCGTGGGCGCGCAGGGCGGCCTGGAGGCCCTGGGCGCCGATCCAGGCGCCCCCGCCGTGGTCGCCGAGCAGGTGGCCCCATCCGTCGGACTGGTTCCAGACGCGGTCGAGGTCGGTGCCGAGCGTGATGACGCCGGTCCCGGCGGCGACCACGACCCCGGGCCGGAACCCGAGCGCGCCGACGTGCGTGGTCACCATGTCGCCCGCGACCACGAGCGTGCCGAGCCCGAACCGCTCCCCCAGCGGCCGCCACAACGCCTCCGGCTCCCTGACCAGCCCCGGCAGCCCGGTCACGCCGACGGCCATCCCGTCCAGCCGCCCGGGGACGCGCGCCGCGTCCCCGACGACCGACGCGATCCGGGCGGCGAGCCGGTCGAGGTCCACCCGGCCCTCGGTGCGGGGCAGGGGCGCCGAGTCCTCGCCGTACGCGATCTCCCCGCCGCTCTCGATCCGTGCCCTGATGCCTCCGCCGCCGACGTCCACGCCCGCGAAGCCGCTCATCCGGCGTGCCCGCCCAGCGCGGCCACGGCCGCGCGCACGCCCGGATGGGCGGCGAGCGCGGCCCGCGCCTGGCCGGGCGCGCAGCCCGTGAGCAGCCGGACGAGCGCCTCCGGGATCCGCCCGTCCGCCTCCGCCAGCGCGGCACCGCAGGCCGCGGCGTCCTCCCCGGTCGCCTCCACGAGCAGGTTCACCGCCCGCTGCTCCAGCTTGGCGTTGGTGGCGACCAGCCCGACCATGAGGTTCGAGTACGTACGCCCCGACTTGATCATCAGCGCCGTCGAGAACGCGTTGAGCAGCACCTTGGTCGCCGTGCCCGCCTTGAGCCGGGTGGAGCCGGTGAGCGCCTCGGGCCCGGTGTCCGCGACGACGAGGATCTCGGCCAGGTCGCGCAGCGGCGCGGCCGGGTTGCAGGTGATCAGCACGGTGAGCGCGCCGGCCGCCCGGGCCGCGCGCAGCGCCCCGGCCACGTACGGGGTGGCCCCGGATGCCGTGATCCCGATCGCCACGTCGTTCTCGCCGAGCGCCCCGGCGTCGGCGGCTCCGAGCTCCTCGGCGTCCTCCCGGTCCACGGACGAGTCGGTGAGCGCGCCCGGCCCGCCGGCGAAGTGCGCCGTGAACAGGCCGCGCGCCACCCCGAACGTCGGCGTGATCTCGGTGGCGTCCAGCACCGCCAGCCGGCCCGACGCGCCGGCGCCGAAGTAGTGCACGCCTCCGCCCCGGCCCAGCCGGAGACGCGCCTCGTCCACCACCCGGGACAACTCCCCGGTCGCGGCGCGGGCGGCCGCGACCGCCGTGGCGTCCTCGTCCAGCAGCAGCCGCAGGACGTCCGCTGACTCCAGCGTGTCGATGTCGGCGGTGCGCGGGTTGCGGCTTTCGGTCGGTGGTGCCACCTGGGGCATCGTGCTCCTCATCGATCGTGTTCGTACGGCTGGGCGAGCGAGCCCGCGTAGGCGGTGAGCAGTCGGCGTGACTCCGTGGCCAGATCGCCGGGATCCGGCGCCGCGGACCCCGCGCCTTCCCGCAGGAAGAGCTCGGCGCGCTCGCGGAGCCGTTCCCGCAGCTCCGCCTCCGCGCCGGGGTCGCCGGCGAGCGCGCGTCCGAGGCCCCGCGCCCACAGCTCCCAGCGGTCGCGGTAGTAACCGCCGACCAGTCCCGCCCAGTGCCGGCCCGCGTAGTCGTCCAGCAGCGGGCTGTCCGGGGTGCCCCACACCGTGATGATGCGGCGGGCGTTGTCGGCCAGGACGTCACGGTCCGCGGCGTCGGCGGCCCACGACCGCGCCTTGGCCTCCCAGCGCTGGAAGGTGTACTCGGGGCGGCAGGCCAGCATCCGGTCGAGGTCCTCGAAGACCCGCAGGAACCGGTCGACCCGCGCCGGGTCGCCCGCCGAGTCCAGGACGTCGAGGCAGAGGCGGTCGGCGACCCTGGCCATGTACGCGATGCCGGTCTCCACGAGGTCGTGCCCGAGCGGTCCCGCGGCCAGGCCGGGGTCGCGCTCGGCCACCTCGATCAGCCGTTCCCAGGCCGTGGCGAGGGCCTCCGGCCGGTACCACAGGAGAGCGGCGACGTCGGCGCGCAGCTCGGCCGGGCCGCGCTCGTACGAGGGAGCCGCGGTGATGACGCCCTCGAACGCCTGGGGGAGGATCGGCAGGCCCCGGGGGTCGTAGACGGTCTCCAGGAGCCCCTGCCAGGCCGCCCGCAGCTCGGCCGTCCACCGGGCGCCGTAGCGCTGGGTCACGAAGGCGTCGAGCCAGGCGTCGAGGTCGGGGACCTGGTTCCAGATCTGGTCGGCGACGAGCTCGAAGAAGACCGGGTTGTTGCGGGTGGCCTCCATGGACAGGCCGAGGCCGGCGGGCGGGCTCGGCGCCGCCAGGGCCGCGTCGATCCCGGCGGGCACTCCGCGCAGGTCGGCGCCCGGATCGGTGCGGCCGCCGAAGTTCAGCAGCGCGCACCAGAGCCACGGCTTCCCGGAGAACTCCCGGAAGCGGCTCCACAGCGGGTCGTGCTCGGCCCACAGGTCCGCGACGAGCATCCGGCCGTCCGGGATCGCGTCGAGGAAGGCGTTGACGCGTTCCTCGGTCCAGAACTCCCGCTGGTAGGAGAACGGCCAGGCCTGCATGAGCCAGACCGCGTCCGGGTCGGCGGCCTGGAGCCCGGCCAGCGTCGCCGCCGCCACGGCCCCGGGGAAGGCCGGGTCGGCGTCGATGGGGATCATCTCGATGAACGGGTCGGCCGCGTACAGGTGATCGGTGCCGAAGAGCTCGATCTGCGCGCGGGCGATCTCGGCGCCGAGCCGCTCGTACAGCGGGTCGGCCGGGTCGAGGACCCAGGTCTCGAACCCCTGCCAGAGGCGGCGCCCGGCCCGCGCCGTCGAGGCGAGCTCGGACGGGACGTGTCCCGTGAAGGCCGGGAGCACGGGGGTCATGCCGAAGGCGCGCTCGCGGTCGAGGATGCGCGCGCCGAGCTCGCGGTGGCTCTCGATCCAGGACGGGGAGAGCGGGCCGGCGAAGGTGTCCAGGCAGCCCATGAACTGGAACGGCAGATAGCCCGGCCCGCCCAGGAAGCTCCGGATCCGCCGGTCGTCGAGACCGAGCGCGGAGTAGGCGGCGTGCAGGACGGCCTCGTGACCGGTGACGGCCAGCGGCATGGTGATGCCGTGCAGGGCCATCCAGTCGATCTCACGCTCCCAGTCGGCCCAGTCCCAGTAGGGCGTCGTGTAGCTGAAGGTGCAGAAGTTGAAGTAGTAGCCCTCCCGCACCCGCGCCGCGCCCTGTCGCGGCGGGGCGTCGGGCAGGGACGTCAGCCCCAGCGGGAGCACCGTGTCCCAGCCCACGGACGTGCCGCAGCGTTCCCGGAGGTAGTGGTGGAGCGCGACCGAGGCGCTCACCCCGTCCGTCGCGGCGATGGCGAGCACGCCGCCCGCCGCCTCGTAGGCGTACTCGCGCCCGTCGCCGTCGCGCGCGGCGAACCGTACCGACTCGGCCACGGGCCCCAGCACGCGGCGGGCCAGGCCGCGGACGGTCTCCGCCCAGGGCGGGCCCTCACCGGACAACACTGCAGCTCACACCCCTCGACGAATTAGTTCCGTACGGTCCATAATTAATATGCTAGCGTACCGGCAACCGATCGCAGGGAGAGAGCATGGAGCAGGTCGTCGCCGCCGGCACGCAGTTCATGCGCGAGGTCAACGCCGCCGCCGTCCTGCGCAAGCTGCGGGCCGCGCCGCCGGGCGAGGCCAGCATGAGCGTCTCGGCGCTGGCCAAGTCGGTGGGGCTCTCCCGCCAGGCGGTCACCCGCTCGCTCAACGGCCTGGCCGCCGAAGGGCTCGTCGAGTTCGGTCCCCTTGACCGCGACTCCACCCGGGCGGGGCGGCCGGCGCAGCTCGTACGGTTCCGGGCGGAGGCCGGCCACGTGCTGGGCCTGTCGATCAGCCCGCAGGACGTGCGCGTGGCGCTGGCGGACCTGGCCGGGACGGTGACGGCCTCAGCCGCGGAGCAGCTCGGCACGGACCCGAGCGGCGACCAGGTGGTGGAGGCGCTCCTGACCACGGTGGAGCGGACGCTGCGCGCGACGGGCGTCACGACCGGCGACCTCTGGTTCGCCTCGGTGGGCACCCCCGGCATCGTCGACCCGGCGGCCGGGGTCATCAAGCTCATCCCGAGCATGCCCGGCCTGGCCGGCGACCTCCTCGTCCGCCGGCTGACGCAGGCGCTCGGCTGCCCCGTCTACCTGGACAACGACGTCAAGCTGGCCACGCAGGGCGAGCGGTGGCGCGACGCGGAGCGGCGCGAGGACTCCCTGGTGATGATCCACTGGGGCGAGCGGGTCGGCGCCGGTATCGTGCTGAACGGCGAGCTCTACCGCGGCGCCTCCAACGACGCCGGTGACGTGGGCTTCCTCGACCTGTTCACCGACGGCCCCTCGGCCCCCCGCCATCCGCAGGGCCTGGGCCCGTTCGAGGACCGGGTCGGCGGCGCGGAGCTCGTACGCCAGGCCACGGCCGCGGCCGGACGCGCCGCCGACGCCGCGCTCCTGGCCCGGATCGAGGCCGCGGGAGAGCACGCGCTCGAGGCCGTGCTGGACGCCGTCGCCGGCGGCGAACCGGCGGCGCTGGAGGCGCTCGACGTGGTGGCCCGCCGCTTCGCCAAGGGGATCACCGTGATCCGGGCGATCCTCAACCCGCGCCTCGTCGTCATCGGCGGGCCACTGGCCAGATGCGGCGAGACGCTGCTCGCGGCGCTCCGGCGGCACCTTTCCGGCGAGCCGCTGAACCAGCCGGCGCTGGAGGTCTCGGCGCTCCAGGAGGACGCGGTCGTCCACGGGGCGCTGCTGCACTCGCTGGACGAGATCGAACGGACCAGGTTCGGCCTGGTCAGACCGGGCTCGGCCGGATGAGGACCGGCCGCCATGAGGGCCTTGAGGACAAGACGCCACCCACCCGATTGAGGAGAGAGGTCACACGCATGACGAGACCAGCCCGGCGCGCGGCGGTCGCGGCGCTCAGCGTCACGACGGCGTTCGCGCTGACGGCCTGCGCGGGCGCCAGCAGTTCGGGGGGAAGTACGGCGACCAAGGTCAACGTATCGACCACCGTTCCGAACGACCCGGTGACGCTGACCCTCGCCTACACCAACGACCCGCCCACCAAGGCGCTCATCGACGGCTTCACCAAGAAGCACCCCAACGTCACCGTCAAGCCCCAGATGACGCCGTTCAACGACTACATCAAGTCCATCAAGCTGGCGATGTCGTCCGACTCGGCGCCGGACATCGCCCAGTACAACCCGGGCGCGATGAACTCCCTGGTCCCGGCCGGTCTCATCCTCGACCTGAGCCCGTGGTCCAAGGCCTACGGCTGGACCACCAAGTTCCCGCCGGCCAGCCTCGAGGTCCTCAGCTCCGACAAGTCGGCCAAGCAGTTCGGGACCGGCAGCCTGTACGCGGTGCCCGGCGGGCTCTCGGTGCTCGGCGTCTTCTACAACAAGAAGATCGTGAAGCAGGCGCCGAAGACGCTGGCCGAGTTCGAGGCCGCGATGCAGAAGGCCAAGGACGCCGGCCAGACGCCGCTGAGCAACGGCGCGCTCCAGGTCGGCGGGTTCCACCTGTGGAACGCCCTGCTCAACGTGACCGGCGACGTCAACGACTACCGGTCGTGGGTGTACGGCAAGCCGGGCGCGACGATCGTGAACCCGGCCGCGTCGAAGGCCACGCAGACGCTGACCGACTGGGCGAAGAAGGGTTACATCTCCGCCGGGGCGAGCGCCACGGCCGACGCCGACGCGCTGGCGAGCTTCGCCAAGGGCGGCAGCGCGTTCCTGATCACCGGCAACTGGGCGGCCTCCACCCTGGAGACCGAGATGAAGGACGACGTCGGCTTCTTCCTCATGCCCACCCCGTCGGGCGAGCCCGCGAAGGTCGCCTCGGGCGCCAGCGTCGCGTACGCCATCTCGTCGAAGTCGAAGAACCCCAACGTCGCCGCGGCGTTCCTCGACTACCTCAGCTCGCCGGAGGCGGCGAAGATCGAGTTCGACGGCGGGTTCATGCCCGTCGACACCAAGGCCGACCTGGGCGCCACGGGGCTGCGCGGCGACATCGCGGGCGTCTTCGCGCCGGTGGCGCAGGGCAACGGGATCGTCCCGTTCCCCGACTTCGCCTCCCCCGGCATGATCGACAAGCTGACTCCCGGCATCCAGGGCCTGATCAGCGACAAGATGACCCCCGACGCCTTCCTGAAGTCCCTGCAGGAGTCGTGGGACGCCCATCATGGCTCGTGAGCTGAGCCCGGCCGTCTCCCCGCCGCGGGCCGCCCCGGCCCGCGGCGGGGGGCGGGCGGCCGCCGGGCCTCCGCGCCGGAGGGGGCGGGCGCGCGGCTGGCTGTACGTGCTGCCCGCGCTGGCGGTCTACCTGGGCTTCGCCATCTGGCCGGCGCTGAACACGCTCCGCCTGTCGTTCCTGACCTGGGACGGCATCCTGCCGCCGGTCTGGGCCGGTTTCTCCAACTACATCAAGATTTTTCGTGATTCAGCGCTGTATGAGGCCATCCTGCACAGCCTCGCGCTGATCGTCTTCTTCTCGGTCATCCCCATCGCGGTCGGGCTGCTCATGACGGCGCTCCTGATGGGCAAGGTGCGCCGGGGCATGACGTTCTTCCGGATCATCTTCTTCCTCCCCCAGGTGCTGCCGCTCGTCGCCGTCGGCATCACCTGGCGCTGGCTCTACGGCGAGTCCGGCGTCGTCAACCAGTTCCTCGACCTGGTGGGGCTGGGGTCGATCACCCGCGCCTGGCTGGGCGACTACGGCCTGGCGCTGATCGCGCTCGGCCTCATCGGGACGTGGGTGATGAGCGGGTTGTGCATGATGCTCTTCCTGGCCGGCGCGCAGAAGATCGACCCGTCCCTGTACGAGGCGGCCCGGCTCGACGGAGCGGGGGCGTTCCGGCAGTTCCGGCACGTCACCGTGCCCGGGGTGCGCAGGGAGATCACGGTCGCCGGCGTCATCACCACGATCGCCGCGCTGGCCAGCTTCGACCTCGTCTTCGTCACCACGAACGGCGGCCCGGCGGGGCAGACCAACGTGCCCGGCCTGCTCGTCTACCGGCTGGCCTTCAACGAGGGCGACATCGGCGGCGCCAGCGCGCTCGCGGTCGTGCTGACCGTGATCGTGGTCGCCGTCGTGAGCGCCGTCCGATACTTCACCAGGGATGATCAGAGTTGAGAACGCTCGGCGGTGTCAGTGTCCGGTACGGAGTGCTCGTCCTGCTGGCGGTGATGGTGCTGGTGCCCTTCGCGGGCATCGTCCTGGCCGCCCTGCACCCTTCGGGCTCGCAGCTCGACGGGCTGAGCATCCCGGACCGGTGGTCGTGGGAGACCTTCGCGCTCGCCTGGGAGCGGGGCAACTTCACCAACCTCATGCGTTCGAGCGTGCTGATCGCGCTCTTCGTGGTGCCGCTCGCGGTGGCGATGGCCACGCTCGCCGGGTTCGGGCTGGCGATCCTCAAGGTGTGGGGGCACCGGACGCTGTCGTTCGGGTTCGTGATGGGGCTCACGCTGCCGATCGAGGTCATCGTGGTGGCGCTCTACTTCAACCTGCGCGAGGTCGGCCTCACCAACTCCTACGTCGGCGTCATCCTGGCCGAGGCGGCGCTGTTCATGCCGTTCGGGGTGTACTGGATGCAGACGCACTTCTCGAACGTGCCCGAGGAGCTCGTCGAGGCGGCCCGCATCGACGGCGCCCGCGACCTCGTGGTGCTGGCGCGGGTGCTGCTGCCCATCTCGTGGCCCGCGGTCACCACGCTGTCGGTGCTCTACTTCATGTGGTCGTGGAACCAGTTCATGCTGGTGCTGGTCATGATGCAGGACCCGGACCGGCGCACCGCACCGAGCGGGCTGGGGCTCTTCGTCGGCCAGTACACGACGGACATCCCGTTGCTGGCGGCGGCCTGCTTGATCGTCATCGCCCCGATCGTGGTCGTCTATCTCATCTTCCAGCGCAGCTTCGTCAGCGGGATCACCCAGGGCGCCATCAAGGGCTGACCCGCATCCCACCCACCGTCCCCGCCACCCCAAGGACCCCCCAGCCCCAGACGGCACCCGCCACCCCAACGGCCCGCGCCACGCCCCTCCCCCAGGGGACCCCAGCCACGGTCGGCGCTCGAAACCCCAACGGGCCCGAGCCACGCCCCTCCCTCCTCCAAGGGACCCCGACCCTGGGCCGTGGGCACATTTGGCATTCACGTCGAAACCCATGCCAAGATGCGCGTGTGGTCGGGACACCGCCGGAGCTGGAGCGTGGCACGGGAGTCCCCGCGCACGTGCAGATCGAGCGGTGGCTGCTCGAGTCGATCTCCAGCGGCGAGATGGAGCCGGGCGACCGGCTGCCCGGCGAGCGGGAGCTGGCCGGGCGGCTGGGCGTGAGCAGGATGACGCTCAGGCAGGCGCTGGCCACCCTGGAGCGCGACGGCGTGCTGGTCAGGGTGCCCGGCAGGTCGGGCGGCGCGTTCGTGGCCGAGCCGCGCATCGAGTGCGACCTGACCGGGCTGGCCGGGTTCACCGAGCAGATGCGGCGGGCCCACCTGCGGGCCGAGGCGCGGGTCCTGACGGCGGCGACCGTGCCCGCCCCGCGGGCGGTGGCCGCGGGGCTGGAGGTGGAGGAGGGCTCGCCGGCGCACGAGGTGGCCAGGGTTCGCTCGGCCGGGCTGTCGCCGGTGGCGCTGGAGCGCTCCTGGTTCCCGCCCCTGCCCGGCTTCCTCGACCAGGACCTCACCGGCTCCCTCTACGCCCTGCTGGCCGCCCGCTACGACCTGGAGCCGCGTACGGCGGTCGAGCACCTGGCCCCGGTGATCGCCCGCCCGGCGGAGGCCGCCGAGCTGGGCATCGCGCCCGGCACGCCGCTCATGCTCATCGAGCGCACCGCCTACGCGGGTGACGGCACGCCGGTGGAGTTCGCCCGGGACCTGTTCCGTCCCGACCGGGTCCGGATCTCGGTACGCAGCGGCGTCACGGGACCACGGGGCTCTTGACCACGACGCCCGGCACCCAGGCGCCCTCGACCTCGATCTCGACCTGGGCCCCGGGCCCGACCGGCAGGTAGGCGTAGGCGATCGACTCCTTCGCGGTGTAGCCGTAGCCGCCCGAGGTGACCCGGGCCACGACCTGCCCGTCCAGCCGTACGGGCTCGTTGCCGAGCGCGACGGCGCGCGGGTCGCGCAGCGTCACGCACCGCAGCCGCCGCTCGGGCGCCGGGTCCAGGGCGTCCCTGCCGAGGAAGTCCTTGTCCGTCTTGACGCAGAACCCCAGCCCCGCCTCGTACGGCGTCGTCTCGGGCCCGATGTCCGCGCCCCACACCCGGTAGCCCTTCTCCAGCCGCAGGCTGTCGATGGCCCGGTAGCCGCCGGCCACCAGCCCGTACGGCTCCCCCGCCCGCCACAGCTCCTGCCACAGCCCCAGCCCGTACTCGGTGGAGCAGTAGAGCTCCCAGCCCATCTCCCCCACGAACGTGACCCGCAGCGCCAGCACCGGCACGTCCCCCACGGTGATCTCCCGCGACGACATGAACGGGAAGTCCATCGGGTCGGGCGTGAGCCCGGCGATGATCTCGGGGGCGCGCGGGCCCCACAGGGCGAAGCACGCGTACTGGCCGGTGACGTCGGCGATCCTGGCCGTCGCGCCGGTGCGCGCGGCCTGCTTGCGCAGCCAGCCCAGGTCGTGCGAGCCGAACGCGGTGCCGGTGACGATCAGGAACTCCTGCTCGCCCCGCCTGGTCACGGTGAAGTCGCACTCGATGCCGCCGCGCCGGTTGAGCGCCTGGGTGTAGGTGACGGCGCCGACCTCGCGGGCGACCCGGTTGTCGCACACCCATTCCAGCAGGTCCGCCGCGTCCGGGCCGGAGACCTCGATCTTCGCGAACGAGCTCTCGTCGAACAGGCCCGCCGTGGTGCGCGTGGCCCGGTGCTCGACGCCGATCGCGGGCGACCAGAGCCGCCCGGCCCACCCGCCGGGCCGCTCCCCCTCGTCCGTCGCGTTCGAGTCGTAGTAGTTGACCCGTTCCCAGCCGGACTTCTCGCCGAAGACGGCGCCGTGGGCGGCGTGCCAGCCGTACGCGGGCGAGAGCCGCAGGGGCCGCCCCGCCGAGCGCTCGTGGCCGGGGTAGCGGATGTCGTAGTACGTCTCGTAGTTCTCGACGGCCCGCTTGATCGTGTACGACGGCGAGCGGTACTGGCGGCCGAAGCGGCGGATGTCCATGTGCCAGAGGTCCATGCTGGGTTCGCCCTCGACGATCCACTCGGCCATCACCTTGCCGATGCCGCCCGCGCCCGCGATGCCGTGCGCGCAGAATCCCGCCGCCACGAAGAACCCGCCGACCTCCGTCTCCCCCAGGCAGAACTCGTTGTCGGGGGTGAACGCCTCGGGGCCGTTGATCAGCTTGCGGATGCCGACGTCGGCCATCGCAGGCACCCGGATCCGGGAATTATCCGAAATTTCCTCAAATCTCGGCCAATCTTCGGACAGGAGGCGGCCGTTGAAGTCCGCGGGGACGGCGTCGAAGGAGTTCGGGCCGGCCGTCCAGGGCGCGCAGGTGCGCTCGTACCCGCCCATGACCAGCCCCTGCACCTCCTGCCGGTAGTAGACGAGCAGGTCGGGGTCGCGCAGCGTGGGCAGCCCCGTGCGGTCGTGGAAGGCGTCGGTCACCACGTACTGGTGCGACATGGGCACGATCGGGATCCGCACCCCGGCCATGCGGCCGAGCTCGGCCGCGAACATCCCGCCGCAGTTGACCACGATCTCGCAGTCGATGTCCCCCTGGTCGGTGCGCACGCCGGTGACGCGGCCGTTCGCCGTCGTGATGCCGAGCACCCTGGTATGGGTACGGATCATCGCCCCGCCCTCGCGGGCCCGCTGGGCCAGGGCGTAGCAGAGCTGCGAGGGGTCGATCTGCCCGTCCGTGGGCAGGTACGCGGCGCCCACGACGCCCTCGGGGTCCATGAGCGGGAACAGCTCGACGGCCTCGGCCACCGAGATCTCCTCCAGCGGCAGCCCGAACGTCCGCGCCCAGCCGATCTGCCGGCGGATCTCGGCCATGCGCTCGGGCGTGGAGGCCAGCTTGATGCCGCCGCACTCCGTCCAGCCGGCGTCGAGGGTGCGGTAGAGCTCGACGGAGTACTGGTTCATGCGGGTCAGGGTGGGATCGGCGCGCAGCTGGCCGACCAGGCCCGCCGAGTGGAAGGTGGAGCCGCTGGTGAGCTCGTCCCGCTCCAGCAGGACGACGTCGCGTTCGCCGAGTTGGGTGAGGTGGTAGGCGACGGACGCGCCGCCCACCCCGCCACCGATGATCACGATGCGGGCCGAGTCGCTCATGCTGGCGAGGCTAACCTTCGGCACGGTAAAAGGTCTAGACCGTTTAGCGCCGCCCGTCCTAGCATCGAGCATGGCCGTGCCCGAGGTGCTCGATCGCGTTCCTCTGCTGTCCGGCGTGCCGCGCTCCGTCGAGGAGTTACCCGGAGGGCTGACCAACCACAACTACAAGGTCACGACTCCGGACGGGGCGTACGTGGCGCGGGTGTGGGCCAGCGACTCCTCGCTGCTGGGCATCGACAGGGACGCCGAGCACGCGTGCTCGCTGGCCGCCGCCGCGGCCGGGGTGGGGGCGCCGGTGCACGCGTACCTGCCCGAGCTGGGGGTGCTGGTGGTGGGCTTCGTGCAGGGGCGGACGTTCACCGAGGCCGACCTCCTCGACCGGGCGAACCTCCCCCGGGTGGCGCAGGCGTGCCGCCGCCTGCACGCGGGGCCGCGGTTCGTACGGGACTTCGACATGTTCGAGGTGCAGCGGCACTACCTGGGGATCGTGCGGGAGCGGGGCTACCGGCTTCCCGCGGGCTACCTCGACTTCATGCCCGCCGTCGACGACATCCGGAAATGTCTGCAAATAAGGGCGGAAGGCACCGTCCCTTGCAACAACGACCTCCTGCCCGGCAACATCCTCGACGACGGGCGCCGCCTCTGGCTGATCGACTACGAGTACGCCGGCAACAACGACCCCTGCTTCGAGCTCGGCAACATCTGGAGCGAGTCCGACCTGCCGCTCGGCCACCTGGAGGAGCTCGTCACCGCCTACTACGGCCGCCGCCTGCGCCACAAGATCGCCCGCGCCCGGCTGCTCGGCCTCATGTCCAAGTACGGCTGGACGCTCTGGGCCTCCATCCAGGACGGCGCGAACGAGAGCATCGACTTCGACTTCTGGTCGTGGGGCATGGAGAAGTACGACCGGGCGGTGGCCGAATTCACCGGATCCGGCCTGGCGCACCTCATGGACGAGGCCGCGCGGGCAGACTAGGGGCATGTTAGCCGCACTGACCGGCCTCGGCCTGTCCACGGCCGCCGGGCTGAACGCCTACATCCCGCTGCTGGTCGTGGGCGTCCTGGCCAACCTCACCGACGCCGTGAAGCTCCCCGACGGCTACTCCTGGCTGTCCAACTGGGGCGTGCTCGCGGTGATCGCCGTCCTGCTGATGGCCGAGTTCGTCCTGGACAAGGTGCCCGCCGTCGACAGCGTCAACGACACGATCCAGACCGTGGTGCGCCCGGCCTCGGGCGGCGTGGTCTTCTCGGCCACGCAGGCGGCGGCCGAGTTCGACCACTCCACCTGGATGGCCGAGCACCCGTGGGCCGGCTGGCTGCTGGGCATCGTGATGGCGCTGGCCGTGCACGCGGTCAAGGCCGCCGCCCGGCCGGTGATCAACGCCGGGACGGCCGGGGTGGGCGCCCCGGTGGTGAGCACGGCGGAGGACGCGGGTTCGCTCGGCATGAGCCTGGTGGCCGTCTTCGCCCCCGCGCTGGTGATCGTCGCGCTGCTGGTGATGGCGGTGCTGGCGTGGTGGCTGATCAGAAAGGTACGCCGCATACGCGCCCGCAGGCGAGCGGCCCGCGGCCAGCCCTGACCAGGGCTCCCCCTGACCCGGGCTCCCCCTGACCCGGGTCACTCCTGGGCGTGCAGCCACTCCTCCACCAGGTCCACGAACTCGGCCGGGCGCTCCTCGTGCAGCCGGTGGCCGGCCCCCTCCCAGCACACGACCCTGGACGCGGGGTCCTTGAGCAGTCCCGACTCCCAGCTCGCCCGTTCCGGATCCGCCCAGATCGACAGCACCGGGCAGCGCCGGCGGGCCAGGTAGTCGTCGCTGGCCGGGCGCACCCCGATGGCGTCCGGGGCCGTGAACATGGCCTCGAACGCCTGGAGCAGCACGTGCGGCGGCATGCCGTACAGCCTGCGCTTGTGCCAGCGCCTGATGACGGCGGGGGTGCCGGCGTTCGTGCACCACTCGTCGATCTTCTCGGCGGCGGCGTGCGGGTGCTCGCCGCGCAGGCCGTCGATCATCTTGGGGAAGCGCCTGGCGACCCGGTCGGTCATGCCGTAGCCGGGGTCGACGGCGACCAGCCCGCGTACCAGCTCGGGGTGTTCGACGGCGAGGATGGAGACCACCTGGCCGCCCATCGAGTGCCCGACGGCGACCACCTGCGGGATGCCCAGACTGTCGAGGAGGGCGCGCAGGTCGCGGGCCATCTCGCGCGGTGTGTTGCCGCTCTCGGGGACGGACGAGTAGCCGTGCCCGCGCAGGTCCACGGCGATCACCCGGCGGGTGGCCGCCAGCGCGTCGATGTGCCAGGACCACTGGTGGGAGTCGGTGCCCCAGCCGTGGACGAGCAGCAGCGGGGGCCCGTCGCCGTCCTCCGTATAGAAAAGCCTGATATTTCCGCCGACGTCCGCGTACGGCATCTAGTGACCCCCACCCTCCAGTCGGGACAGCAGCGCGCTCTCTCCGGCCGTCCACCCGCCGTCCACGGCCAGCTCCGCGCCCGTCACGTACGAGGCCGCGTCGGACAGCAGGAACGCGATGGCCTCCGCCACCTCCTCGGGCTCGCCCCAGCGCCCGGCGGCGGCCAGTGGGAAGGTCCCGTCCCCCGACACGGCCCCGAGCGGCTGCGTCATCGGGGTGACGATCATTCCGGGATGTACGGAGTTGACCCGGATGCGGTCCTTGCCGAACTCCAGGGCGGCGATCTTGGTCAGCCCGCGCACGCCCCACTTGGACGCGCCGTAGCCGCCCGTGCCCGGCAGGGCGGTGAGGCCCGCGACGGACGAGAGGTTCACGACGGCGCCGCCGCCGGACTCGCGCATGGCCCTGACCACCGATTTGAGTCCCAGGAAGACGCCGACCAGGTTCACCTGGAGCACCCGCTCGAAGGCCTCCAGCGGCTGCTGCTCGATCGGCTGCGCGAGGGCGATGCCCGCGTTGTTCACGAGCCCGTCGAGCCTGCCGTACGCCTCCAGGGTGGCGGCGACCACTTCGGCCCACTGGTCCTGATTTGTCACATCGTGAGGGACAAATCGGGCACCCATCTCCTTGGCGGTGGCCGTACCCTCCTCCACCAGCACATCCGTGATCACGACCTGAGCCCCGGCCGCGACGCAGCGCCGCGCGGTGGCCGCCCCCATCCCCCGGGCGCCACCGGTGATGATCACTACCTTGCCGTCGAGCACGCCAGCCCGCCCTTCCCGCCGCTCTCCGAGAACTGAAACACAGTCCCGCCACTCTGATCAAGTGCTTGCTTGGTTTCCCGGCCGCGCCGATGCCGCCCCGGCCGACTATCCTTCAATTCATCGAGATTCACAGGAGGTGGCGGAGATCAGCGAGCTGCTTGTCGTCCTACTGGTGATCCTGGCGTTCTTCCTGCTGCTGGGCGGTGTGGGCGTCTACCTCCTGGTCAAGCTGGGCAAGAAGGCGGCGGTCAAGGCCAGGCAGGCCACCACCCGGCTCAGCACCCACGTCAACGCCATGGGCACGGGCGACGCCGCCGAGGTCGAACGCCTCCGCCTCGACCTGCGCCGCGAGGTCGCCCTCACCCGCCAGGCCGTCGACCACGCCCAGCGCCTGGGCTGGGGCCTCGGCGACCTGCCCCGCCTCATGGCCGACCTCTCCGCGCAGGCGGACGTCCACGACGGCCAGCTCGGCATGTACGCCCAGCAGCGCCGCATGTCCTCGTACGTCGACCACGCCACCCTCGACCGGCTCAGGGAGCACCAGGCCAGGCTGACGGCGATGTGCGCCCGCATCCGCGCCGACCTCCTGGGCGACCAGGTGCAGCACACCGCCACCGGCATCGCCGACCTCGGCTCCCGCACCGACCTCGAGATCGAGGCCCGCCGCCACGCCCCCGACCCGCTTGACCAGATCGACGAGCTCTACCGCCGCTCGATGGAAGAACGCAAAGACCGCCCCTGACGACTACTCCACGTGGCAAAATAGGCGCGCTGCGTGAAGATCTGAGGAGGGTGACTGGTGACCGCGGCCCTTCCTGAGTGGTTCTATCCCGGCCCTCCCGGCGGCTGGACCGCCGACATGCTCGATCACCTTCCCGCTGACGCGCCCCGGCACGTCGAGTTGATCGATGGGTCGCTCATCTTCAGGTCCCCGCAGACCGGCTTCCACATGCTCGTAGTTCGGTGGTTCTCGAGGTCGCTTCGCCCGCCGCGGGAGCTCATGGCCGTTGACCAGATGACGGTGACGCTGGGAATGCGTCAGCGGCCGGAGCCGGATGTCCTTCTGGTCAAGAGAGCGGCTTTCAGCATGCAACGCGCCTCGTTCAAGCCCGAGGATGTCCATCTCGTCGTCGAGGTGGTCTCGGCGGAATCCGAGGAGAGGGATCGATTCACCAAGCCGATCAAGTATGCAAACGCGGGCATCAGGCACTTCTGGCGAGTGGAGGAGGATGGCCAGCCCGTGGTTTACACGTTTGAGCTTGAGCCCGCAATCAAGGCTTATGTCCCCACCGGCATCCATCGCAAGCGGCTACAGACCAACATCGGATTCGACGTGGACATCGACATCGACCTCGACCTGGACAAGGCCGAGGAATGATCAGTCGTCCCACTCCCGGTAGATGAACGCCGCGAGCTCCGCCTCCGTGGCGCCATCGTTGGCCAGGGCCTTGGTGGCCTGGGCCTGGGCCCGGGTGGGGAGCCGGCCCTCGATGAGGATGGGCAGCGACAGGCGCCGCAGCAGCACCTCGGACTCCGAGACCCCGGACGGCCGGCGGGTGACGGCCACGTTCACCCGCAGCGCGTGCTCGTTGCCGGGCGGGGCGGCGGGGCGGTCGATCTCGATGGCGGAGTAGCGGAACCCGTTGGCCAGGTCGCAGGCGGCGCACCCGGCCGGGCCCCTGCTGAGCCGATCGCCGCACTCGGGGCAGGTCAGGCGGTCGTAGGCGGCGTCCACCACGCGCCATGGGTGCTTGTCGGGCTCGTCGGTGACCATTTCGGCGATGAGGCGCTCGTCCGGCGGCCGGGTGGTGCCGAACTCCCGTTCAAGGAACGCGCGCCAGCCCTCCTCGACGATCTCGTCGACCAGTCCGGCGCACCGGGGACAGCCAGGGGCTCCGGCCGGCTCCCAGTGGTCGCATTCCGGGCAACGTCGCATGCCCGCACCGTACAAGTCCGGCTGGATCCACCGCACCGCATTTTTGGCGAAATGACGGCCGAGTTCGACACCGCAGGACCTCGGCTTTCCTCCTGCATCGCGCCGCCCGCGGCACGCCGGCTCCGTGCGCGGCCGGACGGGCCCGGCACCGCGCCGGCCTCCGGCCGCTCGCCGCGGCCGAGCAGCTCAGCCGATCCTGGCGTAGCGCAGGAGGACGTTGTCGGAGCCGTCGAGGCGGCGGACCTCCTCGACGGTGAACCCCTCGACCGGCTGGGTGAAGATCGGCGTCCCCTCGCCGAGCGCCTTCGCTCCGACGACCAGGTGCAGCTCGTCGACGAGCCCGGCGCGGAGCAGGGCGTTCCACGTGATCCGGCTGCCGAAGGTGACGATGTCGCCGCCGGCGCGCTGCTTGAGCTCCTTGACCCACCCCTCGGCCTCGGCGCGCTTGACCACGGTCGTCCGGTCCGCCCACGGCGCGATGTCCTCGTCCGTGAGCGAGTCCGAGACGACGCTGACCTCGATCCGCCCGTAGATCCCGCCGAACTCCTGATTCACCGGGGACGCCTCGGGGTTGTCCGCCTGAGCGGGCCAGAACCCCATGAACATCCGGTACGAGTCGGCGCCGAGCAGCAGCGACCCGGCGGCCTGGATCCGCTCCAGGTTGTAGGCGTCGAAGGCGGCGTCCATCGGCAGCACGAGCGGGTTGCCGTCCGCTGCCGCGTAGAAGCCGTCCAGGGACATGATGTTGCAGACAACGAGTTTCGCCATCTCAGGCACTCCGCTTCTTCCGTCGATCAGCTTCGCGCCCACCCTGCCCGGAGGGCTCGTCGGCCGACAGGGGCAAATGTCACCAGACGCGCGATGACTTTCACTGCATCGACCGAGGCCAAGCGCGTTGCGGGAACTCGCCGGGCTCGACGCGGGCATCTCGCCATGAACGGCTGCGGCGCCATGACCGTGGACGACGAGGCGGTCCAGCGAGCGCTACCCGCGGCGAGGGAGCGCCGGGCACGGGGAGTGTGCTGGCGCACGATGACGCCGATACGGGGCCGCCACGTACTGCGGTGAGCGATGGCGGCCTCGTGGTGCTCGACGGCGATCGTCGGAGGGCGGCCGGGCTGCCCGCGTCGCTCACCGTCCTCGACCGCCGGGCGGCCCTGCTGCCCGCCGACCGGGGGCGGCGACGGGCTTGGGCGCGTCCGGACGGACGCGGCGGCGTACCGTGCCGTGCTGTGGATGCCGTCGGCCGCGAGCAGCAGATCGGCCCACCGCCTCGCCGCCCCCTTAGGGGCTGTCCTGGCCTGGCGGATGCCCGTCACCTCGGCGCCGATACGGATCCGCTCGCCCGGCCCGTACCGCAGGCCAGCACGCGCCACAGGCCAGCACGCGCCACAGGCCAGCACGCGCCACAGGCCAGCACGCGCCACAGGCCAGCACGCGCCGCAGGCCAGCCCGGTGGCCGACGCGATGGCCAGCCCGGTGGTCGGCGCGGTGGTCGGTGTGGTGGCTGGCGAGCGCCTGCGCGTCCGTGCCGAGGGTGGCGGCGGGCCCGCCGTGCTCCCGGACGGCCGGGATCCGCGCCGCTCTCCCGGCAGATCGCCTGCTGAGCCGATCACGACAGCAGGTCGCGCCAGCGCTCGGCCGACTCCAGGGTGTCCAGGCTGATCCGCTCCAGGAAGGCCCCGCCCTTGGCCAGCCGGCGCCCCACGGGGGTGTCGAGGCCGAACCTCTCCCCGGCCGCCTTCGCGAACTCCGCCGCCTCGAGGCTCTGTTGTGAGCCGGTCACGATCGAGTGGTACCAGGCATCGTCGTCGACCGTGTAGATGTCGCGACGCCGTCGCGGATCGCGCTCGCGCCCGATCAGTCCCTGCTGGAGCAGGTAGCCCACAGCCATGGAGACGGAGGCCGGGCTGACCTGCAGCGTGCGCGTCAGCTCGGCCGCGGTGAGTTTGCCGTCCTCGCTCAGCCACAGGCCGATGAGCACGCGCGCCATCATCTTCGGCAGCCCCATCCGGACCGCCATCTCGATGACCTCGTCCTCCGTCTCGCGCCTCTCGTCGTCCGGCGGCTTGGCCGCGAACTGGAGAGCCGGCGTGCCGCGCCGCGCCCGCCGCTCCGTCGCCCGGTGTGCCTGCTCGGGCCGGTAACCGCCGGGGCCGCCGTTGCGGCCCACCTCGCGGCTGATCGTCGAGGTCGGCCGGTCCAGCCGCCTGGCGATCTCGGCGTAGGAACGCCCTTCGGCGAGGCCGGCCGCGATGCGCTGGCGGTCCCGCTGGGTCAACCTTCCTCGTGACATGACGCCATTGTTGCGTTCGCCGCCACTCAATGCAACGAAACATTGCATTCAGGTCCAGCGTCGATGCATCAATTTGCCGAGAATGACCTGGGAGAACGCGTTTCGTCGATTGCAGTCGTCTTGAATGCAACGTAGCTTTCAAAACATGTCGAACACGTACTATCGCGATCAGCCGGTCAGCCCCTCCTTCGACCGCGCACCCGCCTGCCCCTTCGACCCCGCCCCCGAGGTCACCGCGCTCCGTGCCGAGCAGCCGATCGCCCGGCTGGCCGCGCCCGAGGACGCCCCCGGCGTCTGGCTGGTCACCGGCTACGGGGTGGTCCGCCAGATCCTCGCCGACCCGCGCTTCAGCTCCCGCTACGAGACCCAGTACTACCCGCAGATGGGATACCTGCCGCCCGCCCCCATCGGCGACCTGACCGGCATGGACGCGCCCCAGCACACCCGCTTCCGCAAGCTGCTGGCGGGCAAGTTCACCGTCCGCAGGATGAACCTGCTCACCGAGCGGGTCACCGAGATCACCCGTGAACGGCTCGACGCGATGGAGCGGCAGGGGCCGCCCGCCGACCTCGTCGAGGTCTTCGCCCAGCCCGTCCCCGCGCTGATGATCTGCGAGCTGCTCGGCGTGCCGTACGAGGACCGCGAGCAGTTCCAGACCGCCACCCGGGCCCTCTCGGACGCCCCCGAGCCCGAGGCGCAGTACGCCGCCTTCATCGAGCTCGGCAAGTATCTGGGGACGCTCGCGATCGCCAAGCGCGCGAACCCGACCGACGACCTGCTCAGCGACCTGGCCACGGGCAGCGACCTGACCGACGAGGAGCTCGGGGGCGTGGCCGCCTTCCTGCTCGGCGCCGGCCTCGACACCACCGCCAACATGCTCGCGCTCGGCACCTTCGCCCTGCTGCGCGACCCGGCCCAGCTCGCCGTCCTGCGCGACGACCCCGACCTGGCCGCCGGCGCCGTGGAGGAGCTGCTGCGCCACCTGTCCATCGCCGCCACCGGCATGCGCGGCGTGCTGGAGGACGTCGAGCTCGGCGGCAAACAGCTCAAGGCCGGCGACACGGTCTTGATCGCGCTCAACGCCGCCAACAGGGACCCCGCCAAGTTCACCGACCCCGACGTGCTCGACCTGCGCCGTCCGGCCACCGGGCACCTGGCCTTCGGCCACGGCATCCACCAGTGCCTCGGCCAGCAGCTCGCCCGCGTCGAGATGCGCGTCGCCTTCCCCGCGCTGCTCACCCGGTTCCCGACGCTGCGGCTCGCCGTACCGGCGGATGAGGTGCCGCTGCGCACCGACCCCGCGCAGATCTACGGCGTGCGCAGCCTGCCGGTCACCTGGGACCGAGGGTGACGACCGTGCGGACCATTGAACCTGCCATCTCGGTGACGGGACTGCGCAAGTCGTACGGCTCGCACCGCGTACTGGACGGCATCGACCTCACCATCCCGCAGGGCACGATCTTCTCCCTGCTCGGCCCCAACGGCGCGGGCAAGACCACCATGGTGCAGATCCTGTCCACCCTGATCAGGGCCGACGCCGGCGAGATCCGGGTGGCTGGGCACGACCTGGCGAGAGAGCCCGAAAAGGTACGGGCCGCGATCGGCGTCACCGGCCAGTTCTCCGCCGTCGACAGCCTCCTCACCGGCGAGGAGAACCTGCGGCTCATGGCCGACCTGCTCCACCTCGGCCGTTCCAGGGGCCGTGAGCGGGCCCGCGAGCTGCTGGAGCGCTTCGACCTCACCGACGCCGCGCGCAAGCCGGCGGTCACCTACTCGGGCGGCATGCGCCGCCGGCTCGACCTCGCCATGACCGTGATCGGCACGCCCAAGCTGATCTTCCTCGACGAGCCGACCACGGGCCTGGACCCGCGCAGCCGCCGCACCATGTGGCAGATCGTCAGGGACCTGGTCGAGCAGGACGGTGTGACCGTCTTCCTGACCACGCAGTACCTGGAGGAGGCCGACGAGCTCGCCGACCGCATCGCCCTGCTCAGCCAGGGCGAGCTGGTGGCCGAGGGCACCCCGGCGGAGCTCAAGCGGCTGGTCCCCGGCGGCCACATCGTGGTGCGCTTCGCCGACGCCGACGGCTATCGCCGGGCCGCCCCGCACGTCGGCGCCACCTCGCACAACGACGCGGCGCTCACCGTCCAGATCCCCGACTCCGGCGGCGTCAGGACGCTGAAGAAGCTCCTGGAGTGGCTGGACGCCGAGACCATCGACGTCGCCGAGCTGTCGGTGCGCACGCCCGACCTGGACGACGTCTTCCTCGCCCTGACCAAGGAGCCCTCCCGATGAGAGCGATCACCGACTCGGCGACGATGCTGCGCCGCCAGGTCAGACACATCTGGCGCTCCCCCTCGCTGATCTTCACGTTCGCCGCGGTCCCCGTGGTGTTCCTGCTGCTGTTCGTGTTCGTCCTCGGCGGCACCATGGGCGCGGGCATCGGCGGCGACCGCGCCGCCTATGTCGGCTACCTCGCCCCCGGCATCATGATCACGACGATCGCCGGGGCCGCTCAGGGCACCGCGATCTCGGTGGCCACCGACATGACCGAGGGCATCATCGCCAGGTTCAAGACCATGGCCATCGCCCGGGTCTCGGTGCTCACCGGGCACGTGCTCGGGGCGATGGTGCAGACGTTCATCGCGATCGCGGCGGTGACCCTGGTGGCCCTGCTGATCGGCTTCCGCCCGTCCGCCTCCGCGCTGGACTGGTTCGGCGTGGCCGGGGTGCTGGCCATGTTCACCTTCGCCATCACCTGGTTGTCGGTCGCGCTCGCCCTGGTCTCCAAGAGCGTCACCACGGCCAGCAACCTGCCGATGCCGCTGATGCTGCTGCCGTTCCTCGGCAGCGGTTTCGTACCGACCGAGTCGATGCCGGCCGGGTTGCGCTGGTTCGCGGAGCACCAGCCGTTCACCCCCGTCATCGAGACGCTGCGCGCGCTGCTGGCCGGCCGCCCGGCCGGCGCCGGCTTCGCGGAGGCAGCCGCCTGGAGCGCGGGCATCGCCCTGGCCGGATATCTGTGGGCGCGCCGGCTCTACAACCGATGAGACCGGCCTTCTTGACCGGTCAGGCATCCGTGGTTCCGCCTCGCCTTCATCTCGTGCCCCTGGAACCCGCGACCGCTGACACCGGTTCCGAACTGCCGCGCCACGGCGGGACAGGCGGGCGATGCGGCGCAAGGGCCGCACAAGGTGCCGGGCGGGCCCGGACGTCGATCTGCCGTCGAACCCGCGCTCGACGGTGCGGACGGGAGCCTGGCACCGGGATCATCTCCGCAGCCCCGGCGGTCGCGTAGTCCCGTCCCGCCCCGGGTGACAGGGGTGGCGGCGGGGGCGTCATTTAATCGGTTGCGAGGGCCGGGCGGGCACCGGCATACTCGGGAGCCGAGTTGATCGCTCGGCGGCGGCTTTACCATGATCGCCGCGCCGTGCCGCGAAGGGAGGGGTGAGACCGTGATGACGACTGTTCGCGTGCCGTTTTCCGCGTCCTCAAACCTTCCCACCGCGCGTTCGCTGACCTGATCGACGAGCCGGTGGGCCTCACACCAGGAGCAATCCCACCGTGCCCAAGCACTCGCAGCACCGTACCCGTGGCAAGCATGCCCTCGACGCCGACGACCTCGAATGGCTGGAGAGCAGTCCCGAGACCGACGACGGGCCGCCCGAGGGTGACCGCTGGTCCACCTGGGACCAGAGCACTCCCACGGAGAAGGGGCCCAAGCCGTACCCCGGCTGGCTCGTCACCGAGCTGGCCGCCGTCGACACCGAGCACGGCGTGCTCAAGACCGGCAAGGAAGCCGACGTCCACCTGATCTCGCGGGGCGTGCCCGGCACCGACCGGGTCTGCCTGCTGGCCGCCAAGCGCTACCGCTCCTCCGATCACCGGCTGTTCCACCGCGACTCCGGCTACCTGGAGGGCCGCAGGACCCGCGAGAGCCGCATGAACCGCGCCATGGCCAACCGCACCGCGTTCGGCAAGCAGGTGATCGCCGCCCAGTGGGCGGTCGCCGAGTTCGGGGCGCTGTGCCGGCTGTGGGAGCTCGGGGTTCCCGTGCCGTACCCGGTGCAGATCGTGGAGACGGAGATCCTGCAGGAGTTCATCGGGACGCCGGACGGGTACGCCGCGCCGCGGCTGGCTCAGGTCTCCGACGACCTGGACGGGCTGTGGGAGCAGCTCGTGGCGGCCATGGTGACGCTGGCCAGGGAGGGTTTGGCTCACGGGGACCTGTCGCCGTACAACCTGCTGGTCCATGACGGCAGGCTGGTGATCATCGACCTGCCGCAGATCGTGGACGTGATCGCACACCCGACCGGCCCCTCGTTCCTGGACCGGGACGCTCACAACGTCGCCACCTGGTTCGCCGCCAAGGGCGTCCCGGCCGCCGACCCGGACTCCCTCGCCGCACTCCTCCGCAAGGAGGCGGGCCTTTCCCTGTGATCGGGCTGCCGTCCACGGCTCGACGTCCTGCGCCGCGCCGCCGCGCGGATGGCGACGCGGGACGGCCGGACGGCGGTGCGAAACGGCGGTGCGGGGACGGCCGGACCGGTCGCTGGGGCGGGTGGGTTGAGCGGGTTTCGGGTGGCAGGAGCGACCTGCGTGGACTTCGGAGCTGCTGATCGTTTGCGCAGGTCGTAGGTATATTGGCCCCGAGATCCGACGAGGAGGGCCGTCATGCACGATGCCGTCGTCCATCCCAGCGGCGCTCGCATCCGCTGGGTAGAGCTGCCGGGTGCGGAACCGTCGCGCGTCTACGTCCACGGTCTCGGCGCGACCTCGGCCCCCTACTACGCCGAGGTCGCCGCCCATCCCCTCCTCCCGCAGCACCGGTCCCTGCTGATCGACCTGCTCGGGTTCGGGATCAGCGACCACCCCCGGGACTTCGCCTACACGCTGGAGACCCACGCCGACGCCCTGGCCGAGGCGTTGCGTAAGGCGGGGGTCGCCGGGGCGTCGGTGATCGCGCACAGCATGGGCGGCGCGGTGGCGATCGTGCTCGCCTCGCGTCACCCGGAGCTGATCGCCAACCTGGTGCTCGTGGACGCCGACCTCGACCCCGATCGCCCGGCCCCCGTGCGGCCGGGCGGCGGCGGCATCGCGAGCTACACGGAGGAGGCGTTTCTGTCGCACGGGTGGAAGGAGGTGCGCGAGCGCGTGGGGCCGCACTGGTGGTCCGCCATGCGGCTGGCGGACCTGCGCGGGCTCCACCGTACGGCCGTCAGCCTGGCGGCGGGCACCACACCCCCCATGCGGCGGCTCCTGCAGGACCTGCCGATCCCCCGCGCCTTCCTGCACCCGGAGGGCGACCCGCCCGAGGACGCCGGCAGCCTGCGGGCGAGCGGTGTCCGGGTGGTCGGCATTCCCGAGTCGGGGCACGGCATCATGCTCGACGAGCCCGAGGCCTTCGCTCGCGCCCTGGCGGATCTCCTCCCCTGAGAGCGAGCTGCCCCGGAGCCCCGCGGGCGCCTCTTGCTCCGTGCGGAGGGGAGGCGCCGGGCGGGCGGCGTTACTTGACGCCGGCCTCGCGCATGTCGCGGAGCTCGCGCTTGAGCTCCTTGATCTCGTCGCGCAGCCGCGCCGCCACCTCGAACTGCAGGTCGGCCGCCGACTGGTGCATCTGCTCGGTCAGCGACTCGATCAGGGACTCCATCTGCGCCCGCGGCATCTCGCCGGCGATGGCCTTGGCGTGCTGGCCGGCCTGCTTCGCGGCGAAGCCGGGCACGGGGGCCTTGCCGCGCGACTGCTGGCGGCCGCCGCCCAGGAGCCGGTCGGTGTCGGCGTCCTCGCGCTGCAGGGAGTCGAGGATGTCGGCGATCTTCTTGCGCAGCGGCTGCGGGTCGATGCCGTTGGCCTCGTTGTAGGCCATCTGCTTGGCCCGCCGCCGGTTGGTCTCGTCGATCGCCCGCTCCATGGACGGCGTGATCTTGTCGGCGTACATGTGGACCTGGCCGGACACGTTACGGGCGGCACGGCCGATGGTCTGGATCAGCGACGTCTCCGAGCGCAGGAAGCCCTCCTTGTCGGCGTCGAGGATGGCCACCAGCGACACCTCGGGCAGGTCGAGGCCCTCGCGCAGCAGGTTGATGCCGACGAGCACGTCGAACTCGCCCGTGCGCAGCTCCCGCAGCAGCTCGATGCGGCGCAGCGTGTCGACCTCGCTGTGCAGGTAGCGCACCCGGATGCCGAGCTCCAGGAGGTAGTCGGTGAGGTCTTCGGACATCTTCTTCGTCAGCGTGGTGACCAGCACGCGCTCGTCGCGCTCGGCCCGCTGGCGGATCTCGTGGACCAGGTCGTCGATCTGGCCCTTGGTCGGCTTGACCACGATCTCGGGGTCGACCAGGCCGGTCGGGCGGATGACCTGCTCGACGACCTCGCCCTTGGCCCGCCCCAGCTCGTAGGGCCCGGGCGTGGCCGACAGGTAGACGGTCTGGCCGATGCGCTCCAGGAACTCCTCCCACTTCAGCGGCCGGTTGTCGAGCGCCGACGGCAGCCGGAACCCGTGCTCGACCAGCGTGCGCTTGCGGGAGGCGTCGCCTTCGTACATGGCGCCGATCTGCGGCACGGTCTGGTGGGACTCGTCGAGGACGAGCAGGAAGTCCTCGGGGAAGTAGTCGAGCAGCGTGTTGGGCGCGCTGCCGGCCTCGCGCCCGTCCATGTGGCGCGAGTAGTTTTCGATGCCGGAGCAGGTGCCGATCTGCCGCATCATCTCGATGTCGTACGTCGTGCGCATCCGCAGCCGCTGCGCCTCCAGCAGCTTGCCCTGGCGCTCCAGCTCCTCCAGCCGCTCGGCCAGCTCCGCCTCGATGCCCGCCACGGCGGCGGCCATGCGCTGCTCGCCCGCGACGTAGTGGGAGGCGGGGAAGATGTAGAGCTCCTCGTCCTCCGTGATGACCTCGCCGGTCAGCGGGTGCATGGTCGAGAGCTTCTCGATCTCGTCGCCGAACATCTCGATGCGCACGGCCAGCTCTTCGTACTTCGGGATGATCTCGATCGTGTCGCCCCGGACCCGGAAGGTGCCCCGGGTGAAGGCCAGGTCGTTGCGCGTGTACTGCATGTCGACCAGGCGGCGCAGGAGCTGGTCGCGGTCGACGTCCATGCCGACGCGCAGCCTGGCCATGCGGTCGACGTATTCCTGCGGCGTGCCCAGGCCGTAGATGCACGACACGGAGGCGACCACGATGGTGTCGCGGCGGGTGAGCAGCGAGTTGGTCGCCGAGTGGCGCAGCCGCTCGACCTCGTCGTTGATCGAGGAGTCCTTCTCGATGTACGTGTCGCTCTGCGGGACGTACGCCTCAGGCTGGTAATAATCGTAATAAGAAACGAAATATTCGACCGCGTTGTTGGGCAGCATCTCCCGCAGCTCGTTGGCGAACTGCGCGGCGAGCGTCTTGTTGGGCTGCATGACCAGCGCGGGCCGCTGCAGCCGCTCGATCAGCCAGGCGATGGTCGCGGTCTTGCCGGTGCCGGTGGCGCCCAGCAGCACGTTGTCCTTCTCTCCGGCCTTGACGCGGCGCTCCAGCTCGGCGATGGCCGTGGGCTGGTCGCCGGAGGGAGTCATCTCGGTGACGACCTCGAAAGGCGCCACCTTCCGCTGCAAATCTGTGACCGGTCGCATGGTGCCACTGTAGGCGTCCCGACCGACAGAAACGGTCGTGCCCCCTCTGGCCGCCGCCGGGGTCCCCGCGCCCCGGCGGCGCACCTCAAGCCCAGGGCCCGATCAGAACCAGCCGCGGTGGCGGGCCATCTGCTCCAGACCGCGCTGCAGCGCCGCGTCCGCCGCGTGCGGCGGGTCGTCGTAACGCACGGTGAAGCGGTTGTACGCGTCGTGGCTGGAGGTCAGGAAGCCGCCCCGCTTGTCGGCCTCCAGGATGACGTCCATCTGCCGCGCCCCGGCGATGAACGTCAGTTCGAGCTCGTTGAAGTGGCGCCGCCACTGCCCGCCCGCGTAGTACTCGATCTCCTGGAAGAACGGCATCGTCGAGCCGTACAGCGTGCCGCGCTCCAGGTCGGCCTTCTTGAACCCGAAGCCCAGCCGGTCGAGCGCGGCGATGACGTGATCCTGGGCCGGCAGCGGGCTCACGTACAGCGGGTCGAGGTCGCCCTTGTCGAGCGCGCCCGCCAGCGCCAGCTCCGTCTGGACGCCCAGCTTCATGCCGTGCAGCGGATGCCCGGCGATGGCGCTGATCGGCGTCTCCCAGGGGACCTGGATCTCGAAGGGCTGCTGGTGCTGCGCGCCCGCGGCGAGCTGGAACGTCCCGGCGACCTGCTGGCGCAGGAAGCTGTAGGTCGTCTTGTACTCGTTGTCGCCCGACTCGACCTCGACGACCGCGGTCAGGTCGATGTGGATGCCCTCGACCTTGTAGTCGGAGTTGCCGCCGCGGAAGTGGACGACGCCGCGCAGGACCTCGCCGGGACGCACGCCGGTGTTGGTCAACACCGTGTCTACCTCGACGCCCGCGCCGAACGCGGCCATCAATTTGCGGAACACCATGGGGTTCTCCTAAGCGGAAGGTGTGTGGCCGTTCACTTGGCCGTTTCCTGTGCCCGAGATGCGGGGGAGCAACTGGGCGAGGAGGAGGGTGGAGAGCGCGGAGTCCGACTGGCCCTGCTGGGTGCGTACGACCAGCGGCTGGGGGGCGTTCTCCGCGAGTTTGGCGCCCACGTCGAGGCGCCTGCGGGCCAGCTCGTACTGCAGCACGGCCCGGTTGTCCCGGTACGACTCGGCCAGCCGGCGCAGCGCCTTGGCCTCGTTCTCGGCGGCGGTCAGCTCGGCCCGGCCGCGCGCCTCGATCTCCCATGTCACGCGCTGCGCCTCGGTCTCCTGCTCCTCCAGCATGCGCGCCACGTCCTTGCGCGCCTTGTTGTGGGCGGCCTTGACCTCGACGACGCGGGCGTCACGGGTCTTCTTGGAGCGCTCGATCTCCATCAGCAGGGTGTCGATGCGGCGCTTGCGGGTCAGCTCCCACTCGCGCTCGTAGGCCGAGAGCTCCTTGGCCACCTTCTCGCGGGTGGCCAGGTGCTGCTGGTACTGGTCGGGCAGCTGGACGTCGGGGATGTTGGCGCCCGTGATGCGCACGCCGTACCGGCCGAGCTGGCGGTTGAGCGCGTCCTGCATGTCGCCGACGTCGGAGCCGCGCAGGTCGTAGGCGCGCTCGGTGTTGACGCGGCGGCTGCGCTGCCTGATCGCGTCCTGCACCGCGCTGGAGAGCACCAGGTCGAAGTTGCCCGCGCCGATCGTGCGGACGAACGCGACGGGGTCCACGATGCGGAACTTGAGGAAGAACTCGATCGACTTCAGCGGCACGTTCTCGGCCGTGGGGCAGGCCACGATCGGCGCCGAGTACGGGATCTCCGTGGAGGTGTCGACGACCGCGTCCACCCGGTCCCACGGCAGCCACAGGTAGTGGCGGCCCGGCGGGAGGGTGCCGGTGATGGCGCCCCAGCGGCTGCGTACGCCGGTGGTGCCCTCCTCGATCTCGATGATCGCCTTGCGCCACATCGTGACCATGGCCACGACCAGGAAGAACAGCGCCAGCAGCGCGGCGATCACGGTGAGGTCGGTCAGGACCGCCATCCCGGCGAAGTACAGCCCCAGGAACACCAGCGCCATCCAGGCGAAACCGCGCCGGTCCTTGGGGATGACGACGGGGACGAGCTGGCCCTGCTCGCCGCCGCGCAGGAGCTGGCGGATGTCGCCCCAGGAGGCCAGCGACTCCTTGATCTTCGAGAACTCGCGGCTCATGTCAGATCTCCCCCTTCCCGGGCAGCAGGCGTTCGACGGTGCGCTCCAGGTCCGCGTCGGGCTCCGGCGCCGCCTGGGGCTCGCTCACGTCGGCGGCGGCCTTCTTGAGCAGGGCGGCGATCTCGGCCTCGCGGCTCTGCACACGGAAGCCGATCTCGTCGAGCCTGGACCGGATGGCGGCCATGTCCTCGGCCGAGAACAGCGCCGCGTCCTTGCCGCCCACCAGTTGCTGGGCCAGGGCCAGGAAGTCGATGTCGGTCTGCTCGCCCACCTGCACGACCTGCGGCAGCCTGGTGGCGACGGACTCCAGCTTGGTCAGCAGGTCCTGCTGGAAGCGGTAGTCGAGGATCTCGGGCGCCTCCGCGGCCGACAGCGCCCTGATGTCCAGCGCCTGCGCCTCCAGGAGCGCGGCGTTGGCGTTGGCCGTGGACTCGGCCTCGACCAGGCGCTGCCTGGCCTGCGCGGTGGCCTGGTGGGTGGCGCGTTCGAGTGCGGTGTCCATGCGGGCCTGGTAGCCGGCGATCTCCGCCTGGATGGCGCTCAGCGTCTCCTGCAGCCCGGCCAGCTCCTTGACCAGGTCGCCCTCGTTCTGCTCCTTGCGCAGCTGCAGCTCGTACTCGTAGGTGTAGGCCTCCTTGGCGACCCTGACCATCTCGGGGGCGGCCAGGTCCATCCGGTATTCCTGGCTGGACGGCTCGGCGTGCGTGATGTTCACGTCGGTGAGCCGTACGGCGGGCAGGAACTGCTGGTTGAGGCTCTCCAGCATGCCGAGCGTGCTCTCGCCCACCAGGTCGTAGATCTCCTCGGCCCGCTGGGCGTAGATGAGGGAGCGGGTGACCTCGCTGATGGCGTTCTGGAGCTTGGACTGGAAGCCGCTGACCGAGCCGAGCACGAAGATGAACTCCGCCGGGTTCTCGATCCTGAACTGCAGGAACAGGTCCACGCTGGCCTTGACGCCCTGCTGCGTCGGCGCCTCGCTGATCGGCGCGTTGAACGGGTACTCGCGGGTGGTGTTGACGATGTAGCTGACCCGCTTCCACGGGTTGAACAGCGTCACCCGGCCCGGGTCCGCGATGTGCACCAGCTTGCCGAACTGGGTGATCAGGGCCTTGCAGCCCTCGGGCACCATCACCACGCTGCGCCGCCACCACAGGAACGCGGCCGCCAGCACCAGCACCACCCAGTAGTGCGGGCCGAAGATCAGATCGGTGTTCGGGATGACGTTGCCGAGCGCGCCGATCAGGCCGAGCACCACCAGGATGCCCAGCGGCACGATCACCTTCGCGGTGCTGCCCTTGGGGATCACCACCGGGGAGATGACGTGCATGCCGTTCTCGGTGAAGCTGCGGTTGACGATCTCGCCGGCCTCGTTCAGCGAGGCCGTCCTGGCCTCGATGGCCGTGCCGACCGACGCGCCGCCGTCGCGGGCCGCGGCGAAGTCGTGAGGGTTCAGCGCGAAGCCCCGGGCCTGGCCCGCGAGCTGCCCCGCCTGGTCGACGACCTGGCCCATGGCCTGCCCCATCGCCTGCCGCATGTCACCCCCTTGGGCAACCGCTTGGGCTATGCCCTGACCTGCCTGGATCAGTGCCTCTCTGGGTCGTGACATCGAACCTTCCTTTTCCGCTACAGGCGAATCCGACCGTATCGGGTGCGACTTAATGTTCGCTTGCAAGGCATGTCATAGCGCCCAGAGCGGAACGTGACCCGCAGGCAGCCGGCCGACGCGTTCCCCCAGATCGGGGACCGGTCGGCCTGACGGCGGTCAGGCGGCGGCGACGGCCAGGAGGTGACCGCTGACCCCCAGGAGCGACGGCTCCGACTCCAGCCTGCGGGCGGCTTCGAGCAGCAGCTCGCGCCGCTCGTCGTCGTCCAGCCAGTCGTCCACGTCGCCGTACAGCCAGAAGGCGCCCTCCAGGCCGTAGCGGTCGGGCCGCGGCAGCCCGGCGTCGGCGAACTCGCCCAGGATCTCCTCGGGGTCGTGGAGGTAGCCGCGGAACCCACCTGGCCTGGGCGAGATCATCACCCCGGTCTCCAGGCCCCGGTAGTCGGCCGTCCGATACTCCTCATCCACGAAGCCGCCGCGGTATACGCCGTCGTGCACGCTCGCGTACCGGCTGATGAAGGCCGCCACGACCGGCCCGCCCCCGCGCACTGCACGCCTGGCCTCGGCCAGGGCGCGGACGCGGTCGGCCCGTTCGGGCAGATGGTAGAGCGGGCCGAGCAGCAGCGCCGCGTCGGCGTGGCCGGAGGGGACGGGCAGGTCGCGGGCGTCGCCCAGGCGGGCGCTCACCCCGGGCAGCGCGGACGCCTCCCGTACGTGCAGCGGCACCGGGTCGATCAGCTCGACCTCGTACCCCTCCGCGGCCAGCCACTCGGCGTGCGCTCCGGTGCCCCCGCCCACGTCGAGCACCCGCGCGGGAGCCGGCGGCAGGACCCGGCGCAGCACGTCGCGCGTGCGCCAGTACTCCAGCCGGTTGCGCCCCCGCCGCAGCCTGGTCAGCTCGCCGCCCTGCTCGTAGTAGCCCAGGACCTCGGGATCCATGATCATGCGAGCCGATGCTACCGACGGGTCCCGGGCGGGTTCGAGCCAATAAAGGCTTCCTGGCTTTGGGTGTACTGGTGGTCGCTTGGCGCGGTCGTTACCATGACCTCGGGGACTGAATGATCGTCGAACGGCGGGGCGAGCGATGACACGGTTCGTGGCGGCGGTGAAGCAGGTCGCCCCATGGGCAGCGCAGAACGCCGACGGGGCCATCGCACTGGTGCTCGCGATCGTGATCGGCGTCGTGGGCGTCCTGCCCAACGAGGTCGTGCCCGACGACGTGCAGTCCCAGCTGGTCAACGCCGCGACCCTGGTCATCATGGCGCTGGTGGCCACCGCGCTGCTGCGCGACCGCGTGCGCCAGGCCCCGGTCGAGGAGACGATCACCTCGGGCGCGCTGGCCGAGCTGCCCGTGCGCCTGGCCCGGCTGCAGGAGATCGAGGCGCTGGTCGGCAGCACCCGCAAGGCCCTCGACGCCCTCCAGCTCGTACGGGTGCTGGGCAGCAGCCAGGAGATCGCCCAGTCGCACGCGGAGGCGCGCAAGGACACCCACCGGTGGAGCTTCAAGGGCGGCACCGGCACCTACCTGCGGGCGGTCACCCTGCCCGAGTGCGTCGCGGCGGCCCGCAGGGACAAGCGCCACCTCACGGTCAGGGTCGAGGTGATCGACCCGTCCAACGTGGAGGTGTGCGAGACCTACGCCCACTACCGCCGCTCGCTCTCGGACGCCCCCGACGGCACCGGCGAGACGTGGACGACCGACCGGGCCAGGAAGGAGTCGTACGCGACGATCCTGGCCGCCTTCTGGCACCGCCAGCGCTACGGCCTGCTCGACATCGCGGTGGGCCTGTCCTCGACGATGACCACGTTCCGCTGGGACGTGTCGGCCACCCGCCTGATCATGACGGTCGAGGACCCCAACAAGGCGATGACCGCGCTGGCCGGCACCTTCTACTACGAAAACTGCGACACCGAGCTGCGGCTCAGCTTCGAGCAGGCGCGGCGGGTGCCGCTGGAGATGTACAAGAAGGTGCCGTTGAGCGACGAGCCCACCATCGAGGAGGTTCAGGAGCTGTTCGAGCGCATCGGGATCCCCCTGCCCAAGGCGTACAACGGGCGTGACGTCGTCGACATCGCCCGCAAGGCGTTGCGGGCCATGGATCCCTATGGCGAGCCGCATGATCGAGCTGGTGTGTGATGAGCCATCATGGCGTCCACCAGCGGGTGCTCGGGGGCGAGGCCAGGGCCTGGGCGCTGGAGACGCTCTCGTCCGGCGGCCTGACGGCGGTGCGCCACCCGCTCGGGTTCGTCTGCCTGCCGCTGGAGCGCGACGGCGGCGAAGGCGTGTGCGTCCACCTGTGGTCCGACTCGTTCGCGCACGCCGAGAGCACCACCTCGCAGATCCACTGCCACAGCTGGGACCTGGTCAGCCACGTCCTCTACGGCCAGGTGCGCAACGTCCACGCAGTGGTCACCGACGCCGGCCGGGACGCCACGCACCGGGTCTTCGAGGTGGTCAGCGGGGCCGACGGCGACCGCATCTCCCCCACCGGGCGCACCGTGCGGCACGCGACGGGGCTGGTGGAGGTGTTCGGCCCCGGCGACACCTACACGCTGGCCGCCGACCGCTTCCACAGCAGCGTCGTGCCGGAGGGCGGCGAGGCGGCCACGATCGCGCTGGGGCGGGGCCGGCCCGGCAGCCGCGACCTGTCGCTCGGCCCGCTGGGCGGCGGGCCGCACCACGTGGCCAGGCAGCCGCTGGACGCCCGCGAGACCGAGCTGGCCGTACGTCTGATCACCGCTCACCTGACCTGAGAGGCATCCGATGGACCTGGATCACGCCCGCACGGTCGCCGTCGAAGCCGCCGAGGCCGCGGGGGCGCTGCTCCGGGAGGGCATGCGCGGCGCGGTCGGCGTCCGGGCCAAGGGCGAGGCGGGCGACGTGGTGACCGACCTCGACCTGGCCTCGGAGAAGCTGCTGCTGGAGCGCATCCTGACGGCGTACCCCTCGCACACGGTGATCGCCGAGGAGTCGGGGCTGGTGGGGGCCGCGGGCGGCGAGTGGACGTGGCTGGTCGACCCGCTCGACGGCACCAACAACGTGGCGATCGGCCTGCCCGCCTACGTGGTGGGCGTGGCGCTGTGCCGGGGCGGGCGTCCCGTGCTCGGCGTCGTGCACGACCCCGTCTCCGACCACACGTGGTCGGCCGTGCGCGGACGGGGCGCGCTGTCCGCTCCGGCGGGGTCGTCCTCGGGGGTACGCCTCGCGCCCCCGTACGCGCCGAGCCCGCACGGGCCCTTGCTGGCCTGGACCCAGGGCTACGGCGTGCGCAGGGACGACGCGACCGTGCGCGGGCTGCGCTCGGCGCTGGAGCTCAACGCGCGGCGGGTGCTGCAATTGTGGGCGCCGCTGCTGGCGTGGGCGATGCTGGCGCGCGGCGACATCGACGGCATCGTGGGCTACCGGGCCGAGGCGGTGGACCTGCCCGCGGGCGCGCTGCTGGCCCGGGAGGCCGGCATCGAGATCAGGGCGCTGGACGGCGGCCCGTTCGAGGAGTGCATCGACGGCACGGCCGACGACCGCAGCTTCGTCGCCGCGCATCCCCGGGCCGTCCCCGCGCTGCTCGCCGTCCTCGGGCTCGATGGCTGATCAGCTGAACCGCACCAGGGTCCACACGGTGGCGAGCAGCCCGGCCACGGCCAGTCCCGTGCCGGTGAGCAGGAAGCGGCGCATCGGGACCTTGACGTCGTGGCGGCGGCACGACTCGAACCACAGCAGCGTGGCCAGCGACGCCCACGGCGTGATGACCGGGGCCACGTTGGTGCCGGCCAGCAGGGCCAGCAGCTGGTCCTGGTCGGCGGCCGGGATGACGGTCTCGACGGCCTTGTAGGCGGGCAGGTTGTTGATGGTGTTGGAGAGCCCGGCCCCGACGGCGGCCGTGCGGTAGGGGTCGCCCTCCGTGCCGACCATCCAGGTCATCAGGTCGGACAGGCCGTGCCGGCTGAGCGTGGGCACCACCAGGAACAGCCCCGTCACGAAGATCACGAGCTGCCACGGGACGAGGCTCCAGGTCAGGCGGTCGCGGGCGCGTACCAGGAAGGCCGCCACGACGATCGCGGCCGCCGCCGTGGCGGCGATGGCGACGTGCGCCTTGAGCAGCAGCATCGCGATGAACAGCAGGCAGCCGGCCGCCGCGGCGCCGAACAGCACGCGGTCGGCCACCGGCTCCAGCAGCGGCGGGGTGTAGCGCAGGTCGCGCCGCTCGCCGCGACGCCAGTAGAACACCCACAGGAACACCATCGTCACCGCGATCGAGGCGAGCTGCGGGGCCCACATGCGGGCGGCGAACTCCTGCGCGTCCAGGCCGATCTTCTCCATGCCCAGGAGGTTGGTCAGGTTGGAGACGGGCAGCAGCAGGCTCGCGGTGTTGGCCAGCCAGATCGTGGTCATGGCCAGGGGGAGGGCGGCGATGCGGGCCCTGGGGGCGAGGGCGAGCATGACGGGGGTGAGCAGGACCGCCGTCGTGTCCAGATTCAGAAATATCGTGATAAATGACGCAAAGGCTGTGCAAAGAAAGAAAAGGGCGGCGTAGTTGCCGCGTCCGAGCACCGCCATCCGCGCCGCGATGGCGTCGAAGACCTGGGCTTCCTTGGTGAGCTCGGCCAGCACGATGATCGCGACCAGGAAGATCAGCAAGGGGCCGATCTCATGGAGGCTGGCGAGCGCGTCCTCCCACGGCAGCAACCCGGTCGCCACGAACACCACGCCGAGTATGAGCAGCCCGATCCTGATCAGGTCGAGCACGCCAAGACGCCACACCCGATAGATGATCCCACACGCTGAAAACCTGCGGTCGCACAGGGGATACTGGGCTCATGGCGCGTGACGGCAGGCCGACAGAGATCTTCGTCAGCTACTCCCCGGCCGACACGGCGTGGGCCACCTGGATAGCCTGGGAGCTCGAAGCGGCCGGCTACAAGACCATGATCCAGGAGTGGGACTTCGTCCCGGGCACCAACTTCATCGACTTCATGGACCGCGGGGTCAGCGAGGCGCAGCTGGTCGTGGCCGTGCTCTCGCGCAACTACCTGACCTCCCGCTACGGCCGGATGGAGTGGCAGGCCGCGCTGCGGGCCGACCCCGACAACCCCTCCAACAAGCTCGTCACGATCAGGCTGGAGGACGTCCAGCTCGAGGGCCTGCTGTCCACGATCACCTGGGTCGACCTGCTGGGCGTCACCGACCCCGGGCAGGCCAGGGCGCTGCTGCTGGGCCGGGTGCGGGAGGCGATGGCGGGCCGGGCCAAGCCGGCGGCGGCGCCCGCGTTCCCCGACGGCTCCAGGGTGCCGGCGCCGCCCCCGACGCTCCCGCCGCCGGGCGAGCGGGCCAGGGCGCGGCGCACGCCGGTGGCGGCGCCGAAGTTCCCCCCGACGGTGAGCGCCGACCGGGGCCGCGAGTCGATCAGCGTGCTGCACATCGGCGGCCCCAGGTTCGGCAGGGCGCTGCCCGATCCGGGCGAGCCGTTCACGCCCGAGGACATGCAGGCGCGCATCTGGGCGGATCTGACCGCCATGTACGACCGGGGCATGCCGCGCCCCGACCTCATGCTGGTCACCGGCGACCTGACGGAGTCGGGCAGCCTGGGGCAGTTCGGGCAGGCGACGCGGTTCGTGACCGACCTGCGGCTGCTGATCGGGCTGGAGCAGCACCGGCTGATCCTGCTGCCCGGGCCGCGTGACGTGACCAAGGCCGCCGCCAGCGCCTACTTCATGACCTGCGAGGCCGACGACGTGAGCCCGCAGCCTCCCTACTGGCCCAAGTGGCGGCACTTCGCCGGGCTGTTCGGCGAGGTCTACCAGGGGCTGGACGACCGGGTGTTCGACGGCGGGCAGCCGTGGACGCTGTTCGAGGTGCCCGATCTGAAGGTGGTCGTGGCGGGGCTCAACTCGACGATGGCGATGAGCCACCTCGAACGGGACGCCTACGCGCAGCTCGGGGAGGCGCAGGCGGCCTGGTTCGCCGAGCGGCTGCGGCCGTACGAGGAGGGCGCGTGGCTGCGGCTGGGCGCGATCGGGCACCCGCCGGGCGAGCTGCGGGACGCGCCCACGTTCGAGCGGCTGCTGACCCACCGGCTCAACCTGCTCTTCCACGGCGGGTCCGCCCACCGCGCCGAGGGCATGATCGCCGCGCCGCGCTCCGGGCGGCACCAGGTGGTCGAGATCACCCCCGACGGCCTGCGGCTCTGGCTGCCCGACGCGGCCGAGCCCGAGGCGGTCCCGCACCGGTGGAAGGCCGTGCGGGCCACGTTCACCGGCGAGAGCCCGGCCCCCGAGCCGCCCGCGCCCAAGCCGGACGAGCGCGCGCCGAGCCCGGTCGAGCTGCTGCTCGACCGGATCGCCGAGGTCTGCGAGGCCAGGCACGAGCGGGCCAGGATCCGCCGGTTCGACGCGCACCTCGTGGTCACCCACCCGGAGGACGGCTTCGTCCGCCAGCTGATGATCGGCGCGCACGTGGGCGAGCTGACCGAGGGCGCCGCCGACGGCTTCGCCCGCCAGGCGCACGCCACCGGCCTGACCGCCGAGCTGGTCTACCAGGGCCCGCCCGCCTCCCGCGCGGTCCGCGACGACCTGATGCGCAAGGGGGTGCGGCTGCGCACCTTCACCGAGTTCCAGGGGCTGCTCGACCTGACCGGCTACGTCGCCGAGCAGACGGCCAGGCTGACGGCCGACCGCCGCTACCCGCCCGACCTGTACGTGCCGCAGCGCTACCGCGAGCTCGACCGCCACGGCGGCCAGGTCAAGCAGGGCCTGACGGACGAGCTGATGCGGCTGCTGGCCACCGACCACGGCAGGTTCCTGCTGCTGCTCGGCGACTTCGGCCACGGCAAGACGTTCGCGCTGCGGGAGCTGGCCCGGCGCATCCCGGTCGAGCTGCCGCACCTGACGCCGATCCTGATCGAGCTGCGCGCCCTGGACAAGGCGCACTCCGTGGACGCGCTGGTGGCGGCCCACCTGGCCGGGCACGGCGAGGAGTTCATCGACCTCAAGGCGTTCCGCTACCTGCTCAGGCAGGGGCGCATCGTGCTGCTGTTCGACGGGTTCGACGAGCTGGTGACCCGGCTGACGTTCGACCGGGCGGCCGATCACCTGGCCACGCTGCTGGCGGCGGCCGAGGACAAGGCCAAGATCGTGGTCGCCAGCCGCACGCAGCACTTCAAGTCGCACAGCCAGGTGCTGACCTCGCTCGGCGAGATGGTGGGGGTGCTGCCGCAGCGGCGGGTGCTCAGCGTGGAGGACTTCACGCACGACCAGATCCGCTCCTACCTGGCCAACCGGTTCGACGACGGCGACGAGGCCGGCGCGCGCATGTCGCTGATGGGCGAGATCAAGGACCTGCTGGCGCTGGCCCAGAACCCGCGCATGCTGACCTTCATCGCCGACCTCGACGCCGACCGGCTGCGCACGGTGGCCGGCGCCCGCCACACGATCAGCCCCGCGCTGCTGTACGACGAGATCCTCAGCTCCTGGCTGGCCTTCGAGGAGCGGCGGGCCAGGATCCCCGGCTCGGCCACCGCGTTGACCGTCGACGAGCTGTGGCAGGCGGTGACGGCGCTGGCGATGCGGCTGTGGGACACCGGCGAGTCGCTGCTGGGCGTGGACGAGCTGACCGAGATCGGCGAGACGCTGACCGATCTGTCCGACGGGCAACTGTCGGCGGCGCACGCGGCGTACCGGATGGGCTCGGGCAGCCTGCTGGTGCGGACCGAGGACGGGATGTTCGGGTTCATCCACGCGTCCGTGATGGAGTGGCTGATCGCCCGCCACATCGCCCTCGACAACTTCGCGCTGCTGTCGCGCAGGCCGCTGTCGGCGCTGACCGTGGAGTTCCTGTGCGACCTGGCCGACGTACGCGCGCTGCACGCGTGGGCGGCCGACCCGCCGGGCGACGACGTGTCCAGGGCCAACGCGGTCAAGATCTCGGCCAGGCTGCGCACCCCCGCCCGGGCCGACCTGCGCGGCGCCAACCTGAAGGGCGAGGACCTGTCAGCCAGGGACCTGAGCGACGTCGACCTCACCGGCGCCGACCTGTCCGAGGCCACCCTGGCGGGCACCAACCTGTCCAGGGCCACCCTGCGCGAGGCCAGGCTGACCGGGGCGCGGCTCGACGGCGCCACGCTGACCGGGGCCGACCTGACCGGCGCCGACCTGTCGGGGGCGCGGCTGGCGCGGGTGGACCTGAGCGACGCGGCGGTCGAGGGCGCCCGCTGGCACCGGGCCTCGCTGATCGACGTGACCGGCACGCTGCCCCACCTGCCCGGCGCGGCGGTGGTGCCGGGCCGGCCGGTGGAGGTCGAGTTCGCCCCGGCCGGCATCGGCGTCCCGTACGGCTACCACTTCCAGACCAGCCGCCTGCCCGAGCCCATCGCCTACAGCCCCGACGGCTCCACGATCGCGATCGGCAACGAGGACGGCGGCGTGCTGCTCTGCGTCGGCGGCGCCCCCGTGCGCACGCTGCAGGGGCACCGGGGCCGCGTCTACGCGGTCACGTTCGCCCGCGCCCGCGACCTGCTGGCCACGGGCGCGAGCGACGGAGCCGTCCTGCTCTGGGACTCCCTCACCGGCGAGCGCCTGCACGCGCTCAAGGGCCACGCCGACGGCGTCTGGCCGGTACGCCTCAGCCCGTCCGGCGACCTGGTGGCGGCCGGGGGCGGCGACGGCATCGTCCGCGTGTGGGACACCGCCACCGGGCAGCTCGCGCACGCGCTCGAAGGGCACCAGGCGCCGATCTACACGGCGTCGTTCGGCCACTCGGTGCTGGTGACGGGCGACGCGGCCGGCGTCGTACGCGTCTGGGACCTGGCGTCCGGCCAGGTGAAGGAGACGCTCGACGGCCATCGCGGCAGCGTCTACCGCGCCGTGCACAGCCCGGACCGCCGCCTGCTGGCCACCGGCGACGAGGCGGGCACCGTCAGGCTGTGGGACACCGCCACGTGGCAGCCGCTGCACGTGCTGAGCGGGCACGCGGGCAGCATCTACTGCGTGGCGTTCTCGCCCGACGGCTCGCTGCTGGCCACCGGCGACACGGCGGGCGCCGTACGCCTGTGGGAGCCCTCGGGAGAGTCCCGGGGCGTGCACACCACGCACGCGGCGGCCGTCTACCAGGTGACCTTCAGCCCCGACGGGCAGGCGCTGGCCAGCGGCGACTCGGGCGGCGTGCTGCGGCTCCAGCCGGTCGGCGGCGGCCAGCGGGTCGAGCTGACGGGCCACCGCAGCTCGGTCTGGCCGTTCGCGTTCCGCCCCGACGGCCAGCAGATCGCCACCAGCAGCAACGACGGCACCGTACGCCTGTGGGACCCGAGCTCCGGCAAGTGCCAGCGGGTGCTGCGCGGCCACGGGCGGCGCATATCGTCCGTCAGGTTCAGCGCCGACGGCTCGATGCTGGCGACCAGCGGCAACGACGGCGTCGTACGCGTGTGGGAGCCGCGTACGGGACGGCGGCTGCGCGAGTTCACCGGCACGGCCGACCGGCTCATCTCGGCCCTGTTCTCCCCCGCCGGGCCCGTGCTGGCCACCTCCAGCAACGACGGCGGCGTGCACTTCTGGAACGCCGCCACCGGCGACTACGAGCGCGAGCTGAGCGCCGAGACCGACCACGTCTGGGCCGAGGCGTTCAGCCCCGACGGCCTCCTGCTGGCCACGGCCAACGACGACGACAGCGTCAAGATCTGGTACCGCCCGACCGGGCGGCTGGCGGGCCACCTGGCCGACCACCGGGGGCGGGTGCGCTCGATCGCGTTCAGCCCCGACGGCGAGTACGTGGCCACGGGCTGCGACGACCGGCTCGTGCGCCTGTGGCACGTGGCCTCCGGCGGCCGGGTCGCCACGCTCAAGGGACACACCGACCGGGTCTACTCGGTGGTCTTCTCCCCCGACGGCCGCCACCTGGCCAGCGCCGGCAACGACGGCCGGGCCATGGTGTGGGAGCTGCGCCCCGGACAGCCGTGGCAGCCGCGCCTGGTGCACGAGCTCTGGCACGAGGGGCGGCTGTGGAGCCTGGCGTTCGACGCGACGGGCGAGCGCCTGGCCACGGGCGGCGACGACCTGGTGGTACGGGTCTGGGACACCGCGACTGGGCGGCCGCGGCACACGCTGGCCGGGCACGCCCGCCGGGTGTGGTCGGTGGCCTTCAGCCCCGTCGCCGACCTGCTGGCCAGCGCGGGCGACGACGGCGTGGTGATCCTCTGGGAGGGCGGCGAGCGGCGGGCCACCCTGCTCGGGCTGGCCGAGGGGTGGGCGGCGCTGGCGCCCGACGGGCGCTACAAGGTCCACGGCGAGCCGGCCGGGCAGTTCTGGCACGTGATCGGGATGTCCCGATTCGAGCTGGGCGAGCTCGACCCCTACCTGCCGGGCGTGCGGCAGCTGCCGCTCGACTCGCCCTTCTGAGCCCGGGTCTCGCCCTTCTGAGCCCGGGTCTCGCCCCTCTGAGCCCGGGTCTCGCCCCTCTGAACCCGGGTCTCGCCCCTCTGAACCCGGGTCAGCCGCGGGCCGCGCGCCTCGTGAGCTCCTCCCAGACCTCGTCCACCCGGGCGTCCAGCTCGGCCATCGAGCCCTCGTTGGGGATCACGATGTCGGCCACCGCCAGCCGGTCCTCGCGGGAGGCCTGGGCGGCGATGCGGGCCTTGGCGTCGGCCTCCGGCATGCCCCGGTGCTCGGCCAGGCGCCGGATGCGGGTCTCGTCGTCCGCGTCGACGACGATGACGACGTCGTACATGGGGGCCAGGTGGTTCTCCGCCAGCAGCGGCACGTCGTAGACGGTGATCGCGTCGTCGGCCGCCCGGCTCTGCAGCTCCGCCACCCGCTCCCCCACCAGCGGGTGGACGATCGCGTTGAGCGCGGCGAGCCGCTCGGGGTCGGCGAAGACGACGGAGCCGAGCTTCTCCCTGTCGAGCGAGCCGTCGGGGCGCAGCACGCCCTCCCCGAACGCGGCCACCACCCTGGCCAGCCCCGGCGTGCCGGGCTCCACCACCTCGCGGGCGATCCTGTCGGCGTCGATCACGACGGCGCCCTTGGCCGCGAGCCGCTTCGACACCTCGCTCTTGCCCGATCCGATACCGCCTGTGAGCCCAGTCTTCAACACGGGAAAAAGCCTACGGGGTCATCATCGTAAGCATGAAGACGACGATCGTACGGGCCGCGCACGAGCAGGCCGCGGCCGTCGGGGACGACTGGGTGGGGCCGCAACACGTCGTGCTCGCCCTGCTGGCCGGCGAGTCCCTGGCCGCGCGGGTGCTGGCCGAGGCGGGGCTGGACCGCGCGCACGCGCTCGCGTGCCTGCCGCACCACGCCAGGCCCGCGCACGGGGCGGGCGGCTTCGCCAACCCCGCCTTCTACAAGCTGTACGGCATCGCGACCGGCCTGGCGCTGGCCGCGGGCCACCGGCAGGCGGAGCCGGAGCACTGGCTCCTGGCCCTGGCCTACGACGTCGAGGAGGACCGGGGGCCGACGCCGCTGCACCTGTTCGGGGTGGACCCGGCGGCGGTGGCCGGGGCGCTGCGCGCGCACGGGGTGCGGACACCGCCGCTCGACCCGCCCGTACACGTGCCGTGGCGGGGCCGCCACCAGGTCATCGTGCCCGCCGCCGCCCTCCAGGGCGTGCTCGACCGGCTCGACGCCGAGCACCCGGCGGGCTCGGAGTGGCGCTGGGAATGGAACTGGGTGGACGACGACCTGGGCCGCGTCATGATCACGGCTGAGGAAGGGATCGATCTGGCCGCATACGCAGGTGGATCAGCGTCAGGTGATCGTCCATCCGCTCCCGGCTCGTCTCCCGATAGCCCAGACGGCGGTAGAGCTTGAGGTTGGCCTCTGACAGGTGCCCCGTGAACAGGTCGAACGCCTCCGCCTCCGGCACCGCCTCGTGCAGGGCCGTCAGCAGCGCCGTGCCGATGCCCCGGCCCTGGTGGTCTGGCGCCACGACCAGGCGGCCGACCAGGCACGTCGTGCCGGACACCTGCCCGCGCACCGCCCCGATCACGCGGCCGGCGTCGAGCGCCTTGAGCACGACGGCGCCCTCGATGACCTTGCGGACCTGCTCCAGCGACTCGATGAGCGGCGGGATGTACGGGTCGCCGTACAGCTGGGCCTCGCTCACGTAGGCCGCCCGCTGCACGGTGAGGATCTCGCCCGCGTCCGCCGTGGTCGCCCGTTCGATCAGCACGCGCAGCACCCTATCGTCCGCTCCTCACCGATACATGCTCGCCGTGAGCTCGCCGGGGCAGCCGGTGCCCTCCTGCGGCAGCGTCCCGTTGACGAGGTAGTCGTGCACGTGCGTGCGCAGGCAGGCGGCGCGGAGCCTGTTGACCCCCTGGAGCAGGTACGCGTCGCGCCCGTCGCCGTGCGACAGCATGACCGCCCCGGGGATGCTGCCCGCCGGCCGGGCGCCGGTGTCCAGCCGGCCGATCCCGACCAGGACCGTGGGGCCGTGACGCGGGGCCGGCACGTGCGGGGGCCAGCTCGGGGCGCCCTTGCGCGGAATGCCCAGGCATCGGGCGACCTCGTACCGGCCGCTCACCCATCCCACGCGCGGCGCCACCTCGCGCAGGCGCGTCTCCATCGCGAGGAAGCGCCGGTAGGCGGGCACGGCGGGCATGAAGTCGTGGCACAGCATGGCCCCCGACACGCTCGCGGGCGGCCCCGACGCGCTCACGGCAACCGACGCGCTCAGGGCAAGCGCCTCGGTCGCCGCGGCCAAGCCTGCCGCCGCGGCCGCAGGCTTGGCCGCGGCGGCAGGCTTGGCCGCGTCGCCTTCCCTGGCCTCGGAGGCCATCGCCGCCAGCCTGGTGGTCGCGTCATCCTCCCCGGCCTCGGACGCCATCGCCGCCAGCCTGGTCGCGTCCCCCTCCCTGGCCTCGGACATGGCCCGGGCCAGCTCCGGCCAGTGCCCCGGGGCCAGCCCGGCGTGGACGGCCGCCGCCAGGTGCCGGGCGTTCACCGTACGCCCGGGGCCCGCGTGCAGGGGCGTGCGGCGGGTCAGCGCGTCGTAGACCTTCACGGCGTCGGCGGCGGCGAGCGGGCACCCCAGGTGCCGGCGGCACCAGTCGCGGAAGGAGAACAACTGCCGCTCGGCCGCCCGGGCCTGCGTGATCAGCCGCTGCGCCAGGTCGGGCTCGGTGTGGTCGGGCCCGCCTTCCAGGTACATCCGCCCGACCCGGTGCGGGAACAGCTCCATGTACGCCTGCCCGTACACGGCCCCGTAGGAGGAGCCGAAGTACCGCAGCCGGGGCTCCCCCAGCTCGGCGCGCAGGGCGTCGAGGTCGTGGGCGACCTGCCAGGACGTGAGCCCGTCGTAGGCGGGTCCGGCGGCGGCGCGGCAGCTCCTGTCGTAGGCGGCGTTGTCGCGGGCGTAGGAGCGCCACCCGGCCCGTCCCTGGGCGAGGACGAGGCGCAGCGGGTCGGGCTGCGCCACCACGCATTGGACGGCGGCCGCGCTCCCCCGGTCGCCGAGCCCGCGCGGCTCGACGAGCACCACGTCGAACCACCGGGTCAGCTCGCTCACACCTTCCGGCTGGGCGCGCACGGCCTGGACGGTGGAGGCCGCACCGGTGTTCACCACCAGGTAGCCGCGGCTGTGCTGCGGGTCCTGCGCGGGCATCCTCGCCAGGTCGATCTCGGTACGGGGGCCGTGCGGCCTGGCCCAGTCGACGGGCACGGACAGCTTGGCGCACTGCAACCCGTCGCCGCAGTCCTGCCACTGGGGAACGGCCGCGCCCTTCACCGCCGGCGAAGCGGTGGCCGCGGCCGCCATCGCGACTGCGGCAAGGATGATCACCCGCTGAACCATGCCCAATGCGTCGCCCCTGGGAATCGATCGTGGTGTCAACAGCGCAGGTCAGTCTGTCAGCGCCGATCGCCGCGAGCGGCGGGCTCGCCAACACCCAAAGTAAAATCTGCGCCCCCTCACTGGCTCATCCGAAAAGCCGCCCCCCATACGCCCATAGCGCCACACCCCACGGCAACACCCGCCCATGGGGCCGCCCGCACACAACAACGCCCACCCACGGGGCCACCCGCACACCACCGCCCACCCACGGGTTCGCCCGCACACCACCGCCCGCGCACAGCAACGCCCGCCCACGGGGCCGCCCACAGGTCGCCGCCGGCCTGAGACCTGGCCCAGCACCACCGCCCACCCACAGGACCGCCCGCACGCCGCCGCCCACCCACAGGACCGCCCACACGCCGCCGCCTGCGCACAACAACGCCCGCCCACGGGGCCGCTCCCGCATAGCGCCGCGCCTGCCCGGCAGCGCTCTCCCGGGGAGCGCCGCCCCCCTCAGCACCCCCATGGCGCCCGCCGACGACCGCCCCGCGCCACGGGCCCGCCCTCGGCACCGCACACCAACGGCGCGGCTGCGACGCCTCCGCGCGGGCCTCTGTGGCACGGTGCCAGCGGAGCGCCGCGGCCCCACGGAATCGGACCTACGGAATCGCACCCACGGAATCGGACTCACGGAGGCAGGCCCACGGAATCGGACTGATGGAATCGGACCCAGGGAGGCGGGCGCGCCAGTTGGGCACACGGAGACCGGAGTCCACAGCAGCGGCAGGTCCTGGTGCCGTGGAGCGCCCGCTGCCAAGAGGCGGGCATCGGCGGCCGTCCGAGAACCCCTGGCGCGCAACGCTCGAAGGGGCAGGCATGCGGAAGGCCCCGCACCGCGAACGGTACGGGGCCTTCCGGAGTTAAGGCTGTGCCTCAGCTGGACCCGAGGGTCAGCTCTGGCCGCCCGCGAGCTTCTCGCGCAGAGCCGCGAGCGCCTCGTCAGAGGCGAGCGCGCCGCTGGCCGGGGCCGACGAGGAGGAGGAGCCGCCGGCCGGAGCCTGCGTCTCACCGCTGTAGGACGAGGGAGCGGCCTCGCCGGCCTCCGCCTCGGCCTTGCGGGCCTCCTCGATCTGCTTCCGGTGAGCCTCGAAGCGCGTCTGGGCCTCGGCGTACTGCCGCTCCCACTCCTCGCGCTGCTTGTCGAAGCCCTCGAGCCACTCCCCGGTCTCCGGGTCGAAGCCCTCGGGGTAGATGTAGTTGCCCTGGTCGTCGTACGTGGCCGCCATGCCGTACAGGGTCGGGTCGAACTCGACCTCGGCCCCGACGCCCTCGTTGGCCTGCTTCAGCGAGAGGCTGATGCGGCGACGGTCGAGGTCGATGTCGATGATCTTGACGAAGATCTCGTCGCCGACCTGGACGACCTGCTCCGGGATCTCCACGTGGCGCTCGGCCAGCTCGGAGATGTGGACCAGGCCCTCGATGCCCTCCTCGACCCGGACGAACGCGCCGAACGGCACCAGCTTGGTGACGCGGCCCGGAACGACCTGGCCGATCTGGTGGGTGCGGGCGAACTGCTGCCACGGGTCTTCCTGGGTCGCCTTGAGCGACAGGGAGACGCGCTCGCGCTCCATGTCGACGTCGAGGACCTCGACCGTGACCTCCTGGCCGACCTCGACAACCTCGGAGGGGTGGTCGATGTGCTTCCAGGACAGCTCGGACACGTGGACCAGGCCGTCGACCCCACCGAGGTCGACGAAGGCGCCGAAGTTGACGATCGAGGAGACGACGCCCTTGCGGACCTGACCCTTCTGGAGGGTGTTGAGGAACGTCTGGCGAACCTCGGACTGCGTCTGCTCGAGCCAGGCGCGGCGCGACAGAACCACGTTGTTGCGGTTCTTGTCGAGCTCGATGATCTTGGCTTCGAGCTCGCGGCCGACGTACGGCTGCAGGTCGCGGACGCGGCGCATCTCCACGAGGGACGCCGGCAGGAAGCCCCGCAGGCCGATGTCGAGGATGAGACCACCCTTGACGACCTCGATGACGGTGCCGGTGACGATGCCGTCCTCGTCCTTGATCTTCTCGATCGTGCCCCAGGCGCGCTCGTACTGCGCGCGCTTCTTGGACAGGATCAGGCGGCCCTCTTTGTCCTCCTTCTGAAGGACCAGGGCTTCGACGTGCTCTCCCACTTCCACGACGTCAGCAGGGTCGACATCGTGCTTGATGGAAAGCTCACGCGAGGGGATGACACCCTCGGTCTTGTAGCCGATATCGAGAAGAACCTCGTCTCGATCGACCTTGACGACGGTGCCCTCGACGATGTCGCCGTCGTTGAAGTACTTGATGGTCTCGTCGATCGCCGCGAGGAAGGCTTCCTCGGACCCGATGTCGTTGACCGCTACCTGCGGGGTGCTCGAGGTGGCCTCAGTGCTGGACGTCATGTGTGGAATTGCTCCGAACGCGGACAGGATGTCGATGTGGCGGATGCGCGGCAGGCCCTCTTCCGCATCAAGCCGAGGAATTACGACATCGACGTGACCGAGCGCGAGCCCGCTCCGTCTGAGGCGCGCGCGAGCCCACAGCGCAGCGATCAGCATATGAGACCATCGCAACGAGGTCAATCCGGGGAGCAATCAATACGCGATGACCTGCAGTCCGCGCTTGGCGTCGATTTTACCTCGCAGTTTCTCCGGTATGGAGATGCGGGCCGGGTCGCCGTCGGAGACATAGCGCTCGCCTGGGTGCTTGTCCAGCCATTCCAGCCAGTACTGCGAGCACCACTTGCGGCACTCGCCCTTCTTGCCGTTGCTCTGGATGCGCTGGATGGCTCCCCGGTCGAATTTTTTCGCGTACGGCGAAAGCGACGGCTCCGCGCCCGCGAGGAACACGCCCGCGAAATCATACCGGGTGCCGTCCCAGGACCCGGTACGGGCGAGCTTCTTCGACCGGGGCATGGACCCGAACGGCAGGGCCATCGTCCGCGACTCCGGCACGCCGAGCTTCTTGAGCAGGCGTTCGATCCGGACGATCTGCTCGCGGACCTTCTTCTTGCGCAGCACGCGCAGGTTGGGGTGGTTCCAGGTGTGGTTGGCCACCTCGTACCCGTGGTCGACCAGCCACTTGACGGCGGTTTCCTGGGACTCCCGGTCGGTCAGCCCGAACGGCTCCCTGTTGATCCAGAAGGTGGCGACCGGCCGGAACCCCGGATATTTCCCGGCCACCTCCTGGAGGACGGCCACGGCCGTGCCGGCCTTGGGGTTGCCGTTCGCGTCGAGCGCGAAGTGGCTCGGGTGCCCGTCGTCGAACGTCAGCACGACCGGGAACTTCCCCGCCGGCACCTTGATGTCGCCGGTGGCGAAGTCTCTGGCGGTGATCGGCACGTAGCCCTGCTTGGCCAGCTTCTCCAGCTCTTTCCTGAGCTGGTCGGGCGTCCTGTCGATCGAGGCCAGGCGCTTGGGGAGGATCCGGTGGTACATCAGGACCGGCACCAGCCCGGCCTCGTTGGCGTGCACCTGCCGGGCGAACTCGGGCGTGGCCACGACCCCGGGCGGCTCGCCCACCGGCGTCTGGCTCGGCGGCGTGACGCTGCCCTGGACCTTGGCCACGTCCTTCGGCTCGGCGTGGGGGCGCTGCTCGGACGGTAAGAGGCTCAGGCCGACGAGGGCCACCGCCACCACCGCCACGTTGGCGATGCCGATGATCCGCGTGAGGGACGCTGACATCCGCACAGAGCTCCTGGCCGCCTGGTGAAATTTCCTCCAGGTTAGTCGAAAGAGATGATCAGTCAGTGCCCGGCGTCCTCCCACGTACGCCCGACGCCCACGGAGACCTCCAGCGGGACGCGCAGGTGGTAGGCGGCGTTCATCTGGTCGCACACGAGCTGCCTGAGCTGCTCCAGCTCCCCTGGCGCGACCTCGAAGACCAGCTCGTCGTGGACCTGCAGCAGCATCCTGGAGGCCAGCTTCTCCTCGCGGATGGCCTGGTGGACGTTGAGCATGGCGACCTTGATGATGTCGGCGGCCGAGCCCTGGATGGGGGCGTTGAGCGCCATCCGCTCGGCCATCTCGCGACGCTGGCGGTTGTCGCTGGTGAGGTCGGGCAGGTAGCGGCGGCGGCCCATGATCGTCTCGGTGTAGCCGTCGGTGCGCGCCTGCTGGACGATGGCCTGCAGGAAGTCGCGCACGCCGCCGAACTCGGTGAAGTATTCCTCCTTCAGGGCCCGCGCCTCCGAGACCGGGATGTTGAGCTGGCCGGACAGCCCGAAGTCGGACAGGCCGTAGGCCAGGCCGTAGTTCATGGCCTTGATGCGGGCCCGCAGCTCGCCGTCGATCTGCTCGGGCGGCAGGTCGAACACGCGCGCGGCGGTGGCCTGGTGGAAGTCGTGGCCCGACTCGAACGCCGCGATCAGCGACTCGTCGCCCGACAGGTGGGCCATGATGCGCAGCTCGATCTGGCTGTAGTCGGCCGTCAGCAGCGTCTCGTAGCCTTCGCCGACCACGAAGCCCTGCCGGATGCGGCGGCCCTCGGCGGTGCGGATCGGGATGTTCTGCAGGTTGGGCTTCTCGGAGGACAGGCGGCCGGTGGCGGCGATGATCTGGTTGAAGGTGGTGTGGATGCGCCCGTCGTCGGAGATCTCCTTGATCAGGCCCTCGACGGTGGTGCGCAGCTTCTGCTGGTCGCGGTGGCGCAGCATGATCGTCGGCAGCTCGTGCTCGGTCTGCGTGGCCAGCCAGGCGAGCTGGTCGGCGTCGGTGCTGTAGCCGGTCTTGATCTTCTTCGTCTTGGGGAGGTTGAGCCGGACGAAGAGGATCTCCTGCAGCTGCTTGGGCGAGCCCAGGTTGAACTGCTCGCCGACGGAGCGGTGGGCCTCCTCCACGGCGTGCTTGACCGCGGCCCCGAACTCGGCCTCCAGGCCCGCGAAGTATTGGCCGTCGACGGCGATGCCCGCCCGCTCCAGCTCGGCCAGCACGGTCAGCAGGGGCAGCTCGACGTCGGCCAGGAGCTGGGTGCCGCCGCGCCCGGCCAGGAAGGTCTCCAGGGAGTCGGCCAGCTCGCGCACGGCGTGGGCGCGCAGCGCGAGGTCCTTGGCCGGGGCGTCCTCGTCGTCGCCGAACAGCGCGGCCTGCCCGGTGGACTCCTCCTCGGCCCGCAGGTCGCGGTGGAGGTAGCGCCTGGCGAGGTCCTCGAGCGCGAAGGTGCGCTGCCCCGGCATCGCCAGATAGGCCGCCAGCGCGGTGTCGCAGCTCAGGCCGCGCAGGTCCAGGCCCTGCGCCCAGAGCGCCAGGATGGGCCCCTTGGCGTCGTGGACGGCCTTGGGCCTGCCCTCGTCGCCCAGCCAGGCCCGCAGGGCCGCCTCGTCGGCCTCGGTGAGCTTGACGGGGTCGATGTGGGCGGCGGTGCCGTCGGGCGAGGCGATGGCGATGCCGTCGATGCGGCCGGTGCCGCTGCCGTAGGCGCCCTTGAAGGCCAGCCCGGCCCGGCCCGCGGGCATCGCCGACAGCCAGCCGGCCACCCGGTCGGGGCCGAGCAGCACGGTCTCGACCTCGAAGCCCTGCTCGGGCTCCTGCTCGCCGCTGCCGAGCACCTTGAAGACGCGCTCGCGCAGCTCGCCGCGGATCTGCAGGGAGTCGAACAGCTTGTTGATCTCCTCGCGGTCCCACGTGCCCTGCGTGAGGTCGCCGAGGTCGACGTCGAGCGGGACGTCGCGCAGCAGCTCGGTCAGGCGCCGGTTCATCAGCACCTGGGCGACGTGCTCGCGCAGCTTGTCGCCGACCTTGCCCTTGACCTCGTCGACCCGGTCGACCAGCGCGGTCAGCGAGCCGAACTCGCGCACCCACTTGGCGGCGGTCTTCTCGCCCACGCTCGGGATGCTCAGCAGGTTGTCGCTGGGGTCGCCGCGCAGGGCGGCGAAGTCGGGATACTGCTGCGGCGTCAGGCCGTACTTCTCGACCACGGCGTCGGGCGTGAACCTGGTCATGTCGCTGATGCCGCGCCGGGTCATCAGGACGGTGACGCGCTCGTTGACCAGCTGCAGCGCGTCGCGGTCGCCCGTGACGATCAGGACGTCCATGCCCTCGCCGTCGGCGCGGGTGGCGAGCGTGGCGATGAGGTCGTCGGCCTCGAAGCCCGCCTTGGACAGGCGCGGGATGCGCAGGATGTCGAGCAGCTCGTAGATGAGCTGCATCTGACCGCGGAAGTCCTCCGGCGTCTCGCTCCGGTTGGCCTTGTAGTCGGAGTAGGCCTCGTGGCGGAACGTCGGCTCCGACCTGTCGAAGGCGACCGCCACGTGGGTCGGCTGCTCGTCGCGCAGGACATTGGTCAGCATCGAGGTGAACCCGTAGACCGCCTCGGTGTGCTGACCATCGGTGGTCATCAGGTTGGCGTCCTTGAGCGCGTAGAAAGCGCGGTAGGCCAGGGAATGCCCGTCAAGCAGCAACAGGCGCGGGCGGCTGGGGGTCACTTCACTCTTCGGCACACCCGCAGCCTAGTCTGCGTCTGCGACAGAAAACCTGAGCTCGAAAGAGTGGAGACGTCCCTTTGACGCAGACCAACCCCCTGGACTTCTCGGTGCTCGGCGCCGTGCACGAGGGCACGCTGGCCGACCGCATGGGCATCGAGTTCCTCGAGGCCGGCCCCGAGCGGGTCGTGGGCCGCATGCCGGTCGCGGGCAACACCCAGCCCTACGGCCTGCTGCACGGCGGGGCCTCGGCGGTGCTGGCCGAGACGCTGGGCTCGGTGGCGGCCGCCATCCACGCGGGCCCCGAGCGCATCGCCGTGGGCATCGAGATCAACGCCACCCACCACCGCTCGGCGACCGCCGGGCACGTCACGGGCGTGGCGACCAGGCTGCACGGCGGCCGGACGCTGGCGACGTACGGCATCGAGATCACCGACGAGCAGGGGAAGCTCGTCTGCACCTCTCGTCTCACGTGCATGTTGCGCGACAGGTGAAACTCCTGTCCCTTTGCGCGCCGCGCCCGTGGCTCGATACGGTGGTCCGAACGCGAGCCCCGCGGGGCGGCCCAGTAGAAAACGTGTGCGGCCGGGGAAGCCCTACACGGTCCCAAAGGCCACCCGCGCGGGCTCGTCCACGTTTTGCGGCGATCGTTATGGATTCGTTCACCAAGCCGCCAGGCGTCTCCGGCCATTTAGCCCCTGACCTGGCTTGTTGTTTGCTCACATCAGCGACACACACATGTCACTAATTGGTGACGAACGATACTGAACCGGGCGACACCAGAATAAGCTCCCGCCACAGCATCCCAGTTGTGCCTGCGATGCGCGCGTGTCGAGATGGAGGGGCACAACCCCGCCTTGACCTACTTGAGGGAGCACCATTGCGCAGAGCCGTGATCGCGTTCACGGCCTTCCTGGGTGGACTCGTCTTCCTGCTGGCCAGCCCCGCTCACGCGGGGCCGGCCGACTGCCAGGGACTGAGGGGAACACTCAAACTCCAAGGCCAGCCAGTGAACGGCGCCAAAATCGCCGTGACCACCGAGAGCGGACAACCCGTTAAGGAGGTCACGAGCAACGCACAAGGCACTTGGGACGTTCAGGTCGACAAGGCCGGTAAGTACAAGGTCACCCTGGATGTCAGCAGCCTTCCGCAGAACGCGCAGGTGCGTGGCGGCAACAATGTCCGCACGCCGACCGTCTTCGAGGACAACTGCTCGACGGTCCTGTTCGCCCTCGAGGCCAAGGGCGCCCCTGGGCAGCAGCAGCAGGAGGAGGGCGGCGGCGAGAGCTCGTTCTGGACGACGGCCGCGCAGCTGACCTTCGAGGGCCTCAACCTCGGCCTGATCATCGCCCTGGCCGCGCTCGGTCTGTCGCTCATCTACGGCACGACCGGCCTGACCAACTTCGCCCACGGCGAGCTGGTCACGCTCGGCGCGATCCTCGCCTATGCGTTCAACGTGGGCTTCGGGCTCCATATCATCCCCGCCGCCATCATCGCGGTCGTGGTCGGCGGCCTCCTCGGCTACCTCCAGGACCGCCTGTTCTGGGGCCAGCTGCGCAGGCGCGGCACCGGCACCATCGCCATGATGATCATCTCGATCGGCGTGGCGCTCTTCCTGCGGTACGTGTTCCTGATCTTCTTCGGCGGCCAGAACGAGGCCTTCGCCCAGTACACCGCCCAGCCCGGCATCCAGGTCGGCCCCATCACGGCCGCCCCCAAGAACTTCGTCGCCATGGGCATCGAGCTCGCGGTCCTGATCATCGTCGGTCTGGCCCTGATGCGCACCCGCACCGGCAAGGCGGCCCGCGCCGTGGCCGACAACCCCGCGCTCGCGGCCTCGTCCGGCATCAACGTCGACCGGGTCATCCGGATCATCTGGACCGCGGGCGGCGCCATCGCCGCGCTCGCGGGCATCATGCTCGGCCTGTCGCAGAGCCTCAAATACACGATGGGCCAGGACATCCTGCTGCTCATCTTCGCCGGTGTGACGCTCGGCGGGCTCGGCACCGCGTTCGGCGCCCTGGTCGGCTCGCTGGTGGTGGGCCTGTTCATCCAGGTCTCCACCCTGTGGGTGCCGCCGGAGCTCAAGAGCGTAGGCGCGCTGGCCGTACTCATCATCGTGCTCCTCGTCCGGCCGCAGGGCATCCTGGGCCGCCGCGAGCGGATCGGCTGATCGGGGGAGGATCACAATGGACTGGATCACGATCATCAGCACCACCCTCAAGTCCGCCATCGGCGTGGACACGGTGCTGTACGCCCTCGCGGCCATCGGCATCAACATCCACTTCGGCTACACCGGCCTGCTCAACTTCGGCCAGGCCGCGTTCATGGGCGTGGCCGGCTACGGCCTGGCGGTCACCGTCACCGTGATGGGCCTGCCGTTCTGGATCGGCATCATCGTCGGCCTGGCCGCCGCCGTGCTGCTGGCGATCCTCATGGGCATCCCGACGCTGCAGCTGCGCGCCGACTACCTGGCCATCGTCACCATCGCGGCAGCCGAGATCATCAGGCTCGTCTTCCGCTCGGTGGCCTTCAAGTCGGTCTTCGGCGGCTCCGACGGGCAGCGCGGCTTCTCCGACGGCTTCTACGCCCTCAACCCGTTCCCCGAGGGGGACTACGGCTTCAACCTCGGCCCGGTGCCGATCTTCTTCAACAACCGGGTCCTGTGGGTGCTGGTCGTCGGCTGGGCGCTGATCGCCATCTGCTGCGGCATCGTCTACCTGCTCATGAAGAGCCCGTGGGGCCGCGTGCTCAAGGCCATCCGCGAGGACGAGGACGCCGTGCGCAGCCTCGGCAAGAGCGTCTTCTCGTACAAGATGCAGTCGCTCATCCTGGGCGGCGTCATCGGCTCGCTCGGCGGCTTCATCTACGGCCTGGCCTTCGCCTCCGTGCAGCCGGACGTCTTCGGCACCGAGACGACCTTCTACGTCTACACCATGGTCATCCTCGGCGGCGCGGCCCGGGTGCTCGGCCCGGTCGTCGGCTCGATGATCTTCTGGGTGCTGCTGGTCTTCATCTACGGCGTGCTCACCGAGGCGGTCGGCGCCGGGTACATCACGTTCATGGACACCAACCAGGTGGGCGCTTTCCGCTACATCATCGTGGGTCTCGGCCTCATCCTGTTGCTCGTCTTCCGGCCACAGGGCGTCTTCGGTGACAAGAGGGAGATAGCAATCGATGCACGCTGAAACTACTACCACCGAGCGCAAGGCGGCCGCCCTGGCGGCGTTCAAGGACCTGGCGCGCGATCCCGGCGTGCCCAAGCCCGACCCCATCCTCGTGGTGGACAACGTGGTGCGCCGCTTCGGCGGCCTCACCGCGGTCGAGGTCGGCCACGTCGAGATCCAGCGCGGCTCCATCACCGCGCTGATCGGCCCCAACGGCGCCGGCAAGACCACGTTCTTCAACCAGCTCACCGGGTTCGACACGGCCGACTCCGGCTCGTGGACGTTCAACGGCAAGACCATGAACGGCGTGCCCGCGCACAAGGTGGCCCGCGCCGGCATGGTGCGCACGTTCCAGCTCACCAAGGCGCTGTCCCGGCTGACGGTCATGGAGAACATGCGCCTGGGTGCCCAGCAGCAGAAGGGCGAGAGCTTCTTCCGCGCGCTCGTGCCGAGCCTGTGGCGCGGCCAGGAGGACGAGATCACGGTGCGGGCCGAGGAGCTGCTGGAGCGGTTCAAGCTCGCCGCCAAGCGCGACGACTTCGCCGGATCCCTGTCGGGCGGTCAGCGCAAGCTGCTGGAGATGGCCCGCGCGCTCATGGTCCAGCCCGAGCTGGTCATGCTCGACGAGCCCATGGCCGGGGTCAACCCGGCGCTGACGCAGTCGCTGCTCGGCCACGTCAAGGACCTGCGCGAGCAGGGCATGACGGTGCTGTTCGTGGAGCACGACATGGACATGGTCCGCGACATCAGCGACTGGGTGATCGTCATGGCGCAGGGCGCGGTCATCGCCGAGGGCCCGCCCTCGACGATCATGTCCGACGAGCGCGTGATCGACGCCTACCTGGGCGCCCACCACGACGCGCCGCTCTCGGAGACCGAGCTCGCGGCCCAGCTCCACGAGGCCGAGGCGGCGCTGGAGGCCGAGATCGAAGAGGAGACGCAGAAGTGACCGTCCCTGAGCCGGCCCAGTCGAAGGCGGCCGTCACCGACCGCAGCGACCACCTGGCGGGCGCCGAGGACGCCGTGCTGAGGTGCGACGAGCTGATCGCCGGCTACCTGCCGGGCGTCAACATCCTCAACGGCTCCGACCTCTACGTCAAAGAGGGCGAGCTGATCGGCATCATCGGCCCCAACGGCGCCGGCAAGTCGACGCTGCTCAAGGCCATGTTCGGGCTGGTCACCATCCGCAGCGGCACCGTGCTGCTCAAGGGTGAGGACATCACGAACATGAAGGCGCACTCGCTGGTCGCCCGCGGCGTCGGCTACGTGCCGCAGACCAACAACGTCTTCCCCAGCCTCACCATCGAGGAGAACCTCGAGATGGGCGCCTTCCAGGTGCCGGGGAAGTTCAAGGAGCGCTTCGAGTTCGTGACCGAGCTCTTCCCCGCCCTCAAGGAGCGGCGCAAGCAGCGCGCCGGCTCCCTGTCCGGCGGTGAGCGGCAGATGGTCGCGATGGCCAGGGCCCTCATGACCGAGCCGTCCGTGCTCCTGCTCGACGAGCCGTCGGCCGGCCTGTCGCCCAAGCTGCAGGACCTGGTGTTCATCCAGGCCCAGCAGATCAACAAGGCGGGCGTGACGGTGATCATGGTGGAGCAGAACGCGCGGCGCTGCCTGCAGATCTGCCACCGCGGCTACGTCCTCGACCAGGGCCGCAACGCCTACACCGGCACCGGGCGGCAGCTCGCCAACGACCCCAAGGTCATCGAGCTGTACCTCGGCACGCTGGCCAAGGCGTAAGACGACAGAGAACGGCGGAGGGGCTCCCCTGGGCCCCTCCGCCGTTCTTTAATGTGCGGTGTGAAACGTTTGGCGACAGTCGCGCTCATGCTTCCCGTCCTGCTCGTCGGCTGCCAGGGCAACGCCTCGTCGGCGTCCAAATACAGCACCGGCGGCGATCCCACCGACAGCCCCTGCGCCCGCGTGGTCTCGGCCATCGGGTACGCCGGCCTCATGCTCGAACCGAAGGGGCAGGAGGACCGGCAACACTTCGAGGACGCCGTGATCGGCCGCCTGGCGGAGCTGCGCGGGATCACGCTGGAGTTCGGCGACCGGCTGCCCGACTCGCTGCAGGGCGCCGTACAGACGATCAAGACCACGACCGCCGGGCTGTCCAGGAACGACGTGCCCCGGCAGCGGCAGGTGGCGCTGCTCAAGCAGTACCGCGTGGCCGCCGACCAGATCGTGGCGGGCTGCCGGTAACGACGAGAAGGGCCCGGCCGTGACGGCCGGGCCCTTCCGTGTGAGGCGGCTCCGTGTGAGGCGGCTCAGTGTGAGGCGGCTCAGTGTGAGGCTGCGGTACTAGCCCGCGATGTTGCCGGTGCGGTACTCGAGCGCCTTGGTGGCGTACTTGTTGTTGGCGCCGTACTGGTAGATGCCGATCGTGGCCACCGCCGGGTCACCGGCCTCGTTGAACTCGACCGGGCCGCTGACGCCCTCGTAGTCGATGTCCTTGCCGGCCTTCAGCAGGTCCACGCACTCCTTGAAGCTCTTGCACTTCTCGCCGCCCTTGCTCACCTCGGCGAGCTTGGCCGCGATGTCCGTGCCGGCGTCGCTCTTGGCGGCCTCGGCGGCCAGCGCGATCAGGTTGGCGGCGTCGTAGGACTCGGGGGCGTAGCTGAAGTCCTGGAGCTTGGGGTTGATGGCCAGGAGCTTCTTCTCGAACTCCTCCGGGGCCGCGGCGCCCGGGATCGTGCCCTTGACGCCCTCGAGCGTGCCCTTGGGCATCTTCACGTAGTTCGTGTTGGACGTGTTGCCGTCCACCATGTACCACTTGTGCTTGTCGGCGGGCAGGCCCTGCTTGACCAGCTCGGCCACGACCTTCGCGGTCTCCTCGAACCCGATCAGCACGATGCCCTTGGGGTTCTTGGCCTTGATCTTGGCCACGTCCGCGGAGAAGTCGGCCGCCTTCGGGTCGTAGTCGACGCGCTCGACGACCTCGCCACCGCCGTCGGTGACCGTCTTCTGCACCTGGTCGGCCAGACCCGTGCCGTAGGAGTCCTGCATGGCCAGGATGCCCACCGTGTCGTTGCCGTCGGCCACCACGAGGTCACCCAGCACGCGGCCCTGCAGCTTGTCGGGCGGCGAGGTACGGAAGTACAGGCCCTTGTCGTTGATCGTGGTGAACTTGTCGGAGGTGTTGGCCGGCGAGAACTGGATCACGCCCGCACCGGTGATCTTGTCGATCACCGACTCCGACACCGACGACGACGCGGCGCCGATGATGGCGTCGGCCTTCTGCGCCAGCAGCTTGTCCACCGACTGGGAGGCAATGTTGGTGGTGGTGTCACCCGAGTCGGTGTCGTACTTGGTGATCGGCTTGCCGAGCACGCCACCGGCCTCGTTGATCTCCTTGACGGCGGCGTCGACTCCCGCGATCTCGGGCGGGCCGAGGAAGGCCAGCGAACCGGTCTGGGGCAGCAGGGTGCCGATGGTGAGAGTGCCATCGCCCTTCGCCGCGGCGGGCGCCGACGACGACGGCGCGGCGGCAGACTCAGACGTCTGCGTGGCGGTGTTGCCGCCGCCACCGCCGCAGGCTGTCAGGGCGAGGCTGGTGGCAGCCACGACAGCCAGCGCCCGCCCCACGGGAGCAATGCGGATCATGAAGTGTCTCCTTCATTTCCAGGCCGGGATCGGTCAGCACCGCCGAGCGTTCCCGAACGAATGCAGGAAACGTATAAAACTGCTGCGTGCTCCAACCAGATGCACTGGGGAACTGTCGGCACTTGGATGCGGAGTCGTAATCAGTCCTCAACTTACGGACCTGGGCAAGCGCGCTTAATCTGCATCGAGTGAAGCGCTTTACGGTCCCCCTCGCCATGGTGCTCCTCCTCGCCGGTTGCGGCGCCTCCGGACGGCCTTCGCCGCCGTCCGCGACGCCCCCGGCGGGCGTATCCGTCTCACTGGCGCAATGGCGTTCGGACGAGCCCGTGCACGCGCTGGAGGTGGCCGTCCGCAATACCACGGACACACCGGTCTATTTCGCCGACGTCCAGCTCGTCACGCCCTCATTCAAAACCCTGCCGGCGCAAAGGACCGACGCCACCCTCAAGAAGACCGAGCGGACGGACCTGCGCATCACGTACGGGCCCGCCAACTGCCTGCCCCAGGGGCTGCCCGAGGTCCAGCCGGCCACGGTCGTGGCGCACGTCAGCACCGGCTCCGAGCCGCCGCGCAAGGTGGTCTTCACCGTCCCCCACCCCGACCCGCTGCTGGCCAGGCTGCTGCGCGACGAGTGCTCGGAGTTCCTGATCAAGGAGGCGGCGGACATCGAGTTCGGCCCGGAGTGGAAGGACGACGGCAAGGCCATGCGGGGCAACCTGGTGATCACCCGGCGCGGGAACGGCGCCGTCACCGTCGCCGACATGGGCGGGACCACCCACTTCATCGTCACGCCCGAGCACCGGCCCCTGGGCGTGCTGGCCGCCGGCCGGCAGCGGCTGGAGGTGCCGATCGCGCTCACCCCCGGCCGCTGCGACCCCCACGCGTTCGCCGAGGCCAAGAAGGCCTTCCTGTTCCCCGTGCGGGCCAGCATCGACGGGGGTCAGGAGCGCGTGGTCATCGTGGTGCCGCCCAAGCCGCTGCAGGACCGCCTCATCCCCTGGGCGATGAAGACGTGCGGCCTGGGTGGTTGACGAGGGGTCAGCCCTCGATCTTGCCGGTGCGGTACTCCAGCGCCTTGCCGGGGTACTTGTTGTCGTCGCCGTACTGGTAGACGCCGATCGTGGCCACCGCCGGGTCACCGGCGTCGTTGAACTCGACCGGGCCGCTGAGGCCGTCGTAGTCGATGTCCTTGCCGGCCTTGAGCAGGTCGACGCACTCCTTGAAGCTCTTGCACTTCTCGCCGCCCTTGCTCACCTCGGGCAGCTTGGCGGCGATGGACGCGCCGGAGTCGTCCTTGGCCGCCTCGGCGGCGAGGGCGATCAGGTTCGCCGCGTCGTACGACTCGGCCGCGTACGTGAAGTCGCTCAGCTTGGGGCTGAGCTCGACGAGCTTCTTCCTGAACTCCTCGGGCGCCTCGGCGCCCGGGATGGTGCCCTTGACGCCCTTGAGCGTGCCCTTGGGCATCTTCTGGTAGTTGGTGTTCGACATGTTGCCGTCCACCATGTACCACTTGTACTTGTCCGTCGTCAGGCCCTGCTTGACCAGCTCGGCCACGACCTTGGCACCCTCCTCGAAACCGATCAGCACGATCGCCTTCGGGTTCTTCGCCTTGATCTTGGCCACGTCGGCGGAGAAGTCTGCCGACTTCGGGTCGTAGTCGACCCGCTCCACGACGCTGGCGCCGGCCTCCTCGGCGGTCTTGGTGACCTGGTCGGCCAGGCCGGAGCCGTAGGAGTCCTGCATGGCCAGGATGCCGATGGTGTCGTTGCCGTCGGCGGCGATCAGGTCGCCGAGCACGCGGCCCTGGAGCTTGTCCGGCGGCGCCGTACGGAAGTACAGGCCCTTGTCGTTGATCGTGGTGAACTTGTCGGAGGTGTTGGCCGGCGAGAACTGCACCACGCCCGCACCCGTGACCTTGTCGATGATCGACTCCGACACCGACGACGACGCGGCGCCGATGATGGCGTCGGCCTTCTGCGCCAGCAGCTTGTCCACCGACTGCGAGGCGATGTTCGTGCTCGTGTCACCCGAGTCCGTGTGGATCTTGGTGATCGGCTTGCCGAGCACGCCGCCGGCCTCGTTGATCTCCTTGACGGCCTGGTCCACGCCGGCGAACTCGGGCGGGCCGAGGAAGGCCAGCGAGCCCGTCTGCGGCAGCACGGTGCCGAGGGTCAGCGTGCCGTCGCCCTTCGCCGCGGGAGCCGAGGAGGCCGCCGTGGACGGGGCCGCCGACTCGGACTGCTTCGCGGCCGTGTCGCCACCGCCACCGCCACAGGCCGTCAGAGCCAGGCTCGCGGCGGCCGCGACGGCCAGCACGCGCCCCGTTGGAGCAATGCGGATCATAAAAGAGACTCCCCCTATCTCAACGAAGGAACGATCACCTTCGCTGGGTTTTCCGAGCTCAGCATGCCTGTCCGAACAGGTGATGGGGAGTTCTTACGCGGCTTTTATGCGGATTCGTAATGTCACAAACACTGATAGTAATGATGTGTTTCGTGTGAGTTACGGTCACGTCGGAGCAACACACCCCAGACCCGGAAATTTCCGGATCTGGGGTGTAATGGGTGCCTCTCAGCCGGCGATGTTCCCCTGGCGATATTCGACCGCCTTCGCCGCGTCGAACTTGTTGTCCGCTCCGTACCGGTAGACCCCGATCGTCGCCACCGACGGGTCGCCCACCTCGTTGAAGTCGACCGGCCCGCTGACACCCTCGTAGTCGATGTCCTTACCGGCCTTCAACAGGTCCACGCACTCCTTGAAACCGGTGCACTTCTCCCCGCCCTTGCTCACCTCGGCGAGCTTGGCCGCGATGGCCGCCCCCGAATCGTCCTTGGCCACCTCCGCCGCCAGCGCGATCAGCGTCACCGCGTCGTACGACTCCGCCGCGTACGTGAACTCGGTCAGCCCGGGATTGACCGCCAGCAGCTTCTTCTGGAACGCCTCGGGAGCCGCCGCTCCCGGCAGCGTGCCCTTGACACCGTCCAGCGTGCCCTTCGGGGCCCTGACGAAGTTGGTGTTCGACATGTTGCCGTCCACCATGTACCACTTGTACTTGTCCGCCGTCAGCCCCTGCTTGACCAGCTCCGCCACGACCTTCGCCGTCTCCTCGAACCCGATCAGCACGATGCCCTTGGGGTTCTTGGCCTTGATCCTGGCCACGTCCGCGGAGAAGTCTGCCGCCTTCGGGTCGTAGTCCACCCGCTCCACGACCTCGCCACCGCCGTCGGTGACCGTCTTCTCCACCTGATCGGCCAGACCCGTGCCGTACGAGTCCTGCATGGCCAGGATGCCCACCGTGTCGTTGCCGTCGGCCACCACGAGGTCACCCAGCACCCGGCCCTGCAGCTTGTCCGGCGGCGCCGTACGGAAGTAGAGCCCCCGATCATTGATCGTGGTGAACTTGTCCGACGTGTTCGCCGGCGAGAACTGCACGACCCCCGCCCGGGTGATCTTGTCGATGATCGACTCCGACACCGACGACGACGCCGCGCCCACGATCGCGTCCACCTTCTGCGCCAGCAGCTTGTCGGCCGACTGGGAGGCGATGTTCGTCGTGGTGTCACCCGAGTCGGTGTCGTACTTGGTGACCGGCTTGCCCAGCACCCCGCCGGCCTCGTTCACCTCCTTGAGCGCCAGGTTCACGCCCGTGAACATGGGCGGTCCCAGATACGCGAGCGAACCCGTCTGCGGCAGCACCGTGCCGATGGTCAGCGTGCCGTCCCCCTTCTTCGCGACCGCGGCCGAGGAGGGCGGCGCCGAGGCGGACCCGGCGGGAGCGGCGGTCGTGCCCCCACCCGAACACGCGACCAGCACCAGACACGCCGCCATGACGGCGACCGGCAAACGGGCGGCGGCGACCACCGGCACGCGGCTCGCCATGACGGCGACCCGTAAGCGGGCGATGCCGAGCACCGGTAGGCGAATCGCCGAGGCGACGACCGGTAAGCAGGCGGCAGCCGGTACCGGTACGCGGGTCGCGGCGGCGGCCGGCACCGGTATGCGGGTCGCGGTGGCGGCGGCCGGCGCGCGGGAAATACGGATCATCGAAAGCGTCTCCGTTCGAGATGAGCGGACCTTCCATCCGCCCATCAGTTACGCGCCGGGACACCTCCCACGAAAAGCACTCGAAGCCGGTTGGATGCCCACTCGTGACCACACCACAACCCACCGGCCCAAAAGACTTGATATAGGCGTTTTTCAGCCCCGCTCGGCCGCGTCGTCTATAACGATCTGAGCAACCTCACGCATGCTCAACCGCCGATCCATCGACGCCTTCTGGATCCACCTGAACGCCTGCGGCTCACTCCAGCCGTGCTGCGTCATCAGCTGACCCTTGGCCCGCTCCACCAGCTTCCTGGTCTCCAGCCGCTCCGACAGGCTCGACACCTCGGCCGCCAGCGCCACCATCTCCTCGTGCCTGCTGACCGCCATCTCGATCGCCGGCACCAGATCCGCCTTCGTGAACGGCTTGACCAGATAGGCCATCGCCCCCGCGTCCCTGGCCCGCTCGACCAGGTCACGCTGGGAGAACGCGGTCAGGATCAGGCACGGCGCGATCCGCTCGGCCACGATCCGCTCGGCCGCCGAGATGCCGTCGAGCACGGGCATCTTCACGTCCAGGATCACGAGGTCCGGCTTCAGCTCGGCGGCCAGCCGGATCGCCTGCTCACCGTCCCCGGCCTCGCCCACGACGACGTAGCCGTCCTCCTGGAGCATCTCCTTGAGGTCGAGGCGGATCAGGGCCTCGTCTTCCGCGATCACTACTCGCCGCTGCGTACTCACGAGCAGAAGAGTACCGATGTCCGGTAGATTAGATCCACGCTGGTGGTCAGCAGGCGATCTAGCTCGACACTAGGATGCATCACAAAACCCCCAAATGCCCCGGTATTCCAACGGCAGAGAAGATGGCCTCAAAATCCATTCAGTGTGGGTTCGAATCCCACCCGGGGCACTGATCAACCGCCCGGCCCTCCAGGCCGGGCGGTTTTGTCGCACCCGGCTGCGACACTCTCCGCATGCATGCTCTCGCCATCCGTGACGAAGCGCTCCGCCTGCTCGCCTCGGGCCTCAGCCTCAGCGAGACCAGCCGCCAGACCGGCGTCAGCCTCAACACCATCCGCCGCTGGCGCGCCGGCCCGGCGGCCGACTCCCCTGTGACCCGCACCTGTGTCCGGTGCGCATCACGTGCCCACGCCCCTGCGCCCGCCGACAGCTATGCCCACCTCCTGGGGCTCTATCTCGGCGACGGTCACATCGTGGCATGCCGCAAGGGCGTCTACCTGCTCTCCATCTACTGCGATAACCACTGGCCCGGTCTCATCGAAGAAGCAGCCACCACAATGGCCCAGGTGATGCCGACCTCAGTGGTCAGCCGCCGTCACCGCAACGGCTGCACCGAAGTCAAGAGCCTCTCCAAGCACTGGCCGCACCTGTTCCCCCAGCACGGCCCCGGCAAGAAGCATGAGCGCGCCATCGTCCTCGAGCCGTGGCAGCGGGAGATCGTCTCGGCGCATCCCGGCCGTTTCGTCAGGGGCCTCATCCACTCCGACGGCTGGCGTGGGACCAACCGGGTCCGCCGCGACCTGCCCAGCGGCGTCCGCTGGTACGAATATCCTCGCTACCACTTCAAGAACGAGTCCTCCGACATCCTCGCCCTCTGCGGCGAGGCGCTCGATCTGCTCGGCGTGGCCTGGCGGTTCAACAACCGCAACGAGCTCTCGGTCGCCCGGCGGGAGGCGGTGGAGTTACTCGATCTTCACGTCGGCCCGAAATACTGACCGGTCACCAGGGCACGATCCCGGCGTCGTCGTAGAAGCCGCCGGTCGGGCCGTCGGGGCCGAGGGTGGCCAGCCGGATGATGACGGCGGCCCCGTCCGCGGCGGTGCGCGTGACCTGGTAGGGCAGGTCCTTGGTGAGGTCGGTGGCGCAGGCGCCGGGGGCGGCGGCGTTGACGAGGATGCCGTCCTCGCGCAGTTCCTTGGCGTACTGGACGGTCAGGGAGTTGAGCGCGGTCTTGGACACGGGATAGGTGGCCGAGGGCGGCAGGGCCGACATGTAGTGGGCGGGGTCGGTGTGGTGGGCGAGGGAGCCGACGCCGCTGGAGACGTTCACGATGCGGGCCGCCGGTGAGCGTCTGAGCAGGGGGAGCATGGCGTTGGTGACCATGAGGACGCCGACGACGTTCGTCTCGAACACCTCCCGGAGGGTCCGCGGGGACATGGCGCTGGGCGGGTCGCCCATGGGGCCCGCGATGCCGGCGTTGTTGACCAGCACGTCGAGGCGGGTCAGCGTGGCGGCGGCGGCGTCGATCGTGGCCGGGTCGGTGACGTCCAGCACGACGGGGCGCACGTCGCCGCCCTCGGCGCGCAGGCGGGCGGCGGCCTCCTGCCCGCGGGCCCGGTCGCGGGAGCCGAGCAGCACGGTCATGCCGGTGCGCGCGAGTCCCGCGGCGACCTCGTATCCGATGCCTTTGTTCGCCCCGGTCACCAGGGCCGTGGTCTTGTTCGTCATGTCGGTCATGTCGGTCATGCCGGGAAGCACACCATCGCCGGCCGTTCCGGGGCCAACACCGGGTGGGTCATGGGCCATACCCTGTGGGTATGGAAACGCGCGAGCTGGCCTATTTCGCCGCCGTCGCGGAGGAGCTGCACTTCGGGCGGGCCGCCGAGCGGCTGGGCATGGCGCAGCCGCCGCTGTCGAGGGCGATCCAGAAGCTGGAGCGGCGGCTCGGGGTGACGTTGTTCGACCGGTCGGGGCGGCGGATCGCGCTGACTCCGGCGGGTGAGGTGCTGGCCACGGAGGCGGCCAAGGTCCTGGACGCGGTGGCCGCCGCGACGGTGCGCACGCAGCGGGCGGGGCGCGCCGTGCCCCGGCTGGTGGTGGCGATGAAGGCGGGCGGCGACGGCGGTCTGCTGTCGGAGATCCTCGCCGCCTATCGCGACCTGCCGGACGCCGTCGAGGTGGACCTGGTCCTGTGCGCGGTGACGGAGCGGGCGCGGATGCTGCGTGACGGCACGGCCGACGTGGCGTTCCTGCACAGCCCGTACGAGGATCTGACGGGTTTCGACAGCGAGCCGCTCAGGGAGGAGGGCAGCGTGGCGATCGTGCGGCCCGGGCACCGGCTGGCGGCGCGGTCCTCCGTGCGCCTGGCCGAGCTGGAGGACGATCCGACGCCGTGCTGGCCGGGCCGGCATTCCGACCTGCACGATCCCTCCATGCTGATGCAGTTGGTGGCGTTGGGGCGGTTGATCGCGGTGGTCCCGGAGTCGGTGCGGGATCAGCTGCGGCGGGATCTGGTGTGCGTGCCGGTGCTCGACGGCCCGCCGACGACGGTGGTGCTGGCCTGGCCGGAGGGGGCGCGGTCGCGGGCGCTGGCGGCGTTCGTCCGCACGGCGACGACGGTCGCGGCCCGGCACTGCTCCGCCGCGAACGGGGATCACCTGGGCAAAGGCGCGATTGAGGAGCTTTCGGGATCGCTCCCACCGGGAATAGCCGTCTCACGATCGATGCAGACGGGGGTGGGGCGGCATGCCGTTGAGTGTGGCGGCGAGGGAGGCGTTCCTGGCGGAGCCGCACATCGCGAGCCTGGCGGTGGAGACGGGTGACGGGCGCGCCCCGCTGATCGTGCCCGTCTGGTACGACTACGTCCCCGGCGGCGAGATCCGCTTCCTGACGGACGGCGGCTCGCGCAAGGCCAAGCTGATCGCGAAGGCGACCAGGTTCTCGATGCTGGTGCAGCGGGTCAGCCCGACCTACCGGTACGTGTCCGTCGAAGGGCCCGTCGTGCGCTCCGGCCCCACGACGCTGGAGGACCTGACGCGCATCTCCTGCCGCTACCTGCCGCCCGACGCGGTGGAGGGTTACGTGCAGGGCTCGGACCTGCACGTGCTCATGACGTTCCGGATGCGACCCGAGCATTGGCTCTCCGCAGACCTGGGCGCCCTCGGCTGATCCGGAAACGGTATTTTTGGGCCCGTGACTGCTATCGATCCCACCTCGACCGGCGCGTTCGGCGTCGGCCTCGCGACCATCGCCGCCGACGGCACCGTACTCGACACCTGGTTCCCCGCCCCCGAGCTGGGCGACGCGCCCGCGACGGGCACCGAGCGGCTCTCCGCCGGCGAGGCCGGTGAGCTGGCCGAGCTGACGGGTCCCGACGCGGCGCGGGGCGTGGAGGTGGTGGCGGTGCGCACCGGCATCGCCAAGCTCTCCGAGGCGCCCGTGGACGCCCACGACGTCTACCTGCGGCTGCACCTGCTGTCCGCCCGCCTTGTCAGGCCGCACGGGGTCAACCTGGACGGCATCTTCGGCCTGCTCGCCAACGTCGCGTGGACCAATTTCGGCCCGTGCCCGGTGCCGGACTTCGAGCGGACGCGCCTGCGGCTGCGGGCGAGGGGCGCGGTGACGGTGTACGGGGTGGACAAGTTCCCGCGGATGGTGGACTACGTGCTGCCTTCCGGCGTGCGGATCGCCGACGCGGACCGGGTGCGCCTGGGCGCCCACCTGGCGAGCGGCACCACGGTCATGCACGAGGGCTTCGTGAACTTCAACGCCGGCACCCTGGGCGCCTCCATGGTCGAGGGCCGTATCTCGGCCGGCGTGGTCGTCGGCGACGGCTCCGACGTGGGCGGCGGCGCCTCGATCATGGGGACGCTGTCCGGCGGCGGCAAGCAGGTCATCTCGATCGGTGAGCGCTGCCTGCTCGGCGCCAACGCGGGCGTCGGCATCTCGCTGGGGGACGACTGCGTGGTGGAGGCCGGTCTGTACGTGACGGCGGGCACGAAGGTCGCGCTCCCGGACGGCACGGTGGTGAAGGCCGCCGAGCTGTCGGGCTCGAACGGGGTCCTGCTGCGCCGCAACTCGCAGTCGGGCGCGGTGGAGGCGGTGCCGCGCACGGGGGGCGGCATCGAGCTGAACGCCGCCCTGCACGCCAACTGACATCCTGACCGGCCCCACGGGCGGCGCCCAGCCATCAGCGCCGCCCGCCCCTGCCCAGGGCGCCGTTCGAAGGGACGCACCCGCCCTGGGGCAAGGCGCGGCCACGGAGGTGGCTCACGGCGCGCCGTTGCGGCGGCGCGCCGGTGAGGCGGGTAAGCGTCTCCCTGGAGGGCCCTCAGCCACGCTCGGCGGGTGGTGCCCACCGTGCGCAGCCGTAAAAGATCTGAAGGTCAGTGCGCGTGGGAGACCGCCGAGCCGATGGTGTGGACGCGCAGGGCGTTGGTGGAGCCCGGGGTGCCGGGAGGCGAGCCGGCCACGATGACCACCTTGTCGCCCTTCTCCAGCCGCCCGGACGACAGCAGCGAAGCCTCCACCTGCCGCACCATGTCGTCGGTGTGGTGCACGAACGGCACGTGGAACGTCTCCACCCCCCACGTCACCGACAGCTGCCCCCGCACGTGCGGCGACGAGGTGAAGGCCAGCAGCGGGATCGGCGAGCGGTAGCGGGCCAGGCGGCGCGCCGTCTCCCCCGACATCGTGAACGCCACCAGGGCCTTGGCCCCGACCACGGCCCCCACCTCGGCCGCCGCCCGCGCGATGGCGCCGCCGGTGGTCTCCGGCATGCGCTCCAGCTTGTGGGTGGCGTGCAGGGACGTCTCCTCGGCGGCGCAGGCGATGCGGTCCATCGTGGAGACGGACTCGATCGGGTAGTTGCCGACCGACGTCTCGCCCGACAGCATGACCGCGTCGGCGCCGTCCATGACCGCGTAGGCCACGTCGGAGGCCTCGGCGCGGGTGGGCCGGGGGGCGTTCATCATCGAGTCGAGCATCTGGGTGGCCACGATGACCGGGTGGGCCTTCTCGCGGCACAGCTCGATGATGCGCCGCTGGACGATCGGCACCTGCTCCAGCGGCAGCTCGACGCCCAGGTCGCCGCGGGCGACCATGATGCCGTCGAAGGCGTCGACGATCTCGGGGAGGCGGTCGACGGCCTGCGGCTTCTCGATCTTGGCGATCAGCGGCAGGCGTACGGCCTCCTGCTCCATGATGTTGCGCACCACGTCGGCGTCGGACGGGCGGCGGACGAAGGACAGGGCGATCATGTCGAAGCCGGTGCGCAGCGCCCAGCGCAGGTCGGCCTCGTCCTTGTCGGTCAGGGCGGGGGCGCTGACGTTGACGCCGGGCAGGTTGAGGCCCTTGTTGTCGGAGATCATGCCGCCGATGACGACACGGGTGGTGATGCGCTCCTCATCGACGCGGGTGGCCTCGAGCACGAGGCGGCCGTCGTCGACGAGGATCGTGTCACCGGGGCGCACGTCCTTCGGCAGCCCCTTGTAGGTGGTGGAGACCTGCTCGCGGTCGCCCGGGACGTCTTCGGTGGTGATGGTGAAGACGTCGCCGAAGCCCAGCCTGACGGGGCCCTCCTCGAACGTGCCGACACGGATCTTGGGGCCCTGCAGGTCGGCGAGCACGCCTACACCGCGGCCGAGGTCGGCCGCCACCTCCCTGACCCGGTCGTAGACCTCTCTGTGCATGTCATGATTGCCATGGCTGAGGTTGAACCGTGCCACGTCCATGCCTGCGGCGATCAGCTCGCGGAGGCGTTCTTTGGAGGAGGTGGCGGGGCCTAGGGTGCAGACGATTTTCGCGCGACGAGTCACGAGTCCTACCTTAATTGGTACAGACCACTTGGCAGTCACTGACGACGCAGAACGTAGCCTACGTAAGAGAACAGAACGAGAACGGCGACCCCCAGACGCACCAAGTTCGTGTACTGCTCCGGGTAGATGACGCCCTCGATGTAGTTGTCGATGAATCCGCCGCGGGGCAGTTCGGCCAGCCCCGCGTTGCGGCGTCCCCAGTCCTCGAGCACGGTGAGCGGGCACTCGACGCCGGTCGCGATCGACAGCAGGCCCCAGCCGACCACGGCCAGGTGCGCCCAGATCGTACGCCGCCAGCGCCACGCGAGGAACCCGCCCACGGCCAGGTAGGCCAGGAACGCGAAGTGCACCACCATCGCGGCGTCCGCGATGATGCGATACATCATGGTTCGACGGTAGCCGCTTTCCATGCGTCCACGACACCGTGCCCGAAGAAGCCGTTGTCCGCCTCGTCCCCCTCGCAGACCTGGGTGATGTCCTGGCCGTAGGCCTTGTACACGTACTCGCGGGGCGCGGGGCAGGCCTTGGGGGTGGCGGTCTTGTAGAGCAGGTCCTCGACGGTGGCCGGGGCGAGTTCGAGGCCGCCCTTGCCGGGTTTGCCGAAGCGGCTGATGAGGATGGCGGCGACTCCCGTGGCGTGGGGGGCGGCCATGGAGGTGCCGTCGAGGTACTGGTAGTAGGCGCAGGTGGCGCCCTTGCAGTCCTTGACGACGTCGGCGCCCTTGGGCTCGCCCTTCGCGTCGATCCGCCCGGCGGCCCGCAGCACGTGCTCGGGCGCGGCGCCCAGGATCGAGCGGGTGGCCTTGGCGCCCTTGCCGTCCAGCGCGTCGCCGCCGGGCGCGGACACGTCGGCCTGCTCGACGCCGTAGTCGCTGTAGATCGCCTTGCGGCCGGAGGGGCCGAGCCCGGCGACGGAGATGACGCCGGCGGACTCGGCGGGCACGTTGACGCAGGAGTTGTCGACCTGGCGGTCCTTCTTCTCGCCGACCGGGTAGCCGGGGCTCTCCTTGTCGACCTTGGGGTGGCCGAGGTCGGTGGAGCCGTTGCCGAGGGCGGAGATGAGGGTGACGCCGCGCTGGCGGGCGTAGTCGAGCGCCCGCTGCATGCCGGTGATGATGCCCGCCTGTTCGAGCTGTTCCTTCCTGGAGTCGGCCTTGTTGTTCGTGCAGTTGAACAGCCAGGGGTCGACGTAGTAGCTCATGTTCACGACGTCCACGCCGATGTCGCCGGCGTAGGTGAGCGCGTCGAGGCTGGGCTTGAGGAAGAAGAAGCCGGAGTCCTGGCCGGCCCTGATGTTCACGATCTGGACGCCGGGGGCTACGCCGGCGATGCCGATGCCGTTGATCGGGGCGGCGATCGTGCTGGCCACGTGGGTGCCGTGGCCGTCGTCGTCCTCGTCCACGGGGTCCTTGCAGCTGCTGACCTCGCAGGGGCCGTCGAGCGTCTCGCCGGCCTCGTCCTTGGGCTTGTCGGTGACGAAGTTGCGGCTGAGCTCGCGGTTGAAGTTGGGGGCGATGTCGGGGTGCTTGCCGTCCACGCCGGTGTCGATGACGCCGACCAGCACCTGCTTGCTGCCGGGCGCCTTGGCGTTGGCGCGGTCGGCGCCGATCATCCGCATGTCCCACTGGCGGCCGGCGAGCGGCTCTCCCGAGCCGCTCCTGGTGAGCGCTCCCGCGTCGGGGAAGGCCGCCGCCTGGCCCTTGGCTCCTCCGGTACGGCGGGCGGCGCGGGCGGCATCGGGTTCGGCGAAGCCGATGCTGCGGTCCGGGGACACCCCGACGACGGACCCGTCGGAGCCCACGTTCTCGACGAACCTGCCGCCGCCGCCCGTGGCCGTCAGGTAGCCGAGCTTGGCGTCGTTCGCGAGCGTGGCGCCGCCGGCGCGTTCGACGGCCTCCTGCGCCTGGCGCTGCCCGCCCTGGGTGTAGAAGACGAGGTATTCGGGGCCTTGGGGGATGGCGGCGCGGCGGGGGTCCTGCGATGTGACAGGCGAGCAGGCGGCCATCGCGACCACCGTGGCCAGCGCCGTCAAGCCAGAGGCGACTCGCCGCATTCTTCCCCCATCCACCCAGTGCCGCAGATTCTGCATCTTCCCGACACTTACCAGGTGATGCAACTTACTGAGGAAATTTCGGCCTATAGGTGTCTGAGCGGACCCCAGGTACGGGATCCGCTCAGCACCGGGCTCAGGCCCGTACGCCGGGCTCCGGGGCCGGCTCCTGCGCGACCGGCTCGGACGGGGCCTGGTCGGTCAGGCGTACGTCCCTCAGGAACGCCAGCAGCACCGCGGCCGCCAGCAGGATCGGCCCGACCCACGCGAACACCCCGCTGATGGCGTCGGAGAAGGCGAGCTGCGTGGCGTGCCGCGCGGCCTCGGGCAGCGCCTGGACGGCCTCGGGCGTGAGCGAGGCCTGTCCCGGCGCGAGCCTGCCGCTGAAGACGCCGCCCAGCACCGCCACACCGACCGCTCCGCCGACGCCCCGGGCGAAGGTGACGGCCGAGGTCGCCGCGCCCCGGTCCGCCGCCGCGGCGGTGGTCTGCACGACCAGCAGCACGTTCTGCATGACCATGCCGAGCCCGGCCCCGAAGAGCGCCATGTACGTGCCGGAGACGAACCCGCCGGTCCCGAGGTCCATGGTGGAGAACAGGAGCCCGGCGACCCCGGCGAGCGCCGTCCCCGCGACCATGAACCACTTGAACCGGCCGAACCGGTGCACGAACTGCCCCGTCAGCGTCGACGAGACGACCATCCCGGCCATCATCGGGAGCAGCAGCAGCCCCGAGTCCGCCGCGCTCGCCCCCGTGGCCAGCTGCAGGAACACGGGCAGGAAGGTGGCCGCGCCGAGCATCGCGGTGGCCATGAGCACGACGGAGGCCACCGGGATCGTGAACGTCCGGTCGCGGAACAGCCGCAGCGGCAGCACCGGCTCGGCCGCCGTCCGCTCCACCAGCACGAACAGCACGGCCAGCAGCACCGCGCCGCCGCCGAGCCCGACGACGACCGGCGAGGACCAGGCGTAGAGGGTGCCGCCCCACGAGGCGAACAGCGTCAGGCAGGTCAGCAGCCCGGAGATGAGCGCGGCGCCGAGCCAGTCGATGCGGTGCGGGGAGACGCGCCTGGGCAGCTTCAGCACGGCGAACGCCACGGCCAGCGCGATCACGCCGAGCGGCAGGTTGATGTAGAAGATCCAGCGCCAGGAGACGTGCTGGGTGAGGTAGCCGCCGAGGATCGGCCCGGCGATCGAGGCCAGCGTGAAGACCCCGCCGAAGATGCCCTGGTACCTGGCCCGTTCGCGGGGCGTGACCAGGTCGCCGGCGATGGTCATGGTGAGCACCATGAGACCGCCCGCCCCGATGCCCTGGAAGGCCCGGAAGGCGATGAGCTGGCCCATCGACTGCGCGAGCCCGCACAGGGCCGAGCCGAGGACGAACAGGACGATGGCCGACAGGTAGAGGTTCTTGCGGCCGTACATGTCGCTGAGCTTGCCGTAGAGGGGCGTGGCGATGCCCGACGTCAGGGCGAACGCGGTGACCAGCCACGACAGGCTCTCCAGGCCGTGCAGCTCGCCCACGATGGTCGGCATGGCGGTCGCCACGACGGTCTGGTCGACGGCGGCCAGGAACATGGTGAGCATGAGTGAGCCCATGCTCACCCAGAGTGAGCGCCGCGGTGCGGCCTCGGGTGTGGTTGTGGATAGCATTGGTCGTCTCCTTGCTTCTTTCGCGAGGGCAGGAGTGATCGGCGGCGATCGGGGGTGCCACCCCGGTCGCCGCTTTCCCTATGGGGTCAGAGTCCGTTCTCCAGCAGCGTGAACGCCTCTTCGAGCAGGTCCTCCACCGAGCCGCCGCAGGCCGTCGCCTCCTGGATCGCCGAGATGGCCGCGCCGAACGACGCCACGATGAGCAGCCTGGCGTGCATGGGGCTGGTGACGCCCGGACGGCTCCTGACGGCCTCGAAGAGCGTTTCCATGATCTTCGTCTCGTCGGCCGCCCTGGACCTGGCGGCCAGTTCGGGGTGGCGCTTGCGCAGCTCCATGAACGGCTCCAGGTCCGCCCAGATCCGCTGGCTCCGGACGGAGAAGGTCCGCATCACCGTTTTGAGCGACTGGAAGGCGGGCTCGTCGGCGGGCCGTTCCGTGAGCATGCCGACGAGCTCCTCGGGGTGCCACAGCGGCTCCATGACGAGCGCCTCCTCCTTGGAGGCGAAGTAGTTGAAGAAGGTGCGCGGCGAGATGTCGGCCGCCGCGCTGATCGCCTCCACGGTCGCGGCCTCGATCCCCTCGTCGAGCGCGAGCTTCACCGCGGCCACCCTGATGGCCTGCCGCTTCTCGGCCCGCCGACGGTCTCGACGCTGCTGTGGACTCTCCATGTCTTGCACTGTACGCAACCTTTGCACACTCTGCAAGGCTTGCAGAGTGTGCAATTCCTCGGACATGCCGAAGGCGCCCGCCGTACGGGCGGGCGCCTCAGGAGACGGGGGCTCAGCGGGTGAGGTCGAGCGTGACGCCGCCCAGCATGACGTGGCGCGGCATCGGCCGGGCCAGGAACTCGTGCGGGAACCCGAGATCCACCCGGCTGGCCTCCTCCAGCGCGGCCAGGTGGCCGTCGCTGAAGCGCACGTCCAGGGCCCCCAGGTTGTCCTCCAGCTGCGCCGTCGTGCGCGCCCCCACGATGGGCGCCGTGACGCCGGGGTTGAGCGTCGTCCAGGCCAGCGCGACCTGCGACGGCTTGACCCCGAGCTCGCCGGCGACCTGCTTGACGACGTCGGCGATGTCCAGGGCGCGCTCGGTCAGCGACCCGTTGGCCGCCGCGACGTTCTTGCGCGTGCCGGAGGGGGCGGCGGAGACCTCCTGGGCGAGGTCGTCCCGCCCGTACTTGCCGGTCAGCACCCCGCCGGCCAGGGGCGACCACGGGACGACGCCGAGCCCCATCTCCCGGGCCATCGGGATGAGGTCCCGCTCGACGGTCCGCTCGACCAGGCTGTACTCGATCTGCAGGGCGATCAGCGGCGCCCACCCGCGCAGGTCGGCGATGGCCTGCATGCGCGACACCTGCCAGGCGGGCGCGTCGGAGATGCCCACGTAGAGCACCTTGCCCGCCCTGACCAGGTCGTCCATGGCCCGCAGGATCTCCTCCACCGGGGTGGTGAAGTCCCAGGCGTGCAGGTAGAGCAGGTCGATGAAGTCGGTGTTCAACCGGCGCAGGCTCGCCTCGACCGACTGCACCATGCTCTTGCGGTGGTTGCCGCCGGAGTTCGGGTCGCCGGCCCGCCTGGCCATGGTGTACTTCGTGGCCAGCACCAGCTCCTCGCGCCGCCCGGACGCGAACTCGCCGACCAGTGTCTCCGCGGTGCCCTCCGTGTACTGGCTGGCGGTGTCGATGAAGTTGCCGCCCCGGCCCACGTACGTGTCGAAGATCCGCCGCGACTCGTCCTTGTCCGAGCCCCAGCCCCAGTCCGTGCCGAACGTCATGGTCCCCAGCGCGAGCGGCGAGACGCGCAGTCCCGAACGGCCGAGCAGGCGGTAGGTGTCAAGAGTCGTCATGGCATCAAGGCTGCTCCGGCCGGGATCCAGGGGGAAGGGAAGGCTCTTCCTGGGACGGGCCTTCCCAGGCAGGCCGGTCGTAGGATCGAAGGGATGAACACCGTGGACCAGACCCGCGAGCTCGCCGCCTTCCTGCGTACCCGCCGCGAGCGCCTGGATCCGGGCGACGTCGCCCTGCCCGCCCGCCGCGCCCAGCGGCGCACGCCGGGCCTGCGCAGGGAGGAGGTCGCGGAGCTGGCGGGCGTCAGCGTCGACTACGTGATCCGCCTGGAGCAGGGCCGCGGGCTGCGTCCCTCGGCCGAGGTGCTGGAGGCGCTGGCCGGCGCGCTGCGGCTGAGCGAGGACGAGCGGGCCTACCTGTTCGAGCTGGCCCGCCAGCGCCCCAACCGGCAGGCGCCCACCGCGGAGGAGGCGGGCCCGCTGGCGCGGCTCGTGCTCGACCTGTCGCCGCTGCCCGCCATGCTGCTCAACCACCGCTTCGACATCCTCGCGTGGAACCCGGAGATGGCGGGGCTGATGCTGGACTTCGGCACGCTGCCGCCGGAGCAGCGCAACAGCCTGTGGCTGTGCATGCTCCACCCGGTGCTGCGCGACTTCTTCCCCGACAGGGAGCGCACGCTGCGCGAGGGCATCGCCGACCTGCGGGCCTCGTGGGCGGCGCATCCCGATGACAAGGCGCTGGCCGAGCTGGTCGACGAGCTCACCGCCGGCAGCGAGGAGGTCGCCCGCCTGTGGGCGCTGCGCGACGTCCGGGTGAACGGCCGGGGCCAGAAGCGGCTGCGGCACGCCGTCAAGGGCCTGCTGACCGTCGACTACGAGGTGCTGGCCCCGATCCAGGCCCCCGGCCAGCGGCTGGTCATCTACCGCGCCGCCGACGCCGCCTCCCAGCGCGTCCTCGACGCCATCGCCCGCGAATGCGCGGGAGAGGCCGCAGCGGGTCCTTGACGCGATAGCCCGCGAATGCGCCTGAAAAGACCGCAGCGCGTCCTCGGCACCATCGCCCGCGTGAAAAGCCGGGACCGCGCTGAGCGGTCCCGGCCTCTTCGACTGACTTACACCAGCGGCCGCGCGGTCGGCAGGATCGGGTACGGCAGCGCCGTCTCCCCGGTCAGGTACCGATCCACGCCCGAGGCGGCGGCCCGCCCCTCGGCGATGGCCCACACGATGAGCGACTGCCCGCGGCCCATGTCGCCGGCCACGAAGACGCCGTCCACCTTGGACATGTACGTCTTGTCACGCGAGACGTTGCCCCGCGCGTCGTAGAAGCCGTCACCGCCGACCTCGGCCAGGTCCTGCAGCAGCGAGCCCTTCTCCGGGCCGAGGAAGCCCATCGACAGCGTCACCAGCTCGGCCGGGATCTCCCGCTCGGTGCCCGGGATCGGCTTGAACCCGTTCTGCGGCCCCTCGACCTCGACCAGCCGCAGCGCTCGCACGTTGCCGTCGGCGTCGCCGAGGAACTCGGTCGTGGAGACCGCGTAGACGCGCTCTCCCCCGCCGTCGGCCAGCTCCTCGTGGGCGCTCTCCATCTTGAACAGGATCGGGAACGTCGGCCACGGCTGGCTGCCGGGCCTGCTCGCCGGCGGCTGCGGCATGATCTCGAGCTGGGTGACGGACGCGGCACCCTGCCGGATCGCCGTGCCGATGCAGTCGGCGCCGGTGTCGCCGCCGCCGATCACCACGACGTGCTTGCCCTCGGCCGAGACGGGCGCGGTCTCGAAGTCGCCCTCCTGGACCTTGTTGGACAGCGGCAGGTATTCCATCGCCTGGTAGACGCCCTTGAGCTCGCGCCCGGTCACCGGCAGGTCGCGCCACTGGGTGGCCCCGCCCGACAGCACCACGGCGTCGAACTGCTCGCGCAGCTCGGCGGCGGTGATGTCGACGCCGACGTTGACGCCGGTGCGGAACTCGGTGCCCTCCGCCCGCATCTGCTCCAGGCGGCGCTCGATGTGCCGCTTCTCCATCTTGAACTCGGGGATGCCGTACCGCAGCAGGCCGCCGATCCGGTCGGCCCGCTCGAACACGACCACGTCATGCCCGGCCCTGGTGAGCTGCTGCGCGGCGGCCAGGCCCGCGGGGCCCGAGCCGACGACCGCGACCCGCTTGCCGGTCTTGACGGCCGGGGGCTGGGGGGTCACCCAGCCCTCGGCGAACGCCCGGTCGATGATCTCGACCTCGACCCGCTTGATCGCCACGGGGTCGGAGTTGATGCCGAGCACGCACGCCGCCTCGCACGGGGCCGGGCAGAGCCGGCCCGTGAACTCGGGGAAGTTGTTCGTGGCGTGCAGCCGCTCGATCGCCTCGCGCCAGTCGGTGCGGTAGACGAGGTCGTTCCACTCGGGGATGAGGTTGCCGAGCGGGCAGCCGTTGTGGCAGAACGGGATGCCGCAGTCCATGCAGCGGGCCGCCTGCTTGGTCAGCTTCTCCTGCGAGAAGTCCTGGTAGACCTCGCGCCAGTCGCTGATGCGGACGTCCACGGGGCGGCGCGCCGGCAGCTCCCGGTCGTGCGTGAGAAAACCCTTGGGGTCAGCCATTCGGTACGCCTCCCTTAACCCTGAACAGTGGTTGACAAGCACGGCCCGCCATGGCGGGCCGGCTCATTACGGCGGGTCACGACTGCACCGCGGCCGCCATGACGGCCTCGTCGATGTCCCTGCCTTCGATGCGGGCGGCCTCGGCGGCGGCCAGCACCCGCTTGTAGTCGGTCGGCATGATCTTGCCGAACCGGCCCAGCGCCGCGTCCCAGTCGGCCAGCAGCTCCTTGGCGACCGGGGAGCCGGTCTCCGCGAAGTGCTTCTCGACGGTCTCCTTGAGGAACTCGCCGTCCTCCTCGGTGAGCGTCTCGATGGCGACCATCTCGCGGTTGACCCGCTCGGACCTGAGGTCGAGCAGGTAGGCGATGCCGCCCGACATGCCGGCCGCGAAGTTGCGCCCGGTCGGGCCGAGGACGACGGCCCGGCCGCCGGTCATGTACTCGCAGCCGTGGTCGCCCACGCCCTCGACGACCGCCGTGGCGCCGGAGTTGCGCACGCAGAACCGCTCGCCCACGACGCCGCGGATGAACACCTCGCCGGACGTGGCGCCGTACAGGGCGACGTTGCCGGAGATGATGTGGCCGTCGAGCGGGGCCTCCTCGTGCGGCCGGACGGTGATCCGCCCGCCGGACAGGCCCTTGCCGAGGTAGTCGTTGGCGTCGCCGGTCAGCCGGAGCGTGACGCCGCGCGGCATGAACGCGCCGAACGAGTTGCCCGCCGAGCCGGTGAACGAGATGTCGATCGTGTTGTCGGGCAGGCCCTGGCCGCCGTACCGCTTGGTCACCTGGTAGCCGAGCATGGTGCCGACCGTGCGGTTGACGTTGCGGATGGGCAGCTCCAGCGTGACCGGGGTGCCCTCGTTGAGCGCGCCCTCGGCGAGCTGGATCAGCGTGTTGTCCAGCGCGTGCTGCAGGCCGTGGTCCTGCTGGACGACCCTGCGCAGCGCGGTGCCCGCGGGCAGCTCGGGCTGGTGCAGGATCGGCGCCAGGTCGAGGCCGCTGGCCTTCCAGTGGTCCTCGGCCGCCGACATGTCGAGCATCTCGACGTGCCCGATCGCCTCGTCGAGCGAGCGGAAGCCCAGCTCGGCCAGGTATTCGCGGATCTCCTCGGCGATGAACTCGAAGAAGTTGACCACGAACTCGGGCTTGCCGCTGAAGCGCTTGCGCAGCTCCGGGTTCTGCGTGGCGACGCCCACGGGGCAGGTGTCGAGGTGGCAGACCCGCATCATGACGCAGCCGCTGACGACGAGGGGCGCGGTGGCGAAGCCGTACTCCTCGGCGCCGAGCAGCGCGGCGATGACGACGTCACGGCCGGTCTTGAGCTGGCCGTCGACCTGGACGACGATGCGGTCGCGCAGGTCGTTGAGCAGGAGCGTCTGCTGGGTCTCGGCCAGGCCGAGCTCCCACGGCGCGCCCGCGTGCTTGAGCGAGGTGAGCGGCGAGGCGCCGGTGCCGCCGTCGTGCCCGGAGATGAGCACCACGTCGGCGTGCGCCTTCGACACGCCCGCGGCGACCGTGCCGACGCCGACCTCGGCGACCAGCTTCACGTGGACCCTGGCCTCCGGGTTGGAGTTCTTCAGGTCGTGGATGAGCTGGGCCAGGTCCTCGATCGAGTAGATGTCGTGGTGCGGCGGCGGCGAGATGAGGCCGACGCCCGGCGTGGAGTGCCTGGTCTTGGCGATCCACGGGTAGACCTTGTGGCCGGGCAGCTGGCCGCCCTCGCCGGGCTTGGCGCCCTGCGCCATCTTGATCTGCAGGTCGGCCGCGTTGACCAGGTATTCGCTGGTCACGCCGAACCGGCCGGAGGCGACCTGCTTGATCGCGGACCTGCGGGCGGCGTCGTAGAGCCGCTCGGGGTCCTCGCCGCCCTCGCCGGTGTTGGACTTGCCGCCGAGCTGGTTCATCGCGATGGCGAGCGTCTCGTGCGCCTCCATGGAGATGGAGCCGTACGACATCGCGCCCGTCGAGAACCGCTTGACGATCTCCGAGGCCGGCTCGACCTCCTCGATCGGGATCGGCTCGCCCTTGCGCAGCTTGAACAGGCCGCGCAGGGTCATCAGCCGCTCCGCCTGGGAGTCCACGAGGTTCGTGTACTCCTTGAAGATCTCGTAGCGGCGGGTCCTGGTGGCGTGCTGCAGCTTGAAGACGGTCTCGGGGTTGAACAGGTGCGGCTCGCCCTCGCGCCGCCACTGGTACTCGCCGCCGACCTGGAGCCTGCGGTGGGCGTTCTCCGCGCGCGGGTAGGCGTGGCGGTGTCGCTGCGCGACCTCCTCGGCCAGCACGTCGAAGCCGACGCCGCCCAGGCGGGAGGTGGTGCCGGTGAAGCAGGAGTCGATGACCTGCTGGCTCAGGCCGAGCGCCTCGAAGATCTGCGCCCCGGTGTAGGAGGCCACCGTGGACACGCCCATCTTGGACATGACCTTGATGACGCCCTTGCCGTACGCCTTGATCAGGTTGCGCACGGCCTTGCGCTTGTCCATCTGGAGCGCGCCGGTGTCGACGAGGTCCTCGATGGTCTCGATCGCGAGGTACGGGTTGATCGCGCCGGCGCCGTAGCCGATGAGCAGCGCCATGTGGTGGCACTCGCGGGCCTCGGCGGTCTCGACCACGAGACCGATCTTGGTGCGGGTCTTCTCCTGGATCAGGTGGTGGTGCACCGCGCCGGTCAGCAGCAGCGACGGGATCGGCGCCAGCGTCTCCGACGAGCCGCGGTCGGACAGCACGATGATCCGCGCGCCGCCCGCGATCGCCTGGGACGCCTCGGCCCGGATCTCCTCCAGGCGGCTGAGCAGCGCCTCGCCGCCGCCGGCGACCTCGTACAGGCCGCTGATGACGTACGGGTGGAGGCCCGGCAGGTCGTGCTCGTCGTTGATGTGGATGATCTTGGCGAGCTCGTCGTTGTCGATCACCGGGTACGGCAGCACGAGCTGGCGGCACGACGACGGACCCGGGTCGAGCAGGTTGCCCTCGGGGCCGATGGTGCTGGCCAGCGACGTGACCAGCTCTTCACGGATGGCGTCCAGCGGCGGGTTGGTGACCTGCGCGAACAGCTGCGTGAAGTAGTCGAACAGCAGTCGCGGCTTCTCGCTCAGCACGGCCACGGGCGTGTCGGTGCCCATGGAGCCGATCGGCTCCTGGCCCGCCTTGGCCATCGGCGACAGGATGACGCGCAGCTCTTCCTCGGTGTAGCCGAAGGTCTGCTGCCGCTTGACGAGCGCCTCGTGCGTGGGGATCTCCCGCTGCCGCGCGGGCAGCTCCTCGAAGCGGACGAGCCCCGCGTGCAGCCAGTCCTCGTACGGCTGCTCGGCGGCCAGCTCGGCCTTGATCTCGTCGTCCTCGATGATCTTGCCGCGGGCGGTGTCGATGAGGAACATGCGGCCCGGCTGCAGGCGGCCCTTCCTGACCACGTCCTCGGGCTTGAAGTCCAGCACGCCGGCCTCGGAGGCCAGCACGACCAGGCCGTCGGCGGTCACCCAGAAGCGTCCGGGGCGCAGGCCGTTGCGGTCGAGCACGGCGCCGGCCAGGGTGCCGTCGGTGAACGTGATCGACGCGGGGCCGTCCCAGGCCTCCATCATCGAGGAGTGGAACTCGTAGAAGGCCCGGCGCGCGGGGTCCATCTCCGTGTGGTTCTCCCACGCCTCCGGGATCATCATCAGCACGGCGTGAGGCAGGCTCCGGCCGCCGATGTGCAGGAGCTCCAGGGCCTCGTCGAAGCTGGCGGTGTCGCTGCCATCTGGGTCACAGATGGGGAAAAGTCGTGAAATATCGCCCGGGATGTGGGCGGACTCCAGCATCGCCTCACGGGCCCGCATCCAGTTGCGGTTGCCCTTGACCGTGTTGATCTCGCCGTTGTGGGCGATGTAGCGGTAGGGGTGGGCGAGCGGCCAGCTCGGGAACGTGTTGGTGGAGAAGCGCGAGTGCACCAGCGCGATCGCCGTCTCGTAACGCTCGTCGCTCAGGTCGGGGAAGAACGGCTCGACCTGGTCGGGCGTGAGCATGCCCTTGTAGACGATCGTCCTGGACGACAGCGAGGGGAAGTAGACGTCCGCCTCGTGCTCGGCCCTCTTGCGCAGGCAGAACGCCAGCCGGTCGAGCTCCAGCCCCTCCCGGCCCTCGGGGTCGGCCACGAACAGCTGGGCGAAGTGCGGCATGACGGCCCTGGCGCTGGGCCCGGGCAGCTCGCGGTCGACCGGCAGCTCGCGCCAGCCGAGCACGGTGAGGCCCTCCTCGGCCGCGATCTCCTCGATCAGGCCGGTGGCGACCGCCCTGGCCTGCTCGTCGAACGGCAGGAAGCCGATGCCGGTCGCGTACGCGCCGGCCGGAGGAAGCGCGAACGGCACGCTCGCGCGGAAAAACCCATCGGGGATCTGCGTCAGGATCCCGGCTCCGTCGCCGGTGTCCGGCTCGCTACCCTTGGCCCCCCGATGATCAAGATTGCACAGAGCCGTCAGCGCCTTGACCACGATCCCGTGCCCCCGGCGTCCCGCGACGTCGGCAACCATGGCGACACCGCAGGCGTCATGCTCGTTGGCGGGGTGGTACAGGCCCTGGGGCTCGGGGAACCCGAGGTGGGCAGCAGGCATTTAATCCCTCCCGTCGTCATCGTCTGTCTCTAACTGCGCTACAGGCGGGGACGACGTTGGCCCTGCTGCATATCGTGGGTAGAGGTTACCGCACCCTGCCGGAATGGTGCCCGCCACGTCCGCATTGCGAACATTGGGGCACTATCCCAGCATCCGAACTCCCTATCCCAAACCCCGGACGTAGGCCAAGAAATTCCCGCCACACGTCCACGATTTGCGGCACGGGGAGCGATTCGTCCCCACTCCACCCCCCGCCCAAACCCCAACTCCGCCAATCCGCCCGTACGCCACCCCGTTCGCCCCCCGCCACCAAGATCGCCGAGCGCGCCGCGCACGGACCCCGCGACCGGGCTGTCCGCCCTCGCGCCTCGATAGGGTTGCCCTCGTGACTCCTCCGCTCCTCGAAGGGAGCGGCTTCTCGCCAAGCCGCCTGCGCAGCGTCGCGCCGCTTGATCGACGCGCCGACGTCATGCGCACCGTACCCGCGACGCATGATCGACGCGCCGGCGTCGACACCGGCGTGCGCACAGAGCCCACGACGAGAACACCCGCGGGGGATGCCGGCGACCGTACACGCGAGCACCGCCAGCGCCGGCACGCCTGGATGGAGACCGCGCGGATCGACCCTGGACGCGGGCCGGTGGACCTCACACCCGGGCCGATCGATCGTGCCGGACGCCTGCTCGCCGGTGGGATGCGGCAGCAACTCGGACGACCCGGACACCGCCACCTCCCACGCTCGGTAATGAGACCATCACGCTATCGGCATGCGCCGACAAAATCTGGAGGGAGGGAGCGCGGACTCCTCCGCCGGCCGAGGCGGGCGGGCGCCTCCGCGCGGATCTGATGGAGCGTGACGGGGTGGAGCGCCTGCTCGCGGAGGCAGGGCCGGACAGCAGGCGGTTGCGGCACGCCCTGACCCTGCTGTGCGACGCCCAGTGGTGGACGCTGGCCGATCTGGTCAGGGAGACCGCCACGTCCCGGCGTACCGTCGAGACGCTCCTGCGCGAGCTCCCCCTGGAGCGGAAGGGCGACGGGTTCCGGATCCCGCTGACCCACGTCAACGACTACCAGGACCTTCTCGCGCTGGCCCCGCCGCCGGAGGATCCGGTGGCCCACCTGCTCCCCCATTACGCCTCCGAGCTCACCCGCCTCAAGGACCTCGTGGCCCGGGCCCCGCGCGCCCGCCACGTACTCGACCACGTCTCGGCCACCCCCGAGACGATCCTGAGGCGGGCGCTGCTGCTCGGCGCCCGTTTCTGGCTCCCGGGCACGCGCCTGCTGTGCGTGGGCGACCACGACCTGACCTCGCTGGCCGTCAAGCTGGTCCATCCGGAGACCGACGTCACGGTGGTCGACATCGACGAGCGCATCCTGGCCTACATCGACGCCCAGCGTCTGGGGGTGCGCACCCGCTGGGCCGACCTGCGCCTCGGCCTGCCCGCGTCCGCCCGCGACCACGACCTCGCGCTCACCGACCCGCCGTACACGCCGGAGGGCACGGGCCTGTTCGTGGCGCGCGCCGCCGAGGGGCTGACGGACAACGGCCGCATCCTGCTCGCATACGGCGCCAGCGAACGTACCCCGATGCTGGCCTTCAAGGTCCAGCAGGCCCTGGCGGACCTCAACCTCGCCTACGAAGCCATCTATCCCGACTTCAACCGATATTTCGGGGCAGAAGCCATCGGCTCGGCCGCCGACCTGTACATCCTCCGCCCCACCACCAAGACGCGCCCGGCCGTGACGTCCCGCCTGAGCCGTCAAACCACCACTATCTACACCCAAGGCCCACAATCGGTCGAAAGCGCCCATAACGCCCTCTCAGCCCCGCAGGAGGCCATCCAGGGCTTCGACCCCGACCTGCTGGTGGGCGAATGGCCCAAGGACCTCACCCAGCCTCGGGTCCGGCTCTCGACCTGGCTCTCCAAGCCGTACGCCGCTACCCTGGACCGCGTGGCCGTGGCCCTGCCCCCGGGCCTGGAGGCCGCCCTCCCCCGCATCCTCCTGGCGACCCGCGCTTCCCACGTACGCGTGGTGGGCTCCGACCTCCCGCCGCTCCCTGACGTGCTGTCCACGGTCTACAAGCTGAGCGCCGGCGGCGACGTCCTGGACGCCGTACGCCTGCCGCAACCGCCCGGCGACGCGGCCTCGGTGCTGCGCAGGATCCTGGACAACGGGCACGCCAAACTGGCCAACACCTGGCGCGAGGCCCTGATCGCGGTGGCCCGCACCCAGGGCTCGGCTCTGACCAAGAACGAGGCCCGCACCCTCATCGCCGAAGCCGCCCCATGGTCAGAAGGCCTGACCCCCCTGGACGCCCCCCTCCACCGCCTGTCCACCCTCCCGGAAGCAGTCACCACAACCATCTCCGCCCTGACCACAACCACCTGACCCACCCGGGAAACCCGCCCTCCGCCGGAGCCCGGACTTCCGCTCACATCCAGAGCCAGCCCGGTGCGCCACAGCCGCGCCCAGCGAAAGCCGAGACCCGGTGGAGGCCCAAGGCTCGGTGGAGGCCAAAGGTCCTGGGGAGGCCAAAGGCCCGGTGGAGGCCAAAGGTCCTGTGGAGGCCGTGGCCCACTCAAGGCCGTGGCCAGCCGAGGTCGAAGCCAGCCCGCAAGTCGCCCTCGCCCCGGTCTCCGCCCCGATCACCGTGGCGGTCACAATCGCGGTCGCGGTCGCCGCGCCGGTCGCCGTCACGAGCCAAGAGCCTGGCCACGGTTGCCGGTCCCGCTCGCCATCGCGGTCGCGGGTCGCCGTCGCGAGTCATGGGCCCGGCCACGGTCGCAGGTCCCGCTCGCGATCGCAATCCCGGGCCGCCGCCGCGTCGCGGACCCCGGCCACCATCGCCGGTCCCGGTCATCGTCGCGGGTCCTGGCCACCACCCAGGATCCCGATCATCGTCGCGCTCGCTGATCACCGCCGCAGTCGCCGCGCCGATCGCCGTCACGAGCCATGGACCCGGCCACGGTCGCAGGTCCCGCTCGCCATCTCAATCCCGGGCCACCGCTGCAGTCGCGAGTCCCGGTTACCGTCGCGCTCATGGATGGCCAATGCAGTTGCGGCCTCCGCCACGCTCATGCATGGCCGTCGCAGTTGCGGCCTCTGCCCCGCTCATGGGTCGCCGTCGCAATCGCGGCCGCCGCCCCGAGTTTCCGTCGCAGTAGCGGGTTGTCATCGAGGGGCGGATGGGTGGCGGGCGGGTCAGGTTGCGGCGACGATGCGGCCCTGGACCACGCGTCCCAGCCCGTCCAGTGCCACAAGGGCGGCGACCAGGTCCTGGGCGGGCGCCGATCCTCCGGCCCAGCTCACGGTCACGTAGTGGCCCATCGCCCGTGCCTGGGCCCGGCTGCCGGTCGGCTCGAACGCGATGCCCTGCCGTACGAACCCGTCCTTGCCCAGCGCCGACACCAGCGCGTCAGCCGCCCGCCCGTCGCTCAGGTTGAAGATGACGAACTGACCCGCCACCGCACCCCCCTTGTACGTGGCCTGGAGCGCCTGTGTGCAGCCCGTGGCCGAGACCCCCCAGAGGACCTCGTCACAGTCGCTGAACTGCTGCGTGGCGTCCAGACGCATGGCGCCCAGGGTCTGGGCGGCCGGGGTGAAGACCTCGTTCAGGGTGAGGGGTGCGGCGTCGTTCTGGCGGCTGTCGATGGCGGAGTAGAAGGCGGAGGTGCGCTCGGCGTGGAAGCTGGCCGGCCTGGGATCCTCGCGCCGCAGCCACAGCCAACCGGCCACCGCGACGACCGCCACAAGGGCGACCGCCAAGGGGATGACCACACGACGCGACATCAGCAGGCCACCTCCACGAGCGCGACGATGTGCCACGGCCCCGGATCTCCGTCCGCCATGATCGCGACGACGTCCCGAGGCCCCGGGCCCCCGTCCGCCATGATCGCGACGACGTCCCGAGGCCCCGGGCCCCCGTCCGCCACGATCGCGACGACCCCCTCGGACCTCAGGCGACCGTCCTCGGCGATCGTGACGACGTCACGGGAGCGGTGCCAGGGGCGGGGGCTGTCAGGGGGCATGTGGTTCGGCATCAAGAGGACGGTCCGGCGATCGTGACGACACGGCGGTAGACGGCCTTCTCTGCCCCGCGCAGTGCCAGCGTGAGCGAGACGAAGTCATCCTTGGGACCCGGGTCCGTGCCGTCGGTCTTCCCCAGCCACACCAGGCCGACGTAGTGACCGAGGGCGTAACCGCCCGCCTCGGAGTAACCACCCGCCGGGAAGGTGGCCTTGGCGGACTCCAGGGGACGCGTCCAACCGCCCCGGTACAGGGTCTTCAACGACTCCACCAGGTCGGCGGCCGACTTGCCGTCCTTGAGGTTGAGCAGCGTGTACTGGCCGATGTACCGGCCGTCGGAGCTCGCGTAGAGGCCGCGGGCGACCTGGGTGCATTCGGCGTCCGACACCAGCTCGAGGAGGTTCGCGCCCCACAGCGCCGCCGAGCAGTCGGTGTCGAGCTTCTTGGCGACCAGCTTGAGCTTGAGCTTCTTGGACACGGCGAGCTCACTCTGCCCGAACACCTCCTTCTCGGTCAGTGCCCGCTGATCCTTGGCCCGGTCCGTGACAGGGTCGAACAGCTTGGGCGAGCCCCACCCGCGGAAGACCCGCGGGAGCGCCGTGTCCGGCGCGATCATGGCGGAGCTGGCCTGCTGCTGCGGGGAGTAGCCGCCGATGGAGTTGATGGCGGCCACCAGCCCGGCCCCGCCCGCCAGCACGCCGACGATCGTGGCGATGATGACGATCAGCCGCTGCTGCTTGGGTTGCAAGCCCATGTGGGTGAGCACCGGGAGCTGCCAGTCAGAAGGCGGCGGACGCCGTCGCGTACGCGAGAACTTCCCCGGCCGCCCGTCGCCGTCGGCCTTCCCGTCGCGGGCCTCAGAAGTCGAAAATCCACCGTCGGCCCCGAAGCCCAACGGACCGTCGTCGGCCGACCGATCGTCCTCGGGCCCGAGAACCGACCAACCGCCATCGGCCCCGGCCACCAACCGGCCACCATCGGCTCCAGCCACCGAGCGAGCACCGTCGGCCCCAGCCGCCAAGTGGCCACCGTCGGTTCTCGTCGCCGAGCGACCGCCGTCGGTTCCTGTCGCCGAACGGCCGCCGTCCGCCCCGGCCGCCGAACGACCGCCGTCGGTCTCAGCCGCCGAACGGCCGCCTTGGGCCCCGGCCGCCGCACGACGACCGCGGCCTCCGGATGCCGAACGACCTCCATCGGGCTCGCCTGCCGAACGTCGGCCGCCGGATCGGCGAGGTCGGGTCCCTTCGGTGACGGACCGCATCCCGCTGACCGCCCAGTCACCACCGACCGCATCGGCCGCGGACTCGTCGCCGCCGGCCGCCCAGTTTCCGAGATCGGCGTCGCTCGCCGACTGGTCATCCGCGCCGCGGGCCGCCTTCGCCCGCCTGCGCCCGGAACGCCTTTCACCGCTGTTGCTGGCCGGCAGCCGCCCGCCACCAGTCGCCTCGGCCAACAGCTGACCATCGTCGCCCTGGCCTCCGGCAGCCCAGCCGCCACCCCCGACTGCTCCAGCCCCGCCGGCGGCTCCGGCACCAGCCCCTCCAGCGGCGCCGGCGCTACCTCCGATACCGGCACCAGTTCCGACACCGGCACCGCCACCAGCACCAGTTCCGACACCGCCACTGGCACCGGGCCTAGCCTCGTTGCCAACGTGCCGGCCACCCGCACCGGGTGTCGGCCGGCCGTCGCCGCTCGACTGCCAGCCGCCGTCCGCGCCTGCGCCCGGCCAGCCGCCAGCCGCGTGACCTCCACCGTCCGCGCCTGCCCCCGGCCAATCGCCAGCCGCGTGACCTCCACCGTCGGGGTTTAAGGACGACCGGGCGCGACCGGCCCGCCCCCCGTCGGCCGTGCCCGCCGACCGGCGACCACCGGCACGACGGCTGCCTCGCCCCTCCGACGCGGGCCACCCGCCGCTACCAGTACGGCCGGTGTCGTCCGAGCCCGATGCCCGGCGACCGCCAGCGCCGCCGGTGTCCTGCGCCTCTCGGGCCGGCCAGCTCCCGCCAGGGTCCTGCACATCCCGCGCGGGCCAACTAACGCCGGCACCCTGCTGCGCGTCCCGCGCAGGCCAGCTACCACCCGTGTCCTGCACATTCCGCGCCGGCCAACTGCCGCCAGGGTCCTGCGCATCACGAGCCGGCCAACTGCCGCCAGGGTCCTGCACATCACGAGCCGGCCAGCTAGCACCCACGTCTTGGACATCCCGCGCGGGCCAACTACCACCAGCCTGGCCGGCACCACCCGAACCCGACGCCCGGCGACCACGAGAGCGGCCGGCATCCCGCACGTCCCGGGCCGGCCAACTACCGCCAGGGTCCTGCACATCACGAGCCGGCCAGCTACCACCGGCGCCCTGCTGCGCATCCCGCGCAGGCCAGCTACCGCCGGTGTCCTGAAGATCCCGCGCAGGCCAACTACTACCGGCGTCCTGCACATCACGGGCCGGCCAACTACCACCGGCACCTGGCTGCACATCCCGCGCAGGCCAACTACCGCCAGCGGCGTTCGGGTCCGGGGCCGGTTGGCCAGGGGCGGGGATGGTGGGGTTGTCCTCGCCTCTGGCGGGTGAGCGGCCGCCGCGGGTGCGGCCCGTGTCGTCCTGGCCCGAGGAGGGTCTGCCGTGACCGCCCGAACCGGCTCTCCTGCGGGCCATCACAGGCCCGCCGCGCCGATCAGGTTGCCGAGGCCGAACGTGACCGCCGCGGCGATCGCGCCCACCACGAGCTGGCGCAGCCCTGAGAACCACCAACTGCGCGCCGTCACCGCCGAGACCAGCGCGCCCGCCGCGAACAGGGCGACGCAGGACACCGCGGCCGACAGCACCAGGTCACTGGCGCCGAACAGGTACGGCAGCAGGGGCAGCACCGCCCCCAAGCCGAACGACAGGAACGACGACACCGCGGCCACCACCGGGGAGGGCAGCTCGCCGGGGGCGACGCCCAGTTCGTTCTGAGCGTGGACCTCCAGCGCGCGGTCCGGGTTGCGGGAGATCTGCCTGGACACCTCGGCGGCCAGGCCGGGCTCCACGCCCTTGTCGACGAACGTCTGTGCCAGCTCCGCCTGCTCGTCGTCAGGGTGGCGGGCGAGCTCGCGCCGCTCGACGGCGATCTCGGCCTGGGCCAGCTCGCGCTGGCTGGCGACCGAGACGTACTCGCCGCCCGCCATGGACAGCGCTCCGGCGGCGAGCCCGGCGACGCCTCCGAGGGCGATGACCTTCGTGTTGGTCGTGCCGCCCGCGACACCCGCGATGAGCGCGAAGTTCGACACCAGGCCGTCCATCGCGCCGAACACCGAGGGCCGCAACCAGCCTCCGGTGACGTCGCGATGCTGGTGGTGGATCTCCGCGCGATCACTCATCGCGAGTTCTTCTCCTTCGTCACGACTTCGGGGTCGGCTGCCCCTACCCCGTCGGCGGGGGTCGCATCATCCGCCGCGGGCGCCGGAGCGTCCGTGACTTCCGCGTCCGTGGCCTTCCCGTCTGCGGCCTTCTCGTCCGCCGGTGCCCCATCGTCCGCGGCTTCGGCGGCCGTGGCCTTCTCGGTCGCCGGAGCCGGGTCGTCCGCGGCTTCGTCCTTGGACGTCTCGGCCGCTGGTCGAGGGGTCGGGGGGTCCTCGCCGTCGTCGGTCGAGGCGGGCTCCTCCGCCGCCCTGTCCCGCGTGTCCTCGGAGTCGGCGTCCGCCTGGTCGGCGGGGTGTGCCGGGTCGGCCGGCTCGGCCGGCTCGGCCGGCTCGGCCGGGGCCACGATCTCCACGCTGTCGCGCTTCCTGGACAGCCAGAAGTACGCCAGCGCCGCCACGAACAGCACGATCGAGGTCCACTGGTTGATCCGCAGCCCGAGGAACGTCACCGCGTGGTCCACGCCGCCGACCGGGTCGATGCGCAGCCCTTCGATCCAGAAGCGGCCCGCCGTGTAGCCGGCGACGTAGAGGGCGAACAGCCGCCCGTGGTGCAGGGCGAAGCGCCGGCCCGCGAAGATGAGCACGAAGCCGAGCGCCACGTCCCACAGCGACTCGTACAGGAAGGTCGGGTGGTAGAGCACCCCCGGCTCGCCCCCGTGGTCGACGTCGATCTCCAGGCCCCACGGCAGCGTGGTCGGCGAGCCGTAGAGCTCCTGGTTGAACCAGTTGCCCCAGCGGCCGATGGCCTGGGCGAAGGCGATGCCGGGCGCGACCGTGTCGGCGACGGCGCTCATGGAGATGCCGCGTTTGCGCACGGCGAACCAGACGCCGAGCGCGCCGAGTGAGATCGCGCCCCAGATGCCGAGGCCGCCCTCCCAGATGAACAGCGCCTGGATGGGCTCCTTGATCGCGCGGCTGCCGAAGTAGGTCTGCCAGTCGGTGATGACGTGGTAGAGGCGGCCGCCGATCAGGCCGAAGATGACCGCGGGGACCGCGATGTCGACGATCGTCCCCTTCTGGCCACCGCGGGCTTGCCAGCGCCGCTCGCTCAGCCAGACGGCGACGATGACGCCGAGCACGATGCATAGCGCATAAGCCCGGATCGGGATGATTCCGAGATACCAGACCCCCTGGGAAGGGCTGGGAATCGAGGCAAGGGGCATGTCACGTGAGGGTAGCGGAAGAGAGACTACTTGGCCGCCTTCGTAATCGCTTCGCGCAGATCTTGCGGGCTGAAGAGTACGGGATTGTCGATTTCCTTGCCGTTCAGTTTCACCGTCGGCGTATGGTCGATCTTCTGCGCGTCGATGATCTTCTTGCTGTACGAGAGCTGCGCGTCGGCGTGCTTCTGCGTGGTGACGCACTGGTCGAAGTCCGGCGCGGTCACCCCGGCCTGCTTGCCCCAGTTCTTCAGCTGGTCGACCGTGAAGCCGGCCTCGGTCTCGGACGGCTGGTTCTGGTAGAGCAGGTCGTGGAAGGCGAGCCACTGCTTGCCGTCGGCGACGCACCGGGCGGCGCTGCCCGCGCGTACGGAGTTGGACTTGGTCGGCTCCTGGGAGAAGATCGTGATCGGGTGGTAGACGACCTTGGCCTTGCCCTCGGCGGCGAGGTTCTTGAAGGTCTGGCCGCTGACCCGCTCGAGCTCCTTGCAGGCGGGACACTGGAAGTCCTCGTAGACGTCGACCACGGGCGTGGTGACGCCCTGGTTGGCCATCACGACCGAGCCGTCGGGCTGCACCGTGACGGACGCGAGCGCCCCGGCGGCCTCCTCCGCCTGCGAGTTGCTGGCCGCGTACCACCAGCCGAGCCCGACGGCGGCCACCGCGACCGCCCCGGCGGTCACGTAGGTGGCGATGCGCCTGCGCCTTTCGCGGAGGCGGGCCTCGGCCTGCTGTTCCCTGATCTTCTCGCGCGCCGTCTTCGTCTTGGTGCGCTCAGCCTTGCTCATCGTCGTCATCCCCTTCAATACGATTGTCGCCCCCCAGTCCGAGGGCGCCGTCGAGCGCGAACCGGCCCGGCGGGAAACGCACCGCCCAGGCGCCGAGCAGCACGAGCCCGAAGTCGCGCAGGATGTCGAGCAAGTACGTCGGCTCCTCCCCTACCCCCAGCTGGCCGCCGCCACCGAAGCAGCCGCAGTCGATCCGCAGGCCGTGCGCCCAGGCCCAGGCGATGCCGAACACGAAGGCGAACATGAGCAGCCCGGCGATCACCGCGGCCACCCTGGTCAGCAGACCGACGACCAGCAGCAGGCCGACGACGATCTCCAGGATCGGCAGGGCGTAGCCCACCGTGACGGCGATCGACTCGGGCAGCAGCTGGTAAGCCTTGACCGCCACGACCGAGTCGGCCGGGTTGCCGATCTTGAGCCCTCCCGCCGCGATCAGCACCCCGCCCAGGACCAGCCGGGCGACGGTCGTCACCCAGGGTATCGCCGAGAACTCACCGCGTGACGATAGTGACGCGTCCACACGCCATCTCCTCTTTCTCTGCGCCGGGATGGGCACAGTATCGGGAATCCATATGACCACGCGGCGGATAAGCACCGGCTAAGCCGTGTTTCTTGCGGGAATTACGCAGTCAAGTAAAAATTTACTCATGCCAGTAACGGTCACGAGCTCCGCCAGACGGGCGCAGATCGTGAGGGCGACCATCGCGACGATCGCCGAGCTCGGCTACCACCAGGCGTCGTTCGCCCGGATCGCCCGGTCTGCCGGGCTCAGCAGCACCCGCCTGATCTCGTACCACTTCGCGGGCAAGGACGAGCTGATCGGCGAGGTGATCGCGACGATCCAGGGGCGGCTTTCGGCGTACCTGACCGAGCGGGTGAGCGCCCGGCGCACGGCCGGCGCGGCGCTGGAGACGTACATCCGCTCCCTGGTGGAGTACGCCGGCGAGCACCGCGCCGAGACGCGCGCCGCCGCGGAGATCCTCCTCAACCACCGCCCCGCGGCCACCGGCCTGCCGGAGCTGTCCACCATCGAGCGGTTGCTGGTCTGGGGGCAGGAGAGCGGGGAGTTCGGGGCGTTCAACGTGCGGGTGACCGCGATGGCGCTCCAGCGCGCGCTGGACGGGCTGCCGTTCCTGCTGGAGGCCGACCCGGAGGCGGACCCGGCCGAGTACGCCGACGGGCTGTCCGCGCTGTTCGCCAGGGCGGTCCGGGCCTGAGGGGCCCCGCTCAGCCGCACGTGAAACGGTCCGGGCCTGAGGGGCCCGCTCAGCCGCACGTGAAACGGTCCGGGCCTGAGGGGCCTGCTCAGCCGCACGTGAACCTGGCCCCGCCCCAGTCGGCGTGGTCGTTGCCATTCCCGTCGCCGCCGTCCCCTGCCACCAGGTCCACGTAACGGGCTCCGGTCAGGTCCGCGCTCAGCTCGTACGCCGCGTCGGCGGCCCGCAGGACGGGGCTGCGCGCTTTCTCCACCCCGTCCGCCACCACGGCGAACTGCACGGACCCCCGCGCGGCCTGCACGTCGTCGACCCCGACGAAGGCCGTGAACTCCGTGCACGCGCCGCCCAGGTGGAAGCGGACCCTGGCCGGCGCGTGCGTGCCGAGCCCCTTGGAGAACGTCCGCCCCCCGATGACGATCGGCCCGCCGTCGGCCTCGCCGGTGTCGCCGTTGGACCGGTCGCGCTCCACCGGCCCCCAGCCGTTGTCCGCCGTGACCCACTCCAGGTCGCTCGCGTAGGCGTCCGCCACGGGCGGCCGGGGCAGCGTGCGCACGGTCGCGGACGCGGCGAGCCGCTTCGCCACGCCGCCCACGGAGTAGCCGGCCGCGGCGCCGAGCTCGTAGCTCCCGAAGGCGTCCGCGGGCGGGGTGACCCGCCAGGCCGTGGTCAGCTTCCCGCCGGGCTCGACGACGCCGGTCGCGTCGCCGGTGACCGTCCACCCGTCCGGTACGTCCAGCGTCACCCGCACGTCCCGCGCCGGCGCGTCCTCGAGGTTCGTGAACGTGGTGACGACCTCGTTGGCCGCCCCCTGCTCGAAGACGCCTGCGGGCGCCACCTCCAGCGACCCGCACGCCTGAACGTCCGGCGCCGCGCCGAGGTCGGTCACGGAGAAGTCGTCGAGGACGAAGTCGGCCCCGGCCTGCTCGGCCTTGAGCGAGCGCAGCCCGACCCACACGTCCCCGCACCCCGCCACCACCCGCTCCCTGAACGTCCCCGTGGTCCGCCGCTCGGGGATGGGCGTGCGCCGGGTCTCGACACTGGAGCCGCCCTTGTCGTAGCCGGTCACCCACTGGTACGCCTCCGCCCGGGCGCTCTGGTAGGCGAAGGACACCTCGTACGCGTGCCCTGGCTCGAACCGCGCCGTCCACGGCAGCGTGCGGTAGATGAGCCCCTGGCGCTCCTCGTGCGCCTTCAGCGACCAGTCGCCGCTCAGCACGTCGTCGATGGTCTTGCCGTTCCACCCGGCCTGCGTGTACGGCTCGTGCCGCTCGGACAGGTGCGTGCGCGCGTCGAACGACCCGCCCGCGTCCCCCTTCACGAACGGCCCCCAGCCGGGCTCCGCCGACTCGAACGTCTCCACGTCACCGGCCGGCTCCCGCTCGAACAGCCGCACGTCGTCCACCCGCACGTCCCCGTCCGCGGCGGCGGCCGTGATCCGCAGCGTGGCGGACGTGCCGGGCGCGGTGAAGGTCACCTTGGCCCGCTGGAAGAAGGTGTCGTGCTTCTCGTCGGAGGCGATGTAGTTCCTGGCCGTGGACCGGCTCACGGTCACCGCCCGCCCGGCGATCTCCAGGGTGGTCTCGCGGGTCCGGCCGGGCTCGACCTCGACGAAGGCCGAGGCGGTGTAGGTGCGGCCGGGCCGCAGGCCCGTCAGCCGCTGCTCCAGCCGCGCCCGCGCCCCGCCGCCGAGCAGCGCCACCCGGTGGCCCAGGTCGTTCTGGCGGACGCTCACGGGGCCCGTGACGGTCCAGCCGGTGAGCCGGTCGCCGTTGAAGCCGGGGTCGCGCACGCCGCTGCCCTGCCCCCAGTCCGGGTCCGGCTGCCGGGGCGCCCTGCCGGGGTAGAGCACGTACGGAACGCCCGCCTCCGCCCGCAGCGTGATCTTCCCGTGGTCCGGGGTGACCGTGCCGGCGGCCACCCGCCCCTGGCCGGTGAGCCGGTAGACGGTCATCGGCCGGTCGGCGTCCCAGGTCGTGGCCCCTCCCGCGGGGTTGTAGTGGTAGTACTTGCCCTGCCACGGCAGCAGGTAGGCGCCCCCGTCGAGCACCTTGTGCCCGCCGGCGAACAGCTCGCGCCTCCCGTCCCGGTACGTGCCGCGCACGCCGCCGGAGAAGACGATCTCGTCCGCGTTCCAGTCCATGATCTTGTAGTGCTGCAGGAACTTGACCGGCAGGTTGTGCTCCCAGATGTTGCGGTAGAACGCGGTGAAGTCGTTCTTCGCCTGCCAGCCCTCGAACTCGACGATGCGGGCGTTGCCGAGGATCGGGTGGGCGTTCCAGACGTCCTTCTCGTCGTTGCGGATGAAGCGGATGATCTGGGAGTTCAGCCCCTTGTTGGTGACCCCGCCGTAGTCGAGGTCGTTGGCCCAGTGGGACCACAGGGACGCGCGTTCCAGCTTGTCCGACCACTCCGTGCTCACCTGCCAGCCCTGCTCTCGCAGCTCGGCCAGCGTGCGGTCGGCCACCCAGCCGAACGGCCTGAACACGTCCACGTACAGCACCGCGAGGTTGCGGTCGGTCTCGGCGCGCAGCCGCGCGAGGCGCCCGGCCAGGGTGCCCCTGGTGAGGTCGCCGCGCTGGTCGATCAGGTACGCCTGGTCGAGCCAGTTCCAGCCCTTGGCGGCCTTGTCGACGAGCTGCTCGCTGAAGCTCCTGGCCTCGGGGTAGGACTCGGTGGCGTTGATGTGCGCGCCGAACGTGGCGTTCCAGTCCTTGCCGGCCTTGAGCAGCGTGTTCAGGTCCTTGAGCCCGCCCGCGCGGCGGTTGTGGTTGCCGCCGTAGTCGGGGTGCGCCGCGTCGTGGCCCTCCGACTGGTAGCCCTTGAGCAGCGCGAGCTGCCCGAGGCCGTCGGTGGCCAGCGAGATGCGCTTGACGTCGTCCAGGGTGCGCAGGAACGGGTGCGTGGCCTGGCTGGAGAAGTTGAACGGGATGTGCGTGACCACGCGGTCCCGGGTCCGCTCGGCGCCGGGCGCCCTGACGGCGATGGCCCTGAACGCCACCGCGCCGTCCTGCCAGTCGAGCGTCCCGTCGCCGTTGGCGTCGGGTGTGACCACGATCCTGGCCCAGGGCGGCTCCTCGGTGAACGGCGAGCCGGTCGCGCGGTGCGTCCACTGGCCGCTCCACACGCCCACGGTGACCGTGCCGCCGGCGTCCCTCCTGGCCTGGTGCCAGAGCCTGGCGGCGTCCCGGTCGGTGACGCCCGAGGGGCGGTCGTAGGTGGAGTTCGTCTCGATCGCGGCGGCCAGCCGATCGGTGTTCACGATCGCGTACGTGGCCCCGACCGGGTTGGGCTCGGGCGCGGTGCCCGGCGTGACCTGGGCGAAGACGTCGGCGGTGCGGGTGGCGTTCGGGTCCAGCCGGGTGAACGCGGTCGCCGCGCCCGGCTGCGCGCTCGACACCGACACCAGGTCATGGCCGGGCAGGTCGATGGTGTTGACGCGGAACGCCTCGGTGTCGGCCACCGAGTCGATCCGGAACGTCGTCACCCGGCCCTTGACCCCAATTCTCGCCCCGAGCGCGACGCCGCCGAGATCGGGGAAGGTCAGCCGGTAGCGGGCGGTCGCGCCGTCGTTCCCGGTCAGCGCCACGGTGGCGGCCCGCGCCTGGCCGTTGAGGACGACGGCGGGCACGCCCGCGCTGCCGCCGAGCGTGGCGCCGCTCGCCCGGTCGGTGTAGCCGAGGACGCGCGGGAAGCCCGGGTCGAGCTCCACGCGCAGCTCCGGGGACGAGATCGCGATCGGCCGGGCCACCCGCGCCGGCCTGGGCGGCTCGTTCTGCGCGGTGGGGCTGGGCGGGGGCGCTCCGGTGGGCGGCGTCTCCGGGGAGGGCAGCTCGTACGTCGGGGTGGGCTCCGCGCCGGGCGACGGGACGGCCGCCGACCCAGGATCGGCGGACGCCGGGGCGGTCATGGCCGTGGCCGCGAGTGCGAGGGCCGCTGCGAAGGTGAGGGGGCTGGGACGCATCGGTGTCCTTTCGGGGTCGTGCGTCACACCGCTTCGGGGCCCCGATCATCACCCGCCCCGGACCGCACGCCAAGGCTTACGCGCCAGATCCTTGGCAAAGCTCCGCCGGGACCTTTGCCGACGTACGTCGGTGAAGGTCCTTAGGAGAGAAGGAGCGCCGGGAGCGCGGAAGCCTAGCGGCGCACGCCCGAGGCCATGTCCCTGGCCAGGGTGGCGATGGAGGCCCGGCCCTCGGCCTCGTCGGACGCGTCGAGGATGCGGCGGATGAACGCCGACCCCACGATCACCCCGTCGGCGTAGGCCGCCACCTCGGCCGCCTGCGCGCCCGTGCCCACGCCGAGGCCCACGCACACCGGCAGGTCCGTGTGGGCCCGGGTCCGCTCGACCAGGCCCTCGGCGGCGACGTTGACGCTCTCCCTGGCGCCGGTGACGCCCATCAGCGAGGCCGCGTACACGAAGCCCGTGCAGCAGTCGACGACGGCCTTGATGCGCTGCTCGGTCGAGCTGGGCGCCACCAGGAACACCGTGTCGATGCCCGCGGACGCGGACGCCGCCCGCCACGGCTCCGACTCCTCGGGCGTCAGGTCGGGCGTGATCGTGCCCACGCCGCCCGCATCGGCGAGGTCGCGGGCGAACCGCTCGGCGCCGTACTTGTCGATGGGGTTCCAGTACGTCATGACGAGCGTGGCCGCTCCGGTGGCGGCGACGCCCTCGACCGTGCGCAGCACGTCGGCGATGCGCGTGCCGTTGACCAGCGAGCGGTGCACCGCGTCCTGGATCGTCGGCCCGTCCATGAGCGGGTCGGAGTAGGGCAGGCCGATCTCGATGACGTCGCAGCCGGCCTCGACCAGGGCCGCGGCCGCGGCGACGTCGCCGCCCTTGGAGGGGAAGCCCGCGGGCAGGTAGCCGACGAGCGCGGCCCGGTTGTCCGCCTTCGCCTTGGCGAAAACCGTCTGAAGAGTCGTCATGTCTGTCCGTTTCGAAGGTCGAGTCCCACCAGTTATCCCCCGGCGCGGGGCCCTGCGCCGGGGTGGCGGCTCGTCAGAGGTTGAAGTATTTCATCGCCGTGCCCATGTCTTTGTCGCCTCGGCCGGAGAGGTTGACCAGGATGGTCGCCTCGGGGCCGAGCTCGCGGCCCAGCTCCAGCGCGCCCGCCAGGGCGTGAGAGGACTCGATGGCCGGGATGATGCCCTCGGTCCTGGCCAGCAGCGAGAACGCGGCCATCGCCGCGTCGTCGGTGACGCCGTGGTAGGTGGCGCGGCCCGAGTCCTTCAGCCAGGCGTGCTCGGGGCCGACGCCCGGGTAGTCGAGCCCGGCCGAGATCGAGTGGGACTCGATGGTCTGGCCCTCGTCGTCCTGCAGCACGTAGGTGCGCGAGCCGTGCAGCACGCCGATCGAGCCGGCGGTCAGCGTGAGCGCGTGCTCGCCGGACTCCAGGCCGCGCCCGGCGGCCTCGTAGCCGTGCAGCTGGACGCCCTCGTCGCCGAGGAACGCGTGGAAGATGCCGATCGCGTTGCTGCCGCCGCCGACCGCCGCGCACACCGCGTCGGGCAGGCCGCCGGTCAGCTCCTGGATCTGGCGGCGGGCCTCGACGCCGATGATGCGCGCGAAGTCGCGCACGATCTCGGGGAACGGGTGCGGCCCCGCGATCGTGCCGAACAGGTAGTGGGTGGAGTCGACGTTGGTCACCCAGTCGCGGAAGGCCTCGTTGATGGCGTCCTTCAGCGTCTGGGAGCCGTTGGTCACCGGCACCACGGTGGCGCCGAGCAGCTTCATCCTGGCGACGTTGAGCGCCTGGCGCTCGCAGTCGACCGCGCCCATGTAGATCACGCACTCCAGGCCGAGCAGGGCGGCCGCGGTGGCGGTGGCCACGCCGTGCTGGCCCGCGCCGGTCTCGGCGATCACGCGCTTCTTGCCCAGCCGCTTGGTCAGCAGGGCCTGGCCGAGCACGTTGTTGATCTTGTGAGCGCCGGTGTGGGTGAGGTCCTCACGCTTGAGCACGATCCTGGCGCCGCCGGCCTGCTCGCTGAAGCGCGGCACGTCGGTCAGCGTGGTCGGCCGGCCCGCGTACGTGCGCAGCAGATGGTCGAACTCCCGCAGGAACTCCGGGTCGTTCTTGGCCTTCTCGTAGACCGCGGCCACCTCGTCGAGCGCCGGGATGAGCGCCTCGGGGACGAACCGGCCGCCGAAGATGCCGAACTTGCCGTGCACGTCGGGGTCGTCGCCGAGCGGGCCGTTGCCCGCCAGGTCGGCGGCGGTCAGGATGGAGCCTTCGTGTGCCACTGCTATCCCTCTGCTGAGTGGTCGGGGCGCGTCGCTGGATGGGCGCCGGCGGTCACCAGAGCCTCCACCGCCTTGCGCGGGTCCTTGCCGGTGACCAGGCTCTCCCCGACCAGGACGGCGTCGGCGCCGGCCCTGGCATAGGCGAGCAGGTCGTGCGGGCCGCGCACGCCCGACTCGGCAATCTTGATCACATTATCGGGGATCTTGGGCGCCAGCTTCGTGAAGACCTCGCGGTCGACCTCGAGTGTCTTGAGGTTGCGCGCGTTGATCCCGATGACCCGGGCGCCGGCGGCGACCGCCCGCTCGAGCTCCTCCTCGGTGTGCACCTCGACCAGCGGGGTGAGCCCGATCGACTCGGCCCGCTCGATCAGCGACACCAGCGCCTCCTGCTCCAGGCAGACGACCATCAGCAGCGCCAGGTCGGCGCCGTGGGCCCGGGCCTCCCAGAGCTGGTAGGAGGTGAGGATGAAGTCTTTACGCAGGATCGGGATGTCGACCCGGGCGCGCACCGCCGCCAGGTCCTCCAGGCTGCCGCCGAACTTGCGGCGCTCGGTCAGCACGCTGATGACGTGGGCGCCGCCCTCTTCGTAGTCGGCCGCCAGCGCGGCCGGGTCGGCGATGGCGGCCAGCGCGCCCTTGGACGGGCTCGACCGCTTGACCTCGGCGATCACCGAGATCCTGTCGCCCCCGAGCGCGGCCATGGCGTCTCTGGGCGCGTGGGCGCGCTCGGCCCGCCGCTTGAGCTCGTCAATGGACACGGCCTGCTGACGTGCGGCGAGGTCGGCGCGCACCCCGTCGAGGATGTCGTCGAGGACACTCGGCCCTTCCGTCCGCTCACTCACGCGCTTGAGGTCCCTCCGGTCGACTGTGGGGGCGGCGGAGAGTTCGCGTCGCGTCCGCTCTCTGCCTTGTCCTGCGATGGTATCGGCCCGCACGGGGTCACCTCGCCACAGGCCCCCCGGCTGGGAGTCCCTACGGAGCGAGGAACGCCCCGAACGGCAGGTTACGGACGACCCAGTAGACCATGACGATGGCGAGGAACGCCCACAGCCACGCCGGATGGGCGAGCGTGGTGCGTCTCGGCCTGCCCTGCCAGGCGCGTACGACCCATCTGCCCCACCAGAACAGCAGGAACGGCATCATGGCCACGGCGAGAGGGTTCATCCCGAGCGCGGTGGCCGGGTCGAGGTGGGCGAGCGCGTGAATGGTGCGCAGCGTGCCGCAGCCCGGGCAGTAGAGGCCGGTCATCCACAGGAACGGGCAGGTCGGGTAGTGGCCCGGCTGGTTGGGGTCAACCACCCCGACGAACGCGAACACGGCGCCCGTCGCGCCCGCAACACCGAGCGGCGCGAGCAGGTCCTTGAGACGTGCCGCGCCGCGCCGCTCGGTTGTTGCGATGCTCATGCTCCCAGTATCCGCCTTCCGGCTCACTAACTCATGCTCGGGAAGCTAGCGGCCAGGAGGCCGAACATCACGACGCAGAAGAGGATGACCAGGACCCACCAGATGATGCCGGCGATCAAGGACCGCTTCCACCAGGTCTTGGCCTCCTCGCTCGCCAGCGCAGCCCCCTGGAAGTCGCCGATCTGCCACTTTGAGTTGACCTGCGTGGACTTGACGATCGACACGATGCCCAGGGGAAAGCAGCAGAACACGGTGGTCAGGATGGCCGCTACCAGGTAGTTGTCCGGCGGGTTGCCCCCGGCGGGAGGCTGCTGGCCGTAACCGCCGCCAAAGTCGCCGCCGCTCGGGGGCTGCTGGCCGTAGCCGCCACTCGGCGGCTGCGACCCGTAGCCGCCGCTCGGAGGCTGCTGACCATAACCACCGCCGCTCGGAGGCTGCTGACCATAACCGCCACCGTGGCCGCCGCCGCTCGGGGGCTGCTGACCGTAGCCGCCACCGGGCGGCTGCGATCCGTAGCCGCCGCCGCCCTGATTTCCGTAACTCATGAAGAACCTCTCATGTCGTCATCTGTGGCGAGTTGCGCGGCAGCCTAGCGAGAATAAGCTCCCTATATGGAGGAACGTCCGCTTTGCGGAAGATTCGTAATCGGACCGCAAGCGGCTCGTCACGGTCCGGACACACATGCGAGCGGGGGTTACCGACCGGGTCAGTAGTCGTACGAGGACGACGTGGCGGCGGCGCTGAGCCCGATCATCGAGAGGATGAGACCGCCGAAGATGATCCAGCACAGCACCCAGATCACGACGGTGATGTAGGACGTGACCAAACCGCCGATGGCCATGCCGGAGCCTTCCTCCCCGCTCTTCTTGATGCGGTTGAGGGCGATGTGGCCGAGGATGACGCCCGGAATGCTGGTGAGGCCGCAGAAGATCAGGCCGATGATGCCCAGGACGAGCGAGGCCACCGCCATGCCGTTGGTCGACCTCGGCTGCTGGGGCGGCATGCCGTAGCCGTAGCCCTGCTGACCGTAGCTGGGAGGCTGCTGACCATAGCCACCGCCACTCGGGGGCTGCTGACCGTAGCCAAGCTGCTCCTGTGGGTAGCTGGGCGGCTGTTCGCCGTACCCGCCCTGACCGTAACCGGGTTGCTGACCGTAGCCGCCACCCCCGCTCGGGGGCTGCTGACCGTAGCCGCCACCCCCGCTCGGGGGCTGCTGGCCGTAGCCGCCACCTCCGGTCGGGGGCTGCTGGCCGTACCCGCCCCCGTAGCTGGGCGGCTGCTGGCCATAACCGCCGCCCCCGCTGGGGGGCTGCTGGCCGTATCCACCACCGGGCGGCTGCGCGCCGTAACCCCCACCGCTGCCCTGATCCCCGTAGCTCATGCGCTTGGCTCCTAAGTGTTCGTGGCGTGTTGCAACGGCAGCTTATTGAGGAAACGTTTGCCAAGCAGACAGAGGTTCAGAACAGTAAAGAAATCGTCATAGCGCAGAGGGTCAGCGGGAGTCGGTGGGATCGTCGCCGCGGTCGAGCGCGTCCCACAGCGCCCGGTCGTCCTTGACCTCGGCGCGAGCCTTGTCCGCGCCCCCGTCGGCTCCCCTGTCGTAGCGCGCCGACATGCCCGCCCACCTGCCGCCGCGCACGATCGCGACGATCCCGCCGGCGATCACCAGGACCGCTCCGGCGGCCGTGACCGCCGGCCAGAGCGGGGCGACCTCCCAGGGGAGGTCGGCGGCGCCGCGCAGGACGTTCTGCTCGCGCAGCCAGCCGGTGACGGTGTCGCCGCCGAGCGCCGTCCACGTCCCGGCCGCCGCGCCCGCCCCGCACAGGGCGACCAGCGCCCCGACGACGCGGCGTCCTACACCCTTGGTGGCCAGCACGGCCACCACCCCGGCCAGCGCGGCCAGGGCGACGGGGGTCAGCACGGGGCTGAGCTCGCCTCCGGTGGGCGCGGCCACGCCCACCTCCAGCATCCGCACCCAGGCCCGGCTCGCGCCGAACAACACGAGCACGCATCCGAGGACGGTCGCCCCCAGCCAGCCCCACAGCTCTCTGTGCCCCATGCTGCCTGCTATCCGAGCGGGATCTCGAGCTGGTCGGCGTCGAAGCACGTGCGGTCTCCGGTGTGGCACGCGCCGTCGACCTGGTCGACCTTGAGCAGGACGGCGTCGCCGTCGCAGTCGAGCGCCACCGCCTTGACGTGCTGGACGTGGCCGGAGGTGTCGCCCTTCACCCAGAGCTCGGCGCGGCTGCGGGACCAGTAGGTGGCCCGGCCGGTGGTGAGCGTCCGATGCAGCGCCTCGTCGTTCATCCAGGCCAGCATGAGCACCTCGCCGGTGTCGTACTGCTGGGCGATGGCGGCGACGAGGCCGTCCGCGTCGCGCTTCAACCGCGCGGCGATCTTGGGGTCAAGGGACATGCGTCCATTCAACCAGCCTGCCCGCGTGCCCGGCCTACCGGGCACGCGGGCAGGCCGCCGCGTTCGGTTCAGGAGCGGGCCGCGGAGACCCACGACGCGTGCAGGTCGGCGTACACGCCGGGCTCCCCCACCAGTTCGGCGTGCGGGCCGCGCTGCACCAGGCGGCCCGCGTCGAAGACCAGGACCTCGTCGGCGTTCTCCGCCGTCGACAGGCGGTGCGCGATCGAGACGGCCGTACGGCCCCGCGTCACGCCCTCCAGCGCCCGCGCCAGCCGTACCTCCGTGGCCGGGTCCACCGCCGAGGTGGCCTCGTCCAGCAGGAGCAGGTCGGGGTCGGCCAGGTACGCCCGCGCCAGGGCGACGAGCTGCCGCTCGCCCGCCGAGAGCGACTCGCCGCGCTGCCCCACGGGGGTGTCCAGCCCGGCGGGCAGGCCCTCCACCCAGTCGGCCAGGCCCAGCTCGGTCATCGCGAGCCGGATCTCCTCGACGGTGGCCGACGGCCTGCCGTAGCGGATGTTCTCCTCCAGCGTCCCGTCGAACAGGAAGCCGTCCTGCGGCACCATGACGATCCGCTCGCGCAGCGAGGAGAAGCGGACGTCGCGCAGGTCGTGGCCGTCCACCGTGACGCGGCCCCCGGCCGGGTCCATGAGCCGGGTCAGGAGCTTGGCGAACGTGGTCTTGCCCGACCCCGTCTCCCCCACCACCGCGACCCGCGAGCGCGGCGGGATGTCCACGGTGACCTCGCGCAGCACGGGCGCGCCGCCGGGATAGGAGAAGTGCACGTTCTCGAAGGCGACCGAGATGGGGCCGCGGGGCAGCGTCACGCCCCGCTCGCCGGGGTCGGCCACGTCGGCCGGCGTGTCGAGCACGCCCAGGATGCGGCGCCAGCCGGCGATGGCGTTCTGGGCCTCGTTCAGCACCTCGGTGGCCGTCTGCAGCGGCGAGACGAACAGGGTGACCAGGAACAGGAACGCCACCAGCTGCCCCTGCGTGATGTCGCCCGACAGGCCGAGCCGCACGCCGAGCAGCACGATCGCGCCGATGGCGACGGCGGCCACGATCTCGGTCAGGGGGAAGACGAAGCCGACGATGGTCTGCGCCCTGATCTGGGCGCGCCGGTTGGCGTCGACGGCCGTGTCGATGCGCTCGGCGGTGCGGTGCTCGGAGGCGTACGCCCTGATGACGGTGGCGCCGACGACGGACTCGCTGACCGCCGCCAGCATGTCGCCGGTGCGCTCGCGCACGATCGTGTACGCCCGCGACAGCAGCCGCTGGAAGCGCGGCAGCGCGATCATCAGCGGGATGAAGCACGCCCAGACGAGCAGGGTGAGCTGCCAGGAGTAGACGAACATGAGCACGGTCGCCACGAACAGCTGCCCGAACGCCACGATGATCATCAGCCCGCCCCACTGCATGAACGCGCTGATCTGGTCGATGTCGTTGGTGACGCGCGAGACCAGGGAGCCGCGCCGCTCGGTGTTCTGGGTGAGCACCGACAGGTCGTGGACGTGGCGGAAGCCGCGCACGCGCAGGGTCGCCAGGGACGACTCGGTGGCCTTGTAGAGGCGGACGTTCATGACGTACGCGGCCAGGGCCGTGAGCAGCACCGCGGCCGCACAGATGAGAACGGCCTTGGTGATGTACGGAATGTCCGGCGAGCCGCCCTTGAGCCCCGTGTCGATCGTCTGCTGGACCGCGATCGGCACGATGATCTTGCCGATGGTCGCGATGACGGCCAGCGCCAGCGTGCCCGCCAGCCCCTTGCGGAACTCGGGGGTGAGCGAGAGGCCCTGCCGGAGCGTGGCCAGCGCGGAACGTTCAGAGTTGCCCTGGATGCTCTGCGCCGTCATGCGCTGACCCCTTCTTCCTCTTCTGCCTGCAGGTCGATGGCGGCGCGCTCGGCTTCCTCGCGCTCGTAGGCGGTCACCAGGTTGCGGTAGCCCTCGCAGCGCTCCAGCAGCTCCTCGTGCGTGCCCCGGTCCACGACCCGGCCGTGGTCGAGGAAGACCACCTCGTCGGCCAGGGCGATCGTGGCCAGCCGGTAGGCGACGACCACGACGGTCGAGGACTCGGCCGCGTCCCGCAGCCCGTACAGGATCCTGGCCTCGACCTGCGGGTCCACGCTGGAGGTGGCGTCGTCGAGGATGAGCAGGCGGGGCCGGCGCACGACCGCGCGGGCCAGCGCGAGGCGCTGGCGCTGGCCGCCGGACAGCGTCGCGCCGCGCTCGCCGACCCGGGTGTCGAGCCCGTCGGCGAGCCTGGCCACGAACCCGTCGGCCTGGGCCAGCCGCAGGGCGGCCCACACGTCCTCGTCGCCTGCCTCCACGCCGAGCGCGACGTTGCCGCGCACGCTGTCGTCGAACAGGAACGTCTGCTGCGGCACCAGCGCCACCGACTCGGCGATGCCGCCGTAGGCCAGCTCGCGCAGGTCCACGCCGTCGAGCAGCACCTGTCCCGTGCCGGGGTCCACGAGCCGGACGAGCAGCTGCACGAGCGTGGACTTGCCCGAGCCGGTGGGCCCGACCAGGGCGACGGTACGGCCGGCGGGCACGTCGAAGGTGACGTCGTGGAGCACCTGGGCCTCGCCGTAGGCGTAGGAGACGCCGGAGACCTCCAGCGCGGCGGGGGTGGAGGCGGCCGGGGCGGCCGTGCCGCCGTACTCCATGGAGCCGGTGGCCTCCAGCACGGCCTGCACCCGCTGCCAGCCGACGACGCTGCGCGGCAGCTCGGCCAGCACCCAGCCGAGCGCCCTGATCGGGAAGGACAGCAGCGTGAACAGGTACGCCACCTGCACCAGGTCGCCGGAGTCGATCGCGCCGGCGGACAGCCGTCCCGCGCCGACGGCGAGCACCGCGAGCACGCCGAGCGTGGGCAGCGCCTCCAGCAGCGGGTCGAACAGCCCGCGCACGCGGCCGACCGCGATGTTGGCGTCGCGCAGCTCGTGGGCGCGGCGACGGAACCGGTCGGTCTCCAGCTCCTCCCGGCCGAGCGTCTTGACGACGAGCGCGCCGTCGAAGCTCTCGTGCGCGATCTCGCTGACCTCGGCCCGCAGCTGCTGCGCGCGGGTGGCCAGCGGGCTGAGCTTGCGCTGATAAATCAGGTTAAGTACGGCGATAGCAGGAAAAATCAAGAAGCCCACCAGCGCGAGCACGAGATCCGTGAACAGCATCGCGATCGCCGCGGTGAACAGCATGACGATCACGCCCACGGCCATCGGCAACGGCGCGAGCGGTGCCCAGGCGGCCTCGGCGTCGGCGCTGGCGTTCGACAGGAGCTGCCCGGTCGGGTGCTGGTGGTGCCAGGACAGTGGCAGCCTCAGGTACTGCTTGGTCACGTCCCTGCGCGACCTGGCCTGCATGCGGTACTGCATGACCCCCGCCAGGATGCGGCGCCCGGCCACGCCGACCGCCTTGAGCAGCGCCGTCCCGACGATGAGGAGCACTCCCGTCCAGAGCGCCCCCGAGGCGACGCGGCCGGACCCGAAGGCCGGCAGCACCACGTTCTGGGTCGCCCAGCCCAGCGCCCACGCGGACGCGACGGTCATGCCGCCATAGACCGCGCTGGCCAGCACCGCCAGCGCGAACACCGCCTTCTCCGTGTGAATGGCCACCCCAAGGACACGCAGCCCTTGACGCATCACGGCCGAGGTGACCTTGGTCGCCACGCGGCACGTTCCCCTTCCAATCCGGTATATCTGCCTAAGTCACTATCACTCCAGATATGCACGTTATTCCCACCGGTAGGGTTGACCACGTGACCTACGCTCGCGACGAACGCTCCGCGCTCTGCGACCTGTTCGACCGCCTCGGTCCCGACGCCCCCACGCTCTGCACGGGCTGGACCACCTACGACCTGGCCGCCCACCTCGTGCTGCGCGAGCGCAGGCCCGACGCGATGGGCGGCATCGCGCTCAAGCCCCTCGCCGGCTACACCGCCTCGGTGCAGAACGGCCTCAAGGCCAAGCACCCCTTCCCCGAGCTGGTCGGCCTGGCGCGCGAGCCGGGCGGCGTCTACGCGCTGCTGCCCTTCCTCGACGAGTCCGTCAACACGCTGGAGCTCTTCGTCCACCACGAGGACGTCCGCCGCGCCCAGCCGTCATGGGAGCCCCGCGAGCTGTCCGACGACCTCGAGCGGCTCATCTGGAAGCGGGTCTCCACCGGGGCCCGGCTGATGCTGCGCAAGGCGCCGGTGGGCGTGGTGCTGCACCGGCTCGGCGGCGGCGTGGCCCTCGGCGGCCCCCGCGGAGGGGCGCGGGTCGAGGTCACCGGCCGGGCGGCCGAGCTGCTCATGTTCTGCTTCGGGCGGCAGCGGCACACCAGGGTGGAGCTGACCGGCGACCCGGAGGACGTCGAACGGTTGCGCGACGCCTCCCTCGGCGTCTGAGTGATCGGTAAGACCTGTCACAGAAATCCCGGTGAACAAGGGGTTCCCGTCAGACCTTCTGCACTTACCATTGGCTCAGTAAGGAAGCCCCCCGGTTAGGATCATGTACATCTTCACAGAAGATGCCCATGATCGCCCAGATCCGGGTATATACGGCTGGGAATGGACTGCAGGAGGCCCCCATGCAGGTCAAGAAGGTGATCACCTACGTGGCTGTCGCGTTCGTGGTGTTCTACCTGTTCACCAAGCCGACCCAGGCTGCGAACGCGGTCAACGGAGTGTTTGACGGAATCATCCACGGAGCCGATCAATTGGCTGTGTTCTTCACAAATGTTCTGACCTGACGCGAGGCTGCTGTCTGCGTCAGATGCTTCCCCGCGCTGCCGGATCGTGTTACGCAGGCAGGATGAGAGATCGCCCGAGCGGCACAAAGATCAATCAGCTCGATCCCAACGCGCGGCGGATCCTCGAGCGAGCGGAGCTCGAGGGCATCGAGCTGATCCGTTTTCTGTACGCCGACCACGGTGGTGTGATCCGGGGCAAGGCCGCGTCCCGGTCGAGGTTGGCGGAACGCCTCAGCACGGGCATCGGGCACACGGTGGCCATGATGGCGATGAACATGCTCGACCAGCTCCAGGACGTCGAGCACATGGGTCCGGTGGGCGAGGTACGCATTGTCCCCGACCCCGCCACCTACGTCCCGTTGCCCCATGCTCCGGGCGCGGCGGCGATGCTGTCCGACCTGCGCCTGCCGGACGGCTCGCCCTGGGGGGCCTGCGCGCGCACCTTCCTCAAGGAGGCCGTCGCCGAGCTCGCCACCGAGGGCTACACGCTGGTCGCGGCGTTCGAGCCGGAGTTCACGCTCGGCCGCCGCCTGCCCGACCCGGCGGGCGGCCCCGACCGGCTGGTCCCGCTCGACGACTCGCTGTGCTATGCCAACGCCGGGTTCGACACGGCCCACGACTACACGATCAAGCTCATCCGCGCCCTGGAGACGCAGGGGCTGCGGGTCGAGCACTACCATCCCGAGCTCGGGCCCGGCCAGCAGGAGCTGTCCGTGCGCCACGCACCCGCGCTGCGCGCCGCCGACAACCACGTCCTCTACCGCGAGACCGTGCGCGGCACGGCGATGCGCATGCAGATGTGGGCCACGCTGGCCCCCAAGCCGCTGCCCGACCAGGCGGGCAACGGCGCCCACCTGCACCTGTCCCTGTGGAGCGACAACCGCAATCTCTTCGCCGAGGACGGCGAGGTGCGGGACGGGTTCATCGGCGGCCTGCTGGCCCACCTGCCCGGCCTGACGGCGCTCACCTGCGGGAGCGTCAACAGCTTCCGGCGGCTGGCGCCCCGCACGTGGTCCAGCGCGTACGCCGTCTACGGGCCCGACAACCGCGAGGCCGCGGTACGCGTGTGCTCCCCCCTCGGCGAGAGCGGCGAGCCCAACCTGGAGCTCAAGCCCTCCGACTCCTCCGCCAACCCCTACCTGGCGCTCGGGGCCGTCATCCACGCCGGCCTGGACGGCATCCGGCGCAAGCTGGACCCGGGGGCCGCCGTGGACGTCGACCCGGACACCCGGCCCGGCCAGTACACCCGCCTGCCCGCCTCGCTGGACGAGGCGCTGGACGCGCTGGAGGCCGACGAGGTGCTCATGGAGGCGCTGGGGACGCTGCGGCGCAGCGCGTACCTGGCGGTCAAGCGCTCGGAGGCGGCGGCGTTCGCCGCGAAGGACGTGGCGTACGAGCTGTTCCACCACCTGCGGGTCTTCTGAGGACACCCGCGGGCGGGACTTGCGACGGTACGGACGCGCGCAGGCGGGCCTGGTGACCCGCCCGCACGCGGTGACGCTCGCCCCGGCGGGCTAGCGGACCGGGTGGCCCGCCATCCGGAGCGTGTCCTTGACCTCGGAGATCTTGAGCGTGCCGAAGTGGAACACCGACGCCGCGAGCACGGCGTCGGCGCCCGCCGCCACCGCCGGAGAGAAGTCCTCCAGCCGGCCGGCGCCGCCACTGGCGATCACCGGCACCCGCACCGCAGCGCGGACCGCGCGCAGCATCTCCAGGTCGTAGCCGTCGAGCGTGCCGTCACCGTCCATCGAGTTGAGCAGGATCTCCCCCACCCCGAGCTCCTCGCCGCGGGCCGCCCACTCCACCGCGTCGATCCCGGTGCCGCGGCGACCGCCGTGCGTGGTCACCTCGAACCCGCTGGGGGTGCCGGGCGCGCGGCGGGCGTCCACCGACAGCACGACGCACTGGGCGCCGAAGCGCCGCGACGCCTCCGTGAGCAGCTCGGGCCGGGCGATGGCGGCCGTGTTGAGGGACACCTTGTCGGCCCCGGCCCGCAGCAGGCGGTTGACGTCCTCCACCGCCCGCACGCCGCCGCCGACGGTGAGCGGGATGAACACCTGCTCGGCGGTCCTGCGCACCACGTCGAGCATGGTCTCCCGCTCGCCGGACGACGCGGTGATGTCGAGGAAGGTCAGCTCGTCGGCGCCCTCCTCGTCATAGCGCCTGGCCAGCTCGACCGGGTCTCCCGCGTCGCGGAGGTTCTCGAAGTTGACGCCCTTGACCACGCGGCCGGCGTCCACGTCGAGACAGGGAATGACTCTTACGGCTACGGTCATGCTCGGTGTGCCTCGATTTCGATCTCGACCAGCATTCTCGGGTCGACCAGCCCGGCCACCCTCACTCCGGTGCAGGCGGGGCGCACCTTGCCGAAGACCTCGCCGATGGCCTGCCCGACGAGGTCGAAGTGGCGCTGCTCCACCACATAGTAACGGACCATGACCACGTCATCGCTGGTCAGACCGCCCATCAGGACGGCCTCCAGCGCGATGTCGATCGCGGTCAGGCTCTGTCTGTAGGCGTCGCCGACATGGCGCACCTCTCCCTCGACGGTGGCCGTGCAACCGGAGACGATCACCCGGTCACCCGCCACGACGGCACGGGCATAGCCGTACCGCTCCTCCCAGATGCCGCCGGAAAACACCCTGCGCCCGGTGCTTTCCATACCAAAGATGCTGACGCTCATCTCGCCCCCTCCCGGCAAGAGCTACACGCGTACTGCGGCAAGCGCGTCTTCCAGTGTGAACGCGTGAGCGTAGAGCGCCTTGCCCACGATGGCGCCTTCCAGCCCGTCGGGGACGAGGGACGCGAGCGCGACCAGGTCGTCGACGGAGGAGACGCCGCCGCTGGCCACGACCGGCCGGCCGGTGCGGGCCAGGATCCGGCGGTAGAGGTCGAGGTTGGGGCCCTTCAGCATGCCGTCCTTGGTCACGTCGGTGACGACGTAGCGGGGGCAGCCGTCGGCCTCCAGGCGGTCGAGGACCTCCCACAGGTCACCGGCGTCCTCGGTCCAGCCGCGGGCGGCCAGCGTGGTGCCGCGCACGTCGAGCCCGACCGCGATCTTGTCGCCGTGCTCGGCGATGACCTTGCGGCACCACTCGGGATTCTCCAGGGCGGCGGTGCCGATGTTGACCCGGCGGCAGCCGGTGGCCAGCGCGGCGGCCAGGGAGTCGTCGTCACGGATGCCGCCGGACAGCTCCACGTTCACGTCGAGCCGCCCGATGACGTCGGCGAGCAGCTCCCGGTTGCTGCCCCGGCCGAACGCGGCGTCCAGGTCGACCAGATGGATCCACTCGGCGCCCGCCTCCTGCCAGGCCAGCGCGGCGGCCAGCGGCTCGCCGTAGCCGGTCTCGGTCCCGGCCTCGCCCTGCACCAGGCGTACGGCCTGGCCCTCGACGACGTCCACGGCGGGGAGCAATACGAGCGACATTCAGATCCTCCGGTCGAAAGCGAGGGTCACGACAACGGGCACCAGCAGCAGTGAGAAGACCAGGACGGCGAGGCTGAGCGGGAGCGAGCCCCACACCAGCCACACGATGGCCTGCACGAACAGGAAGCCCAGCGCGACCACGATGTTCTGGGCGCGGTGGCGGCGGGCGATCAGGCCGCCCTGGCGGTAGAAGCGCACCGGGCGCGGGGTCAGCCGGGCCAGCAGGGCGCGGCGGCGGGCCCGGCGCGCCTGCCGCTCCTCGTTGGCCCGGATCGCGCGCGCCCGCTCCGCCTCCCGCTCGGCCCTGCGGCGCGCGCGTTCCTTGCTCATGAGAGCCTGGATGTGCTGATCGCGGCGCTCACAGCGTGCCGAGCCAGTTCTTCAGCAGCACGGCTCCGGCGTCGCCGGACTTCTCGGGGTGGAACTGGGTGGCCTTGAGCGGGCCGTTCTCCACGGCGGCCACGAACGGGACGCCGTGCTCGGCCCAGGTGACCAGCGGCTCGGCGAACCCCTCACCGGCGTGCAGCTCCCACTCGCGCACCCCGTACGAGTGCACGAAGTAGAAGCGGGTCGCGGCGTCGAGCCCGGCGAACAGCACGCTGCCGGCGGGCGCCTTGACCGTGTTCCACCCCATGTGGGGCAGCACGGGCGCCTCCAGCCGCTCCACCGTGCCCGGCCACTCGGCGCAGCCCTCGGTCTCCACGCCGTGCTCGACGCCCCGGGCGAACAGGATCTGCATGCCCACGCAGATGCCCAGCACCGGACGCCCGCCGGACAGGCGCCGCCCGATGATCCGCTCGCCGCGCACGCTCCTGAGCCCGGTCATGCACGCCTCGAACGCGCCGACGCCCGGCACCACCAGCCCGTCGGCCTCCATGGCGGCGTCGAAGTCGGACGTGACGGTCACGTCGGCGCCCACCCTGGCCAGCGCCCGCTCGGCCGAGCGCAGATTGCCCGACCCGTAGTCGAGCACCACGACCTTCTTGCCTACCACCACAGCACCCCCGCCGTGATCGCCATCGCCGCGCCCAGCGCGCAGACGGCCGCACCGATCTTCAGCCCCTGCTTGGCCAGCGAGAACACGCCGCCGATCAGGAACAGCCCGATGAACACCATGACGATGGCGAGCGTGTTCTCGCTCACAGGACGCCCTTGGTGCTCGGCACGCCCGTGGCGCGCGGGTCGAGCTCGGACGCCTCGCGCAGCGCCCTGGCCAGCGCCTTGAACTGGGCCTCCACGATGTGGTGGGCGTTGCGCCCGTAGGGCACGTGGACGTGCAGGCAGATCGCGGCCTGCGCGACCAGCGACTCCAGGATGTGGCGGGTCATCGTCGTGTCGTACTCGGGGCCGATCATCGGCGCCATGCCCTCGGGCTCGGAGTGCACGAGATAGGGACGCCCGGACAGGTCGACGGTGACCTGGGCCAGCGACTCGTCCAGCGGGCACGACGCGCTGCCGAACCTCCTGATGCCCGACTTGTCGCCCAGCGCCTCGCGGAACGCCGCGCCCAGCGCGAGCGCGGTGTCCTCGATCGTGTGGTGGGAGTCGATGTGCAGGTCGCCCTCGGTCTTGACCGTCAGGTCGAACAGCCCGTGCTTGCCGAGCTGGGCCAGCATGTGGTCGAAGAAGCCGACCCCGGTGGACACCTCGACCCGGCCGGTGCCGTCGAGGCCGACCTCCACCAGGACCGAGGTCTCCTTCGTAACGCGCTCGACGCGGCCTACGCGACTCACAAGACTCCTTCCAGGGCGGCGCGGAAGGCCGCCATCTCCTCACCGGTGCCGATCGACACCCGCAGCCATTGTGGCGGGCCCACCTCGCGGATGAGCACCCCGCGCTCCAGCAGTCCCTCCCACACCTTGCGCCGGTCGGGGAAACGCCCGAACAGCACGAAGTTGGCGTCGGAGTCGGCCACGGCCAGGCCCTTGGAACGCAGCCACGCGACCGTGTCGTCGCGCTCGCGCCGCAGCGCGTCGACCGTGCCCAGCAGCTCGGCGCGGTGCCGCAGCGCCACGCGCGCCGCCGCCTGGGTGAGCGTGGACAGGTGGTACGGCAGGCGCACCAGCAGCAGCGCCTCCACCACGGCCGGGTGGGCGGCGAGATAGCCGAGCCGGGTGCCCGCCATGGCGAACGCCTTGGACATCGTCCTGGTGACGATCAGCCTGGGGTGCTCGGGCAGCAGGGTCAGCGCCGACGGGGTGCCCTCGCGGGCGAACTCGGCGTAGGCCTCGTCCACCACGACCATGCCCTTGGCCGCCGCCAGCACGGCCTTGATCGTCTCCAGCGGCTGGGCGGTGCCGGTCGGGTTGTTGGGCGAGGCCAGGAACACGATGTCGGGCTGGTGCTCCTCGATCGCCGCCGTCGCCTTGCCGGGGTCGATCGAGAAGTCGTCCTCGCGGCTGGCCGAGATCCACTCGGTGCTCGTGCCGCTGGTGATGATCGGGTGCATCGAGTAGGACGGCTCGAACCCGATGGCCGTGCGGCCGTGGCCGCCGAAGGCCTGCAGGATCTGCTGGAGCACCTCGTTGGAGCCGTTGGCGGCCCACACCTGCTCGGTGGTCAGGCCGTGGCCGAGGTAGCCGGCCAGCTCGGCGCGCAGGGCCGTGGCGTCCCTGTCGGGGTAGCGGTTGAGCTCGCCCGCGCTCTCCCGGACCGCCTCGGCCAGGTCGGCGACCAGCTCGGCCGAGGGCGGGTAGGGGTTTTCGTTGGTGTTGAGCCTGACGGGGACGTCGATCTGGGGCGCGCCGTACGGCGACTTACCCCGGAGGTCGTCTCGGATGGGCAGGTCGTCGAGGTTCACGCGGTCTCCGTGGGAATCTGCCAGTCGAATCGGGCGCGGATCGCGGCGCCGTGGGCCGGAAGGTCCTCGGCGTCCGCCAGGACCGACACGTGGGCCGCCGCGCCCGCGAGGGCGTCGCGGGTGTAGTCGACGACGTGGATGCCGCGCAGGAACGACTGCACCGACAGGCCGCTGGAGTGGCAGGCGCAGCCGCCCGTGGGCAGCACGTGGTTGGACCCGGCGAGGTAGTCGCCGAGCGACACGGGGGCGTACGGGCCCACGAAGATGGCCCCGGCGTTGCGGATCCTTCCGGCTACTTCCGAGGCGTTCGCGGTGTGGATCTCCAGGTGCTCGGCGGCGTACGCGTCCACGACCTTGATGCCGTCGTCGATGGAGCCGACCAGCACGATGCCCGACTGCCTGCCGCTCAGCGCCTCGGTGATGCGCTCGGTGTGCTTGGTCGCCGAGACCTGCGCCGGCAGCTCCCTCTCGACCGCGCCGGCCAGCTCGGCGCTGGTGGTGACCAGCACGGCGGCGGCGATCACGTCGTGCTCGGCCTGGCTGATCAGGTCGGCGGCCACGTGGACCGGGTCGGCCGTCTCGTCGGCCAGCACGGCGATCTCGGTCGGGCCCGCCTCGGAGTCGATGCCGATGCGCCCCTTGAGCAGCCGCTTGGCGGCCGCCACCCAGATGTTGCCGGGACCGGTCACCATCGTGGCGGGCGGGCACTCCTCCGTGCCGTAGGCGAACATGGCCACCGCCTGCGCCCCGCCCACCGAGTAGACCTCGTCCACGCCGAGCAGCGCGCACGCGGCCAGGATCGTGGGGTGCGGCAGCCCGCCGAACTCCTTCTGCGCCGGGCTGGTCACGGCCAGCGAGGCGACGCCGGCCTCCTGCGCCGGGACGACGTTCATGACCACGCTGGAGGGGTAGACCGCGCGGCCGCCGGGGACGTAGAGGCCCACCCGATCGACCGGCACCCACCGCTCGGTCACGGTGCCGCCGGGCACGACCTGGGTGGTGACGTCGGTGCGCCGCTGATCGCGGTGGACCAGCCTGGCCCGCCTGATCGACTCCTCCAGCGCCGCCCTGACCTTGGGGTCGAGCTCGCGCAGGGCCGTGTCGATGGCCTCGGCGGAGACGCGGGTGGAGGCGATCTCGACACCGTCGAACCTGGCGGTCAGCTCCCGTACGGCTGCCGCCCCGCGATGGCGCACGTCGTCGCAGATGGGCCGCACCTTCTCCAGGGCGGCCTCGACGTCGAGCTCGGCGCGGGGCAGCACGTCGCGCAGGTTCTCCGGAAGAGAACCGCGCATGTCAATACGGGAAATCACCATCACAGTCTACGGAGTCCGGCCCCTGAATCAGCTTCTGTCCACCATCCGGGACGGCGTGCCGCCCCATCCGGATGGAGAACGGAGGGCGGCCGCGGGCGGCGCTCGCCGACGTCGCAGCCCGCGGCCGCCACGGCCCCGGACCGGGCCCGCCGGGGCGCCGCCGTGGCCGTCGCGGGGCACGGCCACGGCCGGGAAAGCCGAGAGTCGTCATCAGTGCCCGCCCCGAGCCCCCGATAACGCCGAACGCCCAAAATGGCGCCAATATCTCTTTACCCTGAGGTCGGGCGCCCATGTCCCGGAAAAGCCATCACCCCGCCCGCCAAGGTCAGAGGCGTACTTTCCCATTACGTGTCCATTATGTCCGCGCCCTTACAGTTACACCGGTGGGACAGTGGCGAGCCCCCGGAGGCATCCTGGTCGAGGCGATCATCTTGGACGATCGCCCGCTGCTGCGTGTCTCGCACCGCGTCAACGGCACGACGTACCTGCAGGGCTACTGCGCCACCGTCGCCGAGCTCGCCGCCCACGGCGTGGACCTGGCCGAGCTCGTCGAAGACCCCCCGCTTGACCATCTGTAGACCCCGGCCCGCCACTGTCGATCAGCCGCCCGGGGTACGGCCTGCACCATGGTGCGGCTGCCGGCCTACGCGCCGATGCTGGCGCAGCTCGGCACCCTGACCTCCGTCCAGGGTGCGGACTGGGCCGTGGAGATGAAATGGGACGGCGTGCGCGCCCTCGCCTACCTCCAGGGCGGCGCCGTCCGCCTGATGTCGCGCAACGCCAAGGACATCACCCCCGCCTACCCCGAGCTCCAGCTCATGGCCGGCGCCGCCGGCGGGCACGCCGCCGTGATCGACGGGGAGATCGTGGCGTTCGACGAGACCGGGCGGCCCAGCTTCGAGGCGCTGCAGCCCCGGATGCACCAGCGCAACCCGGCGGCGGTGGCCGAACTGGCCAGGTCGGTGCCGGTGACGTTCATGGCGTTCGACATCCTGCACCTCGACGACGACAGCACCGTCTCCCGCCCCTACAGCGCCCGCAGGGAGCTGCTCGAGACCACGTTCACGCCCGGCTACCGCTGGGAGGTGCCCGTGTGGTTCGCCGACCACGCCGGGCTCGCGTTCGACTCCTCCCGGCAGCTCGGGCTCGAAGGCGTCGTGTGCAAGCGGATGGGCTCGCCGTACCGGCCCGGCAGGCGCAGCAGCGACTGGACGAAGGTCAAGAACGTACGCACCGCCGAGGTCGTGATCGGCGGGTGGAAGCCGGGGGGCGGGCGGCGTTCCGGGATGATCGGGTCGCTGCTGCTGGGCGCCTACGACCAGCGGGGGCGGCTGCGGTTCGTGGGGCACGTCGGGACCGGGTTCACCGAGGCCATGCTGCGCGACCTGGGCGAGCGCCTGGCGCCCCTCGAACGCCCCGGCCCGCCGTTCGACGAGCCGGTGCCGCGCGAGCACGCCAGGGACGCGCGCTGGGTGGAGCCGCGCCTGGTCGGGGAGGTGCAGTACGCCGAGGTCACCGGCGACCGCCGCCTGCGCCACCCGTCGTGGCGCGGGCTGCGGCTCGATCGCGAGCCGTCCGAGACCAGCACCGCCGAGTTCCTTCCCCCCGGCCTCACCGGCGACGCCGCGGCCGGCTGAACCCCGGGCCGCACCGGCCGCACCGCAGCCGGTTGAACCCAGGCCGCACCGGCGACGCCGCAGCCGGTTGACCGCCGGGACGCTATGACGACACGGAGCGCCTAACTACACTTCGTCTGCATTTCGTAACCTAGAGTGATCGAGATGTCGTCGATTTCGCTCAAAGGGGACACCGTGCCGAAGGTCCTGGTCACCACGCTCACCACGCTGGCCGGCGTCGCCCTCGCGGTGCCCGCGACCGCCGGTCAGCAGCCCCCTTTGACGCCCGTCCAGGACCGCGCCTGGGGCGCCGCGTCGTCCCCGCTGATGCAGCCCGCCCGCGCCGTGCGTTACTGGACCGCGAGCAAACAGGCCCAGGCCACCGCCGCGGAGCTGCCGAAGAGCCTGAAAGCACGCGCCCAGGCCGCCACGGAGCTGCCGAAGAGCCTCGAGGCACAGGCCCAGCTGCGCAGCGTGCCGGACGGCAAACGGATCACCCCGGGCGGGGACGTGAACGGCTACGCCCCCATGCCCCGCCCGTACACCAGCGCGACCCAGAGCCGCGTCACCGGGCGGCTGTTCTACGTCAACTCCAGCGGCGTGGACGACTCCTGCAGCGCGTCCGTCGTACGCTCGGCGGTCGGGCTGCTCATCGTCACCGCCGCCCACTGCGTGTACAGCGTGCCGCTGGGAGCGTCGGCCGGCCGGTGGCACACGAACTTCGCGTTCGTGCCCGCGTACGACGGGCAGGCCGCCGACGTGCGGGGCCGCGAGCCGTACGGGCGGTGGGGCGCCCGCCGGGCGTGGAAGCCCGACTCCTACACCGGCATGAGCGGCGGCGACTGGAACTCGCACTACGACATCGCCCTCATCGAGGTCGGCACGAAGAACCGCACGCTCCAGGACGCCGTCGGCGCCTTCACCCCGATCCGCAACCAGGGCGGCGCGTACACCGTCGCCACCACGGGCTACCCCGGCGTGAGCGGCAGGAAGCCGTACGACGGCGAGGACCAGCTCTGGTGCCTGGCCAGGACCGAGCCGACCGGCGGCATCGCCGACACCGGCACCCTGTTCGCCTCCCGCATCACCACCACGTCCGCCGGCGGGCGCATGGAGACGCACAACTGCCACCTGTTCAAGGGCCACAGCGGCGGCCCGTGGCTGCTCAGAGGCACCGACGACCTGATCGGCGTGCTGTCGGCGGGCACGGAGGACGGCGGGGCGGACGGCTACTCCGTCGCCAACGCCATCAACGCCGAGAGCTACGGCGCGATCATCAAGCAGGCCGACCCGCAGGGGGTGTACGACGCGCTGTCCATCAGCACCTCCGGCCCGCGCCGCCCGGTCAGGCGCGGCCGCGGCACCGCGATCGTCAAGGCGACCGTGACCATGCGCGGGCTGATGGGCGCCGCCCAGGTGCCCGTCACGTTCACCCTGCCGGCCGGTACGAGCCTGTCCTCGGTGAACGGCGCCCCGTGCAAGCGCTCGGGCAGGCAGGCCACCTGCACGATCGCCTCCATCCACCCCGGGCGCCCGGTCCAGCTCGCGGCCCGCGTCCGCGTGACCCGCCGGGCCAACCGCTACCCGCGCGTCACCGCCCACGTGGACTCGAGCCGCCTCGACACGAACCAGCGCGACAACACCAGCACCGTCGCCCTCTCCACCTACCGCCGCTGACCGCCTCTCCCCGGGGATGGGAGGTCAGGCGGCGGGCTCCGGCACCGGCTCCTTCAGCGTCCTGGCCAGCAGCCAGGCCAGTGCCGGGAAGACGATCAGGCACGCCAGCGCCGTCCGCAACGTGGTGGCCTCGGCGAGCGCGCCCACCAGCGGGCTGGCCAGCCCGCCCACGCTCACCGCGAGCCCCAGGGTCACGCCGCCCGCCGTGCCCACCCGGGTGGGCAGGAAGTCCTGGCCCAGCGTGACATGCAGCGAGAACGGCGCGTACAGGGCGATGGACGAGGCCGCGACGAAGGCGTACGCGACAGGTCCCGGCGCCAGCACCACCCCCGCGACCGCCGGCACCGCCAGCGCGTAGGCCAGGCGCATCGTCCGCATCCGCCCCCACCGGGCCGCCAGCCGGCCACCCAGCACGGTCCCCACCGCCCCGCCCGCGAACAGCACGAACAGCGCCACCGCGCCCGCCGCCCCGCCCCCCATGAACAGGGCCACGAAGGCGCTCAGCCCGACGTACACGACCGAGCGGAAGACGATCACCAGCGTCAGCCTGGCGAACGACGGCCAGTCGTCCCGGCCCGGCACCGGCGCCGCGGCCCGCGCCGCCCGCCCTCCCCCGGCCAGCGCCCGGACCGCCGGCAGCGTCGCCACCGCCCCCAGCACCGCCGGCGCGGCCAGCAACGGCGAGGCGCCCAGCCCCCACCCCGCCAGCAACGGCGTCACCAGCACCGGAGCCGACGCGAACCCCAGCGTCCCGCCCAGCGAGAACCAGCTCATCCGGACGTGACTGCCCTCGCTCGCGATCCTGGCCAGCCGCGCGGACTCCGGATGGTAGGCCGCCACGCCGAGCCCGGACAGCGCCACGGCCAGCCAGGTCAGCACGTAGGAGTCCGTCACCCCTCCAAGCGCCACCCCGGCGCCCGCGACCAGCGTGCTCACCGGGATCAGCCACGGCATCCGCCACCTGTCCGTCAGCACCCCGAACACCGGCTGCACGACCGACGACAGCAGCGTCGCGGCCAGCACGATGCCGGACACGGCGACGTACCCGTAGCCGCGGCCGGCCACCAGGAAGGGCACGAGCGCGGGGACGGCGCCCTGGTAGAAGTCCACGGCCGCGTGGCCGGCGGCGAGCATCGGGGTCCTGTTCACCCCCCGATCCTCCCCCGGTGGTTTCTGGCCAGCTTCCGATAAAATGCCAATTCATGACGGCAATCCGCCATCTGCCCGAGGCGCCGACGGGACGCCGGCCGCTGGCCCCCGGTGCGGGCATCGACGCGCACCGGCACGACACCCACCAGATCGTCTACGCCTGCCGCGGCGTGCTCTCGGTCACCACCGGCGCGGGCACCTGGGTCGCCCCGGCCAACCGCGCCATCTGGATCCCGGCCGGCACCGTCCACGAGCACCGCGCCCACGGCGACACCGACCTGCGCCTGGTGGGCCTCGCCGGCAACCCCCTCGGCCTCGGCCATCCCACCGTCCTCGTCGTCGGCCCCCTGCTCCGCGAGCTGATCATCACCTACACCTCGGACGACCGATCCCCATCAGACGGCGGGGAGCGCGAAAGGCTGTGGGCCGTGCTCGTCGACCAGCTCAAACGCGCCCCCGAGCAGCGGCTGCACCTGCCCGCCGCCCGCGACCCCAGGCTGAGCGCCGTCTGCGCGATCCTGCACCGCGACCCCGCCGACACCAGGACCCTGGCGCAGCTGGCCGTCCAGGCCGGCACCAGCGACCGTACGCTGGCCCGGCTGTGCCGGCGCGAGCTGGGCATGAGCTTCCCGCAGTGGCGCACCCAGCTCCGCCTGCACCACGCGCTGCTCCTGCTGGCCGACGGCGTCGCCGTGACGACCGTCGCCCACCGGTGCGGGTGGGCGTCGGCGAGCGCGTTCATCGACGTCTTCAGGCGGGCCTTCGGGTACACCCCCGGCAGGGCCTTTACATTGTAGATTCGCTACAATCGGATCCCGTGAGCACATCGAAAGGCAAGGGCGGCACCCCGGCCACCGTGGCGCTGACCAAGGCCAAGGCCGCATTCACGCTTCACCCGTACGAGCACGACGCCTCGGCCCAGGCCTACGGCGAGGAGGCCGCGGACGCGCTCGGCGTCCCCTATGAGCGGATCTTCAAGACGCTGGTGGCCGAGGTGGAGAGCGGGCTGGCGGTGGCGGTCGTGCCCGTGTCGGGCAAGCTCGACCTCAAGGCCCTGGCCAGTGCCCTCAACAGCAAGCGGGCCGCCATGGCCGACGCCGCCAAGGTGGAGCGTGTCACCGGCTACGTCGTGGGCGGCATCAGCCCCCTGGGCCAGCGCAAGCAGCTCCCGACGGTGGTCGACTCCTCGGCGCTCGACTTCGAGACGATCTACTTCTCGGCCGGGAAGCGCGGCCTCCAGATCGAGACCGCGCCCGACAACCTCATCACGCTCACCAGGGCCGTCACCGCCCCCATCGGGAAGACCGGCTAACCGCGCTCGAACGGCCGCCTGGGCTCGAACGGCCGCCTGGGCTCCGACGGCCGCCTGGGCTCCGACGTCTCCAGGGGCGACTGGCCGACGAGCCATTCGAAGAGCCGCCGGCGCCCCCAGAAGAAGGGGTGGTCGCCGCGCCCCCGCCCCTGCTCGGCCTCGCGCCTCTTGCGCTCCTCCTCGGCGAGCGCCTGCTCCAGTCCCGGCGTGTTGCCGCCGCCGAAGCGCGCCATGTCCGGCGCGGAGAAGCCCTTGGGCTCGACGTCCCGCAGCGCCGACTCCATCGACTCCACCCAGATCGGCCCGGGCAGCGACGCCCCCTGCACCGCTCCGTAGTAGTCGTTCCCGATCTGCACCCCCTGCAGCGGGAAGCGGTACGACCCGCGGATGTCCCCCACGCTGACCGCCGCCGCCAGCGCGGGCGTGTACCCGGCGAACCAGGCCGAGGTGTAGCCGTTGTTGGTGCCCGTCTTGCCGGCGGCCGGCCGGCCGATGCTCTGGCCCTGCATGGTGCCCTTGGAGAAGACGCCCTCCAGCACGTAGTTGACCGCGTCCGCGACCTCCTCCTCGATGGCGCGCTCGCACGCGGGCGGCACGTGGGTGCGGCGCCCGTCCCTGCCGATGATCTCGACGATGGCCAGCGGCCGGCAGTAGATCCCCCTGGCCGCGAACGCCGCGAACGCCGCCGCCACCGTCACCGGGTCCATCTCGTTCACGCCCAGCGTGAACGTGGGCACCTCCTTCAGCGGCTCCCCGTCCGCCCTGGCGATCCCGAGCGCCTTGGCCGTCCGCACCACGTTGCAGAGCCCGACCTTGCGCTCCAGCATCATGTAGAAGATGTTCACCGACTTCCAGGTGCCGGTCTCGATGCTGTGCGGGCCGCCGGAGCCCTCGCCGGTGGCGTTGAGAATGCGGGTGTCCGGGTCGTTCACGGCGTGGCCCGCGCAGTCGCGGTAGCCCTGGCCGGGCACGAGTTCGCCCGGGGTGTTGAAGCCGTCGCCGAACCGCCACCCCTGCTGCAGCGCCGTGGCCAGCGTGAACACCTTGAACGTCGATCCGGCCTGGAACCCCTGGCCACCTCCGTGCGCCACGTCGGCGGCCAGGTTGAAGGTGGTCTTGGGGCCGTTCTTCCGGTTGCCGGGGTTGCGGCCGAAGCGTTTGCTGGCCGCTATCGCCCTGATCCGCCCGGTTCGCGGCTCGACCATGGCCTCGGCGGCCACCTCGGTGTCCTCGGGCCAGACGTGGCGGCGGATGGCCTGCTCGGCGGCGCGCTGCGCGATCGGGTCAAGGCTGGTCCTGATCGTCAGGCCGCCCCTGGCCATCCTGGTCCGCCGCTCGGCCTCGGTGTTGCCGAAGACGGGGTTCGACAGCAGCTCGCGCTGGACGTAAAGGCAGTAGAACGGGTAGGTGCTCTGCTCGCACCCGCCGGGCTCGGGCCTGAGCCTGATGGCCAGCGGCGCGGCCTTGGCGCTCGCCGCCTCCTGCGGGCTGATCAGCTTCAGCCCGGCCATGCGGTCGAGCACGAGGTCCCGCCGCGTCTTCAGGCGCTCGCGATGGTCCCGGCCGAGCGAGGGGTCGGTCGAGTACGGCATGCGCACCGCGCCGGCCAGCGTGGCCGCCTGGCCCAGGGTCAGCCGGGAGGCCGACGTGGAGAAGAAGCGCCTGGCCGCCGCCTCCACGCCGTGGGCCCCGGCGCCGAAGTAGGCGATGTTGAGGTAGCGCTCCAGGATCTCGTCCTTGCGGTACTTCTTCTCCAGCGCCAGCGCGAGCCGCAGCTCGGTGATCTTGCGGGCCAGGTTCGGGGCGCGGGCGCGGTCGCGCTCGGCCTCGCTGCGGGCGGACTCGATCAGGATGTTCTTGACGAGCTGCTGCGTCAGCGACGAGCCGCCCTGCTTGATGCCGCCGGCCTGCGTGTTGGTGAGCAGCGCCCGGAACGTGCCCCGGATGTCGAGGCCGCCGTGCTCGTAGAAGCGGGCGTCCTCGATGGCCACGATCGCCTTGCGCATCACCGGGGCGACGGCGCGCAGCGGCACCGCCGTCCGGTTGGCCTCGTAGAACTGGGCGAACGTCCTGCCGTCCTTGTCCAGCAGTCTGGTCACCTGGTCCAGGGGCTCCTCGCGCGGCGCTGGCGGCAGGTCGACGAAGGTGTTCGCGACGTTCTTGGCGGCGAGGCCGCCCCCGCTCACCACGGGCGCGGCGAGTGCCGCGGTCAGCACCCCTCCGAGCGCCCCCGCCAGCCCGAGCGCGCCGACGGATCTGAGTACGGTCACGTCACATGATCTGCGACGTCCAGATCCGCGCCAAACGCCCGCTTGTCACCTGTTTACCGTTGCCTGCGGATGTGCAGACCGAGCGAGGCGAACTGTTCGAACGGCCGGTGGTAACCGCGTTCGATGTGGTGCACGCCGCGCAGCGTGGACGGCCCGTCGGCGACGGCCGCCGCCAGCACGGCCGAGAACCCCGCCCGGATGTCGGGCAGCGTCACGTCGGCGCCCTTGAGCTTGGACACGCCGCGCACGACGGCCGAGTGCCTGGCGTTGGTGTCGTGGTAGCGGCAGGCCGGCCCGCCCAGGCACTGGTCGAACACCTCGATCTCGCAGCCCATCTTCTGCAGCGCGGGCACGTACACCAGGCGGTTCTCGAAGACCGTCTCGTGCAGCACCGACATGCCCTGGCTCTGCGTGAACAGCACCATGAGCGGCGTCTGCCAGTCCGTCATGAAGCCGGGGTGGGTGTCGGTCTGCACGGCCGCCGAGCGCAGCCCCTCGGGCGGCGCGGTGGCGCACAGGTACTCGTCGTTGATGTCGAACTGGGCGCCCATCCTGGCCAGCGTGGTGATCGCGGTGACCAGGCGATCCTGCGGGCAGCCGTGCACCCGCACCTCTCCCCCGGTGACCAGGCCGGCCGCCAGGTACGAGAAGGCCTCGATGCGGTCGCCCATCAGCCAGGTGGAGGCGCCGCGCAGCCGTTCGACGCCCTCGATGACGATCCTGCGGTCGGGGGAGAGCTCGATCCTGGCGCCCATCCGCTGCAGGAACAGCGCCAGCTCCACCACCTCGGGCTCCATCGCGGCGTTCTTCAGCACCGTCTTGCCCTCGGCCAGGACCGCCGACATCAGGATCGTCTCCGTGGCGCCCACGCTCGGGTACGGCAGCTCGATCCGGGTGCCGTGGAGGCGGCCGGCCTTGGCGAAGATGCCGGTGTCGCCCACCTCCACCTCGGCGCCCATCGCGCGCAGGGCCTCCACGTGGAAGTTGACCGGCCGCCGCCCGATCGGGTCGCCGCCCACCAGCGGGACGAACGCCTCCCCCGCCAGGTGCAGGAGCGGGCCGAGCATGAGGATGGGGATGCGGTTCAGGCCCGTGAACGCGTCCGGCACCCTCGGCTCGATCGCCTGTCCCCGCCCGATCCTGATCTCCGTGCGGGAGATCTCGACATTGATGCCGAGCGCCCGCAGCATGGCGGCGGTGATCTCCACCTCGCCCACCTCGGGGGCGTTGTGGATGCTGCTCTCCCCGTCGCCCAGCATGGCGGCGACCATGTGCTTGGAGACTCCGTTCTTGGAGCCGCGTACTTCGACGTCCCCCCGGAGCGGGCCGGAGGGTTCTATCAACCAGACCTCTTCTGCAATCACGAAGCGAGCCTAGCCGGGGGATACCATCGAGCTGATTCGGACATACATGTAAGGGGGAGTGGCGTGACGAGGGAAGTGCGCGCTTTCGCGGTAACTGTCCTCACACTTGCCACTCTCGGAGCGGCCGCCGGACTGGTCTGGTCAGGGATCACGCCACGGGCGCCGTACCAGGTCACCGATCAGGGGACGGTGCTGGCCGACCCGTCCACGCAGGCGCTGATCGCGGCCGACGGGTGGTTCGCGGTGATCACCGGCGGGCTGGGGCTGCTGTGCGGCGGGGTCGCGTGGTTCGCGGCGCGGCGGTGGATGCTGCCGGTGCTGCTCGGGCTCTGCGCCGGCGGCGTCCTGGGAGCGATGCTGACTCTGTGGGTCGGCTCCACGTTCACGATCGGGGCGGTCGTGGTCGAGGCCGCCGCCACGCCCGGGGTGAAGGTCGTCCCGGGCGCGCTGAAGCTGACGGCCTCCGGCGTGCTGGTGTCCTGGCCGCTGCTGGCGGTGGGGCTGTTCGGGTTCCTGGAGGGCATGCACGGCTATCGCGAGTCGCCGCTGCGCCACCCGTACGGCGACCCGCCCACCCCCCTCTGACCCACCCGCACGCCGCCCACAGCGACGGGCGGGACTCGCGGCGCCGGATGCGACGGCGCGGGGCGGCTCGCCGTACCGGCTACAACGGCGGACGGCGCTCGCCGTGCCGGGTGGCCTGCTCGAACGCGCGGGCCACGCGCAGGACCCTGGCGTCCTCGAACGGCCGGCCCACGATCTGCACCCCCACCGGGAGCCCGTCCGCGGTGAACCCGGCCGGCACCGACGCGGCCGGCGCGTGCAGCACGCTGATCCAGTACGCGGAGCGCATCCAGGCGAGGTAGTCGGGCATCGGCTCCCCGTTGATCTCGCTGACGTGGGGCTGCTCGACCGGGAACGGCGGCACCTGGCTGACGGGCGCGATCAGCACGTCGTAGGTGTCGAAGAACGCGGCCATCCGCTGGTAGAGGCGGCTGCGGCCCTGCTCGGCCCGGGCCAGGTCGGCGCCGGTGACCTTGCGGCCCTGCTCGACGTTCCACGCGGTGTTGGGGCCGAGCCCGGTCAGGTCGCCGAAGGTCAGCGCGTAGTTCCACGCCCGATACGTCCGGAACGCGTCCTCGGCCTCCGACAGGTCCAGCTCCACCTCCTCGACCACGGCCCCCAGCCGCTCGAACACCGGCGGCGCCGTCGCGGTGACCTCCGCCGTCCTCGGGTCCACCGGCAGGCCGCCCAGGTCCGGGCTCCACGCCACGCGCAGCCCGCGCACGCCCTCCTCCGGCTCGGGGGCGAAGGCCTCCTTGATCGAGTACGGGGAGCGCCGGTCGAACCCGGCGATCGCCCCGAACATCAGCGTCACGTCCTCGACCGTCCTGGCCATCGGCCCCTGCACGGACAGCGTGTACCAGGCGTTGGTGTCGGACGGGTCGGGGACGCGGCCCGGGGTGGGACGCAGGCCGACGACGTTGCAGAAGGAGGCCGGGTTGCGCAGCGAGCCGCCCATGTCGGAGCCGTCGGCCAGCGGGACCATCCCGGTGGCCAGGGCCGCGGCGGCGCCCCCGCTGCTGCCTCCGGCGGACTTCGACAGGTCGTAGGGGTTTCTGGTGGCGCCGAACACCTCGTTGACGGTGTGGGAGCCGGTGCCGAACTCCGGGGTGTTGGTCTTGCCCATGGTGATGGCCCCGGCGGCGCGCAGCCGCCGGACGATCAGGTCGTCCTGGGCCGGGACGTTGTCGGCGAAGAGCGGCGATCCGTAGGTGGTGCGGATGCCGGCCGTGTCGACGAGGTCCTTGTGCGCGACGGGCAGGCCGTGCAGCGGACCGGCCGGCTCCCGCGCGTCGGCCGCCTTGGCCGCGTCGAGCGCCTGCTCGGCGACCAGGGTCACGATGGCGTTGACGCGCGGGTTGACCTGCTCGATGCGGTCGAGGTGGGCTTGGACGACCTCGACGGCGCTCACCTGCCTGGTCCTGATCAGGTGCGCCAGCTTGGTCGCGGTCGAGTAGTGCAGTTCGCTCACCCTTGGATCCTGCCTCACGAGCCGCGGCGCGACGACGGCGAGGGTTGCCCACCCCGGCCGCGACCGCTCGTCGGATCATCACCGGAACGCCCCCGGCCGCGGACGCTCGTCGGATCACCACCCGAACGCCTCCGGCCGCGGACGCTCGTCGGATCACCACCGGCACCCCTCCGTCCACCTGCCGCTCAGGAGCAGGTGCGGGAGGTGTTGCGGGGATCCACCACGATCACGTCCCGACCGGCGCTTTCAGCCGCGCGTCACGGCGGCCCGCCACGCCCGCCCGGTGAGCGTCCCCCTGGACAGAGCCCGGCCGCGTGCGGCGGGTGGGCTCTCCCGTGCGCAGCCGTAAAGGGTGCCAGGACAGCCGCCGCAGCGGTGCGAGAGCCCGGGCGGCAGCCGCCGCAGCGGTGGGAGAGCCCCGGCGGAAGCAACCGCAGCGGTGCGAGAGCCCGGGCGGCAGCCGCCGCAGCGGTGGGAGAGCCCCGGCGGAAGCAACCACAGCGGTGGGAGAGCCCGGGCGGCAGTCGTCGCCTGCGGCTGGAGCCCGGGCCGGGAGGGCGAGGAAGGGCGCCGGGTTTCAGTGCGCGGCAGGGCGGAGAGAGATCACGCGCCCAGGCACGCCGGCCCGAGGAGTTGTTTCAGGTCGCCCATGAGAGCGGGCGAGGGGGTGACGCGGAGGCGGTCGTCGACGCGCATCACCGTGGTCTTGGGGCCGTTGTGGACCTGCAGGTGCACCTCCGACGTCCCCGGATGCGTCGTGAGGATCTCCTTCAGCCGCCCCACCACCGGCGGGGTGCAGCGGGTCAGCGGCAGGCTCACCAGCAGCGGGCCGCCCGCCTCCTGGGTCAGGTCGGGCGCCGTCACCTCCATGGCGATGATCTTGGCGACGTCTTCCCGCTTGTCGATGCGCCCCTTGACGAAGACGATCGCGTCCTCGGCCAGGATCGTCGAGCACAGCTGGTACGCCGACGGGAAGATCATCACCTCGATCGAGCCTTCGAGGTCCTCCAGCTGGGTCAGCACCCAGGTGTCGCCCTTCTTGGTGACCTTGCGCTGCACCCCGCTCAGGATGCCGCCCACGGTCACCACCTGGCCGTCGGCCCGGCTCTCGTCCTGGACGGCCGCGATCGAGCAGTCGGCCCCCGCCGACAGGATGTGCTCGACGCCGAACAGCGGGTGGTCGGACACGTAGAGGCCGAGCATCTCCCGCTCGAACTGCAGGAGCGTGTTCTTGTCCCACTCCCCCACCGGAATCTGCACGTCGAAGGTCTGGTCCTCGCCCCCGTCGATGGCGCCGAAGAGGGAGTCCTGGCCGATGGCCTCGTTCTTCTTGATGTCGATGATCGCGTCGACGGCCTGCTCGTGCACCATGACCAGGCCCTTGCGGACGTGGCCGACCGAGTCGAACGCGCCCGCCTTGATCAGCGACTCGATCACGCGCTTGTTGCAGACGATGGCCGGCACCTTGCGCAGGAAGTCCTTGAACTCGGCGAAGCGGCCCTTCTCCTTGCGCGCCTTGAGGATGCCGTCGACGACGTTGGCGCCGACGTTGCGGACGGCGGACAGGCCGAAGCGGATGTCGGTGCCGCGCGGCGTGAAGTCGAAGTCGGAGTCGTTGACGTCCGGCGGGTAGACCTTGATGCCCATGCGGCGGCACTCGTTGAGGTAGAGGGCCGACTTGTCCTTGTCGTCCTTCACCGAGGACAGCAGCGCGGCCATGTAGGCGGCCGGGTAGTTGGCCTTGAGGTAGGCGGTCCAGTAGGAGACCAGGCCGTAACCGGCGGTGTGGGCCTTGTTGAAGGCGTAGTCGGAGAACGGCAGCAGGATGTCCCACAGGGCCTTGATGGCCGCGGCCGAGAAGCCGTTGTCCTGCATGCCCTTCTCGAAGAACTCGAACTGCTTGTCCAGCTCGGACTTCTTCTTCTTGCCCATCGCGCGCCGCAGCAGGTCGGCGCCGCCCAGCGAGTAGCCGGCGACCCGCTGCGCGATGGCCATGACCTGCTCCTGATAGACGATCAGGCCGTAGGTCGTGTCGAGGATGTCCTTCAGCGGCTCCTCGAGCTCGGGGTGGATCGGGGTGATGTCCTGCTGGCCGTTCTTGCGCAGCGCGTAGTTGGTGTGGGAGTTGGCGCCCATCGGGCCGGGGCGGTAGAGCGCGAGGGCGGCGGAGATGTCCTCGAAGTTGTCGGGGCGCATGAGCCGCAGCAGCGAGCGCATGCCGCCGCCGTCGAGCTGGAAGATGCCGAGGGTGTCGCCGCGGGCCAGGAGCTCGTAGGACTTGCGGTCGTCGAGCGGCAGCTTCAGCAGGTCGATCTGCTCGCCGGTGGTGGACTCGATCATCTTCACGCAGTCGTCGATGATCGTGAGGTTGCGCAGGCCCAGGAAGTCCATCTTCAGCAGGCCGAGCGTCTCGCAGGTCGGGTAGTCGAACTGCGTGATGATCGCGCCGTCGGAGTCGCGGCGCATGACCGGGATGTAGTCGGTCAGCACCTCGGCCGACATGATCACGCCCGCGGCGTGCACGCCGGTCTGCCTGATCAGGCCCTCCAGGCCCTTGCCGAGGTCCATCGTCGCCTTGACGTCGACGTCTTCCTCGTAGAGCTTGCGCAGCTCACCGGCCTCGGCGTAGCGCGGGTGGTCCTTGTCGAAGATGCCCGACAGCGGGATGTCCTTGCCCATGACGGCGGGCGGGAACGCCTTGGAGACCCGGTCGCCCAGCGCGTAGGGGTAGCCCAGGACGCGGCCCGCGTCCTTGATGGCGGCCTTCGCCTTGATGGTGCCGAACGTGGCGATCATGGCGACCTTGTCGGCGCCCCACTTCTCGGTGACGTAGCGGATCACGTCACCGCGCCTGCGCTCGTCGAAGTCGATGTCGACGTCGGGCATGGACACGCGCTCGGGGTTGAGGAAGCGCTCGAAGATCAGGCCATGCGGGATCGGGTCGAGGTCGGTGATGCCCAGCGCGTACGCCACCAGCGACCCCGCCGCCGAGCCACGGCCGGGACCGACCCGGATGCCGTTGCTCTTGGCCCACATGATGAAGTCGGCGACCACGAGGAAGTAGCTCGGGAAGCCCATCTGGATGATGACGCCCAGCTCGTTTTCCGCCCAGGCGCGGTGCTCCTCGTCGACGCCCTCGGGGAAGCGCCGCTCGAGGCCCTTCCAGACCTCCTGGCGGAAGAACTGCTCCTCGGTCATGCCCTCGGGGATGGGGAAGGTCGGCATGAGGTTCTTGTGCTGGAAGAACCCCTCGGGGTCGACCTTCTCGGCCACCAGCAGCGTGTTGCGGCAGCCCTCGGCCCACAGGTCGGAGGAGTCGACCGCGCGCATCTCGTCGGCGGTCTTGATGTAGTAGCCGCTGCCGTCGAAGCGGAACCGGTCGGGGTCGGACAGCTGCTTGCCGGTCTGGATGCACAGGAGGGCGTCGTGGGAGGAGGCGTCGGACTCGTAGGTGTAGTGCGAGTCGTTGGTGACCAGCGGCGGGATGTTCAGCTCCTTGCTGATCCTGGTCAGCCCGTCGCGGACGCGGCGCTCGATGTCGAGCCCGTGGTCCATGATCTCCAGGTAGAAGTTGTCCTTGCCGAAGATGTCCTGGAACTTCGCCGCGGCCTTGAGCGCCTCGTCGTACTGGCCCAGCCGCAGCCTCGTCTGCACCTCGCCCGACGGGCACCCGGTGGTGGCCATCAGGCCCTCTGAGTGCTCGGCGAGGATCTCGGCGTCCATCCGCGCCCACTTGCGCACGAACCCCTCGGTGTAGGCGCGCGAGGACAGGCGCATCAGGTTGTGCAGGCCCGCCTTGTTGCGCGCCCAGATCGTCATGTGGGTGTAGTAGCCACCCGCCGAGACGTCGTCCTTCTTCTGGTGCGGCTCGCCCCACAGGACCGGCTTCTTGTTGTGGCGCAGCTCCGGCGCGACGTAGGCCTCGATGCCGATGATCGGCTTGATCCCGGCGCCCGTCGCCTGCCTGTAGAAGTCGTACGCGCCGTGCATGTTGCCGTGGTCGGTGATCGCGATCGCCGGCATGCCCAGGTCGCCGACCTGTTTGAACATCTGCTTGAGCCGGGCGGCCCCGTCCAGCATCGAGTATTCGGTGTGTACGTGCAGATGGACGAACGAGTCGCTGGACGACATGGAGCGGCGCCTCCCGGTCTCGAGTGGGGTTGTGCGCTCCGACTCTAGTGGTCCGGACCGACATCCTGACGCCCGCGCCGCGCCCCCGCCCGGACCGGCGCGCCGGGACCCCCGTGGCCATCAGCACCGATATCGTCTTATTCACTGTAAGTAGTTGAGGAGACACTCGGTGCGCACGCAGACGGACGAAGGATACCGGCACGCGCTCGGCAACCGCCAGGTCCAGATGATCGCGATCGGCGGGGCGATCGGGGTCGGCCTGTTCCTCGGTTCGGGCGGCCGGCTGGCCGCGGCGGGGCCCGCCCTGGTGCTCTCGTACGCCACCGCCGGAGCGGCCGCGTTCTTCGTCATGCGGGCGCTCGGCGAGCTGGTGCTCTACCGCCCGGTGGCGGGGTCGTTCGTCGAGTACGCGGGCGAGTTCATCGGCCCGTGGGCGGCGTTCGCCAGCGGCTGGATGTACTGGATCAACTGGGCGTTCACCGGCATCGCCGAGCTGACCGCCATCGCCGCCTACATCCACTACTGGGCTCCGGCGTTCCCGCAGTGGCTGACGGCGCTCATCGCCCTGGGCTTCGTGCTGTCGGTCAACCTGGTGTCGGTCCGGCTGTTCGGCGAGCTGGAGTTCTGGTTCGCCATGCTGAAGGTGCTGGCGATCACGATCTTCCTGGTGGTCGGCCTGGTCCTGGTGGTCTTCACGATCGGCCAGGCGACCCCGCACAACCTCGTCGCCCACGGCGGCTTCTTCCCCAAGGGCTTCCCGATGGTGCTGATGAGCCTGCAGTCGGTGGTGTTCGCGTACGCGTCGATCGAGCTGGTCGGCATCACGGCGGGCGAGACGGCCAGGCCGCACCAGGTCATGCCGAAGGCGATCAACGGCGTGGTGTGGCGCATCGCGATCTTCTACGTGGGCTCGGTGGCGCTGCTGGCGATGGTCCTGCCGTGGACCGCGTACCACGCGGGCACCTCGCCGTTCGTGACGGTCTTCGCGGGCCTCGGCGTCCCGTGGGCCGCCGACGCGATGAACCTGGTCGTGATCACCGCCGCGCTCTCGTCCTGCAACTCCGGCCTGTACGCCACGGGCCGCATCCTGCGCGCGATGGCCATGAAGCAGGAGGCGCCCGGGTTCACGGGCACGCTCAGCTCCAGGTTCGTCCCGATGGGCGGCATCCTGTTCACGGCGGTCATGTTCCTGGCCGGGGTGGCGCTGTTCTACTTCCTGCCCGAGCACGCCTTCAACATCGCCACCGCCGTCGCCTCCCTCGGCGTGATCACGACCTGGGGCGTGCTCGTCTGGTGTCAGCTGCGGCTGCGCCGCTCCGGGCACCTGTCGGTCTTCCCGATGCCCGGCGCGCCGTACACGAACTGGTTCACGCTGGCGTTCCTGGCGCTCGTCGTGCTGCTGATGCCCTTCGCCGACGCCGACCAGCGGGTGGCGTTCTTCCTCATCCCGGCGCTGGCCGCGGCCATCGCCCTCGGCTGGCGGGTGGTCAGCCGCCGCCGGACCGTCAACGGCGGCCGCCCCTGACTGAGTACTCTCGATGTGCCGGCACAGAGCCGCCGCACCGGGGGAGGCCGCACTGGACGAGGCGACACGACAGACGCCGAGATGGACGAGACGGGCGATGGTCCAGGTCGTGGCCGCCGCCGCCGTCGGCGCCGCCCTTGCCTTGGCATGCGCGCCCCTGGGCGTCTTACCGAGGCTGGCCTGCGCCGTGCTGGGCGCGGGCTGCCCGGACGGCCAGGAGCCGCACGGGAGGCTGCCGCAGGCGACCCGCCTGACGCCCGTGCAGGTGGCACAGGGCGGCATGTACGTCGCGCTCGGCGACTCCTACTCCTCCGGCGAGGGCGTCTGGGACCTGGACAGGAAACCGCTCAACGACGGCGCCGCCCGCTGCCACCGGGCGACGGGCTCGTACGTGCCGCTCGTCGCGCAGGCCTACCGCTTCGGGGGCGGCACCGCCTTCTACGCCTGCAGCGGCGCCACCACCACCCAGATCCTGTCGGGCCAGTACGGCCAGCAGCCCCAGATCACCCGGGTCGGCCCGAACGCCAGCCTGGTGACGCTGAGCATCGGCGGCAACGACGCCGGGTTCACGAAGGTGCTCACGGGCTGCATCGTCAAGCTGCCGTGGTCGTCGGCGTGCGTGGAGCAGGACGCCGCCGTCGCCCGCCGCATCGACGAGCTGCGCCCCAACCTGACCAAGGTGCTGCGCGAGCTGCGGACGCGGGCGCCGAACGCCCGCATCATCGTCCTCGGCTACCCCCGGCCCTTCCCCGAGGACCCCGTGACCACCGTCGACAACCTGAGCGCCGAGGACCAGACCTGGCTGAACGGGATGACGCGCCGGCTCAACGACACGGTGGCCTCGGTGGTGTCCGACTTCGACCGCGTGATCGCGGCGTTCGGCGCGCCGGGGAGCGTCGAGTACGTGGACGCGTACGAGGCGTTCACGGGGCACGAGGTGGGACAGCCGCAGCCGTACCTGAACGGGCTGGCCCTGAACATGGACGAGCTCAAGGTCAACGCCCGCAGCTACCACCCGACGGGCGACGGCTACCGCCGCTTCGCCGAGCTCATCACCAAGCAGATCGCCGCCGGGCCGGGCCGCCCCATGAACAACGTCCGCCTCGACGCCCCCTGAGCCCGCTCACTCGGCCGAGCGCTCCTCGGCCAGGTGGAGGCCCGCCTCGATGACGGCGTTCATGATGGGCGCGAGCCGGGCCTCCCCCAGCGACGGGGCGCGCAGCGCCATCCGCGCCACGAGCGCGCGCTCCCGGGCCAGGTCGCGCCCCGCGAACCCGCCCACCGGCTTGATCCGCTGCACGATGCCCGCCAGCGCCGCCCGCCGTTCGAGCAGCGTGGCCAGCGCCGCGTCCACCCGGTCGATCGCCTCGCGGCACTCCGGCAGCGTGGCGGGCGCCTCGGGCCGCACCAGGGCGCCCACGACCGTCACCGCCTCCTCGGCCGCGCGCAGCGCCGTGGCCGGAGAGAGCTCCTGACGGGACTCGGCGAGGCTCCCGGGGCCCACGAACTCCAGCGCCCCGCTCTTGGAGGGCTCAGCCGTCCGGGCACCCGCGTAGGTCCCGAGCTTGGCGGCGGACTTGCCCCGTTCGGCCGAGTCCACGACGAGCCCGTCGGCGCCCGCCGCCACCGCCGCCGCGGACAGCGCCGCGTCCCGCGAGACGTCGGCGAGCACGGGACGCCCCGAGACGGCGCGGGCCGCCCGCATCAGCCCCAGGTCCAGCCGGCCGCCCTCGCACAGGAGCACCCGCCCGTCACCCTCCCGCGCGCAGTAGTCGGCCAGCTCCAGCCACTCCTCCAGCGAGGCGGCGGGCCGCCGCTCCACGACCACCGGCAGCCCCAGCCCGGCCGCCGAGCGCACCAGCGGGATGTCGCGCGTCCACGACGAACCCACCACGACCGCGTCCGCCCGCTCGGCGATGGCCGGCAGGTCGGCGGCCGAGTACGGCTCCACCAGCGTGGCGTGCTCGCCCAGCACCTCGTACGCGTCGGCCTGCCCGCGGTGCGCCCGCAGGTCGACCCGGTCGCCGATCACCACGGCGGGCCCCTCGCCCACGAGCGTTCCGCCCACCGCCACCGCGCGCCGTTCCAAGGTCGATGACATCCTCGACTCCCCCAATTCGGGCCGGCCCCTGCGCAGCCGGCGGGAAAACCAAAAAGGCAGAGACGGGTCGTCTCTGCCTCGTGCCGGCTCCAGGTGGTCGCTAGCTGACGACCGGCTCTCCCGGAGCCGGCTCGATAAACGCGTAGCGACAAGTCATGTCTGAAACACTACACCCATGGCTTCACCTGCTGGACGGCGCCTCGCACATGACGGACTGTCCTTCAGGCGAGTCGCCGTTGATCCCTCGCTATGGGAGTATTTCTTGGCCTAGAGGAGGGTTTGAGGCCGTTGATGTCGGATCGCAAGCAGGAGGGACGCCGCATCGCCGGCCGCTACCAGCTGCAGGAACCCATCGGCAGGGGCGGGATGGGCATCGTCTGGCGCGCCTACGACGAGCTCCTTGACCGCACGGTCGCGGTCAAGGAGGTCAGGTACGCGGCCGCCCTGGGCGAGGAGGTGCAGCTGCTGAACCGGCGCACGATGCGCGAGGCGAGGGCGGCGGCGAGGTTCGAGCATCCCAACGTGATCGTCGTGCACGACGTGATCGAGGAGGATGACCGGCCCTGGATCGTCATGCAGCTCGTCCAGTCGCGCTCGCTGGGCGCCGTGATCAAGCAGGACGGGCCGCTGGCGCCCAAGCGGGTGGCCGAGATCGGCCTGGCCGTGCTGGACGCGCTGCACCGCGCCCACGAGGCCGGCGTGCTGCACCGCGACGTCAAACCCGAGAACGTGCTGCTGGCCGACGACGGCCGGGTCGTGCTCACCGACTTCGGCATCGCCACGCTGGAGACCGAGACGCAGCTCACCGTGACCGGGCTGGCCGGAACGCCGGCGTTCATCGCGCCCGAGCGGCTCAAAGGGCTGCCCGCGCGGCGCGAGTCGGACCTATGGTCGTTAGGGGCTACGCTGTACACGGCCGTGGAGGGCCGCTCCCCGCACGAGCGGGGGATGGCCCTGGCGACCATGCACGCCGTGCTGACCGACGAGCCCGATCCCGCTCCACACGCGGGCCCGCTCACCGACGTGATCATGGGCCTGCTCAACAAGGAGCCGGTCCAGCGGCTCACGTACGAGGAAGCGCAGCGGATGCTGCGGCAGGTCATCGCACAGGCGAGCCCGCCGCCGACCGCGCAGTTCCCCGTGTCCCAGACGATCCGCGTGCCGCGGCTGCCCACCGCGCCGCACAAGGCGCCCGCACCTGCCGATCCGCCCTCGCCCAGCGAGGCCTCCGCGCAGGGCAAGGCCGCCGTCCAGAACAGGTTCCGCGCCCTGGGCAAGCTGCGCCAGGCGCCGCCCGTCGAGGACGACACCCCGACCGACCCCAACCTGATCGCCGCCCCCGCCCCGGCGCCGTCGCCCGCCGTCCCCGAGACCGGGTCGCGGATCACGCCCGCGCCGACCGTGGACCCGGCCCCCGCCACCGCCGAGTCCACGATGGACGCGGCCAGGACGGAGCAGCGCCGGGCCGGCCCGGTCATCGCGGCGGCCGTGGCCGTCGTGCTCGTGGCCGCGATCGGCGGCTACCTCGGCCTGCGCTCGGCCCCCGACGATGTCGATCCGAAGAAGGGCGCGTCCCAGGCCACGGTCCCCAGTGCCACCGCCTCGCAGGCGTCGCCGAGCGCGTCCGCGTCCACGTCGGCCTCCGCCGAGCCGAGCGCCTCCCAGCCGCCGTCGCCGACGGCCACTCCGACCCCTGAGAAGGAGAAGGAGGAGGAGAAGAACCCCCTCCCGGCCGGCTGGAAGATGTACAAGGACAAGAAGCTCGGCTTCTCCATCGGCCTGCCCAAGGGGTGGGACGTGTGGGACCGCGGCGGCATGCAGGTCAAGTTCAAGGGCCCCGGCGCGGCCTCCAACGCCTACCTCATGATCGAGGAGGCGAAGAACCCCGGCAAGGACCCGTACAAGGACTGGAAGAAGCAGGAGCCGAGTCTCAAGAACAACTTCGGCGGCTACAAGAAGCTCGACATCAAGCGGGTCGACGGCTTCCATAAGGCCGCCGCGGACTGGGACTTCACCTGGAACACCAACACCGGCAAGACGCGGGTGCGCAACCGGGGATTCATCACCGAGAACGGGCGGGCGTACGCGATCTACTGGCACACCCTGAAGAGCCACTGGAAGGCCGACTACGACTTCTTCGAAGGGTTCTGCGCCACCTTCCAACCGGCCAAGTAGGCTTCACGGCGTGGAAAGGCGGGTCAGCAACCGGTATCGCCTCATCGAGCCGCTCGGCGAGGGCGGCATGGGCGTGGTCTGGCGTGCCCACGACGAGCTGCTCGACCGCACGGTGGCGATCAAGGAGGTCCGCTACACGGGCGTCGGCGACGCCAAGCGGGCCGAGCTCAACGGCAGGACCATCAGGGAGGCCAGGGCGGCCGGCCGCCTCGACCACCCGTCGGTGATCGTCATCCACGACGTCGTCGAGGAGGACGGCCGCCCGTGGATCGTGATGCAGCTCGTGCGCTCGCGCTCGCTGGCCGAGGTGGTGCGCGAGCGCGGGCCGCTCACGGTGGGGCAGGTCGCGGTGATCGGCGGGCGGGTGCTCGACGCGCTGCGCGCCGCGCACGCCACCGGGGTGCTCCACCGTGACGTGAAGCCCGAGAACGTGCTGCTGGCCGACGACGGCCGGGTGGTGCTGACCGACTTCGGCATCGCCTCGCTGGAGGCCGAGGCGGGGCTGACGGCGACCGGCGGGCTGGTTGGCACGCCCGCGTACATGCCTCCCGAGCGCCTCAACGGCGAGCCCGCGCGCCCCGAGTCGGACCTGTGGTCGCTGGGGGCGACGCTCTACGCCGCCGTCGAGGGCGAGCCGCCGTTCAGGCGCGACTCGTGGGCCGCGACGGTCGCGGCGGTGCTGCGCGACGAGCCCGGACCGCCGGCGCGGGCCGGCGCGCTGCAGCCGGTCATCATGGGGCTGCTGCGCAGGAATCCGGACGAGCGCCTGCCCGCCGCGGAAGCCGCCAGGCTGCTGTACGAGGCCGCCACGAGCCCGTCACCCCACCCGACGCCCCCCGGGGCCTGGCGGCCGACGGCCGGCGCCGCGAACACCGCCGAGGGGCCCACGCTCTCTACGCGGTCCAGGCGCGGCAGGGCGCTGTGGATCGGCCTGCCCGCCGCCGTGGCGGTGCTGGGCGCGGGCGGCTTCCTGGTCTCCAACCACTGGACGAACACCGCCACGATCACGGACCCCACCCCCACGGGACCCACCACTGGGCCCACCACTGGGCCCACCGCCACGCCGACCACGTCGAGCACGCCCACCGCCACGCCAGAGCCCACGCGCACGCCCACCGCCACGCCCACCGCGGCGGCGCAGCCGGTGCCCGCGGGATGGCGGGCGTTCAGGAGCACGCAGGGCCGCTTCGGGATCGCCGTCCCCGAGGGCTGGCGGGCCGTGAAGCACGCCACCAGGGACAGCATCAGCTTCAAGGGCCCCGACACCCCCGGGGCGATGATCGTGGAGTGGACGGTGCCCGACTTCGCCTGGGCGGACCCGGCCAAGCAGTGGGCCTCCCTGGAGCGGGAGATCCAGGCGAAGAACGAGTTCGAGGGATACAACCGGATCGGCATCGTCTCCACCACCTACCTCGGCCGCAAGGCCGCCGACTGGGAGTTCACCAGGATCCGCGACGGGCAGCGCATCCACGTGATCAACCGCGGCTTCCGCACCGCCGACGGCCGCCCGTACGCCCTCTACTGGGAGACCACCGACGCCCGCTGGGCCTCGGACAGGCGCTACTTCGAGACGTTCGCGAAGACCTTCAGACCCCTATGAAAGAGCAGGCGCACTTCTGGCGGCATCCGGCGGTGCCGGGCACCGACCTGCTCAAGGCCCGCTACGTCACCCACCGCTTCACCCGGCACGTACACGACGGCTACGCCATCGGCGTGATCGTCAGGGGCGTGGAGGAGTTCGACTACCGCGGCACCCTGCACCGGGCGGGCGCGGGCGAGGTGGTGCTGGTCAACCCCGAGTCGGTGCACACCGGCCAGGCGGGCACGCCGGACGGCTGGTCGTACCGCATGCTCTACCCGTCGATCGGCACGCTGGCGGGGATCGCCGCCGAGCTGGGCGTGCCGTACGCGACGCCGCACTTCCCCAGGCAGGTGGTGCGCGACCCGGAGGTGGCGCTGCTGCTCGGCAGGGCGCACCAGGCGGCCGAGCGCGGCGACGCGCTGGCCGCCTCCACGCTGAGCCGCACGCTGTTCGCGCGGCTGGTGACCCGCCACGCCACGCCCAGGCCGGCGACGGTGCTGCCCGCCGAGGGCCAGCGGGCCGTGCGGGAGGCGCTCGACCTGCTGCACGACAGCCTCATCGACCCGCCGACGCTGGACGACCTGGCCGACGCGGTGGGCGCGCGGCCGTTCGCGCTGCTGCGGGCGTTCAAGGCCGAGACGGGCCTGCCGCCGCACGCGTACCTCACCTCGCTGCGGGTGCGACAGGCGCGCCGCCTCCTGCAGTCCGGGGTACGCCCGGCACAGGTGGCCGCCGAGGTCGGCTTCACCGACCAGGCCCACCTCAACCGGCATTTCAAGCGCATCGTGGGCGTGCCGCCCGCGGCGTACCAGCGTGCTGCAGGAACGTACAAGACCGGCGCTTCCCCCACCTCCTAGCCTCTTGCGGCATGGAACAGACAACTCACCGTTCCGCCGCCGTGCGGGACGGCCTCGGCATGGGCGTGGCCGTGGGGCTGTCGGGGATAGCCTTCGGCGCCGCCGCGATCACCGCGGGCCTCAGCGTGCCGCAGGCGTGCGTGCTGAGCCTGCTGGCCTTCACCGGCGCCTCGCAGTTCGCGCTGACCGGCGCGGTGGGCGCGGGCGGCGACCTGGTGACCGCCACCCTGGGCGCGCTGCTGCTGGGCGGCCGCAACACGCTCTACGGCCTGCGCCTGGCCGACCTGCTCCGGGTACGCGGTCCGCGCCGGCTGCTGGCCGCGCAGGGTGTGATCGACGAGACGACGGCCGTCACGCTGGCCCAGCCGACCCGGGAGGCGGCCCGCACGGGCTTCGCCACCACGTTCGCCAGCCTCTACCTCACCTGGAACCTGACCACCCTGGCGGGCGCCTACGGCGCGTCCTTCCTGGGCGACCCCGGCGTGCTGGGGCTGGACGTGGTGGGCCCGGCCGCGTTCCTGGCCATCCTGTGGCCGCGCCTGACGGCCAGCGCCGAGCTGCGCGGGCTGGCGGGCGCCGCGGCGGTGATCGCCCTGTGCGCCACCCCGTTCCTGCCTCCGGGCGTGCCCGTGCTGCTGTCGGCGGCCGCGGTGCTGGTGGTGATGGCGCGATGACGCTGTGGTGGGCCATCGCCGCGGTCTGCGCGGGCTGCTACGCGCTCAAGCTGGCCGGGCTGGCGGCGCCGCGCCGGGTGCTGGAGCATCCGGCGATCCGCAGGTTCGCCGAACTGGTGCCGGTGGCGCTGCTGGCGGCCCTGATCGCGGTGCAGCTGTTCACGGAGGAGGGCGGGCTGAGCTTCGACCCGGCGCGTACGGCCGGGCTGGGCGCCGCGGTCGTCGCGCTGCTGTTGCGGGCGCCGTTCCTGGTCATCCTGGCGGCGGCCGCGCTCGTCACCGCGCTTGTCCGGTTCTTTCTGGGGTAGTCGCCCGTGCATGTCCGATGCAACAGAGATGGTCGGTGGGCGTTACCGGCTGCTCAGGACGATCGGCCGGGGCGGGATGGGAACGGTGTGGCAGGCTCATGATGAGGTGCTGGGCCGGGACGTGGCGGTCAAGGAGGTCCTGCCGCCGCCCGACCTGACGGGTCCGGAGCGCGAGGTCTTCGCCGTACGCACTTTCAGAGAGGCCAGGGCGGCCGGCCGGGTGGCTCACCCCGGCGTGGCCACCGTCTACGACGTCCTGGAGGAGAACGGTCACCCGTGGATCGTCATGCAGCTCGTCCGCTCCCGCACCTTGGGCGAGCTGATCCGCGAGGACGGCCCCATGTCCCCGCCCGCGGCCGCGGACATCGGGCTGCAACTGCTCGAGGCGCTGCGCGCGGCGCACGCGGCGGGCGTGCTGCACCGGGACGTCAAGCCGGACAACGTGCTGCTGACCGAGGACGGCCGGGCGGTGCTCACCGACTTCGGCATCGCCACGACGGAGGACGAGGCTCCCGTGACGAGCACGGGCGTCCTGCTCGGCACCCCCGCGTTCATGGCGCCGGAACGCGCGGCGGGCAGCCAGGCCAAGCCCTCCTCCGACCTGTGGTCGCTGGGCGTGACGCTCTACATGGCGGTGGAGGGGCACTCGCCCTTCCAGCGGGACAACCCCCTGGCCACGCTGGGCGCGGTCCTGCACGCCGAGCCGGAGCCGCTGTCCCGCGCGGGCGTGCTCGGCCCCGTACTGCTCGGGCTGCTGCGCAAGAACCCGGCCGAGCGCATGTCGCTGGAGGAGGCCGAGCAGCAGCTGGCCGCGATCCTGACCGGCGGCGCCCCCGAGCGGACGGGCCCCCTCACCGAGCCGGGCGCCGCCGGGGCGGGCGTTGTCGGGCTGGGCGCAGCTGGGCTGGGCGCTGCCGGGGCAGGCGCTGCCGGGCCGGGAGCTGCCGGGGCAGGCGCTGCCGGGCCGGGAGCGACCCGACCGGGCGCGGCTGTGCCGCGGCGGCGGCGCAGGCTGCCGCTGGCCGTGATCGCGGCAGGCGCCCTGGTCGTCGCGGCGGTCACGGGCGGGGCGGCCTGGTGGTCGTCCGGCCGGGCGCGGGACCTGCCCCAGAGCCCGGGCCCGGCCCCGGCCGTCGTGTCCGCCCCGCCCTCCACGAGCGATCCGGCCACCCACACTCCGGCCACCAGTGACCCGCAGCTCACTTCGACGCCCTCCGCTCCGGACAGCTCCCCGCCCCCGGCCAGTTCCCCGCCGGCCGTCGAGAGCCCGCACAGGACACCGTCCGGCGAGCGGAAGGACCCCACCCGGGAGCCCACGCCCACCGGTGAGCGGAAGAACCCCAAGCGGACGCCGACGCCGAGCGCGAGCGGCAAGAAGGACCGGGAGAACACCACCCCTTCCCGGACCCCGGACTCGGTCGAGCCGTCGGAGCCGGGCAGCGAGGACGCCGACCAGCCGTAGGGGCGCTCAGGACTCGGCGCGGACGATGTCGAGCGCCTTCTGCAGGTCCTGCGGATAGTCCGTGCTGAACGACATCCAGTCGCCCGTGGTCGGGTGCTCGAACCCGAGCGCCACCGCGTGCAGCCACTGGCGCGTGACCCCCAGCCGGGCCGCCAGCGTCGGATCCGCGCCGTAGAGCAGGTCGCCGACGCAGGGGTGCCGCAGCGCCGCCATGTGCACCCTGATCTGGTGCGTGCGCCCGGTCTCCAGCTTGATGTCCAGCAGCGAGGCCGCGCGGAACGCCTCGACGGTGTCGTAGTGGGTGATCGACGGCTTGCCCCCGGCCACCACCGCGAAGCGCCCGTCCCCGGACGGGTGGCGGTCGATGGGCGCGTCCACCGTGCCCCTGAACGGGTCGGGATGCCCCTGCACGAGCGCGTGGTAGCGCTTGTCGACCGTGCGCTCCTTGAAGGCCCGCTTGAGCCGCGAGTAGGCGACCTCGCTCTTGGCCACCACCATCGCCCCCGTGGTGTTGGCGTCGAGGCGGTGCACGATGCCCTGGCGCTCGGCGGCCCCGCTGGTGGCGATCGTGTGACCGGCCCCGAGCAGCCCGCCGATCACGGTCGGCCCCGTCCAGCCGACGGTCGGGTGGGCGGCCACGCCGATCGGCTTGTTGATCACGATGACGTCGTCGTCCTCGTACACGACCGTCATGCCCGGCACCGGCTCGGCGACCGGCATCGGCGTGGTGACCGGCGGCGGCATCGTCACGTCGAGCCACGCGCCCGCGTGCACCCGGTCGGACTTGGCCGGCTGGCGGCCGTCCACCAGCACCTCGCCCGCGCCGATCAGCTCGGCCGCGCGGGTGCGCGAGAAGCCGAACAGCCGCGAGAGCGCGGCGTCGAGCCGCTCGCCCTCCAGGCCGTCGGGGACGGGCAGGCTCCGCTGCTCACTCACCCTTCTCGGCCCCCTTGGTCTCCGGGGTCTCCCTGGACCCGTCGATCTGCACGTTGCGCCAGGCCAGCAGCACCGCCAGGATGCCGCCGCAGACGATGGCCGAGTCGGCGATGTTGAACACGGGGAAGTAGTCGATGATCGGGAAATGCCCGGGGAGCACCTCGATGAAGTCGACGACGTGCCCCTGGAGCTGCGAGGAGCGCCCGATCCCCGAGGGATAGCGCAGCAGCCGGTCGGTGAGGTTGCCGAGCGCGCCGCCGAGCAGCAGCCCCAGCGTGACCGCCCAGGCCCGGCTGCCGAGCTTGCGGGCGGTGCGCACGATGGCGACGACCACGCCCGCGGCGATGAAGGTGAAGACGAAGGTCATTCCGGTGCCGAGGCTGAACGCGGCACCGGAATTGAAGATCACCCGGAACTGCAGCACGTCCTGGATGACGACGAGCGGCGCCTGACCCTCGAGTGTGCGCAGCACCACCGTCTTGGTGATGAGGTCGGCCGCGTAGACCACGGCCGCCAGCACGACGAGGACGGCGAACAGCCGCCCGCGGGGGCGGCCTACCGGCGCTCCTCCTTCTGCTTGCAGGCCACGCACAGCGTCGCCCTCGGGAACGCCTGAAGGCGTTCCTTGCCGATCGGCTTGTGGCACGATTCGCACACTCCATAGGTCCCGGCGTCGATCCTGGCGATCGCACGTTCGTTCTGCGCGACCAGATCGCGCGCATTCAGGGTAAGGGCGATCTCGCGTTCGCGCTCGTACGTCTTCGCGCCGGCGTCCGCCTGGTCGTCGCCCGCCCCCTGGGTGACGTCTCCAGAGGCTATCTCCGTCTCGTGGCGGTGGATGTCCGCGTTGAGCTGGTCGATCTCACTCTGGAGCATGCCGCGTACCTCGGCCAGCTCCTCCTCCGACCACATCGAAGGTGTAGCGGTCTGCGTGGGTGCCGCCATGGCTGCCTCCATTGCTGATCAAGGCCGTAAATGGTGCGGGCAGCTTAGGATCCACATAACGGAACGGCAAACGACCCGCCGGACGGTTTACCTCCCCCGTACTATCCCGCCTCGCGCATTAAACTCCTCCACAGGGGCGTCCATTCCCGCATCTTTGTCGGTTGCGTACCGACGGCCCCGCGAGTGGCTCGCCCTGAGAAACCAGGAAGCCTTCGGCCCCACTCTGCGTTATGGTTTGAGACTGCAAGGCGTTGATGGGGCCCGACTGTGAGGGATATCACCCCGGAGCCGCCGGAAGAACGGCTCGCCAGAGCTCATTAGACCCGGCTGCAGATCAAACGAAGAGGGCCTCGCCCGCGTGCGAGGTCAAGAAGGGTGGTACCGCGGAGCCGCATGGCTTCGTCCCTTCACGCTCGCCCTACCGGCCGACGAAGCGTGGAGGTCACGCCCGAAATGTCTTCCCCATCTTTCCGCTCTCTTCCCGCGCAGGTCGACCTGCCCGCGCTCGAGCGCGAGGTCCTCGACCGCTGGCGGGACGGGAAGATCTTCGAGCGCTCCGTGGAGCAGAACTCCGGAAACCCGTCCTGGGTCTTCTACGAGGGCCCGCCCACCGCCAACGGGCTGCCCGGTGTGCACCACGTCGAGGCGCGGGTGTTCAAGGACCTGTTCCCGCGCTACAAGTCCATGCGCGGATTCAGCGTCCCGCGCAAGGCCGGCTGGGACTGCCACGGCCTGCCCGTCGAGGTCGGCGTGGAGCGCGAGCTGGGCCTGACCGGCAAGAAGGACATCGAGGAATACGGCATCGCCGAGTTCAACGCCAAGTGCCGCGAGTCGGTGCTGCGCCACGTCGACGCCTTCGAGCAGCTGACCGAGCGCATGGGCTACTGGATCGACCTGTCCCAGGCGTACCGGACCATGGACCCGTCCTACATCGAGTCGGTCTGGTGGTCGCTGAAGGTCATCTGGGACAAGGGGCTGCTGTTCCGCGACTTCCGCATCACGCCGTACTGCCCGCGCTGCGGCACCGGGCTGTCCGACCACGAGCTGGGCCAGCCCGGCGGCTACGAGACCGTCTCCAGCCCGTCGGTCTACGTCCGCATGCCGGTGACCTCCGGGCCGCTGGCCGAGCTGGGCGCCGCGCTGCTGGTGTGGACGACCACGCCGTGGACCCTCGTGTCCAACACGGCCGTCGCCGTGCACCCCGACGTGACGTACGTCGCGGCCCGCACCGCCGACGGCGAGGTCCTGGTGGTCGCCGAGCCGCTGCTGGCGGTCCTCGGCGAGGGCGCGACCGAGGTGGCCCGCTACACCGGGCGCGAGCTGGAGCACACCCCCTACTCCCGCCCGTTCGACCTGGTCGACATCCCCGGCGCCCACTACGTCGTGCTCGGCGACTACGTCACGGTCGAGGACGGCACCGGCCTGGTCCACCAGGCCCCGGCCTTCGGCGCCGACGACATGGCCGTGATCAGGCAGTACGACATGCCCGTCGTCAACCCGATCGGCCCCGACGGCCGCTTCCTCGACGACGTTCCCATGGTCGGCGGACGGTTCTTCAAGGACGCCGACGAGGAGCTGACCGAGGACCTGCGCGCCCGCGGGCTGCTCTACCGCGGCGGCCACTTCGAGCACAGCTACCCCCACTGCTGGCGCTGCCACACCCCGCTGCTCTACTACGCGCTCCCGTCCTGGTACATCCGCACCACCGCGGTCAAGGACAAGATGCTGGCCGAGAACGCCGGCACCAACTGGTTCCCCGAGACGATCAAGTGGGGCCGGTTCGGCGAGTGGCTGCGCAACAACGTCGACTGGTCGCTGTCGCGCTCGCGCTACTGGGGCACGCCGCTGCCGCTGTGGGTGTGCTCGGCGGACGAGTCCCACGTGACGTGCGTCGGCTCGCTGGAGGAGCTGGGCGGGCTGGCCGGGCAGGACATCTCGGCGCTCGACCCGCACCGCCCGTACGTGGACGACGTGACCTTCGACTGCCCGTCGTGCGGCGCCCTCGCGCGCCGCGTGCCCGACGTCATCGACGCCTGGTACGACTCCGGCTCCATGCCCTTCGCCCAGTGGGGCGAGCGCGGCAAGCCGGAGGGCGTCTACCCGGCGCAGTTCATCTGCGAGGCCACCGACCAGACGCGGGGCTGGTTCTACTCGCTGATGGCCGTCGGCACGCTGGTCTTCGGCCAGTCCTCCTACGAGAACGTGCTCTGCCTGGGCCTCATCCTGGCCGAGGACGGCCGCAAGATGAGCAAGCACCTGGGCAACATCCTCGAGCCGATCCCGCTGATGGACCAGCACGGGGCCGACGCGCTGCGGTGGTTCATGGCCTGCGCGGGCTCGCCCTGGGCCTCCCGCCGGGTGGGGCACAACACCCTCGAGGAGATCGTCCGCAAGGTCCTGCTGACGCTCTGGAACACCTCGTCGTTCTTCACCCTCTACGCCAACGCCGAGTCCTGGTCGCCGGCCATGCTCGCGCAGGCCACGCCCGCGGCCGAGCGCCCGCTGCTCGACCGCTGGGTGCTGGCCGAGCTGCACAGGACGGTGGCCGAGGTCACGGCGTCGCTGGACGAGTACGACACCCAGCGCGCCGGGCGCCGCCTGGCAGACTTCCTCGACGACCTGTCTAACTGGTACGTGCGCCGCTCGCGCCGCCGGTTCTGGCAGGGGTCGCCGGAGGCGTTCGCGACGCTCTACGAGTGCCTGGAGACGGTGACGCGGCTGATGGCGCCCGTCACGCCGTTCATCACCGACTACCTCTGGGACGTCCTGCGCTCCTCCGACGCGCCCTCCTCGGTGCACCTGGCCGCCTGGCCGGAGGTGCGCGAGGACCTGCTGGACCCGGCGCTGTCCGACCAGATGGCCCTCGTACGCCGCCTGGTGGAGCTGGGCCGCTCGGCCCGCGCCTCGTCGGGCGTCAAGACCCGCCAGCCGCTGCGCCGCGCCCTGGTGGGGGCGCACGGCTGGCCGTCGCTGCCCGGGGAGCTCCGGGGCCTGGTGGCGGACGAGCTGAACGTCCACACGCTAGAGGACATGTCCGGATTTAGCGCTGATCTCGTGACTTACTCGGTAAAGCCCAACTTCCGGGCCCTGGGCAAGCGCTTCGGCTCCCAGACCAAGCTCGTCGCGGCCGCGGTGGCCGCCGCCGACGCCACCCGCGTGGCCCGGGCCCTGCGCTCGGGATCCACGGTCATGGTGGAGGCGGACGAGCTGGGCGAGATCATGCTCGGCCCGGACGACGTGATCGTCAACGAGCAGCCCCGCTCGGGATGGGCGGTGGAGACCGGCGCCATCGGCACCGGCACGGGCGAGACGGTGGCCCTGGACCTGGAGCTCACCGACGAGCTGCGCCGCGCCGGCCTCCTGCGCGAGGTCATCCGCCTGGTCCAGGACGCCCGCAAGTCGACCGGCCTGTCGATCACGGACCGCATCGACCTGTGGTGGACCACGTCCTCCCCCGAGCTCGCCACGGCGCTGCGCACCGAGGGGCACGTGGTGGCGGAGGAGGTCCTGGCGACGACGGTCACGGAGGGCACGGCGCCGGACCTCCCGTCCCACACGGACGAGGACCTGTCCCTGACCTTCCACCTCCGCCGCGCCTGACACCCGACCCGGCGGTGGGGCGCTTTCACACCCGCCCCACCGCCGGTGAGTTGGATGGCTTGATGACGCCGCCCGTTTCGCGGCGAGCCGGCCACGGAGCGGGAGCGGGGCCGGGCCACCTGTGCCGAGGTCGAGGAGCCGGAGGCGGATCTGGCCGCTTTCGAGCAGGCGGCGCCGGCGGCTGAGGCTCCGGCCACCGCGCCTGACACCGCGGCGCCGGCCTTGGACGCATACGAGCGAGGAGAAGGCATGACCGGGGCATGGGGGTGGGACCTGCTGATCGGCATCGTGATCGCGTTGCTGGTGACCTGGGCGGCGTTGATCGCGACGCTGGCGCTGGTCCGGCCCCGTAAAGGCCTGTTGCGGGAGGCGCTGCGGCTGCTGCCGGACGTGCTGCGCCTGGTGCGCCGCCTGGCTGCCGACGCCACTCTGCCGCGCGGGGTGCGGGTACGGCTCGGCCTGCTGCTGGCCTACCTGGCGATTCCCATCGATCTGGTGCCGGACTTCATCCCCGTGCTCGGCTACGCCGACGACGCGATCATCATCACGGCTGTGCTGCGCTCGGTGGTGCGCCGCGCCGGCCTGTCCGCGGTGCGCCGGCACTGGCCGGGCACCGACGACGGGTTCGCCGTGCTGTGCCGGCTGACCGGCCTGGCCGCCCCTGATGCGACGCACTGACGGCTGGACGGTGGTGCTCAGCGCGAGCTTGCGCGGGATCGGCGGGACAGACGGTGCTGGGCCGCAGGATAGGGCGTGGCCGTCTGGGCGGAGGTTGCGGGGCGCAGGAAGACGGTGGCGTCCAACCCGCCGCCGGGGGCGGGATTGAGGGTGATCTGGCCGCCGCCGGCGTGGGTGAGCTGCTGGACGATCGGCAGTCCCAGACCGGTGCCGTCGTGGTGGGTGGTGCCAGGGGCGCGCCAGAACCGGTCGAAGGCGCGGGCGCGGTCGGCCGCGGTCATGCCCGGCCCCTGATCGATCACATGCAGCTGGACGTACGGGGTTCCGTCCGATGCGGTGGCGGGCTCGCGGTGCAGCGTGATCGTGCTGGCGGGCGGTGCGACGCGCAGCGCGTTGGAGACCAGGTTGTCGACGATCTGCTCCAGAGCTCCCGGGATGGCCTGCACCTTTCCCGCGGGCGGGCCGGTCAGGGTGATGTGCACGTGGTGTTCGGCGGCCAGGGCCGTCCAGGCGGCGGCCCGGTCGGCGAGCACCGCGTCGGCATCGACGGACTCGGGTGCGGTGGCGGCGTGTTCGAGGCGGGCCAGCGCGAGGAGCCCGTTGACCATCCGGGCCAGGCGGTCCACCTCGCCGACGGCCTCGTCCAGGCTGGGGTGGGCGCGTGGGTGCAGGTAGGGTTCGAAGTTCTCCAGCCGCAGCCGCAGTGCGGTCAGCGGGGTCTTGAGCTGGTGGGAGGCCTCGGAGGCGAACGCGCGCTGGGCGTGCAGCAGGTGCCGCAACCTGGTGGCGGTGCGGCTGAAGGTGACGGCCAGGCGGCGCAGTTCGGGCGGCCCGCGCCTGGACAGGGCCGAATCGGGCTCGTGCCCGTCGGCCAGCGCGGCGGTGGCCGCCTCCAGGGCCCGGACCGGGCGGGTCACCCAGCGGGCCAGGGCGAGCGCGATCAGGGCGGCGGCGGCCAGCACACATGCGCCACCGAGGGCCAGCGCGAGCCAGATGGTGCGCACCCGATCGGTGACGGCGCTCATCGGGTACGTCAGGCGCAGCGCCCCGCGTACGGTGGTGCCCGAGGCGCCGGGCATGGTGGCCGACAGCACCTCACCTGCCGGGCCGGCCCGGGTGCCGATCGTGGGCCGGTTGTCCAGGGCGGCGGCGATATCCGGCTCACCGGACAGGTCGGCCCCCGCTTCCCGGGCGCCGGAACCGGCGGCGGAGTCGGCCAGGACGAGCCCGCGCCGGTCGACCACGACCACCCGCCCGCCGGTGCGCCCGGCGTACTGGCGGGCCAGGTCGGGCAGGGCGGCCAGATTGTCTTCCTCGATCTCCTCCTCGGCCAGTTCGGCCAGCATCGCGGCGTCGCGTTCGGCCGAGGCGGCGAAGCGGTCCCGCTCACCGCCTGCGTAGACCAGGCCGAGGGGGATCTCCAGGGCGGCCAGCGCCAGCAGCACCAGGCCCAGGTAGCTGAGCAGCAGCCGCCGGGTCACCGCGGCACCGCGCCAGGCCGGCCGGCAGCCGGTGCGGCGGGAGGCTCGGCGGCGGGGTCCACCAGGCGGAAGCCGACCCCGCGCACGGTGGCGATCCACGCCGAATCGCCGAGTTTTCGGCGCAGGGCCGCGATGTGCGCGTCCAGCGTCTTGGTTGGGCCGAAGAAGTGCGGGTCCCACACCTCATCCAGGATCTGCTGGCGGGAGTAGACCGCGCCGGCGTCGGTGGCCAGGTACGCCAGCAGGTCGAACTCCTTGGGCGTCAACGCCACCTCGTTCCCGGCCAGCCGCACCTGGCGGGTGCGGCGGTCGACGGCCAGCGCTCCGACATGCTGCACTCCGTCCACTGCCACGGATGGGAGCGCATCGACGCCGGCCGCGGCCAGAGCCGGACTGCCGGCGCGGACGCGGCGCATGACCGCCCGGATCCGGGCCACCAGTTCCCGTACGCCGAAGGGCTTGGCCACGTAGTCATCGGCCCCCAGCTCCAGCCCCAGGACCCGGTCGATCTCCTCGCCCCGAGCGGTGATCATGATGATCGGCACCTCCGAGCGCGTCCGCAGCGCCCGGCACACGTCCAGGCCGTCCATGTCGGGTAACCCGAGATCCAGAAGGACCATCTCCGGCCGATCGGCGGCCCGGCCGGCCAGGGCCAGCGCCTCGGCGCCGGTGCGGGCGCGGGCCACCGCGAAGCCGTGGTGACCCAGGCCCTCGGTCAGCGGGTCGGCGATCCGGTCGTCATCCTCGATCAGCAGCACCAGCATGCCGTCAGGCTGACACAATCCGGGCACCGCGGGAGGAGTGAACACCACAACCTGGTCAGGAGTCGGACCAGCACCGAACTCATCCGAGCGCTCCGACCCAGGCGCGCGGTGGACAGCCTGCCGCACGGCGGCGGACGCCTCAGTGGCGCCTGTCACGCTCCCCGCCACCACGCTCCCCGCCACCACGCTCCCCGCCACCACGCTCCCCGTCACCGCGCTCACCTTCACGCCGCTCATCATCGGCGTCGTCGGCACGTCCATCCTCGACGCCCTTGTCATCGGCCCCGTCGTCGGCGTGCGCGCCCGTCGCCGGGGCTTCGGAGCTCCGGCCAGGGCGCGGGCTGGCCTGGGAGGCGGACCGTTGATCGGGCGTCGCGGCAGACGTGCCGGCAGGGCCGGCAGGGTCGGCAGGGCCGGCAGGGTCGGCCGACGACTCCTGCGACGTCCCAACCGGTACGCCGCCACGCGACCAGGTCACCGACGGGCCGGGTTGCGAGGCCGACTCGCTCACCATCGTCATGGCCACCGTGAAGCCGGGCACCGCCAGCGCCGCGACGGCGAAGGCCAGCATCGTCCAGCGGCGCACGCCAGGGACGGCACCGTCACGGCGGCCATCGCCGACGCGTTGCCGGGTGGACCCGCCGCTCGCCTCATCGGGGGCCTGTGCGGCGACGGTCCGGCGGAGCGGGAGCACGCGCCCAGCACGCGACGGACGGGGTTTGCGGTCCGGCATGTCGTTCTCCTTCGCATCGCAGCTGATGATGGCCGCCTCGCACGGGCGGCGCTGCCCACCGGGGTGAGCGGCCGGCGGTCAGTCCTCGTCTTCTTCGGCGCCTTCCTGCTTGGTGTCGACGACCTTGTAGCTCTTGTCCAGGTAGACCTCGACCGCGCTGCCGTCGGCCTGCTGAACCTCCACCGCGTACATGCCGGGCTTCTCGGCGTCGTGCTCCGACTTCAGCACCGTGCCGGGATAGGCGGCCAGCGCCGCCTGCTCGGCCTTCTGCTTGACCTCACCGGTCAGCGGCGGCTCTTCCTTCTTCTCACCCGCCTGCTCGCTGCCCTGACCGGCATCGGCCTGGCCGCTGTCCTGCTGAGCCTGCGCGCCGGACACCGGCGCTGCGACCGGCTGCTGCGAGTTGCCGCAGCCGATGAGCCCGAACAGCACCGCGGCAAGGGGAACACCGGCGAGGACGCGGGTTGTGGCCTTCATCGACGAAGCCTCCATCAAGGTGGGGGACGGCACCGCGCCCGGACGCCTCGTCCGGCCGCCGGGCCAGGGGAACGTCCACGACCCTAGGAACCGCCGCTGTAGAGCAACCCCAGCAAAGCGATAGAAGCCATCCAGAAGCTCGCCAAAATTTCCAGCCGGCTCGCTGCGGCCGACGACAGCCTCCCCGCGTGGACGGAGCACTACCTCGACCTGGCCGGGCGCGGAGTCCGCTCGGCGGAGGTCACCGCCAAGATCTCCCGGCAGCTGGAACGCTCCGGCGTCTGGATCGCCGACGGCCTCGGGCACGTGCGGCTCCCTGCCGTCACCGCGCGCGAGATCACCGCCTGGCGCGACCACCTGGCCGCCGCCGGCACCCCACGGACGCGACGGTGCTCCCGCACCGATGGCCGCAGCGACCGTCAACAACCATCTCGCGCACCCGTCGGCGCTGTTCTCCTGGATCACCGCGCGCCCCGACCGGCCTGCTGTGCCCCAGCGACCCGACCAAGCAGGTCGTCCCGCAGGTGCGCCGCCTCGGTCATGCCGACGACCGCTACCCGCGCCTGTACGCCAACCCACCCGAGGACATCGCCGCCCCGCCCCTGACGCTCACCCCCGCAGTGGGGGCGTCCCCAAGGCCCGCCCATCACGGCGCCTGACAGCCACCCCGCGATGGGAAGCGCCCTCACAGCCCACCCACCGCCTGACCCTTCGCAGGCGCGTCGCCTGTCATCCGGATGGGATCGCGTTACCCAGGCGAGGAGCGCCGCCGTCGGACGCCCCTGAGCGCAGGGGCGTCAGCAGCCGTCACCAGCGCGCGTAGGGGCCTTGCTCGGGTCGGGCCGGGAGGCGGGCTCTCAGCTCACCGTCTCGCGGTCGTGCTGGCACACCGAGCAGCTCGTCAGCCCGGCCGCCTCCGCCGCCGCGAGCGTCATCGTCTCCACGCCCGACTCCCCCGCGCCCCTGATCAACGGGCAGGCGGTGCTGTGGTAGCGGCGGGTGCCGATGATGACCTTCACCGTGCCGGAACGCCCGCCCTTGCCCTCAGCGTCATCGCCCGAGGAGCCGGTGGGCTTGTCGCCGGCCTTGGCCGAGCCGGAGGCCTCAGGCTTGGTGGTCTTGGCCGAGCCGGAGGCCTCAGGCTTGGTGGTCTTGGCCGTCGCGGCCGAGGCGCCGGGCTTGGGCGCCGACCCGCTCTCCTCGCCCTTGGGGGCATCTGGCTTGGCATCGCCCTTGGAGCCCGAGCCGGCGGATCCGGGCGTCGAACCCGACGCCGTGCCGGGCGTGCCCGGCTTCGTCCCCGAGCCGGCGGACCCACCGGTGGCGGAGGTCCCGGGCTTCGGGCTCGCGCCGCCGGGCGCGCCCGCCTTGGCCGGGCCACTCGCGGCAGAGGGCCGCTCAGAAGCCGCCGGACGGTCGGAGGCAGACGGCCGATCGGAGGCCGACGGGCGGCCAGAAGCTGACGAGCGGTCGGGGCCGGGCTTTTCCGTCGTCGAAGGCTTGCCGGCCGGGCCCGTGCCGGAAGGGCCTGCGGTGCTCGTGCCGGGACCTGGGGGCAGCGGGCCCTTGGGCTTGGCCTCCGACTCGGCGGAGGACGCGGGCCGTTCCGGCACCGTCGCGCCCTCCCCCGCCGTGGCAGGCGTCTTCGCGGCCCCAGAAGGACGCTGTGACGGCCCGGAAGCCCCACCCGAGGGTCCTGAACGGACCGGCGTCCCGGAAGAGGTCACGCGCGGCTGCGGTGCCGTGGCGGGGCCCGCGGAATCGTCCTCGTCGGTCACGCTCGAAGAGGAGCCACCGGCGGGCCGTCCGGGCCGGGCAGCGCCGGTCGATCCCGGCTTCGCGCCCGACGACGGGCCACCGGCCGTTCCCGGCTTCGACGACGAACCGCCGGGCTGTCCCGGCTTCGACGGGCCGCCGGTCTGTCCCGGCTTGTCGCCGGGCCGGCCGGGCTTGGTGCCGGGCTGCTCGGGCGAGCCGGCGGGCTGGCCGGGCTTGGTGCCGGACGGACGCGATGCGCCGGAAGGCTGGCCGGGTCTCGTGCCGGATTGCTCCGATGTGCCGGGCTTGGTGGCGGGCTGTTGCGGCGTGCCGGTGCGCGGCGAAGGCTTGGCCGCGGGTGCTCCGGCCTTGCCGGGGGCTCCCGTGGCGGGGCCTTCCGGAGCGGCGGAGGGCGAGCCGGGCCTGCGCGCGGAAGGCGGCGGCCGGAAATATGACGTCTCCGCGTCCGCCTGATCGTCATCCGATTCGGAGGAGGAGGGGGACGGGCGGCCGAACCACGCGGTGGCGCCTTCCTCGCGGGAGGCGGGCTCCGGGTCGGGGGTGGAAGCCTTCGCGGCAGGCTTCGGCGGGGCGACCGGCGGACGTACGTCGCGGGTCTGTGCGGAGTCTTCCGCCCGGCTGGCCGCCGTGACGGCGGCGCCGGGGGCGACGGCGGGCTCGGGGTCGACGGCAGGCGGCAGCTGCCGTCCGCCGAGCGCGGCGTCAGGCAGGCACGCCGTGCAGGGCGTGAAGCCCTCCTCGCGTGCCTCCTCGTACGTGAGCTCCTCGCTGTCCCGGCCGCTCAGCTGCCGGCAGCCGGACACGTGGTAGCGCTTGCGTCCGGGGATCACCAACACGATCGCATCCGGCGAGATGCCGCTCGCCGCGGGGCGGCGGGGCGCGGCGGGGGGAACGGTCGCCGTCCGCTGCGGCGTCTGCGGATGCGGATGCTGCTGGGGTCGCGGTGGGGGCTGGTGACCCATGGGGCCGGTCTGGTTGTAAGGCGAGCCGGGGCCCGGCGGCATGAGCCCTTTCGGTGGGGTGGCCGGCGCAGCGGCCTGCCCACCACCGGGAAAAAGCTCGTTTCGCCGCAGGAACGCCCCGATCACGAGGAACAGCGCGGACAGCACGCTGACCACGATGGACCACATGATCAGGAACGGCTTAGCCAGTACGAAGCCCGCGATCAGCAACACGACCGCCGCGAGCACCAAACCAGCACTGATAAGGATCACAGGGGGCTCTTTCGAGTGACAGGTCCTAGTGACCCGCTACTTTACCGGCGGTCGTTGTGCGGACCGTCACTGCCGGGGAAGGCGCCCTGGGGAGCCTCGCCGCCGAACGGGCTGGGACCGCCGGGAAGCGGCTGCTGGCCCTGCGAGACGGCGTGGGACATGGCGGGAGCCTGGCCCGTCGGACCACCGGACATCACCGGGAACCCACCGCTGCCCTCGGCGGACACGTTGAGCTCGGCGAGCTGGTTTTCCAGGTAGAGCTTCAGCCTGCTGCGGTATTCGCGCTCGAAGCTGCGCAGCTCCTCGACCTTGCGCTCGAGCTCGTCGCGGGTCTGCACCAGCGAGCCCATCGCCTGGCGGTGGCGCTCCTGCGCGTCGCGCTCGAGCGTCTCGGCGCGGGCGCGGGCGTCGCCGATGACCTGCTCGGCCTGGCGGCGCGCCTTGGTGAGGATCTCGTCGGCCTCGCGCCGGGCGCGGGTGACCGTCTCGTCCGCCTCCCGGCGGGCGTCGGAGATCGCCTGGTCGGCGGTCTGCTGGGCGAGGGCGAGCACGCGGGCCGCGGTGTCCATGTTGTCCTCGGCGGGAGGCATGTTCATGGCGACGGGGACCGGCTGCTGCACAGGCGGCGGCTCGGGGGCGCGCATGGGCTCCGGCTGGGGCGGCGGAGCCATCATCTCGGGCTTGGGCTGCTCCTGGACCGGGGCGGAGGCCATGGGCATGTTCATGCCGCCAGGCACCTTCCCGCGCAGGCACTCGGCCAGCTTGGCGCGGAGCTCTTCGTTCTCTTGGATCAGACGGTCGAGCTCAGCCTCCACCTCGTCGAGGAAGGCGTCGACCTCTTCCTCGTCGTAGCCCGGCCGCAACCGGGTGGTACTGAACTGCTTGTTCCGCACATCAGCGGGCGTCAGCGGCATTTTTTGGTCTCCTTGGCGCGCTTTGGAGTCTGTCCGGAGGGACGGTAACCCGAATCACTTCAGCGCGGACACGAGTTGGATCACGACCTGCGCGACACCGCCCCCGTCATCGCAGCAGCCCCGCGAGCTGGATCAGCAGCAGGACGGCGATGAACAGGACAGTGAAGCTTAGGTCAAAGGCCACCGTACCCAACCGGAGCGGAGGAATGAAACGGCGGAGGAACTTGAGAGGTGGGTCGGTTGCGGTGTAAGTGGCTTCGGCCAGCACCAGGACGATGCCGGAGGGGCGCCACTGACGGGCGAAAGCCTGCACCGTCTCGAAGATCATTCTGCCGATGAGCAGCACCAGATAGAGGGACAGGACTACGACCAAGATCTGACCTACGATCCCCACGGCCCGGCCGCGCCTCCACTTCCGATGTGCCCTCCCGGTCTCGGCGAGACCCGGTTGGGTGCGATAGACATACAGAGACTCTAACTCTGATTGAAGAATCCGCGTTCCGCGATTCGAGCCTTGTCCTCGGCGGTCACCTCGACATTGGCAGGGGACAACAGGAACACCTTGTTGGTAACACGTTCAATGCTGCCATGTAGGCCAAAGACCAGACCTGCCGCGAAATCGACAAGACGCTTGGCGTCGCTGTCAACCATCTCTGTCAGGTTCATGATGACCGGGGTGCCGTCCCGGAAGTGCTCTCCGATCGTACGCGCCTCGTTGTACGTCCGGGGGTGGAGCGTCGTGATGCGGGCCAGATCGGTCGTGCGGCGCTCCAGGATCGTCGTGGCGGGCCTGGGCGCGGGCACCCCTGCCTCGGGCTCGTCGTCGCGGTCCTGGACCGCTACGGGCCGCTCGTCGCCGGTCCGCTGCACCTCGTCCTCGTAGGCGTAGTCGTCCGGGTAGGTTTCGTACCTCTCGTAGCGGTCGTCCTCCACGAGACCGAGGTAGACCGCCATCTTGCGCATCGCGCCGGCCATCGCTACGTCGTCCTCCTGCTCACGGTCGCACTCGCTCGAGCCCGTCGCCGGATCCCGAGGCGGTAGCCGTACCCCCTTGGAGCTCACCGCTGATCGACCTCTACTTGGTCATGGGCCTGAAGACCCACTTGAGGGGACATTACCTGACGAAGGGCTTGCGACGACCGAGCAACGCCGTACCGACCCGCACGTGTGTCGCGCCGTACGCGATGGCTTCGTTGAGGTCCTCGCTCATACCGGCCGAAATCATCGTGGCGCGCGGATGCTGCTCCTCCAGGCGCGTGGCCACGTCACGCAACCTGGCGAACGCCTTGGCGGGCTCCTCCCCCAGCGGCGCCACGGCCATGACGCCGCCCAGCCACAGCCCCTCGGCCAGCGCCACCTCGTCGGCCAGCTCCAGCACGTCCGCGGCGCGGGCGCCGCCCCTGCCGGGGTCGTCGTCGAGCGCGACCTGGATGAGGCAGCCGACCCTGCGGCCCTGGCGCACCGCCTCCTTGCTGATCGCCTCCACCAGCCGGAGCCGGTCGACGGAGTGGATCACGTCGGCGTACGCGACGACGGAACGGACCTTGTTGGTCTGGAGCTGCCCGACGAAGTGCCAGGTCAGCGGCAGGTCGGCGAGCTCTTGCGCCTTGGGGCCGGCCTCCTGGTCCCGGTTCTCGCCGACGTCGCGCACGCCCAGCTCGGCCAGGATCCGCACATCCTCGGCCGGGCGGGTCTTGGTGACGGCGATCAGCGTGACCTCGCCCCGGTCGCGACCCACCGCGCGGCAGGCCGCCGCGATGCGCGTGTCGACCTCGGCGAGCCCGGCCGCGATCTCGTCCCTTCTCACGTGGCTCTCCCTTTCACTACACGCCCGTGCGGTACGCCTCCCGCGCGCACGACGGCGCCGCTCCCGGATCCCTGCGGGGAGCGGCGTCAGGCTACCGGGCTATTTGAGGAAGTCGGGGACGTCGAGCTCCTCTTCCTGCTCCTCGAAGATCACCCGAGGACGTTTGGCGGGCTCCGACATGCGGGAGGTGATGGGCGTGGGCGGATTGGCGGGCTCGGGCGTGGGCCGGGGGATGGAGACGGGGCCGGACGGCTCGTCGGCCGGCGGCTCGTCGTCGACGGGCCCGAGGGCCTGCGCCGGCTCCACCGGGCGCACCGGCTCCGGGCGGGGCGGCTCGGGACGCGGCTCGGGGCGGGGATCCGCCCTGAACTCCGCGCGCGGCTCCGGCCGGGAGTCGGCCCTGAACTCGGCCCGCGGCTCCGGACGGGGCTCAGGACGGAACTCGGGGCGCGGCTCGGGCCGGAAGTCCGCACGCGGCTCCGGACGCACCTCAGCGCGCGGCTCAGGACGCAGCGGAGGCTGCTCCGACTTCACGCTGGGGGACGCGACGCTCGGCCGCACAGGCGACGACACGGGCGGCGCGGCCGGCGGGGCGGCGGGACGGCTCGCCGGGCGGGGCAGCGGCTTCTCCACCGGGGGCGGCACGTCGTCGAACCCGGCCGCGATCACCGTCACGCGGACCTCGTCGCCGAGCGCGTCGTCGATGACCGTGCCGAAGATGATGTTGGCGTCCGGCGCGGCCGCCATGGACACGAGCTGCGCGGCCTCGTTGATCTCGAACAGACCGAGGTCGGAGCCGCCCGCGATCGACAGCAGCACGCCGTGGGCGCCGTCGATGCTGGCCTCCAGCAGCGGGCTGGAGACCGCCATCTCGGCCGCCGCCACCGAACGGTCGTCGCCCCGGGCGTGGCCGATGCCCATGAGGGCGGAACCGGCGCCCGACATGACCGACTTGACGTCGGCGAAGTCGAGGTTGATCAGACCAGGGGTGGTGATCAGGTCGGTGATGCCCTGGACACCGGACAGCAGCACCTGGTCCGCCGCCTTGAACGCGTCGAGCACGCTCACCTGCCGGTCGGAGATCGACAGCAGACGGTCGTTGGGGATCACGATCAGCGTGTCGACCTCGTCGCGCAGCGTCTCGATGCCGGCTTCGGCCTGCATGGCCCTGCGCCGCCCCTCGAAGCTGAACGGCCTGGTCACGACGCCGATGGTGAGCGCGCCGAGCGACCGGGCGATGTTGGCCACGACGGGCGCGCCGCCCGTGCCGGTGCCGCCACCCTCGCCGGCCGTGACGAAGACCATGTCGGCCCCCTTGAGGACCTCCTCGATCTCCTCGCGGTGGTCCTCGGCCGCCTTGCGCCCCACGTCGGGGTTGGCGCCCGCGCCCAGTCCGCGCGTGAGCTCACGGCCCACGTCGAGTTTCACATCGGCGTCACTCATCAGCAGCGCCTGGGCGTCGGTGTTTATCGCGATGAACTCGACGCCCTTGAGTCCCTCCTCGATCATCCGGTTGACGGCGTTGACTCCGCCGCCGCCGATGCCGACGACCTTGATGACCGCGAGGTAGTTCTGCGGTGCTGCCACGACGAGGGGCCTTTCCGCTCGTTGACTTGCCATTTCGGTGCGGATTGTCTCCGCTTTTTGTCACTTCGGGTAACTCTCAACCTCAGGTTGAGATTTAGATTTATGTCAACCTGAGGATTGATACGGACAGTAGGAGTCCCCTACCTGGCGGGTCAACTAACCGCGCCGCAAGCACGTCCGGCGTGTCGCGGGCTGTCCGTTTCGCTCCGAAGTCGCGCCTGGTCGGGGGCTCCTCTGCCCGACGCACGACTTAAGGCTCTCACGCCGCGACCCCCACCTCGCACAAGCTGGGCGATGCCGTTGCCGGGCACTTGCCCAGTCTTGATCACTTCAGCGTCACCACGTCCGGGGAACTGACGTCGTACACCGTGGCTTTTTCGCGTTTGAGCAGTGATGTGAGAATGCGGGCCTTCTCCTTGGGACGGTCGGCGCCGCCCCAGATGACGGTGCGCCCGTCGGACAGCAGCAGGGTCACGCCCTCGGCCGTGCCCGCGCGCACCTCCCTGACCTTGGGGGCCAGCACGTCCGGGACCGCCTGGATGACCTGCAGCGCCGCCATCATGGCCGGGTCGCCGACGGCGGGGTTGTCGACTTTCAGCACCGGCAGCATGGGCGGCGCCGCGGACTTGACCTCGATCACCACGCCCTGCTTGTCGACGATCGCCACCTTGCCGCCGGCGGGGATCGCCGCGACGGGCTCGCGCTCGACCACTTCGATCTTGAGCGTGCCCGGCCAGATCCGGTCCACCTTCGCCTTGGCGAGCTGTCTGATGCCCAGGACGCGGGTCTCGACGTCGGCGAGGTTGACGGTGGCGAGGGGATGGAGATCCGGCACGCCGGCCTGCTGCTTGATGCGCTCGCTCGGCACTGTGAGATTTCCCACGATCTCGATCGATCGCACGCCCAGCACCGGCGAGAAGAACACCAGCCAGGCGGCCGTGCCCACCACTCCCGCCGTCAGCAGCCCCAGGAACGCGGTCCTCGCCTTCATCGCCCTCCCCATGCCGGCCCCGGGATCCGGCCCCGGAGCGTCGGCACAGAACCTACGCCGACGCGCGCCCGGGCACCCGCGCGCCACGCCCAAACGCCCCCCAACGGGACGCGGCGCGCCCGCTCTCCCGCCGTTTGGGCAGGGCTCTCAGGAGAGGCGGGCCACGATCTGGGGGCCGAGCTCCGTGACGTCGCCCGCGCCCATGGTGAGCACGATGTCGCCGGGCCGCGCCCGCTCGGCCACCATCGCGGGCACCAGGGCCCGGTCGGGCGCGTACGCGACCCGCTCGGGGGGCAGCGGCACCTTCCCGGCCACCATCGCGCCCGAGACGCCCGGCTCGGGATCCTCGCGGGCCCCGTAGACGTCGAGCACGATGGCCTCGTCGGCCAGCCCGAGCGCCGCGCCGAACTCGTCGGCGAAGAACCGGGTGCGCGAGTAGAGGTGCGGCTGGAAGATCGCGATGACCCGGCCGTCGCCGGAGTAGGAGGCGACCACGTCGCGGGCGGCCTTCAGGTCGGCCGTGAGCTCGGTCGGGTGGTGCGCGTAGCTGTCGAAGACCGCGATGCCGCCGGCCTCGCCCTTGGCCTCGAAGCGCCGCTTGGCCCCCGTGAAGGCCCCCAGCCCCTCTCTGATCTCCTCGAAGGGCAGCCCCAGCTCGTCGGCCACGGCGATCACCGCGGTGGCGTTGAGCGCGTTGTGCGCCCCGGGGACGGCCAGCCGGACCTCACCCCTGCCCTCGATGGCGAAGACCGTGCCGAACCCGTCGGGCCTGACCCCGCTCACGCGGTAGTCCTCGCCCTCGGCCCCGTACGTCTTGACCCGCAGCCCCCGCTCGCGCGCCCGGTGCGCCAGCTCGGCCGCGCCCGGGTCGTCGGCGCACGCGATCAGCAGCGAGCCCACCCGCTCGGCGAAGCGGGCGAAGCTGGCGTGCACGGCCCCCGGGTCGCCGTAGTTGTCGAGGTGGTCGGCCTCGACGTTGGTCACCACGGCGATGTCCGGCGCGAGCATGAGGAAGGAGCCGTCGCTCTCGTCGGCCTCGGCCACGAACACCTGGCCCTGCCCCTCGTCGGCGCCGAGCCCGGTGGTGACGAGCTGCCCGCCCACGCAGTAGGACGGGTCGGCACCGCACTTCTGCAGGGCCACGGTCAGCATCGAGCTGGTGGTGGTCTTGCCGTGGGTGCCCGCGATGGCCACGGCGGTGCGCCCGGCCATGACGGAGGCCAGCGCGGCGGCCCGCGGGATGATCCGCAGGCCCTGCTTGAGCGCCTCGCCCAGCTCGGGGTTGGAGTCGCGGATGGCGGTCGAGACGACCACGGTGTCGACGTCCTTGATGTGCGAGGCGGCGTGGCCGATGTGGACCGTGGCGCCCAGCTCGCGCAGCTCGGTGATCAGCTCGGAGCTGCGCGCGTCGCTGCCCGTCACCCGCACGCCGCGCTTGAGGAGGATGCGGGCGATGCCCGACATGCCCGCGCCGCCGATGCCGATGAAGTGCACCCGCCCCAGCTCCGCAACGGCAATGGGGTCGACCAGCTTGACGAGACTCATCGGGCTATCTCCAACACTTTCCGGGCAAGCATGATATCGGCGTCCTTCCGGCCAAGTCTGGAGGCGGCCTCCGACATGGCGGCGACCCGCTCGGGGTCACGGAGGATGGGCAGCACGTTGTGGATGATCCATTCGGGTGACAGCTGGGCGTCGTCGACCATCAGGCCGCCGCCGCCCCGGGCGATGCGCCCGGCGTTGATGGCCTGCTCGCCGTTGCCGTGCGGCAGCGGCACGTACGCGGCCGGCAGCCCCACCGCGGTCAGCTCCGCGCACGACAGCGCGCCGGCGCGGCACAGCGCGAAGTCGGCGGCCGCGTAGGCGACGTCCATGCGGTCGACGTAGGGCAGCAGGACGTACTGGGGGTCGCCCGGCGGCGGCTCGTGGTCGACGGCGTTGTTCGGGCCGAGCACGTGGAGCACCTGCACGCCCGCGCTGCGCAGCACGGGCGCGGCGGCGAGCGCGGCCTGGTTGAGGGACCTGGCGCCCTGCGAGCCGCCGAAGACGAGCAGCGTGGGCCGGTCGTTCTCCAGCCCGAACCAGGAGCGCGCCTTGTCGCCCGCCGACAGCCGGTCGAGCGTGACGATCTCGCGGCGCAGCGGGGTGCCGATGTATTCGGCCTTGGGCATCGCGGCCTCGGGGAAGCCGGTGAAGACGTGGTCGGTGAGCCGGGCGCCCAGCCGGTTGGCCAGGCCGGGCCGCGGATTGGCCTCGTGCACGACGATCGGCACGCCGCGCCGCTTGGCCGCCAGGTAGGCGGGGGTCGCGACGTAGCCGCCGAAGCCCACGAGGACGTCGGCCTGAACCCGGTCGAGTATGCCGGCCGCGGCGTTGATCGCCCCGGCCAGCCGGCCCGGCACGGTGAGCAGGCTCGGAGTGATCGCCCTTGGCAGCGGCACGGCCGGCACCAGCGCCAGCTCGTATCCCCTGGCGGGAACCAGCCGCGTCTCCAAACCGCGCTCGGTGCCCATGCAGGTGATGCCGACGCTCCGGTCAAGATGCCGCAGCGCGTCCGCAAGGGCGAGCGCGGGCTCGATGTGCCCGGCCGCCCCACCACCGGCGAGGACCACCCTCATCTCGGTCACTCCCTAACGTTTCACTCGGCCTCTGGTCGTACCCCCCAGGCCAAGCCAGCTTAGGGCCCGGGCGGCCGGCCCGGGGCCACGAGCTTTCAAGGCCTCCCGCGCGCCCGGCTCGCGTTTGGCGAACGACAGCAGCATGCCGAGCGCGGCGAGCGTGGGCAGCAACGAGGATCCGCCGTACGAGACCAGCGGCAGGGGGATGCCGGTGATCGGCAGGACGCCGAGCACGGCACCCATGTTGACGGTCGCCTGCCCGACGATCCAGGCCACCATGGCGGCGGCGGCGAGCCTGGTGAAGGGGTCGTTGACGCGGACGGCGACGCGCAGCCCCGCGTACCCGAGCAGCCCGAACAGCGCCACCACCATCAGCGTGCCCATCAGCCCGAGCTCCTCGCCGAGGATGGCGAAGATGAAGTCGCTCTCGCCGTGGGGCAGCCAGTTCCACTTCTGCCGGCTGCTGCCGAGCCCGAGCCCGAACCAGCTGCCCGAGCCCATCGCGATCTGTCCCTGGACGGCCTGGTAGCCGTCGCCCTGCGCGTCGGCCCACGGGTTGAGGTAGGCCCCGATGCGCGCCATCCGGTACGGCTCCACCTTGATCATGATGACCGCGGCGAGCACCGCCAGCGACAGGATGCCGCCGAACAGCTTGATCGGCGCCCCCACCACCCACAGCAGCGCCAGGAAGATCATGAACAGCACCAGCGTGGTGCCCAGGTCGCGGCCGAGCATGACCATGACGGCCAGGATCGCGGTGCCGGGCATGAGCGGGATCAGCAGCTGCCGCCACTCGATGCGCCCCTGCCGCGCCCGCCTGGCCAGCAGGTCGGCCCCCCACAGCACGAGCCCGAGCTTGGCCGGCTCGGACGGCTGCAGGGTGAACGGGCCGATGTAGATCCACCGCTGCGCGCCCAGCTCGGACGAGCCGATGAACAGCACCATGACCAGCGCCAGGATCGACAGCGCCATCATGGGGTAGCCGGCCCAGCGGAAGAACTTGACCGGCAGCCGCGAGCAGGCCCACATCACCGGCAGGCCCACCGCGGCCGACAGCGACTGCTTGAAGAACCACGAGAACGGGCTGCCGGTCTTCTGCAGCGCCTCGACGCTGGAGGCCGACAGCACCATCATCAGGCCGAGCGCGAGCAGCAGCGCGCTGCACATGATGATCAGGTAGTACGTCGTCAGCGGCTTGTCGAGCAGCTCCTTCAGCGAGCCGAGCTGCTCCCGCGCCCAGCCGCCCGGCCCCTCGACGGCGCGCGGCTCCTCAGCGCTCGCGCTCACGTCGCAGCCTCAGCTCGCGTACGGCGCGCGCGAAGGCCTCCCCCCGCGCCGGATAGTTGGCGAACATGTCGAGCGAGGCCCCCGCCGGGGAGAGCAGCACGGTGTCCCCGGGCGAGGCCAGCCGGGCGGCTTCGGTGACGACTCTTTCCATCGCACCAGTGTCCCGATCGGCGATGTCCACGACGGGGACATTCGGCGCGTGTCGCGCGATGGCTTCGGCGATCCTGGCCCGATCGGCCCCGAGCAGCACCGCGCCGCGCAGTCTGGGGGCCGCCTGGCGCACCAGGTCGTCGACGTCCGCGCCCTTGAGCTGACCGCCCGCGACCCACACGATCGACGGGTACGAGGCCAGCGCCGCGGCGGCGGCGTGCGGGTTGGTCGCCTTGGAGTCGTCGATGTAGTCGACCTCCCCCACCCGGTCCACGTGGGCGAGCCGGTGGGGGTCGGGCACGAAGTCGCGCAGCCCCTGGCGCACCGCCTCCGACGGCACGCCGAGCGAGCGGGCCAGAGCGGCGGCGGCCAGCGCGTTGGCCACGTTGTGCGGCGCGAAGGGCCGTATGTCCTCCAGCGTCGCCAGCTCCTCGGCCGCCTCCACGGGGTCGGCCACGAACGCCCGGTCGACCAGCAGGTCCTCCACCACGCCGATCTCACCGCGCCTGGGCACCCGCAGCGTGAACCCGACCGCTCCCGGATAGGGCGCGGCCAGCCTCGTGGCCTCGGGATCGTCGGCGTTGTAGATCACGTGCGCGGCCCGCTCGAAGATGCGGCCCTTGGCGGCGGCGTACTCCTCCATGGAGCCGTGCCAGTCGAGGTGGTCGGGGGCCACGTTGAGGATGGCCGCGGCGTGCGGGGCCAGCGTGCTGGACCAGTGGAGCTGGAAGCTGGACAGCTCGACGGCCAGCGCGTCGTACGGCTCGGCGACGGCCCGCACCACGGGGACGCCCACGTTCCCGACGGCCAGGGCCTTGTGCCCGGCGGCCAGCAGGATCGAGGTCAGCATGCGCACGGCGGTGGTCTTGCCGTTGGTGCCGGTCAGCGCGAGCCACGGGGCCGCCTGCGCCGGGCGCAGCCGCCAGGCCAGCTCCACCTCCCCCACGACCTCGACGCCCGCCTCGAGCGCGGCGGCGATCAGCGGGTGGTGCGGCGCCCAGCCGGTGGTGACCAGGCGGGTCGCGCCCTCCGGGATCTCCATGGCGCCGAAACGGGTCTCCACGCCGGCCGCGGCCAGCTCGGCGGCGGCGGCGAGCTGGCGCTCGCCCTCCACCGCCTCCACGACCACGACGTGCTCGCCGCGCTCGGCCAGCACCCGCGCCACGGCGGTGCCGGACACGCCGAGCCCGGCCACGCACGTGACACTCATGGCTTCGGCATCCACTCGACGTAGAACAGCCCGAGCCCGAGGGCCGAGCAGAGCATCGCGACCAGCCAGAACCTGACCACGATCGTGGTCTCGGCCCAGCCCTTCAGCTCGAAGTGGTGCTGCAGCGGCGCCATCCTGAACACCCGTTTCCCGGTCATCTTGAAGAACCCGACCTGGATGATGACCGACAGGGTGATGATCACGCACAGGCCGGCCAGGATGATCAGCAGGAGCTGGGTGCGGGTGGCGATGGCCAGGCCGGCCAGCACGCCGCCCAGGGCCAGCGAGCCGGTGTCGCCCATGAAGATGCGGGCGGGCGGGGCGTTCCACCACAGGAACCCGATCAGCGCCCCGAGCACGGCCGCGGCCACCACGGCCAGGTCGAGCGGGTCGCGCACCCAGTAGCAGTTGGGGCCGAGCTGGTCGATGCAGTTGTTGCGCAGCTGCCAGTTGCCGATCAGCACGTACGCGGCCAGCACGACGCCGGTCGCGCCGCTGGCCAGGCCGTCGAGGCCGTCGGTGAGGTTCACCGCGTTGGAGAACCCGACGATCATGAAGAGCACCCAGATGGTGAACCCGACGATGCCGATCGACGGGCCGATGTCCCGCAGGAACGACACCCGGGTCTCGGCGGGGGTGATGCCGTAGATGTTCGGCTGGCGGACCACCAGGAACGCGAAGACCGCGCCGACGATGAGCTGGCCGAGCGCCTTGGCGCCGCTGCGCAGGCCGAGGCTGCGCTGCTTGTAGATCTTGATGAAGTCGTCGAGGAACCCGACCGCGCCGAGCCCCGTCATCAGGAACAGCACCAGCATGCCCGAGACGGTGGGCGCGGCGAAGGTGGCCAGGTGGGAGGCGCCGTAGGCGAGCAGCGCGGCCAGCACGAACACGATGCCGCCCATGGTGGGGGTGCCCCGCTTGCCCTGGTGCCCCGACGGGCCTTCCTCCCGGATCTGCTGGCCGTAGCGGCGCCGCGACAACAGCCGGATCGCCAGCGGGGTGCCCAGCATCGAGAGGATCAGGCCCACCGCACCGGCGATGATGATCTCGGTCACTGAGCGGCACCTCCGAGCACGAGCTCGGCCGTCCGTTCCAGACCCATGGCTCTCGGTCCCTTCACCAGCACCGCGTCACCCGGCCGCAGCCATCCGGCCAGCTCGGCCGCGGCCGCCTCGGCATCGGGCACGTGCACAATTCGCATCGCCTGCGCAGGATACGCGGCCCCGGCGCCGGGCGGCGCCCCGGCCACGGGTCCGCCCCCGTGCGGCCCGGCGGGAGCCCCGCCGAAGGGAGCTTCGCCCATGGGAGGCCCGCCCACCGGGGGCTGCCCGGGCACGGGCCCGCCCGCCGGGGGCGCCTGCCACCCCTGCGGGGGCACGCCACCGGCGTCCGGCGCCTGCCAGCCGGGCTGCGGGGCCCCCTGCTCGGGGGACGGCCCGTGCCACCCTTGGTCCTGCGCGGGCCCTTGCCAGCCCTGGTCCTGCGCGGGCCCGTGCCAGCCCTGGTCGGGGGAAGGCCCGTGCCAGCCCTGAGGCGGATCCTGGTGCGGGACGGGCGCCTGCGGGACCCCGGCCGCGGCGTGGGCCGCCGCCTGGGCGTCCAGGGCCGCCTGAGCGGCCGCCTGGGCCTGCGCCGCCGCGGCGCGCGCCCCTTCCAGCACCGGGCCCGCGTCCGGGCCGGCCACGATGAGCCCGGCCAGGCCGGAGCCGCCGGCCAGCCGGCCCAGCTCCGCGTTGAGCGCCGGCCCCTCCTCGCCCAGCTCGCGCAGCGCCGCGATGACGGCGAAGCGCCGCCGCCCCCGGCCCAGCGTCTCGAAGGCCGCGAAGGCCGCCCGCATCGAGTCGGGATTGGCGTTGTACGCGTCGTTGACGACCGTCACACCGTCGGCCCGGTCCGTGACCTCCATCCGCCACCGGCTGACCGGAGTGGCCTGCGACAGCTCGGCGGCGATGGTCGCCACCGGCAGGCCCAGCTCGTAACCGGCCGCGGCGGCGGCCAGGGCGTTGTCGACGGCGTGCTCCCCGTACAGCTGGAGCGACACGGGCGCGGACCCCGAGGGGGTGCGCAGCGTGAAGGAGGCCCGCCCGCGGGCGTCGACCGTGACGCCCTCGGCGCGGATGGAGGCCGACTCGCCCCGGCCGAAGAACGTGACCCGCGCGTCCGTGCGCGAGGCCATGCCGCGCACCAGCGGGTCGTCGGCGTTCAGCACGGCCACGCCGGTGCGCGGCAGCGCCTCGACCAGCTCGCCCTTGGCCTTGGCGATGGCCTCCTTGCCGCCGAAGACGCCGAGGTGCGCGGTGCCGACGTTGAGCACCACGCCGATCTGCGGCGGCGCGATGCGGGTCAGGTCCTTGATGTGGCCGATGTTGCGCGCGGCCAGCTCCAGCACCATGAAGCGGGTGTCGAGGTCGGCCCGCAGCACGGTCAGCGGGTGTCCGAGCTCGTTGTTGAAGCTGCCGACGGGGGCGATCGTGGGCCCGACGCGGGCGGTGAGCCGCGCCAGCAGGTCCTTGGTGCTGGTCTTGCCCGCCGAGCCGGTCACGCCGATCACGGTGACCCCGGACAGCGCGGCCGCCTGGGCGGTGGCCAGCTCGGCCAGCGCGGCGGCGGCGTCGGGCACGATCACCGCGGGTCCCTCGACCGGCCTGGTGGCCAGCACGGCGACGGCTCCGGCCCTGATCGCCTGCGCGGCGTAGTCGTGGCCGTCGACGCGCGCGCCCTTGATGGCCACGAACAGCGATCCCGGTTCTACGGCCCGCGAGTCGATCACGACGGGCCCGCGCACGACCGCGCGGGGATCGGCCATGCCCGTCAGGGCGCCCGAGGTTATCTCGGCGATCCTGGCCAGAGGCAAGGGGATCATCAGTGCTTCCTGCTTTCCGTGCTTTCCTTGCGTGCGGCGATCGCCTCCGCGACCACCTCACGGTCGTCGAAGGGGATCACTTCGCCTGAAATGTACTGACCCTGCTCATGACCCTTGCCGGCCACGACGATCACGTCGCCTTGCCCGGCCCGGGCGATCGCCAGGCCGATGGCGGCCGCGCGGTCGGGCTCAATGATCACATGAGCGCGGTCGTGCTGCGGAACGCGGAGCGCTCCCTCCATCATCGTCGTGAGAATGGCCAGCGGATCCTCCGAGCGCGGATTGTCGCTCGTGAAAATGGCCACATCCGCCAGCTGGGCGGCGAGCTCGCCCATGACCGGCCGTTTGCCCTTGTCGCGGTCGCCGCCGCAGCCGAGCACGATCGTCAGCGTGCCCGCCGTGACGGAGCGCAGAGAGCGCAGCACCGACTCCACGGCGCCGGGCTTGTGGGAGTAGTCCACGACGGCCTGGAACTCGTCGCCCGCGGCCGTGATCCGCTGCATGCGCCCGGGGACCCCGGTGAGCGTGCCCACGCCGTGCACGGCGGTGTGCAGCGGCACCCCGGCCTCGACGAGCGTGACGATCGAGCCGAGCGCGTTGGCGACGTTGAACGGCCCCGGCAGCGCGATCTGCGCGTCCGCCTCGACCCCGCCGGGCCCCACGACCCTGAACGCGCTGCCGTCGGCGCCCAGCCGGGCGTCCAGCGCCCGCCACTCGGCCTCCGGGTCGCCCAGCGCCGAGTAGGTGGTCATCGGCACCTTCGCCAGGTCGAGCAGCTCCCGCCCGTAGCGGTCGTCGATGTTGGTCACGCCGACCCGGCTCAGCTCCGGCTGGAACAGCCGCACCTTGGTCGCGAAGTAGTCCTCGAAGTCCTTGTGGAAGTCGAGGTGGTCCTGGGAGAGGTTGGTGAACAGGGCGACGTCGTAGAAGATCCCGTCGACCCGGCCGAGCGCCAGGGCGTGGCTGGAGACCTCCATGACGGCCGCGCTGACGCCTTTTTCGCGCATCAGGGCGAACAGGCCGTGCAGCTGCGGCGCCTCGGGCGTGGTCAGCGTGGGCTGGAAACGCTCCTCGCCCGCGCGGATCTCGACGCCGCCCACCAGGCCGGCCCGGTGCCCGGCCGCCCGCAGGCCGGCCTCGATCATGAACGTGGTGGTGGACTTGCCGCTGGTGCCGGTGACTCCGAGGATCTGGATGTCGTGGGCCGGCTGGCCGTACACCCAGGAGGAGATCTGCCCGAGCAGGGCGCGCGGATCGGGCACGATCAGCACCGGCAGCCCGGTCGCGACGGCCTCGTCGCGGCCGGCGCGGTCGGTGAGCACCGCCACCGCTCCCTTGGCCATCGCCTCGGCGGCGAAGGCGGCTCCGTGGGCCTGGTTGCCCGGCAACGCCACGTAGAGATCTCCGCGACTGACGTCGCGGGAGTCGATGGTGACGCCGGTCAGGGCGGCATGAGGCGACCGCGACGTGCCTGAGTCGGCGTCGAGCATGGTCGCGAGCCCGGTCAGCGGGCGGGGCGGGCTGGTCGTAGGACGCATAGACGACGGGGGACGCACGGCGAGAGCGTACCTTCCCTGGTCACTGTCCCGCGCGCATCCGCACCGGCGGCGCGGCGGAGCCTGTGGGAGGAATCTTCTTGCTCTTGATGGCGAACGTCATCACATCCTTGAACACGGGGGCCGCCAACTGCCCGCCGAAGTGGCCGTTCTTCGGGTTCTGCAGCACCGACAGCACCACCAGCCGGGGCTTGTCTGCGGGCGCGAACCCGACGAACGAGGCCGTGTAGCCCTCGTACCGGCCGAGCTTCGCATCGTAGCGGTTGGCCGTGCCCGTCTTGCCCGCCACCCGGTAGCCGGGGATGGCCGCCAGCTCTCCCGTGCCCTCGGCGCTCACCGCGGTCTCCAGCATCGTCGTGATCTCCTTGGCCGTCGTCGCGCTCACCACTCTGGTCTGCTTACCTGCGGGAGCGGGAACGAACCTGCCGGACGTGTCCGTCGTGCCGGCCACGATCCGCGGCTCGATCTTGACGCCGCCGTTGGCGATGGTCTGGTAGACGCTGGCCATCTGCAGCGCGGTCACCGAAACGCCCTGCCCGTAGGCGACGGTGCAGCTCTGGCTGCCCGACCAGCTCTTGTAGTCGGGCAGCAGCCCCGCCTCCGCGCCCGGCACGCCGCCGCCCGGCCGCGTGCCGAACCCGAACGCCTTCAGCATCCGGTAGAGGCGCTCGCTGCCGACCTTGCGCGCGGCCATGATCGTGGCCACGTTGCTGGACTCGGCCACGGCCTGGCGGAACGTCATCGACTCGGCCTTGTGCGGGTGCGCGTCGCGCAGCACCTGGTCGGCGCACTTGATCCGGTCGGGGACCTGGAACACCGTGTCGGGCGTCACCGCGCCGGCCTCGATCGCGGCTGCGGCCGTGATCACCTTGTTGGTGCTGCCGGGCTCGAACACGTCGGCGGCGGCCTTGTTGACGTACGTGGCCGCGGGGGCCTTGCGCCAGTTGTTCAGGTCGAGCTCGGGGGCGTTGGCCATGGCGATGATCTGGGCGCTCTGCACGTCCATGACGATCACGGTGCCGCTGTCGGCGCCGGCCTTCTCGACCTGCTCGGCGATCGACTCCTGGGCGGCCCACTGGATGTCGCGGTCGATCGTCAGCCGCACGTCCTGGCCGTTGACGGGCGCGGTGTGCTGGCTGCTGGTCATCGGGATGCGCAGGCCGTCGCGGCCCGTCTCGACGCGCTGCTCGCCGTCCTGGCCGGCCAGCAGGGCGTTCCTGGCCTGCTCGATGCCGCCCAGCCCGGCGCCCTCGTCGCCGACGAACCCGATGAGGCTGCCCGCCAGGTCGCCCGCCGGGTAGAGCCTGCGGTAGGTCTTCTTCGCCGCCAGCGAGGGCACGCCGGCCTGCTGCAGGCGGGTGGCCACGACCGGGTCTACGTCCGTGGCCAGGCGCTGGTAGCGGGTGTTGGTCCTGGCCAGCTTGGCGGCGATCTCCTGCTCGCTCTTGCCGAGCTGCTGGGCCAGCAGCGCGGACCACTTGGCCCGGGTCTGGGGGGTGACCTTGGACGGGTCGATGGACAGCTCGCGCGCCTCGACGGTGATGGCCAGGCCGTGGCCGTTGACGTCGGTGATCGAGCCGCGCTTGGCGGGGATCTGCTCGGTGTGCGTGCGCTGGCCCACCGCCGCGGCCTCGTACACCTTGGAGTCGAGGCCCTGCATCTGGATCAGCCGTCCGGCGAAGATCGACAGCACGAACGTCATGCCGATCAGGCCGATGTTGATGCGCCTGCGCGGGTTGCCCAGCTGCAGCACCAGCGGCGGCCTGGGCGGGCGCGGCGGCGGGCGGCGCGGCCCTCTGGGCGGGGGCACCTCACCGCCGCGGCGCGCCGCCACCCGCTCGCCGCCCCGTGCCGCCTCCGGCCTGGCGGTCTGCGGCCTCGGGCCGCCCGCCTGGGGACGCCGCAGCGCGCCGTCCTCCCTGGCCCGGCTCCGGAGGTCGTCCTCCTGCCGGCCGCGGCGCGGCGCGTCGTCCTCCTGCCGGCCGCGTGCCCGCTCGTCGCCTCCCTGGACGCGCCCGCGCAGCCGCTCGGCCTCGTCGCGCCCCCGGGGAGCACGCCCTCTGGGCCGGTCGCCCTCGTCACGGCCGCGCCCCGCGCTGTTCCTGGGCCGGTCGTCCTCGCCGCGCCCCGCGCTGTTCCTGGGCCGGTCGTCCTCGCCCCGCCCCGCGCCACCCCTGGGACGGTCGTCCTCGTCGCGGCCTCGTCCCCCGCCACTCCTGGGGCGGTCGCCGTCATCACGGTCCCGTCCCGTGCCGCTGCGCGGGCGGTCGTCCTCGTCGCGCGGGCGCCTGCGGGTGCCGTCCGCGGCGTCGCCGCGCGAGCGGCCGCGTCCCGAGCCGCCCGGACGGCCGCGGTCCGGGCCGCTCTGGCGGGTGCCGTCGCGGCGGGCACGGTCGGGGCCGCTCTGGCGGCTGCCGCCGGAGCGGGGACGGCCGGTCTCCCCCGGGTCGGCCCGGTCGGCGTCGTCGCGGCGGGAACGGCCGCGCGGTTCGTCGCCGGACTCGCGCGGCGGACGAGCCCGTGGCGGGTCATCGGGGCCGAACGGCAGGTCGAGCGGGTCCGGTGGCCGCTTGCGCGGCTGGCGCGGCGGGTTCTCCGGCGACGCCGGACGGCCCGACCCGTCGGAACGCCCTCCATCAGAACGTGCGGAGCCGCCCTGCCGCCCCGCCCGTCCCGGACCTCCCGGCGTACGACGAGCGGCGCCGGGCCCTCCTTGAGAGCCGGCGCCGCCAGCGCCGCGGCCGGGTCCCTGCCCCCTGCCGCCCGAGTTGCTCACCGTTCCCGGTCCGCCTGACCGCTCTGGCCGTCGGCGTCGCTCCAGCTGTCGACGTTGTCCCAGTTGCGGTGCTCGCCCTGGTTCTCGGCCATCGTGGCGAGGACGTCGGGCTGCGTCTTGAGCTGGTATTCCAGCTCGATCTTCTCCTTCTCCTGGCGCGCCACCGCGATCTCGTCGCGCAGGTCGGCGTCGGTGATGGCGTCCTTGGCGAGCATGGTGTTGAGCAGCAGCAGGCTCACCAGGCCGCCGCAGAGCAGCCCGACGACGAGCAGCACGAACGGCGCGCGCTGCCTGCGCGCGGGCCGGCGCCGCGCCATCGGCCGCCGGATCTGCGCGCTCATCGAGCCGATCCGCTTGCCGGCGGTGCCCGTGCGAGTGCCGGTGCCCGTGCCGGCGCCCGGGCGGGTGCCAGGGCCAGGGCGGGTGCCGGGGCGGCTGTCCGGGCGCACGCGGGTGGCGCCGTCGGCACGCTCCCGCTCGGCGCCGGGCCGCTTGCCGTCGAGGTCCTGGCGCGCCCGCTCGGCCGCCGACAGCTTGCTCTCGACGTCAGGACGGGGCCGCGGCTTGGACTGGTGCGGCGCCCCGAGCCGGCGCGTGCCCGTCTTGGGGGTCGCGCGGCGGACGGGCGCTCCCCGGCCGGTCTCCTGCTCAGTCGTCAACACGGATCCTCTCTGCCGCCCGTAGCCGGGCCGAGGCCGCCCGCGGGTTGCGGGCGAGCTCTTCTTCGCTTGGGAGCTCGGCTCCCCTCGTCAGGAGGCGGAACCTCGGCTGGTGAGCCGGCAGTGGGACGGGCAGCCCGGGGGGGCTGGTGTCCCTGGTTCGCGCCGTGAGGGCCTGCTTGGTGAGCCGGTCCTCGAGCGAGTGGTACGAGAGCACGACGACTCGCCCACCCAGCACCAGCGCGTCGAGTGCCGCGGGCAACGCCGCCTCCAGGGCGGACAGCTCCGCGTTCACCTCGATGCGCAGCGCTTGGAAAGTCCTCTTGGCGGGGTTTCCCCCAGTGCGCCGGGTCGCGGCGGGAATCGCCTCACGCACGATGTCCGCAAGCCGCTTAGTCGAGGTTATGGCCTCTTTGGCCCGTTCCTTGATGATCAGGCCCGCGACACGCGGAGCGAATCGCTCTTCTCCGTAGTCGCGCAGGATGCGGATCAGCTCCGTGGCGGAGTAGGTGTTGACCACCTGCTCCGCCGTCAGCTCCTGGTCGGTGTCCATCCGCATGTCGAGCGGCGCGTCGTAGGAATAGGCGAACCCGCGCTCCGCCTCGTCGAGCTGCGGCGAGGAGACCCCCAGGTCGAACAGGGCTCCGTTGACGGTGGTGCGGCCCGCGCGGGCGAGCACCTCGGTCAGGTCACCGGAGGAGGCGTGGACCAGGGTGATCCGGTCCGCGTACGGGCTCAGCCGGCGGGTCGAGAAGTCGATCGCGAAAGGGTCGCGGTCGATCCCGATCAGATGCAGTGACGGGTAGGCCGCGAGCAGGGCCTCCGAGTGGCCACCGAGGCCGAGGTTGGCGTCGACGACGACCGGCTCGCTGCCGGTCAGCGCGGGACCGAGCAGCTCCAGAACGCGCTCGAGCATCACCGGAACGTGACCGCCCGTGCCAGCGTTGTCCTCCATCTCCAACCCCCCTCTCGCGCCCTTGCCCGCGGATGACGCGTATAGATCGATCGTCGGCCACCTTTGAGTCCCCACCCGGCGCCGCCCGGCCAGGTCCCCATCCGCACCCTCTTCGTGGACGCCTGTCATCTGACACCGGGGAAGGTGCATCAGCTGACGGGCAGTGGTTGCGGGTGGAGACCTCGCCGAACGACAACACCGACGGATCGACCGTGGTCACTACAAGATCCCTGGCAGCACCTCCTCCGACAGATCGGCGAACGCCTGCTCCTGCGCGTTGAGATAGGTGTCCCAGGCCTTTGCGTCCCAGATCTCCAGCCGGGTGTTGGCCCCGATGACGACGCAGTCACGCTCCAAACCCGCGTATTGACGCAGGCTCTGCGGGATCGTGATGCGCCCTTGCTTGTCTGGCTTCTCGTCGGACGCGCTGGCGAAGAAGACGCGGCTGTAGTCGCGCACCGCCTTGGCGGTGACCGGGGCGGTGCTGAGAGCCTCGGTAATGCGCTGGAACTCCTCTACGGGAAAGACGTAGAGGCATCGCTCCTGGCCTTTGGTGATCACAAGACCCTCCGCCAGCTCCTCACGGTACTTAGCCGGCAGGAACAGCCGTCCCTTGTCGTCCAGACGCGGTTGATGGGTGCCGAGGAACATCGGCCCCACCTCCCGTGCCTCGTGAAGCGCTCAGCGCTGGTGCACCGGGCCCTCCACTGCGCACCACCATACTCCACTTCTCCCCACCGTCAACTGATTCGAACCGTCTTCATCATCGGTTTCCGTTGCGTTACCGCAGGTCAGAGCGATGGGGCGGGGTGGAGCGGGGTGACCGGGCGGTCAACCCTCATGGGCGTGTCGAGGGTTCAAAAGGCCGCGGAAATAGGGGCTCGGCTCGTTCGGGAAGCCCCCGGTGGAGGAAAGTGGAGCGCCCGGCGGGGGCGCCGTGTCACGGGATTCGTACTGCTATGCGACAAGAACAGGAACATCGGCAGGGTTCCCTGGAATATCCACAAATGTCGCCCGAGAACCCACAGCGTCGTAGGGTCGTACACACAATGGAAAAGGAATGGCATGGCTCCCGCAAAGGCACCCTACGGGACAGCCGTCGCACTTCTCTCATGGAGGCCCGGTGGCAGTAACCCATGATGTCCCTCCCCAGCTCGACGAGCTGGTCACCACCGCGCATCGGATTCGGAACGCCATCGAATCGGTGATCGAGGGCAAGGGCGACGCCGTCCGCATCATGCTCACCGTCCTGCTCGCGGAGGGCCACCTCCTGATCGAGGACGTACCAGGCGTCGGCAAGACCATGCTGGCCAAGGCGCTGGCGCGCTCCATCGACTGCCCGGTGCGCCGCGTGCAGTTCACTCCCGACCTGCTGCCCAGTGACATCACCGGGGTCAGCGCGTACAACCAGCAGACGCGGGAGTTCGAGTTCAAGCCCGGCCCGGTGTTCGCGAACATCGTGGTCGGCGACGAGATCAACCGCGCCTCCCCGAAGACGCAGTCCGCGCTGCTGGAGTGCATGGAAGAGCAGCAGGTGACGGTGGACGGCGAGACGTACCAGCTGGACGCGCCGTTCATGGTGATCGCCACCCAGAACCCCATCGAGATGGAAGGCACCTATCCCCTTCCCGAGGCGCAGCGCGACCGTTTCACCGCGCGCATCGCGATGGGCTACCCCGAGCCGCACGCCGAGCTGGAGATGCTCGACGTGCACGGCCAGACCTCGCCGCTGGACAAGCTGGAGCCGGTGGCGACGACGGCCGAGGTGCGCGCCCTCATCGAGGCCGTACGCGGCGTCTACGTCTCGCAGGCGGTCAAGAAGTACGCCATCGACCTCGTCGTGGCCACCCGCCACTCCCCCGACCTGCGGCTGGGCGCCTCTCCCCGGTCCACGCTGCAGCTCGTACGGGCCGCCAGGGCGCACGCCGCGCTGGCCGGCCGCGACTACGTCATCCCCGACGACCTGCAGGACCTGGCCATCCCCGTGCTGGCGCACCGGTTGCTGCCCAGCGTCGAGGCCCAGGGCCAGCGCCGCCTGCCGGAGCAGGTGGTGACCGATCTGATCAGGCGCGTGCCGGTGCCGGAGGCCAGGGCGTCGTGAGGGCCGGACTGCGGGCGCTGACCTCCAGGGGCAGGTCGTTCCTCGCCTCCGGCATCGCGGCGCTGCTGATGGCCGTCATCCTGGGCGAGAACGACCTGTTCAGGATCGGCGTCCTGGTGACGGCGCTGCCGCTGCTGGCGGCCATGGTCGTGGCGCGCACGCGCTACCGGCTGAGCTGCGCCAGGCGCCTGGACCCGCCGCGGGCGGAGGTCGGCGGCGAGGCCACCGTGACCCTGCGGCTGGAGAACGTCACCAGGCTGCCGACCGGCCTGCTGCTCATCGAGGACACCGTTCCTTATGCGCTGGGCGTGCGGCCCCGGTTCGTGCTGGACCGGGTCGAGTCGCGGGGCGTGCGGGAGATCGACTACCGGGTGCGCTCGGACCTGCGCGGCCGTTACACGATCGGCCCGCTGTCGGTCCGCATCGCCGACCCGTTCGGGCTCGTCGAGCTGACCCGCTCGTTCACGATCAGCGACACGCTCGTGGTGACGCCGCACGTGGCGGCGCTGCCCCACGTGCGGCTGTCGGGCGAGTGGACGGGCGGCGGCGACAGCCGTACCAGGAGCGTGGCCGCGGCCGGCGACGACGACGTGGCGCCGCGCGAATACCGGCAGGGCGACGACCTGCGCCGGGTCCACTGGCGCTCGACGGCCCGCCGCGGCGAGCTGATGGTGCGCCGCGAGGAGCAGCAGTGGCAGAGCCGCGGCGCGCTCCTGCTGGACACCCGCAGGTACGCGCACCGCGGCGAGGGCCCGCGCTCGTCGTTCGAGGTGGCGGTCTCGGCCGCGGCCTCGATCGGCGTGCACCTCGCCCGCGAGGGCCTCGGCCTGCGGCTGGTGACCGACCAGGGCGCCGAGCACCTGACCGACACCGGACTGAGCTGGTCGCTGCTCGACACCCTCGCCGTGGTGCGGCACAGCCCGGCCCGCTCCCTGGAGATGGGCGTCTCGGCCCTGCGCCAGGGCGGCGGCGACGGGCTGATCGTGGCCGTGCTCGGCGACCTCGACCCGGAGGAGGCGAGAGAGCTGGCCAGGCTGAGGCACAGCGGCATCACCGCGGTGGCGGTGATGCTCGACGTGAGCACGTGGGACGGCGGGGACCGCGCCGCCGCCGAGAACCACCAGGCCGTGCAGACGGTCCTGGCCGGGTACGGCTGGCGCATCGTGCGCCTGCCCGCGGGCACCTCGATCGCCTCCGTCTGGCAGCACGCCGCCAACCGCGACAGGTACGCGCTCAACCCGGCGGGAGGCGCGGCATGAGGCTGACCGTCGCCTCAGGCGTGGCCGCGTTCGCCGCGGCGTTCCTGCTCTACCCGCTCTTCCAGGGCGGCTCCTGGTTCTGGACGTCGCTGGGCGCCGTGCTCGCCGTGATGGCCGCGGGCCTGCTGAGCAGCCGCCTGTCGCTGCCCGCGTGGGCGGCGCCGCTGGTCGCGCTGCTCGCGGTGTGGGTCTACCTGACCGCGGCGTTCGCCTCCGCCAAGGCGTGGGCGTGGGTGGTGCCGACCCGCGGGTCGGTGGTGGAGCTGGGCAGGCTGCTGGGGGTCGGCTGGACCGACATTCAGCGCTTCGCCGCTCCCGTGCCGGAGACCGAGGGCATCACGCTGCTGACCGCCGGCGGCGTGGCGCTGATCGCGATCGCCGTGGACCTGCTGGCCGCGCGGCTGCGCCGGGCGGCGCTGGCCGGGCTGCCGCTGCTGGCGCTGGCCACCGTGCCGGCGACGATCCTGCCCGACCCGATCAGCTGGCCGGCGTTCATCCTGGCCGCGCTCGGGTTCATCGGCCTGCTGATCGCCGACGGGCGCGAGCGGGTGGGCCGCTGGGGCAGGGCGGTGCTGGTACGGCGGACGACCCGCGCCACGTCCTCCCGCTCCGACGCCCGCACCTCGGCCGACACCAGCGGGCTGCGGCTGTCGGGCAAGCGCATCGGGTTCGCCGCGATCGCGCTGGCGGTGCTGGTGCCCGCCCTGCTGCCGGCCATGGAGCCGGTGTCGTTCTTCACGTTCGGCGTGGGCGGCAGCGGCTCGGGCCGGGGCAACTCGATCAGCATCCCCAACCCCATCGCGGGCCTGAAGGGCCAGCTGGAGCTGCCGGAACGGCGCGTGGTCCTCACCTACGCCAACGACGACGACAAGCCCCGCTATCTGCGGATCTACGCGCTCGACACGTTCGACGGCCAGCAGTTCGGCATGACTCAGCCCAATGGGGCCGTGCAGAACAGGACGGACAACGGCCCCCTCCCCCCGCCGCCCGGCCTCGGCCCCCAGCCGAAGGTCAAGACCGTGACCACGGACATCCGGATCAGCGACGAGATCGTGAAGCTGCAGTTCCTGCCGCTGCCGTACCCGCCGCGACAGATCCAGATCGACGGCGACTGGCGGGCGGACGTCGACACGCTCATGGTCTTCTCCACCCGCGACGAGGCCTCCGGCGTCGAGTACGAGGTGACCACGAGCGAGCCGGAGCCCACGCCGGACCTGCTGGAATCGCTCAGCGGGACCCGGCCCTCCGTCGATCCCCGCTTCCTGAAGCTGCCGGACAACCTGCCGCCCGAGATCGACGAGCTGGCGACCCGCCTGACCGCGGACGCCAAGACGGACTACGACGCGGCGGTCAAGCTGCAGCAGTTCTTCACCGGCGGCGACTTCACCTACAACCTCAGCACGCAGGGGCACAGCAACTCGGCGCTGCGGGACTTCCTGCTGCGCGACCGGGCGGGCTTCTGCGAGCAGTTCGCCGTGTCGATGGCGGTGCTGGCCAGGCTGGTGGGCATCCCGTCGCGGGTGGCCATCGGCTACACCGGCGGCACGAAGGTCGGCGACCGCTGGCAGGTCGGCACCAACGACTCCCACTCCTGGCCCGAGCTGTATTTCGAGGGCGTGGGCTGGCTGCCGTTCGAGCCGACTCCCTCGGGTTCGGCCGGCCAGGGCAGCGCGCGGGTGCCCGAGTACACGCTGCCCAGGCCGGAGGCGACCGGGGAGGCGTCGAGGCCGACGCCGGGTTCGACCAGTTCGTCCGCTGACGAGCCGGTCGACCCGCAGACCCGGCGCAACCCTCGCGAGCTGGACCGCGAGGGCGTGGTCGCCACCGGCGGGCTGCCGACGGACGACTCGATGCCGCTGATCGCCCAGATCGGCATCGGCGCGGGAGCGCTGCTGCTGGTGCTGCTGATCCCCGCGGGCCTGCGGCTGATCACCAGGAACCGGCGCGTGCGCGCCCTGGGCTGGAAGGTCTCGGAGCCGTCCGACGACCTGACGGCCAGGATCGCGTCGAAGTCGGCGGGCCGCCATCCGTCGGTCGCCGCCGCCTGGGCGGAGCTGGACGACGTGCTGTACGACTACGGCATGGCCCGCCGGCTCAGCGAGACCCCGCGGGCGCTGGCACGGCGGCTGACCCAGCAGTATGAGTTCGACGCGGAATCGGCGGCGGCCATCACGGCCATCGCCTCCGCGGTGGAGCGGGTGCTGTTCGCCCGGGATCCGGGGCAGATCGGGCCGATGCGCAAGGACCTGCGCAAGGTGCGCCAGGCGCTGGCGGCCACGGTGTCACGCGGGCGCCGGCTGCGGGCGGTGCTGCTGCCGCCGTCCACGCTGCGGCGGCTGCGGGGGCTGGGCGAGCGCCTGCTCGACGGGTTCGACCTGCTGGAGAACATCAGGCTGCGGCGGACGGCCGCCCACAAGGGCTCCTGACCGACCGACGCGTCCGGCCGTCCCCCTCGCCGAGGGGGACGGCCGGTTTCGTCTTCGGGAGCAGGACCGTCGGCCGCTTTCGGAGCGGAGGACGAACCACGCCGACCTCCGACCTCACCCTCGGGGACCGTCGGCGCCTGGGCGCATGGCGAGACCCGGAAGGGCCGCCTCACACACGAGGACCGCCCGGACGCGTGTCCGGGCGGCTCCGCAGGTCAGCGGTCAGCGCTCATCGTTTCGGCGGCGCCAGCGCTCTTCCATGCGCTCCATGAACGTCCCCCGGCGCGGCCGGCGGGCCTGCTTGCCCGCGGGAGGGGCCGAGCCCGAGGCGGGCGCGGAGTCACCGAACCCGTTCATGCGTTTCCAACTGGACAGGCCCCACAGACACGCGGCGAGCATGACCACGAAACCGCCGACGCCGAGAGGGATCAGGGCACTGCCACTCATCACCACGCCGACCATCATGATGACGACGCCGAGAGCAAAGCCGATGGAGGCCTTGATCAGACGACGCTTGTAATGGCTGCGCGGGTCACTGATCCTTACGGTGTTGGCCCACTTCGGGTCCTCGGCGTAGAGGGCCTGCTCGATCTGGTCGAGCAAGCGCTGCTCGTGCTCAGAGAGCGGCACGGCGCCTCCCAAGGACAGCCCCAGGACGGGGAAGACGGCAACGGACGACACGGGGTGTCCGAACCTCGCGGTCGGTTATCCCCAGAATACGAGGCTGTAGACGTAGGCGAAAGCAAACGTCCAACGCAGACCAAACCGGAGGTGTCGTCATGGCTCCATTGTGGCCCATCTCGCCCCCCTTCCCCCAAAATCGCGACACTGACAGCCCATAAAAATCAGGACATCGGCGTCATGTCTCTACATCATCAAGCTTGCCACGTACGAGCGATGCTGGGACCACCGCGTCGGGACCGAATCGCCGGATCGCCTTGTCCATGGCCTGCTCTGCCTCGCGCCAGCCGGTCTCCCGCTCCCCGAGGCCGAGCTGGTGGACGGCTTCGCCCGCAGGACGCAGGTTTTCCATCCTGACCCCGACCAGGCGCAGCCGCACGCGCTGGAGGCCGGCCGCCTCGAACAGCTCGCAGGCTGTGGCATAGATCACCTGGGCCACGTCGGTCGCCTCGCGCAGCGTGCGCGAGCGGTTGATCGTCGTGAAATCGGCGCGGCGGAGCTTCACGCTTACAGTCCTTCCCACGTGTCCGCCCTTACGCATCCTGGCGGCCACCCGCTCGGAAAGCCTCAGCAGCTCCCGCTTGATCACCTCGGGATCGTCCACGTCGGCCGCGAACGTCTCCTCGTTGCCGATGCTCTTGTCGGGCACGTGGGCGCTCACCGCCCGCTCATCACGGCCCCAGGCCAGCGCCGCCAGGTGGCCGCCCACGGCCTGGCCGAGCTCGCGCTGGAGGGTGGCGGGCGGCACTCTGGCCAGGTCGCCGACCGTGCGGATGCCCAGGCGTACGAGAGACTGCTCGGTGCGCTCGCCGACGCCCCACAGCGCCGAGACCGGCAGCGGGTGGAGGAAGTCGACCACCTGGTCGGCGGGCACCACCAGCAGCCCGTCGGGCTTGCACTGCTTGCTGGCCAGCTTCGCCACGAACTTGCTGCTCGCCACGCCGACCGAGCACGTGATGCCGTAGCGGTCGAGGACCTGCTCCCTGATCATGGCGGCGATGGCGGCGGGCGGGCCCAGCCGCCGCCTGGCGCCACCGACGTCGAGGAACGCCTCATCGGACGCGATGGGCTCGACCATCGGGGTGATCGTGTGGAAGATCTCCATGACACCCTTGGAGACCTCGGAGTATTTGCCGTGGCTGGGCGGGATGATCGTGGCCTGGGGGCAGAGCCTGCGCGCCCTGCTCATCGGCATGGCGGAGTGCACGCCCTGGGCCCTGGCCTCGTAGGTGGCGCTGAGCACGACGCCGCGGCCCGCGGGCGAGCCCACGATCACCGGGCGGCCGCGCAGCTCGGGACGCTCGAGCAGCTCGACGCTGGCGAAGAAGGCGTCCATGTCGACGTGCAGGATCGGGCAGCCGCTGTCGTCGGCCCCGGTGCGTGGAGCGGGGCCGATGCCGGTGATCTGCTTGCGAGACACGCCGCCGATTCTATCCGAACATGCGTTCCATACCCAGGGCCCGCGCCTCAGGATCTGTGCGCGAGCACGTGCAGCTGAGTCGCGATGTCCCGCAGCACCGGGTGGGTGGCGGCGACCTGCTCGAGGGCGACAAGCGCCTCGGCCGCGCCGGGCTCGCCGTCGACGAGCCTGCTCGGGACCAGGTCGGCGAAGACCCGCACGCCGTGGACGGCGCCGACGGCGAACCCGGTCGCGGCCAGCAGCTCGGAGAGCGTCTCGGCGGCGAAGCGCCTCGGCGTGGGATCGCGGTCGCCCCAGGTGCCGCGCGGGTCGTCGAGCACGGCCCGCGCCTCGTCGAACTGGCCCGCGAGCGCCCGGTGGATGGCGCTGCCGACGGGGTTGGCGGCCAGCACGCTCACCGCGCCGCCCCTGCGCAGCACGCCCGCGACGGCGGTCAGCGCGCTGATCGGGTCCTCGACGTATTCGAGCACGCTGTGGCAGAGCACCAGGTCGGCGCTGTCACGGCTGAGCAGCTCGCCCAGGTCGGCGGCGTCGCCCTGCAAGCCCCGCACGCCCACGCCCTTCTCCTTGGCCCGGCGCTCGAGCGCGGCCAGCGAGTCGGGGCTCGGATCCACGACGGTCACGGCGTGACCCAGCGCCGCCAGCGGCACGGCGAACCCGCCGGTGCCGCCTCCGGCATCGACGATGTCGAGCCCCTCCCGGCCGGTCGCCGCCGTCCGTTCGGCCAGCGCGGACCGCAACGCGTCCCAGACGACGGCGGTCCGCACCGCCGGGGTCCTCGTGACGCCTTCAGCACGCAACGTCGGCTCGCCTCCCTCTCCCCTCGCGCCGGGCCCGCGCTCCGGGCCCTCGCGATCGCGCACATCATGAACTGCGCTTCTGCGCGGACGCGCCCCAGCCTACGCGGTGCGCCGGTCCCCCGCTCGCCGTCACCGGCACCACCCGCTCCGGGTCGCGCCCGCGGCCCCGGCGCCCGTCACCGGCGCGGGCCGCTCCCGGTCGCGTCCGCAGCCCCGGGCGCGTCGCCGCCGATGTCCGGGCGTCGAGGTCCGGGCGCCGAGGTCCGGGCAGCGGCATCCGGCCGTCGATGTGCGGGCGGCGACATACGGCCGGCGGGGTCAGGCCGTCGATGTGCGGGCGGCGATGTGCGGGCGGCGGGGTCAGGCGTCGAAGCCGGCGGCCAGCCGCCTGGGCGCCCGCAGCCGCCACGCCTCCGCCAGCAGCTCGCCCATCTCCCCGGCGTCCACGGCCCCGAACCGCACCAGCACCGTGGCCGACCCGTCGTAGTGCGGCGTCGTGAAGAACGCGGCCGGCTCGGCCGCGATGAGCCCCGCCTTCTCCTCCTCGGAGCCCACCGGCAGCACCAGCACGTCGCCCTCCTCCCGCACCCGGGCGAACCACTTGCCGCGGACGTAGAAGGCGGGCGTGCCGTACATGGTCTTCTCGACGGTCTCGGGCAGCGCCAGGGCGAGCCGGCGTACGTCGTCCTCGGTCACCATGCCCACACGATACGCACCGCCGCGCGAACGGAAAGGGGCGCGTCGCGGCTGGTGACGCGCCACTTGTCCGCACGCGCCCTGGCCACACGTCAGGCTTGCGCGCACAGGCGCCCGGCCGTGTGACGACGCACGTCCCTCGCATCGGCGAGCCGTGCAGGCATCGTGTTCTTGGAACGTATCCCTTGTTTGTTGGGAACGTACCCCGAACGCAGGCTTTTGTCGGTGTCTAAAGGGTGAGGCTTGGCTTGAGCTGCTTGAAGCGGGCCAGCAGCCCGTTCACGAACTGCGGCGACTCGTCCGTGGACAGCTCACCCGCCAGGTGCACCCACTCGCTGATCACCACGCCCTCGGGCACGCCGGGCATCCAGAGCAGCTCGTACGTGCCCCCGCGCAGCAGGTTGCGGTCGACGGCGGGCATCCGGTCGAGGGTCCAGCCCTCGGCGTACGTGGTGATCAGCTCGTCGATGCGCGCGTGGTGTCTGGCGACGCCCTCGACGATGGTCGAGGTGTATTCGTTCACCGGGGGCTCCTGCCGCTCCACGCGTTCGGCGAGGATCTTCAGCGGATCCTCGCCGCGCAGCTCGGCCTCGAAGAGGATGTCAAGCGCCCGCCGGCGTGCTTTGCCGCGTGCCGACACCTCAGGCCCGGCCGAGGTAATCGCCGCTGCGGGTGTCGACCTTGACCTTCTCCCCGGTGGTGATGAACAGCGGCACCTTGATCTCGGCGCCGGTCTCCAGCGTGGCGGGCTTGGTGCCGCCGGTGGAGCGGTCGCCCTGGAGGCCGGGCTCGGTTTCGGCGATGGTCAGCTCGACCGCGGCGGGCAGATCGACGTAGAGGGCCGAGCCCTCGTTGAACGCGACCGTGGCCAGAGTGTTCTCCAGCATGTAGTTGGCGGCGGTGCCGACGGTGCCGCTGGGCACGTTGACCATGTCGTAGGTCTCGGTGTCCATGAACACGAAGTCGTCGCCGTCCTTGTACGAGTACTGCATCTCGCGCTTGTCGACGTTGGCCACGTCGACCTTCACGCCGGCGTTGAAGGTCTTGTCGACGACCTTGCCGGAGAGGACGTTCTTGAGCTTGGTGCGCACGAACGCGCCACCCTTGCCCGGCTTGACGTGCTGGAACTCGACCACGGCCCAGAGCTCACCGCCCTCGAGCTTCAGCACCATGCCGTTCTTGAGGTCGTTGGTCGTCGCCACTCGTTCTTCTCCCGCGTGCGGCCGCTCTAAAGGACGAGCAGCTCCTTGGTCGTCTTCGTGAAAAGTTCCGGCCCGCCCTCACGTGTCACCAGGGTGTCCTCGATGCGAACGCCGCCCCGGCCCGGGAGATAGACCCCAGGCTCGACGGTGATCGGAACTCGATCCTCTAGTCTACCGGTCCGCGAAGGGCCGAGGAACGGCTCCTCGTGGATCTCCAGGCCGACTCCGTGTCCCAGGCCGTGCCGGAAGCGGCTCCCGTACCCCGCGTCCTCGATGACGCCACGGGCCGCCGCGTCCACGTCCCTGGCCCCCGCGCCCGGCGCGAGCGCGTGCCTGCCGGCCCGCTGCGCCTCGGCGACCAGGTCGTAGATCTCGCGCTGCCAGTCCGTCGGCGGGCCCAGGCAGACCGTCCTGGTCATGTCGGCGTGGTAGCCCCGGTAGCGGGCGCCGAAGTCGATGGTGACCAGGTCGCCGGTCCGCATCTCCCTGCCGGAGGGGGCGTGGTGCGGGATCGCGCCGTTCTCGCCGGCGGCCACGATCGTGTCGAACGCGGGCTTGTCGGCGCCCAGCTCGGTCATGCGGTTGTCGAGGAGGCGGGCGAGGTCGCGCTCGGTGATCCCCGGGACGATTTTCCCTGAAATATCGGCAAATGCCTGGTCGGTGATCTCGCAGGCCGTACGGAGGAGCTCCAGCTCGCCGTCGTCCTTGACCGCCCGCAGCAGCTCCACCACCGGCTCCAGCGGCACCAGCCCCGCGCCCAGGCGCCGGTACGTGGCCACGCTCATCCACGCCGCCTCGATCCCGGCCCCCGGCTCCACCAGCGCGCTCTCCACGTCGTACGCCTCGACGGACGGCACGTCCAGCGTGCGGGCCACCTCGATGTAGCGGTTGTCGGTCGCCAGCAGCGCCGTGCCGTCGGCCCTGACCAGGACGGCGGCGTTCGAGCTGACCAGCCCGGTGAGGTAGCGGACGTTCACGGGGGAGGTGACCAGCAGGGCGGGCACCTCACGGGCGGGCAGCAAGCCGGCCAGGCGGGCCCGGCGTGCCACGTAGTCGACGCTCATGGCGCCAATGTACGTGTTCCGCCCCCGGCGTCACTATCGCCCGCCACCCGGCCGAACCCGCCTGCCACCTGGCCGAGCCCGCCTAGAGCCGTCTGGAGCTCCTAGTGGTCGGGCAGCCGCCAGTCCTCCAGGACCTGCGCCGCCGGCCCGGCATCGCCCATGTCGCCCTTCTCCTGCGCCCGCCTCAGGTCACGGTAGACGCCGGCGATCTGGTCGATCCCCGCGTCGACGCGGCCCTCCTGGAACTTCCTGGCCGCCTTCCTGATCTTGTCCCGGGCCTTGTCCGCGACCTTGGGGTCGATCGCGCCCATGGCCTGCTGGGCCGACACCGCCTTGTCGAACTCCGACAGCCACTTGCTCCAGCCGCCCGGCGGGATCGCCTCGCCCAGGGTGGCCTTGGGCCGGACCGTCTCGCGCAGCGAGGTCGGCCCCAGGGTGCTCACCACGCCGGGCGTCGAGTCGGGCGTGTGCTCCACGGTGGGGATCGTCGGCGGGGTGGTCGGCAGGGTGGTCGGTTCGGCGGTCGGGGTGGAGGCGGTCAGCGGCTCTTCCTTCCTCGCGCCCGCCCACATCACCATGACCACGGTCACCACCGCGATGACCACCACGGCGGCGCCGAGCTGGAGGATGAGCTTGCGGTTCGGCCCGGGGGCGGGCTCTAGGTCGCCCGCCTGGTAGACGGCGGTGTCACCGGCCCTGGGAGCCCCGCCGGGCCCCGGGGCCTGGAAGATCTCGGTCGATCCGTCGCCCCCGGCCGTCCCGGCGCCGGGCGCGCCGCCCAGCCCGCCGCCGCCCCGGAGGGAGACGCCCGTCACGGGCATGACCGCCCCGGGCGGAGGCGACCCGAGCGGAGGCGACCCGGCGGGCGGGGCGGCGGGCGGAGGCGACCCGGCGGGCGGGGCGGCGGGCGGAGGCGACCCAACGGGCGGTGCGGCCGGGTTGGCGCGCGGCCGCGCGATGGCGGCCAGCGCCCGCCGGACCGCTTCCCCGCTGCCGGGCCGCTGCGCGGGATCCTCGGCGATCATGGCCAGCACGAGTCGATCCAGCTCCGCCGGCACCTCGGCCCTCGACGCGCTCGGCGCGGCGACCGCGCCCCGCCCCTGAACGCCGCCGGAACCGTCCTGCGCCCCGTCGCCGAAGGGCGGCCGGCCGCACAGGAGCTCGTAGCAGACGCACCCCAGCGCGTACAGGTCCCCGGCGGCCGCGGCCTCCTGCCCCGCCACCCGCTCGGGCGCCACGTACCGCGAATCCCCCGGCACCCGGTCGTCCATCCCGAACCCGACGACCTTGAGCACCCCGCTCGCGGCCAGCCGGAAGCTGTGCGGGGCGACGTGCCCGTGCACGACCCCGGCCCGGTGCGCGGCGTCGAGCCCGGCCGCGGCCTGCCCGACCAGGTCGCACACCTCGACGATCGGCAGGGGACCGCGCGCGGCCAGCTCCTCGCCCAGGCTCGGGCCGGTGAGGAACTCCATCACCAGGAACGGCGCCCCGCCCTGGTCGCCGACGTCCAGGACCATGGCCACGTTCGGATGGATGACCCGGGCCACGGCCTGGGCGTGCTGCCTGAGCACCTCCCGGGTCGTGGCCCCCGCCACCCGGGCGCCGAGCACCTTCACGGCCACGACCCAGTCGGCCCGCGTGTCGTAGCCTCGCCACACCTCACCCATCGGCCCGCTGCTGATGCGCTCGTCAAGCCGATACCGGTCAGCGACCAAGGACGGCGTCGCGTCGGACATATCCCCGCCAATTACTCGAACATCAGGATTTCCGACCACCATAGGGCCCCACAGACCCTGCCGCCCCATCATCGCGCCGGGCGGCCCGCCTCCCGTACGCGCTGCGGGCCGCCCGGCGGCGAGGTCAGGCCGCCGCGGGCTGCGGCGCGCGCCCCACCGGCGCGGCGGCGTCCAGCGGCTGCGGCGGCGCGTTGAAGACGGCCTCGTCCAGCCGGCCCTCCGAGCGCGCCACCAGGACGGGGACGACGAGCTGGCCGGCGACGTTGGTGGCGGTGCGGATCATGTCGAGGATCGGGTCGATGGCCAGCAGCAGGCCGACGCCCTCAAGGGGCAGCCCCAGCGTGCTGAGCGTGAGCGTCAGCATGACGATCGCGCCGGTCAGGCCCGCCGTGGCGGCCGAGCCGACCACCGACACGAACGCGATCAGCAGGTAGTCGCCGAACCCGAGGGGCACGCCGAACACCTGGGCCACGAAGATCGCGGCCAGCGCCGGGTAGACCGAGGCGCACCCGTCCATCTTGGTGGTGGCGCCGAACGGCACGGCGAAGGAGGCGTAGTCGCGGTCCACGCCGTTGCGCTCGACGGTGACCCGCTGCGTCAGCGGCAGCGTGCCGACGGACGAGCGGGAGACGAAGGCCAGCTCGATCGCGGGCCAGGCGTTGCGGAAGAACTGGACGGGGTTGACCTTGCCCCACACGGCCAGCAGCGTCGGGTAGACGGCCAGCAGCACGATGAAGCAGCCGACGTACACCCCGGCGCTGAACTTGGCCAGCGGCGCCAGCAGGTCCCACCCGTACGTGGAGACGGCCTTGCCGATCAGGCCCGCGGTGCCGATGGGGGCCAGGCGCAGGACCCACCACAGCGCCTTCTGGACCAGCTCCAGGACGGAGCGGCCGAGGTTGAGGAACGGTTCGGCCTTCTCGCCGACCGCCAGGGCCGCCGCGCCGAGCACGACCCCCAGGAAGACGATCTGCAGGACCTTCACCTCGGTGAAGGCGGTGACGATGTTGGTGGGCACGATGCCGGTGACGAAGTCGAGCCAGGTGCCCGCGCCCTCGAGGTCCACGGCCTTGGCGGCGCCGGTGTCGAGGGTGACGCCCTGGCCGGGGTTGAGGAGCAGGCCGAGCCCGATCGCCAGCGCCACCGAGATGAACGCGGTGATGAGGAACCACAGCAGCGTCTTGGACGCGAGCCTGGCGGCGCCGTTGACGTTGCGCAGGTTGGCCACGCTGACCAGCACGGCGGTGAAGACCAGGGGCGGGACGGCGAGCTTGAGCAGCTGGACGAAGATCTGCCCGACCCGGGTCAGCGTCTCGGCCAGCCAGGCCACGTCCCAGATCTTGGCGACGAAGCCCAGCGCGATGCCGGCCACGAGGCCGACCAGCAGTTGCAGGGAGAAGGAGAATCTCTTCATGGGTGGGGAGCTCCCGAGGGGAAGGACATGCCGGCCCGCCGTGCGAGCGGGCATGCCAGGTGAGGATTGGGGGGATGGAGGCGGACGCGGTCAGCGACAGAGCGATCCGTGCAGCCGGCACAGATCGATGTGCAGCCGTTCGACGAGCCACACGAACACCAGGATGAACCTCACGAGCTCCCACAACACCCGTCAAAACGGGCGTATTCCACTAAACGGTGTGACTCACCCCACAATGTCCTTGATCATCTCAATCAGCCGCACCCGCTCCTCGTGCGTCCTGCCGAGCGGCGCCACGTTCAGCGTGGTCACCCCCGACTCCTTCATCGCCTGGACGCGGTCGCGCACGAACCCCTCGCTGCCGATCAGCGACATGCTCTCCAGCAGCTCGCCGGGCACCAGGGCGGCCGCCTCGTCCTTCTTGCCCTCCAGGTAGAGGTCCTGGATCCGCTCGGCCTCCTTCTCGTAGCCGTAGCGCCTGGCCAGGTCGTTGTAGAAGTTGCGGCCCTTGGCGCCCATGCCGCCGATGTAGAGGGCCGCCATCGGCCGCCCGAACTCCAGCAGCCCGGCCACGTCGTCGCCGATCGCCAGGGACGCCTGCGCGATCACGTCCAGCTCGCCCAGCTCGGGGTCGCGCTTCGCCCGGCCGGCGGCCAGCGACGCGCCCCACACGTCGGCGGCCTTCTCGGGCACGTAGAAGATCGGCTCCCAGCCCTCGGCCAGTTCGGCGGCGAGCTCGACGTTCTTGGGCCCGATGGCGGCGATCACGATCGGGATGCGGGGCCGTACCGGGTGGTTGATGAGCTTCAGCGGCTTGCCCAGGCCCGTGCCCTGGCCGGCCGGGAGCGGCAGCGTGTAGTGCTTGCCCTCGTGCACCAGGCGCTCGCGCCGCCACACCTGGCGGCAGATCTCGATGATCTCCCTGGTACGCCCGAGCGGCGCCGTGTACGGCACCCCGTGGAAGCCCTCGATCACCTGCGGCCCCGACGCGCCGAGGCCGAGCGTGAAGCGCCCGTCGGAGACGTAGTCCAGGCCCGCGGCCGTCATGGCCAGCAGCGCCGGCGTGCGGGAGTAGATCGGCAGGATGCCGGAGGCGATCTCCAGCCGCTCGGTCCTGGCCGCGATGTACCCCATCTGGCTGACGGCGTCGAAGCTGTAGGCCTCGGCCACGAACACGATGTCGAGCCCGGCCTTCTCATAGTCCGCCAGCTCGGCCACCGTCTCCTTGAAGCCGCCCGAGTAGTTGAGTGCCATACCGATGCGCATGCCGGGCTCCCGATGAAACCGAATGATATTCCGTTGCGACGCGAACAGGCTATCGCGTCGGCGTGGCGGGCAGGGAGCCACTAGCCTGGATCAGGTGCTGAGCCGGCTGGTCGTCGTCGTGTCCGCAGTGGTCGCCGTGGCCATGGCTGGACACCGGCTGATCCCTGCGCTCGGCGGGTTCACGCCGGTGATGGAGAGCCTGCTGCCCTGGCTGGGGGTCTCCGTCCCGCTGCTGCTCCTGGCCGCCGCGCTGGCACGCTCCAGGGCGGCCGCGATCGCGGCGCTGGTGCCCGGGGTGGTGTGGGCGGCGATGTTCGGCTCCACGCTGCTGCGCACGCCGCCGGGCGGCCCGAGCGACCTGACCGTCGGCACGGTCAACGTGGGCGTGACCAACAACGCCTCGGGCGAGGCCGTCCGCATCATCGCCAAGGACCTCGACCTGCTGGCCGCCCAGGAGCTGACCAGCGGCGGCCCCGCGGCCAAGCAGCTCAACAAGATGTTCAAGTACCACTATCCGGTCAGCACGGTCGGCCTGTGGAGCCGCTACCCGATCAGCGAGACCAAGCCGCTCGACGTCGGCCTGGGCTGGCCGCGGGCGCTGCGCGCGGTGGTCGCCACCCCCAAGGGCAAGGTGACCGTCTACGTCATGCACCTGGCCTCGGCCCGCCCCGGGGAGACCGCCTCGCGCGACGTCTCCCTCGCGCACGCGCGCAAGCTCATCGACGCCGACCCGAGCAAGCGCATCCTGCTGCTCGGCGACCTCAACACCGCCACCACCGACCGGGGCATGCGGGGGCTGACCCCGCCGCTGAGCGACGCGCAGACCGTGGCGGGCGACGGGTTCGGGTTCACCTGGCCGTCCGAGTTCCCGATCACCCGGCCCGACCACATCCTGTTCAAGGGCATGACGGCCACCAAGGCGGGCGTCGCCCCCGCGACCGGCAGCGACCACCGCGCCGCCATCGCCTCACTGCGACTCTAGGAAGGCTCCAGCAGCCGCAGGTCCTGGGGCGTGTCGATGTCGGCCGGGTTCCCGTGCTCGTCGCACGGCACCTCGGTGACCAGCTCGGGGTGGGCCTTCATGAACGGCCGCGCCCCCACGTCCCCCACGGCCAGCTCCGCCACCTCGGCGAAGTGCTCGCGGGCGATCAGCACCGGGTTCCTGCGCTTCCCCTCGTAGGTGGCGACCGCGAGCCCGGCGCCGGAGGCGATCAGCGCGCGTACCGCGCCCGGGCCGATGAACGGCTGGTCGACCAGCGCGATCACCACGGACTCGGCCTCCCGCGGCAGCGCGGCGAGCCCGACCCGCAGGGACGAGCCCATGCCCGAGGCCCAGTCCGGGTTGCGCACGGTCACCGCGCCGCGCACCTGCACGGTGGCCGCGCCGAGCACGACCACGACGGGGTGGCAGCCGCCCTCCTCCAGCAGCCGCACGCCGCGGTCGACCAGGCGCTCGCCCGCGTACTCGACCAGCGCCTTGGGCGTGCCCAGCCGGGCGCCCTCCCCCGCGGCCAGCAGCAGCCCAGCCACCTGCGCGCTCCTCATGAGCCCTCGGGGCGGGTCTCGCGGTGGATGCGGCCCTCGGTGCTGGACAGCGGGCGGCCCGAGCCGCCCCAGCGGAGCTGGATCAGCTCGGCGGCGATCGACACGGCCGTCTCCTCGGGGGTGCGCGCGCCGAGGTCGAGCCCGATGGGCGAGCGCAGCCTGGCCAGCTCGGCGTCGGTGAGCCCGGACTCGCGCAGCCGGGCGAGCCGGTCCTCGTGGGTGCGGCGCGAGCCCATGGCGCCCACGTACCCGGCGCCGGTGCGCAGGGCCACCTCCAGCAGCGGCACGTCGAACTTGGGGTCGTGGGTGAGCACGCAGATCACCGTGCGCTCGTCCACCTGGACGGAGGACAGGTAGTCGTGGGGCCACTTGACCACGACCTCGTCGGCGTCGGGGAAGCGCTTGGCGGTGGCGAAGATCGGGCGGGCGTCGCAGACCGTGACGTGGTAGCCGAGGAACTTGCCCACCCTGGCCACCGCCGCCGCGAAGTCGATCGCCCCGAACACCAGCATGCGCGGCGGCGGCGCGAACGACTGCACGAACACCGCCAGGTCGTCCAGCCGCCGCTCCCCCTCGCCGCCGTAGCGCCTGATGCCGGTCAGGCCCTGGGCGAGCATGCCGCGCGCGTCGTCGTCCACGGCCTCGTCGAGCCGGTCGAGCCCGAGCGTGCCGGACGAGCGGTCCGGCCAGATGACCCGGCGGGCGCCGACCTGCCCGGGGCCGGAGACGATGGTGGCGACGGCGACCGGCTCGTGCGCGTCCACGGACATAGCGATCTCCCCCAGTTCGGGGAAGGTCTCGATGGAGATCGGCTGCACGAGGATGTCGATGATGCCGCCGCAGGTGAGCCCGACCGCGAACGCGTCGTCGTCGCTCACGCCGTACCGCTGCAGGACGGTCTCGTCGGCCTCGGAGGCCAGCTCGAACACCGCGCCCTCGACGCACCCGCCGGACACGCTGCCGACCACCTCGTCACCGCGCACCGCCATGGCCGCACCCGGTGGCCTGGGCGCGCTGCTGAACGTGCTCACCACGGTCGCCAGCCCGAACTTGAGCCCCGACCTCCACCACCTCATGATCTCCGGCAGCACGTCACGCATGGGCCAGCCTTTCACTGAGTCGCTCGTAGGCGGCCAGGCTGTGCCCGGCCACCAGGTCGTCCACGTACGGCAGGGCGGCCCGCATGCCGCCCGTGAGAGGCTGGTAGCCCTCATACCCCTTGTGCGGGTTGACCCAGATCACCCGGTGCGCCTGCCTGGCCAGCCTGGCCATCTGCGCGCCCAGCAGGGCGGGGTCGCCGCGCTCCCACCCGTCCGAGGCGATCACGGCGATCGCCCCGCGCGCGCTGTAGCGGGACAGGTACTCCTTGAGCTCCTCGCCCAGCCGGGTCCCGCCGCTCCAGTCGGGGATGGCCTTGGAGACCTCGTTCAGCGCGGTGCCGGGGTCGCGGTGGCGCAGCTCGGCGGTGACGGGGGTGAGCCTGGTGCCGACCGAGTAGACCTCGGTGGCCCGGGGCTCGCTCCTGACCAGCGCGTGGGCGAAGCGCAGCAGGGACTCGGCGTACGGGGCCATCGAGCCGCTGACGTCCACGAACAGGACGACCGCGCGCGGACGGGTGGTGTGCCTCTTGTGCCGGAGCCGGGCGACGTCGCCCTTCCTGAGCGCGTCGCGGATGGTGCGGCGCGGGTCGAGCACGCCCCGGTGGGCGCCCTCGAAGCGGCGCGAGCGCCGGCGTTCGCGCCCGCACCTCAGCATGGCCAGCATCCGGTGCACCTCGGCCCGCTCGGCCTCGGTCAGCGTGGCCACGTCGCGGTGCCGCAGCACCTCGGCCCGGCTCGCCGTCGCGGGCGCGGCCGTCTTCTCGTCGCCGCCGTCCGCCTCGCCGCGCGTCTCGGCCGCCAGGTGCCTGGTGACGCTGGTCGTGCTCGTACGGGCCACGCCCGCCCGCTCCCCGCCGAAGTACGCGGCGAAGCACCGGTCGTAGCGGGGCAGGTCGTCGGGTGTGGCGCAGAGCGTGAGCCGCCCGGCCCAGTAGACGTCGCCGGAGTCGGCCACGTCGAGGTGGTCGAGCACTCTGAGCAGGTTCTGGGTGCGCTCGTGATCGGCGGCGACCCCGGCCGCCCGCAGCGTCCTGGCGAACGCGGTCATCGTGGCGACCAGCTCATCCATGGGGCAGCAGCCCGTTGCCGAGCACGTTCGAGACGTCCTCCCGGTATTTCAGCGCCGCCCCCAGGGTGGCCGCGGCCAGGGCGGGATCGAGCTCCTTGGCCCCCAGCGTCAGCAGCGCCTCCGTCCAGTCGAGCGTCTCGGCCACGCCCGGCGGCTTGACCAGGTCCGCCTGCCGCAGCCGCTCGGCCGCCCGCGCCACCTGCACGGCCAGCGTCTCGGTGCAGGCGGGCAGCCGGCGCAGCAGGATGGCGACCTCGCGGTCGAAGCTCGGGTGCTCCAGCCAGTGGTAGAGGCAGCGCCGCTTGAGCGCGTCGTGCACCTCGCGCGTCCTGTTGGAGGTGACCACGACCACCGGCGGCGTGGTGGCCTTGACGGTCCCGAGCTCGGGGATGGAGATGGTGAAGTCGGAGAGCACTTCGAGCAGGAACGCCTCGAACTCGTCGTCGGCCCGGTCGATCTCGTCCACGAGCAGCACGCTCGGCTGCGTCTCGATGGCCTTGAGCAGGGGCCGCGCGATCAGGAACCGCCTGTCGTAGATCTCGCCCTCCAGCCGGCCCACGTCGGTGACGCCGGCGGCCTCCGCGGCCTTGAGGTGGAGCAGCTGGCGCGCGAAGTCCCAGTCGTACAGCGCCTGGGCCGCGTCCAGCCCCTCGTAGCACTGGAGCCTGATGAGCGGCGCCTTGAGCAGCGCCGCCAGCGTCTTGGCGAGCTCGGTCTTGCCGACTCCCGCCTCCCCTTCGAGGAAGAGCGGCCGGCCCATCCGCAGCGCCAGGAAGGCCGCCGTGGCCAGCCCCTCGTCGGCCAGGTAGGCGTGCCGGTCGAGGAGCTCGATGAGCTTGGCCGGCGACTCGATGTCCATTGCCCTGATTGTCCGCCGCAGCACTCCTTCAGGCTACGTCGACACCCGGTCCTGCGATATTCACCCGCCGATGATGACGCGGGGTCACCGCCCGGCTACTTCTCGCGGGCCTCGCCGCGCTCCCGGATCAGCGCCTCCAGCTCGGCCGTGGCCCGGGCGGCGCGGTCCTTCTCCGAGCCCTGGATGCCCATGGCCCCGGTGGTGCGCCCGTCGGAGGTGTCGATCCGCGGCCAGGGGTCGCCCACCAGCAGCGTGACCTCCAGGATCTCCGGCCAGGAGTAGCGGTGGGTGCGGGCGGCGTTGACGATGGTGACCCCCTCGTCGTCCGCCTCCACCCGCACCCGCCCCAGCATGTGCAGCACGAACGCCACCGCGCACCCGAACGCCACGATCGCCACCCGGTCGGGCAGCTTGAACGGCTCGGCGATGAAGACCGCCATGATCACCGACCCGAGCACGATCACGGCGGCGGAGCCGTAGGCGACGATCCGCGGCTTGCGGGGACGCCAGGTGACGGGCAGGGACGGCGGAGTGATCGGCTCGGGCACGAAGGAAACCTACCGCAGGCTAGTGGAGGTCCCGCAGGAGGAGGGCGGTCTCGAGCGCGGCGACGGCCGACTCGTATCCCTTGTCCTCCTTGCTGCCCGGCAGGCCCGACCGGTCGAGGGCCTGGTCCAGGGTCTCGCACGTGAGGACGCCGTTGCCGACGGGCGTCTCCTCGTCCAGCGAGATCCGGGTCAGGCCCGCGGTCACCGAGTCGCAGACGTAGTCGAAATGGGCGGTCTCGCCCTTGATGACCGCGCCCAGCGCCACCACCGCGTCGCAGCGGCGGGCCAGCGCCTGGGCGACCACCGGGATCTCCAGCGACCCCGGCACCCGCACCACGGTCGCCGTGGCGCCGCTGTCGTCGCAGGCCTGCAGGGCCCGCGCCACCAGCTGATCGGTGATCTTGGCGTGCCAGCTGGCCGCCACCACCCCCACGCTCAGCCCCGAGGCGTCGGGCGCCGCGACCCCCGGCCTGCCTTCCCCACTCATGATGCCTCCGAGATGTGATGGCCGAGGCGGTCGCGCTTGGCCGTGAGGTAACGCTCGTTGTGCGGGTTCATGGCCACGGGCAGGGGCTCGCGGCCGAGGACCTTGATGCCGTACCCGTCCATGCCCTTGAGCTTGGCCGGGTTGTTGGTGAGCAGCCGCACCGACCTGACGCCGAGGTCGGCCAGGATCTGCCCCGCGTTGGAGAACTCCCGCGCGTCCACCGGCAGGCCCAGCTCCACGTTGGCGTCGACGGTGTCGCTGCCGTTGTCCTGGAGGTTGTACGCCTTGAGCTTGGCCAGCAGGCCGATGCCCCGGCCCTCGTGGCCGCGCAGGTAGACGATCACGCCGCGGCCCTCCTGGGCGATGGCCGACATGGCGTTGCCCAGCTGCACCCCGCAGTCGCAGCGCAGCGAGCCGAACACGTCGCCGGTCAGGCACTCGGAGTGGGCCCGGACCAGGATGTTCTCGCCGTCGGACAGGTCGCCGAAGACGAGCGCGACGTGCTCGCCGCCGTCGAGGGCGCTGGCGTAGCCGAAGACCCGCCACATCCCGTACGCGTTCGGCAGCCGCGTCTCGGCCACCCGCGTGACCATGCTCTCGGCCCGGCGGCGGTAGTCGACGAGATCCTCGATGGAGACCAGCGCCAGGTCGTGCTCGTCGGCGAAGCGGCGCAGCTCGGGCAGCCTGGCCATGGTGCCGTCGTCGTTGACCACCTCGGCCAGCGCGCCCGCGGCCGACAGGCCGGCGAGCCTGGCCAGGTCCACGGCCGCCTCGGTGTGGCCGCGCCTGGCCAGCACGCCGCCCTCGTGGTAGCGCAGCGGGAAGACGTGCCCGGGGCGCACCAGCTCGTTGGGCTCGGTGGCGGAGTCGGCGAGCGTGCGGATGGTCCGCGCCCGGTCGGCCGCGGAGATGCCCGTGGTGACGCCGTCGCGGGCGTCCACGGTGATCGTGTACGCCGTGCGCATGCGCTCCTTGTTGTGCACCACCATGAGGGGCAGCCCGAGCCGGTCGAGCTCCTTGCCCTCCATGGCCACGCAGATCATCCCGCTGGTGTGCCTGATCGTGAACGTGCACAGGTCCACCGTGGCCTTGGCCGCGGCGAAGATGAGGTCGCCCTCGTTCTCCCTGCTCTCGTCGTCGACCACGACGACGGGCCGGCCGTTGCGGATGTCGTCGATGGCCCGCTCGATGGGGTCCAGCTTGATGTCGCTCATCGCGCCACCGCCACGCCGACCTCGGCCGCCCGGTATTCACGCAGCCACTTCACGAACCCGATCACCACCAGCACGAAGAAGATCCCGTACACCCAGCCGGAGACCACCAGCCCCGAGCTGAACGCCAGCGGTACGCCCACCAGGTCAACGGCTACCCACACGATCCAGAAGTCCACCAGCGCGCGGCCCTGCGCCCAGGTGGCCATCGCGCTGCCGACGAAGATGTAGGCGTCGGCGGCCACCAGGAAGGCGCCCTGCGGCAGCGGCACCTGCGCGCCCCACGACAGGCCGGTGACGAAGAACAGCAGGCCGACCAGGGCCGTGCCCAGCAGCATCCCGCCGATCAGCAGCGACCGCTCCCACCACGCGGCGGGGCGCACGCGCAGCTGCTTGCCGTCCTGCGTACCGCGCCGCCACGCCCACCAGCCGTAGACCGCCAGGCCCGCGAACAGGGCCTGTTTGAGCGCGTTGCCGGTGATGTGCGCGTTGATCGAGGCGACGAACAACAGCACCGAACCGGCGAACTGCACCGGCCAGGTCCACATCGACTTGCGCATGGCGAGCAGGACCGTCGACAGGGCGGCGATGTTGCCGATCAGGTCCGTCCAGAGCACATGGGTGCCGAATACATCGAATCCGGCGTCGGCCCAGTTCACTGCCTGACCACCAGCCTTTCCACATACTTCGCGATCACGTCGACCTCGATGTTCACGATGTCGCCCACCTGGCGCTCGCCCAGGGTCGTGAGCTTGAGCGTGGTGGGGATGAGGCTCACACCGAAGCTGTCGTCGTCAACCGTGGTCACCGTCAGGCTGATTCCGTCGATCGCGATCGAGCCCTTCTCCGCCACGTACGGGCTCAGCGCCTCGGGGAGCGAGAACCGCACGTCGTCCCAGCTCTCGCCGGGTTCCCTGGACAGCAGCACGGCGGTGCCGTCCACGTGGCCCTGCACGATGTGGCCGCCGAGGCGCTGGTCGGCGCGTACGGCGCGCTCCAGGTTCACGGGGGAGCCCTGCGCGAGCCCGCCGAGGGAGCTGCGGTCGAGCGACTCCCTCATCACGTCCACGGTGAACACGTCGCCCTCGACCTCGACGACCGTGAGGCACACGCCGTTGACCGCGATCGAGTCGCCGTGCTTGGCGTCGGAGGTGACGACCGGGCCGCGCACCGACAGCACGGCCCCGCCGCCCGCCTGGTCGATGGCCACCACTTCGCCCTTTTCCTCAATGATTCCGGTGAACATCACTGCTCCCTGCCTGGTTGAGTGGCGGGCCGGGCGATCAGCCTCACATCCGGCCCTATGGGGGAAATTTCGTCAAATGTCAGGCGGTGCATCTCGCCGATCGTCCCCACCCCGGCCGCGCCGAGCGCGGCCCGCCCGGAGCCGAGCAACGCGGGGGCCAGGTACGCGACCACGCGATCCACCAGGCCCCGCCGCAGGAACTCCCCGGCCAGCGTGGGGCCGCCCTCCAGGAACACGCTGACGACCTCGCGCGCGGCCAGCTCTTCGAGGAGGGCTTCGAGGTCGAGACCGCGGCCGTGGCGGGGGAGGCGGAGGAGGTCGGCCTTGAGCCCGGTGCCGGCGTCCTCGGCTACGGCGACGAGCGTGGGGGCGGCGTCGTCCAGCACCCGCGCGTCCTGCGGCGTCCTGCCCCGCGTGTCGACCACGACCCGCAGGGGCCGCCGCCCACCCGCGGCCCCACCGCCGGGACGCGCCTGCGACGTTGGAGCCGCCCTGCCCGCCCCTAGACGCCCCTCCGCGCCCCCGGCGACATCCGCAGGGGACGCGACCGCGCCGAAGGGCGTGCCACCGACGGCGGACGACAGCGACGCAGGGCCGTCCGGCACGGGGGCGCTCGCCGAGCCGGGGCGGGCCGTGAGGTGGGGGTCGTCGGCGAGGACGGTGCCGATCCCGGCGACGATCGCGTCCGCGGCCGCCCGCATCCGGTGCACGTCCGCCCTGGCCGCGGCCGAGGTGATCCACTGGCTGGTCCCGTCCTCGGCCGCCGACCGCCCGTCGAGCGTGGCCGCGAACTTCCAGGTCACGTGCGAGCGCCCGAGCCGCGCGTACGTCAGCCACTCCTCGTTGACCCGCTCCGCCTCGGCGCCCAGCACCCCGGACGTCACCGAGACCCCGTGCGCCCGCAGCCGCGCCAGGCCGCCGGCCGCCCTGAGGTTGGGGTCCGGCACCGCGATCACCACCCGCGCGACCCCCGCCGCCAGCAGCGCCAGGCTGCACGGCCCCGTCCGGCCGGTGTGGTCGCAGGGCTCGAGGGTCACGTACGCGGTGCCGCCACGCGCCCGCTCCCCCGCCTGCGCCAGCGCCACGACCTCGGCGTGCGGCCCGCCCGCGTACGCGTGGAAGCCCTCGCCCGCCACCTGGCCGCCGGCGTCGAGCACGACGCAGCCCACGACGGGGTTGGGGCTGGTGGTGCCGTGTCCGTGCCCGGCCAGTGCGACGGCGCGCGCCATGTGCGCGGCGTCCTGCGCGGGTATCTCCACCCCGGGGTACTCCTACTCGCCAGTAGCTTCAAGCCATGGCGGGCCCCGGGGGATTTCGGCCCTGATGCCGCTGTGCGTCAGGGCAGGCGCCCGGCTGGGACACCGGACACCTCGCGCGCTTCCTCCCATCCGGACTTTAACCGTCGGTCCCGGAATTTCACCGAGTCAACCGGCCGATGGCATCGGCCGGGTCGCGGACTTTAACCGCCGGTTCGGAATTACACCGACCCCGGAGCACGCTAGCTCTCTTGGCTACCAGTGTGCCATGCCCGAAATGCCGTGCGCGACCGCCCCCGCGAATTTGACCAAGCGCTAGGTCAAGCGGCCATGAGCCGGCGCGCCCGCCGGGCGGCGGGGCTGTAGAGGACGTCCCCCGGGACCAGGCCGATCCCGGTGTGCAGGGTACGCAGGGTCGCCGTGGCCCACAGGTCGCCGACCGGTGTGGCGGGCAGCCCGTACAGCCGCCTCGCCCAGCGCGGCAGCGTGGCGAACGACAGCAGCGTCAGCGCGGGCAGCGCGGGCCTGAGCGGGGTCAGCCTGGGCGGGAGCGGGGCGTTCAGCGACAGGCGCAGCGGGTGGGCCGCCTCGGGGACGAGCCGCAGCCCCGGCCGCGCGGCGTCGATGTAGTCGCGCAGCTCGGCCACCGACCCGGGAACGTCCTCCGCCTTCAGCCCCACCACCTCGGCCGCCCGCCGCCACTCCGCGACGAACGCGTCGGCCTCGGCGTCCGTCAGCCGCACCCCGGCCCGCCGGGCGACCGACAGGTAGGAGTCGACCTCGCCGACGTGGACCCAGCGCAGGGCGTCCGGCTCGTCCAGGTGGAAGGTGGAGCCGGTGTCGGGGTCGTAGGCGGTCAGGTTGTGGTGGATCTTGCGGACGCGCCGTCCCGCCCGTTCGACCTCGGCGTCGGTCCCGTACGTACGCACGCGTACGAACTCGGTGGTCCGCACGAACCGCGACCAGGCCTCATGAGGATCCATGAGCGCGGAGTTCTGCAGCACGCCGCGCATCGCCCGCGGATGCAGACCCTGCATCAGCAGCGCCCGGATGCCGCCCACCAGCAGGATCGGCTCGCCCATCACCCGCCACGTCACCGAGCGGGGCCCGAAGATCCCATGGTCGCCCATAAGTGAATGGTTACCCAGGCTATGGGTGATTCATGCGCTTTTGAGGGAGGCGGCGGCCCGGAGCGCGTCAACCGCCGCACTCGGGTCGGAGGCGCCGTAGACGGCGCTGCCCGCCACGAACACGTCGGCGCCCGCGTCCGCGCAGCGCTCGATCGTGCCCGCGTCGACTCCCCCGTCGACCTGCAGCCAGACCCGCCCGCCGTGCCGCTCGATCAGCTGCCGCGCCCGCCGGACCTTGGGCAGCACCCCGTCGAGGAACTTCTGCCCGCCGAACCCCGGCTCCACGGTCATCAGCAGCAGCATGTCGACCTCGGCCAGCAGGTCTTCGTACGGCTCGACGGCCGTGGCCGGGTTGAGCGCGAGACCGGCCCTGGCGCCGAGCGAGCGGATCTCGCGCAGCGTCCTGATCGGGCCCTTGGCCGCCTCGGCGTGGATGGTCACGCTGCCCGCCCCCGCCTCCGCGTACTGCGGCGCCCAGCGGTCCGGGTCGGCGATCATGAGGTGGCAGTCGAGCGGCGTCGAGGTCGCCTTGCGCAACGCCTCGACCACGGGCAACCCGATGGTGAGGTTGGGCACGAAGTGGTAGTCCATGACGTCGACGTGCAGCCAGTCGGCATTGGGCACGGCGGCGGCCTCGTCGGCGAGCCTGGCGAAGTCGGCGGCGAGGATGCTGGGCGAGATCTGTACGGCCATGATTGGGCAAGTCTAGTGAACGACCCGGGCCCGGCTCCGGCGGGCCGGTCGGATCACGCCTGGGGACGCTTGCGGAGCAGGGCCAGGAACATGGCGTCGGTGCCGTGCCGGTGCGGCCAGAACTGGGCGTGCGGACCGTCGCCCAGGTCGCCGGCCTCGGGCAGGTAGGCGCGGGCGTCGAGTTGCTCGACGTCGCCCCGGCGCGCCACCACGTCCCCGACCACGACCCGGGTTTCGGCCAGGTGCGGGGAGCAGGTGACGTACGCGACGACGCCGCCGGGACGTACGGCGTCCAGCGCGGTGCCGAGCAGCCGCCGCTGCAGCTTGCCCAGCTCGGCGATCCCGTGCGGATCCCGCCGCCAGCGCGCCTCCGGCCGCCGCCGCAGCGCCCCCAGACCGGTGCAGGGGGCGTCGAGCATCACGCGGTCGAACACCCCGGGCCGCCACGCGGGCTCGATGCCGTCCACCGTGAGCACGGCCGCGTCCCTGGTCGTCTGCCACACCAGCCGCGCCCGATGCTGCTGCACGTCGGCCGCCACCAGCCGCGCGCCCCCCGGGAAGGCCGCCGGGGCGGCGTCGGCGGCCGGGGCGTGGGCGCGCTCCCTGGCCTCCTTGCTCAGCCCCGCCAGGTCTCCATGGGTGGCGATGGCGTCGAGCAGGCCCGCCTTGCCGCCGGGGCCCGCGCACATGTCGAGCCACAGCTCGTCGCCGTCCCCCTCCAGCGGAACGCGGGTCAGGGCGAGCGCCACCAGCTGGCTGGCCTCGTCCTGGACGGCGGCGCGGGTCTCGGCCACGGCCTCGATCTGGCCGGGGTCGCCCTCGCGCAGATAGGCCGCGTACGGCGAATAGCGGGCGGTGAGGGCGCCAACTGCCTCGAGCTCCTCCACCGAGCTGCGCCCCGGCCGCGCCACCAGCGTCACCAGGGGGCGGGCGTTGTCGGCGTCGAGCAGGTCGGGCAGCTCGTCGGGCCCGCCGAGCGCGTCGCGGAAGGCGGAGACGATCCAGCGGGGGTGGCCGTAGGCGATCGCCAGATGGCCGACCGGGTCGTCGGCCGGGTCGGGCGCGACGATGGGCACCCATTCCTCGAGCGTCCTGGAGCCGATCTTGCGCAGCACCGCGTTGACGAACTTGGCCGCCCCGGCGCCGATGCGCAGGCGTACGAGGTCGACGGTGGTGCCGACGGCCGCGTGCGGCGGGACGCGCATGCGCAGCAGCTGGTGCGCGCCCAGCCGCAGCGCGTCGCGCACGTCCGGGTCGGGCACGCGGTCGCTGCACATCTCGATGACGGCGTCGTAGGTGCCGAGCCCGCGCAGCGTCCCGTAGGCGAGCTCGGTCGCCAGCGCGGCGTCGCGCCCCCTGATGCCGCGCTCACGCAGGAGCCGCGGCAGCAGCAGGTTGGCGTACGCGTCGCGCTCGTCGACCGCCCGCACGACGTCGTAGGCCGCGTTGCGGGCGTGGTCGCGCGTCGGCCTCGGCGGCCTGCGCGTACGGCTCCCGCCGCCCCTGCCTCCGGCGCCCTGGTCCCCCCTCGTCCTCATCCCCTCAGACTTCCCTCACGCCTTGTACGCCGGCACACCGGATCACTTGAAGATCTCTTTACTCTCCGGGCGAACCCCGCGGGCCCACTCCACGGCCCCCATGACCCGCTTGCCCTGCGGCTGCACCTCACCCAGCTCCACCGCGTCGGTGGCGGTCCCGACCAGCACCCCCGTCTTGGAGGCGGCGATCTCGCCCTCGGGCAGCCGCTCGCCGGGCACGATCCGCACGGGCCCCACCTTCACCCGCTGCCCCCGGAACTCGCTCCACGCCCCGGGCGCCGGGCTGCAGGCCCGGATCCGGCGGTCGACGTGCATGGCGGGCTTGGTCCAGTCGATCCGGGCGTCGACCACAGTGATCTTGGGGGCGACGGTCACCCCTTCGTCGGGCTGGGGCCGGGCCTCCAGGGCGCCGTCCTCGACGCCGTCGAGGGTGGCGGCCAGCAGCCCCGCCCCCGACACCGACAGCCGCTCCAGCAGGGACCCGCTCGTGTCGTCCGGGCGGATCTCCTCGGTCACCACGCCGTAGACGGGCCCGGCGTCCAGCTCCTTGACGATCTGGAACGTCGTGGCCCCGCCGATCTCGTCGCCGTGCAGGATCGAGTGCTGCACGGGAGCGGCCCCGCGCCAGGCGGGCAGGATCGAGAAGTGCAGGTTGATCCACCCGTGGCGGGGGATGTCCAGCGCCGACTGCGGCAGCAGGGCCCCGTACGCGACCACCGGGCAGCAGTCGGGCTCCAGGGCGCGCAGCCGGTCGAGGAACTCCGGGTCGCCGGCCTTGGCCGGGCGGAGCACCTCGATGCCCGCCTCCTCCGCGAGCTCGGCCACCGGCGAGGGGTGGACCTTGCGCCCGCGCCCGGACTGGGCGTCGGGCCGGGTGACGACCGCGACGACCTCGTGGCGCGGCGAGTCGATCAGGGTGCGCAGCGACGGCAGCGCCGTCTCCGGCGTGCCCGCGAAGACGAGACGCATGCTCTCAGAGCGCCCTTCCGCCGGTGGCGTGCGGCGAGACCTTGATCACAGGGGCGGACAGGCCGCTCCACTCGGCCTCGCGCACGGCCTTCATGGCCAGCTTGCGCTGCTTGGGGTCCATGCGATCGATGAACAGGATGCCGTCGAGGTGGTCGGTCTCGTGCTGGAAGCAGCGGGCCATCAGGTCGGTGCCCTCCAGCGTGACGGGCTCGCCGTGCATGTTGAAGCCCTTGGCGACGGCGCGGATGGCGCGCGGCGTCGGGTAGGACAGGCCGGGGAAGGACAGGCAGCCCTCCTCGCCCTCCTCGTCCAGCTCGGCGGACAGGTCGAGGTCGGGGTTGATCAGGTGGCCGAGCTGCTCGTCCACGTAGTAGGTGAACACCCGCAGCCCGACCCCGATCTGCGGGGCCGCCAGGCCGGCGCCCGGCGCGTCCATCATCGTGTCGGTGAGGTCTTTGACCAGCTTGCGGAGCTCCTTGTCGAAGTCGACGACCGGGGCCGCCGGGGTGCGCAGCACCGGGTCTCCGAACAGCCGGATCGACTGGATCGCCAAGGGGGTTACTCCGTTTCTCGTCTGTGGATCAACCCAGTTTAGTGCTCTCCAGGGAGCGCGCCTTCATCGCCGCCTTGCGCGCCGCCTTGACCACGGCCTGGTCGTCGTGGGCGGAGGCCAGCATGTCGAGCACGGCGATCGTGTCGGGGTGGTCCACCGCGGTCATGTCGCCGACCAGCTTGATCAGGTCCTCGCCCGGCTCGGGCGTGTCGAGCCGCCCCGCGGCCGGGCCCGACAGGTGCATGAGGGCGGCCAGGGAGTCGACCGCGATCCAGGTGTGGTCCTCGGGGCTGAGCGTGGGCGCCTCCAGGTCGCGGATGTGCAGCCAGGAGGCGGCGTAGCGGCGCATCAGCGGATGGCCGAGCGCCTGCCTGACGGGCCCCTCGGCCTCCGGGCCCAGCTCCTCGAGGATGGCGCCGACCGCGCCCCGCTGCCCCGCCGTGCCCGACGCGGCGATCTCGATCAGGTCGCGGGCCGCGGACTCCGGCTCGCGGCGCTCCAGCCACCCGGCGACGGCGCTCTGCGTGGCCGAACCCTTGACCAGCGCCGCCACCAGCTCGGCCGCCGACAGGTCGGCGAACACCTCCACCTCGGCCGCCGTCGGCGCGTCGTGGCCCTCGCGCAGCAGGTCGCGGCGGATGGCCCAGACGCCGAGCGGGGTGAGCGCGGTGCGGCCGGCCGCGGTCTGCTCCACGAGCCCGCAGTACGTCAGCAGCGACAGCGCCTCCAGCAGCTCGGCGGGCAGCGCGGCGGCCAGCCGGCGCATCTCGACCGGGCCGGGCGCGCAGGCGACCTCGTGGGACTGGAGGATGCCCCTGGCGAGGTTGGCGGTCGCGACGCCGGAGCGCACGGAGTAGATCGTGGCGAGCATCTCGGCCAGGTGGCCGTCGACCACGGCGGAGCCCGTCAGGCCCTCGTCGGCGCGGTCGAGCACGTCCATGACCACGCCGTCCCAGAACTCCAGCGTGGCCTCCACCGTGAGCTGCATCGACAGCGGCCCGCGGGCGGCCTGGCCGCCGAGGATCTGCAGTAGCCCGGTGTTGACGGCGACGATCCAGATCAGGCGCAGCCGGGAGGCGGGCAGGCCGAGCTCCCGGGCGGCGGCCTCGGCGTCCGTCTCGCTCAGGTGCCCCTCCGGGGTGACCTGGCGGGTGCCCGTCCAGGTGGTGAGCCTGATGGCGTCGGCGACGAGCGGCACCCCGGGCACCGCCGCGGCCAGCTCGGCGTCGGACGCGAGCAGGACCGGCGGGAACGTCAGCGCTTCGTGCTCCACGGGAGTCTCCTCAGGAGGCCGTGGGGGCACGGCGGCCTGCTCATCGATCAGCTTGCGCAGCTCGGCGAGGTCGAAGACGTTGTTTGCCACCCACGAAACTTACTGCACAGGAGTCACATGGGCGTACTCAACGGATGGCGCGGGAGCGGGCTTTGAAGGCGGCCTTGCGTGCCGCCTTCGCGACCGTGCCGTCGGGGATGGAGCGTCCCAGCAGCTCCAGGACCTCCACGACGTCGGGGTGGTCGACCCGCCACATCTCCTCGATCATATGGGCGGGCGGGCCCGAGGCGGCCATGTTCTCGGCGAAGATCTCGGGATCCTCCTCGGCCGCGGGCATCGCGAGCGCCAGCATGTCGACGCTGACCCAGAGCAGCTCCTCCTGGGTGAGCTGCGGCGCGGGCAGCCTTCTGGCGGCCAGCCAGTGGATGGCGTGCGGGCGCAGCTCCTGGTCGTCGAGGTAGTGGCGGACCTGGGGCTCGGCCTCGGCGCCCAGCCGGTCGACGATGGTGATCGCGATGCCGCGCGCCACGGCGGGCGCGCCGGAGGCGGCGGCCAGCAGCTCGGCGGCGGCCTCGCCGGAGGACCGGCCGCTCAGCCAGCGGCTGATGTCCTGCTCGGCGAGCTCGGCGGGCACGCCTTCGAGCAGCCCTTCGATGAGCCCGAGCGCGTCGGCCTCGGCCAGGTCGGGCGCCTCGGGCGCGTCGAGGTCGAGCGACAGGTAGTGCTCGCGCAGCCCCCAGACGGCCAGCGGGGTGAGCTCCGCGGTGTCGTCCGTGACCTGGATCATGCCGCACCACGACAGCCGGTCGAGCGTGCCGGCCAGGTCGGCCTCGCCGTCCTCGGCGATCTCGTCGAGGTAGTCGCCGATCACGGTGACGGGCACCCGCACCTGGAGCCGGTAGAGCATGTCGAACAGGTCGTAGTGCCCCTCCTCCCGCTCGACCAGGTCGGCGACCCGCGCCGCCCAGCCCTCCAGCGGGTCGCCGGTGTCGGGCAGCGGGTCCTCGGCCAGCAGGGGCACGCTCTCCAGCGCCGCGACGAGGTCCTCCCGCGCGGCCAGCCGGACGGCGGGCAGCGGCGTGCACCCGGGGCAGTCGCAGGGCGCCTCGCCCAGGTCGGGCACCTCCCCTGAGGGGATGGCGACCGCCTGCTCGAGCGACTCCGGGCCGATGGAGCTGAACAGGCTCTTGGCCATGCCGAAGTTGGCGGGGTCGGCGAGGGCCTCGGGCAGGCGCGGCGCGATGTCGTCGAGCCTGTCGCGCATGAGCACCGCCGTCGGCTCGGGCACCGCGCCCGCCTCGCTGAGGTAGTCGACGAGGGTGCGGGCGGCGGCGACGGTCTCCGGAGCGCTCTCCGGGGGGGCGATGACCTTGCGCGGGTAGATGGACAGCAGCAGCTCGTCGAAGGTCTCCGGGCTGAAGTCACCCAGCTCGTTGACGTTGAGGTAGTCGCTGGCGTAGTCGCAGAGCAGGCGGACCTCGTCCGCGTCCACCTCGACTTCCCGCGCGCGCCCCCAAGCGCGCAGGTCGTCGATGGCCTGGTTCACCCATTCGATCGACACATGGGCACGCTAACGGCTGGCCTTCAGATGAGCGAATCGGGGAAATGGTCTAAATCAGGTCGAGCGGGTCGACACTCACCTTCACGACATCGGGCGTCTTACGTGCCGCACGCACCCCAATGGCCCCTTTGAGCGCGGCCGCCAGGGCCGCCCCGCCGGACCTCCGTACGCGGATCATGGCGCGTTCCTGGCCCGCCTCGTCCACGGGGACGGGGCCCAGCACCTCGGCGTCGGGCGGCAGGCGTACCTCGTCGAGCATCTGCCTGACCGCGCTCGCCACGCCCGTGAGCGTGGCCATCCGCACCGCCGGCGGGAAGCCCAGCTCGGCGCGGTCGCCCAGCTCGCGCTCGGCGTGGGTGACGGGGTCCCACCTCAGCAGGGCCTGAACGGCGGGCAGCGCGGCGTCGCCGAGCACCACCAGCTCGGCGGCGGGGCGGAGCAGGGCGGCGGCGTTCATCCACCTGCGCACCGCCTCCTCGCTCGCCCTCAGGTCGGCCCTGCCCAGGAGCGCCCAGCCGTCGAGCAGCACGGCCGCCGCGTAGCCGCCCTCCGCCACGGGCTCGGCGCCCGGCGTGGCGACGACCAGCGCGCGGGCGGCGGGGACGGTGGCCAGGACGCCGTCGCGGCCCGACGTGCGCACCTGCACGGAGGGGAAGGCCCTGCCGAGCTCCTCCGCGGTGCGCCTGGCGCCGGTGACCACGGCGCGGAGCCTGGGGCTGCCGCAGGACGAGCAGCGCCAGTCGGCGTCCACCCGGCCGCACCAGCGGCAGTAGGGGGCCGCGTGGCCGCCTCTGAGGGCCAGCGGCCCGTGGCACAGGTGGCCGGGCCCCGCCGGCGCCTCCGGGATCGGGAAGGCCGCGCCGGCGTGCGGGTCCGGCGGCGACGCCGCCCTGCGCGTGGGGGGCAGGGCGCAGCGGGCGGGGGTGCGGCAGTGCCGGCAGGCCAGGGCGGGCAGGTAGCCGCGTCTGGGCACCTGCACGAGCACGGGCCCGCTCTCCAGGCCGTGGCGCAGGGCCCGCCAGGCGAGGCTGGGGAGCCTGGCCTGCCGGGCCGCCTGGTCCTTGGCCAGTTCGGCGTCCTCCCCGGCGGGGCGCACCCGGGGGCCCAGGCCCCTGATCGTCGTGCGGGCGGCCACGATCGGCCTGGCCCAGCCGGAGGCGACGAGCTGGGTGGCCTCGGCGGTGCGCGCGTATCCGCCGATGAGCATCGCGGCGCCGCTCCTGTGGGCGCGCAGGCCGAGAACCTCGCGGGCGTGCGGATACGGCGCCAGGCGCTCGGCGTGGAGGTCGTCACCGTCGTCCCAGATGGCCACCAGGCCGAGATCGGCGACGGGGGCGAACATGGCGGCCCTGGTGCCGACGACGGCCCGCACCTGGCCTCTCAGCACCTTCAGCCACCGTCGGTAGCGCTCGGCCGGGCCGAGGTCGGCGGTGAGCGCCACGTGCCTGCCCGGCCCCAGCACCCGGGCGAACTCGCCGTCGGCCAGCGCCACGTCCTTCCCGTCGGGCACCACGACGACCGCTCCCCTGCCGCCGTCCAGCGTCGCCCGCACGGCCTCGGCCGTCGCCCCCGCCCATCCCCTGGCGCCCGGCAGGGCGGACCACACGGCCCGGGGCGCGCGCCCGTCGCGCAGCGCGCCGAGGAAGGAGGGGCCGGTCGGGTAGGCGTTCCATGCGCTTTCGGTCTGGGACGGCTCCGCGGGCGGCAGGTCCTGCTTGGCGGGCTCCTCCGCCTCGGCCTTGGCGTGGCGGGGCGGGACGGCCAGGCGGAGCACGTCGGTCAGGGTGCCCGCGTACCGGTCGGCGACCGCCCTGGCCAGCCCGGCGATCTCCGGGGTGAGCACGCGCTCGGGGGAAACCACGCGTTCAAGCGGCATGAGCCTGCCGTCGTGCTCGCTCTCGTCCGCCCGTTCCAGCAGGAACCCGTCGACCAGCTTGCCCGCGAACCGCACCCGCACCCGCACGCCCGGCTCGGCCGTCTCGTGCATGGAGTCGGGCACCAGGTAGTCGAAGGGTCGGTCGAGGTGCGGCAGCGGGCTGTCCACCACGACCCTGGCCACGGGGCGTTCAGGGGCGGGCGCGGGGGCCCCTTTGGTGTCCTTCGACGACGCTGGGGGCCGCACGGCGTCGAGCGGCAGAAGGGCGTCGTCGGAGTCGGTCACGCATAACGTCTACCAGACCGTTCGCCGTGACCGAGCGAGAGCGGAGGCGTTGCCGGGGCCACGCGCCCCGAGTGGTTACGGGCACGCCGACAGCCCGCATTCGCCCAGCTCCTCGACCTCGCCCGGGGCGATGCACTGGGCAGGCGACTCCAGCACCGCCTCGATGGCCCGGCGCGATGCGCTCGGCGGGCATCCCCAGCACCGTCTCGGTAGCCCGGCGCACTGCACTCGGCAGGCGTCTCCAGAACCGCCTCGATGACCCGGGACGATGCACTCGGTCAGCGCCCCAGCACCGCCTCGGCAGCCCGGGCAATGCGCTCGGCAGGCGCCCCCAGCACCGCCTCAATAGCCCGGAGCGATGCACTCGGCCGGGCGTCTTCAGCACCGCCTCGGTAGCCCGGGGCGCGCCCGCTTGGTCGAGCCCGGTGGGCCGGATCAGGACCGTCCGGATCCCCGCACCGGGAGGCTCCGGCGGGGCCCGGTGATCCGCCGCCTTGAGGCTGGACGATCCGGTGGCTCGGCGGCACCGAGCACGCCCCTCGCACCTCAAGCGAGACCGCGAAGGTCGCCTCTCGGACCCGTACCGGCTCTGGGCCTGCCTGACCCGCCCAGAGGCGCCGCGCACCAAGGCGGCGCCCCTTGAGCTGGGACGGCGTGGGTCAGAGGCCGGCGGCGGTGCGCAGGGCCTCGGCGCGGTCCGTGGACTCCCAGGAGAAGCCCTCACGGCCGAAGTGGCCGTAGGCGGCGGTCTCCGAGTAGATCGGGCGCAGCAGGTCGAGGTCGCGGATGATGGCGGCCGGGCGCAGGTCGAAGACCTGGAGGACGGCGTCCTGGATCTTCTCGACCGGCAGCTTCTCGGTGCCGAAGCACTCCACGAACAGACCCACCGGCTGCGCCTTGCCGATCGCGTACGCGACCTGGACCTCGCACCGGTCGGCCAGGCCGGCGGCGACGACGTTCTTGGCCACCCAGCGCATGGCGTAGGCCGCCGAGCGGTCGACCTTGGACGGGTCCTTGCCGGAGAAGGCGCCGCCACCGTGGCGGGCCATGCCGCCGTAGGTGTCGATGATGATCTTGCGGCCGGTCAGGCCGGCGTCGCCCATGGGGCCGCCGATCTCGAAGCGGCCGGTCGGGTTGACCAGCAGGCGGTAGCCCTCGGTGTCGAGGTCGAGGCCGGCCAGCACGGGGTCGACCACGTGCTCCTTGATGTCCGGCGTCAGCATCTCCTGCAGGTCGATCTCCGCCGCGTGCTGCGTGGAGACCACCACGGTGTCGAGGCGGACGGGCGTGTCGCCGTCGTACTCGATCGTCACCTGCGTCTTGCCGTCGGGACGGAGGTAGGGCACCGTGCCGCTCTTGCGCACCTCCGACAGCCGCTGCGCCAGCCGGTGGGCCAGGGTGATCGGCAGCGGCATGAGCTCGGGGGTCTCGCGGCAGGCATAGCCGAACATGAGGCCCTGGTCGCCCGCGCCCTGGCGGTCCAGCTCGTCCTCGGCCTGGTCGACCCGGCTCTCGTAGGCGTCGTTGACGCCCTGGGCGATGTCGGGGGACTGGGCGCCGATGGACACCGACACGCCGCACGAAGCGCCGTCGAAGCCCTTGTGGGAGGCGTCGTAGCCGATCTCGAGGATCTTCTCCCGGATGAGGGCCGGGATGTCGATGTAGGTCTCGGTGGTGACCTCGCCTGCGACATGGACCTGGCCGGTAGTGATCAGCGTCTCGACCGCGACCCGGCTCTTGGGGTCGTCCTTGAGCATGGCGTCGAGAATCGCGTCACTGATCTGGTCAGCGATCTTGTCCGGGTGGCCTTCGGTGACCGACTCGGAGGTGAACAGGCGACGTGACAACTCAGTGGCTCCTCATGCAGCGGCTGCTGACGGATTTAAGGCCCGGGACGCATGGGCATGCCTGGGCCTCGCCGAAGTCTAGCCCCACCCGGCGCCAGGGCGCGAAACCGTCCGCGTCCAGTTTCCGTCACAGCTCGGGCAGCGGGTCGGGCGGCAGGGTCTCCGGCGCGAAGATCTCCGCGTCGGCGGCCGCCACCACCGCGGCGTACTCCTCGTCGAACTCGAACACTATGGAGTCCAGCTCGATGACCGGCCCAGGCAGGATGGGACCGAGCCGGGTGTGTCGCGGGAACTCCGCGAACACCGCGACCGGCCGATCGCTCCTGAGCGTCCTGGTGGCCAGCACCGATATCGAGGAAGCGGTGACCACGACCAGGAAATTCCCCGTCCCGCCCGGTCCCGCCGACACCGCCGGAAAGACGTAGCGGATCTCTCCCTGGTCGCCGAGCAATGTTCTACAACGGTCTCTGACAGCAGAACCCACCGGCATTCCATCCCCCTTCGCCCCAAGTATCCGCAGGCGTGTAGGGGTGTAGCAATAGGTGATCGGGTAATCGGTCTTGTACGATTTGAACGGTCCAATACGGGGTATGAGCACCGGATACGTCCAACCCGGAAGTGCGGGGCCGCGCTAGGGAAGGCGGGCCGCCACGAGGTCCCACACGACGTCGGCGAGAGCCTCCTTGGGCCCGAACGGCACCTCGACCGGGTCGCCACCCGCCACCAGCACGGTGGCCGCGTTGTCGGGCGTGCCGAACGCCAGCCCCTCCCCCACCTGGTTGACGACCAGCAGGTCGCAACCCTTGCGGGCGAGCTTGGCCTGGCCGTTGGCGAGCACGTCGTGCGTCTCGGCCGCGAACCCGACGATCACCTCGGGGTACGCCCCACGCTCCCGCCGCGGTGTGACGCCCCCCGGCCCGGATCCGGCGACGGCAGCCTCCGACCCCGCGACGGCGGCTTCCGGTCCGGCGACGTCAGATGCCGGCGCAACGGCAGCGGCGGACTCCGGCGCAGCGCCGGCACCGGCACCGGCACCGGCAAGCCTCGGCCCGACAGCTGCGGTACCGGCAAGCTCCGGTCCGGCAGCTGCGGCATCGGCGGGTTCCGGATCCGCGGCGGCCGAGAGGGGCTGCGCCGCGCCTCCAGCATGCGTGCGCGCGGCGCGGGCCTCGCGGCGGAGGGTGCCGAGCTCGGCAAGGATGTCGGGGTTCTTGGCCAGGAAGATCGGCTCCGGCTCGCCGTCCGTCTTCTTGATCTTCGCCTCGTGCCGCGTCGCGGGCCGGAAGTCGGCCACCGCGGCGGCCATGACCACCACGTCGGCGTCGGCCGCGGCGGCGAGCACCGCATCGCGCAGCTCGGACGCCGACTCCACCCGCACGACCTTGGCACCGGCGGGGTCGGGCAGCGTGACGTTGGCCGCCACCAGCGTCACCTCGGCCCCCCGGGCGACCGCCGTGCGCGCCAGCGCGTAGCCCTGCCGCCCCGAGGAGCGGTTGCCGAGGTAGCGGACCGGGTCGATCGCCTCCCGCGTGCCTCCGGCGGAGACGACGACCTTGCGCCCGGCCAGGTCGCGGGGCCGGCCGCGCAGCACCCGCAGGCAGACCTCGAAGATCTCCGCGGGGTCGGGCAGGCGCCCCGGGCCGGTGTCGGCGCCGGTGAGGCGCCCGACGGCGGGGTCGATCACGACGGCGCCCCGCTCGCGCAGCGTCTCGACGTTGGCGCGGGTGGCGGGGTGCTGCCACATCTCGGTGTGCATCGCGGGCGCGAACACGACCGGGCAGGTGGCCGTCAGCAGCGTGTTGGTGAGCAGGTCGCCGGCCAGCCCGTGGGCCGCCCTGGCGAGCACGTCAGCGGTCGCGGGCGCCACCACGACGAGATCGGCCTGCTTGCCGATCCGCACGTGGGGCACCTCGTGAACGTCGTCCCAGACCTCGGCGGACACGGGGTTGCCGGACAGGGCGGCCCAGGTGGGCGCGCCCACGAACTTCAGCGCCTCGCGGGTCGGCACGACCCGCACCTCGTGCCCCGACTCGGTGAACAGGCGCAACAGCTCGCAAGCCTTGTACGCGGCGATGCCGCCGCTGACGCCCAGGACGACCTTCATCGAAGGCGTCAGACCGCGCCTTCGATGGGCTCGGCGTTGAGCAGGCCCTCGGAGACCTCGCGCAGCGCGATGGACAGCGGCTTCTCCTGCGCGTGCGTCTCGACCAGCGGGCCGACGTACTCCAGCAGGCCCTCGCCGAGCTGGGAGTAGTAAGCGTTGATCTGGCGGGCGCGCTTGGCACCCATGATCACCAGGGAGTACTTGCTGTCGACGATGTCGAGCAGCGCGTCGATCGGCGGGTTGGTGATGCCCTCCGCGGCCGGGGTGGTGCCTGCCACGATGTCAGACCTCTCGGTTGGTGGTTGTCGTGACCCCCTGAGGGTCAGTCATCAAGGCTATCAGCCGGCGGCACACGTCTTGGACGCTTGTGTTCACGAGTGTCAAGTCGAACTCCTGCTCCGCGGCCATCTCGACCCGCCCAGCCTCCAGGCGGCGGGCGATGACGTCCTCGGGCTCGGTGCCGCGGCCACGCAGCCGCTTCTCCAGCTCCTCCCAGGTGGGCGGGGCCAGGAACACCAGCAGGGCCTCGGGCATGCTCCTGCGCACCTGCCTGGCGCCTTCGAGGTCGATCTCGAGCAGGGTGGGGACCCCGTCGGCGAGCTTCTTCAGCACCGGCTCGCGCGGCGTGCCGTAGCGGTTTCCCGCGAACTCCGCCCACTCGAGCAGCTCCCCGGCCGTCACCAGCCGGTCGAACTCCTCGCCGTCGACGAAGTAGTAGTGGACCCCGTTCACCTCACCGGGACGGGGCCTCCTGGTGGTCACCGAGACCGACAGCCACACCGCGGGGTGTGCCCGCCGGAGCTCGGCGACGACCGTGGACTTGCCGACGCCCGACGGCCCTGAAAGGACCGTCAGCCGCCGTTCGCTCAAGGGCAAGAATCCGACCTCCGCGCCGGGCCCGAATGCCTCGTAGGCACTGACTTCGCCGGACCAGGACCTGTCGGTCACTTTCCTACCCCCCGTTGAACCTGCGCTTTCTTGTGGAACAGAGATTAGCTCTCGTTGCCACCGAACTCGCGCTCGAGGGAGGCCCTCTGGTTCGCGCCGAGACCCCGCACGCGGCGGGACTCGGCGATGGCAAGCCGCTCCATGAGCTGCTTGGCGCGGACCTTGCCGACGCCGGGGAGCGATTCCAACAGAGCCGACACCTTCATCTTGCCGATGACGTCGTCGGTCTGCCCATCCTTGAGCACCTCAGCCAGAGAAACCGCGCCATGCTTGAGCCGGTTCTTGACCTCGGCACGCTCTTTACGGGCCTTGGCAGCCTTCTCCAGGGCTGCGGCGCGCTGCTCAGGGGTCAGTGGAGGAAGAGCCACGCCGGGTCACCTCGAATTTCTGTCGATGTACTCGGACGGGAAGGGAAACTAGCTGGTCATCGCCCCCTAAGCAACGTCAAGCGCCGTTTCTCTCCTTACAAAATCCACTTCATCACTCTCCGTGTTCGTAAAATCACATTGTGCTGATCAAATCGCCCTCACTTCCCGGTTCGCGCGTCGGCCCGCGACGGTGTCGCGAAACGCAACGATGATCGCATTCCAGCCACCAACCAATGTCCGAAACCCCGCCCAGACCTGGGCCGAAACCCATTCCGAAGATCGCGTGCGCGGGCCCCCGCGAATGCATTACGATCTTGCGAGGCACCCAGGCACGGCATGATCCACAATCCCCGCCGCCCACCCCCGGACGGCACCCCGCGCCAAGGGACCCGCCACCCCGATCCGAGCCCGCGGATCACCCATTGCGATACCCGCGCCTCGCGCCGCATCGAGCGCCGTGAGGATGATCGACGACTGGCCGCGCTGAGGGGCCAGTAGCCCACCCGGCCGCGGCGATCGCGTGGGTGGGCGGAACGGCAGGCGCCCGGCACACGGAAGGGGCGGGCGCGACGGGCCGGCGGTTCGCCACGGAGCCGGTCAAGAGTGCGCGTCGTCACGGCGACCGGCCCGTGAGCCTTCACGACCGGCCATGACGGACGGCAACGGACGTCGGCGCGTGCGGCCCACCGTGCGCAGCCGTAAAGGCTAGGGGGTGAACGGCGCGCCGCCGACCGCGCGCAGGCGTAAAGGCTTGGGGGCGAACGGCGCGCCGCCCACCACGCGCAGGCGTAAAGGATGCACGGCTTGAACGGCGCCCGGCACGCCGCGCAGCCCCAAGAAACAGCCGCCGGGCAGCCTTCGAAGCGCCCGCCGGACAGCCGCAAGGAACGCCCACGGGACAGCCTCCAGAAGCGTCCGCCGGGCAGCCGCGAAGAACGCCTACGGGCAGCCTCAGCAACGTCCGCCGGGCAGCCGCGAAGAGAGCGAGAGGGATTAAGAGGCGCGCCGGAGGGACGACGCGATGGCTGCGGCGGCCGCGCCCGGGTCCGGGGAGGCGGTGATGGGGCGGCCGATGACGAGGAGGTCGGCGCCGTCGGCGAGGGCCTGTTCGGGCGTGGCGACCCGCGCCTGGTCCTGCGTGTCGGCCCCCGCGGGCCGCACCCCCGGCGTGATGAGCGTGATGCCCTCCCCCACCTCCGCCCGCACCGCGGACACCTCGTTGGGCGAGCACACCAGCCCCTTGGCGCCCGACTCCACCGACAGGGCGGCCAGGCGGCGCACGGCGTCGTCGGCGGGCCCCACGAGCCCGATGCGCGCCAGGTCGGCCTCCGACAGCGAGGTCAGGATCGTCACCGCGGCGATCTTGGTCTGCGGGTCCGCGGCCTCCACGGCGGCGCGGATCATGGCGGGGCCCCCGGCGGCGTGCACGGTGAGGATGGCCGGGCGCAGCCGGGAGACGGCGCGGGAGGCGCCGGCGACGGTGTTGGGGATGTCGTGGAGCTTGAGGTCGAGGAACACCTGCACGCCGCTGGCACCCCGCACCGAGGCGATCACGTCGGGCCCGTAGCGGAGGTAGAGCTCCAGGCCCACCTTGACCGTGCTGACGTGCGGCGTCACCAGGGCCGCCCACTGGGCGGCGGTCTCCAGGTCCGGGGCGTCCAGGGCGACGGCGATGGGCGCGGGAGTCAGGAGCGGTGCGGGGGTCAAGACGAACTCTCCTCGATGGGGCGGCTGATGGTCATGGTGTGCTCTCTTCGGAGTCGACGAGCAGGTGGCGGGGGGCGCTGCCCGGCGGGCGGTGGGCGAGGCCGACGGCGTCGGCCAGGCGCTGGAAGCCGCGGGCCCTGAGAAGGTCCTCAAGCTCGCGTTCGATGCGCAGACAGGCGTAGGGGTCGTGGAACAGCGCCGTGCCCACTCCGACCACACAGGCGCCCGCCAGGACGAGCTGGAAGGCGTCCCTGCCGCTCATGACGCCGCCGATGCCGATCAGGGGCACCCCGGGCAGGGCGGCGTGGACCTGCCACACGCACCGTACGGCGAGCGGCAGGATCGCGGGCCCCGACAGCCCTCCGGTCACGGCGGCGAGCGAGGGCCGCAGCGCCTCGGTGTCGATGGCCATGCCCAGCGGGTTGTTGATCATGGACAGCGCGTCGGCCCCGGCGTCCACGCAGGCCCGCGCGACGGAGACGATGTCGGCCACGTCGGGGGCCAGCTTGGCCACGACCGGCACGTCGTAGCGCATGATGGAGCGGACCGAGGCGATCACCTCGGCCGCGGCGCTGCCCTCGCGGGCGAAGACGCGGCCGCGGTCCTCGATGTTCGGGCAGGAGAGGTTGACCTCCAGCGCGGTGACCCCGGGCGCGTCGGCGAGCCTGCGGGCCAGCTCGGAGTATTCGGCGACGGTGCCGCCGCCGATCGAGACGATGGTCTTGATGCCCCGCTGCGCGAGCCAGGGCAGCTCGCGCTCCAGGAACGCGTCGATGCCCGGCCCCTGCAGGCCGACCGCGTTGAGCATGCCCGAGGGCGTCTCGGCCATGCGCGGCGTGGGCCGCCCGGCGCGCGGGGCCATGGTGATCGAGCGGGTGGTCAGCGCCCCGAGCCGGTGCAGGTCGAAGAACTGGGCCAGCTCCCGCCCGGACGCGGCGCATCCGGCGGCCGTGGTGATCGGGTTCGCGAGCTCCACATGCGCCAGAAATGTCCGCATATCAACTGACATGTCGTGCACCGCCTCCGGGGGCGCCGAGCGCGTCGAACGGGATCGTTCCCACGTCCTCGAAGCGCACCCGCTCCCCCCGGAACACCGGTCCTTCCGCGCACGCCCGCACCATCCTGGTCACCCCGTCGTCCCCGATGACGGGCAGCACGCACGTCATGCACACCCCGATGCCGCAGGCCATCGACTCCTCGACGGCCACCTGCACCGGGATGTCGAACTCCATCGACACCGCCGTCACGGCCCGCAGCGTCTCCATCGGCGCGCAGGCGTAGACCGCGTCGGCCCGCGTGTCGGCGATCACCGAGGGTAGCGCGTCGGTGACCTTGCCACGGAGCCCGAGCGAGCCGTCCTCGGTGGTCAGCGTGGTGGTCTCGGCGATGCGGCGGGCCCGCATCGCCCCGAACACCCGCTCGGCCCCGGTGCCGCCCAGCACGAAGTCGACCCGGCAGCCCCGCGCCAGCAGCGCGTCGGCCAGCGGGAACAGCAACGCGGAGCCGTACTCGGCGCCGACCAGCACGCAGTGCACCGGGTCGCGCGGCAGCGGAAAGGGCCGGCCGAGCGGCCCGACCAGGTCGAGCGTGTCGCGGGCGCGCCGCTCGGCCAGCCAGGCCGTGCCGGGGCCCCGGGCGGTGAAGACCAGCTCGACCGTGCCGCCGTAGTCGGACTTGACGTCATGGATGGACAGCGCGCGGCGCGTCACCATCGACGTCTGGCCCCCGCCCACCGCGACGGAGACGAAGTGACCGGGGCGGTAGCGCTCGGCTATGCCGGGCGCCACCACCGTCAGCGCATGGTAGGCGTCGACCCGGCGCGTGGTCAGCACCGTGCCCGTCACCTGCACCGGAGTGCCGGCCAGTCGTCTTCACCTCCCGTGCGGGGTCAGCCCCGGAGTGCCTGTGCGTGCTCCTGGAGCGACCGTACGCCGACGTCGCCCCGGACGATCGCCTGGATGCCCGCCGCCGCCGCGGCGAGCCCTGAGACCGTGGTGATGCACGGGATGCCGCGCAGCACCGCGGCGGTGCGGATCTCGTAGCCGTCGAGCCGCGGCCCCGACTGCCCCGGGCTGCCGAAGGGCGTGTTGACGATCAGGTCGACCTCGCCGTCGAGAATGGCCTGCACGCTCGTGCGTTCACCTCCGGGACCAGGACCCTCGCTCTGCTTTCGCACGATCTTGGCATGGACGCCGTTGCGGCGCAGCACCTCGGCGGTCCCCTCGGTGGCCAGGATCTCGAATCCGAGATCCGCGAGCGCCTTCACAGGGAAGATCATCGCACGCTTGTCCCGGTTGGCCACGGACACGAACGCGCGTCCCTTGGTCGGCAGCTCGCCGTAGGCGGCCGCCTGGGACTTGGCGAACGCGGTCCCGAAGAACTCGTCGATGCCCATGACCTCGCCCGTGGAGCGCATCTCGGGCCCCAGCACGATGTCCACGCCCCGGAACCGGTTGAACGGCAGCACCGCCTCCTTGACCGCGATCGACGCGTCCAGCGGCAGCGTCCCGCCGTCGCCGGTCGCGGGCAGCATGCCCTCCTCGCGCAGCGAGGCGATCGACGAGCCGAGCATCACCCGGGCCGCCGCCTTGGCCAGCGGCACCGCCGTGGCCTTGGACACGAACGGCACGGTGCGGCTGGCCCGCGGGTTGGCCTCCAGGACGTAGAGGACGCCGGCCGACATCGCGTACTGGACGTTCAGCAGGCCGCGCACGCCCACCCCGGCGGCGATGGCCTCGGTGGCGGCGCGGATGCGCTTGATGTCGTGGCTGCCGAGCGTGATGGGCGGCAGCGCGCACGCCGAGTCGCCGGAGTGGATCCCGGCCTCCTCGATGTGCTCCATGACGCCGCCGAGATAGAGCTCCGACCCGTCGTAGAGGGCGTCGACGTCGATCTCGATGGCCTCGTCCAGGAACTTGTCCACCAGCACCGGGTGGCCGCCCTCCTGGGCCGCCATGTACGTCGTCAGCGTCTCGTCGTCGTACACGATGGCCATGCCGGCGCCGCCGAGCACGTAGGACGGCCGCACGAGCACGGGGTAGCCGATCTCCTCGGCGATCTCCCGGGCCTCGGCGACGGTGAGCGCGGTGCCGTGCTTGGGCGCGGGCAGCCCCGCCTCGGCCAGCACCCGCCCGAACGCGCCGCGCTCCTCGGCCAGGTGGATCGACTCCGGCGAGGTGCCGACCACGGGCACGCCCGCGTCCTTGAGCGCCTGTGCCAGCCCCAGCGGCGTCTGGCCGCCGAGCTGCACGATCACGCCCACGACCGGGCCCGTCTGCTGCTCGGCGTAGACGACCTCCAGCACGTCCTCCAGCGTGAGCGGCTCGAAGTAGAGCCGGTCGGAGGTGTCGTAGTCGGTCGAGACGGTCTCCGGGTTGCAGTTGACCATGACGGTCTCGAACCCGGCCCTGGACAGCTCGAACGAGGCGTGCACGCACGCGTAGTCGAACTCGATGCCCTGCCCGATGCGGTTGGGCCCGGAGCCGAGGATGATGACCTTCTCGCGCTCGCCGTCGGGGACCTCGTTCTCCTCGTCGTAGGTGGAGTAGAGGTACGGCGTCTTCGCGGCGAACTCGGCGGCGCAGGTGTCGACGGTGTTGTAGACCGGGCGCAGCCCCAGCGCGTGGCGCAGGTCGCGCACCCGGGCCTCGTCGATGCCGCGGATCTCGCCGATCTGCGCGTCGCTGAACCCGTGCCGCTTGGCCCGCTCGAGCACCTCGGCGGTCAGCTCGGGGGCGTCGGCGACCTCGCCGGCCTCCTCGTGGAGCAGGAAGAGCTGGTCGACGAACCAGGGGTCGACGCTGGTCGCCTCGAACAGCTCCTCGGGCGTGGCGCCCGCCCTGATGGCCTGCTGCATCGTGCGCAGCCGCCCGTCGTGCGGGGTGCGGCAGCGCTCGAGCAGCTCGGCCTTGTCGCCGGTCTCGCCCGCCCAGGTGAAGGAGGACTCCTTCTTCTCCATCGACCGCAGCGCCTTCTGCAGCGCCTCGGGGAAGGAACGGCCGATGGCCATGGCCTCGCCCACGGACTTCATGTGCGTGGTGAGCGTCTGGTCGGCGCCCCTGAACTTCTCGAACGCGAACCTCGGCACCTTCACCACGATGTAGTCGAGCGTCGGCTCGAAGGAGGCCGGGGTCTCCTTGGTGATGTCGTTGGGGATCTCGTCGAGGGTGTAGCCGATGGCCAGCTTGGCCGCGATCTTCGCGATCGGGAACCCCGTGGCCTTGGAGGCCAGCGCCGAAGAGCGGGACACGCGCGGGTTCATCTCGATGACGATCATGCGGCCGGTGCGCGGGTCGACCGCGAACTGGATGTTGCAGCCACCGGTGTCGACGCCGACCTCGCGGATGACGGCGATGGCGACGTCGCGCATGTTCTGGTATTCGCGGTCGGTCAGGGTCAGCGCGGGCGCGACGGTGACGCTGTCGCCGGTGTGGACGCCCATCGGGTCGATGTTCTCGATGGAGCAGACGATGACGACGTTGTCGTGCTTGTCGCGCATGACCTCCAGCTCGTACTCCTTCCAGCCGAGGATCGACTCCTCAAGGAGCACCTCGGTGGTCGGAGAGGCGTCGAGCCCAGCGCCGGCGATGCGGCGCAGGTCGGTCTCGTCGTAGGCGAAGCCGGAGCCGGCCCCGCCCATGGTGAACGACGGCCTGACCACGACCGGGTAGCCCAGCTCGCCCGCGGCGGCCAGGCACTCCTCCATCGTGTGGCAGATGGCCGACCTGGCCGACTCGGCGTTGAGCCCGCGCTCGCGGGCCACCTTGGCGACGATCTCCTTGAACCGCTCGCGGTTCTCCCCCGCCTGGATCGCGTCGAAGTCGGCGCCGATCAGCTCGACGCCGTACTTCTCCAGCACGCCCGACTCGTGCAGCGCGACCGCGGTGTTGAGGGCGGTCTGCCCGCCCAGGGTCGGCAGCAGCGCGTCGGGCCGCTCCTTGGCGATGATCTTCTCGACGTACTCGGGAGTGATCGGCTCGACGTACGTGGCGTCGGCGAACTCGGGGTCCGTCATGATCGTCGCCGGGTTGCTGTTGACCAGGACGACGCGGAAGCCCTCGGCCCGCAGCACGCGGCACGCCTGGGTGCCGGAGTAGTCGAACTCGCACGCCTGGCCGATCACGATCGGCCCCGAGCCGATCACCAGGACGGACCTGATGTCCTCACGCTTGGGCACGGCTCATGACCTCACTGAACTCGTCGAAAAGGTAGGCGGCGTCGTGGGGCCCCGCGGCGGCCTCCGGATGGTATTGGACGCTGAAGGCCCGCCCGTCGAGCAGGCGCAGCCCCTCCACGCAGCGGTCGTTGAGGTTGACGTGGCTGACCTCGGCCTGACCGTACGGGGTCTCGAACGGCCCGTCGAGCGGCGCCTGGACGGCGAACCCGTGGTTGTGCGCCGAGATCTCGACCTTGCCGGTGCGCATGTCCTGGACGGGCTGGTTGACGCCCCGGTGCCCGTAGCGCAGCTTGTAGGTGGAAAGGCCCAGGGCCCGCCCGAAGAGCTGGTTGCCGAAGCAGATCCCGAAGAACGGGACCTTGGCCTCCAGGACCCCGCGCAGCGCGCTCACGTCGGCCGTGGCGGGGTCGCCGGGCCCGTTGGAGAAGAAGACCCCGTCCGGCCCGACCGCCATGATCTGCTCGTACGTGGCCGTCGCGGGCAGCACGTGCACCTCGCAGCCGCGCTCGGCCATCCGGTGCGGCGTCATGCCCTTGATGCCGAGGTCGACGGCCGCGACCGTGAACCTCTTCGCGCCGATCGCGGGCACGACGTACGGCTCGGTGGTGGCCACCTCGGCGGCCAGGTCGGCGCCCTCCATGCGGGGCGACTGCCGCACCCGCTCGACCAGCTCCTCGACCGGCGCGGTGGGCGCGGTGAAGATGCCGGCGCGCATGGCGCCGCGCTCGCGCAGGTGGCGGGTGAGCGCGCGGGTGCCGGAGATGGCGATCCCGACGACGCCCTGCTCCTTGAGGTAGTCGTCGAGCGAGCGGTCGGCCCGCCAGTTGGAGACGATCCTGGACGGCTCGCGCACGACGTAGCCGGCGACCCAGACGCGCCCGGACTCCGGGTCCTCGTCGTTGACGCCGGTGTTGCCGATGTGGGGCGCCGTCATGGCGACGATCTGCCGATGGTAGGACGGGTCCGTGAGGGTCTCCTGGTAGCCGGTCATGCCGGTGTTGAAGACCATCTCGCCGAACGTCTCGCCCTCGGCGCCGTACGGACGTCCCTGGAAGACGCGGCCGTCTTCCAGGACGAGCACCGATGTGTTCAAACCAGCTTCCCTTCGAGAACGGTCGCCCTGCCGCGCAGGAACGTGGCCACCACCCGGCCGGGCAGCGTCATCCCCTCGTAGGGGGTGTTCCTGCTCTTCGACGCGAATGCGGACGGATCCACCTCGGTGCGCGCGGACGGGTCGTACAGCGTGATGTTGGCCGGGGCGCCCACCTCCAGCGGCTGCCCCTGCCCGCCGAGCCGGCCGATGCGGGCCGGGACGGCGGACATGCGCTGGGCGACGCCCGCCCAGTCGAGCAGCCCGGTCTCGACCATGGCCTCCTGGACCACGCTGAGCGCCGTCTCCAGGCCCACCATGCCCATGGCCGCGGCCGACCACTCGGTCTCCTTGTCCTCGACCGGGTGGGGGGCGTGGTCGGTGGCGACGATGTCGATCGTGCCGTCGGCCAGCGCGGCCCGCAGCGCCTCGACGTCGGCGCGGGTGCGCAGCGGCGGGTTGACCTTGTAGATCGGGTTGTACGCGCCCACCGGGGACTCCTCGACCAGGTCGTCGGTGAGCAGGAGGTGGTGCGGGGTGACCTCGCAGGTGACGTTCCAGCCCTTGGACTTGGCCCAGCGGATGATCTCGACCGAGCCGGCCGTGGAGACGTGGCAGATGTGCAGCCGGGAGCCGACGTGGGCGGCCAGGAGGCAGTCGCGGGCGATGATCGCCTCTTCGGCGACCGCGGGCCAGCCGGTCAGGCCGAGCCGGCCGGAGATGACGCCCTCGTTCATCTGGGCCCCGGCGGTGAGCCTGGGCTCCTGGGCGTGCTGGGCGACGACGCCGTCGAACGCCTTGACGTACTCCAGGGCGCGGCGCATCAGCACGGCGTCGTCCACGCACTTGCCGTCGTCGGAGAAGACCCGCACGCGGGCGGCCGAGTCGGCCATCGCGCCCAGCTCGGCGAGCTGCTTGCCCTCCAGGCCGACGGTGACGGCGCCGACGGGGTGGACGTCGCAGTGCGCGAACTCGCGCCCGAGCCGCCACACCTGCTCGACGACCCCCGCGGTGTCGGCGACCGGCGAGGTGTTGGCCATGGCGTGCACGGCGGTGTAACCGCCCCGGGCGGCCGACTGGGTGCCGGTCTGCACGGTCTCGGCGTCCTCCCGGCCGGGCTCGCGCAGGTGGGTGTGCAGGTCCACGAGGCCGGGCAGCGCGATCGCGCCGCCGCCGTCGACGGTCTCGGGCCCTTCCAGGCCCGGCCCGATCTCGGCGATCTCCCCGTCGGCGACGCGGATGTCGACGAGGTCCCCGCCCACAATCCTGACATTCTTAATGATCATTGCGCCTCCTTCGTCGGCACAATGATCAAGATGCTGTGCCCATTGGTTCGTTCGCTTCGCTCACTCACGCGCTCTCTCCCCCCAGCAGCAGGTACAGCACCGCCATGCGAATGGTCACACCGTTGGCGACCTGCTCGACGATCGTGGAGCGCGCCGAGTCGGCCACCTCCGCGGCGATCTCCATGCCCCGGTTCATCGGCCCGGGGTGCATCACGATGGCGTCCTCGGGCATCTTGGCGAACCGGTCCCGGTCCAGGCCGTACCGGCGTGAGTACTCCCGCTCGCTGGGGAAGTAGGCGGCGTTCATCCGCTCCTTCTGCACCCGCAGCATCATCACCACGTCCGACTTCGGCAGCACCGCGTCCAGGTCGTAGGAGACCTCGCACGGCCAGGAGCCGACGGAGACGGGCAGCAGGGTCGGCGGCGCCACCAGCGTGACGTCGGCGCCGAGCGTGTCGAGCAGCAGCACGTTGGAGCGGGCGACCCGGCTGTGCAGCACGTCGCCGACGATCGTGACCCTGCGCCCTTCGAGGCCGCCCAGGCGGCGGCGCATCGAGAAGGCGTCGAGCAGCGCCTGCGTGGGGTGCTCGTGGGTGCCGTCGCCGGCGTTGACGACGCTGCCGCGCACCCAGTTGGCCAGGCGGTGCGGCGCGCCGGAGGCGCCGTGGCGGATGACGACCGCGTCGGCGCCCATGGCCTCGAGGGTGAGCGCGGTGTCCTTGAGCGACTCGCCCTTGGACACGCTCGACCCCTTGGCCGAGAAGTTGATCACGTCGGCGGACAGCCGCTTGGCCGCCGCCTCGAACGAGATGCGCGTGCGGGTGGAGTCCTCGAAGAACAGGTTGACCACGGTGCGCCCGCGCAGCGTGGGCAGCTTCTTGATGGAACGTTCCGAGACCCTCGCCAGCTCCTCGGCGGTGTCGAGGATGAGGAGCGCGTCGTCCTTGGTGAGGTCGCCCGCGGAGATCAGGTGGCGGTTCACTTGGCGTCCCCCTTCATGAGGAGCACGGCGTCGCGGCCGTCGATCTCCTGCAGGTAGACCTTGACCTTCTCGCTCTTGGCCGTCGGGAGGTTCTTGCCGACGTAGTCGGCGCGGATGGGCAGCTCGCGGTGGCCGCGGTCGACCAGCGTGGCCAGCTGCACCGCGGTGGGCCTGCCGAGGTCGTTGAGCGCGTCGAGCGCGGCGCGCACGGTGCGGCCGGAGTAGAGGACGTCGTCCACGAGCACGACGACCCTGCCGTCGATGCCGTCCGGCGGCAGCTCGGTGCGGCCGAGCGGCCTGGCGGGCTTGAGCCGCAGGTCGTCGCGGTACATCGTGATGTCGATGGAGCCGACGGGGATCTTGACGCCTTCGAACTGCTCGATGCGGTCGCCGAGCCTGCGGGCCAGCGTGGCGCCGCGGGTCGGGATGCCGAGGAGCACGACGTCGTCGGCGCCCTTGGTGCGCTCGAGGATCTCGTGCGCTATGCGGGTCAGCGCGCGATGGATGTCCGGGGCCTCGAGGACAGCCCTGGAATCGGACATGGCGAATCTCACCACCTTTCCCGCCTCACGGGACGGGTCTTAAAAGGGTGCTGGTCGGCACACACAGTACCAGGGGCTACCAGGAACAACGCGAGCGGGCTCCCGTGGCGTCACGAAGCTTCATCGGGGTACGGATGGCGTACCGGCTTCCCCGGGGAGACGCTGATACTGCCCGGGGAAGCCGCCAGGAGGGGATGCAGCGAAGATGGCCTTTCACGTCGATTCCGAGGTCGGGCACCTGCGCCAGGTGCTCCTTCACGGACCGGACCTGGCGCTCAGACGGCTGACCCCGTCCAACAAGGACGCGTTCCTCTTCGACGACGTGCTGTGGGTCCAGCGCGCGATGGAGGAGCACGAGGAGTTCCGCCGGGTGCTGACCGGCCGCGGCATCAAGGTCCACCTGCTGGCCGACCTGCTCAGGGAGACCGTCGACATCCCCGAGGCGCGCAAGCACATCCTCGACGCCGTCATCGACGAGCGCTGGCTCGGCCCCGGCGCCATCGACGACGTCCGCAACATCCTCGACGGGATGGACTCCGCGACGCTGCAGGTCTACCTGACCGGCGGCATCACCAAGGGCGAGCTGCTCGAGATGGGCTGCGGCCCCGGCTCCGTGACCTTCCACACCATGCGCGACGACGACTTCATCCTGCCGCCGCTGCCCAACCACCTCTTCACCCGCGACACGTCCTGCTGGATCTACGACGGCGTGTCGATCAACGCGATGAAGAAGAAGGCCCGCATGCGCGAGACGGTCAACATGGAGGCCGTCTACATGTACCACCCGACGTTCGCCGACGGCTTCAACCGGCCCGGGCAGGGCGGCTTCCACTGCTGGATGCCCGGCCAGCCGGCCGCGCCGGCGACCATCGAGGGCGGCGACGTGCTGGTCATCGGCAGGGGCGCGGTGCTGGTCGGCATGAGCGAGCGCACCCAGCCGCAGGCGGTGGAGATGCTGGCGCAGCGGCTGTTCGCGGCCGGCTCCGCGCGCCGGATCGTGGCGCTCGACATGCCGAAGGCGCGGGCGTTCATGCACCTCGACACCGTGATGACGATGCTGGACGTGGGCGTGTTCACCAAGTACGCGGGCCTCGGGATGCTGCCCGCGTACACCATCGAGCCCGGCGAGACCCGCAAGGAGCTCAAGGTCACCGACCACCCGCCGCAGGACATGCACCAGGCCATCGCCCACGCCATCGACCTGCCCGCCATCACGGTCCTGACGCCCCAGCAGGACCTCCACGCGGCCGAGCGGGAGCAGTGGGACGACGGGTGCAACGGGCTGGCGCTGGAGCCCGGCGTGGTCGTCGCCTACGAGCGCAACACCACCACCAACGCCTACCTGCGCGAGCACGGCATCGAGGTCATCACGATCAGGGGCAGCGAGCTCGGCCGGGGGCGCGGCGGCCCCCGCTGCATGAGCTGCCCGCTCGAACGCGACGGAGTCTGAGGAGGGGCCGGATGCGGGTCATCGTCGCCCTCGGCGGCAACGCGGTGCTGCGGCGCGGCCAGGCGCCGGACGCTGACGTCCAGCGGGCCAACGTCCGCGCGGCCGTCAGGACGCTCGCCCGGCTCGCCGACCGGCACGAGCTGGTCATCACCCACGGGAACGGCCCGCAGGTCGGCCTGCTGGCCCTGGAGAGCGCCGCGGACCCCAACCTGACCAGGCCGTACCCGTTCGACACGCTCGGCGCGCAGACGCAGGGCATGATCGGCTACTGGATGCAGCAGGCCCTGCAGAACGCCCTGCCCGGCCGGCAGGTCCTGGCCATGGTCACGCAGACGCTGGTGACGGCCGTCGATCCCGCGTTCGAGCAGCCGACCAAGTTCGTCGGCCAGGTCTACGAGCGCGAGCAGGCCGAGAAGCTGGCCGCCGAGTACGGCTGGACGGTCCGGCGCGACGGCGACCACTGGCGGCGCGTCGTGCCGTCGCCGGCCCCGCGCCGCATCGTCGAGACCCGGCTGATCCGCCAGATGATCCGCGAGGGCGTCATCGTGGTGTGCGCGGGCGGGGGCGGCATCCCGGTCGTCCGCGACGAGCGCGGCCGGCTGACCGGTGTGGAGGCGGTGGTCGACAAGGACCTCACCGCCTCGATGCTGGCCGAGGCACTGGAGTGCGACGCGTTCCTCATCCTCACCGACGTGCCGCGCGTCATGCGGGGCTTCGGCACGCCGCACCAGACGGAGATCGCCCACACCACGCCGCACGAGCTGCGCGCCATGGAGTTCCCCGCGGGGTCGATGGGGCCGAAGGTGCAGGCGGTGTGCCGGTTCGTGGAGACGACCGGCGACATGGCCGCGATCGGGAAACTCGACGAGGCCGAGCGCATACTCGACGGCACAGCGGGAACGATCGTGACGCCCAACGGCAGGTGGCCGCTGACGAGCACGCTGTAGGGGGTGTCCCGGTTGACACTGGCCCGACGGCTCTTCCGCACCAAGCCCACGGAGCGCATCATCGCGGAGGGCGGCCACGGCGAGGGGGGCGAGCTGCGGCGCACCATGTCGCTCTGGCAGCTGACGCTGTTCAGCGTGGGGGCCACGCTCGGCACCGGCATCTTCGTCATCCTGGGGCAGGCGGTGCCCAAGGCGGGGCCGGCGGTGGTGGTGTCGTTCGTGCTGGCGGCGATCACGGCGCTGTTCTCGGCGCTGTCGTACGCCGAGCTGGCCGGGACGATCCCGGTGTCCGGCTCGTCCTATTCCTACGCGTACGCGACGCTGGGCGAGCTCGTGGCGTGGATCTGCGGCTGGTGCCTCATGCTGGAGTACGCCGTGTCCGTGGCGGCGGTGGCCGTGGGCTGGGGCGAATACCTCAACTCGTTCCTGCGCTCCCTGTTCGGCTTCACGCTGCCCGCGGCGATCACCCGCTCCCCCGGCCAGGACGGCGGCGTGATCAACGTCACCGCGATCGTCATCGTCCTGCTCGCCACGTGGCTGCTGCTGTACGGGGCCTCGGAGAGCGCCACGGCGAACGCGGTCTTCGTGATGATCAAGGTCGTGGTGCTGCTCTTCTTCTGCGTGGTGGCGTTCACCGCCTTCCAGGCCAAGAACTTCACGCCCTTCGCCCCCCTGGGGGTGGCCGGCATCACGGCGGCGGCCTCGCAGGTCTTCTTCTCCTACATCGGCTTCGACGCCGCCTCCACCGCGGGCGAGGAGGCCAAGAACCCCAAGCGCGACCTGCCCCTGGCGATCATCCTGTCACTGGTCATCGTGACGGCCGTCTACGTGCTCGTCGCGTTGGCCGCCATCGGCGCGATGCCGTGGACGGAGTTCGACCCCAAGCGCACCGAGGCCAGCCTGTCCTACATCGCCGACCTGGCCGTCGGCGCCACCTGGCCGGGCCTCATCGTCTCGTTCGGGGCGGTCATCGCCATCGCCAGCGTCGTGCTCACCGTGATCTTCGGCCAGACCCGCATCCTGTTCGCCATGTCCCGCGACGGGCTGATCCCGCGCGTCTTCCAGCGGGTCGACATGCGCCACCAGGTCCCCGTCGCGAACACCCTCATCGTCGCCGCGTTCATCTCCGTGCTGGCCGGCCTGGTGCCGCTCGGCCAGCTCGCCGAGGCCACCAGCATCGGCACCCTGTTCGCCTTCGCCATCGTGAACGTCGGCGTGCTCGTCCTGCGCTACCGCAGCCCCGAGCTGCCACGCACGTTCCGCACGCCGCTGTTCCCCGCCACGCCGGTGCTCGGCGCCGTCTTCTGCCTCGTCGTGATGGCGGGCCTGGCCGGGGTCACCTGGGTGGCGTTCGGGCTGTGGATGCTGGTGGGGCTGATCTGCTATTTCCTGTACGGCTACGGCCATTCGCGGCTGAATGCCGAGGTGCGCTGAATGAAGCTCGACAACGTGCTGGCGGGCTGCATCCCGGAGCCCAGGGGCAGGGACGGGCTGGCGCTGGGCGTGCTGGTCAAGGAGCAGGTCCGCGGGCATCTGACGGTGGCCTACGTGCAGCCGCCCGCGTGGTCGGCGCCCGGACCGGCCAGGGCCGAGGAGAGCGCGTGGCGCGCGTACCTGATGGAGCAGGCCGACGCGACGCTCTGGCAGGCGCGCGAGCTGGCCGGCGACGACGCCGACTACGTGGTCCACACCCACAAGGGCAGCGGGCGCGGGCTGGTGGAGCTGGCGCGCAAGCGCGGCGCCGACGTCGTGGTGATCGGCTCGGCCTCCGGCGGCGGCAAGGGCCGCATCGCCGTCGGCAGCACCGCCGACCAGCTCCTGCACTCGTCCTCCGTTCCCGTGCTGCTCGCCCCGCGCGGCTACGGCGACCAGCCCCCCGCCGCCTTCGAACGCCTCACCGTCGCCTACCGCCGCGGTCCCGGCTGCGACGCGGCGGTCAAGGACGCGGCGGCGGTGGCCGCGTCGCTGGACGTGCCCCTGCGGCTGGTCACGCTGGTGATCAGCACCGGCAGGCGCGCCAGGATCGAGGAGGAGATGCTCGTCCGCCTGCGCGACGAGGCGGCCTCCAACCTGCGGGCGGCGGCCCGCGGACGGCCACGCGTGGAGGTGGAGGTGCTGGAGGGCCGCAACGTCGCCCAGGCACTCGGCACGACCTCGTGGCTCTCCGGCGAGATGATCATATGCGCTTCCAGCGCCACCGGGCCACTCAGGCGGGTCTTCCTCGGAGACACCTCGATCAAGATCGTACGGGCCGCGACCTGCCCTGTCATGATTCTCACGCGGCAGACCTAGCGCGGGGAAATTTCTCGTCAAACTCTGACGAAGTAGTGTTACCTCTGGGACATGAGGGGCGATTGCGGCGATCCCTACCGGATCGGATTCGGCATCTTTTTTCCAATCAGCTTGACCTCAGGCGTCCGCCCCTTTACCGTCACTGTGCGTAACCACACCTCGCGGCGTTCTGGGGTAAACCTGGGGCCATGGCTACCGATGGTGCCGAGCATGGCACCAGACCCCCCGGTGGCTAGGGCATACGCCGCAAGGGAGCACAATCTACTGAGAGCGATACATACGAGAGCCGGGGGCCACACAATGCCGTCTGAGTACGCAAAGTCGCTGGGTGCACGACTCCGCGCCATACGCACCCAGCAGGGCCTGTCCCTGCATGGAGTCGAGGAAAAGTCGCGTGGCAGGTGGAAAGCCGTAGTTGTGGGCTCGTACGAGCGTGGCGACCGTGCGGTGACCGTGCAGAAGCTTGCCGAGCTTGCCGACTTCTACGGGGTGCCCGTGTCCGAGCTGCTGCCGGGCGGAGCCGCGCCCAGCCCGCTCGGACCGACGCCCAAGCTTGTGATCGACCTGGAGCGCCTGGCCACGCTGCCGAAGGAGAAGGCGGGGGCACTCGCCCGCTACGCCGCCACGATCCAGAGCCAGCGCGGTGACTACAACGGCAAGGTGCTGTCGATCCGCCAGGAGGACCTGCGCTCGCTTGCCGTGATCTACGACAAGTCGCCGAGCGAGCTGACCGAGGAGCTGATCAGCTGGGGCGTGCTCGACGCCGAGGCCCGCCGCGCCGTCGAGTCGTTCTGAGGCCGTTCCTCTCCCCTGAGGTCATCCCCTCCCTCCGAGGCCGTCTCACCCCGCTCTGAGGCCGCCTCGCGCGCCTGAGGGCTCGCCACCGCCGCACGGCCGGCGAGCCACCCGGCATCGAACGCCCCTCCCTTGCCCGCCGCGCTTTCCCCGCGGCATGGGGCACCGTGGACGCTTTCCGCCCCTCGCATGGGGCGGCGGTCCCGGAAAGCGCTTGCTGGCGTATGAGGGTTTCAGTTGGTGCGCCACCGAGCGAGCGGGCTCGGTGGTACGCGCCGACGTACGTCGCGGTCAAGGGCCGCCCACATCGGCGCTCAGCCCCGCTCCCGCCCGGCCACCAGGGCGGGGCGAACTGAGGCCCGCCTGCGAGCGAGCTGAGCTCCTCGTGCTGGAGCGCCCAGGGGGCGGGGCGAGCCGAGGTCGGGTCGGGCGGGCACGTCGCGGGAACGCGCGTCTTCGCCTCGGCCGGAAGCTCGTCGGCGTGTTCGGCCGCGTTGCGGCACGCCAAGAGCCGGTGGGCCACCAAGGGAACATCCACCGGGGAGTGTCGTCGGCGCCCGGCCGTGCGAGAGCCGCGTTCGAGCACGGTGCGGCGACCTCTGCACCCAGCGCATCCAGCCAGACGCCGCAGTCATCCCTGCGCTCAGAGCCTGGCGCACCCGGCGCCGGGGTCAGCCCGGCGACGGGAACGTCCACCCGGACCAGGAAGGCGAGATCGGCCCGGCGAACGGACGTGGGAGGGTCAGCCTGCCAGCGGGACGCTGGCCGGCAGCTGGGGCTGGCCCGGCATGCCGAGCAGGTCCTCCACGGTGGAGACGAACGTCTCCGCCTCGGCCAGGAGCTCGTCGGCGTCGGCCGCGCTGACCCGGCTGACCATGCCCGCCTCCGCGGCGGCGCGCTTGGCGGCGCTCACCGAGAAGTAGGCGGCCCACTCGGCCAGATGCGGCTCGGCCTCGGGCAGCAGCTCCCAGGCGCTGCGCAGGCGGCGCCTGCGGCCTTCCATGGGACGGGGACGGGCAGCCAGGATCGCCGCCGCCGCCCGAAGAGCCGCCAGGTGGGCGGCCACGTATCGGGATGCCGGGGTGCGGGCGCCGGCCGCCTCCGCCAGGCAGGAACGAGAATCGGTCAAGTGTGCCCGAACCGCAGGCGACAGCCGGGGCCCGGGCGTTTCTCTAGGCCGTGGTGCCATCTTGCGCGCCTCCTTGGAGTCGTGGGCGGCCGCCGGCGTCTGCGCCGGTGGTGTCAACATTCGCAGACCCCACCGACATTTCCGCCGGGCCGGCCGGACGAGGAGCTTCCCCACTCCCCGTCCGGCCAGGGCACGCCCACTCGTCTCCGCCGACGACGAGGACGTGCCCTTCGCCCATGGAGCCTGGCCGCGGGGGAACGCTTGGGGAAGCGAACGGCCCGCGACCAGGTCCTGGTGACGTTGAGCCGCGAGCCCCACCGTCACTACGTCGAACATAATTTCGATCACGCTCGGTGTCAACCGATTCCACGAACACAGGTTCGACGAGTATGGGTGGGAGGGCGCGAAAAAGCCGTCGCCGCGGAGAGCTTGCGGCGACGGCCGGGTGGTTCAGGAGGACGGCAGGGCGGTCGTCAGACGACCGAGATGGCCCCCGACGGGCAGAGGGTCACGGCGCGACGGACGCCGTCCTCCAGCTCCGCGGGAGGCACCTTCTGCAGGAGCACCACCGTGCCCTCGTCCTCGCTCTGGTCGAACACTTCCGGCACCGTCAGCGCGCACATGCCCGCCCCGATGCACACCGTCGTATCTGCCTTGATTTCCATGGTGACCTACCAAGTGACTGGGAGGCGGTGCACTCCATAGATGCTCATGTCCGAGCGCATCGGCACCTCCTCGGGTGTTACGGCCAAGCGTAGACCTGGGAAGCGGCGCAGCAGCGCAGGGTACCCGATGCGCATCTCGATGCGGGCGAGCTGCTGACCCAGGCACTGGTGGATGCCGTGGCCGAAGGTCAGGTGCCCGCCCGCGGGCCTGCCGACGTCGAGCCGGTCGCCGTCCGGGAAGCGGGACGGGTCGCGGTTGACGGTGGGCAGGTGGAGCGCCACGCACTCGCCCGCCTCGATGAGGTTGCCCTCGATCTCGACGTCATCCAGCGCGGTGCGCATCGGGCCGAGGTGGATGATCGTGAGGTAGCGCAGCAGCTCCTCGACCCCGTTCTCCACCACCGACGGGTCGTCGCGCATGGCGGCGAGCTGCGCGGGGTTGGTGAGCAGGGCGTACGTGCCGAGCCCCAGCATGTTGGCGGTCGTCTCGTGCCCGGCCACCAGCAGCAGCAGCGACACCCCGGCGAGCTCCTCGTCGTCCAGCTCCCCGCTCTCGATGAGCCCGCTGATCAGGTCGTCTGCCGGCTCCTTGCGCTTGCGCTGGACGAGCCCGTACATGAACGCCGTGATCCGGCCGAGCGCGGCCATCGCGTCCTCGGCCTTGGTCTCCAGGTTGACCAGGAGCTTGGTGTCCTCCTGGAACTGCGCGCGGTCCTCGTACGGCACCCCGAGCAGCTCGCAGATCACCAGCGACGGGATCGGCAGCGCGAACTTCTCGACGAGGTCCACGGGCCCGCCGACGGCGGCCATGTCGTCCAGGCAGGCGTTGGCGATCTCCTCGACCCTGGGTTCGAGCATCTTCATCCGGCGCACGGTGAACTGGCCGGTCAGCAGCCTGCGGAAGCGCGCGTGCTCGGGCTCGTCCATGCGCAGGAAGAACCCGGGCGGCGTCTTCGCGTCCTTCTGCAGCCTGGCCCGGAGCAGGCTGCCCTGGATCGGCGGGTGCGCCAGCTCGGGGCGGTTGCTGAAGTGCGGGTGCGCCAGCACTGCGCGGGCGGCGGAATAGCCGGTCACCAGCCAGCCCCGGTGGCCGTCGGCGAAGGTCATGCGGTGCATGTCCGCCCGTTCTCGCAGCTCAGTGGCTTCGTCGGGCGGATCGAACGGGCGCTGCCGGTCGGTGGGAAACGTCACGTCGGACATGTTTCGGCTCCTTTCCGAGCTTCACCCCCAGAAAACCTCATTCATTGCAAAACTTCAATGCATGAAAAACATATATGCATGCAGTATAGTTCCGTCATGGTGGATAACGGCGGCGTGGGACTGCGGGAGCGCAAGAAGCAGCGCACGCGCCGGGCACTGATCGAGGCCGCGCTCCGGCTGTTCGACGAGAAGGGTTTCGACGAGACCACGCTGGCGGAGATCGCCGCGGAGGCCGACGTGTCGACCCGCACGTTCTTCAGCTACTTCGCGAGCAAGGAGGACGTGGTCTTCTACGACTCCGCCCGCAAGATGGAGCTGGCCGCCGCGGCGCTGGCGGGCAGGGCTCCCGGCGAGTCGCCGGGCGACGTCCTCCTGCGGATCGTGGAGGAGAGCCTGACCTGGCTGACCACGTACGAGGAGCTCACGTTCGAGGACGCGGAGCTGCGGATCCGGCTCGTGCTCAAGGAGCCCACGCTGCGGGCGCGGGCGCTGGTGATGCTGCTCGAGAGCCAGAGCACGCTGGCCCGGGCGCTGCGGGAGGCCTACCCCGAGCTGGACCCGGTGGAGGCGGCCGCCGCGGTGGGCGCGATGTTCGGGGCGGTGAAGCTGGCGGTCATCGCCGACCTCGGCCACGACCTGTCGGCGGAGCAGATGGCGAGCACGGCGCGGCGGGCGGCCGAGATCGCGCTCGCCGGCCTGCGCTCCCTCGGATAGCTCCGGATGCCCGCTTTCTGAGAAGCTGTCCGGAGCGGAGAAGGGGGCCGGATGGCGGGCAAGAGGTGGCTGGTCGCTGTCGTCCTGCCGGCGCTGGGGCCGGTCCTGGCGGCGGCGTACGCGGGCGTCAACCGCGTGGCCGTCGAGGCGGCCGTCAAGGCGCAGATGACGGGCCCGGAGTGGGCGGGCGGCCGGCTCGCCGCCGACGGGATGACGGCTCTGGGCCGGGACTCCTGGCGGCTGATCCTGGCCGCCGCCGTCGTCGTGGGGGTCCTGGGAGTGGTCTACATCGTCATCGGCGTGCTCCTGCGGCGGGGCGGCCGGGGCCGCACGCTCCTGCTCGTGCTGTCGGGCGTCCTGATCGTCCCGTACGCCCTCGCGGTCCTCACCGCGGTGCTCAACCCCGCCAGAGCGCTGGCGGGGCTCTACGACACCCCTGACTTCGCCGACGGCCTTCCCGGGTGGCAGCCGGCCACCGTACTCATCCTGGTGGCGGCCGGGCTGGCCCAGGCCGTGGGAGTGGCGATGGCGGCCGCGCACGGCAGGCGGGCCGCGGACCCCCGGACCTGACGGCTCAGCGGCAGCGGCCGTTCGACCAGGTCGCCCAGCCCTGCTGGGCGCCGCCGAGCCCGGTGGCGGTCCAGCCCGGCGGCGGAGCCGTCCCGTACGGGACCACGGCGGTGCACGCGCCCGCCGGGGGCCGGTCGCTGTAGAGCTCGATCCGGGTCCACGACACCCGGTAGGCCAGCGGCACCCAGATGTTCCACCGCACCCGCCGGTCCACCGCCACGCGTCCGGGAGGCGGCGCGGGCAGCCAGTCGGCGCCCGACGGGCGGGCGGGCGCCTGCCCGGCCGTGAACGCGATGTCGATCAGCGCCAGCACGCCCACCACCAGCAGCAGCCTGGCCCGGCGGGCGGTCAGGAAGGCCGCCCCCGTCAGGCAGGCCAGCAGGACCAGGGCGGGCACGGAGGCCTCGACCAGGTTCAGGGCGTCGTTCTCACCCGTGAGAAAGATCACTTCGGGGAAGTCGAACGCGATGAACGCGTAACGCTCCAGCCGGTCGCCCGCGTACCAGGCGGCCACCCCGCCGGTCACCGCCATCAGCCCGGCGGCGGCCAGCGCGTGCCGCACCACGGCCAGGCGCCCGCCCTTCACCAGGACGATCAGTCCGGCGAGGGTCCAGGCCACGGCGACGCAGGCCAGGTAGCGCCCGTAGACGTAGTTGCCGACGCGGTGCTCGTCCGGCAGGGCGGCCGAGGAGGCGTACGCGATGCCCAGGGTCGTCAGCAGCAGCGCGCCCGCCAGGACGCGGTGCGCGTACGGCGCGGACCGCCGTACCAGCGTGGCCGCCGCGCCCGCCAGGCCGACGCCCGCCAGCCCCCAGGTGCCGGCGACGAGGTACCAGAGCTGCCCGGCCGCCCCCGACAGCGCCCACGCCTGGCCTTCGAGGCTTGTGAGCCTGGACACCAGCAGCCCCGACAGGTCGCGGGGCCCGCCCGGATACAGCGCGGCGCCCAGCGCCCCGTTGAGCGCCTTGCCCGCCACCGCGACCACCGCCGCGCTCGCCAGCGCCGCGACCGCCGGCCGCACCGCCCTCGCCGGACCCGCCGCCTCCGCCTGACCCTTCGCGCTGTTGCGACCCGGCGCCACCGCCGTTCTGCGGGCCCACACCACCACCACGACGACCAGGACGAACACCACCAGGACCACGGTCCCCCGCAGATGGGCCGCCATCGCGAACGCCGCCAGCGCGCCCGCCACCGCCCCGGCCCGCGCCGACCCGTACGCGACCAGGTCGTGCAGCGCGACCAGCCAGGCCAGGACGAGCACGGGCAGGATCGCGTCGGTCAGCGCCAGCCCGGAGAAGACCACCAGCGCCGGCGACAGCGCCGCGACGAACGCCGTGATCAGCGCCGCCCGCCTGCCCAGGCCCAGCCGCCGCAGCAGCAGGTACGCCAGCGGGTACGCGCTCGCCGCCGCCATCGACCCCACCCCGGCCGCCAGCCGGTACGCCAGGACCGGATCGGAGGTGAGCCAGAAGATCGGGACCAGCAGCAGCGGATAGCCGCCCTGGTAGAAGGTCGAGCCGCTGAGGTCGGCGCCCGGTCCCCCGGCCAGCCAGCGGGCGGCGAGGAGGTATCCGGTCTCGTCCGGGTTCGCCACCGGTCCGGTGTGATACCGGTACAGCCACAGCCGTAACGCCACGTGGGCGACCCACCCGGCCGCCAGCAGCCACCACAGGCGGGCCCGTCCCGTATGCCGCGCCGCCGCGTGAACGGGCGCCGGCGTCATGAACGCAGTCGTCATGCTCTCCCCCCAAGAACGTCAGGAGGGAGTCCAGCAAGAACGGCATAACCGGCCCGTCACCGCTTCCGGTTATGCGGGCGTTATGCCGCCGGCGCGGCGGGCGTGCTCAGAGGCGCTTGAACCTGCCCCGCACGTGCACCGGCACGCCCTTGCCCAGCATCCCGGGCAGGACCTCGGCCACGTTCATCGGCATGCGCACGCATCCGTGCGAAGCCGGATACAGCGGCACTGACAGCGCGCCATGGAAGGCGATGCCGCCGTTGAAGAAGATCGGGTTGTAGAGCTGCCCCAGGTACGACCTGTGCCAGCCGCGAGCGCGCCACGTCGTCTTGAAGTCGCCCGTCGGCGTGGTGGCCGAGCCGCAGAACCGCTGCTGCTTGCCCTGCCACGCGGCGGTCTCGCAGTAGGGGACGCCGCTGCCGGAGGACACGTGGGTGATCAGCTTCACTTCGCCGTCCACGTACAGGACCATGATCTGCTTGGTGAGGTTGACCTCGGCGCGGGTCGGCCTGCCGTTCCTGACCAGGACCTGCGGCGACCTGGGGGTCTCCAGGGCGTCCCACGTGCGCCTGGCGACGGTGCTGGTCGGCCTGATGCCGTTCACCTTCTGGAACGCCCACACGGCCGCCAGCGTCGCGCCCCCGTACCGGCCGTCGGCCTTGCCGGGGCGGTAGCCGAGCTGGGCCAGGCGCCTCTGCAGCCACTGGACGGCCTTGCCCTTGGCGCCGAGCCTGAGCGTCTTGCGCGGCGCGGTGACCGTCTCGGGGGCGATGGCGGCGGGACCGGATCGGCCTCCCGCGGAGGTGTGTGTGACGGTCGGGGACGCCGTCCTCATGGACGCCGTCGAACGATGCAATCCGTGCGTGCCGCAGCCCGAGAGTGCGACGGCGCCTGCCGTCAGGAGAGCAGCCACTCCGGGCAGCCGTCGAGCCCCCACCAGTACCACCTCGCATACCATGAGCAAACGATCAGTTGACCTTATACCACTCATCATGAATCGGTAATGGAGCGGTCAACCTGTTTAGAGTGTGTCCATGTCTGAGAAGTTGCCGTCCAACGCGGTCGTCGTTCAATCCGCTCTGCGCGAGCTCGGGGCGGCCGGCGAGGTCATCGTCCTGCCCGAGAAGGCGCCCACGGCGGCGACCGCCGCGGCCCAGCTCGGGTGCGAGGTCGGGGCCATCGCCAACAGCCTGATCTTCGACGCGGACGGCGCGCCGCTGCTCGTGCTGACCAGCGGGGCGCACCGCGTGGACGTGGAGCTGATCGCCCGCACCGCGGGGGTCGGGAAGGTACGCCGGGCGACGCCGGAGTTCGTGAGGGCGGCGACCGGGCAGCCGATCGGCGGCGTGGCCCCGGTCGGGCATCCGGCGCCCGTGCGGACCCTGGTGGACAACTGGCTGAGCAAGCACGAGGTCGTGTGGGCGGCCGGGGGGCATCCGCTGACCGTGTTCCCGACGACGTTTGACGAGCTCGTGCGGATCACCGGGGGCACGGCGGTGGACGTCGAGTAGTGTGCGACGCGTGATCGAGTTTCGCGGGGCGGGGCCGGCCGAGTTCGTCGAGCGGCTGGACACGGTGATCGACATCTACACGGCTGCCATGAACCCGCCCGCGGACCAGATCAACGGCCGCAAAACCATCATGCGAAATCACGCGACTTATCCCTATTTTCAGTGTTATTTCGCAGAATTGCGCGATCCGTCCCTTTCCGCCCCCCTCACCGTCGGCTTCGCCTACGGCTTCCGCGGCACTCCAGGGCAGTGGTGGCACGACGTGGTCTTCCGCGCCCTGACGGACCGGCTCGGCCAGGAGGCCGCCAACGCCTGGCTCGGCTATGCGCTGGAGCTGGCCGAGATCCACGTCCACCCGGACTTCCAGAGCAAGGGCATCGGCCGCGCCATGATCCGCACCCTCTGCGCGGGCCGCCCCGAACGCTCGGCCGTCCTGTCCACCCACGACCAGCCCACGGCCGCCCGCCACCTCTACGCCAGCATGGGCTTCACGGACCTGCTCTCGAGGTTCATCTTCCCGGGCGGCTACGAGGACTACGCCATCATGGGCCGCCCCCTGCCCTTGACGTGAGGTTCACGTCCTGATGAACCCGTGACTGCTGCGTTTGTCCGCTGATTACTTGGGGCACCATCCATTACGCAAGGTAGTCACTCCTTTACTGAACGTCTACCGGCCCCCTGCCCGTCACCCGCCCGGTCCCCCTGCGGGCGGGTGACGGGCCCCTTCCACTCGCCGCACTCAACGCCCTCACCCGACGCCACAGCAACCCCCGACCCAACGGTCCCAAACCAACAGTCCCGACACCACGGCAACCGCGGACCCAACGGTCCCAACCCAACGGTCCCGACACCACGGCAACCGCCGACCCAACGGTCCCAACCCAACGGTCCCGACACCACGGCAACCGCCGACCCAATGCTCCCGACGCCACGGCCGACGACCCGGGTCCGCGCGGCCCTCTATGGCGCCGGTGCGGCGGGAGGGCGGTCGGCGGAACCCGGCGCAATACGCACGGCGAGCAACCAACCGACGGTGCGACCCCACCCAGCCGCCTCCCGCCACGCGCAGCTCTCGCCCGGCGTGCCTACCGGCAGCGTGCGACCCAGATCCGCGCGGCCCCTATGGCGCCGGTGCGGCGACAAGGCGGTCGGCGGAACCCGGCGCAATACGCACGGCGAGCAACCAACCGACGGTGCGACCCCACCCAGCGCACCTCCGGCCCAGCGCACCTCCCGGCCGGCGTGCCTCCCGGCCGGTGTGCGGCCCAGATCCGCACGGCCCTCCCAGCGCCGGTACGGCGAGAAGGCGGTCGGCGGGATCCGGCGCAATACGCGCGGCGGGAAAGGGACCGGCGTAACGCGTGCGGCGGGTGGTCGGCATTGGTGCGGGGCGGGTGCTCGGAATGGCGTGCGACCGGTGGTCGGCGTTGGTGTGCGACCGGTGGTCGGCGTTGGTGTGCGACCGGTGGTCGGCGTTGGTGTGCGACCGGTGGTCGGCGTTGGTGTGCGACCGGTGGTCGGCGTTGGTGTGCGGCCGGTGGTCGAGGTGGCATGCGACCGTTGGTCGGCGTTCGTGTGCGGCCGGTGGTCCAGGCGGCGTGCGACCGTTGGTCGGCGTTCGTGTGCTCGTCGGGCAGATCTTGCCGACCGCCCATGGTCAACGCTTCTGAACCCCCGAGGAGCCCCACGTTGCGCCGTTGCGGCGGGCCACCCCGTGCGGGTCAGCGGGCGTCTCCCTGGAGGCCATGAGCCACGTGCGGCGGGTGGCGCCGCACGTGCTCCGCCGTAAAGAAGGAGGGTCTCAGCGGGCGGCGGCGCTCAGCGATCTCCCGCAAAGCCGCAGAAAACGGGGGTCAGGCGGAAACGGACACCGCGCCGAGGCGTTGGAAGACCTCGCGCGAGGCGCTGGAGCGGTTGAAGGTGATGAAGTGGATGCCCGGCGCGCCCTCGTCGAGCAGCCGCCGGCACAGCTCCGCCCCATGCTCGATGCCCAGCCGCCGCACCGCCGCCGGGTCGTCAGCGACCTCCTCGAAGCGGGCCGCCACCTCCGCCGGGAACGGCGCTCCCGACAGTTGCTCCGAGCGCGCGATCGTGCTCATCTGCGTCACCGGCATGATGCACGGGATGATCGGCGTGTCGCACCCCCTGGCCGCCACGCGGTCGCGCAGCCGCAGGTAGTCGTCCGCGCGGAAGAACATCTGCGTGATCGCGTAGTCGGCGCCCGCCTCGCACTTGCGCACGAAGAACTCGGTGTCGCTCTCGATGGACGGCGAGCGCGGGTGTTTGTAGGGGAAGGCGGCGACGCCGACGCAGAAGTCGCCCGCCTGCCTGATCAGCCGCACCAGCTCCTCGGCGTAGAGGACGCCTTCGGGGTGCTGCAGCCACTCGGCCGTCGGGTCGCCAGGGGGGTCGCCGCGGACGGCCAGGATGTTGCGCACCCCGGCGTCGGCGAAGCGCCCCACCAGGTGGCGCAGCTCGCGGATCGAGTGGTTGACCGCCGTGAAGTGCGCCACGGGCGTGAGCGTCGTGTCGTGGGCGATCCGCTCGACGATGTCGACCGTGCGGTCGCGCGTGGAGCCGCCCGCGCCGTAGGTCACGGACACGAACGTCGGCCGCAGCGACTCCAGCTCCCTGATCGCCTTCCAGAGCTGCCGCTCTCCCTCGTCGGTCTTCGGCGGGAAGAACTCGAAGGAGAACGACCGGCCACCGGCGGCGAGCATGTCGCGGACGGTGGGAACACGATCGGGCAGGATGGAGGGTCGACCAAGCGCCATGTCCCAAGGTTACAGGGACCGCGCCGACTCAAGGTCACGGCCATGTCACCCCTGCCGCCACAGCCATGTCACCGGCCCGAGTCGCCCATCATCGTCCATCTCACCCCGGATGCCCCTATTGGGACACCTGCGCATCCGATTCCCCGCACGCGGCCACTAGTCTCAAGGCATGACCACTGACGCCGTTGGCATGGACACCCTGCGCACACAGGTGGAGCGTGCCCTCGGAGAGTTCGTCGAACGGCAGCTGCCCGCCCCCGGTGACCCCGAGCTGGAGCCGCTGCGTACGGCCGCCGACGAGTTGCTGGCCGGCGGCAAGCGGCTGCGTCCGGCGTTCTGTTACTGGGGGTGGCGCGGCGCGGGCGGCACGGACGTGCCCGCGATCTTCACCGCGGCGGCCTCGCTGGAGCTGCTGCAGGCCAGCGCGCTGGTGCACGACGACGTGATGGACAAGAGCGACCTGCGCAGGGGCATGCCGTCCGCGCACCGCCGGTTCCAGGCACTGCACGAGAAGTCCGCCTGGTACGGGTCCGCGGAGCAGTTCGGCGAGGGCGCGGCGATCCTGCTGGGCAACCTGCTGCTGATCTGGTCGGGCGAGATGTGGCGCACCAGCGGCCTGCCGCCCGAGTCCCTGGCGGCGGCCCAGCCCGTGCACGACCACATGCGTACGGAGCTGATGTGCGGCCAGTACCTCGACCTGCTGGAGCAGGCGCACGGCGAGAACACGTTCGAGTCGGCGCTGCGAGTGGCCCTGTACAAGAGCGGCAAATACTCGGTGGAGCAGCCGCTCAGGCTCGGGCTGGCGCTCGCCGGCGGCAAGCTCGAGCCCTGGATGGACGAGCTCTGCACGGGCTACGGCACGCGGGTCGGGATCGCGTTCCAGCTGCGTGACGACATCCTGGGGGTGTTCGGCGACCCGGCGCAGACCGGCAAGCCCGCGGGCGACGACCTGCGGGAGGGCAAACGGACGATGCTGGTGGCCCGCACGCTGGCGGCCGCCTCCCCGGGCGCGGCGGAGACCGTCCGGCGGCTGCTGGGGGATCCCGGGCTGGACGAGCGCGGGGTGGAGACGCTGCGGCAGATCATCGACGAGACGGGCGCGCTGCGGGAGTGCGAGGACCTGATCGGCGACTATCTGGGGGACGCGCTGTCCGCGCTGAACGAGGCGCCGATCACGGTGGAGGCCCGCGCGGCCCTGACGGAACTGGCCATCGCCGCCACCTCCCGCAAGACCTGACCTGACCTGACCTGGGCGGGGCGGGGCAGGGCGAGGGGCAGGATCGCCACCCCAGGGCCCGGCCTCCGGCTCGCCTTCCGGCTCGGAGGCGCCCGCATGGTGGCGGGCGCCTCGTTGGTCGGGGGCCTCGTGGGGTCACAGGGCCCGATGCGGGTCACAGGGCCCGATGCGGGTCACAGTGCCTGATGCGGTGGGGGCCTCGTGGGGTCACAGGGCCCGATGCGGTCGGGGGCTTGTGGGGTCACAGGGCGCGCTGTGGTCGGGCGGCCTCCTGGGGTCAGGGGGCCGCCCCGGTCAGGGCCCTGGTCGTCAGGCGGAGGACAGGCGCTTGGCGAACTCCGCCGCCGCCGCACCCGGGTCCTCCGCGTCCGTGATCGCGCGTACGACCACCACGCGGCGCACGCCGTACGACATCACCTCGTCCAGGTTCGCGAGGTCGATGCCGCCGATCCCGAACCACGGCCGCGAGGTCTCCAGCGCGGCCGCGTGCCGGAGCAGCGGCGGGCCGGGGGCCGGGCGGCCGGGCTTGGTGGGCGTGGGCCAGATGGGGCCGCAGCAGAAGTAGTCGACGCCCGGCTCCGCTGCCGCGGCGGAAGCCTCGGCCACGGAGTGGGTGGACCGTCCGATGACGATGTCGTCGCCGAGTATCTCTCGCGCGACCGTCACGGGAAGGTCGTCCTGCCCCAGGTGGAGCACGTCGGGCCGGGCGGCGTAGGCGATGTCCGCCCGGTCGTTGACGGCCAGCAGTTTGCCGTGCCGGTCGCAGGCGTCGCGGAAGACTTCGAGGAGCGCGAGTTCTTCGCGCGCCTCCAGGCCTTTCTCCCGCAGCTGGATGATGTCCACGCCGCCGGCCAGCACCGAGTCGAGGAACTCCGCCAGGTCGCCGCGGTCGCGGCGACCGTCGGTGCAGAGATAGAGGCGGGCTTCAGAAACCGAGGGCTTGGGCACGCCGCTTGACCTCGGTATGACGGCCGGCCTTGATCGCCTCGATGGGCGATCCGGGCAGGGACTCGTCAGGGGTGAAGAGCCAGCGCAGCGACTCGACATCGTCGTAGCCGGCGTCCAGCAACACGGTCAGCGTGCCGGGCAGGCCCTTCATCACGTCCTTTCCATCGAGGAACACCGCGGGCACCTGCGGCCCGCCGCTCCCCCGGCGAACGCCGAGCAGCTTATGGTCCTTGAGGAGTTGCTTGGCCCGCCCGATCGGAAGGTCGAGGCGCGAGGCCACTTCGGGGAGCGTGAGCCACTCGTCGACGAGTTGGTCGGTCTCCCGGTCGATCTGTGCAACAGAAAGCGTCACGAAACCACAACTACCACATGCCGCGCTTGCTCAAACAACACAATCCCGTAGAGAGACTTCTGGATCTACCAGGCGTTCCGCGTCGAGACGGTGTCCCGCGTCGATGATTCTGCGCCCCTGTACGAGGTCTCGAGGCCGGTCCACGGCGAGCACCGCGGCCAGGGCGTCGTCGGCCGTGAGCCAGACGGCCGACCACTTGCCCTCCGGCTCGCCCCGGTAGATCAGCCGCTCGCCTGCCAAATGATGACCTGCATATTGCACCATGTGCCCGAATTGCTCCGACCAGAAGTACGGAACGGGATCGTACGCGACGTCCTCGCCCAGCAGGCTGGCGGCGGCCACCTCGGGGGCGTTGAGCGCGGTGTCCCAGTGCTCGACCCTGAGCCTGGTCTGCCAGCGGCGCGACCACCAGGCGGCGCAGTCGCCGACGGCGACCGTGTTCGGCAGGGAGGCGCGCAGGTGCTCGTCCACGACGACGCCGTTGTGGAGGTCGATGTCGGCGCCGGTGAGCCATTCGACGGCGGGGCGCACGCCGATGCCCGTGACCACCACGTGGGCGTCCACGAACTCGCCGCCCACCAGCCGCACGCCGCCCTCGTCCACGGAGTCGACCATGGTGTCGAGCCGCAGGTCGATGCCGTCGTACCAGCGCTGGGTGCGGGCCCCGATCTCGGCGCCGACGGCCGTCGCGAGCGGCGCCGGGCCGGCCTCGATCACGGTCACCGCGCACCCGGCGCGGCGGGCGGCGGTGGCCACCTCCGCGCCGATCCAGCCGGCGCCGATGATCACGACGCGGGCGCCGGGGACGAGCATGGCCCTGAGCTCGTGGGCGTCGTCGAGCGTGCGCAGCACGTGTTGCGGGCCGTCGCCGGGCAGCCTGATCGGCTCGGCGCCGGTGGCGATGACCAGCCCGTCGTAGCGGAGCTCGCCCTCGGTGGTCTCCACGACCCCCTTACGCAGCGCCTTGGCACTGACCCCCGCCTGGAACTCCACGTCGAGCGCGGCCAGGTCGGTGTCGACGTAGCTGGTGTCGGCGTCGCCGAACAGCACGGCCTTGGACAGCGGTGGACGGTCGTAGGGGCGATGCCGCTCCTCGCCGACCAGCGTGATCCGCCCCCCGAACCCCCGTGCGCGCAGCGCCTCCACGGTGCGCACTCCGGCCAGGCCCGCTCCCACCACCACGACTTCGTTCACGTTCATGACCCTAACGTGGGCCGGTGTCCGGGTGTCGCAGCGAGGCCGTAGGCTGGGGGCGTAAGACGCGCGGGAGTCCGGCCGTGACCGGGCTGAGAGGAAGGCTGCCATCGGGCCTTCGACCGCAAGACACCTGATCCGGATCATGCCGGCGAAGGGAGCGCGGATGGATGTGATCGTGGGCGGCGGGGTCGTCGGCCTCTCCCTGGCCTGGCGGCTGGCCCGCGAAGGGCGGCCCGTCACGCTGGTGGACCCTGCGCCCGCCTCGGGGGCCTCACACGCGGCGGCGGGGATGCTGGCGCCGGTCAGCGAGGTCACCTACACGGAGGTGCCGCTGCTGCGGCTCGGCGTGGCCTCGCTGCGCCGCTGGCCCGGCTTCGCCGCCGAGCTGGCCGCCGACGCGGGGCTGCCCGGCGCCGAGGCCCTGGACCTGCGCTCCGAGGGGACGCTCGACGTGGCGTTCGGGGCGGACGACCTGGCCGCGCTGGACGAGCTGGCCGCGTACCTGGAGAAGCTGGAGCTGCCCGTCCAGCGGCTGACCGGCCGCGAGTGCCGCCGGCTGGAGCCCATGCTGGCCCCCTCGGTGCGGGGCGGGCTGCTGGCCGCCGGCGACTCCTGGGTGGACCCGCGCCGCGTGACGGCGGCGCTGCTCGCCGCGCTCGACCGGCGGGGAGTCCGGCTCGTACGGGCGCGCGTCGCCGAGCTGCTGCGCGACGGCGGCCAGGTCACAGGCGGCCAGGTCACAGGGGGCCAGGTCACAGGCGGCCAGGTCACAGGGGGCCAGGTCACAGGGGGCCAGGTCACAGGGGTACGCCTGGAGCCGCCCGGCGACGACGACGGGCGGGCCGAGCTGCGGGCGGATCGGGTGATCCTGGCGGCCGGGGCGTGGAGCGCCGGGCTGGCCGAGGTGCCGGTCCGGCCGGTCAAGGGGCAGATCATGCGGTTGCGTTCGCCGCAGCCGCTGCTCACCCGGTGCGTCCGGGGCACGGTGCACGGCACGCCGGTCTACCTCGTCCCCCGGGGCGACGGCGAGCTGGTGGTCGGGGCCACCCAGGAGGAGATGGGCTTCGACACCAGGGTGACCGCGGGCGGGCTCTACGAGCTGCTGCGCGACGCCCGGGAGCTGGTGCCGGGCATCACCGAGCTGGAGGTCTCCGACGTGGTGGCCGGGCTGCGGCCGGGCACGCCGGACAACCTGCCGCTCATCGGCCCGAGCGGCACCCCGGGGCTGGCGCTGGCCACCGGCCATCACCGGGGCGGCGTGCTGCTGGCGCCGCTCACGGCGGACATCCTGCTGGGCGAAGAGGGCGAGCTCGCGGCAATGTGCTCGCCCGGGAGATTTCGGGATATTTCATGATTGTGATGATCAACGGGGCCTCGCACGAGGTGGCCGACGGCATGACCGTGGCGCAGGCCGTACGCACATTGACCACGGCCACCACCGGGGTGGCCGTGGCCGTCAACGACGAGGTGGTCACGCGGAGCTCGTGGGAGACGACGGCGCTCAGCGACCGTGACCGGGTGGAGGTTCTGACGGCGGTGCAAGGTGGATGATCTGATCATCGCCGGGGAGAGCTTCTCCTCCCGGCTCATCATGGGCACCGGCGGCGCGCCCTCGCTGGAGGTGCTCGACCAGGCCCTGGCCGCGTCCGGCACCGAGCTGACCACGGTGGCGATCCGGCGGCTCGACCCGAGCGCCCGGGGTTCGGTCCTGGACGTGCTGCGCAAGCGGGACATCAAGGTGCTCCCCAACACCGCGGGCTGCTTCACGGCGGGCGAGGCCGTGCTGACGGCGCGGCTGGCCAGGGAGGCCCTCGGCACCAACTGGATCAAGGTCGAGGTCATCGCCGACGAGCGGACCCTGCTGCCCGACCCGATCGAGACGTTCGACGCGGCCGAGCGGCTGGTGGCCGACGGGTTCGTGGTGCTGCCGTACATCGGGGACGACCCCGCGCTGGCGCGGCGGCTGGAACAGGCGGGCTGCTCGGCGGTGATGCCGCTGGGCGGGCCGATCGGCTCGGGCCTCGGCATCCGCAACCCGCACAGCATCGAGCTGATCGTCGAGGCCGTGTCCGTGCCGGTGGTGCTCGACGCGGGCATCGGCACGGCCAGCGACGCCGCGCTGGCGATGGAGCTGGGCTGCGCCGCCGTGATGCTGGCCACGGCGGTCACCAGGGCGCAGCAGCCCGAGCTCATGGCGCTCGCCATGAAGCAGGCCGTGGAGGCCGGACGGCTGGCGCGGCTGGCGGGCCGCATCCCGCGCAGGCGCTACGCCGAGGCGTCCTCACCGATGACCCCCTGACCCGAGTGCCGATGGCCCCCGGCCCGAGTTCCGATGATCCCCGGCCCGAGTTCCGATGGCCCCCGGCCCGAGTTCCGATGACTCGCTGACCCGAGTGACGCGTGGGGAGCTGGGACGTTCCAACGGGAACGTCTCAGCATCGGTTTCGGGCGGCGAGGCCCTCCCAGTGGCAAAACGCCCGTAAACTCAGCGGGGTGGATACGACGACTGCGGACCCCCTGGTCGGGCGGCTCCTCGATGGGCGCTACCGCATCGAGAGCCGGATCGCCCGGGGCGGTATGGCGACCGTCTACCTCGCGCTGGACGTCCGCCTGGACCGGACGGTGGCGCTGAAGGTCATGCACCGCTCGCTGGCCGAGGACCCCGCGTTCGTGCGCAGGTTCATCGGCGAGGCCAAGTCGGTTGCCCGCCTCTCCCATCCCAACGTGGTGCACGTCTTCGACCAGGGCACCGACACCGATGTCGTCTACCTGTCGATGGAGTACGTGCCCGGCAAGACGCTGCGCGACATCCTGCGCGAGCGCGGCAGGCTGCCCGCCCGCGAGGCGCTGGAGATCATGATCCCGGTGCTCGCCGCCCTCGGCGCGGCCCACCAGGCCGGGATGGTCCACCGCGACGTCAAGCCGGAGAACGTCCTGATGACCGACGACGGCCGGGTCAAGGTCGTCGACTTCGGCCTGGCCCGGGCCATCGAGGCCACCAACCAGACCCGCACCGGCGTGATGATCGGCACCATCGGCTACATGGCGCCCGAGCAGGTCACCACCGGCGCCGCCGACGTGCGCAGCGACGTCTACGCCGCGGGCATCATGCTGTTCGAGCTGGTCACCGGCCAGCAGCCGTATGACGGCGCGACGCCCATGTCGGTGGCCTACCGGCACGTCCACGACACCGTGCCCGCGCCGTCGTCGGTCGTCCACGACGTGCCGCCGCTGATCGACACGCTGGTGGCCCAGGCGACGGCCCGCGAGCCGGACCAGCGCCCCGCCGACGCGACCGCGATGCTCGTGGCCGCCGTCGAGACGCACCGGATGCTGCCGCGCCTGACCAACCCGCCGGGCTCACACCCGCAGGGGCCCTCTGCGGCCCCACACGCGCGGACGCAGGTCTTCAACGCCTCCGGCGCCGCCTCGATGCCCCAGCCCGCCCCCGCCCACACCATGATCCAGCCGCGGACGGAGGTGCCGCCTCCGGCGCGGCGGGCGGGGTTCAAGCCCCACTGGTTCCTGGTGCTGCTCGCCGGAGTGATGGTGGTCGCGGTCGGGGTGACCGGCTGGTACTTCGCGCAGCCCGAGATGGTCTCCGTGCCCGACCTGGTCGGCAAGAACCTGGCGCTGGCCAGGAAGAGCGCGGCCGCGGCCGGGCTCAAGGTGCAGGAAGCCGAAGGCCGCAACGACGAGAAGACGGCCGCGGGCCTGATCCTGCGCACCGACCCGGCGTTCGGCGCCGAGGTGGAGAAGGGCACCACGATCACGCTGGTCCCCTCGCTCGGGCCCAGGCGCATCGTCGTGCCCAACACCGAGGGCATGACCGGCGACCAGGCCCGCGCCAAGATCGCCGAGGCCGGGCTGACCGTGGGCGTCGTCAAGCGGCTGGCCAACCAGGAGATCGAGCGGGACAAGGTCATCCGCACCTCGCCGCAGGTCGGCGAGAAGGTGCGCCAGAGCGCCAGGGTCGACATCTACGTCAGTGCCGGGATGGTCATGCCTGACGTCGACAACATGCCCAAGGACGAGGCCGCCCAATATCTCGGCGGCCTGGGCTTCCAGGTGCAGGTCAACGAGGTGGACGACGACGCCGAGCCGTGCACGGTCATCGCGCAGACGCCCAAGGCCAAGTCCGAGGTGGACAAGGGCGCGCAGGTCATGATCACGGTGGCGCGGTGCCAGCGGGACTTCTGGGACTGGCTCAACCGCAACGGGGACAACCAGGCCCGCGACGACCAGCAGTTCGCCCTGGTTCCGGCGGTGATCGGAAAGAATATCGGGGACGCCAAGGCGGAGTTAGAGGCACTGGGGTTCAAGGTGCGGGTGCAGCGGCTGGGCAACCGCGGGGTGGTCCAGTTCCAGCGGCCGCTGCCCAACAGCGAGCGGCCGCAGGGGAGCACGGTCGTCCTCTGGCAGTGAGGCCCGCCTTGGGCGAGGGGTGCGGTCCCTTCGGGAGGTGAGGGCGGATGAGGGCGATCGCACGATGCCTGAAGTCCGCCCACCCAGGCCGCAGGCCAGGCGCGGGCGGTCAGGGGGTGGCGAGGTGGCCGTGGAGGCGGACGCGGGCGAGGCCGCCGTCCGGGTAGATGTCCACTCGTACGTGCGTGACCGGGTCCGGGTGGGCCAGGCGGAAGCGGTGCGGGGTGTCGGGCTGCAGGCGGGTCCTCGGGAGGAGCTCCACCTCCCGGTCACCGTCCAGACCCGTCAGCGAGACCGCGCCCGGCGCGTTGAACAGCAGGTTCGTGGTGTCGATCTCGGCCAGCCCGATCACGCCGCGCCCGGCCAGCCGGATGACCAGCCAGTCGTTCCCCTCGCCGCGGCGGCGGGCGGTCTCCCAGCCCTCTGCCTGGTGGCGGGCCAGGCCGGGGGCGATGACGTTGTTGGGGGCCGAGTAGAACTCGTCGGAGCAGGCGGTGACCAGGGCGCCGTTCGCGAGCGCGGCCAGGTCGAGGCCGAGCCCGTCGTACACGGACAGGTCGGGCCGGGCCTCCCCGTGCACCCGGAGGCGGGCGACGCCGCCGTCGGGGAAGATGTTCAGCCGCACGTGGGTGAACCGGCGCTCGTCGGTGACGGCGAAGTGGTGCTCGCTGTCGCCGGTGAGCTCGGACCGGGGCACGATCTCCGTCCACTGAGCGGCCTCGAGCTCGTCCGGGGAGGGGTGGCCCTCGACCGAGGCCGCCTCGACGCAGGCGTGGGGCGGGTAGTTGCCCTTGAACCAGGCCGTGTCGATCACCACGCCCCGGATCACGCCGGGGACGCCGAGCCGTACCAGGGCCCAGTCGTGGCCGGGTGAGCGGCGCCGGCGGGTCTCCCACCCGTCGTAGACCTGGCCCTTGTTCCCGAACGTCTCCGCCTGGAAGCCGGGCCGCCCCGGCCGGATCAGGCTCTCCTTCTCCGCGAACGACTCGTCGCTGGCCGCCACGACGGAGCCGCCCAGCGTGCGCAGGGCAAGGTCGGGAAGGGTGCTGAAGCCTGGCAAATCTACTGCTCTCCCAACAGGAATCGTCCGTGCGGCACGTCGTCCACGGGCCGCCCGCGCAGCCAGGTGGTCAGGACGGCGCCCTTGAGGACCCGGCCGTGGTACGGGGTGACCGGGTTCTTGTGGTGCAGGCGCGCGGCGTCCACGGGGTTGTCGGCGGCCGGGTCAAATGCCACCAGATCGGCATCATTACCCGGCTTTATCCCGCCTTTTCCGGAAATTTCGGCCATCGTCGCCGGATTGGCTGACATCCAGCGCACCACGTCCCCCAGCCCGTACCCCCTCCGCGACGCCTCCGTCCAGACCGCCGGCAGCTCGAGCTGGAGCGAGGCGATGCCGCCCCAGGCGGCGGCGAAGTCAGGCACCTTGAGGTCGGCGGTCGAGGGCGAGTGGTCGGACACGACGCAGCTCAGCACGCCCCTGGCCAGCCCGTCCCACAGCAGGTCGCGGTTGGCCTCGGAGCGGATGGGCGGGCAGCACTTGTACGCGGTCGCCCCCTCGGGCACCCGCTCGGCCGCCAGCGTCAGGTAGTGGGGACACGTCTCCGCCGTGACCGCCACCCCCTCGGCCCGCGCCGACTCCAGCACCTCCAGGCAGGAGGCGCTGGAGACGTGCAGGATGTGCACCCGGGCGCCGGTCAGCGCCGCCAGCTCCACCACCCGCGCGACGGCGCTGCGTTCCGACTCTCCCGGCCGCGACTCCAGGAACTCCCGGTACGTCGGCCCGGCCGGCTCCAAGAGCAGCGCCGGGTCCTCGGCGTGCACCACCATCACCCCGCCGACCGCGGCCACCTCGGCCAGCGCCTCCCGCAGCTCGGAGTCGCCGAGCGGCGGGAACTCCTCCACCCCCGACGGCGACATGAAGCACTTGAACCCGTAGACACCGCGCTCGCGCAGGGGCGCGAGGTCCTTGACGTTGCCCGGCACGGCCCCGCCCCAGAAGCCCACGTCCACGTGGCACTGGCCCTCGGCGGCCCGCAGCTTGGCCTCGAAGGCGGGCACGTTCACGGTGGGCGGGAGGGAGTTGAGCGGCATGTCGAGGATCGTGGTGACGCCTCCGGCGGCGGCCGCCCTGGTCGCCGAGCCGAACCCCTCCCAGTGCGTCCGCCCCGGCTCGTTGACATGAACGTGGGTGTCGACCAGGCCGGGGAGCAGGGCCAGGTCGCGCAGGTCGATGTCCTCGGCGGCGTCGAGCGGGGCGGCGTAGTCGTACAGGCCCGCGATCTTCTCGCCGCGCACGGCCACCGCCGCCGCCCGCTCACCCTCGGGGGTGACGGTGCGGCGGGATCGGATCACCAGATCGATCATCTAGTCCCCTTGGAGATGGACGGCGGCCAGCCGCGCGGCCAGGCGTTCGAGCAGGGGCCCGGCCTCGGCCATGCAGCGTTCGGGGTCGGGTTCGAGGTCGGTGAGGGCGTAGGCGGCCTCGATGCCGGCCGCCCGCAGCTCCTCGTCGGTGAGCGTGCGGCGCCCGCAGACGGCCACCACGGGGACGCCCGCCTCGGCCGCGGCCCGCGCCACCCCGACGGGGGCCTTGCCGCGCAGGGACTGCTCGTCCAGCGAGCCCTCGCCCGTGATCACCAGCCGCGCGTCCTTGACCAGCTCGCCGAACCCGAGCAGGTCGAGCAGGTAGCCGATGCCGGGCCGCAGCTCGGCGTGCAGGAACGCCAGCGCGGCGAACCCCACCCCGCCGGCCGCCCCCGCCCCCGGCGCGCCCGCCACGCCCATCGCGCGCGGCGTGTCGTCGTGCTCGACCGCGCCCATCAGCCCGTGGGTGGCCGTGGCGACGGCGGCCAGCCGGGCCAGACCGGCCTCCAGCGTCCTGACGTCGTCGGGGGTGGCGCCCTTCTGGGGCCCGTAGACGGCGGCGGCGCCGTGCGGGCCGAGGAGCGGGTTGTCCACGTCGCTGGCCACCACGAACTCCACGCCGGAGACGTCCACGAACCCCGACAGGTCGATCCGGGCGAGCCCCTTCAGCGCGGCCCCGCCCCGGGGGAGGTCGTCGCCGTCGGCGTCCAGCAGGCGCGCGCCGAGCGCCTGCGCCATGCCCGCTCCCCCGTCGGTGCAGGCGCTCCCGCCCAGCCCCAGGACCACGCGCTTGGCGCCCCGGCGCACAGCGTCCGCGATCAGCTCACCCGTGCCGTGGCTGGTGGCGGTCAGCGGCTCGTGCCCGCCGGGCAGGCGGCGCAGCCCCGACGCCTCGGCCAGCTCCACCACCGCCGTCGCGCCGGCGTCCTGCCAGGCGTACGAGGCGGAGATCCGCTCGCCGGTGGGCCCGGTGACCTCGATCGTGACCCGGCTGAACCCGCCGGCCACGGCCGCGTCCACGGTGCCGTCGCCTCCGTCGGCCACCGGCAGCTCCACCGTGGGCACGCCGAGCCCGGCCGAGACCCGGGCGGCCACCTCGGCCGCCGTCAGCGACCCCTTGAACTTGTCGGGGGCGACCAGAACCTGCTGAACCACTACGAACCCCTACAGGATGGTGAACAATGTCCTGACACGCCTTCCTGCCCGGTGCGAGCGGGCAGGAAGGCGTGACTCATCATCACATCCCCGCGCCGCGCGGGCCGTCCGGGGCCCGTTCCGGAGACCGCCCGGAGGGTCAGGAGACCGTGCGGATGAACTCCTCCAGCGAGTAGCGGCCGTCCTGGTCGGAGTCGGCGGCCTGGCTCATCGCCCCCAGCGCCTCCGCCGGGAGGCCAGGGAAGTGCCGCTTCAGCTCGGCCTCGCTGATGTAGCCGTCGCCGTCGGTGTCGATCGACGCGAAAGTGCTCTTGAGCTGCGCCAGCCGCTCGTCGGGGAGTTCCTCGGGCACGGGATCGCCTTCCTGCTCGTTCGGGACATTCCCACCCTAGTCTCCCGGTCAGTGGAGCTCCTTGGCGGCGGTCAGGCCGCGTTCGTCCGCCAGCCGCATCAGCCGGCGGTGGGCCTCGGCGCCCGCGCGCCCGGCGGCGTCCTGGGCGACGGTCCTCAGCTCGCCGTCCTCGACCACGACCCGGCCGCCGACCAGCACCCGCGCCAGGGGCGGCGGGGGGCCGAAGACGAGCGCGCAGACGGGGTCGGCCACCGCCGAGGTGAAGGGGCCGTCGACGCGCCACAGGGCGAGGTCGGCCAGCTTGCCGGGTTCGAGGGTGCCGAGTTCGTGCTCGCGGCCGAGGTTGCGGGCCCCGCCGAGCGTGGCGATCTCGAGGGCCTGGCGGGCCGTGAGCGCCTGGGGGCCGTACCTGGCGCGCTGGAACAGCAGGGCCTGCCGCAGCTCTCCCACGAGCGGCGTCAGCTCGGAGGAGGCGCTGCCGTCCACGCCGAGGCCCACGTTCGCGCCGCGGCGCAGCATCTCGGAGACGCGGGCGATGCCGGCGCCGAGCCGGCCGTTCGACGAGGGGCAGTGCGCCGAGCCCGTGCCGGTGGCGGCGAGCTTGCCGATGTCGTCGTCGCTGAGGTGTACGGAGTGCGCGAACCACACGTCGGGCCCCAGCCAGCCCAGCTTCTCCATGTAGTCCACGGGCCGCAGCCCGAACTGGGCCAGGCAGTGCTCGTCCTCGTCCGAGGTCTCGGCGACGTGCGTGTGCAGGCGGACGCCCTTGGCCCTGGCCAGGGCGGCGGACTCGGTCATCAGCTCGGCGCTGCAGGAGAACGGCGAGCACGGCGCGACCGCGATCCGCAGCATCGAGGAGAAGGACGGGTCGTGGTAGGCGTCCACCGCCTCCGACGTGGCGGCCAGGATCTCGTCCAGCGCCTCGACCACGACGTCCGGCGGCAGCCCGCCCTGCGACTCGCCCCGGTCCATCGAGCCGCGGGCGGGGTGGAAGCGGATGCCCACCTCGCGGGCGGCCTCGATCTCTGCCGCGAACAGGTCGCCCCTTCCCTTGGGGAAGAGGTAGTGGTGGTCGCTGGAGGTGGTGCAGCCCGACAGCGCCAGCCAGCCGAGGCCCGCCGTGGCCGCCCCGTTGACCACTTCGGCGTCCATGGCGGCCCACACCTGGTAGAGCGCGACCAGCCACTCGAACAGCGTCGCGTCCTGGGCCAGGCCCTGCGAGGCCCACTGGTAGAGATGGTGGTGGGTGTTGACCAGGCCGGGGGTGGCCAGGCAGCCGGTGCCGTCGATCCGGGCCGCGCCCGGATCGACGGGCGCCGGCCCGGGGCCTAGCTCGGCGATCCGGTCCCCCTCGATCCTGATGTAGCCGGACCGGATCTCCGGGCCGGCGACCGGCGCGATGTGGACGTTCTCGATGAGCAGGCTCACCCGGCGGCCGCCTTCCGCTCGGCGGCCAGCCGCACCGCTTCGATGATCTTCTCGTAGCCGGTGCACCGGCACAGGTTCCCGGCCAGCGCCTCCCTGATCTCCGCGTCGGAGGGCCGCTCCACCCGCGCGATCAGGTCGTGCGCCTGCACCAGCAGCCCCGGCGTGCAGAACCCGCACTGCACGGCCCCGCACTCCACGAACGCCTGCTGGACCGGGTCGAGCCGGTCCTCCTCGGCCAGCCCTTCGACGGTGCGCACCTGACGCCCCTCGGCCTGCCCGGCGGCGACCAGGCAGGAGCAGACCGGCACGCCGTCGAGATAGACCGTGCAGGATCCGCACTCGCCCTGCTCGCAGGCGTTCTTGGAGCCGGGGAGCCCGACGCGCTCGCGCAGCACGTACAGCAGGCTCTCGCCTTCCCAGACGTCGTCGGCGATCTCCTCGCGGCCGTTGACGGTGAAGGTGACGCGCATCAGGCGGCCCTCCTTCCCAGATGGTCGTTCCAGGCCCAGGCCAGCGTGCGGCGGGCCATCACGCCGATGGCGTGCACCCGGTAGGCGGCCTTGCCCCGTACGTCGTCGATCGGCGCCGCGGCCGCCGCGCACAGCTCGCCGAATCGCCTGCTCAGCGCCGGGTCGAGCGGCGCCGTCCAGTCCAGCTCGCGGGCCAGCAGCTCCTCGGCCTCCAGCGCCCGGCGCGGCGTGGGCGCCGCGGAGCCGATCCCCGTGCCGACCCGCCGCTCGCCCGGGTGCAGCGCGATCGCGAACGAGCACACCGCGATCACCATGGCGTTGCGCGTGCCGACCTTGGAGAAGTACTGGGGGCCGGTCGCGGGCCTGACGTGGACGGCCCTGATCAGCTCGTCCGGCTCCAGCGCGCTGCGCTTGACCCCCAGGTAGAACTCGTCGGCCGGGATCATCCTGACGCCGCGCTCGCGCGACTCCGCCTCGACCACCGCGCCGGCCGCCAGCAGCGGCGGGTGGCTGTCGCCGGCGGGCGAGGCCGCGCCGAGGTTGCCGCCGACGGAGCCGCGGTTGCGGATCTGCGGCGAGCCGACCGTGCGCGCGGCCTGGGCGAGCCCCGGCAGCGGCCCGGCCAGCTCCTCGATGATCCGCGCGTACGGCACCGCGGCCCCGACCCGGCACATGCCGCCCGCCGTGCCGCCCACCGTGCCGCTCACCGTGCCGCCCACCATGGCCCACTCCCGCAGCTCGGCCACCTGGTTGAGGTCGAGCAGCGCGGCGGGCCTGCGCACGTCCATGTTGATCTCCACCATGACGTCGGTGCCGCCCTGGATGGGCACCGCGTCGGGCCGGTCCGCCTTGGCGGCCAGCGCTTCCTCCCACGTCGTGGGTCGCAAGAAGTCCATGTCTCCTACTCCCAGGCGAATCCGGCGCCGGGTGCGTCCTCCCGCAGCACGCTGCCCTCGATCAGCCCGTAGGGGCGGTCGGCGGCGTGGAAGACCTCGTTCTCGTTGTCCAGGCCGAACGGCGACAGGTCCACGGCGAAGTGGTGCTTGTTCGGCATCGCGAGCCGGATCTCGCAGATCTCGGGACAGGTGTTCAGGGCGCGCTCGCCCATGGCGTAGAGGGTCTGCTGGAGCGACAGGCTGTGGGTGTCGGCGAACGCGTCCAGCAGGCACTGCCGCACCTGCTCGTACGACTTGCCGTACGAGGGCGTGTCCCCCGCGTGCCGCCAGCGCGCGGCGACGGCGGTGGCCAGGACGCGGTCGGTGGTGGGCGGCAGCGTGGTGTACTCGTCCACGATGTAGCCGTGGAACTCCGAGCCGGTCGTGTTCATCAGCACCAGGTCCTTGAGCCCGGACACCACGGTGGAGCGGCCGTCCCGGTCGCGGTGGACGACGCACGTGCGCACCTCGCCGCCGTCGCGGACGAACGAGTGCGGCCCGCGGCGGGTCCACCCGTACTCGTCGATCTCGACCCTGGCGTGGTGGACGGTCGGCTGCCCGTCCACGAAGTGCCCGGCCAGCAGGAGGGCGAACTCCTCGATCTGGCCGACGCCGTGCTTCTTCGCCAGCGCGTACGCGGTGTTCTTCTGCGTGTCGGTGGGCAGGACGGCGGCGTTGTCGCCGGTCAGGTGGACGGCCTCCATGTCGCCGGAGAGGGAGGTGCTGACGTTGAGGTCCTTGACGTGGTGGACGGGGCCGTCCCTGACCACGCGGACGAGCCTGGTCTCCGCCTTGCCGTAGCGGTTGGGTCCGAGCTTGATGGACATCTAGCTCCCTCGGTAGGTGGAGTAGGCGTACGGGCTGAGCAGCAGGGGCACGTGGTGGTGCCGTTCGGGGTCGGCGACGGTGAAGGTGACGACGACCTCGGGGTAGAACGTCTCCTCCAGATAGGCCCCGGTGTCGAAGACGACCCGGTGGACGCCGGCGCCCGGGTTCCAGCCCTTGATGCGCCCGTCGTCGTCGGTGTGCCCCTCGGCCACCACCCGGCCCTCGTGCTCCAGCCGGACGTGGACGCCCCGCGCGGGCAGCCCGGTGACCGCGTTCAGCACGTGCGTCGAGAAGCTCATGTCCCCTCCTTCATGAGCTTGCGCAGCCGCAGCGCGGTGATCGCGGCCAGCTCGCCCCGCACGGCCGCCCGCTCGCTCTCCTCGTCGTTGCCCAGCCGCTCGCGCAGCCTGGCCAGCAGCTGGGCCCCGGTGAGCCCGGTGGCGCAGACCAGGTAGACGTGCCCGAACCGGTCCTCGTACTGCTTGTTTCCCGCGGCGAGCGCCTGGCGCGCCTCCTCCTCGACTCCTGACTGCTCCTGGCGCGACCACGACGCCTGCCTGCCGTCGCCCGCAGCCCGCTCCCCGATCCTCGGGTGCGCCCGCAGCGCCTCCATCACGTCGTCCCACCCCAGGTCCCGGACTGCCGCCTCGGCGGTCGCGGCGAGCTCGTCGACGTCGTCGTACGGCCGCAGCGCCGCCACCTTCGCGGCGAAGGCGCGCGAGGCGCAGCAGGCCAGCAGCGCTTCCTCGGCGCCGGCCGGGGACCTGGCGTTGAAGTCGCTCAGCGTGTCGGGCATGTCAGAAGTACACACACTCGCTTCGTGCCCGGTCCATCCGCGAGAACTCCGAACCGGCCACCCCTTCGGCCAGGACTTTTCGTGTCATCATCCAACCGGCGGGGCGACGCGCCCGCGCCGGGATGTCGGGGCGTGCGCCTACACTGAGAGCCATCATGACCCCAACATCCCTGATCGGCGGGCACGTGCTCGTCACGGGCGGCCTCGCGACGGGCGGCCTGAAATACATGGCCGAGATCGGCGCCGAGATGATCCAGGTCTTCGTGACCAACCCGCGCGCCTGGGCGCTCGCCGAGGGCAAGCCCGAGGAGGACGCCAAGCTGGCCGAGTCGGGCGTCGAGGCGTACGTCCACGTGCCCTATCTGGCCAACTTCGGCTCGCCCAGCCCGGAGACCCTGGCCAACTCCATCGCGCTGGTGCGCCACACGCTGCGGCGCGGCGCCGAGATCGGCGCCAAGGGGGTCGTGGTGCACACGGGCTCGGCGGTCACCCAGTCGCGCGACGACGCCCTGCGCCAGGTCCGGGAGACCCTGCTGCCGCTGCTGGAGGAGATCCCCGACGGCGGGCCCGACCTGCTGCTGGAGCCGATGGCGGGGCAGGGCGCCATGCTCTGCGCCACCGTCCAGGACATCGAGCCCTACCTGGCCGCGCTCGACTGGCATCCGCGCGCCGGCATCTGCCTCGACACCTGCCACGCCTTCGCCGCCGGCCACGACCTCGCGGCGCCGGGCGGGGTGAAGGAGACGTTCGACGCGCTGCACGAGATCGCCCCCGGGCGGCTCAAGCTGATCCACGCCAACGACTCCAAGGACGTGTGCGGCGCCAAGAAGGACCGGCACGAGAACATCGGGGCCGGCCACATCGGCGCGCAGCCGTTCGCCGAGCTCATGCGCCACCCGGCCGTGGCGGGGGTGCCGATCTGCATCGAGACGCCGGGCAAGGCGCCCAAGCACGCCGAGGACATCGCCCTGCTGAAGAAGCTGCGCGACTCCTGACCCGGCCGGCTCGTCGTGAAAGGGGCGCCTGCTCGCGCGATCCGGCCGCCCCCGAAGGGCCGAATCGCGGGGCCGGCTGAGGGCCTCAGCAGGCGCCCCTTCACGTGACCGGCGTGGCGGGCCCCACCCCCGGATGGGGGCCCGGCAGCCGTGGTGACCTGCGCGGTCACCGGTGAAGCCGGCGCATCAGGCCTGTTGTGAGCCCCCCGGCTCGTCCCCCCCGATGCGCCGGAGTGGCTTTCCGTTGCCGAAACACTACGGTCGCGATCTTGCGGGCGATACCCTGTTTTCGGACAGCTCGTTGAACGGTCCGTAGTCATCGCCATACGGAGAGTGCTGTTACGATGAGCGGTCGCCGTGCTGCGACGAGCGGTAGTCCCGTGGGCCCGCGAGGTGCTCGGGCAGGTGCATCCGGGCCATCATCCGCCCCACCCCGCGCGGCATCCGACCCGGTGTGACCAGGGAAATCATCACCATCGCGGCAAACGCCACCGGCACCGCCACCGGCGCGGGGTTGGACGTGAGCACGCCCATCTTCACGCCCGCCTGCTCCTCGACCACCAGCACCGCCGTCACGCCCCCGCCGAGCGCGAACCCGGCCGCCACCCCCGCGTCCGTCAGCCGCCGCCACCAGATCCCGAGCACCAGCAGCGGGCAGAGCGTGGCCGCCGAGAGGCTGAAGCCCAGCAGGACGAGCGCCACCGACGCCCGCGGCCCGGTGAGCGCCGTCAGGGCGAGCGCGGCCAGCAGCACCAGGCACACGGCCGCGCGGAAGGCGCGGACCCCGGCCCTGGCCAGGCAGGCCGACACCGCTCCCCCGACCGCCACCAGCACGCCCGTCGTGGTGGCCAGGAAGGCGGCGAACGCCCCGGCGGCCAGCGCCCCGGTGAGCGCGTCACCGACCGGCCCTGGAAGCAGCCTGGCGGGCAGCAACAGCACGATCTCGTCCGGTGGCCCCGCGTGCACGTGCCCGTGCCCCAGAAGCCCGTACAGCGGCGGCACGACGCAGAACACCGCCAGCATGACCTGCGTCGCCACGATCGACCGCCTGGCCTCGCGCCCGTCGCTGTTGGTGTAGACCCGGACGATCACGTGCGGCAGCCCCATCGTGCCGAGCGCGCAGGCCACCAGCACGGTCAGCACGCCGGGCAGCGACGGGTCGCCCACCCCCGCCAGCCCCGGCTCGGCGGCCCGGTACGCCCCCTCGAACCAGGTGACGGACCGCGCGCCCGCCCCCCACCAGCACACCGCCCCCACCCCGGCGAACACGACCAGCTTCAGCCAGAACTGCGCGGCCAGCACGCTCGTCACGCTCCCCAGCCCGCCCCCGCAGGCCACGACGAGCGCCGCCGAGGCGATGGCCACCCACCCGAGCCACGGCGGGAGCCCGGTCAGCAGCCGCACCACCGCCCCGGCCGCGTGGAACTGCGCGACCATGAACGCCAGCCCGATCACCAGGACGAGGAACGTGGCCGAGCGCCGCAGCCTGGCCGATCTCAGCCGCCACTCGGCGAAGTCGGGCAGCGTGTACGTCCCCGACCGCCGCAAGGGCGCGACGACGAGGGCGAGGATGACGACGAACCCGGCCGTGGCCCCCAGCGGGTACCACAGCATCGGCCCGCCGCGGGTGGCGATGAGCCCGGCCAGCCCCAGGCAGGCCGCGCCCGAGGTGACCTCGGAGGCGATGGCGGCGCCGTTCCACCAGGGCGGAACGGCCCTGGCCGCCACGTGGAAGTCGCAGACGCCGCTGGCGCGGCGCGGTCGCGCGGAGCCCACCATGACGCCCAGCACCAGCACGAAGGCGACCCCGGTCAGCACCGCGACGGTCATCCGTCCGCCCGCCCCAGCCGCAGCCCGCTCATCTCTCCAGCCGCTCCGCCCGGTCCAGCCGCAGCCCGCTCACCTTTCCAGCCGCTCCGCGCGCCTCAGCTGCAGCACGGCCAGCACGACCCAGACCCCCTGCACGGCCAGCGAGAGCGCGAACCAGGCCCAGGGAGCGGGCACCCACACGGCGATCACCGGGACGCCCGCCAGCAGCGCGGCCACGGCGCCCACGGTCAGCAGCGCCTGCCGTAACTGCCGCCCCACGATCGCGGGCACGTCGGGCCCGCCGTCGTCCGGGTCGAAGCGGTCGCGGGAGCGCCCGAGCGCGGCCGGCCTGCGGGAGACGACCACCCGCCGCTCCGCCGTCACGAGATCACGCCCCGGTGGTGGCGTACGAGCTGCTCGCGCACCTGCCGGGTGTGCCGCCTGCTGACCTGCAGTGTCTCGGTGCCGACGGTGAGCGTCACCCGCCCGCCCTCGAAGCACAGCTCGCTGACGTGCCGCCCGGAGACCAGCGTGCTGCGGTGGATGCGGATGAACCCGGCGTCCGACCAGCGCCGCTCCAGCGCGGCCAGCGACATGCGCACGAGGTAGCTGCCGTCGGCGGTGTGCAGCCGCACGTAGTCGCCCTTGGCCTCGGCGAACCAGACCGCCTGCTGCGGCACGAACCTGGTGCGCCCGCCCAGCTCGACCGGGATCACCTCGTCCTGGCCGGGCTCGGGCGCGGGCAGGGAGGTGGCCTCCAGCCGGCGCACGGCCTCGGCCAGGCGCTCGGCCCTGACCGGCTTGAGCAGGTAGTCGACGGCCTCCAGCTCGAACGCCTGCACCGCGCACTCCTCGTGCGCCGTCACGAACACCAGCCGGGGCGGGCTGGGGAACCCGCCGACCAGCCGGGCCAGGTCGAGCCCGTCGAGCCCGGGCATGCGGATGTCGAGGAACACCCCGTCGAGCCGCTCGCCCCCGCCGATCATCTGCACCATGTCCTGCAGCGCCGTGACGCCGTCGGCGGCGGTCGCGACGTGTTCGATCCGTTCGTCCTGGCGCAGCAGGTAGGCGAGCTCCTCCAGAGCGGGGACCTCGTCGTCGACGGCCAGGACTCTCAGCATGTCCTCCACGCTGCCGTATGAAAGCAAAGGTCACAAGCGACACGCCAGCTCAGCGTAATGAAATGACTACAACGAGCTAAGCTGGCTCTTGGGCACCCGCAGCCGCACCTTGGTGCCCGCGCCCAGCGCCGTCTCCACGACGAGCCCGTAGCCGTCGCCGTAGATCTGGCGCATCCGCAGGTCCACGTTGGCCAGCCCGATGCCGCTGCCCTCGCGGGCCGGGTCCTCGTCGAGCATCCGCCGCGCGCACTCCGGGTCCATGCCCGCGCCGTCGTCCTCGACCGTGATGTGCGCCTCCGGGCCCGCGTCGCGCACCACGACCCGCACCTCGCCGGCGCCGCCGCGGCCCCGCATGCCGTGCTTGATGGCGTTCTCGACGAGCGGCTGCAGGCACAGGAACGGCACGGGTACGGGCAGCACCTCGGGCGCCACCTGCATGGTGAAGCGCAGCTTGTCGCCGAATCTGGCACGTTCCAGCAGGAGGTAGCGGTCGACGCAGGTCAGCTCGTCGGCCAGGGTCGTGAAGTCGTGCGCCCGGCGCAGCGCGTACCGGGAGAAGTCGGCGAAGTCGAGCAGGAGCTCGCGGGCGCGCTTGGGGTTCGTGCGGACGAACGAGGCGATCGTCGTGAGCGCGTTGTAGACGAAGTGCGGCGAGATCTGCGCCCGCAGCGCGCGCATCTCCGCCTCCAGCGCGCGCCGCCGCGAGGCGTCCAGGTCGGCGAGCTCCAACTGGCCCGACACCCAGCGGGCGACCTCCGTGACGGTGCGCACGAGCGCGGCGCTCACCTCGTCGTCGAAGGCCGCCAGCGTGCCCACGACCGTGCCGTCCACCGTCAGCGGCACCACGACCGCGCCGTGCGGCTCGCCGGCGAACACCTGGGGCCGCCCCGCCGCCAGGGCGGCCCGGGCGTAGGTGAGCACGTCGTCGGTGCACGGCCCCTCCCAGGCCAGCGCGGCCTCGGTCGAGGTGATCGCGACGGCCTGGGTGCCGAGCAGCGTGCGCAGGTGCCGTACGGCCTTGCGGGCGGAGTCGCGGTTGAGCCCGGTCCGCAGGGCGGGGGCGGCCATCGCGGCGATGTGCAGCGTCGTGAACGTCGCCTCGTCCGATCTACGGCCCTCCGGCAGCGCCACGAGGCGCCACCGGGCGCGGGCGAGCCCGTAGCCGGCGACGAAGGCCAACGAGGCCAAGGAGGAGGACAGCGCCACGCACGCGGTGGTCAGCACGGGGAAAACCGTAGCCAAAACAGAGCGTGTCCGGGGGAAAACCAGGAGTGAAGTCTAGGGGGGTCCCTCCCCGGGTTCTTCCTGGTAGGAGTAGCGCTGCTCGCGCCAGGGGTCGGCGATGTTGTGGTAGCCGCGCTCCTCCCAGAAGCCCCGGCGATCCTCGAGGAGGTATTCGATGCCGCGCACCCATTTGACGCTCTTCCACGCGTACAGGTGGGGCACGACGATCCGCAGCGGGAAGCCGCGCTCGGCGCTGAGCGGCTTCTCGTCGAGCTCCATGGCGAACAGCGTGTCGGGGGCCGCGAAGTCGGCCATCCGCAGGTTGGCGCTGTAGCCGTACTCGGCCCAGATCATCACGTGGCGCACGCCGGGAGCGGGCGGGGCGGCCGCCATGATCGTGGCGGGGGTGACGCCGGACCACTCGTTGGCCATGAGCGAGAACTTGGTGACGCAGTGGAAGTCCGCGATGCGGGTGGACCGCGGCAGCGCCTCGAACTCGCTCCAGGAGAAATGGTGCTCCGCCCCCGACGCGGTGGCGCCGAAGACCCGGAAGTCCCAGCTCTCCGGTTTGAACCGGGGCACCCTGCCGTAGTGGATCACGGGTCGGCCGCGCGGCACGTACTGGCCTGGAGGCAGGCGCGACTCCTCCACGATCACTCCCCTCACCTGACTCGCCGTCTGGGGCCATCCTGCCATCGGATCGATGAGGCTTCGCGGGCGGGTCGGGTGCGCTATCCTTACGGCCTATGCGCAACGCGTCCCTGTTTTGGTATGGCGACGGACCCGAGTCCGTTCGCCATCTGACGCTGCGCTAGCAGACAGGCGAACGAAGGCCCCGGGTCCGACAGGACCCGGGGCCTTCTGTGTTTCCGGACGAAGGAGCTGTACAGAATGGTGATCGTGATGGGCCCCGAGGCCACCGCGGATGATCTTTCGGCGATCGTGTCGGTCGTCCAGGCGGCCGGGGTCGAGGCTTTCGTCAGCAAGGGCGTGAAACGGACGATCGTCGGCCTGGTCGGCGACGTGACCCAGCTCGACCCGGTCGCGTTGCGCGGCATGGGCGGGGTGCGCGACGTCATGCGCGTGTCCACCCCGTACAAGCTGGTCAGCAGGGAGAACCACCCGGAACGCTCCACGGTCCACGTGGGCGGCGTGCCGATCGGCCCCGACACCGTGACGTTGATCGCGGGGCCGTGCGCGGTGGAGACGCACCAGCAGACGCTGGACGCGGCCAGGATGGCGCAGGCGGCCGGGGCGGTGCTGCTGCGCGGCGGGGCCTTCAAGCCGCGCACGTCGCCGTACGCCTTCCAGGGGCTGGGCGAGCAGGGCCTGCGCATCCTGGCCGACGTGCGCGAGGAGACCGGGCTGCCGATCGTGACCGAGGTCGTGAACGCCCAGGACGTCGAACTGGTGGCCTCCTACGCCGACATGCTGCAGGTCGGCACCCGCAACATGCAGAACTTCGCGCTGCTGCAGGCGGTCGGGGCGGCGGGCAGGCCGGTGATGCTCAAGCGCGGCATGACCGCCACGATCGAGGAGTGGCTCATGGCCGCCGAGTACATCGCCCAGCGCGGCAACCTGGACATCGTCCTGTGCGAGCGGGGCGTCCGGACGTTCGAGACGGCGACCCGCAACACGCTCGACGTCTCGGCCGTGCCGGTGGCACAGCGCCTGTCGCACCTGCCGGTGATCATCGACCCGTCCCACTCGGGCGGGCGGCGCGACCTGGTGCTGCCGCTGACCCGCGCGGCCATCGCGGTGGGCGCGGACGGCGTGATCATCGACGTCCACCCGCAGCCCGAGCAGGCGCTCTGCGACGGCCCGCAGGCCCTGGTCGACGCCGATCTGGGCGAGCTGGCCCAGGTCATGAACGACTTCCCGGCGCTGCTCGGCAAGTCCGCCGCGGTCGCGGCCACCGTCTGACCCGCTGATCCGATGCCGTATCCGTGCCTGCCACGAGCGATCCCGCGCGTACGTACGGCCGGCCGCCGCCACGAGCCGAGCGGCCGGCCGTACTCAGAAGTAACTTGAGTACGTGACCCCATGCGGCCGGCTGTGGCGCGGCGCGACGATGGCCGCATGACGAAGCCCATCCAACCCACGCAGACCACCGCGTACTACGTCCAGGCGATCCTGTCGTTCGCCGTCTCGCTGTCCTCCGTGGTGATCGCCCTGGTCTACCTGCCCGTCGAGGGGTGGGTCAGGGCGTTCCTCGGGCTCGGCCTGCTGTACGTCGTCACCTCGACGGTCACGCTGTGCAAGGTCGTACGGGACCGGCAGGAGCAGTCGGAGGTCAGCAAGCGCGTCGACCAGGCGCGGCTGGACAAGCTGCTGACCGAGCACGACCCCTTCAAGGTGAGCACCTGAGGGCGCTAGTCGAGGGTGTACTCCTGGATCGAGTCGGCGAGCTGCACGCACAGCTCCTCGGCGTCGAGCCGCTTCTCGATCTGCTTCAGGTCCTCGATCTTGGCCCGGGTCTCGGCCCGCTTGGGCGCCAGCAGCGTGCAGCAGTCCTCGTCGGGCAGCTCGGAGATCTCCAGCGTGCCGATGCGCCGCGCCTCGGCCATGATCTCGGTCTTGTCCCAGCCCACCAGCGGCCGCAGGATCGGCAGCTCCACCGCCTGGTCCTGGGCGGTGATGTTGGCCAGGGTCTGGGAGGAGACCTGGCCGAGCGCGTCGCCGGTGACCAGCGCGGCGGCGTGGATACGGTGGGCGACCTCCTCGGCCGTCTTGAGCATGAGCCGCCGCTGCGCGATCACGGCCAGGCGGTCCTGGCCGGAGGTGCGGATCGACTGCTGCGCCTTGCCGAACGGCACCACCCACAGCCGTGACCTGCCCTGGAACCGGTCGAGCTTCTTGACCAGCGCGTAGGCCTTGTAGATCGACTCGGAGGTGGTGAACGGGATGCCGGAGAAGTGCAGGAAGTCGACGTGCAGCCCGCGCCGCATCATCCGGTATGCCGCCACCGGCGAGTCGATGCCGCCCGACATGAGCACCAGGGCCCGTCCGCTGCTGCCTACCGGCAGGCCGCCCTGGCCGGGGATGCCGCCGGTGAAGACGAACACCTCGTCCCTGTCGACCTCGATGGAGACCGTCAGCTCGGGGTTCTTCAGGTCGACCGGCAGGCCGTACTCGTCGTTGATCGCGCCGCCCACGAGGCGGTCGAGCTCGTTGGAGCGCAGGGGGAAGCGCTTGTCGCGGCGGCGGGAGCGGACGGCGAAGCGGGCGCCCCGCTTGGCCTCCTCGGTCTCGCCGACCAGCTCGAGGCCGGCCTTGAGCACGGCGTCGGGGTCCTTGGCCACGCGCCAGGCCCGGTGGATCCAGACCAGCCCGGGAACGTCGGCGACCCGCTGGGCCACGGCCTCCGCCTGCTCGGCGGTGGCGCCCTGGGGCAGGAAGATCGCGATCACGCCATGCCGCTTGCGCACGTCGAGCTTGAGGTCGAGCGACTGGAGCGCGTCACGGATGTTGCTGATCAGGCGGCGTTCGAACAGCTCGCGGTTCTTGCCTTTCAGGACGATCTCGCCCAGCTTGAGCAGAACGCATGGCTCGCCCAGGGCGGACATCGTCATGGTGGAACCTCCGGGAAGACGGGGAAGGGCACGCGTCGAAGGCAACGCCGCGCGCCATCGAGTTTAGTCCGCGTCCAGCCCGTGCTCGATCGCATATCGGACCAGCTCCACCCGGCTGTGGAGCTGGAGCTTGCGCAGCGCGTTCTGGACGTGGTTCTGCACCGTGCGGTGGGAGAGCACGAGGCGCTCGGCGATCTGCCGGTAGGACAGGCCCTTGGCGACCAGCCTGAGCACCTCGGTCTCGCGCTCGGTCAGCCGCGGCCCCTCGGCAGGGGCCGGCTGCGCGGCCAGCCGCCGGTATTCGCCGAGCACGAGCCCGGCCAGGCCCGGGGTGAACACGGCGTCGCCGTCGGCGGTGCGGCGTACCGCGTCGAGGAACTCCTCCCGGCTGGCCGATTTCACCAAATATCCGGACGCGCCGGCCTTGACCGCCTCCAGGACGTCGTCCTGCTCGGCGCTGGCCGACAACACCAGCACCCTGGGCGGCGGCTCCACCGCGGCCAGCCTGGCGGCCACCTCCGCGCCCGACATATCCGGTAACCGCAGATCGAGCACCACAACGTCCGGCCGTGCCGCCCCGGCCGCCCGTACCGCCTGCCGCCCCTCCCCCACAGTGGCGACGACCTCGTATCCGGCCTCGGTGAGATCCCTGGCGACGCCGTCACGCCACATCGGATGGTCGTCCACCACCATCACCCGCACCATGCCGCAACTCTAACCGCGCGTGCCGGCCCCGCCCCGCGGCCGCGGCGGCCCCGGGACGGGCACGCTGATCTCGACTTCCGTTCCCTCCCCGATGCGGCCGGCGAAGGCGACCGTGCCGCCGAGGCCGGCGATCCGGCCGCGGATGGACTGGGCGACGCCCAGGCGGCCGGCCGCGGCGGCCTCAGCCAGGCGGCCCTCGGCGATGCCCGGGCCCTCGTCCCGCACCGTCACCGTGATCGCTCCGTCCGCCGACTCGGCGAAGATCCAGGCGCGGGCGCCGGGCCCGCAGTGGTCCCGTACGTTGTCCAGCGCCGCGCGGACGGCGGCCGCCGTCTCCTCGGCCACCGGCGCCGGCAGGATCATCGGCGTGGCCGGCGTGGCGACCGTCACCTGGGGCGAGGCGTGCGCCAGCAGGAGGGTACGCAGGTCGGCGGACCCCGCGGGCACGGGGGCGGAGGCGGGGGCGACGAGCCGGCGCAGCACGGCCTCCTGCTCGCCGGCCAGCCGCCCCAGCTCCGCCGCCTCGCCGCCGATCTGCCGGCCGCGCCGCTGAACCAGGGCCAGAACTTGCAGCACCGAGTCGTGGATGTCACGGGCCAGCCGCTCGCGCTCGCGCTGGGCGGCCTCCATCTCGATGGCCCGCTGCATGCGCTCCCCGGCCTGCCTGGCCAGCCGGGCCACGTGGCCGACCACGACGCCCGCCAGGAAGAGCAGGACCGCGCCGTTGATCAGGACGGGCGCCTGGCCGGTGCGGACGCGCAGCCACAGGTCGCCCGCCGCGACGACGGCCGCCGCCACCGCGCCCAGCCGCCTGCCCCCGTGCACGGCCCAGGCCAGCACGGGAGCGGCGATCCACGTCGCGGGCACGGGCATGGTGCCCTCCGCGCCTTGCCCCGCGCCCTCGACATACGGCGAGACCAGCAGGCAGGCCAGGGCGACCAGCAGGTCGATCGCCAGCAGCGGCCACCGGCGCGCCGGCTCGGCCGCGTAGGCGAACGTCGCCACCGCCGTCCACAGCGCCATCACCCCGATCACCAGCCAGCCGAGCACGGGCTGCTCGTAGCCGCGGTGCTGGGCCATCAGGGCGGCCGCGTACACGAGCGACGCCACCCGGAAGACCGCGATCGCGCGCCAGAACGGGCCTTCGATAGCCATGAGCCCTTCTCATGTTCCGACAGGGAGGTTGACAGATAGTGGTGGTATCCATGCGAATGGGACATCCCGGATGGCACAATCCGGGGACCCCTAATTACCAAGGAACCGATAGATGACCTCCGCAGTGAATCATTTCACCTACGGCCTGCTGACTCCTGTGCTCGCCTACGTGATGTCCTGCATCGGATCGATGCTCGGACTACGGCTCACCGCTCAGGCACACGCCTCTCGGGGCGGTGCCCGGCTGCGCTGGCTGCTGGGCGGGGCCATCTCGATCGGCGGCACCGGCATCTGGGTCATGCACTTCATCGCCATGATGGGCTTCCAGGTGGAGGGCACCCAGATCAAGTACGACGTGTGGCTCACCGCCGCCTCCGCGGTGGTGGCCATCGTGGTGGTGGGCACCGGCCTGCTGCTGGTCTCGTACGGCCGCGGCCGGGTCCTGGCGCTCCTCGGCGGCGGCCTGCTCACCGGCCTGGGCGTGGCCTCCATGCACTACCTGGGCATGTACGCGATGAACATGTCCGCCCACGTCTCCTATGACCGCCTCACCGTGGCCGCCTCCGTGGTCATCGCCGTCGTGGCCGCGACGGTGGCGCTGTGGTTCACCCTGCGGGTCAAGAAGCCCATCTGGATCACCCTCGCCGCCCTGGTCATGGGCGTGGCGGTCTCGGGCATGCACTACACCGGCATCTACGCGATGCACGTCACGGTCGACCCCGAGCCCGGCGTGGTCTCGGGCGCCGACGCGCTCGACTTCCTCGTGCCCCTCATGACCGTGATCAGCCTGATCACGCTGACCATGCTGCTCATGGTGATCCTGTCGCCCTCGGAGGAGGAGCTGCACGAGGACGCCGAGCTGGTCGCCAAGCTGGAGCTGCGCCGGCGTACCGCCCAGCAGGAGCAGCAGCTCACCTACCCCGCGCCGCCGCCGCCGATGCCGATGCCGCGGCCGCGCCGCCAGGCCATGCAGGGCCGCAGAAGATAGTTGCGCGGGGCGCAACTCCCTGTTCATACTCCCTTATCGGTGCGTAAGGGGTTGGGGTGGGGGTTCGTGTCGCCGATCGATCATTTCTCCTTTGGGCTGTTAACGCCCGCGCTCGCGTACGTCATGTCCAGCGTGGGCTCCATGCTGGGCCTGCTGCTGACCTCGAGAGCCCGCCTGTCCAGCGGGCGCGAGAGCAAGTTCTGGCTGGTGGGCGCCGCTTTCGCGATCGGCGGCACCGGCATCTGGACGATGCACTTCCTCGCCATGCTCGGCTTCTCCGTGACCGGCTCGGTGATCCGCTACGACGTGCCGCTCACCGCCCTGTCCGCGCTCATCGCGGTCGTCGTCGTGGGGATGGGCCTGTTCCTGGTCTCCTACGGCGGCGAGCGGCTGACCTACCTGCTCGGCGGCGGCGTCCTGACCGGCTGCGGCGTGGCCGGCATGCACTACCTCGGCATGTACGCGATGAACATGTCGGCCATGGTCTCCTACGACCCGCTGGTCGTCTCCCTGTCCGTCCTGATCGCGGTGGCGGCGGCGACGGTGGCGCTCTGGTTCACGGTCCGCGTCAGCGGCGCCCTCAGGATCGGCGGCGCCGCGCTGGTCATGGGCGTGGCGGTCTCGGGCATGCACTACACGGGGATGTACTCGATGTCGGTGGACCTGCACTCCGACATGGTGCCCGTGCCCGGCGTCAAGGCCGTCGACCTGCTGCTGCCGCTGATCGTCGGCATCAGCGTGATCACCGTCGGGCTGCTGCTCGCCGTCCTCCTCTCCCCCTCGGAGAAGGAGCTGCGCAGCGAGGCGGAATACCGGGATCGGCTGCGCGGGAACGACGAGGGCGCGCCGGAAGTGGATCTCTTCGGCACGCCCCGCGGTTGAGCTATCTCTTGGGTACGGCTTGCGACGCGTGGTGGGCCGCCGACTCGCCGCGGCGCAAGCCGTACCCTGAGGCGAGGTTTTCCGACCCCGCTGGTTCAGAAGGTACGGCCGCGCGCTTGCAAGCGGCTTTCACTCAGCCGAAGAACACCTCCGCCTCGGAGTAGCGCGAGGCGGGCACGGTCTTCAGCTCGGCCGTGGCCTCGTCGAGCCCGACGCGGACGATCTCGGTGCCGCGCAGGGCGACCATCTTGCCGTAGTCGCCCTCGTGGGCCGCGTCGATGGCCTGCAGCCCGAACCTGGTGGCCAGCACCCGGTCGTAGGCCGTCGGGGTGCCGCCGCGCTGGATGTGGCCGAGCACCGTGGTGCGGGCCTCCTTACCGGTGCGCTTCTCGATCTCCTTGGCCAGCATCTCGCCGATGCCGCCCAGCCGTACGTGCCCGAACGCGTCGAGCTCGCCCGTCTGCAGCTCCATCTGGCCCTCGATCGGGTGGGCGCCCTCGGCGACCACGATGATCGGCGAGTAGCGGGTGCGGAAGCGGGACTCGACGTATTCGCAGACGCGGTCGATGTCGAACGGGCGCTCCGGGATGAGGATGACGTTCGCGCCGCCCGCCATGCCCGCGTGCAGCGCGATCCAGCCCGCGTGGCGGCCCATGACCTCGCAGATGAGGGCCCGGTGGTGGGACTCGGCGGTGGTGTGGAGGCGGTCGATGGCCTCGGTCGCGATGTTGACGGCGGTGTCGAAGCCGAAGGTGTAGTCGGTGCCCGACAGGTCGTTGTCGATGGTCTTGGGCACGCCCACCACGTTGACGTGGCGGTCGTAGAGCTGCTTGGCGACGCCCAGCGTGTCTTCGCCGCCGATGGCGATCAAGGCGTCGACGCCGGTGGCGGCGAGGTTCTCCTTGATCCGGTCGACCCCGCCCTCAATTTTGATGGGGTTGGTGCGGGAAGAACCCAGTATCGTTCCGCCGCGCGGCAGGATGCCCCGCACGGCCTGGATGTCGAGCGGCATCGTGTCGCCTTCAAGGGGGCCGCGCCAGCCGTCACGGAATCCGACGAACTCGTGACCGTAGACGCTCACCCCCTTACGCACTACTGCCCTGATCACGGCGTTGAGGCCGGGGCAGTCGCCGCCCCCGGTCAGCACTCCAATACGCATGGCGGGTTCCTCCCGATGGGGGTCACCTTGATGTCAGACTCGCATTCTGCCCGTCGTCGCGGGCAGTGGTCTAGACCAAACGCCAGCCTGCCCAGATTGCGGGGATATTTCGTGAGTGTGTTGGCCATTGACGCCGGGACGACGGGCGTGACTGCTCTCGTAGTCACAGAAAACGGACAAATCGAGTCCAAGGGCTACGAGGAGTTCGCACAGCACTTTCCTTCCCCCGGATGGGTGGAGCACAATCCCGAAGACATCTGGCAGGCCACGCTCTCCGCGTGCGGCACCGCGCTGAGCGGAGCCTCCGTCTCCCCGTCCTGCGTCGGCATCACCAACCAGCGCGAGACCGCCGTGCTGTGGGACCGGCACACACTGGCGGCGCCGTGCCGGGCCATCGTGTGGCAGGACCGGCGCACGGCCGGGATCTGCGACCGGCTGCGCGAGGCGGGCCACGAGCCGCGCGTGTCGGAGCTGACCGGGCTGCGGCTCGACCCGTACTTCACCGCGACGAAGCTGACGTGGCTCGCCGAGCACGACGAGAGCACGTGGGCGGGCATCCGGTCCGGGAACATCGCCGTCGGGACGGTCGACTCCTACCTCATCGCCAGGCTCACGGCGGGCGCGCGGCACGTGACCGACCCGTCCAACGCCTCGCGCACCCTCCTGTACGGCCTCGCCTCCGGCGGCTGGGAGCCGGAGCTGTGCGAGCTGTTCGGGGTGCCCATGGAGGCCCTGCCCGAGATCGTGCCCAACTACGGGCCGCTGGGGCTCACGGAGCCGGCCGCCTTCCTCGGGCTGGAGCTGCCGATCAGCGGGGTGGCCGGCGACCAGCAGGCGGCGCTGTTCGGGCAGACGTGCTTCGACGTGGGGGACGTCAAGTGCACCTACGGCACGGGCTCGTTCGTGCTGGCCAACCTCGGCGGGGAGATCGTCCGTTCCGACAAGGGGCTGCTGACCACCGTGGCCTGGCAGACGCCGGCGGGCGAGCGCACGTTCGCGCTGGAGGGGTCGATCTTCGTGACCGGGGCCGCCGTGCAGTGGCTGCGCGACGGGCTGGGGCTGATCGGCACGGCGCCGGAGTCCGAGGCCGTGGCGCGCACGGTGCCCGACAGCGGGGGCGTGGTGTTCGTCCCGGCTCTGACGGGGCTCGGGGCGCCGCACTGGGACCCCGGCGCGCGCGGGCTGATCACCGGCATCACGCGGGGCACGACGCGGGCACACCTGGTCAGGGCCACGCTGGAGGCGATCGCGTTCGAGGTGCGGGACGTGGTGGAGGTGATGACCGGGGGCGCCGTACCGGTGCTCAAGGCCGACGGCGGGGCCAGCTCGAACGACCTGCTCATGCAGCTCCAGGCCGACCAGCTCGGGGCGGCGGTGGAGCGCCCGGTGATCCAGGAGACCACCGCCCTCGGCGCCGCCTTCCTGGCCGGGCTGGGAGCGGGCGTGTGGGGCTCGCGGACCGAGCTGCGCCACACGTGGCAGCTCGAACGCCGCTTCGAGCCCGGCCCGCGGGACGACGCCGCCTACGAGCGCTGGCGGGCCGCCGTCGAGCTGACCTCCCGGGAAGCGTCTGGCTCCCGGCGCTAGGACCACGGGTGCCGCCGGGCTCGCGGCGGAGCCGTCGACCCACTCGCCGTTGTGACTGCCAGCGATAACTGTCACTGAGTATCCATCGCGTACAGCCCTCCGGCACCCCCTTGCCCAGAGGTATCTGTCACTTCTTCCCGGGGGTATCCGTCACCTGCGCCAAGCTGCTTGCGGTAGTTGTCACCTTGAGCATCGCGCTAGATGATCTATTCCAAGAGGTCAGTGATCGTAGGCGATCAGTGAGCGTAGGACGGTTGGTCCGGTGGCGTCGTTGTGCCAGATCGCGGCGGTCAGCGCGTTCGTCTCCGCAGGCACCCCTTGGACCACATCACCAGGAGGAACCAGTGTCATACCCGCAACAGCTCACCCCCGAGGAGAAACTCGCCGACGCGAAGAAGCAGCTGAGCCTCCCGCGTATCGTCGTGATCTGCGGCTCCACCCGCTTCATGACCGAGATGACCGAGGCCGATCTGCGGGAGACCAAAGCCGGGAAGATTGTCGTCAAGCCGGGTTGCGACATGAAGTCGCCGCACGAACTTTGGTCCGATCCTGTCGAGGCCGAGGCGCTGAAGGTTCGACTCGACGATCTGCACCTCGCGAAGATCCGGCTCGCTGATGAGGTGTTCGTAGTCGGCGACTACATCGGAGACAGCACCCGAGCCGAAATCGCCTACGCCCGGTCGCTGGGCAAGCCCGTGCGGTTTACGCACCCCGAAGTCGACCCCGACGCCTGACCGCCCACCCCCACACCCTCGGCAGGCACCCCTTGGAATTGATCATCTAGGACACAGAAGTGTTGCTCTGCGTATATAGAGCTGCACATAACGCGATTCCTACCGTGGTGCGATGGTGCCGCTGGGACGGTGTGACACACGCGAGGTTCTCTCGCATTGCTGTGATCTCCTGGACCTGATCATCGGAGATCCCGGGGCGGTGTCCTGGGCCGAGCTGGGCTGGAGCATGAGCCCGGACTGGTCTCGGAGATGGACGACGTCGTGGCAGGTCAACAGCACAGAGGTGGTCTGCCCCGTCCGTGACATGACCTCGTTCGAGGTGCGCCGGGCCGAGCCGGCGCGCCGGTTCACCTGGCGGACAGGGCAACGACACCGGCCCGGGCTGGCCTACATGGTCAGTACGGGCCTGCAGGTGGGGTTCGAGAGTCTAGAGGAGGCCAAGCTCCTGCTGGCGCTGGACTTCCTGGGCGGGATCACCACGCTGTTGTGTCAGCCGTTCTGGTTGCACTTCGCCACGCCAGAGGGCCCTGCGAAGCATGCCCCGGATGTCCTGGCGGTCACGAGGTCGGGGACGTGGCTGATCGATGTGCGTCCCCAGGGCCGGATCGGTCCGGACGACCGGGTCAAGTTCGCCGCCACGGCGGAGGTCGCGTTGGCCTGTGGATGGCGGTATCTGGTGGTGGCCGGCTGGCGGCAGCAGGTGATGACGACGCTGGACGGTATTTCCTCCCAGCGCCGGTCGTCGTCTGATCCGTTGAAGCTGCGGCCGCTTCTGCTGGACAGGCTGCGGTCTGGGCCCTGCTCGTTCGGCACGCTGGTGGCCGGCACGGTCGCTTCGGCTGTCGCTCGCGCTCAGCTACTGCACCTGTTGTGGTGGCGGCGGGCAGGTGTTGACCTGGTCTGCCCGCTTACCGACGACTCGATCGTTTACCCCGCCGAGGAGGCCGGGCGATGAGTGCGGGATTACTGAACCTTGCGGTCGGCTCCGACGTGGAGATGCACGGCATGCGCTGGGTGGTCGACCAGCTCGAACCTCAGCACAGTCGGGTCGTGCTGATGAGCGAGAACGGGCTGCGGGAGCGCACGAACATCCGGTATCTGCTCACGCACGCCGGCTTCGGGCCCGAACCTGAGGCGGTGGGATCGCCGGCCCAGGGCAGCCGTCAGCCGGCCGTGCTCGACGATCTGACACCTCATCAGCAGGACCTGGTCGCCTTGCGGATGGCGCACCTGCTCGAGGTCGAAACCGGGTTTCGCGGCGGCGATCCCACCCGCCCCGGCCCGGGTGAGCCGAAGCCGGCCTACGATCCGGCGGCCACCACGCTCACCCAGCGGCGCCACGCGAAGGTCGCCGAGCTGCGCGCGCTCGATCGTGAGCACGCCCGGCTGCTGGCCTTGCACAAGGTCGGCTACCGGACGTTGATCAGGTGGGAGGTCCGCAAGCGGCGTCTGGGCGCGCTGGGTTGCGCGGACGGCCGGTGGCTGCGGCCGGGAGGCGGTCATCCCAGCGTCAGCGATCTGGTCTTGGAAGCGATCTATGAGGTTCGGCAGGAGTCGCTGCGGCGCTCGCGGATGAGCATGGCCTCGCGCGAGGTGCTGCTGCGCCAGCTGGTCCTGGAGAAGCACGGCCCGCAGATTCCGGTGCCCGCCCGGGAGACGCTGCGGCTGGTCTGGAAGGAGCTGTTTGGGCCCGGCGGGGCGCGTCAGCGCTATGCCGCCTCCTCACTCAAGGCATCCGGGCAGCACGTGGTCGTGCACCGGCCGGGGCAGGTGGTGGTCCTGGACACCACGATCTTGCCGGTGAAGGTGCTGGACGGCGTGTTCGGCGAACCGGTGTCGGTGCATCTGACCACGGGTCTGGACGCCTACACGCATTCGGCGGTGGCGTTCCGGCTGACGCTGGTCTCCGACTCCTCGATCGATGTCGCGATGTTGCTGCGCGACATGATGATGCCTCTGCCGCTGCGGGAGGATTGGGGCGAGGAGCTGGAGTGGCCCTATCCGGGGTTGCCGGCCACGGTGGTGGCGGAGTTCGCCGGGCACAAGGTGGCCGCGCTGCCGTTCTTCACGCCGGAGACGGTGACCACTGATCACGGGTCGGTCTATCGCAACCACCACTTGGTGGAGGTCCAGCGTGTGATCGGGACGAACATCCTGCCGTCGAGGGTGCTGCGGCCGACGGACAAGCAGGCCATCGAGCGGGCCTTCGGCGCGTTCCGGTCGCTGCTGTTCGAGCGGCTGCTCGGTTACACCGGCGTCGACGTCGCCGACCGCGGATCCGATCCCGAAGGGGACGCGGTGCTGACCATCGAGCAGATGGAACACGAGATCGCCACCTGGATCGTGAAGGTCTGGCAGAACCGCAAACTCGGCGGTCACGCCCCCGCGTGGGGGCCGGGCGAGGAGCACAGCCCCAACAGCCTGATGGCGGTGGCCATGGGCCAGGGCGGGTTCGCGATGCAGATCCCCGCCCCGGAGTTGTTCTTCGAGCTGCTGCCCATCACTTACGTCCGGCGCATCGACCCGGGGCGCGGGGTGAAGGTCCGCGGCCTGTTCTATGACGATCCAGCCCTGGACGACTTCCGCAACCAGCCCTCTGCCAGGGGCGGCCGGCACAAGCGCGGCTGGGTGATCCGCCGTGATCCTCGCGATCGGCGCTACACCTTCTTCCAAGATCCACGCACCGAGGAGTGGCACACGCTGCGGTGGACCGGGCTGCCACCGGAGGGGGAGGTGCCCTGCTTCGGCGACGCCCGGGTCACCGAGCTGCTGCGGGAGGCCAAACGGGCAGGGCTGGCCCCCCGGTCCGACGCCGAGTTGCTGCCGGTGCTGCTGGAACTCATCGGCGGCCTCATCCCGGTGGCCTCCTGGCCGACGCAGATGCCGAAGAAGAAGCGGGCCGAGCACGCGCGCGAAGCCTTGCAAGGACAGGCCGCAGCCGCGGACCGGCCCCCGGCCGCCGCTGGTCAAGAGCGGCCGACGGAGAACACTGTGACGGCCCTGCCCGCCGCACCGCGTCCCGTTCAGGCAGTTCAGGCGGTCGATGCCGAACGGCGGCGTCGACGGGAGGCCACAACAGCCGAGAAGCCGAACCTGCCCGGCCGCCTGGGAGACAGCTACCGGCGGGGCAATCTGTTCCTGCTTCCCGCCGCCGACGAGACGGAGGATCCGGAGGGCGATGAGCATGATCCAGCCTGAGCCTGCCGGTCAGCCGGTCAGCCCGTTCGTGCTCCCGGTGACGCAGCCGCCGGACCGCGAGACCCTCGCGGGCTGGCAGCGTTATCGGCTCACCCGGGCGTCGTTTCAGCCAGCGCCGCGGCTGACGCTGGCCGACTATCGCCGGTTGAGCCCGCGCCGCAAGGCGCTGCATGACTTGCACCGCACTGCCACGCACGTCAATCTGCCGCTGCTGGAGACGCCGATGAGCGCGGCCGTTGACCGGCTGATGCGCTTTCGGATGCAGAACAACGCGTTGAAGACCAAGGCGAGCACGCAGTCCGGCCTGATGGTCTCCGGCGGCGGGTTCCAGGGCAAGACGGAGACGGTCTGCGATTGCGCGGCCGCCTTCGAGGACTTCCTGCGCGATCTGCATCAGGAGCTCAACCCTGATGCCGTCGCGGGGACCCGTGATCTGCACGCGCCCGTCGCCTACGTGCAGACGCCGGTGACGGCCAAGCCCAAGAGCGTCTGCGAGGCCATCCTCGACTTCTTCGGCGCTCCGATCGCTCGGGGCGCGACCCTGCCCCAGCTCTGCCGGCTGGTCCGCGCGTCACTTCGCGATCACGGCACGCGCGTCCTGATCCTGGACGATGTGACCCGGTTGAAGATGCACCGCGAGGCCGATCAGGACGCGCTGGACCTGATGCGCGGGCTGATGAGCATGAACGTCACACTCGTCCTGGTGGGTGTCGGCATCCGGCAATCCGGGCTGCTGACCGGCGGGCACTACGACGCGGCCTCCGGCCAATGGCGCTTCCTGCCCCGGAAAGACGGCAAGAGCTACTTCAACGACGAGGCGGGGACGCAGACCGACCGGCGCTTCGACCTGATCGACCTCGACCCGTTCCGCTACGACAGCCCGGCCAGGATCGCCGCCTGGACCAGCCACCTGGCCGGCCTCGAAGACTGCCTGCGCCTGTTCCACGCCGAGCCCGGCATGCTGACCACCGGCGACATGCCGGAATACCTGTTCCGCCGCACCCAGGGAGTCGTCGGCCTCCTGGAACGGCTCATCGAGGACGGATGCGCCGCCGCGATCGACAACGGCACCGAGAAGCTCACCGTCAGCCTCCTCGACGACATTCACATCGACCTGCGGGACGTCCCCGGACGCGACCCGCAAGCCGGAGAGATCCCCGAGGTCCCCCAGCCGCCCCGGCCTGCACCGGCATACAAGCGCGGCCGCAACACGGTCTTCGACGACCGTGGGCCGGCCAGCAGTTCCTCAGCGAGCTAAGACAGTGGACAACATGGACGTTCTCCCCCTCCCCCGAAGCCTGGACCCGCTGCCCGACGAATCGCTGCGCGGCTATGTCCTGCGGCTGTCCTACCGGCTGGAGATCTCCCCCGCACAACTCACCGTTCTGACCGGGCTCATGCCGGCCGTCAGGCGGCTCGGCCTCCCAGCTCACCTTCCGCATCAGATCCCCAGCCGCCGGCTCGCCTTCTTCGACGATGCTTCCGCTCTCGGCGTCTTCGCCGAAAGCACCCGTCTGACCAGGCAAGAAGCAGAGAACCTGCAGATGAGGTCCTTCTCTGCTCTCCGGCTCCCCGACCGCGGCAAGGGTGCCTCTGACGATCTCCGCCGCGCTGCCTTCGAGACCCCGTGGGTCTTCACCGCTGCCAGCCGCTGGTGCCCGCAATGCCTGGCCGGCGACGGAAGTCCCGTCCAGACGGAGTTCGGCGGCTCTTGGCGCAAGCAGTGGCACCTGCCGGTGGTCTTCATCTGCCCAGAGCACATGACGGTCCTCGTCGCCCGTTGCCGCGTCTGCGGACACACCACCAGCGCGCAGTCCCCGCCCTGCGCGGTCGGCCGGGCCACCGACCCGAGCCTGCACCCCCTGCGATGCCGCGCCACCGTCGCAACCGTCCCGCAGAAGGTCCCTTACTCGCTCCGGCCACGCACGCCGGCCTGCGCGGCGACACTGACCGACCTGGCAACGCCGCCCTTGGAAGTCGCTGACCTGCGCCGCCTGCTCAAGCTGCAGACCCGGCTTCTGCAGCACATCGAACCCGGGCAGCCGACGACAGAACCACCCACCGTGCTGGGCCGGGCCGTCGACCCCCTGCAATACCTCACCGACACCGCCCTCACCGCCGGCCTAATCCTGCTGTCCTGGCCGGCGACGCGGCGGCTCTGTCCCTCCCGCACGCTCGCCGCAGCGATCGACACCGAAGTGGAGCTGCGCCTCCGACAGTCGGACGCCTCGTCGGCAGCGGCCAGGCGAGGTTTCCGCTCTCCCTGGGCCGCCCCGCCGACCGATGCCCTGGCCTGCGCCGCGCTGCTCTGCATCACGCACAAACTGCTCGGCAAACCGTCCCCCGACAGCGCCCGGGACACCTTCCAAGAGCTGATCGGCCGCGCCAAGCACGACCCGCGGACGGCCAACGCCATCCGCACCAGTTCACGGCGCTCCAGCACGCTCGCCGAGGTCTTCCGACGCACTCCGATGCGAGGCAACATGCACCCACCACCACCTCCTCCACGCGCCCGATCGGCCACCTCCCCGCTGACCGGCCTGGAACTGCTCACGGACCGCTACGCCACGGGCCCCGCAGCGCTGGCCTGGCACGAACGCGGTGAACTCCTTCCCCTGGAAGACGCCCTGGCCGCCGCCCGCGCCGACCCGAGCCCCACACCGGATATCGCGATCGCGCTCGTGAAGCTCACCATGGAACGCACGAAACGCATCCTCCGTGAGCTGGACAGGGACGAGTACGAAGCGCTCACCATCGCACGGAACCTGCCCAAGCCGGTGAGCTGGGCCGAGCTCGCCGCAGCCGTCGGCATGTCCACCCAGGGCATCCACCAGCAATATGCCCGCCAGCAGCTCTTTGTCACCCGAAGCTATCGCCGGATGGTCTAGTTACCAGGCGCCGTCGACAGTTCCCGTTCAGCGAGAAACTCATCCAGCAGCGTGAAGAGGACCTCGATAACCTTGGCTTCCTCTTCGCGGGACAGATCCCACCGCTCCCACCCATCAGGGAGAGCGATATGACGCACTTGGCCATGCCAGCCGTGGTTGCAGTCCTGGCCTCGCCGAGCTACCAGCCACTCCCGCCAGCCACGCAGGCCAGGACCTCCATGCCGCAGCGCGTGCTGATCATAGCCGTCCAGAAACCCTTCCACCCCAGCGAATCTCGACCCCGCCACGAACATGCCCAACCGCTTGGCCACGAAGGCGAAGTACTCGCGTTCTGTCATTGCCGCCACGTCCGTCGTCACCGATTCGCCTCCCGACGCCACCGCCAACCTGATCTTGGTGACAAGTATGGCTGGGATGTGACAACTATCTCTGGGAGTCTCAGCCGTCAACCTAGGGTTGACGGAGGTGGATCGTCAACCTACGGTTGACGCATGGACAGAATCGTTCGTCTCGATGACCTCATCAACGCGATCAAGAGCCGCCACCCGGACGGCGACCCGCTGGAAGAGCTGGCCGACGCCGTGACCCTGGGTGAGCACATCGGCGAGGTGGCCGACCACCTGATCGGGCACTTCGTGGACCAGGCCAGGCGGTCCGGGGCGTCCTGGACCGACATCGGGCACAGCATGGGGGTCAGCAAGCAGGCCGTGCAGAAGCGGTTCGTGCCCAAGGACGGCGGCTCCCCGGCCGGGGACCTGCGGGCCTACGCCCGCTACACCGATCGGGCCCGCCGCGTCGTCGTACGGGCGCAGAAGGAGGCGCAGGACGGTGGGCACGGCCACATCGAGGTGGGGCACCTGGTGCTGGGGCTGCTGAGCGAGCCGGACGGGCTGGCCGCCAAGGCCATGGTGACGCTCGGGGCCTCGCCGGAGGCGGTCGGGGAGGCCGCCAGGGCGGCGCTCGGGCCGGGCGGGGAGCCCACGGCCGAGGCCGTGGCGTTCGCGGCGCAGAGCAAGAAGGCGCTGGAGCTGACGCTGCGGGAGGCGCTGCGGCTGGGCCACCCGTTCGTCGGGACCGAGCACCTGCTGCTGGGCGTGCTGTCGCTGGACGACGATCCGGTGGCCCGGGCGCTGGGCGAGCTGGGCGTGACGAAGGAGCCCGCCGAGCGCGAGATCGTCCGGACGCTCGGCGAGTTCCTGCGGGACACCATGGCCTGATCAGGGCCCCAGGGCGCCTCGGCTCGGAGCGGCGCTTCAGTTCGACGGGGCGTGTTGATGGGCGCCGGCCGGGCCCTGGGCGAAGCGGGTCAGGAGGTTGGTGGTGGCGCGGCGGGTGAAGGCGGCGGCGCGGTCGGAGACGCCGTGCCCGCACCGCTCCCCCCGCAACGCGCACACCCAGCGCATCGTCCCCGACGCGAACACCCCCGCCCCGCTGGGCGCCACGTAATAGGTGCTGTCGGAGTGCGTCGCCCGCCCGCCGCCGCAGGAGTACGGCGACTCCGCCAGCACCTGGACGTTCCCCGGCGACCCCCGCGACACCTTGTCGGACTCCACGCCGACCATCCCCGGGAAGCGCCTCCCCTTGGTCCCGGCGAAGATCCAGTGGTGCGGCCGCGTCACCTGGTAGGCGCCCTCCGCCGGGAAGCAGTCGTACATCTGCCCCACCAGCGTGCTCTCCGGCTTGGAGTCGCGCCACAGCCGGCACAGCCGCTCCTTGTCGCAGGCGAGCGTCCTGCCGTGCATCGCGATCCGCCAGTAGACGGCGTTGGCACCGAGGAAGGCCAGGTTCGTGCCGGCGTCCCTGGCCGTGGTGACGACCGCGCGCATGCCGGGCGACCAGTACTCGTCGTGTCCCAGCGACACCACCGCGCGGGCGCCGTCGAGCACGCCGGGCTTGAGGTCCAGGTTCGTCAGGTACGCCAGCGGCACGTGGCTCTGCTCGGCCACGGCCAGCGCGTCCTTCTCGAAGTCCAGGAAGAGCCGGGCCCCGACGTCGTCGTACGGGCGGTCGAAGGTCACGGCGCGGGAGCGGTCGGCGAACCCGCCCGGGCCCGTGTAGAGGCTGCGACCGCCCCACCGGTTGTACGCCTGCCAGGTGGTGACCGCGTTCACCATCACCACCCGGCCGGCGGTGGAGGCCGAGCGCACGGTGATCGGGACGTACCGCTGGGCGCCGGTCGAGGCGTCGAGCCTGATCAGGTACGCGCCCTCGGGCCAGCCCGCGGTGTCCACGGTGAGCGAGGGCCGCCAGTGGGCCGCGCTCACCGTGCCGTCCACGAGCCGCATCGGCGCCTGCCGTACGCCGCGGACGGCGGGCGACTCCCACACCTTGACCGGGTTCGCGCCCATGCGGAAGGCGCGCGCCGAGAAGCGCGGAGCGGTCGTCGAGACCCGCAGCCCGAAGCGCTCGCCGGGCAGGACGCTCACCCGGTCGGCGTAGCCCTCGATCTCGTGCTCCGCGCCGCGCCGGGTGATGTGCCACGACTCCTGCACCTCCGCCACGGGCGGAGGCGTCCCGGCCCGGTCGGGGCGCTGGACCGCGTCCGGGGTGGGAGCCGGGGGCGAGCCGCCGCACCCGGCGACGACGACCAGCGACGACAGCATGACGAGGATCTTTCGCACCCGTCCATGGTCATGACCGAACGACCCGGTGAGCCGTGATTTGGCGAACTCCTTACATGATCAGCACACAGGCCGGGCTCTCGACCTCGTGCACCTCCCCCGTGGGCTCGGGCACGCCGTCCTTCAGCCGGAAGGCGGCCACGGTGTCCGAGTGCTGGTCGGCCACGTACATGGTGGTCCCGTCGACGGCGAAGTGCCTGGGCCACTCGCCGCCCGCCGGCACCTCCGCCACGTGCGACAGGTCGGCGGCGCGCAGCACGGTGACGGTGTTGGGGCCGCGGTTGGCGACGTACACGAGGTCGTCGGCGAGCTGGAGGTGGGAGGGGGCGTTCTTGCCCCCCTCCTTGTCCTCCGCGCGCGAGGCGGGGACGACCGTGTGCCGCCCGTCCTCGATGAGGGTGACGGTGCCGGCCAGCTCGCCCGCCACGTAGAGGCGCGATCCGGAGAAGGCGAAGTGGCGCGGGCCCGTGCCGGGCTCGAGCCTGATCGGCTCCAGCGCGGTGCCGTCGTAGCGGTAGCGGCGGATCTCGTCGGTGCCGAGGTCGGAGACGTGCAGGATCCCGTCGTGGAAGACGGCCTCGTGGGCATGGGGGCCCTCCTGGCGCTCCGGGTCCGGGCCCGAGCCCTGGTGGCGCAGCACGATCGGCTCGCCCTCGAACGCGCCGCGATCGTCGAGGCGGTAGACGACGGCGACGCCGTCGCCGTAGTTGGCCGCCGCGAGCACGCTGCCGGTGGGGTCCACGGCGATATGGCAGGGCAAGGAGCCTTCGCTCGGCCGTTCGTCCAGCACGTCGAGGGTCTCGCCCACCCGGAACGCGGTGAGCCAGCCGCGTTCGAGCTCGCCCGCCGCGTACAGCACCGGCAGGGTGGGATGGGCGGCCAGGAACGACGGCGAGGCCACTCTGGTGAGCCCGCCGCCGACCGTGACGATGCCGGGGCCGTATCCGCCTATGTAGACGCGCTTCACAACCGGGATCCTCTCATGGTTGACTGTAGCAATGAGTTCGTTGACAGAGGCAAGGGTCTCTGAGGTCAGGGCCTTCAACCGGTTCTATACGAAAGTGATCGGCGTGCTGCAGGCGGGCATGCTCGACTCGCCGTACTCGCTGACCGAGGTGAGGGTGCTGTTCGAGCTGGCGCACGCCGCGCCGATGGAGACCGGGGCGCTGCGCTCCCTGCTCGACCTGGACGCCGGCTACCTCAGCCGGATCCTGGCGCGCTTCGAGACCGACGGGCTGATCTCGCGCGAGCGGTCCTCCTCGGACGCCCGCAAGCAGCTCGTACGGCTCACCTCCACGGGCGAGCGGACGTTCGGGGACCTCGACCGGCGCTCGGCCGAGGAGATCGAGCGGCTGCTGTCCGGGCTGCCGGACGAGAGCCAGGGGCGGCTGGTGGCCGGCATGGCCACGATCAGGGAGCTGCTGGGCGACGGGGGCGCCGGGCAGCCGTACGTGATCAGGCCGCCGCGCGCCGGCGACCTGGGCTGGGTCGTCTACCGGCACGGCGACCTCTACAGCCGCGAGTACGGCTGGGGCACGGAGTTCGAGCAGCTCGTCGCCAGGATCGTCGGCAACCTGGACTTCTCCCGGGACGCCGGGTGGATCGCCGAGGTCGGCGGGGAGCGGGCCGGCTGCGTGTTCTGCGTACGGCAGGACGAGACGACGGCCAAGCTGCGGATGCTGCTGGTGGAGCCGTCCGCCAGAGGGCTGGGGCTCGGGCGGCGGCTCGTGGAGGAGTGCCTGCGGCACGCGCGGGCCGAGGGGTACAAGCGGATCACGCTGTGGACCCGCGACTGCCTGGTGAGCGCGCGGCGGATCTACCAGGGGGCCGGGTTCGAGCTGGAGTCGGAGGAGAAGAGCGTGGAGAACGGGGTCGAGGTCACCGACCAGATGTGGGCACGCGACCTCTAGGCCACCAGTTGAGCGGGCCCGCCAGGCGCATCAGGCTCGGCACCAGCACCGCCCTGATCACGGTCGCGTCGACCAGCACGGCCACGGCCATGCCGACGCCCAGCATCTGCACGAACATCACCTGCGCCGTGGCGTAGGCGGCGAACGTGAGCGCCAGGATCCCGCCGGCGGCCGTGATCAGCGGCGCGCCCCGCTGCAGGCCGGTGGCCACGGCCTGCTCGGTGTCGCCGGTCCGGTCGTGCTCCTCCTTGATGCGGGAGAGCAGGAAGACCTCGTAGTCCATCGACAGGCCGTAGGCGACGCAGAGCATCAGGATCGGGATGCTGGGGTCGAGCGTGCCCGTCGGGGTGAAGCCCAGGAGGCCGGAGAGGTTGCCGTCCTGGAAGACCCAGACGACGGCGCCGAACATGACGCCCATGCTGAGGAGGTTCAGCAGGGACGCCTTGAGCGGGATGATCAGGCTCCTGGTCATCCCGAACAGGACCAGGAACGTGACGCCGAGCATGAGGGCCAGCACCAGGGGGAGCCGGTCGACGACGGAGGCGCGGTAGTCGGCCAGCTCGGCCGGGTAGCCGCCGACGAGGACCTCGAAGGGCGGCTCGACGGCGCGTACGGACTGCACCAGCCGCACGGGGTCGCCGGCCAGCGCCTCGGCGGACGGGACCACGGACAGCCAGGTGTCCCAGATCGAGCCGCGGCGGAACCTCTCGGGAGCGCCGTCGCCCACCCGGGCGCCGTCCGCGAACGAGCCGGCGGCGGAGTCGACCTGGGCGACGCCGGGGAGCCGGGACAACGCCGCCGCATACTGCGAAATATCGCCCGACGTCGGATTTTTGGGGATTATCTGGATGGCGTCGGTCTCCTCCGCCGGGAAGGACTGGCGGATGATCTCCTGCGTCTGCCGGGACGACGCCTCCGGGGGCAGGATGCGGTCGTCGGCCACGCCGAACCGCAGCCCCAGGAACGGCGAGGCGAGCAGCAGCAGCACCGCCGTGGCCAGCCCGCCGAACACCAGCGGCCGCCGCATCACCCGGACCGCCAGCGCGTGCCAGAACCCCGCCTCCCGCTCCGGCCTGACCCGCTTGGGGAGCACCGTGGTCCCGATCGAGGCCAGCACGGCGGGCAGCACGATCACCGCCGCGAAGAGGCCGCCGGCGACGACGGCGATGCCCGCGTACGCGAAGGATCTCAGGAAGTCGAACGGCAGCGCGAACAGCACGGCGAGGGACGAGGCCACGGTGAGCCCGCTGAACAGCACCGTCCGCCCCGCGTGCTCCACGGCCCCGGCCACCGCGCCCGCCCGGTCCGCGCCGCGCCGCGTCTCCTCGCGGAAGCGCTGGATGACGAACAGGCAGTAGTCGATGCCGAGCCCGAGCCCCATCGCGAGGGTCAGGTTCAGGGCGAACGTGGAGATCCCGGTGAAGGCCAGGGGCGCGCGCAGCAGCGCCAGACCGATCACCATCGCGAACACCCCGGCCAGGATCGGCACCAGGGCCGCCATGGCCCGCCGCTGGTAGAGCCAGAGCAGCACGAACGCCAGCGGGAAGATGACCAGTTCGGCCCGCAGGAAGTCCTGCCTGGACAGCGGCACGGTCTCCCTGAAGACCTCCTCCCCTCCCCCGGCCCGCACCTGGAGCAGGCCGGTGCCCTCGGTGATCTCGGGCACGAGCCGGGGCAGCACCTGCCCGCGCACGTGGTCGGCGTCCCCGGGGATGCGCACCACGATCAGCGCGTGCCTGCCGTCCTCGCTGCGCATGGTGGCGGGCCTGCCTCGGGTCCAGTACGACGCGGACTCGGCGACTCCCTCGCGCCCGCCGATCCGCGTGGTCAGCGCCCGGCCCTCGGCCTCGACCGCGGGGTCGTCCACGGTGCCGGCCTTCGCGGTCACCAGGAAGATCATGTCGGGGCTGCCCGTCCCGAACCGCCGCACCAGCTCGGCCTGCGCCCGGTCCGACTCCGACCCCGGCGCCTCGAACCTGGCCAGCGACAGCCGCGGCACCGCCCCGGCCGCCAGCGCCGCGGCGACGGCGAGCACGACCAGGGCCAGAGCGAGCACGGCCCGTCGCCGCCGGAAGAGAAGGAAGCCCAGCCTGCGCAGCGGCGGCCCGGCCGTCTCCTCGTTGACCGGCCGTAGCCGGGTGTTCAGCGCCATGTGAGGCCCCCCGCATCAAAACTCGGTAAACTACTCGTGTTTGCTCTCCGGATCAGAAATACAAGTAAATGCTCGCATTTGTCAACGAGGAGACCCATGCCTGAACGCACGGTCCGCCGGCAGGCGCGTGGCCTGAAGCGCATGGCGGAGATCCTCGACGCCGCCGAGTCGGTGATCGCCGAGGTCGGATACCCGGACATGACGACGAACCACGTCGCCACGCGGGCGGGGATGTCACCTGGGTCGCTCTACCAGTTCTTCCGCAACAAGGAGGAGATCCTCGACGGGCTCGTGGCCCGCTACACCGACGACCGGCAGGAGTTCTGGGCCGCCCGGCTGGCCGCCGTCACCCCGGAGGTGCCGCTGGAGGCGCTGGTGGGGCAGGTCGTGGACGAGAGCGTCAGGTTCAAGAGCGCGTCACCGGCGTACTGGTCGCTGCTGTACGGGTCGGCGACGGGCGACCAGCTGGCCTCGGCCTCGCAGCGACTGCACGACGACATCGCCCGGCAGGTCGCGGCCATGCTCCGCCGCCGCTCCCCCGGCCTGGCGGAGGAGCGCGCCGCGCTCATGGGGACGATGGCGGTGGCCATGGTGAAGGCGGTGATGCCGCTGGTCACCACGGCGACGCCGGAACGCGGCGCGGAGCTGGTGGCGGAGCTGAAGCTCGCCCTGGTCCGCTATCTGAGCTGAGCACGGGCCCACGCGGCGCTCCACGCCGCGCCGCCGGGCGACGCTCACCGCCCGCAGGACCCGCACCCCGCGCTGCCGGGCGACGCTCACCGCCCACGGGGTCCGCACCGCGCGCTGCCGGGCGACGCTCACCGCTCGCGGGACCCGCACCCCGCACTGCCGGGCGACGCTCACCGCTCGCGGGGCCGCGCCTCGCGCTCAGCCGCGGAAGGGGCCCGACACCTCGAAGGTGTGGCCCTCGGTGCGGCCGCGCCGGGCCGAGAAGTAGAGCCGCTCGCCCTCCGGCGAGAACGCCAGCCCGGTCAGCTCAGTCCCGGCGTGCCCCTCCAGCCTGAGGAACGGCGTGACCGCGCGGTCGGGGGTGATGACGTCGACCTCCGTCGTCTCCCTGGCCACGTACAGGTCGCCGGAGGGGGCGGCGGTGATGGCGCGCACGCCCTCGCACAGCCGCTCGAGCGCGGAGGTCTGCGCGTCGTAGGCCCACAGGCCCGTGTCGCCCTTGGTCGTGAAGTAGCACACCCCGCCCGCGTAGTGGCAGCCGTCGCCGCCGTCGAAGTGGCGGGCGTCCTCGACCTGGTGGCGGGCCTCCGTGCGCAGCGCCGCCGGCGAGGGCACCGCCTGCCAGTGGCCCGAGGAGCACAGCACCTCCAGCGTGCCCTCGGTCAGGTCGCCCCAGTCGCTCGGCCGGAACCGGTAGAAGCAGCCGTCGGGCTCGTCCTCGGTCATGTAGACGACGCGCCGCTCGGGGTCGCAGGCGGCGGCCTCGTGCTTGAAGCGGCCCATGGCCAGGCGGGGGCGGGCGGCGCGGGCGCCGTACGGGTCGCACTCGAAGACGCGGCCGCGGTGGCCGAGCTCGCACGACAGCCAGGTGTGCCACGGCGTGGCGCCGCCGGCGCAGTTGAGGTCGGTGCCGGACAGGATGCGGTAGGCGTCGCCGACGGTGCCGTCGGCGCGGAAGCGCAGCGCCGACGCGCCGCCGAGCAGGGGCAGCTCGGAGTTGGACACGTAGATCCAGCCGTCGCCGTCGGGGAAGCAGGCGCCGCCGTCGGGGGCCGCGTGCCAGGTCAGCCCGGCGACCTTGTGGCCCGAGCGGGCCACCACCCTGCCGGTGAAGCCCGAGGGCAGCGCGAGGCCGTCGGCGCCCGGTAGGCCGAGCGGTCCGTACGGGCTGATGCCGCCCCGCAAGAGCGGGCCCGTGCGGAGGAGAGTCTTGTGGGACATCGTGGGGCCTCCCTCTAGGTGCCACGCTAGTCGACCGCACCGACATGAATGGCAGGGACTCGCGACATCAAACTCTGCGCAAACCCCGGACTCCCACCGCACGATCATCCGGCCAACTCACGTCGGCGAACCACCGACCAGGGGTTACGGCCCTGCCGGCGAGGCATGCCAGCGGGGCATACCGGCGGCGCGGCGGGGCACACCGGTGGCGCGGCACATTGGCGGGGCACACCGGCGCGGCACACCGGCGGGGCATGTTGGCGGGGCACATTGGCACGCCCTGTCGGCATGCCAAAGCCCGGGCTCCCGTGCGGGCTCCCGGGCTTTCTGGCGGGTCAGGCCTGGGCCTGGAACATCCAGTGCTGCTTGTCGATCTCCTGCGCCACCGCGATGAGCAGGTCCTGAGTGACCGGGTCGGGCTCGTCGGTGACCCTTACGCGCTCGTGCATCCGCTTGCTGACACCGTCCAGCAGGCCGGTGATCGTCGCCACGACCTTGCCGTCCTCGATCCAGCCGGACTCCGGCTGCTGGAGCTTCGTGGACCTGGCGACCGTGGTGGAACGTCCGTCCGGGTTGATCCCGAGGGCGACGGCGCGTTCGGCGATGGTGTCCATGTGGGTCCTGGCGAGCTCGGTGAGCTCGTCGAGCTGGAGGTGGATCGGGCGGAAGTGCGGGCCGATGAGGTTCCAGTGCGCCTGCTTGGCGACCAGCGAGAGGTCGATGAGATCAACCAGAGCCCCCTGCAGGGCCTCCGCGACGGTGTCCCTGGCATCTCCCGAGAGCGGGCCGGTGATCGTGGCCATGTCCTGTTCCTCCCCGTCGATCGGACTTTTCCCTATTTAGAACGACATGGCGGCGGTCATTCTTCCGCGTCATTGACAGTGTAATAATGACAGTGTCATTGTGGAGGTATGAGCGACAGCTGGACCATCGGCGAACTGGCCGAGCGCGCGGCGCTGGCGCTGCGCGCGAGCTCGGACGGCGCACCGGGCGTCAACGGCCGGGTCCGCGATGTGCCCGGCGAGCGGCTGATCAGGTGGTATACGACGATCGGGCTGGTGGACCCGCCGCTGACCAGGCGCGGCCGCATCGCCCAGTACGGCCGGCGGCACCTGCTGCAACTCGTGGCCGTGAAACGGCTGCAGGCCGCCGGGCACTCGATCGCCCAGATCCAGACGGCCCTGGCGGGCGCCACAGACCGCATGCTGGAGACCGCCGCGGGCCTGGCCCCGGCGTCCGGGGCGGCCTCGGACGCGGCGCCGGGGACGGCGTCCGGAGCGCCGTGGATGCCGGATGCGACCTCCGGAACGCCGGGCCCGCCCCAGACGCATGCGGCCACTCCCCCCATGACCGGTGCCATGCGCGGCCGGAGGGGCGCTGACGCACGCGAGGCACCCGACGGCGCACACCCGGCAGCCGACGCCCGCAGGGGCAGTGGCGCGGCTGGGCGCAGGGCGCCTGAGCACGGCGCAACCGAGCAGGACAGGGCCCACCGCGACAGGGCCCACCAGGCCACGGCCCACCAGGACGACAGGGCCGACCAGGACAGGGCCGAGCGCAGGTCGGCGGGGGCCGGTGAAGGCTCACGAGCTGGTGACCATGCACGAGCCGGTGAGGGTGCACCAGCCGGTGGCGATGTGCGCGCCCGGGATGATCGGGGTGATGAGGTGCCGGGCACGGCCGAAGCCGCGCGCGATCGGCAGGGCGGCGCTCGGGAGGGCGGCGCTCGGGAGGGCGGCGCTCGGGAGGGCGGCGCTCGGGAGGGCGGCGCTCGGGAGGGCGGCGCTCGGGAGGGCGGCGCTCGGGAGGGCGGCGCTCGGGAGGGCGGCGCTCGGGAGGGCGGCGCTCGGGAGGGCGGCGCTCGGGAGGGCGATCGAGGGTCGGTGCGGGGGCGGTTCTGGGCTGAGCGACCGGGGAAAGGCAGCGTGCGGGCTCCGGAGGCGGGCCGTCAGCGGGCCGAGCCGGACGACGGGCCCCTCAGCAGGCCCCGCGCGCCCGGTGCGCCAGGTAGGGCGCGTTCGACCAAGCCGGACGTGGCCGCCGAGCCGCACGTGGCGACCGAGCCCGACGTGGCGAACGAGGGCGGGTCGGGGGGCCCGGGTGGGGCGGTTGTCGTAGGGGTCAGGTTGGGGGACGGGGTGCGGCTGGTGCTGGACACGGGCCGGGTCCCGTCCGAGGAGGACGTTCAGGCGGTGCTGACGGCGGCAGGGCCGTTGCTCGCGGTGCTCGAAGAAAGGGAGCTGATATGAAGATCACTTCGCTGGAGCCCGCACGGTGCCTGCCGGTGCCGGACGCCGGGTTCGGCGCGCTGCGGACCGAGCGCGGCAACCTGCCGCTCGAGAGCGTGGACGTGAACGTCGGCATCTCCGGCCTCATCGCCGGGGTCGAGGTGACGCAGGGGTTCAGGAATCCGTTCGACGTCACCCTGGAGGCCACGTACGTCTTCCCGCTGCCCGACCGGGCGGCCGTCACCGGGTTCCGGATGGAGGCCGACGACCGGGTGATCGAGGGGGTGCTGAAGGAGCGCGCCCAGGCCCGGGCCGACTACGACCAGGCGTTGCGCGAGGGCAGGCGGGCGGCGATCGCCGAGGAGGACCGGCCCGACGTGTTCACGATCCGGGTGGGCAACATCCTGCCCGGCGAGCGCGTCTCGGTCCGGCTGAGCATGAGCCAGCCCCTGCCGTACGAGGACGGCGCGGCCACGTTCCGCTTCCCGCTGGTCGTGGCCCCGCGCTACATCCCGGGCAGCCCCGTCGACGGCCCGTCCGCGGGCGACGGCGTCGCGCCGGACACCGACGCGGTGCCGGACGCGTCCAGGATCAGCCCGCCCGTCCTGCTGCCCGGCTTCCCCGACCCGGTGCGCCTGTCGCTGAGCGCGACCGTGGACGCGGCCGGGCTGGAGCTGCGCGAGCTGGCCTCCAGCCTGCACGTGGTGGAGGAGGACGGCCACACGGTACGCCTGCGCCCCGGCGAGCGGCTCGACCGCGACTTCATCCTGCGCCTGTCGTTCGACGCGTCCACGTCCCTGCAGCTCGACAGCGGGGGGACGTTCGCGCTCACCGTCGTGCCGCCGCCGCTCCAGTCCGCGCGCCCGCCGCGCGACCTGGTGCTGGTGCTCGACCGTTCCGGCAGCATGGGCGGCTGGAAGATGGTCGCCGCGAGGAGGGCCGCCGCCCGCATCGTCGACACGCTGACGGCCCAGGACAGGTTCGCGGTGCTGACGTTCGACTCGGTGGTGGAGGAGGCGTTCGAGGGGCTGGTGGAGGCGTCCGACCGCAACCGCTACCGCGCCGTCGAGCACCTCGCGCGGGTGGACGCCCGCGGCGGCACCGAGCTGCTGGAGCCGCTGCGTCGGGCCGTCGCCCTGCTGGACGGCCGGAACGAACGCGAGCGGGTCGTCGTCCTGGTCACCGACGGCCAGGTGGGCAACGAGGACCAGATCCTGGAGCAGGCGGGCGGCGCCCTGTCGGCGATGCGCGTGCACACGGTCGGCATCGACCGCGCCGTGAACGCCGGCTTCCTCGGCCGCCTGGCCGGGCTCGGCGCGGGCCGGTGCGAGCTGGTCGAGTCGGAGGACCGGCTGGACGCGGCCATGGAGCAGATCCACCGCAGGATCGGCGCTCCCCTGGTGACCGACCTCTCCCTCAAGGGGCTCGACCTCGAGCCGGACACCGTCACCCATCTCGGGTCGATCTTCCCGGGCGTGCCGCTGCGCGTGTACGGGCGCTACCGGGAAGGCTCCTCGCTGACCGTGCGCGGCCTGGCGGCCGGAGGGCCGTGGGAGGAGCAGGTCACGGGCGTGACGGTGGACAATCCGGCCATCCAGGCGGTGTGGGCCCGCGCGCACCTGCGCGAGCTGGAGGACCGCTACGCCATGGGCGAGCACGACCTGGAGCCGAGGATCGTGCGGACATCGCTGGAGTACGGCGTGCTGTGCCGCTTCACCGCGTACGTGGCGGTCGACACCAGGCAGGTCGCCGACGGAGGGCCGGAGCACCGGGTCATCCAGCCGGTCGAGCCGCCGAGCGGGTGGGAGCTGCCGCAGAGCCCGCCGATGATGGGCTTCGTGGCACAGGCGGCGGTGATGGCCGCCCCGCCGGCCGCCCCGCGGATGCGGATGCCGGACCCCGGTCTGGGTGCCGCCGACGCGGCACCGGACTTCCTGACCGGCGGGCCGGCGGGGGGCGGAGGAGGGTTCGCCGGGCAGCCGATGCCCGCTCCCTTCGCGCCGCGCAGGCCCGGCGGGGCGCCGAAGTCCGCGCCGCGTCCCGCCCACCCGCTGGACTCGGTCAGGCCGCAACTGGTGGCCGAGCTCGACCGGCTGAAGGCGCTGCCCATGGCCGACCTGCTCTACCTGGCGGACCTGGGCTCGCGGCTGGCGGCGCTGGCGGCCTACCTCGGGGGCAACGCGGAGCTGGAGACGCTGGCCCGCGAGCTGGAGTCCGCCGAGCGACCGGGCGCCGACGCCCAGGCCCTGCACGACCGGGCGGTGGAGGTCCTCACCGCCCTCGTGGGCGGCTCCGGCCCAGGCGGTTCGGGTCCAGGCGGGTCCGGCCCGGGTGGCTCCGGCTCAGGCGGGTCGAGCGGCCCTCGGCGCGGCCCGTTCTGGAAGCGCTCCTAGTACCTCTCTCCGGGGGCCCGGCCGGGCCCCCGGAGAACGGGGTCACAGGATCGGGGTCCACTGCTTCATGAGGACGATCTCGTAGCCGTTCACCGCCGTGTACGGATCCTCCCGGAGGATGTCGCGCAACTCGGCCTCGTCGGCCACCTCGTACACGTGCAGCGCCCCCGAATCGTCCGCCCAGGGCCCGGCGGTCACCAGCCGCCCCTGGTCCTTGAGCCGCCGCAGGTGCTCCCGGTGCGCGGGGCGCGCCGCGAGGCGGCGGGGGTCGCCGTCGAAGGCCAGGTGGAGTACGTATCTCGCCATGGCCGCACGCTAGGGGTCCCCGGTGCCGGCGCTCAGCATCGCCGGGCACCGGGCTGGTGTATATCGGGATACATGACGTACACGCTGGCCGATTTGCCGATGTTCGGCGGGCTCGACGACGGGCGGCTGGGCGGGCTCGCGGCGCTGTCGCGGCGGCGGCGCTACCCGGCCGGGCAGGTGCTGTGCACCGAGGGCGACCCGGCGGAGCAGCTGATCGTGCTGCTCGACGGGCGGGTCAGGGCCGGGCGGGTGAGCGCCGAGGGCAAGGAGGTGGTGCTCGCCGTGGAGGAGGCGCCCGTCGCGTTCGACAAGACGGCGCTCCTCGTGGACGGCCCGCACCGCGCGACCCGGACGGCCATGACGGCGGTGGAGGTGGCCTACCTGCCGCGCTCGGCGGTGCTGGAGCTCCTCGCCGCCGAACCGTCCGTCGCGGCGCGGCTGCTGCGCACGCTGGCCGCCACCGTACGGGACCTCGACGAGCGGCTCACCGACGCGGCGGTGCGCGACGTGCCCTCCCGCGTGGCCACCTGGCTGGTACGGCGCTGCGCCACGGGCCGGCGCCAGGGCCGGGTGCCGCTCCACGCGGGCCAGGCGGGCCTGGGGGCCGAGATCGGCGCGACCAGGGTGAGCGTCAACCGGGCACTGCGCGGGTTCGAGCGGCGGGGGATGATCGAGATCCGGGCCGGCGAGGTGGTCGTGCTGGACCCGCGCGCCCTCGCCCGCCTGGCGGCCCTCCCGGACCCGGACCCGGCGTCCTGATCATGAACGGAGGGTGGCGGGCAAGGGCCGGGAAATTCACGGGAAGGCGTCTGTCCGACCCGGTCGCGCTGTTCTATCGTCACTGAGCATGGCGACCTCTCGCGCCCCGCTCCGCTTCGCCGAAGCAGTGTCCGCCACCGTCTCGGAGAGCGCCGGATCCGGCTTCTTCTTCGACTACGACGGCACCATCGCGCCGATCATGCGCGACCCCGGCGCGGTGTTCCCCGTGGCCGGCGCGGTGGCACGGCTGCAGGTGCTGGCCAGGCTCGTGAGCAAGGTCGCGATCGTGTCCGCCCGCCCCGCCGCGTACCTGTGCGACCGCTTCTCGGGCGCTCCCCAGCTGCGCCTGTTCGGCCTGTACGGCATGCAGACCGTCGAGAACGGCCGGGTGCGCACGGCCGCCGAGGCCGAGCCGTGGACCCCGGTCATGCGGCGGGTGGCCGAGGAGGCCGCCCGCGACCTGCCGCGGGAGATCCTGATCGAGGACAAGGCGCTGATCGTGGCGCTGCACTACCGCTCGGCCCCGGCGCTGCGCGGCGCGGTCGAGCGGTGGTCGTCCCGCAAGGCGGCCGAGCTGGGGCTGCGGGAGCAGTACGGGCGCATGGTCGTCGAGCTCAGGCCGCCCGTCGAGCGCGACAAGGGCACGGTCGTCGCCCGCGAGATCGAGACGCTGACCCGCGCCTGGTACTTCGGCGACGACCTCTCCGACGGCCGGGCCTTCGAGGCGCTGCGCGGCAGGGAGGAGCGCGACCCGGCCTTCATGGGCATCCGGGTCGCGGTGGCCAACGCCGAGACGGGCGACGAGCTGGCCCGCGTGGCGGACTTCACGGTGGACTCCCCCGAGGACACGCCGGCCCTGCTCGACCACGTGATCAGCGCCTTCCCCGGCCGGCCTCCGGTCGTGGGCGCGGGCTCACGCCACCGGTAGGGGGCCGCGGGCCCGCCCACGTGCTCGTACCCTGGTGGAGTGACTGCACTTGTCCTGGACGGCGGCCTGTCCACCCAGCTCGAACGGCTCGGCGCCGACCTCGGCGACGAGCTCTGGTCGGCGCGGCTGCTGCTGGAGCGGCCAGAGCTGGTCCGGCGCGCCCACGCCGACTACTTCGCGGCGGGCGCCGACGTGGCCACGACCGCCAGCTACCAGGCGACGATCGCCGGATTCGTCCGGCGCGGCCTGGACGTGGCGGCGGCCGAGCGGCTGATCAGGCTGTCGGTGGAGCTGGCCGCGCAGGCACGCGACGAGGCCGGGGGCGGGCTGGTGGCGGCCTCGGTCGGCCCGTACGGCGCCTTCCTGGCCAACGGCGCCGAATACACCGGCGACTACGACCTCGACGAGGACGGCCTGTTCGACTGGCACCTGCCGCGCTGGGAGATCCTCGCCTCGGCCGGGGCCGACCTGCTGGCCTGCGAGACGATCCCGTCCTATCCCGAGGCCCGGGTGCTGGCCAGGCTGCTGGCCCGCACGCCCGAGGTGAAGGCGTGGGTGAGCTTCTCGTGCCGCGACGGCGAGCGGCTCAACGACGGCACGCCGATCACCGAGGCGGCCGCGCTGTTCGGCGGAAACCCGCAGGTGGTGGCCGTCGGGGCCAACTGCACCGCGCCGCGTCACATCCCCGGGCTGATCTCGTGCCTGGCGGGCGGGCTGCCCGTGGTGGTCTACCCCAACTCGGGCGAGACGTGGGACGCCGGGCACCGCAGGTGGCTGGGGCTGGCCGACCCGGTGGAGTTCGGGCAGGCGGCCAAGGAGTGGCAGCTGGCGGGCGCGTCGCTGATCGGCGGGTGCTGCCGTACGACGCCTGAGCACATCGCGCAGATCCGCGCCCACCTGTCCTGAAAACGCGGCGGGACCCCGCGTGGTCGCGGGGTCCCGTGCGAGAAGCCGTCAGGCGAGCGCCGACTCGGGGCTGCGGCGGCGGGCCAGGACGTTGTCCAGGGCCAGCGCGCCCCCACCGGTGAAGCCGACGGCCAGGCTGGCCGCGGCCAGCGCCAGGACGAACTCGTAGCCGCCCTCGCCGGCGCTGAACCCGCTCGCGCCGTGCACGAACACGATGGCGCCCACCATGTCGAGGGCCAGCAGCGTGCCGGCGATCGGCAGCGCGGCGCCCAGGATCAGCGCGAGCCCGCCGGCCACCTCCAGCACGGCGACGGCGGGAGCGGCCACGGAGGCCAGCGGGATGCCCGCGGACTCGAAGAACTTGGTCGTGCCCGCGATCCCCATGGTCGCGAACTTCTGGTAGCCGTGGACGAGGAAGATCACGCCGATGGCGATCCTCGCGAGCAGAAGGACGACGGGGCGCGCCTGGCCGATCATGCGATCTCCTTGGGAGTGGTTCAGATTTGAACGACAACCCTAGCATCGATTGTTCAAATCTGAACGACAGTAGACTGAACCGGTGACGCACCCCCGATGGCTTGACGCGACGGAGATGGCGGCGTGGCGCGCCTTCCTGTCCACCGCCCACCTGCTCGAACGGCGGATCGAGGAGCAGCTCAAGGCCGCGGCCGGGCTGACCCATCCGCAGTTCGAAATCCTGACGCTGCTGTCGGAGACGCCGGGCCATCAGATGCGCATGACCGAGCTGGCCAAGGGCGTCGTGGTGTCGAAGAGCGCGCTGACGTACCAGATCACCCAGCTCGAGAAGGCGGGCCTGGTGGAGCGCGCCACCTGCCCCGGCGACGAGCGCGGGGTGCTGGCGGTGCTCACCGACGCGGGCGTGCGCTGCCTGGAACGGGTGGCGCCGGGTCACCTGGAGGTCGTGCGCGCGTACCTGATCGACCGGGTCAGCCGCGAGGAGCTGCGCACGATGACCTCGGCCATGCGGAAGACCGAGGCGGTCTTACGCGCCTCCGGGTGAGCTCATCCCTTGGCGGCGGCGGCGCGCGCGGCGCGCTCCAGCTCCACCTTGGCGCTCGCGGCGTACTTGTCGACGTATTCCTGCCCGGACAGCTCCATCAGGGCGTACATGATCTCGTCGGTCACGGCGCGCAGCACCAGCCGGTCGTCCTCCATCCCGTAGTAGCGGGAGAAGTCGAGCGGCTTGCCGAACTTGACGCCCGGCCGGATCCCGAGCTTGGGCAGCGGCCGCCCCGGCGGCATCATCTCGTAGGTGTTGATCACGGCCCACGGGATCACCGGCGCCCGTGACTCCAGGGCGAGCCTGGCCACGCCGGTCTTGCCCTTGTAGAGGCGGCCGTCGGGCGAGCGGGTGCCCTCGGGGTAGATGCCGAGGATGTGGCCCTCACGCAGGATGCGCAGGCCGGTGCGCAGCGCCGCCTCGCTCGCCTTGCCGCCGGAGCGGTCGATCGGCACGGTGCCGACGCCGCTGAAGAACAGCCGGGTGAAGAAGCCCTTGATGCCGCGCCCGGTGAAGTAGTCGGCCTTGCCGAGCGAGATGACCTTGCGGCGGATCTGCAGCGGGCCGAAGAAGTGGTCGGCGAAGGACAGGTGGTTGCCGGCCAGGATCGCGGGCCCCTGCTTGGGCACATTGTCGGCGCCCTCCGTCCACGGCCGGAAGACTGCGAGGAGGAACGGACCCAAGATGGCCTTGACCACCCAGTAGAACACCCCGGCACCTCTTCTCCAGCGCGTTACGTGTGAGCAGAGTCATCTTCCCACCTTGAACACGATGCTCCTACACCAGCTCTCGCACAAACACCCCGGAACGTGCGACGATCGGGCCGTTCCCGGAGGAATCTGCCGGAATGAAACTGCATGGAGGAGCTGTTATGCCGCTCATGCCAGGCGCGGAGCCGTACCACCATCGAGCGGGCCAGATCGGGGTGCTGCTCTGCCACGGGTTCACCGGCACGCCGCAGTCGCTGCGGCCCTGGGGGGAGTTCCTGGCCGCGCACGGGGTGAGCGTCTCGCTGCCCCGCCAGCCCGGACACGGCACCACGTGGCAGGAGATGAACAGGACGCGCTGGGAGGACTGGTACGCCGAGGTGGAGAAGGCGTTCGCGAACCTCCAGGGGCGCTGCTCGGACGTGTTCGTGGCGGGGCTGTCGCTGGGCGGCTGCCTGGCGCTGCGACTCGCCGAGGTGCACGGCCCGGCGATCGCCGGCGTGATCGCGGTCAACCCGTCGATCGCGAACGACGTGCCGCTGCTCAAGCTCGCTCCGCTGCTCAAGTGGTTCGTGCCGTCGGTGCCCGGCGTCGCCAACGACGTCAAGAAACCCGGCGTGACCGAGCTGGGCTATGCCCGCACCCCGGTGAAGGCGGCCGCGTCGCTGCCCTCGCTGTGGTCGCTGGTGCAGGCCGACCTGGCTAAAGTGACGCAACCACTGCTGGTCTTCCACAGCACGGAGGACCATGTGGTCAAGCCGACGAGTGTGGCGATCATCCGCGCGAGGGTCCCACAGGCCACGATCGAGGAGCTAAGCGATAGCTACCATGTTGCGACGCTTGACAACGATGCCGACAGGATCTTTGCCGGGAGCCTCGACTTCATCCGGACACATGCCTCGGTACCCTTGCAGAGGGACTGATCGCACCCAGGGGGAAGTCGCGATCGCTGTGGAGAGGTCCATCTAGGTGACGCCCCAGAGTGACGAGGACGAGGTCTGGCGGCAGATCGTCGCGTCCTTCAACGACACCGCCGAGCGCGACTCGGCCGACCAGCCATGGCCGGACAGCGAGAACGTCCCCGCCGAGCCCACCCGCCGAGTGGTCAAACCCTCGGAGGAGCCCGAGCCCGACGAGGACTCCTACAAGGACCCGTACAAGGACGCCGCGGACGACGAGGGGGAGGACGAGGGGCACTTCGAGCCGCCCCCGCCGCCTCCGCTGCCCAAGCTCGACCTGCCCACCAAGCTGGCGTGGGTGGCGCTGTTCGGCGGCCCCGCCTATCTCCTGGTGGCCGCGATGGCGAGCTGGCACATGGAGGGCTGGGCGCTGTTCACGGCCGTGGCGGCGTTCATCGGCGGGTTCGTGGCGCTGGTGGTGCGCATGGGCGACGGCCCGCCCAACGACTCCGGCTGGGACGACGGCGCCGTGCTGTAGGGGCCCGCCGCTAGGACTTCGCGGTGGTGGTCTTGGGCGCGAACGACTCGACCACGTCGGTGTAGCGGTCGCCCGTGCCGACCGCGTGCCCGACCGCCCACACCGTGCCCTTGCCGGGCAGGTAGGCCACCGCCTGGAGGCGCACGCTGCTGCGGCCCCGCATGGCCTCGCCGCGGATGGTCGCGCACTCGCCCTTCTCGCAGCGCAGCATGAACGGCTCGGCGGCCCGCGCCGGGTCGTAGCCGGTGATCCAGTAGCGGCCCTTGCCGTCGCCGGTCACGCCGTAGAGGCGGGCGTCGGCGACCGGCGTCGGCTGCTCGCTCCAGCGCTTGCCGTTCCAGGTGAGCACGAGCGGCGAGACCTCGCCGGGCCCGCGGTAGACGCCGCCGACGGCCACCGCCCGCTTGGCGTTGTCGACCTGCACGTCACGCAGGTAGCCGCCGGGGATCGAGGGCACCGGCATGGACTTCCACGCGCCGCCCGAGTAGTGGACGATCAGCGGCTCGGTGCCGGTGTCGCCGACGGCGAAGCCGCCGGCCACCGAGTAGAGGGCGCCCTTCTCCTTGGTCTGCTGCACGGTCCAGGAGTTGCCCTGGCCGGTGAGGATGAGGCCCTGCTGGTCGCGGCTGCCGACCGCCACGACCCGCCCCGGCTTGGCGTCCACGCCGCCCAGCCAGTCTCCCGCCCGCAGGAGAGAGGTGGGGCGCTCGTCGCCGCTGGGGATGCTCTGCGGCCTGATCCGGTCGAACCCGCTGACGTCGCCGTGGGCCAGGTACGGGAGCCCGTCGTGCCCGTCGCCGACCGCCCACACGTCGGACGGCCCGGCGACGGCCAGCCCGCGCAGGTTGCCCGCGGCGGTGGCGTCGCGGAGGGAGACCTCGGACCAGCCGCTGCCGTTCCAGTGGCGGATGGTGCCGCGGTTCTTCCAGACGTCCCAGATCTCCTGCTGGCCGACCGCCCACACCTCGTTGGAGGAGACGGCCAGCACGTCGGACAGTGAACCGTCGGCCTGCAGGCGCGCGCTTGTCGACTGCTGCCACGCCTCCATGGTGGCGGGGCGGCGGGGTTCGGCATGCGCGGCGGGCGTGACCTGCGTCAAGGCCACGGACGTCGCCAAGATCAAGGAGAGCGCACGCCGCTGATAGCGACGGGTCATGAGCAAATGCTACGGGCTGGGGGGCCGGTCTTGCCCGTTAGTGCCCAACTCGCAACTCTGCGACAACAGGCAGATGGTCACTGGCCCCGGCCAGATCGGCGATCGGGGCGTCCACTCCCCCGCACGACACGACACGCGCCTCGCGCGCCGCGAACACGCCGTCGATGCGCACGGAGGGCCGGGCCGCGGTGAACGTCAGGCCATCGCCCTTGGGCGCCACGGCGTGGCAGTCGGCCAGCCGTCCGGCGAGGTAGCGCCAGGCGGGCTGGTGCGCCTGCTCGTTGATGTCGCCGCCGAGCACGATCGTCGCGCCGAACCGGGTGGCCGCGCGCTCCATCAGCGCCACGGCCTCGGCGGCGTGGTGGACCCTGGCCGGGCCGTTGAGGTCGAGATGGAGCGAGCCGACGGCCAGGCGGGCCCCCTCGATCTCCACCACGGCGAGCGCGAGGGCGCGCCGCTCCAGCCCGAGGAACGACCGCAGGGCGTGGCTCTCGGCGTGCAGCACGGCGGCGCGCGGGCCGGCGAGCACGGCCACGCCGCCGATCCGGCCGGGGGTGGCCACGCGCAGACCCGCCGCGGCGGCCAGGGCCCCGCGCCGGGCCCGCCAGCGGACGAGCCTGGGCGCCTCCTGCACGCACAGCACGTCGGCGCGCATGGCGGTGATCACCCTGGTCAACGCGGGCACGCTGTCGCGCAGCCCGCGTACGTTGTACGTGCCGACCCGGATCGTCAGCGCAGCCTGGCCAGGTCGGCCGCGCCCACCACCCCCGCCGAGGCGCCCAGCTCGGCCAGCCGGATCTCGGCGAGCGGCCGGTGCCCGCGGCCGGTGAGCTTGTCGGCGAAGGCCTGGCGGGCCCGGTCGATGAACAGGTCGGCGGCCCGCGAGACACCGCCGCCCACGATGAAGCAGCCGGGGTCGAGGACGGAGGCCAGGTCTGCCATGCCCTGGCCCAGCCAGTCGGCCAGGCTGGCGAACGCGGCCAGCGACGCCTCGTCGCCCAGCCGGGCCGCCTCGGTGATCTCCTCGCCCTCGATCTTGCCGCCGGCCAGGCCGAGGAGGATCTTCGCCTGCTCCGGGTGGGCCTCGGCGATCTCCCTGGTGTCCTTGACGAGGGCCTGGCCGCTGGCGTACTGCTCCCAGCAGCCGACGTTGCCGCAGCCGCACTGGCGCCCGCCGGGGAGCACCTGCATGTGGCCGAACTCGGCGCCCATGCCCCAGCGGCCGCGGTAGAGGGCGCCGTCGACCACCAGGCCGCCGCCGATGCCGGTGCCGAGCGTGATGCAGACCACGAAAGACTGGCCCCGCCCGGCGCCGAACCTGCTCTCGCCCCACGCCATGGCGTTGGCGTCGTTCTCGATCACGACCGGCAGGCCGACGAGGCCGCTGATCTTCTTCTGCAGCGGCTCCTCGCGCCAGGCGAGGTTGGGGGCGAAGCGCACCATCGAGCGGGTCTCGTCGACGAATCCCGCCGCGCCGACCCCGACGGCCTCGATCTGCCTGCCCGCGCTCAGCTCGCGAACGACATCGGCCACCGTCTCGGCCACCACGTCGGGGCGGTCGGCGGCGGTGGGCCTGAGTGTGTGTTCGACGATCACGCCCTGGTCGTCGACCACACCGGCGGCCACCTTGGTCCCGCCGATATCGACACCGATCGTGAGCATTGCCCCTTTTTCTCCCTATCCCAGATCTATGTGTTCCACACTGTCGCCGCGGTCGCGGCGCTCCTGCGTGTCCTCGCGCGGCCCGCGGGGAGCGGGCCTGCTCAGCGAGTCCAGCGCGCCGCGGAACGCGGCGAACAGCTCCCCGCCCGCGGCCATCAGGTGCCCCGTCACGTCGGCGCCCGACTCGCGCTGCGCCGCGATGGCCCTGCACCACGGGCAGGCCCGGCAGATGTACTCGTCGTGGGACTCGGACACCGCCTCTTCCCACACGTCGCGCTCCCTGCGGGGGCCCGCGCCGGTGAACGAGTTGAACACGCTCCTGCCGACCTGGCGGGTGGCCCGCCCCTGGATCGACTCGAACAGCTTGCGTGCCTCGTCCGCGACGGTCCCGATCGGGTCTCTGTCGTTGCCGGTGTTGCTCTCGGTCATCTCGCCCTCCCTGCGTATGGGTCGCTCATCCTCCTCAACTCCTCAGGACGCGGATTCGCTCCCCGGGCTGAAACCTACCCGCAGCACGCCGTCGCGGAGCGCGGCCCCGGTGATCTTCCTGCGGGCCAGGGCCGCGGGCAGCGCCAGGATCCTGCGGTAGGGCCCGGCCGTGACGATCAGCTCGTCGCCCTTGCGGGCCAGGTCGACGTCGCCGCGGTCGGCGCCGGGCAGGGCGAGGACCAGCTCGTCGGCGTCCATCCGCAGCGGCGGCTCGACGGCGTGGGCGGCGAACGGGTCGGACTCGCCGTACATCGCCTCGCCCACCTCGGCCAGCGCGTCGATGCCGACGGGCTCGGCGGGCAGGTAGGGGATGACGTGGATGGGCAGCGGCGCGAACGACTGCTCCGCCTCGGCCAGCAGCCTGGACTGCGCCGCCGCCCACCCCTCGCGCCACTCGTCGGCGCCGCCGGAGGGGAAGACGCGGTTGGCGATGACGGCGTCGACGCGGTAGCCGTACAGGTTGAGCGAGGTGAGGGTGCGCCTGGCCTCGGCGAGCACCACGGACTCGGGCGTGAGCACGAGCCGCACGGAGGCGTGGTCGCCGGTGAGCAGCTCGCGCACCTCCATGAGGCCGCGGTGCAGGCGCTCGCCCGCGCTCATGACCTCCTCGCCGGGCGCGCTGACGTGGGCGACGCTGCGCATGAACGGCGAGACGAGCCTGACGAGCCTGCGCCCGACGGGCATGAGCTTGCTGACGTGCCAGTCGAGCGCCTCGGGCAGGGCCAGCAGCCGCAGCGTCTCGGCGGTGGGCGCGCAGTCGACGACGATCACGTCCCAGCGGCCCTCGCGGGCGTGCTCGCGCAGCTCCAGGAGGGCGATGACCTCCTCGGCGCCGGGCAGCACGGTGATCTCCTCGGAGGTGATCTCGTCGAGGCCCAGCTCGCTCAGCACGCCCCTGGCGTACTGCTGCAGCTCGCCCCAGTGGCGCTCCAGCGACCTCTGCGTGTCCACCTGGTGCAGGTGCAGGCCCGGCGCGATCTCGCCGGGCTCGACATCGAGCGCGTCGGCCAGCGAGTGGGCGGTGTCGGTCGAGACGATGAGCGTCTTGAGCCCGCGCCTGGCGGCGAGCGTGGCGGTGGCGGCGGCGGCCGTGGTCTTGCCGACGCCGCCCTTCCCGGTGAAGAGCAGGACCCTCGGGCTCAACTCAGCTGCCTTCGACGCGCTTCTTGAGGCCCTTGAGCGCGGTGTCCACGATCACCTTCTCGGCCTTGCGCTTGATCATGCCGATCATGGGCACGCTCAGATCGACCGTGAGCTCGTACGTCACGTCCGTGCCCCTGCCCGTGTCGGCGAGCCGGTAACTCCCCTGCAGCTCGGAGACCATCTTGCCCGGCTCGACCACCTGCCAGCTCACGTGGTCGTCCTGCCAGCTGTAGCCGAGGGTGTAGGTGTCACTGATCATCCCGGCGTCGAGGACGAAGCGCACCGTCTCCGGCATGCCCTGCCCGTCGGTGGTGAGGACCTCGGCGCTCTTGACCTGCCCGGCCCAGTCGGGGTACGAGGGGAAGTCGGCGATGACCGCCATGACCTCGGGCCGGCCGGCGCTGATGGTGGTGCTCGAAGTGGTGCGATCAGCCATGCGACCACCGTAATGCAGAATCCGCTCGTTGCGGTGGATCGCCCGGCGCCGCCACCGCAGGCCGGGTCACCATTCGAGGACGAACGGCTCGCCCCTTCCGCGGAAGTGGCCCACGTTCACGCATTCGGTGCGCCCGATGCGGGTGCGCGCGTAGAGCGGGTTGTGCACGTGGCCGAAGAGCGCGTAGCGCGGCTGGGTCCGCTCGATGGCCGCCAGCGTGGCCTCGCTGCCGCGCTCGAACCGCCTGGCCACCACGTCGTAGAGGAGCTCGGGCACGGCCGGCGGGATGTGGCAGCACAGCACGTCCACCTCCCCGACCGCCTCGACCTTGGCCGCGTACTCCTCGTCGCTGATCTCGTACGGCGTGCGGTAGGGGGTCCGCAGCCCGCCGCCCACGAACCCGAACCGCAGGCCGCCGATCTCCGCCACCTGCCCGTCGAGCACCTGGATGCCGGGCCTGAGGTAGTCGCCCCACAGCCGCGGCAGGTCGACGTTGCCGTAGGTGAGGAAGGCCGGGGTGGGCATGGCGGCGAAGAGGGTCTCGTACTGGGAGCGCACGCGGCGTTCGATGTGCTCGCGCGGGTCGCCGTCGAGCGTCGCCCACAGGCGCGCGGACATGGCCCTGGCCTCGTCGAACCGCTTGGCCGTGCGCAGCGCGATGAGCTCGGCGGCCCGCTCGGCGCCGAACAGGTCGGGGAAGATGCCCTGCGCGTGGTCGTCGTAGTCGACGAAAAGGATCAGGTCGCCCAGGCAGACCAGCGCGTCCGCCCCGTCGCCGGCCCTGGCCAGCGCGTCGGCCCTGCCATGGACATCGCTGACGACATGGACCCTCATGGGCAAATCCTACTGAGGCCGACTGCTAGCGTGAGCTGTGACACTACCCGCCCGTAACTTGACGCGGTAACGTCCAGGCGGTCCCCGAAGAGGAGTTGATCCGTTGCGCGAGTACAGCGTTCCCGTCCTGGTCGATGTGCCTGCTTCCGCCGGCCTGTCCGACACCGTGTTCAAGCGGGCCGAGCAGGAGCCGGGCGCCGTGATCATGCGCCGTAAGGCGGACTCCGGCTGGCCCGTGGTCACCGCCTCCGAGTTCCGCGATCAGGTGGTCGAGGTGGCCAAGGGGCTGATCGCGGCGGGGATCTCGCACGGCGACCGGGTCGCGCTGATGTCGCGCACCCGCTACGAGTGGACGCTGGTCGACTACGCCATCTGGACGATCGGGGCGGTCACCGTGCCGATCTACGAGACCTCCTCGGTCGAGCAGGTCAGGTGGATCCTGACCGACAGCGAGGCGAAGGCGGTGTTCGTCGAGCTGGACGAGCACGAGGAGACCGTCAGGGAGGCCGCGCCCGAGCTGAAGGCGGTCTGGCGGATCGACGGCGCCCTGGAGCCGGGTGACGTCTCCGACGCCGACGTGGATCGGCGGCGCGAGCGGGTGGGCATCGCCGACCTCGCCACCGTCGTCTACACCTCGGGCACCACCGGACGCCCCAAGGGCTGCCGCATCACCCACGACAACCTGCTCTTCACCGCCCTCAACGTGCTGCGCGGCCCGCTGGAGCCGCTGTTCGCCACCAAGGACCCGGCGGCCCTGCTGTTCCTGCCGCTGGCGCACATCCTCGCCCGGATCATCCAGGTGGTGCTGATCGAGGCGGGCGCGGTCATCGCGCACACGCCCAACATGAAGAACGTGGCCCCCGACCTGCAGGACTTCAAGCCCACGTTCCTGCTGGGCGTGCCCCGCGTGTTCGAGAAGGTCTACAACGGCGCCGAGCAGAAGGCCATCTCCGGCGGCAAGGGCAAGATCTTCGCCAGCGCCGTGGACGTGGCGACGGCCTCGAGCCGCGCCTCCGCCGCCGGCGTGCCCCTCGGCCTGCGGCTGAAGCATCTGCTGTTCGACCGGCTGGTGTACACCAAGCTCCGCGCGGCCACGGGCGGCCGCCTGTCGGCCGCCGTCTCCGGCGGCGGCGCGCTGGGCGAGCGGCTCGGCCACTTCTTCAGGGGCGTCGGCATCGAGGTCTTCGAGGGCTACGGCCTGACGGAGACCACCGGGCCGTGCACGGTCAACATGCCGTACGGCAACAAGATCGGCACCGTCGGCAAGCCCCTGCCCGGCGTGAGCCTGCGCATCGCCGACGACGGGGAGATCCTGGCCAAGGGCCGCAACGTCTCCCCGGGCTACTGGAGGAACGACGAGGCCACCGCCGAGGTGATCGACGCCGAGGGCTGGTTCCACACGGGCGACATCGGCGAGCTGGACGCCGACGGCTACCTGCGGATCACGGGGCGCAAGAAGGAGATCCTGGTGACGGCGGCGGGCAAGAACGTCGCCCCCGGGCCGATCGAGGACGCGCTGCGCGCCCACCCGCTGATCTCCCAGGCCATGATCGTCGGCGACGGCCGGCCCTTCGTGGCCGCCCTGATCACCCTCGACCCGGAGGCGCTGCCCGACGGGGCCTCCCCCGCCGCGCTGCGCACGGACCCGGCGGTGCTGGCGCAGGTCCAGGAGGCCGTGGACCGGGCCAACCTGCTGGTGTCGAAGCCCGAGCAGATCAAGAAGTTCACGATCCTGGAGCTGGACATCACCGAGGACAGCGGGCACCTGACGCCCACGCTCAAGGTCAAGCGCAACCTCGTCATGCGCGACTTCGCCAAGGAGATCGACGAGCTCTACGACGGCAAGCGCTGACGGCTCAGGGGCCGTCGCGGCCACGCGGGGCCGGGCCGGGCGCCTCGGCGATGAGGAGCTCGCCCACGTGCCCGGCCAGCTCCTCCCTGGCCGGCGGCGGCAGCCCTGAGTCGCTGACGAGCACGTCCGCCTCGCGCAGCTCCGCGATGGTGCTGATGCCGACCGTGCCCCACTTGGTGTGGTCGGCGGGCACGACGAGCCGGCCAGCCGCCTCCACGAGGGCGCGGTCGGTCTCCGCCTCCATCAGGTTCGGGGTGGTGAAGCCGGCCCTGACGGTCATGCCGTGCACGCCGAGGAAGAGCAGGTCCACGTTGAGCCGGCGGATCGCGGCCACCGCGACCGGGCCGACCAGCGCGTCCGACGGGGTGCGCACGCCGCCGGTGAGCACGACCGTCTGATCGCCCCGGCCGGCGTGGCGGAAGACCTCGGCGACGCGCACCGAGTTCGTCACGACGGTCAGGGCCGGGACGGCGGCCAGGCGGCGGGCCAGGGTCCAGGTGGTGGTTCCGGCCGAGAGCGCCACGGTGGCGCCGGGCCGTACGAGGGCGGCGGCGCGGCGGGCGATGGCCCGCTTCTCCCCCTCCTGGCGCACCGATTTGACCGCGAAGCCCGGCTCGTCCGTGGAGCCGACGCTGGTGGCGCCGCCGTGCACCTTGGCCAGCAGGCCGCGCCCGGCCAGCACTTCCAGGTCCCGGCGGATGGTGAGGTCGGAGACGCCGAACGCGCGCACCAGCTCGACCACGCGGACGCCGCCGTTCTGCCTGACGAGCTCCAGAATCGCCTGCTGACGCTGCTGGGCGAGCATCGCATCACCAGATCCCAACAGGTTCCGACACCGGTTCGATCGCATCATGACACGGCGCGGCCGCAGGGCAAGGTCATAGAAATGTGCGTTGACAGTCGGAAATGTTGAGTTTTCAGTGAAGTCGGGGGGATTTGAAGGGTCCGGCTAGGAGGAACTCATCATGGACCGACGTCTGCCGATCTCCCGCCGCAATCTCCTGCTCGGAGCAGCCGCGCTCGGCGTGCCCGCCGCCCTCGTCGGCTGCGGCTCCGACGACACCCCGGCCCCCGCCGGCGGCAGGTCCGCCGGCAACCTGGGGACGGTCACGATCGGCTCCAACGCCTCGGATGAGATCCCGAAGAAGTCCCTGGAGACCCAGGTCAAGGCCTTCACGCAGGCCACGGTCAAGATCAACACGGTGGACCACAACACGTTCCAGGAGAACATCAACCGCTACCTGCGCGGCACGCCCGAGGACGTGTTCACCTGGTTCGCCGGCTACCGGATGCAGTTCTTCGCCGCGCAGGGGCTGGCGACCGACGTCTCGGACGTGTGGCGGGAGATCGGCGGCGACTACACGCAGGCGTTCAAGGACCAGTCGACCGGGACCGACGGCAAGCAGTACTTCGTGCCGGCCACGTACTATCCCTGGGCGGTCTTCTACCGCAAGAGCGTCTGGCAGGAGAAGGGATACCAGCCGCCGGCCACGCTGGACGAGTTCACCGCGCTGGCCGGGAAGATGAAGGCCGACGGGCTCATCCCCATCGCGTTCGCCGACAAGGACGGCTGGCCGGCGATGGGCACGTTCGACATCCTCAACATGCGGATCAACGGCTACGACTTCCACGTCTCGCTCATGGCCGGCAAGGAGTCGTGGACCGACCCCAAGGTCAAGCAGGTCTTCGACACCTGGCGGGGGCTGATGGAGTACCACCAGCCGGCCGCGCTCGGCCGCACCTGGCAGGAGGCCGGGCAGTCGCTGGCGCAGAAGAAGACCGGGATGTACCTCCTGGGGATGTTCGTCGCCCAGCAGTTCCCCGAGGCCGACCGCGCGGACCTCGACTTCTTCACCTTCCCCGAGATCAACCCGGCGTACGGGACCGACTCGATCGACGCGCCCATCGACGGCTACATGATCTCCGCCAAGGCCAGGAACGTGGACGGCGCCAAGGCGCTGCTCAAGCACCTCGCCCAGGCCTCCTCGCAGAACATCGCCACGAAGCTGGACCCGGGCACGCTGGCCGCCAGCTCCAAGGCCGACACCTCCGGCTACAGCGCCCTGCAGAAGCGCGGCGCCGAGCTGGTGTCGAAGGCCACCCACATCGCGCAGTTCCTCGACCGCGACACGCGGCCGGACTTCGCCTCCACCGTGATGATCCCGTCGCTGCAGTCGTTCGTGAGCAAACCCGGCGAGATCGACTCCCTGCTGGCGAGCATCGAGAAGCAGAAGGCCAACATCTTCCGCTGATGGCCGTCAAAACCCGCCGCTACTCCGCCCGCGACGTGACCATCCTGGTCATCGGGCTGGGGATGGCCATCGTCGTCAACGTGGGCCTCATCTGGGGGCCCACGCTGGCCTCCGTCGGGCTCTCCGCCACCGGCTGGAACGGCATCGGGCCGATCGAGTGGGTGGGCGGGCAGAACTACCACGACCTGGCGGCCGAATATCCGCCGTTCTGGTCGGCCGTCCGCAACAACCTGCTGTGGCTGGGCTTCCTCGGGCTGATCGCGACGCCGTTCGGGCTGTTCTGCGCGGTGCTGCTGGACCGGCGGCTGCGGCTGTCGCGCGTCTACCAGAGCGCGCTCTACATGCCGGTCGTGCTCTCGCTGGCCGTCGTGGGCTTCATCGCGCAGCTCGTCTACTCCTCCGACTACGGCGTGCTGAACGCGGTGACCGGGCTGACCGTGGACTGGCTGGGCGACAGCTCGATCAACATCTGGGTCGTCATGGTCGCGGCCGGGTGGCGGCACGTCGGCTACGTGATGGTCATCTACCTGGCCGGGCTGAAGGCGGTCGATCCGGCGCTGAAGGAGGCGGCGGCCATCGACGGGGCCGACGAGCGGCAGGCGTTCTTCCGCGTGGTGTTCCCGACGTTGCGGCCGGTCAACGTGATCGTGCTGGTCATCACGGTGATCGAGGCGCTGCGGGCCTTCGACATCGTCTACGCCATCAACAAGGGCAGGAACGGGCTGGAGCTGCTGTCCGTGCTGGTCACCGAGAACATCGTGGGCGAGGCCAGCAGGATCGGGTTCGGCTCGGCGATCGCGGTGATCCTGCTGGTGATCTCGCTGGGGTTCATCGTCACCTACCTGTCGCAGATGTTCAGGGAGGAACGATGACGCTCACGGCCCCGGCCGCCGCTCCCCCGGCCCAGGAGCGGCGCGCGCCGTCCCGGCGTCCGGTGCGGCCGCTGCGGATCCTGCTGCACGCCTTCCTGACGCTGGTGGCCCTCGGGTGGCTGCTGCCGCTCGCGCTGGCCGTCTACGCGTCGCTGCGCCCGTACGAGGAGACCGCCCGCCTGGGCTACTTCTCGCTGCCCGAGCACCTCACGCTCGGCTACTACGGGCAGGCGTGGTCGCAGGCCGAGCTGCCCCGCTACTACCTCAACACGTTGATCATCGTCGTGCCCGGCGTGCTGATCACGTTGTTCATGGCGTCGTTCACGGCCTTCGCCATCGCGCGGCTGCGCATCCCCGGGCGCAAGGCGCTGCTGATCGTGTTCACCGCCGGGAACCTGCTGCCGCCGCAGGTCCTCATCACCCCGCTCTACACCCTCTACACCCTCGTCCCGCTGCCCGCGTGGCTGTCGGACTCGCAGTCGCTCTACGACTCCTACCTGGGACTGATCCTCATCCACGTGGCGTTCCAGTTCGGCTTCTGCGTGTTCGTCATGGCGAACTTCATGCGCACGATCCCCGAGGAGATCACCGAGGCGGCGCTGGTGGACGGGGCCTCGGTGTGGAAGCGCTACTGGCGGCTGACGCTGCCGCTGTGCCGTCCGGTGCTGGCGGCGCTGTCCACGCTGCAGTTCACCTGGATGTACAACGACTTCCTGTGGGCTCTGGTGCTGATGTCGTCGGGCGACAAGCTGCCCGTCACCTCCGCGCTGAACAACCTGCGCGGCCAGTTCTTCACCGACTACAACCTGCTGGCCGCCGGGTCGGTGCTGGTGGCGCTGCCCACGCTGATCGTCTTCCAGCTCCTGCACAAGCAGTTCGTCGCCGGCCTGACGCTGGGGGCCACGAAGGGTTAGCGGGGGCTAGAGGAGCGTGTGGAAGCGGGCGGCCACCTGCTCCCACGCCCAGTCGCGGGCGATCCAGTCGCGCCCGGCCGCGCCCATCTTGCGGGCCTTGGCGGGGTCCGTCAGCAGCTCGACGATCGCCTGGGCCACCTCGCCCGGGTCCTCGCCGTCCACGACCAGCCCCGTCTCGCCGGACCGCACGGCGTCGGGCGCGCCGCCGGACGCGCCCGCCACCACCGGCAGCCCGGTGGCGGACGCCTCCAGGAACACGATCCCGAGCCCCTCCACGTCCACCCCCTTCCACCGGGTACGGCACGGCATCGCGAACACGTCGGCGGCGGCGTAGTAACCGGGCAGGCTCGCGGCCGGCACGGTGCCGGTGAACCTGATCGACTCCCGCCCCGCCGCCAGGCGTTCCAGCGTCCTGCGGTGGGGGCCGCCGCCGACCAGCAGCAGCACCGCCTCCGGCACCGAGCGCAGCACCCGGGGCCAGGCTCTGATGAGCTGGTCCTGGCCCTTCCTCGGCACCAGCCGCGACACGCACACGACCACCGGCCGGCCGTCCAGGCCCAGCTCGGCCTTGGGCGCGTCGGGGCGGAACTGGCCGACGTCCACGCCGGGCGCCAGCCGTACGAGCTTGCCCGGCGGGACGGCGGCGACCAGGCGGCCGCGCGTGTACTCGCCCAGGTACGTCACCACGTCGGCGTGCCCGCCGATCCTGCGCAGCACGGCGCGGAAACCCGGCGCGCTCGCCCACGACGCCTCGTGGCCGTGGGTGAGCATCACCACGCGCCGCGCGCCCGCCCGGCGCAGGCGGGGGGCGAGCAGCCCGAGCGGCGCCGCCGCCCCGAACACCACGGTCCGCGCGCCGTGCTCGGCCACCAGCCGCGCCGCCCGGCGGGCGACGGCCGGGGTCGGGAGCATGAGCCGCGTCGGATGCCGCACGATCGGGAACGGCTGGCGCTCGTCGAACTCCTCGCAGCCCGGCCAGGCGGGCGCGTAGACGACCACGCCCGGCGTGCGCAGCGCGAGGCCGTGCACGAACGACTGGATGCCGCCCGGCCTGGGCGGGAAGTCGTTCGTGACGACGAGCACCTTGGGCACGGCATCGGCCTTGGGCACGACATCCACCTTGGGCACGGCATCGGCCGCCGGGTGTGTCACCGCACGGGTCACCGCACGAGTCACCGCACTGGGACGCCGTTCAGCTTGGCCCATGCACGGGCCATCGCGATGCGCTCGGGGCTGGAAGGATGGGAGGCATAGAGCACATATTCCACCGCATCCGGCGACAAGTCGGAAATATTGGTGACTGCCAGGCGTTTCTGCATCGCTATGAACGTGGCCGGGTCGTGCGTGAGATCCAGCGCGTGCAGGTCGGCCCTGGCCTCGATGTGGCGGCTGATCAGGTTCTCGGCGGGGCTCATGAGCAGCGAGCCGAACGTCATCAGGCCTATGACCGCGCCGACCGCGCGCGGATCGCCCAGGCCGGTGACGCCGGTGCGGCGGCGTACCAGGCCGAACACCCAGAACAGCAGGATCGCGCCCAGCGCGGCGCCCAGGGCGCCGATGAACGTGCCGTAGAGCACGTCGTCGTTCTTGGCGTGGCCCAGCTCGTGCGCCACGACCAGCTCGACCTCGGCCTTCGGGGCCTTGAGCAGCGTGTCGTAGACGACGATGCGGCGCGTGGCGCCGAACCCGGACACGTAGGCGTTCAGCGCCGTCGTCCGGCGGGAGGCGTCGGCGACCAGCACGTCCTCGACCGGCACGCCGTCCCGCTTGGCCATGTCCAGGAGCTCGGTGCGCAGCTGGCCCTGCTGCATGGTCGTGAAGTCGTTGAACAGCGGCTCGAACACCACCGGGTAGACGAACGACGCCAGCACCGTCAGCGCGAACGCGCCCACGGCGGCCGGGATCCACCACCGCCTGAATTTGCGGGCCAGCGCCACGAGCACCAGCAGCATCAGGCAGAGCATGAACGCGTCGACGCCGATGTTCTTCAGCCGGTCGGAGCCCCAGGACCCCCAGGTCTGGATGGACAGGCCGTAGCTGCGCAGCAGCGTCTCGCCCCAGATGGCGAGCGGCAGCTTGACCAGCTGGGTGAAGAGGGTGATGACCACGACGCCCAGCACCACGCGGACCCACCAGGGGCCTTTGAGCCAGGCCACCAGCTTCACGCCGACCGGGGTGGCGACGAGCAGCCCGGCGATGATCAGCGTGAGGGCCAGCGAGAGGTAGCCGGGCAGGGTGCTGGCCGCGTCGAACGCCTCGGACCTGGCGATCTGCGCGGCGGTGAAGTCGCGGGCCGGGTCGGGCGGTCCGGAGGTCAGGAGGTGCCACGGGGTGCTGAAGGCGGCCACGGCCGCGATCACCAGGCCGAGCAGCACGGCCGCCACCGCCGCCTGCCGCCTCAGCCGGCCCTCGCCGTCGGACTCCGGCGGCCTTGCCCCGTTCACGGACACGTCCTCACCATGCCCCCGCCTTCCGCCGCCGCTCTCCCCCTTCACGAACACACCGCCTCCGGACACCGGACCGGCGCTCTCCCCTTCCACGGACGCACCCGGCGGATCGGCCTCCGGACCCGCCGCCGTGCCTCCATCGGCCACCGTGCCTCCATCGGCCACCGTGCCCCCGGCCGCCACCGCGCCTCCAGCGGCCACCGTGCCCCCGGCCGCCACCGCGCCCCCGGCCGCCACCGCGCCCCCGGCCGCCACCGCGCCTCCGGCCGCCTCCTCATCCTCCTTCGACGCCTCTTGCGACGCGTCGTCCACGTTCCGCCGTTCGCTCATCTGCCTCCCCCTCACGCGAGCTGATCTCGCACGTAGTCACGCCACCGTGCCGTCAGCGTGGCGGCGGAGAGGCCGAGCGCGGCGAGTGCCCGGTCTACGCCGCCCTCGCGGGCGTCACGGTAGAGCCTCACCAGCGTCCTCTCACCGAACCGGTCAGCGAGGAAGCGACACGCCAGCCAAGCCTCCTGGTACGCCCGCGCGAGCCGGACGGGGTCCCGCCCGTCAGCCGCGAAAGCCGCAGGTCCGGGCAATTCCCCCGGCAGCCTCCCGGCCCGCACCTCGGCGGCGAGCTCGGCGGCCGCGGTCCTCACGGGGAGCCCGGAGTCGCGATAGCCGACGTAGTCGGCGAACCCCTCATAGAGCCACGGGGGCAGGCGGTCGGTGCCGGCCACGACGTGGGTGAGCTCGTGAGTGAGTACGACGTCCTTGCCGATGGAGTTCAGCTTGGCGAAGAACTCGGGGACGATGATCACACGCCCGCGATCGGCCACCGCCGCCAGCCCGTCCACCCGCCCCACCTCGGCCAGCCCGGCCGCCTCGGACGCGGACGGGGGAACGACTACGAGCGGTCGTACCGACCTTCCGAGCACCGCCGACACCCGCTGCCCCGCCCGATCAGCCCTGCGCGCGATGTCGCCGAGCTCACCGGATGCGGTGTGCCGGCCGACGACTACGGACCGCGCCCCGCGGACCACGACCTCGCCGTCACCCCACAGGCCGCGGATCTCGGCGGGGAGGACGGGGGAATCGGGGGTGGGGGCGCTGGCGGGGGCGACGGCGAGGAGCAGGACGGAGACGATCGCGGCCCGCCGACTCACCTGCCCTGACACGATGCCCGATCGTAGCCGCCGACAGCCCATGACCGGCCACTCCGCGCCTGCTCGCCACGTTAACCGTCAGCTGCCCAGCCGCGCCGTGGGGGCGAGCCGTGTGCCGTGGCACCGCGATCCGTGGGCCGTCAGCCGCCGCATAGTGGGGCCGAGGGTACGAGGGGCGAGTCGCGCGCCGTGGGGCCGTGATCCGTTGGCCGTGGGCGGTGGGGCCGTGATCCGTGGGTGTCAGCGCCGCGTCGTGGGGCTCAGGGTTATGGGTCGTGGGGTCGTGGGGCCGAGGGGCCGAGGGGCGCGTCGTGGGGCCGTGATCGGTTGGCCGTCAGCCGCCGGGGTGGGGCCGAGAGTCGCGAGGCCGAGCGGACGTGAGGCGAGGGGCCGTGAGCTGAGGGCCCTGGAGAGCCGTGGGGTGGGCGGTGTGGGCTTGGGGACAGGGTGGCTGGGTTTGAGGGGCGCCGTTGCGGTGGGCGGTGGGTGCGGGTCAGCGGGCGTCTCCCTGGAGGCCCTGCGCCACGTACGGCGGGTGGCGCCGCCCGTGCTCCGCCGTAAAAACTGAAAGCGGGTGCCGCCCGTGCTCCGCCGTAAGAGAACTGAAAAGCGGAGAGCCCCGCCCGGACAATGATCCGGGCGGGGCTTCTTCACATGCCGGGACGGACAGCGCCGACGAACGACGCCCGCCGCCATCCACCCAGCTTGTCGATGCGTACCCGTTCGCCTGTCCGAGGCGAGTGGACCATCTTGCCCTTGCCGACGTACATGCCCACGTGGCCGAGCCCCCTGAAGAACATCAGGTCGCCGGGCTGGAGGTGCTTCCACGAGACCTTGTTCCTGATGCGGGCGAACTGGCTGGCCGCCACGCGCGGGAGCTTCACCCCGGCCTTCTTCCAGGCGTACTGGACGAGGCCGGAGCAGTCGAACGAACCAGGGCCTGTGGCTCCGTACCGGTACGGGTCACCGACCTGCTTCTTGGCCACGGCGACGGCCTTGCCGGCCTTCGCCTTCTGGCGGGCGACCTTGGCCGCCCTCAGCGCCGCGGCCGAGGTCGTCTTCGAGGTGACGGCGGTCGCGGCCGCCTTGGTCGTCGAAGCAGACGTCGAAGCCGACTCGGTCGTGGCCGCCTGAGCCGTTGGGGCATGGAGGATCGCACCTCCGGCCGTCACGGTCATCGTGAGCGCTACGCCACTCAGGGCAATGCGGGACAGACGGGGGTTATGCAGGGAGGTAGACAGGATTTCTCCTTGTGTCTTCCACGAATGCCTACCGGGTTAGCTGACGGATTCGGGCCTGGAAGTAGCCCTACGGCGCGACGCGCGCGCCGATTCACCCCCTGATCCCTGGGAACTGGGATCGTTTGGGTCCCCGGCTCCGTGCCTCCTGGCTGCACGGATTCGGCGGGCCAACCGTCCGATCAATGTGTTGATATGGGGACATTTGGGCGGTTGACCAGCGGATCTTTATCTGTCTCACACCGGGAGAGCCCGATGCGGGTTCGCGGAGGACATGGCTTGTTCACCGCGACGTCGCCAGAAGCTACGCCGAAGGGTCAAGGATCGGCAAAGCGGAACACCGCTTGTAAAGATCAGATAGTGGAGTCAGTAAGGAGGGAAATCCCTGCTGGAGTGCCAGGTTCCGTTACCTAAATGTGACTCTGCTCACACTTGTTTTCGCGCCCGTTTGTCAGGCCTCAAATGTCGCGTTTGTCACACTTGTTGCGGCTTTTGCGAGGCGCGTCGTATGCGTGGATCGTTCCCATGGCGTCCCGTTCGGCCGCCGGGATCAACGATTCCGCGTCGTAGCTAGGGGCGGATGGCGCCCACGAGGCGCCCGCCGTACGCCGAGAGTTTGACGACCTTGACCACGTCGCCCGTCTGCGGCGCGTGAACGATTTTCCCGTCGCCGGCGTAGATACTGACGTGACCCAAGCTCGAGCTGAAGATGAGGTCCCCCGGCTGGAGGGCGCTCAGTGAGACCTTGCGGCTCGCGCCCCAGGCCCACTGCTGCCAGGTCGTGCGCGGCAGCGACACGCCCGCGGCGCGCCAGGCCGCCTGGGTCAGGCCGGAGCAGTCCCAGCCGCCCGGACCCGTCCCGCCGAACACGTACGGCTTGCCCACCTGGGCGAAGGCGAAGCGCAGGACGGCGGCGGCGTTGCCCGAGGCCGGGCCCGTGTACTGGATGCCGACGCTGTTCGGGTTGCCGGGGTTGTAGGCGCCCAGCTTCTTCAGGAGCTTCTTCTGCTCGGAGATCAGCTTCATGATCTCCGAACGCTCCTTCTCGACCCCGTCCCGTTCCCGGTCGGCGGCCTCCAGCGCCTCTTCCGCCTTGTCGCGCTCGGCCTTCAGGCCACGGTTCTCCCGGTCGAACGCGGCCAGCTTCTCCGCCCGCTCCTTCGACATCTGCTCGGTCAGCGCCAGGCCCATCAGGAAGTCGTCGGGACGGTCCGCGCTCATCATGCCGGGCAGGGAGGTCAGGTCGGTGCCGAGCTTGTAGCTGTCGACGGCCATGCCGACCACCTGGGCGCGCAGGTCCGCGACCGTCGCCAGCTTGGTCTTGTAGCGGTCGTTCAGCTTGGTGTAGGCGCCCTTGGCTGCCTTGTACCGCTCGGTGGCCGTGTTGAAGCGGTCGACGACCTTGTCGGCCTTGTCGTTGAGCTTGTCGAGCTTGGCCTTGGCCTGTCCGAGGGTGGGCCTGGGATCAGCGACGGCGGCTCCCACAGGGGACAGGACCAGCCCGAACGCGAGACCCGCGGCCACCGGCACCCTGCCAAACCTCACTGTGTCGCCTCCCAGGGATTATATCTGGGGCGAAATAGTACAGAAGTGGCGGGTGGGGTCACAGCTTATCCGCTCAATTCGTGATACGACGCCGATCCCTGCCACAGCACGGCAAATCCGCCCGTAAGGGTGGACGTAATCTAGGCCCGGCCCAGCCTGCGCAGCAGCAAGCCAGACGGAACGGGTCTGGCTCCCATCCGCCTGACGGACTCGGCCACCTCGCGGTCCGACGACACCACGGCCATGGCCCGGCCGGGCGGCTCGGCGCGTACGAGCTGGCGGATCAGATCGTCGGCGATCTCCCCCGGCTGGCTGAACAGCACCCGCACCCCGCGCGGCGCCACGACCTGCACCGGGGAGTTGAGCTCGGCCCCGTCGAACACGACGGTCACCTCGACCCTGGTCTGCGCCACCAGCCCGCCGAGCCCGGTCATGAGCCGGGTGCGCTGGTCGGCGAGGGTGAGCGTGCCGTAGCCGGTCTTGGTCACGTTGTAGCCGTCGATGATCAGGTGGACCTGCGGCAGGGCCAGGAGCTGGTCGAGGAGCTGCGGGTCGTCGTCGGCCAGCGCCCGCGCGGGCACCCCCCGGACGCCGGGCCGCTCGCCGGTGACCGCGGCGACCGAGTCGGCGGGCCGGCTTATCGTCGTGGGCAGGGCGAGCTCCCTGCGCAGCCCGGCCGAGGCGTCCTGCAGCGCGTCGAGCAGCACCCGGATGCGGGCGTCCTCGATGCTCCTGCCCTCGCGGGCGGCCCGGCGCGAGGCCTCCAGCTGCTTCTCCACGTCGGCCAGCCGCTCGCGCAGCCGCCGCAGCTCGGACTCGCCCGCGGTGCCCGCGGCCGAGGCGGCCGACCTGGCCTCCTCCGCCGCGTGCTCCATCTCCTCGGCCCGCCGCACCGCGGCCTTGGCCCGCTCGCGGGCGTCGTGGAGCTTGCGCCGCAGATCAGAGTTTTCGGCCCGGGCCGCCCTGATCTGCTCGCGCAGCCGGTCGGCCTCCTCCTTGGCGGCGGTCTTCTGCGCGGCGAGCTGCTCGCGGAGCCGGGTGACGGCCTCCTCGCGCTCCGACCCCTCGGCCGCCACCGCCGACTGCACCAGGTCCGTACGGGCGACCTCGATCACCTCCGCCCAGCCGGGCGGACGGGTGAGGTAGGCTGCCGCGGCCACGAGCACGGGGTCGGCGGCCGGCGGGACGTTTCCCTCGGCCAGGGAGGCCACCAGTTCGGGCCAGCCGGCCTCCACCGACTCGGCGACCAGCTCGCGGAACTTCTTGTCGTTCTCGAGCTGCGCCGCGATGGGCGCGCTGCCGAGTTTGGCGCGTTTTCGGGGGTCGAACTTGGCGATCCCGCGAAGGGGCGGCGGTATGGAGGCAGCGGGCATCGTACCGAGGACCTGGGACGCCAGGTCGACGACATTGAGCCGCACCTGCTCAGGAAGCGGGCGAGACAGGCCTTCACCCGCTGAACTCATCCCACTTGTCCCTTCGTGACATGCCCTTTCAGACAAGGGTACGGCTGCCGCGTACCTGACCGTAACGGCCACCTCTCTCTAGACAAGCGCTTGGTTGGGGATATACGACTGAGCCGGGACGGGTGTTCACCCAGGAGGCCGACCATGGCAGAAGAGATCCGCACCTCCACCCGTGACCTGGTGGAACTGCGCGGCAGCCTGACCCGCTGGCTGCGCGGAAGGGTCGGCGGGCATGCCTCGGTGTCCGAAGTGTCCAGGCCCGCCGAGAACGGCATGTCCAGCGAGACCCTCTTCTTCACCGCCTCCTGGGGCGGGAGCCGAACGCGCTGTGTAGCCAGGCTCGCACCTGCGGTAGAAGCCGTTCCCGTGTTCCCCTCGTACGACCTGGGGGCACAGTTCGGGATCATGCGCCTGGCCAGGGAAAAAGCTGGGATCCCAGCGCCCAGGGCCCTCTGGTTCGAGCCGGACCCGGAACATCTGGGCACGCCGTTCCTCGTCATGGAGCGGGAGGACGGCGACGTGCCGCCGGACGTGATGCCGTACACGTTCGGAAGCTGGCTGCTCGACGCGGCGCCCGCGGACCGGCGCAGGCTGCAGGACGCCGCGGTGGCGGTCCTGGCGGCGCTGCACCGGGCGGAGTTCACGCCCGAGGAGCTGGCCCCGTTCGGGGCCGCCGGGTTGCGCGCGCACGTCGAGGCCCAGCGCGATTACTACGAGTGGGCCCACGGCGAGCGGCCGATCCCGGTGCTGGAGCGGGCCTTCCGGTGGCTCGAGTCGCACTGGCCGAAGGAGCCCGGGCCCGACGTGCTGTGCTGGGGCGACGCCAGGATCGGGAACATGATGTTCAGGGACTTCACCCCGGTCGCGGTGCTCGACTGGGAGATGGCCTCGGTGGGACCGCCCGAGCTGGACCTGTCCTGGATGATCTTCCTCCACCGCTTCTTCCAGGACATCACGGTCTCCGCAGGCTTTCCCGGCATGCCCGACTTCATGCGCAGCGAAGACGTTTGCAGGAAATATCGGGAAATCACGGGGTACGAGCCTCGCGACCTGGACTTCTACGAGATGTACGCGGCCCTCCGGCACGGCATCGTCATGGCCAGGGTGTGGCAGCGCCGGATCCACTTCGGCGAGCAGCCCCGGCCCGACGACCCCGACGACCTGGTGCTGCACCGGGCCACGATCGAGGAGCTCCTGGCCCGCTGACTACGTGCCGGCGTCGTAGACCAGCAGCGCGACCTGGACCCGGTTGTTGAGGTCGAGCTTGGACAGGATGCGCGAGACGTGCGCCTTGACCGTGGGCACGCTCATGTAGAGCTCCCGCGCGATCTCGGCGTTGGACCTGCCCTGCCCCACGGCCAGCGCCACCTCCCGCTCCCGCTCGCTGAGCCGGCCGAGCAGCTTCCTCGCCCGCCCGGTACGGTCGCCCGCCGCGCCGTCGGACACGTGCGTGATGAGCTGCCGCGTCACCGCGGGCGACAGGATCGGCTCGCCCGCGGCCACCTTCCTGATGGCCTGCACCAGGTCGCCCGGCGCGATGTCCTTCAGCAGGAACCCCGCCGCCCCCGCCCGCAGCGCCCGCAGCACCTGCGCGTCGGCGTGGAACGTGGTCAGCACCACCACCTCGGGCGGCGCGGACGTGCGGCGCAGCGCCTCGGTGGCGGTGAGCCCGTCGACGCCGGGCATGCGGATGTCCATCAGCACCACGTCGGGCCGGTGCTCGGCCACCAGCGGCGGCACCTCGGACCCGTCGCCGGCCTCGGCCACGATCGCGATGTCGTCGGCGCCGCCGAGGATCATCGACAGCCCCGCCCGCACCATCGCGTCGTCGTCGACGATCAGCAGCCTGATCATGCGTCCTCCCGAGTCGTCTCCACCGGCCAGGGTAGCCACGCGCGCACCACGAACTCGCCGTCCGGCGTCGCGCCGTGCTCCAGCCGCCCGCCCGCCAGCTCGGCGCGTTCGGTCAGCCCGATGAGCCCGGCCCCGGCGCCCGGGATGTGCGGGACGTGGCGCACCCCGACGGGGTTGCGCACCTCCGCGGACAGCCCCTCGCCGCGCGTGCCCGAGACGGCGACCGCCACGGGCGCCCCGCCACCGTGCTTGCGCGCGTTGGTGAGCGCCTCCTGGACGATGCGGTAGACGTTGCGGCCGAGCCCTTCCGGCGCGTCACCGCCGGCCCGCAGGTCGAGCCGGACGTCCATGCCCGCGTGCCGGCACTCCTCGACCAGCGTGGGCAGGTCGGCGAGCGTGGGCTGCGGCCGGTCGGGCACCGGGTCGTCCTCGCCGCCCGGCCCCGCGTGGCGCAGCACGCCGATGACCTCGCGCAGGTCCTGCAGCGCCAGGTGGGCGTTGGTCCTGATCGCCCCGGCCGCCCTGGCGATCTCCTCGGCGGGCGCGTCCGGCCGGAACTCCAGCGCGCCGGCGTGCAGGCTGAGCATGGAGATGCGGTGCGCGAGCACGTCGTGCATCTCGCGGGCGATGCGCTCGCGTTCGAGCCGCTTGGCCTCCTCCGCGGCGCTGTCGGCCCGCTGCCTGAGCGACCAGACGAGCTGCCGCCGGGCCCTGACCACGACGCCCCACGCGAACGCGGTCAGCAGCAGCGCCAGCGAAAAGGCCACCATCTCGCTGCGCTCCGCCTCGGTCTGGTACCGCAGCAGGATGTACGGCACGAGCGTGACGAGGGAGAACAGCATGACCGGGCCGGAGATCTTGAACGGCCGGTGCACCGCCACGGTGAACAGCCCGACGACCGAGGCCCCGCCGGCGAGCTCCAGATAGGACGAGAGCAGGGTCGTCACCAGCGCGAACCCCACCGGCCAGCGCCGCCGCAGCCACACCGCCACGCACGACAGCGCCCCCACCACCTGCTCCAGCAGCTGCAGCGGCTCCGGCTCGTCCTGGAGCTCCGGCAGCGTGACGAGCGTGATGCCGCACGCGAGCAGGAACATGCCGATGTCGACGATCCAGTCGCGGGTCGAGCGGCGCACCCGGCCGCCCTCCCCGCCGTCGCCGAGCAGCACCGACGGCAGCGCCCACCGGTATTCGTGCGTCACGTTCATCGAGATTAGGCCCTGCCGAGGGCACGGCGACAGCGACCAAAGTAGCTGCCGGGCGAGACCTCCGGCCGACGCGGCCCCCGTGACCCGTGGACGACGCTGGGGACCATGAAAATGGTGCTGACGCTGCTCGGCTGGCTGCTGCTCCTGCAGGGCCTGGGCGGTCTGCTGAACACCGTGCTCGGTTGGTGGCGGTGGTCGCACGACCTGCTCCTGGTCAATCTGCTGCCGTTCCTGGAGGGCTACGAGGTGTTCGCGGCCATCGTGATCGGCGTGCTCGGGTTCGT